>NZ_JADWPD010000016.1:0-174676 GCF_017308975.1 Amycolatopsis sp. MtRt-6 | reverse complement strand
GGGGGTTGCGCCTGCGGGGGGGGCCCGATGCCACCGGCACCCCCCTGCACTGGGCGCCCCCACCGTGTTCTTTCCTGACCGATCCCGATCGTTTTGCTTCGGAACCCTGGCCGCTTGCCCCGGCCGGGTGTTACCAGTGTCTCGACCATTCCGGCTGCGCAAGGGATCCGGGAGGACCGAGCCGATGAGAACGACCCATTCCGTGCTCCGCAGGACGCTGTCCCGGGCGTCCAGGCTGCTGGCGCTGGTCGCGCTCGCCGGCGGGCTGCTGACCGCCGGCCCGCAGCAGGCCCAGGCGTCCACGGCCGGCTTCAAGGGCGTCAACTGGGCCGACACGCGGGACAACTTCGTCAACGGCGTGCTGTACGTGTCCGGGCTGGGTGCCTCGGACACCTACGCTTCGGCCGCCACCGCGGCGAACCAGGTGATCGGGCAGCTGTACTCGATCACCGGGGCCGACACCGTCCGGATGCCGGTCAACGAGCCGACGGTCGCCCAGTACTGGGGCACCTACACCGGGGCGATCGACACCGCGCTCGCCAAGGGCAAGGTGATCCTCGCCTACTGGGCCTACACCGGCGGCAAGCCACCGGACACCGGCCGGTTCCAGCAGATGTGGGACACGATCGTCGCCAAGTACGGCAGCAACCCGAACGCCTACTTCGAGGTCATCAACGAGCCGTACGCCTACAGCACCGGCGACCTGAACAACTTCTACTCCGCCTGGCTGGCCCGGTACCCGAGCGTGCCCCGCGGCCGGGTGATCCTCGACGGGGCCGGGTACGCCCAGAACGTGCCCGCGGTCGGCGGCGACCGCCGCCTGGACGGGACGCTGCTGGCAGCCCACGACTATTCGTTCTTCGCGGGCTACGAAAGCGAAAACGAGTGGGCCGACCACATCGGCGGCTACATCGGCGCGTACGCGGGCCGGACGGTCGTCACCGAGTGGGGCGGCCCGATGTCGCCCGGCAGCAAGAACGGCGTGCAGTACGACACCATCGACTACAACATCCCGAGCGGCTCGTTCTTCGCCGACTACGTCCGGGGCGTCAGCGCGAAGATGCGCAGCCTCGGCGTGGGCAGCGTCTACTGGCCGGGCCTGCGCGACGGCGACTGGTACAGCATGACGACCAAGACCGGCACGGGCGCGGGCATCAAGCTGTCGCTGTCGAACCCCAGCGGGCTGGCCCGGCTGCGGTACGCGTGGGGCTCCGGCAGCGGGGGCGGCACGTACGTCCGGATCGTCAACGCGGCCACCGGCCTGTACCTCGACGGGCTGGGCCGCACGACCGGTGGCGCCACCGCCGGCCAGGCGGGCAGCGACCCGGGCCGGTACGACCAGCAGTGGGTCGTCGAGAACTCCGGCAACCGCGTCCGCATCAAGAACCGCGCCACCGGCCTCTACCTCGACGGCGCGGGCCGCACCACCAACGGCGCCGCGGTGGCGCAGTACGCGAGCAGCGGCAGCGGCAACCAGCTGTGGTTGGTGGTGACCGACGCGAACAACGTCCGCATCCGCAACAACAGCACCGGGCTGTACCTCGACGGCATGGGCCGCGCGAGCAGCGGCGCCGACCTCGGCCAGTGGGGCGACAGCGCCAGCGCCAACCAGCGGTGGCGCATCGTCGCGGCCGGCTGAACCGCGCCGGGCGGGGCTCGATCCGGGGCCCCGCCCGGTCACCTCCAAGGACCAGCGCCCTTGGCCGTTCCGAACGCGCGCAGGAACGTGCCGACGATGACGTCGGCGGCCTGGACGTCGTTCAGGACCGACAAGTCCTCTGTAGACAGACGCAGCAGTGACCCCAGGACGCTGCCGGGCCAGCGGGCCGGCAGCCCCGCCCGCAGGAAGCCTTCGATGGTGGCCCGCTTGATGAACCGGTCGACCTCCTCGATCGCGCGCTGCCGCCGCGCCCAGATCTCCGGGTCCGAGCGCATCCGGCTCACGTCGGTCGGCCAGGTGCGGTTGACCCGGACGATCCCCTGGACGTACCGGTGCAGGGCCTCCGGCACCGGCGCCTCGTGGAACCGGGCCGCGTCGATCGCCGCTTCGATCGCGTCCAGGCGGGCCTGGTAGACCGCGGACAGCAGCTCCTCCCGGCTGGTGAACCGGCGGTAGACGGTCCGGCGGTCGAGGCCGGCCTCCGCCGCGATCGCCGCGATGCTCGCGGCCGGGTCTTCGGCGAGCATGCGGGCGCCCGTGGTCAGCAGCAGCTCGAGATTGCGCGCGGCGTCGGCTCTCACTCCCACACCCTAGCAGTAACCGTCACATTGATGAGGCATTTTAAGTGCTACACTGATGTGACAGATAAGCATAGGGAGACAGCAGTGATCACCTACGAGGGACTTTTCATCGGCGGCACGTGGACCACCCCGAGCAGCACCGAACTGCTGGACATCCGGTCCCCGCACGACAACTCGGTCCTCGGCCGGGCCGTGCAGGCGCTGCCCGCCGACGTCGATCGCGCCGTCGCGGCCGCCCGGCAGGCCTTCGACGAAGGTCCGTGGCCGCGCACCTCGCCGGCGGAACGGATCGCCGTCGTCCGCAAGCTGGCCGCCCTGCGCGAGAAGCGGGCCGACGAGATCGCGGCGCTCATCTCCGCGGAGAACGGCTCCGCACTGTGGTTCACCAAGGCGGGCCAGCCCGGCCTGAGCCGGCAGGCCAACGCCTACCTGAAGGCGGCCGAGGAGTTCGGCTGGGAGGAGATCCTTGAACCGTCGGACCCGGCCGCGCCGTTCCGGTCGGTCGTGCGCCGGGAGGCGATCGGCGTGGTCGCCGCGATCATCCCGTGGAACTCGCCGTTCTCCTCGGCGTCGGCCAAGATCATCCCGGCGCTGCTCGCCGGCAACACCGTCGTCCTCAAGGTCTCGCCCGAGAACACGCTGAGCATGAACCTGCTCGCGGAGCTGCTCGCCGAGGCCGGCCTGCCCGAGGGCGTCATCAGCGTCCTGCCCGCCGACCGCGAGACCAGCGAATACCTGGTCAAGCACCCGGACGTCGACAAGATCGCCTTCACCGGATCGACCCGCGCGGGGCGCCGCATCGCGTCGCTGGCCGGGGCGCAGCTCAAGCGGGTCAGCCTCGAGCTCGGCGGCAAGTCCGCCATGATCATCCTGCCCGACGCCGATCTCGACGCGGCGATCCAGGGCGTGAAGTTCGGTTCCCTGCTCAACAACGCCGAATCGTGCATCGCGCAGACGCGGATCCTCGCGCCGCGCAGCCGCTACGACGAGGTCGTCGCCGGGCTGAAGGACCTGGTCGAATCGCTGGGCGTCGGCGACCCGGCCGACGACCGGACGTTCATCGGCCCGATGATCCGCCGCGACCAGCAGCAGCGCGTCCTCGACTACATCCGCCTCGGCGTCGAGGAGGGCGCGCGGCTGGTCACCGGCGGCCCGAAAGTCCCGCCGGGGCTGGAAAAGGGCAACTACGTGACGCCCACGCTGTTCGCCGACGTCGACAACGCGATGCGCATCGCGCAGGAGGAGATCTTCGGCCCGGTCCTGGTCGTCATCGCCTACGACGACGAGGACGACGCGGTCCGCGTCGCCAACGACTCCGAGTACGGCCTGTCGGGCGGGGTGTGGTCGGCGGACCCGGCGCACGCGCTCGCCGTCGCGCGCCGCGTGCGGACCGGCACGGTCACGGTCAACGGCGCGCCGATCGGCTTCGACGGCCCGTTCGGCGGGTTCAAGGCCAGCGGCCTCGGCCGCGAGTACGGCGCCGTCGGGCTCGGCACCTACACCGAGTACAAGACCATCACCGTTCCGGAAGCCCGATGACGCCCGGCGCCCGGCCCCGCGGCGCGGCCGGAAGGCGCGCCGCGGCACCGGTGCGGCGGCCGGCTCAGCCGCGTTCGGCGAAGGCCTCGAACATCCCGGGCTCGTAGGAGCCGCCCTTCTGGTGCGCGATCACCGCGAGCCGGTTGGCCGCGTTGATCAGGGCGACCAGCGCGACCAGGGCGGCGACCTGCTCGTCGTCGTAGTGCTCGCGCACCCGGGCCCAGGTCTCGTCGGACACGCCGTCGGCGGCGTCGGCGAGCCGGGTGCCTTCCTCGGCCAGCGCGAGCGCGGCCCGTTCGGCCTCGGTGAACACGGTCGCTTCCCGCCAGGCGGCGACGAGCGCGAGCCGGACGGCCGACTCCCCGGCCGCGGCGGCCTCCTTGGCGTGCATGTCGAGGCACCAGCCGCACCCGTTGATCTGGCTGGCCCGCAGGCTGACCAGCTCCCGGGTGAGCTTCGGCAGCGGCGAGCGGTCGATGACCTGCCCGAGGCTCGCGAACCGCTTGCCCAGCCGGGAGCCGGTCTCGGTGGTGAACAGGTCGAAGCGGGGGTCCATGGTTTCGTCCTCACGTGTGTCGTCGGGCTGGAACGACCTCAAGACACCGGTGGGGCGAAAGTTGTGACAGTCAGAGCTCCGGATCGGCCACCTGGAGTTCGACACGGTGCCGCAGGTAGTCGTCGGAGTGGGTGCGCGCGAGGTGCACGGCCTCGGCGACCAGCGGCTTCAGTTCGGCCGGGTAGCCGGCCGGGTCGAGGCTCAGCCCGGGCAGGACGCACCGGCGGACGTCGAGGTCGTCGTTGGCCACGAACTCGCGCAGCGCGGCGCGGTTCCAGCGGTCCTGGAGGTCGTCGAGCGGCTCGAGCGTGGCCCAGTACCAGGCACGGGCGGCTCCGGCGCGTTCCGGGTTCGTGCCGGTCGTGAGGATTTCGAGGAGCGCTTCCTGCGTCCGGCGCGCGCCGAAGGCGGCCCGGAGCGGCTCGACGAACTGGCGGTTGAGGCTCGGGTCCGGGTCGTGGACCGCCGCGTGCACGAGCGCGCCGAAGAACGGCTCCGGGAGATCGGGGTAGTCGCGGTCCAGGTAGCCCAGCGCCCGGCGCAGGACGACGCGTTGGTCCCGTTCGCTGTCACAGGCCTCGCCCATTTGGTCGTAGGCCGCGGCCGTCCGGGCGGGGAGGTGGACGCGGCACAGCTCGAGCAGCTCGGCCAGGCAGCGCGGGAAAGCCGGGGAGCCGTCCCGGTCTGGCAGGGGCATCAGGGTCATCGTGGCCGGTCTGTCGCCCCGGAAGGTTCCGGCGTTACCGACGTATCACCGCCCGGTCCCGCTTGCTCGGAAGGGGGCTACGGATCGAGGGAAGGAACCGATATGTCGACTACGTTTTCCAAGCTCCTGCGCAGATTGGGCGGCGTCTCGCTGGTCGCCACGCTGCTGGTCGCCACGTCCGGGGTGGCGCACGCCTCGATGTCGCAGGTTCAGGACGGCTTCGAGTTCAACCCGCAGTCTTCGTGGCTGGTGGCGACCGGCGGGTCGGCGGCGGCCGGGTTCGACGTCGGGGCCGGGACCGCGCGCTCCGGGCGGAACAACGGCTGGCTGTTCGCCTCCAACGGCTGGGCGTTCGAGGGCTACTGGGTGCCCACGAACTCCGTGCCCCGGTACGCCCAGTGCGCTTCGCAGTTCTACATGCAGACCGCGGGCGGCGCGCAGGTCGGCATCGAGATCTGGGACGCCAACGCGCACCTGCTGTACAGCACCTACCCGTGGCTCAACGGCAGCGGTGCCTACCAGGCGGTCAACACCGCGCGGTGGAACCTCAACGGCGTCAACCCGGTGTTCGTCAAGGCGATCGTCGGCGCGAGCGGCTCGTCGCGGTTCGTGCGGATCGACGACATGACCACGCAGTGCTATTGGTGATCAGGCTGTACCATCACTGCCGATGAGCTGGGCGGGGTGGAAGGTGCGGTTGCGGGAGGTCCGCCCGGCGGACCGCCGCACCCTGAGCGGGTTCGACCGCGGCTCCACCCCGCAGGCCGGCGGCTACCGGCACTGGGCCACGCACCGCGACACGGCCGGCGACGACTTCCACTACGCGATCGAGACCCTGCACAACCGGACGCTGGTCGGGTCGATCTGGGTCCAGGCCGACCCGGCTTCCGGCCGCTTCAGCTACGGCATCGGGATCGGGCCGCAGTACCGCCGGTGCGGGTACGCCGCCGATGCCGTCACCGTCCTGCTGGCCTTCATGTTCGACCAGCACTACCGCAAGTGCGAGGTCAGCATCAACGGCAGCAACTTCGCCTCGCTGGCGCTGCACGGAGAGCTGGGCTTCCGCGAGGAAGGCCGCCCGCGCGACACCGAACTGCTCCGGGGCGAGGTCCGCTACCCGGTACTGATGAGCATCACCGCGGACGGGTTCGCCGAGCACCAGCCGGCGTTCCTCGCGGCCCGGGGTCCGGCGCGCCCGTGGCGGGGCCGGCACTGGCGGACGCCGAAGCGGGGCCGCCACTGGCGCCCCGAACACCTGCGGCCCGCCCGCTGACCGTTCCCTGCCGCCGCCCGCCGATCACGCCAGGCCGAGCCACCACCCGGCCCGCTCGCTGATCGCTCCAGGCCCGGCCACCACCCGCCGACCACCCCAGGCCCAGCCACGCCCCGGCCCAGCCCGGCCCGGCCGCCGACCACCCCCGGCCCAGCCCTGCCACCGCCCGCTGACCACTCCAGGCCGAGCCACCACCCGGCACCCGCCGCCGACCACTCCAGAGCGAGCCCACCACCGGCCGACCCACCCACCGACCACCCAGGCCCAGCCACCACCTGGCCCGCCCACCGACCACTCCAAGCCCAGTCACCACCCGGGCCCGCCCACCGGCCATCCCCCGCCCGGCCCGACCGCCGACCACCCCAGGCCGAGCCACCACCCGGCACCGGCCGCCGCGGGTTACCGGGCGAAGGCCGCCAACGGGCCCGGCGGTGGCGACGTTGCCGGTGTGAAGCTCACGACCACCGGGGCCGGCCGGTCCCCCACCCTCGCCTCGACCCGGCGCAGCAATCCCTCCGCGTCCAGCCAGTACCGCACCCGCCCCGCCTTTGTCACGTCCGCCGCGTGGGCCGGCTGGGGGCCGTCGATCACGTCGACCGGGACCTCGCCGATCGTGTCCGCGCGGACCCAGCGGGCCGAGCTCTGGCGCAGCAGCTGCACGTTGTCCGGGCGGTCCGCGCCCAGCCCGAGCACCAGCCGCAACGCCGTGTCCAGCTCGGGGCCGGGCTGGAGCGGGCGGTACTGCCAGCGGTCCGGGGGCGGCGGGTCCGTCGCGGCCTGGCCCGGCCCGCCGCGGAACGCCACCGCCGCCGGCGTCCACTGCAGCAACCCGGCCGACGACTCGTCGCCTCGCCCCTCGGTGCTCATCTCGGCGTATCCCAGGCCCTGGACGAAGTCCACGCGGCCGCGCAGGGCGATCACGCCGCCGCCGGTCGGGACCGTCGCCGTGAACGTCTCCGTCCGGAAGCGGTAATTGGCGAACCGGGCGAGTGCGAGCCGCTCCGCCTCCGCCGCCGACAGCGGACGTGGTTGCGGGTCCGCGCCGCACGCCGTCACCAGCAGCACCGCCGCCAACGCCGCCCGGCGCTTCACGGCTTGACCCCGGCGTGCTCGGCCAGCAACGCGATCTGCGGCACCGGGTAGCCGTCCAGGTCGACCGGGCCGGGCAGGCCGCGCGCGGGCCTCGGGGGCGCCGTCGCCGCGTCCGGCAGTCCCGGTTGCTCCGGCGGTGCCGCCACGTCCGGGAACGGCACTCCGCGCGGGGCCGGCGGCAGGGCCAAGCGCACCCCGGCCGCCGCGCCGGGACGCGCCGGGCAGGCCATCGTCCCGGCGAGCCCGGCCGGTGCGGTGCTCGTCAGGACGTTGTCCTGCAAGCAGTTCCCGCTCCCCGGCGCCCGCTCCGAAGCCGCGTAGGCGACGTCGACGCCGTTGCCGGACAGCACGTTCCCGACCAGCCGGTTGTCCGACGGTGCGAGGTCCTCGGCCGACGCGAGCGCGATGCCGGCGCCGGGGTTGCCGGTGACGAGGTTGCGGGCCAGCAGGTTCCGGGTGCCGCCGGCGATCCCGATGCCGACGCCGAAGCCACCGTCGGCCTGGGCCGGGCTGCCGGCCTGGGCGTTCGCCGCCACCAGGTTGCCCACGATCGCCGCGTCCCGCTGCGGCACGAACGCCTCCTGGTAGTCCGAGTTCGTCGACAGGCCCACCCGGTTGCCGACGAACCGGTTGCCCACCACGGACATCCCCCCGGACGCGTTCGTGCCCTCGTAGCCCACGGCGTTGCGCTCGGCGACGTTCCCGCGGACCACGATGTCGCACGGGTGGCACTGGCCGACGTAGAACCCGGAATCCGCGCTGCCGGAGGCGTAGCTGTGCTCGATCACCCCGTGCTGGGAGTCGAAGGCGTAGACGCCGTAGAGGCCGTTGTTGCTCGCCGTCACGTACGAGACGCGGAAGCCCTGCACCGGCGGGAACCGCGCCGGGTCGAGGCGGGTGTAGCCGTCGCTGCCGCGGGCCAGGCCGCCGCTCTCGTCGGCCATGCCGGTGACGAGGACGCCGTTCAGGACGTGGTCGCGGACGGTCAGGTTCTCCACCGCGACGCCGGGCGCGGTGACCACGATCCCGTTGGCCCGGCGCACTTCGCCGTCGAACACGACCCGGTTGCGGTCCGTGCCGCGCAGCACGAGGTCGGGCACGGTGATCCGGACCGACTCGCGGTACACGCCCGGGGAAACGAGCACGAGGTCGCCCGGCCGCGCGGCGTCGACGGCCTGCTGGACCGTCGGCGCGTCCTGCGGCACCCGGATGGTCGCGGCGCCGGCGACGTCCGGCCGGAGCGACGACGAGCAGCCGGCGACGGCCAGGACGGAAACCAGGAAAACGGAAAGCGCGCGCACGGCGAAACCATAGGAGTGTTCCGCCCCGCGCAACCCGAGCGACGCGAAATGCCACCTGGTGGAGTGACAAGTTCCGATTCCGCGACGGTGAGGCGGCACAATCCGCGCGTGGCCACTCCTCCCCCGTTGTCCCGCCGCTCGGTGCTGCTCGGCGCCGGTGCCGGCCTGGTCTCCGCCTGTTCCGCGCCGGCCGCCGCGTCGGACCCGGACGTGGTGGCCGCCTTCGGTGCCCAGCAGGCCGGGATCGCCCGGCCGGGGCCACCCCAGCGGCAGGTGGCCCTGTCCGTCTGGGACCTGCCGCGCGGGGACGACCGGGCCTGGCTCGGCGCGTTGCTGGCCGCGCTGGGCCGGCGGGCGGCCGCGCTGGCCGCGGGTGGCGACCCGGCGCTCGCCGACCTCCCGC
This sequence comes from Amycolatopsis sp. MtRt-6, assembly GCF_017308975.1. GTDB lineage: Bacteria > Actinomycetota > Actinomycetes > Mycobacteriales > Pseudonocardiaceae > Amycolatopsis. Next base: position 165,565 of record NZ_JADWPD010000016.1, on the reverse strand, counting down.
CGGCACGGCTGACGGTCACGGTGGGGCTCGGCCCGCGGATCGTCGCGGCCCTCGGTCCGGAGCTGCCCGGGGCACGGGACCTCCCGGCGTTCCCCGGCGACGAACCCCGCGACCGCGGCGGCGACCTCCTGCTCCAGGTCTGCGCGGACGAACCGCTCGTCGCCGCACTGGCGACGACCGAGCTGACCGCCGGCGCCGGGATGTCGTTGCGCTGGCGCCGGACCGGCTTCCGCGGACCGTCCGCTTCGGACGGATCGGCGCGCAACGTGCTGGGGTTCGCCGACGGCATCGTGGTGCCGAAGACGGACGCCGAACTGGCCGCCGACGTGTGGCTCGACGGCCCGCCCGCGGTTCGCGGCGGCACGATCGCGGTGGTGCGCGCGATCCGGCTGGACACCGCGGCCTTCCACGCGTTGCCGGTGGCCGCGCAGGAGCGGGTGATCGGCCGCCGCAAGGCGACGGCGGAACCGCTGTCCGGCCCGGAGCTCGACCTGAGCGCGAAGACCCCGGACGGCGAGTACCGCATCCCGGCCGACGCGCACGTGCGGCGCGCCCACCCGCTCACGGTCGGGGCGGGCGTGATGCTGCGCCGCGGGTACAGCTCCGAAGAGGGGCTGCTGTTCATCTCGTTCCAGCGCGAGCTGCGGACGTTCGTGGCCACCCAGCACCGGATGAGCGAAGGGGACGCTCTCCTGCGCTACGCGACCACGACGGCGTCGGCGACCTTCCTGGTGCTGCCCGGCTTCAGCGCCGAGGTTCCCCTGGGCCGGTCCCTGCTCGCCTGACCCCGGCTCCCAAGCGCCCCAATGTGGCCTTGGTTGCGTCCAACGCACCCAATGTGGCCTTCGGTGCGTCCAACGCACCGAAGGCCACCTTGGGGCGCTCGGGACTCAGCCCCGGCCGGTCACCTCGTTTCGCGGGCCCGGCGGGCCGCCAGCAGGGCCGCGATGCCCGCGACCACCGCGAGCCCGCCCAGTGCCGCCAGCCAGTCACCCGGGAACCCGGTGCTCGACAGCGGCCGGGCCTTCGCCGGGGTCGTCGAGGCGAGCAGCCCGGCGTCCAGGCTCAGGTCCTCCCGCTTCGCCGGGCCCAGGGTGACGACCTTCGTGCACCCGTCGGACGGCTGGGCGTCGGAGTCCTTCGTGTCGTCGGCCCCGGCGTCCGGCTTGGTCAGCTTGCGGCCACCGGTGCTGAAGCAGACCTTGTAGGACCCGTCCGGCAGGTTGTCGAACAGGTACTTCCCGTCCGGCCCCGTCTTCGTGGTCGCGACCTGCTTCCCGTTGCCGTCCTTCAGGACCACGGGCACGTCCGGCACGCCCGGCTCACCCGGGTCCTGCAGGCCGTTGCCGTTCTTGTCGGTCCAGACGAAGTCGCCGACGCGGTTGCGCGGCTCGGCCAGACCGGCATCGAGGGTCAGGTTCTCCCGCTTGCCCACGCCGAGCTGCACCACCGGGGTGCAGCCGGACGCCGGATCCGCGTCCGAGTCCTTCGCGTCGTCACCCGCGTCCGGCTTGACCCACTGCCAGCCGGCGTACTGCGGCGGCACCTGCGTCCGGTCGAAGCAGACCCGGTACGACCCGTCCGGCAGGTTGTCGAACAGGTACTTCCCGTCCGGCCCCGTCTTCGTCGTGGCCACCTGCTTGCCGTCGCCGTCCTTCAGCACCACCGGCACACCCGGCACACCCGGCTCGCCCGGGTCCTGCAGGCCGTTGCCGTTCGTGTCGGCCCAGACGAGGTCACCGAGCCGGTTCGGCGGGGCGACCAGGCCCGCGTCCAGGGTCAGGTTCTCCCGCGCGCCCGGGCCCAGCTTCACGACCGGCGTGCACCCGGTCGCCGGGTCCGCGTCGGAGTCCTTGCCGTCGTCGCCGGCGTTCGGCTTGGTCAGCCCGTAGTCGGCCACCGGGGCCGGGAGCTGCTTGACGCCGAAGCACACCTGGTACGAGCCGTCCGGCAGGCCGTCGAACAGGTACTTGCCGTCCGGGCCCGTCTTGGTGGCGGCCACCTCCTTGCCGTCGCCGTCCTTCAGCACCACGGGCACGTCCGGCACGCCCGGCTCACCCGGGTCCTGCAGGCCGTCGCCGTTCTTGTCGAGCCACACGAAGTCGCCGACGCGGTTGCGCGGCTCGACCAGCCCCGCGTCCAGCGTCAGGTTCTCCCGCGCGCCAGGGCCCAGCTTCACCACGGGCGTGCACCCGCTCGCCGGATCCGCGTCGGAGTCCTTCGTGTCGTCGCCGGCGTCCCGCTTGGTCCACTGCCAGTCGGCGTAGTCCGCCGGCAGCTTCGACCGGTCGAAGCAGACCTGGTACGACCCGTCGGGCAGGTTGTCGAACAGGTACTTCCCGTCCGGTCCCGTGCTCGTGGCGGCGAGCTGCTTGCCGTCGCCGTCCTTGAGGACCACCGGCACGTCCGGCACGCCCGGCTCACCCGGGTCCTGCAGGCCGTTGCCGTTCTTGTCGGCCCAGACGAGGTCACCGAGCCGGTTCGGCGGCGTGACCAGGCCCGCGTCCAGGGTCAGGTTCTCCCGCTTGCCCACGCCGAGCTGCACCACCGGGGTGCACCCGGTCGCCGGGTCCGCGTCGGAGTCCTTGCCGTCGTCGCCGGCGTTCGCCTTGGTCAGCTTGTAGTCGGCGACCGGCGCCGGGAGCTGCTTGACGTCGAAGCACACCTGGTAGGAGCCGTCCGGCAGGCTGTCGAACAGGTACTTCCCGTCCGGACCCGTCTTCGTGGTCGCGACCTGCTTCCCGTCGCCGTCCTTCAGGATCACCGGCACGTCCGGCACGCCCGGCTCACCCGGGTCCTGCAGGCCGTCGCCGTTCTTGTCGAGCCACACGAAGTCGCCGAGGCGGTTGCGCGGCTCGATCAGGCCCGCGTCCAAGGTGAGGTCCTCGCGGCGGTCGATCCCGAGCGTGGTGACCGGGGTGCACCCGCTTTCGGTGTCGGCGTCGGAGTCCTTGGTGTCGTCACCCGCGTTCGGCTTGGTCCACAGCCAGTCGGCGTAGTCCGCCGGCAGCTTCGACCGGTCGAAGCAGACCTGGTAGCTGCCGTCGGGCAGCTTGTCGAACAGGTACTTCCCGTCCGGCCCGGTCTTCGTGGTCGCGATCTGCTTCCCGGTCCCGTCCTTCAGGGCCACCGGCACGTCCGGCACGCCGGGCTCACCCGGGTCCTGCAGGCCGTTGCCGTTCTTGTCGGCCCAGACGAAGTCCCCGAGCCGGTTCGGCGGCCGGATACCGGCGTCGAGCGTGAGGTCCTCGCGCTTGGCCGGGCCGAGCGTCGTCACCGGGGTGCACCCGGTCGCCGGGTCGGCGTCGGAGTCCTTGGTGTCGTCACCCGCGTTCTGCTTCGTCCACAGCCAGCCGGCGTAGCCCGCCGGCAGCTTCTTCACGTCGAAGCACACCTGGTACGCGCCGTCCGGCAGGCTGTCGAACAGGTACTTCCCGTCCGGACCCGTCTTCGTGGTCGCGACCTGCTTCCCGTCGCCGTCCTTCAGGATCACCGGCACGTCCGGCACGCCCGGCTCGCCCGCGTCCTGCAGGCCGTTGCCGTTGGTGTCGGCCCAGACGAGGTCGCCGAGCCGGTTCCGCGCGGCGACCAGGCCGGCGTCGACGGTGTGGTCCACCGAGCCCGCCGGGCCCATCGTCACCTTGACGGTTCCGGTGGCCGGGTCGGCGTCGGAGTCGATGGCCGGGTTCCCGCCCGCCTTGGCGACCGTCCACTTGATACTCGACAGCGGTGGTGCGCCCGGCAGTCCCGCCGTGTCGATCCCCGAATAGTCGAACTTCACCGTGTAACAGGTGTCGGCCTTGAGGCCGTCCGCGGCGCCGAAGTAGTACTCGCCGTTCGCCCCCGTCGTCTTGGTGGCCAGTGCCGCGCCCTTGCCGTCGCAGGGGAGCAGCGCCACCTTGACACCGGCGACCGCCGGCTCGGCCGGGCCCTGGACGCCGTCGCCGTCGGTGTCGAACCACACCCGGTTGCCGAGCTGGACCGGCGCGTTGTCGCAGAGCGCCTCCAGGTCGGCCAGGCCGTTGGCCTTGCCCCAGCCTTCGGTCGACTTGTCGCTGAGCAGGTAGCTGTTCGGGTAGCCGGCGGTCATCATGGTGCCGTTGGCCCGGTCGAACCAGCCGATACCGCCGGTGTTGATCGCCGTCGGGTCCATCACCGTCGCGGGCATCCGCGCGGCCGGGTACACCACGGCGAGGGCGCCCTGCGCGGTCTCGTTGTGCGGCTTGCCGTGCTCGGCGTCGGCGAAGTGCTCACCGGGGTAGTACTCGACGACGTCGGCCGGCTCGCCGCCGCCGTTGGCCGCCTCGCTGTTGTTGTTCGGGCAGCCGGAGGTGCCTTCCCAGACGTAGCCGCCGGCCTGCTTGCAGACCCGGTTCAGGTCGCCGCCGCTGACGGTGTCGAGCAGGGCGGCGGACCCCGCGTTCGGCATGTTGTACCCGCCCTGGTCGCCGAAGCGGTCCCGGAAACCGAGCACCAGGTCCCCGCCGGCTTCGGCGCGGATGTCGGTCAGCAGCGGTTCCGCGTGGGTGATCAGGTTCCCGCCCTGGGGCGCGGGCGGCTGGTAGGTCGTCCGCCACGGGTTCCAGAAGTGCGTGTTGCTGTAGTTCCACAGCGCGTCGCCGCGCTTGAAGTCCAGCTTCTGGTCGACGAGCACCGGGCCGAACGTGCCCGCGGCGGCGTCGAAGCCGCGGATCACCACCCGCATGTCGGTGACCTTCTGCGTCGATTCGCCGGAGCACACCCCACCGACGAAGACGACGCCGTCGTGCACGCCGAGACCGCCCGGCCGCCAGTCACCGGCCGCGGGGCAGTTCGGGTTCGGGATCGCGTAGCTCGCCTTCGGCGCGGCCGCGGTCGCGGCGGTCGCGTCGTAGAGGTAGAGCTTGCGGTCGACGAGGTTCACCACGAACAGCGTGCTGCCGTCCTCGCTGATGCGCAGCGCGCCGAGGCTTTCCTTGCCCACCACGTCGGCGAACTTCTGGTCGAAGTCCGTCTGCATGGCGTGCGCGGTCGCGCCGGCGCCGGGCACCTTGGTGAAGAGCTTGGTGCTCTTGGCCGCGGTGTCCGTCACGTAGATCGCGCCCGTGCCGCCGGGGCCGTACGCCGCGGCGCGCTTGGCGTACGCGCTGGAGAAGACGCGCTTGTCCGCCTTGCGGTAGGCGATGCCGTAGACCGTCCCGGTGTCGCCCTGGGTGGCCAGCGCGGTCGGCGGTGTCCCGGTTCCCCGCGCGGTGAACGGGAAGCTCACCAGCGAGCGGGCGGCGTTGTCGATGCCCGGCGCGATCGCGTTGCGCTGGCAGGCGGTGACCAGCGTGGGGTTGTCCTGGCAGTAGTCCGCCGGGTTCCACAGCCCCATCGTCAGGTCGGCCTTCTTGCCGCCGGAGACGTCGACGAAGGAGGTGAGGCTGCTCAGCCCGCCGCCGGCCGGCGCCGGCTTCAGGTACGGCATCGAGGCGGGGACGCTCGCCTCGACGCGGTACTTCCCGCCGGCCAGCCCGGTGGTGGTCAGCTTGACGGTGCCGTCCGCGCCGGTGGTCCCGGTGGCCGTGCCGCCGCCGGGGTCGGTGGCCTTGACCGGGATCCCGGCCACCCCCGTTTCCAGGGCGGGCTCGTAGTTCCCGTTCCCGTTGAGGTCGCGGATCACCCGCACGGTCAAGGTTCCGTCGGAGGCGTCCGCCAGTGCCGGTCCGGCCGGGACGGTCAACGGCACCACCGTCGAGGCGAGCAGGAGGACCGCCCCGAAAGCCATCAGTCTTTTCAACGTTCACTCCACACAGCCGGGCCCTGGGCGGCCACTGTCCAATGCAGACGGTTGTGGTGAGCTTAGGAGCCGGGGAGAGTGATCCACCTGGTGAGCACGAGTGAATGCGCGACCGCTTTTCGTGATTTCAAACCACACGAACGAGTGAGAAGTACCTCGCCAAGCGGGTTACCGCGGGTGACTGATCAACAAATCGGACAATGCGCCCGCGACGCCGGAAACCGGGGGTCCCTGGCGAGGACCTCCCGGTCGCCGGTCAGCCGTCCGATTCCGCGGACGGGAGGAACGCGCCCGGCACCTGCTCCGGGGCGTACACCTGGCGCTCCCCCGGGTAGGGCAGCTGCCACCCGTGCGTCTGGTACCACGTGAAGTGGTTCATCTGCGCGGGGTCGGCGTAGTCGGCGACGGCGTCGGGGCCGGTCAGCCGCTGGTGCGCAGCCCACTCCTGCCACTGCGCCGCCAGCTGCCGCTTGTCCCCGGGCACCGCCGGCGAGGGCACCGGAGCCGCGGCCGGGTCCGGGGGTGCCGGGGTGTCCGCACCGCAGGACGGCTGGGTCGCCAGGCCCGCCGTCAGTGCCGTCCGGTTCGGCACCGCCGGGAACGGCGTGAAGTCCGGTTTCGGCGTGAAGGCCGCGCTCATCGGCGTCGCCGCGCTGTCCTTCTGGTTCATCGGGTGGATCCCGAGGATCTGCTCGATCGTGCGGATCATCGTGATCTGCGAGTAGTAGTGGCTGTCGACGACGCCGCGCCGGGCGTACGGGCTGATGATCTGCACCGGCGCCCGGTGGCCGTCGACGTGGTCGAGGCCGGCCTGGGAGTCGTCCTCGACGACGAAGATCGCCGAGTCCTTCCAGTAGGGGCTGTGCGAGATCGTGTCGACGACCCGGCCGACCGCGAGGTCGTTGTCGGCGACCTGGGCGGCCGCGTTCGGCGGGCCGCCGGTGTGGTCGCTGGACAGCCAGAGCATGTTCAGGTTCGCCGGGCCGTGCCGCTCGAAGTCGTCCTTCCAGATCTGGTAGCGGTAGACGTCCGGCACGGCCGTGTCGAACTTCGGGTAGCCCGGCACCGAGACGTCGTTGAGCGACGGGATCGGCGAGGACGACACGAGCGGGTAGGCGCTCGGCTCCCCGGTCGCGGCCATGTTCTTCGCGTCGCAGTAGAGGTTCTGCCAGGTCGCCCCGGCCGGCTTGGTGAGGAACTGCTGGAACTCGCCGAAGTCCCGCACCGACTGCCCGGCCGCGAGCGCGCCGGTCCAGAGGAACCCCGAGGTCTGGTGGCCGAGCGCGTCGTCCTCGGTGTCGTAGCTGCGCAGGTACTCCCCCGCCGACGACTCGGTGTACTCGGGGTTGTCGGCCTGCATGAGCCAGTTGTGGCCCTCGGCGGAGTTCGTGCCGATGTCGTAGGTGTTGTCGTACAGCCCGAACTGCCGGGCCAGCGCGTGCTGGTTCGGCGTGACGTTCTCGCCGAACTGCGTCACCGACTCCTCGCCGTTGCCGCGCGGGTCGTCGCCGAGGATCTGGTCGTAGGTGCGGTTCTCCTTGACCAGCAGGAAGACGTGCTTGATCGGCGACGGGTCGCCGAGCCGCGCCGGCACCGGCACCGGGGTGCGGTGGCCGTTGTCGCGGGCCACCTGGACCGAGCCGGGTGTCCAGCCGTTCTGCCGGAAGACCTTGGCGGTGTACCCGCGGATCGCGTTGTCGGCGGGCAGCCGGAACTTCTGCAGGCTCGCCGTCGTGTCGTGGGTGCCGTGCCCGGCCGCGGTGGCCGGGCGGCGGGCGTCGACGCCGCGGGTGTTGGCGACCAGCACGTCCGGGCCGGCCGTGGTGATCGACGTCGGGAAGTAGTCCGTCGGCAGCAGGCCGACGTAGCTCACCGGCTCCTGCGGCCCCTGGTAGCGGTAGACGGCGACGGCGTTGGCGCGCCCGAGCGTCACGAGCAGGTGGCCGTCGCCGGTGAGGGTGACGCCGTCGGGCTCGTAACCGACCGCCGCCTCCGGCCACGGCTGGGTCGCGATGGTCTGGACGACCTGGTCGCGGCCGGTGTCGATGACCGAGACGGTGTCGCTCGCGGTGTTGGTGACGAACAGCGCGCCCCTGCTGAAGGACAGCGCGGTCGGGTGCAGGCCGACGTCGATGCTCTTCGGTGTGGCGGCCGGGTGCGCCAGGTCGACGACGCTGACCGTGCCGCTGGTGGTGGCGCCGGTGAACCCGCTGGCCGGCACCTGGGTGTTGTAGGAGTTCAGTGTCGGCTCGCCGGGCCGCGCCGGCCGCCCGCCTTCGTTGCTGACGTACAGCTTGCTGCCGACGCGGACGAGGTCGCGCGGGGCGTTGCCGACGGCCCAGCTCTGCTTGATCGCGCCGGTCGCCGCGTCGAGGGCGACGACCCGGTTCTGGCCGTTGACCGCGGAGTACACAGTGGACCCGTCGGGTGAGAACACCGCCTGGGCCACCAGCCCGTGCTTCGCGCCGTCCGCCGGGATCCTGACCGCGGCGGGAGCCGCGACCGTGCCGTCCGGGTTGACCGTGAACCGCGTGTAGCCGTCGGTCTGGGCCAGCCACAGCGTCCTGCCGTCCGGCGAGTACGACGGGCCTTCCTGGCCGACGTCGTTGCCGGGGATGCGCAGGTCCGCCGTCGCGGAGTTGCCGACGAGCTGCTGCACCTGCCAGTGCTCGAGGTCGACGACGGTGAGCGCGATGCCGCCGTCGGTGGTCAGCGCGGCGAGGTGGCTGCCGTCCGGGCTGAGGGCGGACGCCATGATCTTGCCGCTGTTCACGACGAGCCGGTCGCCGATCGGGTCGAGGTACTGGTCGGCGGCCACCACCTGACCGTCCTCGGTGACCTGGCCGACCTGGTCGTCGCCGAACTGCCGCGTCGAGGCGGCACCGACGCCGGCACCGGTGACGACGAGCACGAACGTGAGGGAGCCGGCCGTCGCGAACCGGAACCGGTGCCGCGGCCGGGGCTTACCGGTGCGTCGTCTGTGGCGGGTTACCTGCATCCGTCATCCCTTCGTGGTGGCGAGCAACTCGACTCCTGCGTCGAACTGCCAGAGCGGGTTGGGCTGGTCGCCGTCGGGCGTCCGCACCGGGAAGTAGCCGTTGACTTCCTTCGGCCCGTCGCCGTCGGCGACGTAGTGACCGTCCGCGGTGACGTCCAGCTGGTAGATCGCCGACCCGGTGGCCGCGACGCCGGGCAGGTGCCAGGAGACGACGCAGCGCCAGTCGTTGCCGGGCCCTTCGGTCTCGGCGAGGCCGTCGCCCTTGGTGCACGCGGCCGTGGCGGCCAGCTGCGCTTCGGGGACGTCGGGGCGGTGCAGCTGGGCGGCCTGCAGGCGGTAGAGGTGCGCGAACGCGGTGGCGACCGACTGCTGCACCTTGTCCTGGGTGATCCCGGCGGCCGGGGTCGCGGCGGCGAGAATCCCGGCGGTGGCGGCGAAGAGCGCTCCGATGGGGAACAGGGCGAGCACCCGGCGTCCCGAGCCGTCGTGGCCGGCGGTGGTGAAGTCGCGGCGGACGAACAGCAGGTACGCGAGCGTCGTCGCGGCGACGGCCCAGGCCAGGCTGACGCCGTCGGCGATGAGCAGCGGGCCGAGCTGCGCGGGGTCGGTGAAGAGGCCGTTCCACGCGATGAAGGCGTAGCTGGGCAGGGCGAGCCGGACGGCGACGGGCAGCGGCAGCAGCTGGGCGAGCGCCATCGCGAGGGCGGCGACGGCGGGCAGGAGCAGGCCCGTCGGCGACCGTCCCCAGAGGACGGACCCGAGCAGCCCGAGCGCGGCGAGGGCCAGGGTCGGGGCGAGCACGCTCACCCAGGCGAGGAGCACGTTCGTGGCGGCGTCGCCGGGTGCCAGCAGGTGCCCGTCGAACCCGACGAGGGCCCGGTTCCCGACGGTGAGCAGGCCACCGGCGGTACCGGAGACGGCCAGCCCGGCGACGAGCACGAGCAGGACGGTGAGGCTCGCGAGGGCTTTCGCGACGAAGAGCCGGCGCGCGGAGCGGACGGCGACGAGCAGGTGCCGCCAGGTACCGAGCCGGTCCTCGGCGGCGAAGACGTCCCCGGCGACGAGGGAGGTGAGGAGCGGAAGCGCGTAGGTGCCGGCGAAGCCGAGCATGACGAGCGGACCGGCCCACCCGGTGACGTTCATCCACCGGCCGAAGAGGGTGTCGACGGGGAGGGAGCTTTGTTCGCTCACGGCGCCGACGAAGACGGCGGGGGCCAGCCAGCAGGCGAGGACGAGCAGCCGGATGCGCCAGGTGGCGAAGAGCTTGACGAGCTCGAAGCGGTAGACACGCGAGAGGGGAACGGGCCGGACGGTGGCGGTCATCGGGCGCTCCCCTGCTCGGTCAGCGCGAGAAACGCCGCCTCCAGCGGGGACACCACCGGTACCAGTTCGCGCACCGCGACACCGTCCCTCGCCAGCCGCAGCACCAGCTCGTCGAGCGCGGGAACCAGGGCTCGCACCACCACCCCCTCCGCCTCCCGCGGTGCCGCCACGAGGCGGATCCCGCGCGTCTCCTCGATCACCCGGCCGGCGATGGCCGGGTCCGAGGTCCGCAGGCGGTAGGCGAGTTCGCCGCTCTCCGCGGACAGCTTGGCCGGTGGGCCCGTGAACACCACGCGGCCCGTCGCCAGGATCGTCACCTCCGCGCACAGCGCCTCGAGGTCGTCCATGCGGTGGCTCGACAGCACCACCGCCGTGCCGTTCGCCGCCAAGCGGCCGAGGACTCCGTGGACGTGCTTCTTGCCCGCCGGGTCCAGGCCGTTGGCCGGCTCGTCGAGCACCAGCAGCCGCGGCGAGGTGAGCAACGCCGCCGCGAGGCCGAGACGCTGGCGCATGCCCAGGGAAAACCCGCGCACGCGGTCGTCGGCGACGTCGGCGAGACCCACCTCCTCGAGGACGTCGCCGACGGGGTGGCCGCCGAGCCGGGCCAGGGCCGTCAGGTTCTGCCGGGCCGTCAGCGCGGGGTACAGGCCGGGCCCGTCCACGAACCCGGCGACGCCGGCGGGCGCGGCGAGTGCCCGGCCGACCGGCGTGCCGAGGACCTCCAGCCGGCCTTCGTCGGCGACCGCCAGGCCAAGCAGCAGACCGAGCAGCGTCGTCTTGCCCGCTCCGTTGGGTCCGGCCAGGCCGTGGATCCGGCCCGGCGCCACGTCGAAGTCGACGCCGTCGAGCGCGACGACGTCGCCGAAGCACTTGGTGATCCCGCGGGCTCTCACGGCCAAGGGTGCGTCCACGCGGAGAAACTTAGGCACCGCAAGTAACACGGGCGGGCGCCGGAAATGAACGCCGGGGGAACGGGAACCGACCAGGCATCGCCGGGCCGGTGAAATGTCCGAGTTAACCGACCCCTTGCCTTACGCCGCGGCGCAACCCCTATTTCTTGGCAATTCCGGATAGGAGCCCGAAATCTTGACACGTCAATCGGGACTCGGGCACCGTCAAGAGACGAACGCCACATTCCGCCCACGAACCCACGGAGCAGGAATCATGACGCAGATCAAGGTGACGCTTTCCGGTGGTCCGGCCGAGCTGATCGAACGGCATCGCGAATGGACGGTCGGCAGCATCGGCGAAGTCGCGAAGGTGAGCTTCGGCGCCGGCTACGAGCACTTCTCCCACGACGGCGGATACACCACGACCGGCAGCGGCGACCGGGTGCCGGTGTTCGCCTGGTGCGGCCGGACGCGCGTCGCCGAGTGACCGGCCCACCGCGAGTCCATTGTGGAGGATGGTGGCGCGGCGGGGTGCATCCGCCGCGCCACCGCACACCTCAGGCCGGGGCGACCGCCCGCCCCGTCTGCGGTGAGATCATCCCCGCGCAGAGCCCGCGGCTCGCGAGCGTCTGCGCGATGCGGGGGATGGCGGCACGGGTGTTGGCCGGCCAGTCGTGCATCAGGATCACCTGGCCGTTCGAGAGCCGGGCGCCGGCCGCGACGATCGCGTCGACGCTCGCGTTGTTCCAGTCTCCCGAATCGACGTCCCAGATGACCTGGCGGAGACCGTAGCGGGACGCCACCGACTGGACCGTCGCGTTCGTTTCCCCGTACGGCGGGCGGAACAGCCGGGGCGTGCCGCCGCCCGCCGCCGCGATCGCCTGCTGGGTCCGGGAAATCTCCGAATCCACCTGGCCCTGGCTCAGCTGGGTCAGGTGCGGGTGCGTGTAGCTGTGGTTGGCGACCCACATGCCCGCGCTCACCTGGGCGCGGACCTGCGCCGGGTACGCGGCCGCGTTCTGGCCGACGTTGAACATCGTGGCCCGCAGCCCGTTCTGCCGCAGCGCGGTCAGCAGGGCCGGGGTGCTGCTGTTCGACGGCCCGTCGTCGAAGGTCAGGCCGACGTACCCGGTGCACGCGGCCGCCTGGGCCGGTGCGACGGCGATGGTGCCGGCCACGGCGAGGGCCGCCGCGACCGGCACGGTGCTCCACGCACGCACGGTCAGCCCACCGAGATGTTGGAGTTGCCGCTGCTCTGGTAGCCCTCGGTTGCCATGATCATGTAGTAGTTGAAGCTGCCCAGCCGCATACCGGCGCGGCCCCACGCGTCGAAGTGGTTGCCGGTGGTGATGCTGCCGCCGGTCCGCCGCTGCTGGCGCACGCTCCAGTACTGGTTGAACGTCTTGGTGCCCTCGACGGACGGCGCGTTGTAGCGGGTCGTCTGGTAGATGTCGTAGGTGCCGCCGTCGCTGGTCACGCTGCCCTTGTACGTCCCGGTCGGCCGCCAGCTGCCCCAGTTGTCGACGATGTAGTACTCGACGAGCGGGTTGGCCGTCCAGCCGTAGAGCGTCAGGTAGCTGTTGCCGGAGGGGTTGAAGCTGCCCGAGTAATTTACCGTCCGCCGGCTGCCGTTGCTCCAGCCCTTGCCGGCGACGAAGTTGTTGACGTTGCTCCAGTTGGTGCGGTAGTTGCCGCCGGAGCCCAGCGTCATGGAGACCGAGCCGCCACCCGCGCTCCAGAACGAGTAGTAGTACCCGTTGTTGTTCCCGGTCTGGTTGGTGGTGATGACCGTGTCGGCACGGGCGACACCGGGTACGAGCGTGGCGGCCAGCGCAAGGGCCGCCCCGGTGGCGAAGACCCTGAAACGGCCACGGTTCTTGGTGTGCATGCTTCCTCCTCGTCGAGGCTGGCAGGCGAGCCAGGATGGCAAAAGCATGCGAGCAACGCCGCTGGTCGGGCAATCACTTTCGGAAAGTTTCGATACTCCTGCGGTGCGGCCCTTCCGGCACCCCCTGAGAATTCAGGGGAACTGCCTATCCTGGAAGGCGCCGCCGCCGGCGCCGCACTGTTTTCCCGCGCACACCAGGGGGTTCACATGATACCGGCAGCGGCGACGGTCGCGCCGACCACTGGACGCAGGGCGCGTCCGACCAGTGGGCGCGCGACTACCACTGTCGACCCGCACCCCCTACTCGCGCACACCGATCGCGTCGATCGGACGCGCCCGCAGCGCCACCGACGTCGCCACCCCGATCGCCACCATCCCGAGCACGACCGCGCCGGCGATGATTCCCCAGTAGACAGTGGGCGACCCCGCCGGGACCGGGTTGCCCCGCAGCCCGAAGTTCAGCAGCGCCAACGGAACCAGCGCCACCAGCGTGCCCAGCACGACGGCGATCCCCACCGTGGCCAGGGCTTCGAGCCGCATCATGCGGGTCACCTGGCGGCGGGACGTGCCGACCAGCCGCAGCAGCGCGAACTCGCGGCCGCGCTGCGCGGTCGTCAGGACCAGCGTGTTGGCCACCGAAATCGCGAGGTACCCGACGATGACGCCGGCCGCGACGAGGTTCAGGTAGAACTGCGCCTGCCGGTCGCCGCCTTCCGGGGCGAGGGCGGCGGCCGCCGGGGCCACCACCAGACCGGGATACGGCAACGCGCTCAGCGCCGAAGCCACCGCGCCGGCGTCGGCGCCGGGCTGCCGCCGGACCAGCACCGAGTCGTCCAGCCGGCCGCCGATGTGCTCACGGGCCAGCGCGACCGGCAGCACGAAGTCGCCGAAGGCCAGGTCGTGCGTGTAGGTGGCGACCAGCCGCAGCTTCGCCGGGACGCCGTCGCCGAACCAGAACTCCACGTCGTCGCCGAGCTTCTTGTCCAGCCAGTCCGCTTCCGCGCGGCTCAGCGCCACGGTGTCGCCGGTCAGGTCGGTGAGCCGCCCGGCGTCGACGCCCAGTTCGAGGGCCGCCCCCGCCTGGTCGCCCGCCACGCCCTGCGCGGGCGTCCGCTGGACGTCGACGCTGTCGCCCACCGGCGTCGCGGTGATGACGGACGTGCGGACCACCGGGGTCGCCGCCGCGACGCCCGGCACCCGGCCGGCCGCCGCGGCGACCTCCGGCGACAGCCCGCCCGGTGCGGACAGGACGTAGTCGGCGGTCGTCGACCGCACGGTCTCCTGCCGGGTCGCCGCCGTCATCGCCGTCGGCCCGTAGAACGTGGCGAGCGCGAACGCCACCGCGAGCATCAGCGGCGTCACCGCGGCCGCGACGCGCCGGGCGTTGGCGTGGGCGTTCGCCCCCGCGAGGTAGCCGCTGATCCGCCAGAGCCGCGCGAGCACCGGCACCAGGAACCGCACGACCAGGCCGGTGACCTGCGGGCCGACCACGGCCAGCCCGATGACGACGACAAGGGTCGACATCGTCGAGATCGCGGCGGCGATGTCCCCGCGCAGGAACAGCGGGACGAGGGCGCCGCCGAGGCCGGCCACCATCAGGCCCCAGCCGGTGAGCAGGCGGCCCCGGCCGAGCTCGCGGCGTTCGACCGCGGCCTCGCCCAGCGCCTCGACCGGCCGGATCGACGACGGCCGCCGCGCCGCCGCCCAGGCCGCCAGCCGGGCCGCGCCCAGGCCGAGCAGGACCGCCGCCGCCGGCGGGAGCGGGCTGAAGGCCAGCTCGAAGTCGGCCGGGACGACGCCGATCGCGGCGAAGGCGTCCCGCAGCCCACCCGCGACCGCCAGGCCCAGCACGCTGCCGAGCACCCCGGCGACGAGCGCGATCAGCGTCGTCTCGGTGCCGATGAGCTTGCGGATCTGCCGCGGGGTCGCCGCGACCGCGCGCAGCAGGGCGAACTCCCGGCGACGCTGGTTGACGGTCAGGGCCAGCGTGCTCGCCACCACGAACACCGCGACGAGCAGCGCGAACCCGCCGAACGAGCCGGCGATCGCCAGCAGCAGCGTCCGGGTCTGGCCGACGTCGAGGAACTCGATGCTGCTGCGCTCGACGCCGGTGGCCACCTCGGCGCCGCCGACGACGCCGCGCACCCGCTCGGCGAGGGTTTCGGGCGCGGCTCCGGGGTCGGCGAGGACGCCGATCGCGTGGGCGCGGCCGGGCCGTCCGGCCAGTTCCGCCGCCCGTTCCGGGGTGAAGAACAATGCCGCCTGGCGCGCGGTGCCGTCGACGACGCCGCTCACCGTGAACGGCACCGGTCCGGACCGGGTCGTGATCCGCACCTGCCCGCCGATGCCGACGCCGGCCTGGCGCGCCAGCTCGGCGTCCAGCACGACCTCGCCGCCGGTCGCGGGTGCCGCGCCACCGCGCAGGGTGAACGGCGCCAGCACCGCCGCGTCCCAGTTGTGCCCCAGCGACTCCCGGCCGGCGAGCAGCTGCCCGTCGCGGGTGACGACCTGCGCCGGGAAGCTCAGTTCCGCCACCGCCGCGCGCACGCCGGGCACGGTGGCGATCCGCCCGGCCAGCTCCGCCGGGACCGACGGCTGCTCGCCGACCGGCTCGGCGGAGAGGGCGTCGGCGCCGGGTGGGCGCACGGTCCGCTCCCCGCCGACGACGACGGCCGCGGCGGCGTACCGCTGGGTGGGGACGCCGGCGCGCAGGCCGGACTCCATGAGGACACCGCAGGCGGCCACCAGCGCGGTGCCGCACAGGATCGCGATGAACGCGCCGGCGAACCCGCCGAGCCTGCCGCGGATCGTCTGCCAGGCCAGTGTCAGCACGTTCACCACTCCCCGAGGTGCGTCATCCGCTCCGCCACCCGCTCGGGGGTGGGGTGCGGGAGGTGCCCGGCCAGCTTGCCGTCGGCCAGGAAGAGCACGCCGTGCGCGGCCGACGCCGCGACCGGGTCGTGGGTGACCATCAGGACGGTCTGGCCCATCTGCTCGACGATCGCGCGGAGCAGGTCCAGCACCTGCCGCCCGGTGCGGGTGTCGAGGGCGCCGGTCGGCTCGTCGGCCAGCACCACCTCGGGCCGGGTGACGAGCGCCCGCGCGATGGCGACGCGCTGCTGCTGCCCGCCGGACAGCTCCGCCGGGCGGTGTTCCAGCCGGTTCGCGATCCCCACGCCGTCGACGACCTGCCGCAGCCACTGCGGGTCCGGCTTCCGGCCGGCCAGCCGCAGCGGCAGCGTGATGTTCTGCAGCACGTTCAGCGACGGCAGCAGGTTGTAGGCCTGGAAGACGAACCCGATCCGGGTGCGCCGCAGCTCCGTCAGCTCGCGTTCCTTCAGCCTGCCGATCTCGGTGCCGCCGAGCAGCACCCGCCCCGACGTCGGCCGGTCGAGGCCGGCCGCGCAGTGCAGGAAGGTGCTCTTGCCCGACCCGGACGGGCCCATCACGGCGGTGAACGTCCCCCGCGCCACCCCGGCCGACACCCCGTCCAGCGCGGTGACCGCGCCGTCACCGGCGCCGTACACCTTGCGCACCCCGGCCAGTTCCACCGCGTACGTTGTCGTCATCGCGATCCCCTTCGTTCTCTCCCCAGGAAAACTAGGGCGGCGAGGCCGTCCCTTCGATCCCGTGGGGAGGTGGATCCGGGGTAGCGCCAGCACTACCCGGGTGGTGGGGTGAGACACTGCCGTCGTGACGACCCGCTTGCGCGAGTGCTGGTCGGCGGTGCGTTACCTCGTGATCGGCGCCGGCACGTCGCTGCTGTCGATGCTCGCCCTCACCGGGCTGTTCGCCGTGCTGCTGCTGTGCCCGTTCGGCGTCGGGATCCCGGCTATCGCGCCGGCGATCCGGCTGGCGCGCCGGCCGGTCGGGGTCGACCGCCGCCAGGCCGCGCGGCACCTCGGCGAACCGATCCCCGAGCCCTACCGCGCCGGCTCCCCGCTGAAGGACCCGGCGACCCGCCGCGACCTCGCGTGGCTCGCGCTCCACGCCGCGACCGGGTCGCTCCTCGGCGCGCTGGCGTTCGGCCTGCCGCTGGGGGCGCTGCAGCAGGTCGTCTTCGCCTTCGTCTGGCCGACGGTCCCCGGCGGCATCGAAGGCAACTTCGGCCTGGTCGTGGACTCGTGGCCGATGGCCGCGCTGAGCGTGCTCACCGGGGTCGCGATGGCCGCGGTGTCCCTGCTGCTGCCGCGCGTCGCCCGCTGGAAGGCGCGGCTCGCGCGGCGGCTGCTCTCCCCTGCCCCGGGTGTCGTGCTGGCGGACCGGGTCGCCGAGCTGACGGCGACCCGGGCGGCGGCCCTGGAGGCGCACGGGGCCGAGCTGCGCCGCATCGAGCGTGACCTGCACGACGGCACGCAGGCGCGGATCGCGGCCGTCGTGCTGCAGCTGGGGATCGCCGGCCAGCTGTACGACCGCGACCCCGCCACCGCGCGCGACCTGCTGGTCAAGGCCCAGGACACCGCGACCGACGCGCTGGCCGAGCTGCGCACGGTCGTCCGCAGCATCCACCCGCCGCTGCTGAGCGAACGCGGCCTGGCCGGGGCGGTGCGCGCGCTCGCCGAGCGCAGCCCGGTGCCGGTCGCGGTCGACGTCGAGAGCGAGACCGGCCGCCCGGCGGCGGTCGAGGCCGCCGCGTACTTCGTCGTCGCCGAGGCGCTGGCCAACGTCACCAAGCACGCCGACGCGTCCCATGTGGACATCGTCGTCGGGGGCACGGACTCGGTGCTGTGCCTGGAAATCCGCGACGACGGCCGCGGCGGTGCCACCGAGTCCGGCGGCAGCGGGCTGGCGGGCATCCGCCGCCGCGCCGAAGCCTTCGACGGAACCCTCACCCTGACCAGCCCACCCGGTGGGCCGACCGTGCTGCGAGTGGAGCTGCCATGCGGGTCGTGATCGCCGAGGACGACGCGTTGCTGCGCGAAGGCCTCGCCCTGTTGCTGAAGACGGCGGGCATCGAGGTGGCGGCGGCGGTCGACAACGCCGAGGACTTCCTGGCGTTCGTCGAGGGCGACCGGCCGGACGCGGTGGTGATGGACGTGCGGATGCCGCCGACCCACCGCGACGAGGGCCTGCGCGCGGCCGTCCGCGCCCGCGAGATCCACCCGGCGCTGCCGGTGCTGGTGCTCTCGGCGCACGTGGAGACGAGCTACGCGGTCGAGCTGCTGGCCGACGGCGTCGGCGGCGTGGGTTACCTGCTCAAGGAGCGCGTCGGCAAGGTCGAGCGGTTCCTGGACGCGCTCCGGCGGGTCGCGCAGGGCGGCACGGCGATGGACCCCGAGGTGATCGGGCAGCTGATGGCCCGCCGCCGCGCGGTGGATCCCCTGGCGGCGTTGACCGCCCGGGAGCGCGAGGTGCTGGGGCTGATGGCGGAGGGCTACAACAACAGCACGATCGCGGAACTGCTGGTCGTCAGCGACGGCGCGGTGCTCAAGCACATCCGGAACATCTTCGCGAAGCTCGGGCTGCCGTCCGACGAAGGCGCCGGGCACCGCCGGGTGCTGGCGGTGCTGGCCTACCTCGGCCGGGACGCGGGGTAGCGCAGGCACCACCCCGCATCCGGGTGCGGACGGCATTCCCGCCGCCGTGGCGGATGTCTAGCGTTCCGGGCATGAACAACGACAACGTTTCGACGCGTTCCTCGAGCCCGGTTCTGCTGTGGCTGGTCCTGGTGGTCAGTTCCGTCGTCAACGCGGGAGGCCCCTTGATGGGCCTGGGTTTGCCGGTGCGGATGGTCGCCGGCGGGATCGCGATCGGGGCGATCGCCTTGCTGATCGCCCACTATGTCCGGCGTCGGCGGGCTTAGCTGTTGGCGGCCAGTGGCTCCGGTGTTTCCCGTCGGAGTGGCTGGGTTTCAGGCACGGCTTCGCCGTGGCGTGGGAAATCGGCGCTCCAGGGGTTGCGTCGCGTCGTGGGTTGGCAGCGCCGATTCCCCACGCTTCGGTTGCCCTGCCGTGGTTTTCGGTGTTCTGGGGTGCGGGCAGCGGCTTTACCTTTTGTTCCCACCGCATCGAGTGATGACCCTGTGTTCGATCGCCGGTAGCTTGGAGACATGACCAACGACGCGGCTCTCTCCTCCGAGGCGGTGGCTCTTGCCGACCGCATCGGTGAGCTGGTCGCGTCGATGCGGTCCGCTGAGGCCGAACTTGGTGCGGTGCTGGTGGAAATCGAGCAGCGGGGTGTGATGGAGCTGTTCGGCTACCGCTCCGCCGCCCGGCTTATGGAGCACCTCGCCGATGAGCCGAAGCCGGCTACGGAACGGTTGATCAAACGCGCCCGTCTGCTCAATCCCGGCCGGAATCTCGACGGCAGTCCCATTCCTGCCTTGGCGCCCGCGACCGGTGTTGCTGCTCGGGCGGGTCGGTTGAGTAACCCGATGATCGATGTGATCACCTCGGTGCTGGCTCAGGTTCCGCCCGAGCATTGCGTGAGCGCCGAGGCCAACCTGCTGGCTTTCGCTGAGGAGGCCGGGCACAAGCAGGTCGCCGCCCTCGGCGCCCGCATCCTCGCCCACCTGGTCCCCGACGGCCCCGCCCCCGACGACACCGAACCCGCCGCCCCGACCCGGGAACTGTTCCTCCGTCGCAAAAGAACCGGGGTCTGGGAACTCAGCGGCCGGTTCGACGACGAAACCGGCACCCGCGCCCACGCATTGCTCGACGCTTTGGCCGAACGTCGCACCGGCGACGAGGGGCCCGACTTCCGCACCACCCCGCAGCGCTACGGGGATGCCTTCTCCGACGCCGTCGATCTCGCCCTGAATTCTCCGGAGTTGCCGATGCAGGCCGGGGAACGAGCCCACGTCATGGTCGCCGTGTCATTGGAAGACCTGAAGTCCGGTGTCGGCAAGGCCACCCTCGGCGACACCGGCACGATGACCGCGGCCGAAGCCCGGGTGCATGCCTGCGACGCCATGATCATCCCCGCGGTACTGGGCGACAAAGCGAACCGCTGAACCTCGGCCGCCTCCGCCGGTTGATCTCCGCAGGGCTACGCCGGGCATTGTTCCTCCGGGATCGGGGCTGTGCGTTCCCGGGCTGTCATCGGCCACCCCGGCACTGTCAAGGTCACCACATCCGGCACTGGGCAGACGGCGGCCCCACCGACCTGCACAACCTGGTCCTGATGTGCGCCCACCACCACCGGCTCCTGCACCGCTCCGGCTGGGAAGTCCGCATCGCCACCGACGGCCTCCCCGAATTCCTCCCACCAGTATTCATCGACCGACGCCGCAAACCCCGGCGCAACAACCTCCACGAACCACTCCCATTCACAGCCTGAACACGGGACAGGCCCGCAGCCCCACGGCTACGGGCCCACACCCACGAGCACACCAGCTCGACACGACTTCGATACAGGCTCTAGCCGTCGGCGGCCAGGGCGCGCAACAGGTCACGCAGTGCCTCCTGCTGATCGGCGCGCAGCGAACCGAGCGGTGAGCTGTCGCCCAAGCGCTTCAAGGCTTCGGCACGCCGGCGGTTCCCTTCGGCGGTGAGGACGATCTGCTTGGCCCGCCGGTCCGTCGGGTGCGGATGCCGGCCGAGCAGCCCGCGTTCCTCGAGGCGGTCGAGCACGAACGTCGCGTTGGAGGCCTCGCACGCCATGCGCGTGGCCAGCTCGCGCGCGGTGATCGGTTCCGACAGCTCGCGCAGCGCCACCACCTGGCTCGGGGTGAGGCCCATCGTGTCCGCGACCCGGCGGACGTGGCCGTCGAGGGTGCGCGCGAGCCCGTGGACCAGCTTGCAGACGTCGCGATCGATCTCCTCGCTCGGCATACCGCGAATCCTAGACCCCATGGTTCGAACTGTGATAGTTCTAGCTCGAATCATTCTAACTCGAACCATCTGGGGAGCTCGCGTGGCCGTCTTTTCCCTCATGCTCGTGGTGTTCAGCCTCACGACCGGCGAGTTCGTGGTGTCGGGCATCCTCCCGGACGTCGCCGGCGGCCTGGCGATCCCGCTTTCGGCGGCAGGCTTGCTGACGACCGCGTACGCGATCGGCATGATCGCCGGCGGCCCGGTCATCACGCTGCTGACCGCCCGGCTGTCGCGGAAACCGCTGATCATCGGGCTGATCACGGTGGCCGTGCTGGCCAACGCGGCGTCCGCGGTCGCGCCGGGCTACCCGCTGTTGTTGGTTTCGCGGGTGCTCGCCGGCCTGGTGGTGGCCACGTTCTTCGCCGTCGCGATCGCGACCGCGGCGGCGGAGGCCCGGCCGGGGAAGCAGGCCTCCGCCGTGGCGAAGGTGGCGCTGGGACTGAACCTGGGGATCGTGCTGGGCGCGCCGCTGGGCACGTTCGTCGGGCAGCACCTGGGTTGGCGGGCGACGTTCTGGGCGGTCGCGGGCGCCGCCGCGCTGGCGCTGCCCGCGGTGCTGCGGTTCGTCCCGGACCGCCCGTCGGAGACGACCGGCCCGGTGATCGGCGAGCTGCGCGTCTTCGCCGACCGCCGGGTGCAGCTGGCGATCGCCCTGACCGCGGCGGGCAACGTCGGCGTCCTCACGGTGTTCACCTACCTCGCCCCGCTGCTGACCGAGGTCGGCGGCTTCCCCGCCGGCGCCGTGCCGGTGCTGCTCCTCGGCTACGGCGCCGGCGCGGTGCTCGGCAACGCGGTCGGCGGGCGCCTGGCGGACCGGGCGCTGCTGCCGTCGCTGGCCGGGCTGCTCGCCACGCTGGCCGGGGTCCTCGCCCTGGCCTGGGCCGGCGGCGGTCACCCGGTCGTGACGGTGGTGTCGACGGTGCTGCTGGGCGCGCTGGCCTTCGCGATCGTGCCGGGCATGCAGACGAGGGTGATCACGGCGGCGGGCGCGGCACCGACACTGGCGGTGGCGGTCAACGCATCGGGCTACCAGCTGGCGGCGGCGTTCGCCGGCTGGCTGGGCGGCCGCGTGATCGACACGGGCGGCCCCCGGCCGATCTACCTCGTCGCGGCGCTCCTCACCGTGGGCGGCCTGGGGATTGCGTTGTACTCGCTGCGGCGGGACCGCCGGGTGCGCGCGTGACCTGCCCGCGCATCACCTCCGGCCGCCCCGCCGGGTAGCAGCGGGTTCGTACGCCGCGAATGACTCATTCGGGACGTCGGAGGTCCCCGATGAGTCATTCGCGGCACCGGCGACAGCAGCACCACGACCACCGGCTACCGCGCGAACGCCTTACGCACCACCACCCCCACCACCAAGGCGACCGCGACCAGCACCGCCGCCACCCAGAACGGGCTGACCACTCCCCAAAGCGCGCCGGCGAGTACCGGGCCGGCCGTGGCGCCGGCGTTCAGGGCCGCCGTTGCGTACGAGCCCGCCATCGTCGGGGCGCCCGTCGCCCGGTGCAGGATCCGCGCGATCACCGTGCTGCCGACCAGGAACGACAATCCGCCCTGGACGAACGCGAACCCGGCCAGCGCCGCGGGTCCGGGCGCGGTCAGCGCCGTCACGACCCAGCCCGCGAGCAGCAGCGGGCCCCCGGCCGCGACGACCCGGCCCGGCCAGCGGTCCGCGAGCCGTCCCGCTGCCGTGACGCCGGCGAAACAGCCCGTGCCGAAGGCGGCGAGCACCGCCGGTGCGCTGCCGCCGGCCAGTGGCGCCAGGTACGTGAAGACCCCGAACGTCGCCGCGTTGACGAGCGCGGCGAGCAGCAGCACCCCCGCCAGCGAGCGCAGCTCGGCCAGCTCGGCACGCAGCCCGGCCGGCTTCGCGCCGGCCGCGGTGTCGGGGATCCACCACACCGCGGCGAAGGCGGGCAGGCACAGCAGGGCGACCACCCAGAACGCCGACCGCCAGCCGAAAGCCGCGTCGAGGAGCGCTCCGCCCGGCACCCCGGCGACGCACGCCACCGTCGTGCCGCCCAGCAGGACGGCCAACGCGCGGCCGGGTCGGGCCAGGCCGGTGGCCGCGGTCAGCGCCACCGCGAGGAACCCCGCGTACGAGACTGCGGCCAGCACCCGCGTCCCGAGCAGGACGGCGAACGACGTCGTCAGCCCGCCGATGACGTGGGTCACGGCGAAGAGCGCCAAGAAGCCCAGCAACGCGGTCCGGCGCCGCCACGATCGGGCGAGCGCGGCCATCAGCGGCGCGCCGGCGACCATGCCGAACGCGAACGCCGACGTCAGGTAGCCCGCCTGCGCCGCCGAGACGGCGAACGCGGCGGCGATGCCGGGCACCAGCCCGGCGAGCATGAATTCGGACGTACCCATGGCGAACACCGCCAGGGCGAGGAAGTACAGAGGCACGCGAAACTCCAGGGAACACGAGATCGACGGACGATTTCGTGGTCACCCGGGCACCCGGGAAGCAGGAAGCGGGAACTTACCGGACCGCCGGGATGACCGGCAGCCCGTTCCTGGACGCTTCGGGGCTCGACATACCCGCGACCCTACCAGCCGACCGGTAAGTCCACTAAGGACGGAGGCTGCGCAGCATCAGGTCGGCGAAGTGCGTCCCCACCTGCTCGCCGGACAGCTCGCCGTCGGCGTGGTACCACATGCCGAGCCGGTGGATGGCGCCGAAGTGGTAGTTGATCACCAGGTCGGCCGGGACGTCGGCGCGGAACACACCCGCCCGCTGCCCCTCGGCGACCAGGTCGCGCACCCGCTCGTGGTAGGTCCGCCGCTCCGCGCGCACCTGGACCTGCTTGGACTTCTCCAGCAACGGGAACGACTGGAAGAACACCGTCGCCGCGTCGAGGTCGGCGATGCTGGTGACCACGACGTCGGCGATGATCGCGTGCAGCCGCTCCGGCAGCGGCAGGTCGGACTCGGCGATCGTCACCATCCGCCGCGTCTGCATCCGCAGCATCGCCGCGTAGATCTCGAAGAGCAGGTCGTCCTTGGACTCGAAGTAGTGGTACAGCCCGCCCTTGGTGACGCCGGCCTCCTCGACGATCTCCCGGACCGTCGTCGCCTCGAAGCCCTTCTCGGCGAACAGGCGCACCGCCGCCCGCACGACCTTGTCCCTGACACTCATCTCGCCACCCTATGTGAGCGGACGGGCCGGCCCGCGGCACCCACGAGCCGGCCCGGTCGTCACTTGCTCACCAGGTTGACCTGCTCCGGAGTGGCTCGCTCACCGGAGTACGGCGTGATCGCGCCCGTCCCGCGGTCGGTCACGGCGGGTGGCTGGATCACCGTCGTCGTCACGTCCGGGTTGATCTTGAACACGAACGCGCCCGTGTAGCCGGCGTGCGAGTCCTTCGAGAACCCGAACGGGGTCAGGCCCGGCCCCTTCAACGCGCCCGAGCTCATCGCGTCGACGACCTTCTGCCGCGTCGGGTCCGGGCCGGCCGCCTTGAGCGCTTGCCCGAACGTGTACGCCTGCACCATGCCGAACAGCACGGTGTTGGTGAACGGCTCCTTCGGGATGTACTTGTCGTGGATGCCCTTGAAGTAGGCCACCCACGGGTCCGCCGTCTGGGCGACGTCCGGCAGGTACCCGGTGCCGATCAGGCCGGCCAGCAGCTGCCCGCTGGAGACGCTGGCGCCGCCGCGCTTGGCGAAGTCCTGCAGCAGCCCGGACAGCGTCGCCGGGTCCGCGCCGATGCTGCTGACCACGAACTGCGGCTTGTACCCGATCTTCGCCGCGGCCAGGATCGCCAGCGCGGTGAACGCCGGGATGCACGCGCAGACGACGACCTCGGCACCGGCCGCCTTGAGCGCCGACAGCTGGGGCGTGACGTCGGTGTTCGCGCTGTCGTAGCCCTGCTTGACGACGACCTGGTCCTTGACGAACTGGTCGAGCCCGGCCTGGGTGTCGCGGCCGACGTCGTCGTTCTGCGTGAAGTAGCCGACCTTCTTGCCGGCGAAGGTGTCCTTGACGTACTTGCCCTGGATCTTGCCTTCCCGCGTGTAGTCCACCTGGTAGCCGAAGGTCATCGGCGCCTTCTGCGGGTTGTCCCAGGCGAGCGCGCCCGAGGACACCAGCAGGTCCGGGACGCCTTCGGAGTTCAGGTAGTCGACGACCTTCGAGTGCGTCGGCGTCCCCAGGCCGCCGACGATCGCGAAGACCTTGTCCTGCAGGACGAGCTTCTTGACGACCTCGACGGTCTTCGTCGGGTTGTAGCCGTCGTCCTCGACGTGATAGTCGATCTTGCGGCCGTTGATCCCGCCGCCGTCGTTGATCGCCTGGTACACCGCGCGGGCCCCGGCGGAGATCTTGCTGTACCCGGGCGCGGCCGGGCCGGTGAGCGGCTGGTGGGTGCCGATGACGACGGTGTCCTTGGTGACGCCGACCGCCGAGTCCGCGGCCTGCTGCCCGCC
The DNA here is from genome assembly GCF_017308975.1 of Amycolatopsis sp. MtRt-6. Lineage (GTDB taxonomy): Bacteria > Actinomycetota > Actinomycetes > Mycobacteriales > Pseudonocardiaceae > Amycolatopsis. Next base: position 140,463 of record NZ_JADWPD010000016.1, on the reverse strand, counting down.
GCCGTCGCTCTCCCCCGCGCCGCCGCACGCGGTCAGCGCCAAGGCGAGGGCGATGAACCCCGCGCCGTACCTAGTGGTTCTCATGGTTCTCCTTTTTCTCGGCGGGCTTACGGAGAAGTGCGCGGAGCCGCTGGAACCCGCCCTGGATGCCACGCGGGAAGGCGAGCACGACGACGATGAGGATCACGCCGTACACCGCGAGCGGCAGGTTGTTGGCCACGTCGGTGTTCAGGTGCAGGACGTCGGCGAGGTCCTCGGACCAGGCCTGGAAGTACACGAGGGCGACCGCGCCCCACAGCGCGCCCCACAGGGAGCCGAGCCCGCCCAGCACCACCGCGGCCAGCAGGCTCAGCGACAGCGCGGGCGTGAACGACCCGGGCGCGGCGGTGCCGAGCAGGAACGCCTGCAGGCCACCGGCGAGCCCGCCGCAGACCGCGCTGACCAGGAACGCGAGGATCTTCGTGCGCCCGACGGCGATCCCGCTCAGCGCGGCGGCGACCTCGTCGTCGCGGACCGCGCGGAAGTCCCGCCCGAGCCGGCCGCGGACGATGTTCACCACCAGCACCAGTGCCAGCAGCACGCTGAGCCAGACGATCCAGGTCTGCCAGCGCAGTTCCGGGACGCCGATCCCGGCCGGTCTGCTGTGGACGGTGAAGTCGAGCCCGTTACTGCCACCCAGGAAGTCCGGGAACTTCCGGGTCAGCGCGGGCAGGCCGACGGCCAGTGCCAGAGTCGCTCCGGCCAGGTACGGGCCGTGCAGCCGGGCCGCCGCGGCACCGGCCAGCAGCCCGGCGAGCCCGCCGGCGGCCGACGCCAGCAGCAGGTCGGCCCACAGCGGGAACGACGGCACGTGCTTCACCAGCAGCGCCACCGTGTAGGCGCCGATGAACATGAACGCGCCGTGGCCCAGGGAGACCTGGCCGGTGAGACCGGTCAGCAGGGTCAGGCCGGCCACCGCGATCAGGTAGTAGCCGATGGTCGCGATCCGCAGGTTGGTGAACTCGTCGGTGACCAGGGTCAGCAGCACGACCACCACGAGCGCGCCCAGCGCGGCGAGCACGTGGACGAGCAACGGCGGCAGCGTGCGGCGCTGCTTCACCGGCGTTGCCGTTGTCTCCGCCGGTTTCGTCCGCACGCTCATACCCGCCTCACCTTGGCCCGGCCGAACAACCCGCTGGGCCGCAGCGTCAGCACGACCACCAGGATGGCGAGCGCGGCGATCGTCACCATCTCCGGTCCGAAGTAGCCGGACACATAGGACAGTCCGACACCGAGCACGAACCCGCCGGCGATGGTGCCCAGCGGGTTGTCGAGACCGCCGAGCACCGCCGCGGTGAGCGCGTAGACGAAGACGCCGTCCAGCACGTTCGGGAAGAGGAACGGCGGGGTGGCGAGCAGGCCGGCCAGCGAGCCGACGCCCGCGGCCAGGCCCCAGCCCGCGGTGAGCATCAGCCCGACCCGCACGCCGAGCGTCCGCGCCACTTCGGGGGCGAACGCCGCCGCGCGCATCCGCAGGCCCAGCGGCGTGTACTTGAACAGCACCAGCACCAGGGCGGCGATCGCGAGCACGACGAGGACCACGAACAGGTCGTTGGCGGAGAACCGGCCGCGGAAGTCGAAGGCGTACGGGAACGCCAGCGGCTCGTTGGACCAGATCATGCCCGCGATCGCCTGCAGCACCAGCAGGAGCCCCAGCGTGACGATGATCGAGCTGAGCTCGGAGCGGTGCCGCAGCGGCCGGATGAGCAGCCGTTCGGTGGCGACACCGAGAACGGTCCCGGCGACGATCGCGACGGCGAAGCCCAGCCAGTAGCTGCCGGTCGCCTTCGTCACCGAGTACGCGAGGTACGTCGAGATCAGGGCGAGGGCGGGTTGCGCGAAGTTCACCACCCGGGTGGCCCGGTAGATGATGACCAGGGCGAGCCCGAGCGCCGCGTACACCGCGCCGGCCGAGATCCCGCCGAGGGTCAGGTCGAAGAAGTCCTGCATACCGGACCGGTCACCTCCATTGTGGACGGTCAGAAACCCCGGAAAGTCAGAAACCGAGGTAGGCGTGGCGGAGGCCGTCGTCGGCCAGCAGTTCCGCCGCGGTGTCGACGGCCACGACCCGGCCGAGCGCGAGGACGTACCCGCGGTCGGCGATGGACAGCGCGGAGTGCGCGTTCTGCTCGACGAGCACGACGGTGAGCCCGGTGGTGGCCCGCAGATCGCGCAGGATGCCCATGATCCGCGCGGTGACGAGTGGCGCGAGCCCGAGCGAAGGCTCGTCGAGCAGCAGCAGCCCGGGCCTGCTCATCAGGGCCCGGCCGATGGCGAGCATCTGCCGCTCGCCGCCGGAGAGCGTCGAGGCGGGTTTCGCCGAACGTTCTTCCAGCGCGGGGAAAAGCTCGTACATTTCCCTGCGCGCGGCGGCCCGGTCGGCGCGGTCCCGCCGCCAGAGCGCGCCCAGCCGGAGGTTTTCGTCGACGGTCAGCTCGGTGATGACACCGCCGCCTTCGGGCACGTGCGCGACGCCGCCGCGCGCGATCCGGTCCGGCGCCAGCCCGGTGAGTTCCCGGCCGTCCCAGGTGATCCGGCCGCCGCGGGCGGGGTGGAGGCCGCTGATCGTGCGCAGCAGGGTGGTCTTGCCGGCGCCGTTGGCGCCGAGCACGGCGGTGATGCCGCCGCGGTCGACGGTGATGCCGACGCCGTCGAGCGCGCGGACCGCGCCGTAGGCGACGGAGAGGTCTTCGATCTCAAGCACCGGACACCTCCTCGGCGGGGTCGCCGAGGTAGGCCTCGGCCACCCGGGGGTCGGCCTGGATCCGCGCCGGCGGGCCCGCCGCGATCACCTCGCCGAAGTTCAGCACCACGACTTGGTCGCAGACCTCCATGACCAGGTCCATGTGGTGCTCGACCAGCACGACCGCCAGCCGCCGGCGCAGCGAGACGATCAACGCCGACAGCTCGGCGAGCTCGGTGGCCGACAGCCCGCTCGCCGGTTCGTCGAGCAGCAGCAGGTCGGGTTCGGCCACCAGCGCCCGCGCGAGCGCCACGCGTTTTCGCACGCCGTAGGGCAGGACGCCGGGCAGCCGGCCGGCGAGGTCGGCGATCCCGAGTTCGCCCAGGGTTTCCTGGGCGCGCCCGGCCAGATCGGCTTCGTCGCGCGCCGAACGCCCGGCACCGGCGAGGGCGGGGAGCAGGCCGGTCCGGGCGTGGCGGCCCGCGCCGGTCATCACGTTCTCCAGGACCGTCAGCCCCGGGAACAGGCCGAGGCCCTGCAGCGTCCGGACGATCCCGAGCCGGGCCAGGTGTTCCGGGCGGTGGCGGACCAGCGGCCGCCCGCGCCACAGCACGCGACCCGCCTGGGGCCGGACGAAGCCGCAGATGACGTTGAACAGCGTCGTCTTGCCCGCGCCGTTGGGCCCGATGACCCCGACGACGGTGCCGGCGTCGACGCTCAGGTGGACGTCGTGCAGGGCGGTGAGACCACCGAAGCGCACGGTGAGGCCGTCGACCACGAGCAGGTCTTCGCCGGGTAGTGCCATGAATGACTCCGATCCCACCATGTGGACAACGTCGTACCGCGCGGTCGGTATGAAGAGGGTGGGCCGCGGCGGCGGTCGTGTCAAGGCCGGACGGAACGGGACTTTCTGCCCAACTCGCACACCGAAGGGGCCGTTCCTCGCGGTCGGTGCGAGAAACGGCCCCTTCGGGTCACCGGTGGCGGCTCAGCCGGTGCCGGTCTGCGGCGCGATCATCGAAGAAGCGTCGATCCTCGTCTGGACCACGCCCAGCTGCTGCAGCAGGTCCGGCACCCGCTGGATGCGCCGGGCGTCCAATGTGGACCCGAAGGCGGGCATCACCATCAGGCTGGCGATGTCCTGGTCCACCTTGGCGTTGCGGACGACGAGCGGTTCGATCCGGGCCCGGTCGACAGCGGCGCGCGTCGCGTTGAGCATCGCGCGCTGGAACGCCTTCAGCGTCTTCGGGTTGTCCTGGACCCACTTGGCGGTGGCGCCGTAGCCGGTGAGCGGGAAGTTCTGGGTGCTACCACTGGCGGCGTCGATGACCGGGTAGGCGCCGGCCGTCCGGGCGGCCTGGGTGAGGAACGGCTCCGGCTGGTAGGCGGCGTCGACCCGGCCCTGCGCGAGCGCGGCGCTCATCTCCGGCAGCGGCATCGGAACCCACTGCACCTTGCCGGGGTCGACGCCGTGGTCGCGCATCACCGACCGGGTCAGCACGTCCGAAGCGGCGTTCTTCGAGCTGATGGCGATCCGCTTGCCTTCGAGGTCCCTGACCGTCTTCACCGGCGAGTTCGGCACGGTGACGACCTCGTTGCTGCGCGGGCTCGCCGAGGTCCCGTCGGTCACCAGCTTGACGTCGGCGGAGCCGTTGCTCTTGGCCAGGAAGAACAGCGTGTAGGTGGACAGCGCGAGGTCGGCCTGGCCGCTCGTCAGCCGGCTCAGCGTCTCCTGGCCGCTGGCGCCGACGTCGGTCTGCACGTCGAGGCCCTCGGCCTTGAAGTACCCGCCCTCCTGGGCCAGCCACAGCGGCGCGAGGTCGACGGTGGTGAGGATCGCGACCCGGATCGACGGCTTTTCGACGGCACCGGCGGCGGACGAGCCCTTCAGCTGGCTGCAGCCGGTCAGCACGACGGCGATCAGGGCGACCAGGGCGAGCACGGCGAGCCGGCGGGTCGAGGCGCGTTGGGGCATGCCACTCCTCGGGGAAGATTCCGGGAATCACGGATTACGGCTCGTTCGGCCGTGATCAGCGGACTGTAGATGACGATTTCCGCGTCCGCAAATCGTTGCCGGGAACTGCCGCGCCGGTGATCACCGCGGGAAACAAACCCACGAAAACCCGGCACACAGGGTGATCGATGTCCGCCATCCGGCCCAGCACATCACTCCGGATGATCTCAAGCGGAGCGTGACACCACTGTCACGCTCCACACTCGGCGACCTATGGGAAATAGCCGCTTCCGAATACCGGAAACCGAATTGTGCGCGGCCGGAAAGGCCTATTTCCCCGCCGCCCCCGCGGGCACCGCGAACCGGCGCAGGCCAGGGGTCACCACGCCGACCAGGGCTACCGCCAGCACGCCCAGCAACCCGCCGCTCACCAGCGCGAACGTCCCCGATGTCACTCCCGCCACCAGACCTCCCCGCAGGTTCCCGACATCCGGCCCCGCCTGGCCGACGATCTGCTCCGCCGCCGCCACCCGGCCCAGCAGTGCGTCCGGTGTCGCCAGCTGGACCAGCGCGCTGCGCGAAACCACCGATACCGTGTCGGCCGCTCCGGCCACGACCAGGCACGCCAGGCCGAGCCACGGGTTCGGGATCAGGCCGAACCCCGCGAGCGCCACGCTCCAGGCCGCCGACCCCGCGAGCATCACCCGGCCCGGCCGGGGCAGCCGCGTGAACGTGCCCGAGAACACCGACGCCCCGACGCCGCCGACCGCCACCGCCGACAGGAACAGGCCGAGCGTGCGGGGGTCGCCGGCGAAACGCTCGGCGTTGACCAGGGGGAACAAGCTGATCGGCATCGACAGCACCGTCGCGGCCAGATCGGTCAGCAACGCGCCCCGCACGATGGGCGTCCGCACGAGGAACGCCAGGCCGTCGAGCACGCCGCGCAGCCCCGGCCGCGACGGCTCGCCGTCCGGCCGCATCGCCGGGAGGCCGAACACGCCGAAGAACGCCAGGCCGAACGTGAGCGCGTCGACGACGTAGCAGCCGCCGACGCCGAACCGGCCCAGCACGAGCCCGGCGAGCGCCGGGCCGAGCAGCATCGCGCCCTGGAAGGCGATCCGGTTCAGCGCCAGCCCGGCCGGCAGCTGCTCCGGCGGCAGCAGCCGCGGGATGAACGTCCGGGCCGCCGGCCCGCCGCCCGCGACGAAACAGGACTGCACGGCCACCAGGCCCAGCACGACGATCACCGGCACGTCGCCGAGAAACCCCTGCACGGCGAGCAACACCGAGCAGGCGGCCTGCCCGGTCGTGGCGAGGAGGGCGAACTTCCGCCGGTCGACGCGGTCCACGAGCGTGCCGGCGAACAACCCGAACACGATGACCGGCAGCGCCTGCGCGAGCCCGACGGCCCCGGTCCACACCGTGCTCCGGGTCTGCTCCCAGACCTGGAACATCACGGCGACGAGGGTCATCTGGCTGCCGAAGCCGGAGAAGACCCGGCCCACCCACAGCCGCCGGAACGCCGGGGAGGCGCGGAGCGGGGTGACGTCGACGAGAGCGCGGATCACCCGCGAATTATAACAGCGCTTATACAATCACTGTCGTCCTCGCTGCGCACCGCCGCGCGGCGGGACCTCCTCGGCAGGCTCGATCCACAGTGCGATGTAGCGATCGACCCGCCAATTCCCCGCGGGGAATGATCCTCCACAAAGGACGACGGAAGCGTTTCGGAAGCCGGTCCGGGCAGCATCGGGCGCGAGCACCCGAGCCCAAAGGAGTCAGACCATGAGCGCCGCCGCATCCCAGGCCGTCATCGGCACGGCCGCGAGAAAGGCCGGCTATCCCTCGGCCGGCTTCGGCGCCGACGGCACGCCCAAGGCGGAGATCAGGTAGGCCGACCGCAGGACAGCGTCGCGCAGCAGGGCGGCGCTGTCCCGCGCCCGCGCCGGCGTGAGCACGAACCCCGCGCTGGTGTGCTCCCCCCAGCCGGTCATCACGTGCGGCTCGCCGAACCCGCGGATCGGGCACGGCAGCGGCGGGGCCACGGGCAGGTGCGCGTCGCTGGCCAGCAGGCTGACGTCGGCGCGCTCCGCCTGCTCCGGCACGGCCCTGGCGGCCCGCGACGGCGGCGCCTGGTGCGCCACGACGAGTGCCCGCGAGACCCCCAGTCCCGCGGCCACCCGCCGCTGCGCCAGCCGGTAGGCGACCAGGGCGCCGAGCCCGGCCCCGAAGAGCACGTGCGGGCTCTCGAGCACGTCGGCCAGCTCCGCGGCCAAGGCCTCGACCAGCAGCCACATGTCCCGGTACGGGTGCTCCTCCCGGCGGTCGCCCCGCCCGGGCAGCTCCACGACCTGGACGGCGATCCGCGGATCGCGCCAGGCCCGGTAGCGGCCGGCGGCTTCCCCGGCGTCCGGGAAGCAGACGAACAACAGGCGCTGCGCGTCGTCTCTGTCCACCCGTAGCCTCCCTTCCCTCTTGGGCCGCAGGTTAGGGTTCCGCACAGCACTTCCGTTTCGCTTCGGTCCGTCTTCCGGGGGGTACCTTTGCGCTACCGCCTGCTCGGACCGGTCACGGTCCTCGGTGACACGGGCGCGGTCCGCCCCGGCGGCCGGAAACAGACGTCCGTGCTGGCCGCGCTGCTGCTCAACCCCGGTCGCGTGGTCTCCGAAGACCGGCTCATCGACCTGACCTGGGGCGAGAACGCGCCGCCGAGCGTCCGCGGGCGGCTGCAGGTGCACATCTCGGAACTGCGGAAGCTGCTCGGCCGCGACGTCATCGTGCGGCGCGCGCCCGGCTACCTCATCGAGGTCGCGCCCGGCGAACGGGACCTCGACGTGTTCGACGCCGAGGTCGCCGCGGCCAGGGCCACTTCCGGGGCGGACGCCGTCGCGCACCTGCGGGCCGCGCTGGCGCTGTGGGAAGGCACCCCGCTCGGCGGGGTGAGCGAGGCGCTGGCCGAGCACGAGGGCCCGGCGCTGGCCGAACGCCGGCTCGTCGCGCTCGAAGAACTGTACGAACAGGAGCTCGCCGCGGGACGGCACGGCGAGGTGGTCGGCGAACTGCGGCGGCTCGTCGACGAGTACCCGTTCCGCGAGCGCCTGCGGGCCGCGCTGATGCTCGCGCTGCACCGCTGCGGCCGCACCCCGGAAGCCTTGGAGACGTACACGCGGGCGCACGATCTGCTGGTCGAAGAGCTGGGCATCGAGCCCGGCCAGGCCCTGCAGGACCTGCGGATGCGGATCCTGCGCGGCGAAGGCGAGCCGGCGCCGGCCGCCGCCCCGCCGCGGCCCGCCGAGCTGCCGCTGGACGTCCGCGGGTTCGCCGGCCGGGCGCCGGAGCTGGCCGCGCTCGACGAACCCGGCGAGGTCTGGGTGATCACCGGCACCGCCGGCGTCGGCAAGACCGCGCTGGCCGTGCACTGGGCCCACACCGCGCGGACGCGTTACCCCGACGGCCAGCTGTACGTGAACCTGCGCGGCTTCGACGCCGACGACGAGCCGCTCACCCCCGCCGCCGCGCTCGCGCAGCTGCTGCGCACCCTCGGCGTCGACCTGCGGGACGTGCCGCCGGGCGTCGACGACCAGAGCAAGCTCTACCGCTCGCTGCTGGCCGACCGGCAGGCGCTGGTGGTGCTGGACAACGCCCGCGACACCACGCAGGTGCTGCCGCTGCTGCCGTCGTCGGGCCGGGTGCTGGTGACCAGCCGCCACCGGCTCGACGAGCTGGTCGCCCGCGTCGGCGCGCGGTCGCTGGGCCTGGCGCAGCTGCGTGCGGCCGACTCCCGTGCCCTGCTGACCACCCTCCTCGGCGACCGGACGGCGGCCGAGCCCGAAGCCGCCGACGAACTGGCCCGCCTCTGCGGCCACCACCCGCTGGCCCTGCGGATCGCCGCGGCGAACACCGGCGTCGCCAGCATCGGCGAGCTGGTCGACGAGCTGCGCGGCGACCCGCTGGCCCACCTCGGCTTCGACGGCGGCGGCGAAAGCGCCGTCGCCAAGGCGTTTTCGGTGTCCTACCAGGCGCTGGCGCCCGGGCTGCGGCAGGCGTTCCGGCTGCTCGCGCTGGTGCCGGGGCCCGACTTCACGGCGATCGCCGCGGCGGCCCTGCTGGACGTGCCGGTGGAGGAAGCGACCCGGCGGCTGCGCGGGCTGATCTCGGCGAACCTCCTCGAGGCGCACGCGCCCCGCCGCTACCGGTTCCACGACCTCGCCCGCCGCTACGCCGAGCAGTGCGTCCGCGCCGAGGAGGACGAACCCGCGCGCGAGGAGGCATGGGAGCGGCTGTTCACCGGCTACTGCGCGGCCGCGGACGCCGCCGTCGCGCTGCTGGGCGCGCGGATCGTGGCGCTGCCCCGCGAGGACGCGCCTTCGGCGCCGAGCCCGGTCGTCTTCGCCGACGCGGCGTCGGCGGTGGCCTGGCTGGACGTCGAGGTGCCCAACCTGTCGGCGGCGCTGCGGCAGGCGGCGGCGCGCGGGCCGTACCCCGGCGCCTGGTACCTCGCCGACGCGTTGCGGCGGTTCTTCCACGACCACGGCCGCCGCGCGGAGTGGCTCGAGCTGGCCCCGATCGTGCTGCGGGCGGCGCAGGACCACGGCGCACAGCCCGCCGAAGCGCTGGTCCAGCTGTCCCTCGGCGGCGCGTACTTCCGCGAGGGACAGCACGAGGCGGGCATCCGGCACACGGAGAAGGCGGTGCTGGCGAGCCGGGCGTGCGGCTGGCGGCAGTGCGAGGCCACGGCGGTGGCGAACCTCGGGGCGATGCTGGAGTGGACCGGCCGGCTGTCGGAGGCCGTCGAGCACAGCCGTCGCGCGATCCAGCTGTTCCGCGAGCTGGGCAACCGGTCGGGTGAGGCACTGGCGCTGAACTCGCTGAGCTGCCACTACCGGCAGCTGGGCCGGCTCGAGCAGGCCGAGGACTGCCTGGTCGAGGCGATCGCGCTGGCCCGCAAGGAGGACCTGGCGTTCTGGGAGGCGGCCAACCTGGCCGACCTCGGCCTGGTGCTCCTGGCCACCGGGCGGCTGGCGGAGTCCGGGGAGGTCCTCGACCAGGCGCTGGCGGCCTTCCGCGACCTCGGCTCCAGCTTCGGCGAGGCGACGGCGCTGAACGTGGTGAGCGCCCTGCAGAGAGCCCGTGGCGACCACACCTTGGCGGTGGAGACGGCGGAGGCGGCCCTGGCGTGCGTCCGCCGCGACGGCGACCGCCAGGTCGAAGCGGCGGCGCTGATCGCGGTGGGCCGGGCGGAGGAGAGCCGGGGCGACCTCGGCGCGGCGGAACGCGTCCTGCGCGAGGCCCGGGCGCTGACGGCGGAGTCGGGGTTGAAGGGACAACTGGCGGAGGCGGAAGCCACGCTGGCCAGGGTCCTGGCGGCGGGCGGCCGGGCGGCCGAGGCGGGCGAGCACGCCCGCACGGCACTGGACGCGGCCCGCGCGGGCGGGTTCCGCCTGGTCGAGGCGGAGGCACTGCTGGGACTGGCGGCGGTCGAGGAGGCAGCGGGCCGATCGATGCTGGCCGCCGGGACGGCCCGGGAGTCGAGGGCGCTCTACAGCGCGGTCGGGCACGTGACGGGCGAAGCGCTGGCGGCGAACTTCCTCGCCCGCCTCGGCGACCGCGCCACCGGCTGAGCGGTCCGCGCGGCTCCGGCCGAGCCGCGCCGGGTGTTACCTCCGTCGCCGTGGCGCGACATACTGAAGTCATGCCCCGTCCGAAACACGTCGCCGCGAGCGATCTGCGCCTTCCGGACGCGCTGCAGCCGGGGCGGCCGAAAGGCGACCAGCTGCGCGAGATCCTGGAAAGCGTCGCGACGGAGGCCGGGCCGGGCCGGCTCATGCCGTCCGAACGGTTCCTCGCCGAGCACTTCCAGGTGGCCCGCGGCACCGTGCGGCAGGAAATCAACCGCCTCGTCGCGGACGGCGTCCTCTACCGCCAGCACGGCACCGCCACCTTCACCGCCGAACGGCAGGCGGCGCACATCGACATGCTGACCTCGTTCACCGAGGACATGCAGGCCCGCGGCGTCGTGCCGAAGACGAAGGTGCTGCACGCCGAAGTCGAAAGCGCGGGCCCGCGCATCGCGGGACGGCTGAACGTGCCGCCGGGCGCCCGGGTGTTCCGGCTGGAACGCCTCCGCTACGTCGAAGACGAGCCGTTCGCGGTGGAGCGCACCAACCTGTCCGTCGACCGCTTCCCGGACATCGAGCTGTTCGACTGGGAAACCCAGTCCCTGCACCGCACGATCGAGGAACGCTGGGGCGTGCGCCCGGAGTGGAACGACACGGCGATCTCCGCGGTCCTGCCCACCAGCAACGACGCCGCCCTGCTCGGCATCGAAGCCACCCAGCCGTGCCTGATCATCGAGGGCACGCTGCACGACCAGAGCGGCGGCGTCATCGAAGCGGGCCGGTCGCTGTACCGGGCGGACCGCTACACGGTCTTCACCCAGGCCCGGCGCAGCCCGGCGACCTGAGCTGGCCGGCTCAGCAGCGGCTGACCTGGTGCGCCCGCAGCACCTTCAGGCAGTGCTCCACCAGCTCGTCCGCGGCCTCCGGGTCGAACAGCGTCACGTACGACTCGTAGATCCCGTCCCGGTGGGCCTCGGCGTCCGGCAGGTACCCCAGGTACCCGTCGGTGTAGCCGATCACCCGGGTGTGGCGGAACGGGCTGCCGCGGCGGATGCGCAGGCCCAGGGACGCGAACAGCTCGAACGGCGTGTGCAGCCAGGCGATCTCCCCGAGCGACACCACGCTGACCGGCACCTCGGCGCAGCCCGTCGGCCGGCCGCCCGCCGCCATCGTCGCCAGCATCGCGCAGCCCTCGTAGCGGGTCTGGGCGATCCGGACCGCCGGGTGGTCCTCCCCGTGGCGGGCCAGCTCGCGCTGCCACTCCGCCTCCGCCGCCTGCCGCAGCCGGAGGCTGTCCTCCAGTGACGGGATGTCGCGGTAGGGCAGGTGCAGCGTCGACCGGGTCAGCCGGACCGGGCCGGCCGCCGCGGCCGGTGGCGACACCGCCGTCAGCGTGCGCGCGATCGACGTCGCGAGGTGGCCGCCGAGCGTGCGGACCTCGGCGTGGTCACGACCCCGGCGGACGAACCGGGAGCTCGCGTCGCCCGCCGCGCCCTGCAGGAAGGCCGCGACCGGCTGGCCGACCAGCGTGGCCAGCTCGCGGCGGGTCGCGCCCGGCCAGTCCGCCGACCAGGCGAGGTTGTCCGGGCCGAGCACCGTGGGGTGGCTGGCGTAGTCGAACAGCAGCGCGGCCGGCCTGCCGTCGTCGTGCCGCAGTTCGAGCACGCCGAACGACGTGTCGTGCGGCCCGTCGGGCCGGTAGCGGTTGCCGCCGACGGCTTCCGTCGAACCCGCGTGCCAGCGGGCCCGGACCCGGCCGCGGCAGGCCCGCAGCCGCAGCGCCGCGCCGGTGACCTTCTCCGCCATGCCGCCGACCAGCCCGGGGTCGCGCCGCCCCGGCAGGCCGGGGTGCAGCGGACCGGTCCAGCCCTCGGGCCCGGAGTGCGTGTGCGACGCGCAGACGAGCACCCGGTCCGGGTCGATGTCCACCGCCGCGGCGACGGCGTCGGCCAGGGTGCGGGTCAGCCCGGCGTCGACGGCGAGGGCGTCCAGCGCCACCCACACCACGCCGGGGTCGTCCTCGGTGGACAGCCAGATCAGGGACGCCTCGAGGTCGTCGTGCGTGCCGGTCGCCACGCCGTGCCGGGCCAGGTAGCCGCCGAGCGGGTGCCCGGGTCCCGGCGTGATCCGGACGTCTTGCGCGGCGAGCAGGAGCGCGGCGGTCACCAGGTCGATTCCAGGACGTCGACGACGCCGTCGCGGCCGGCGGCGCGAGCCACCCCGGCCAGCTCGGTGACGTCGTCGGTCGTGTGCAGCAGGACTTCCAGCAGCATCGGCAGGTTCAGCCCCGAAACCAGCTGGAGGCGCGGGTGCCCGGCGGCGAGCGTGCGGACGGCGTTGAACGGCGAGCCGCCGTGCAGGTCGGCGAGCACGAGCACGCCCGCGGCGTCGCCGGCCAGCGCGAGCACGCGGGCGCCGAACTCCTCCGGGCTGTCGCGGGGGCTCAGCTCGCAGACCTTCAGCCGCGACTGCGGGCCGAGGATCATTTCGGCGGCTTCCCCGACGCCGGAGGGCAGCCGGCCGTGGCCGGCGAGGATGATCGGGACGGACATGGACGACTCCTAACTCTTCGCCGGGGCCGATGGCGCGAACCAGCCGAGCCACCCCAGGACGACCCCGACCACAACCACGATGCCGATGACCCAGACCGGCCGCAGCCGTGCCTTGACCGTCAGCAGGTAGACCCCGGCCGTGACGAGCACCGGGAGCAGGAACGGCAGCAGTTCGTCGAGCCGGTCCTGGATCGCCACCGCCTGCGTCACCGGCTGCCCCTGGACCGTGGTGGTCTGCCGGTAGGTCAGCGTGGTGACGACCTTGACGCTCGACGGGATGAACCCGCCGAGGACGACGAAGCCGAGCACGGTCGCCCCCTGTGCGACGCGCGCGAGCGCGCCGGCGGCGAGGTGCCCGGCCAGCCGCTTCCCTTCGCGGTAGGCGAACCCGAACTGCCAGCGCCGCACCAGCGCGTACGGCACGAGCACCATGACGGCGGCGAAGGCGGGCCCCAGCCAGTTGCCCTGCAACGCCCACGACGCGCCCATGGTGAAGACGATGCTGTTGTACAGCGCGAAGACGACGGTGTCGCCGATGCCGGCCATCGGCCCCATCAGCGCGATCTTCGTGCTCGCCGCCGACTTCGGCGTGCCCGCTTCTTCGAGCGCGACGCTGGAGCCGAGGATCAGCGGGCCGCCGACGAGCACCGAGGTGTTGAAGAACTGCAGGTGCCGCTGCAGGCCGGCGACGTAGTCGGCCTTTTCCGGGTAGAGCCGGCGCAGCGCGGGCTCCATCGCATACGCGAACCCGAGTGCCTGCATCCGCTCGTAGTTCCAGGAGATCTGGCTCGACCAGAAGTACCGGCGGAACACCCGCCGCAGGTCCTGCTTCGTCAGCCGTCGGTCCACTGTGGATTCCTCGGCGGGCGGTCCGGGCACGGCGAGCACCGGTTCGTCGCGCTTGAGCGTCACGAACAGCATCGCGACCGCGACGCCGATCAGCGCGATCCCCAGCACCGGCAGGTGCAGGTAGGCGAACCCGACGAACCCGATGAGCAGCAGGTACCAGTACCGCGAGAGCTCCATCATGCCGAGCAGCAGCGCGAAGCCGACGGCCGGCAGCAGCGAGCCGGCCAGCGTCATGCCCTGCACGAACCCGGCCGGGATGCTCGCGGTGATGTCCTTGACCAGCCCGCCGGACGCGGCGAGCGCGGCGAGGAACGTCGGGATCGCGCGCACCGCCACCCACGGGACCAGGCTGACCCAGTGGATCATCGCCAGGCCGCGGGCGTTGCCGTCGGCGGCGTAGCCGTCGGCCCGGTGCACCAGCGCGGTGGTGACCATCTTGCCGACCGGGTCCAGCGCCGAGAGCAGGATCGCCGCGGGCAGCCCGACGCCGATGCCGATCGCGGCCTGCGCGGCGGCGTCGCCGGCGGCACCCGCGGCCAGCGCGGTGCCGACGATCGCGCCGGTCTGGTAGTCCGGGATGGTGGCGCCGCCGTAGGTGTAGACGCCGAGCGCGGCGAGCTCCAGCGTCGCGCCGATGAGCAGGCCGAGCAGCGGGTGCCCGGTGATGAGCCCGGCCACCGAGCCGGCGATGAGCGGGCGCTGGGCGTAGACGAGGAACGGCCCGAGGCCGTCGTACGTGCAGTAGATCGCCCAGAGGGTCAGGGCCAGCGCGACGAGCATGCGGAGCTAAAGCCCTTTCCGGTCGAGCAGCGGGACGAACTCGGCGGGCTTGTCCTGCGGCAGCAGCTGTGTGACCAGCGGGACACCCGCGACGACCAGCTTGCGGTAGGCGTCGGCCTCGTCCGCGGTGACCGCGACCGAACGGGTGACCATGGTGTAGGAATCACCCGGCCGGGGGGCCACGTTGCCGACGTTGACGACCTCGGGCCGCAGCCCGCCCTCGACGAGGCGGAAGACGTCGTCCGGGTGCTTGGCGATGATCATGGCGCCGGCGCCGGCCTCGGCGGCCAGCGTGGCTTCGACGGTGAGCACGTCGGTGGGCAGCCCGCGGGCGGCCTGCGGGAGCAGCATCCGCTGCAGGTCGTCGGCGGCGACGTCGTCGTTGCAGACGATCAGCCGGCGCACGCCGAGGCGGCGGGTCCACGCGACGGTGACCTGCCCGTGGATCAGCCGGTTGTCGATCCGGACGTGTGCCCCCGCCATAGTTCTCCTCCCGGACGGCAGGGGACATACTGGTTCGTACCAGTATCTGTGTCAACACTGCCGGTGACCGGCCTTCGCGCGGCCGACGGAAGGACCCCTCAGACCTTCCGTCGGCCCACGAGCGCGAAGTCCCCCTGGATTTTCTCCCGGACCCTCCCATAAAGGTATATACCAGTATGGACGGACGTGATCGACTGTCAAGACCTGGAACCGGGGGAAATCCGAAAAATTCTCGACCGGTCGGCCGACCGAAATTGACCGGGCACATTCCGGAGAATTCGCGCAACCTGACCGCGCCACCGTCGTTAACCGCATCGTCCGTTCAGGGGAGGAAGCCATGCCGGCCGTCAGATCGAACATCGTCCCGCTCCGGCACGCGCGGCCCGGCGTGGTGGCGTACGTGAAGAGCCCGGCCGAGTGGTTCGTCGCGAACAGCGGCTGGATCCAGGGCGCCGAGGGCGTCGCGCTGATCGACACGTGCGGCACCGAGCAGGCGACCCTGGAGCTGCTGCGCGACGTCCGCAAGTACGCGGGCGAGCAGGAGCTCACGGTCGTCATCACGCACGCGCACGGCGAGCACCACAACGGCCTCGGCGTCGCCCTGCGCGACGGCGGGTCGGCGCTGGCCGCGCCGGGCAGCCTCGACCAGGTCAAGGCCGGCCCCCAGACGTACGGCAACGTCTTCACCTACACCCGCTGGGGCGCGCTGGAGCCGCCCGCGCCGGAAGCGGTCCGCCCGGTGACGGGCCGGCACGAGCTGGACCTGGGCGGCGCGGCGGTCGACGTCGTGGCGGTGCCGGGCACCGCGCACACGGCGGGCGACCTGGTGGTGCACGAGCCGCGATCGGGCACGCTGTTCACCGGCGACCTGGTGTACATCGGCGACACGCCGATGGCGGTCCACGGCTCGATCCCCGGCTGGCTCGACGCGCTGCACTGGCTGCAGGACACGTTCCGGCCCCGCACCCTGGTGCCCGGCCACGGCCCGGTGGCGACGCCGGGCCACACGGCGTTCCACGCGATGCGCGTCTACCTGGAGTGGCTGCTGGAGGCGACCACGCGCCAGTCGAACTTCGCGAAGCTGGCGAAGCAGGCGTCGCTGCGCTGGCCGTCGTGGCGCAACCCGGAGCGGCACATCGGCAACCTGATGCGCGCCTACGCCGACCAGCACGGCCGCAAGCTGGACGTGGACCTGGCGATCGACGCGGTCCTCGCCGCGGCGGGCGGCCGGATCGACCTGGATTCGCTGCTGGGGAGCGAGCCGGCCCGCCGGATCTCCTAGCCACCCAAGCGCCCCAATGTGGCCTTCGGTGCGTTCAACGCAACCAAGGCGGCCTTCGGTGCGTTGAGCGCAACCAAGGCCACATTGGGGCGCTTCAGGACCCGGCGCCGCCGAGGCTCTCCAGGAGCGTGCGCAACGTCGCCGCCAGCTCGTCCCGCTCCCCGGCGTCCAATGCCGCCAGGATGCGGTGCTCGGTCTCCACGTGGTCCGGCAGCGCGCGGTCGATCAGCTCCCCGCCGGCCTCGGTGAGCCGCACCCGGACCCCCCGGCCGTCGGCCTCGTTCGGCGTGCGCTCCACCAGCCCCCGCGCCTCCATCTTGTCGAGCCGCTGGGTGATCGCCCCGGACGTCACCATCGCCGACCGCATCAGCTCCGTCGGCGTGAGCCGGTAAGGCGGGCCGCTGCGGCGCAGGGTCGCCAGCACGTCGAAGGTCGCGCGGTCCAGGCCGTGGCGGGCGAACGTGCGGCGCAGCTCCGCGTCGACCAGGGCGCTCAGCCGGGACAGGCGGCCGATCACCGCCATCGGGGACACGTCGAGGTCGGGGCGCTCGGCGTGCCACTGCGCCAGTACCCGGTCCACGTGGTCGGCCATCGGCACAGCGTAACGGATGCCTTAGCGGTAAGTGAGCACTAGCCATTTACCTTAGCGCTGAGCTAATCTGCCTTAGTGCTAAACAAACAGCTCCTCCTCACCGCCCTCGCCCCGGCCATCTGGGGCACCACCTACCTCGTCACCACCGAGTTCCTGCCGCCCGACCGCCCGCTGCTCGCCGCCGTCATCCGGGCGCTGCCCGCCGGCCTGCTGCTGGTCGCGCTCACCCGGCGGCTGCCGAAGGGCGACTGGTGGTGGCGGTCGCTCGTGCTCGGCACGCTGAACATCGGCGCCTTCCTCGCCCTGCTGTTCGTCGCCGCCTACCGGCTGCCCGGCGGGGTCGCCGCCACCCTCGGCGCCCTGCAGCCGCTGCTGGTCGCCGGCCTGTCCACCGGTCTGCTCGGCGAACGCCTGACCCGGCGCACCGTGCTCGCGGGCGTCGCCGGGGTCGCCGGCGTCAGCCTGCTGGTCCTCCAGTCGAGCGCACGCCTCGACGCGATCGGCGTCGCCGCCGCGGCCGGCGGGGCGGTCGTGATGGCCACCGGCGTCGTGCTGAGCAAGCGCTGGACGTCCCCCGCTCCCCTGCTGGCCACGACCGGCTGGCAGCTCGTCGCGGGCGGGCTGGTGCTCGTCCCGGTCGCGCTGGCCGTCGAAGGCGCGCCGCCCGCGTCGCTGTCCGGCGCGAACCTCGCCGGCTACGCCTACCTCGCGCTGATCGGCGCCGCACTCGCCTACGCCCTGTGGTTCCGCGGCATCCGCGCCCTGTCGGCAACCCACGTGACGTTCCTCGGGCTGCTGAGCCCGGTCGTCGCCACCCTGCTCGGCTGGCTCGCGCTCGGCCAGCGGCTGACGCCCTGGCAGCTGCTGGGCGCCGCGATCGTGCTCGCCGCCGTAGTGGCCGCCCAGCGGCCGGCGTTGCTCCGGACGGGGGCTGATAATTATCAGCCTTTGACAACTCCTCACCGGGCCACCGAGTCTGAAATGGTCTGAACAACTTGCGATCATCGGCCTCAACGAGGAGGCGCCCGTGCGCACGAAGACGTCCGTCCGGAAACGGCTTGCGGTCTTGGCCGCGGCTTTCGCGGTGGTCACCGCGACCGCCCCCGCCGCCGAAGCGGTACCGGCCACGATTCCCCTGAAGATCACCAACAACTCCGGCCGCAGCGATCCCGTCTACCTCTACGACCTCGGGACGAACCTGGCGACCGGGCAACAGGGCTGGGCGGACGCGAACGGCGGGTTCCACGCCTGGCCCGCCGGCGCGATCCCGCCGGTCCCGGCGCCCGACGCGGCCATCCCCGGCCCGGCCAACGGCCAGTCGATCACCATCCGGATCCCGAAGTTCTCCGGCCGGATCTACTTCTCCTACGGGCAGAAGCTGGTCTTCAAGCTGGCCCCCGGCGGCCTGGTGCAGCCGGCGATCCAGAACCCGTCGGACCCGAACGTCGACATCCTCTTCAATTGGTCGGAGTACACGCTCAACGACGGCGGTCTCTGGATCAACAGCACGCAGGTGGACATGTTCTCCGCGCCGTACGCCGTCGGCGTCCAGCCCGCCGGCGGCACCACGAGGAGCACCGGGCACCTGAAACCGGGCGGCTACAACGGTTTCTACACCGCGCTGCGCGGACGGCCGGGCGGCTGGGCCAACCTGGTCCGGACGCGCTCCGACGGCACGGTCCTGCGCGCGCTGGCCCCGAGCCACGGCATCGAAGCGGGCGCGCTGCCCGCGACCGCGCTGCAGGACTACATCGACCGCGTCTGGACGAAGTACAGCTCGTCGACGCTGACCGTGACGCCGGTGGCCGACCAGCCGAACGTGAAGTACTACGGCCGCGTCTCCGGCAACACGATGAACTTCACGAACACCTCCGGCGGGTTCGTGACGGCGTTCCAGAAGCCGGACTCCGACAGCGTCTTCGGCTGCTACAAGAACCTCGACGCGCCGAACGACGTCCGCGGCCAGATCTCGCGCACGCTCTGCGCGGGCTTCAACCGTTCGACGCTGCTGACCAACGCGAACCAGCCGGACACCAGCTCCGCGGGCTTCTACCAGGACGCTGTCACCAACCACTACGCGCGCGAGATCCACGCGCGGATGGCCGACGGCAAGGCGTACGCCTTCGCGTTCGACGACGTCGGCCAGCACGAATCCCTGGTCCACGACGGCAACCCCGCGACGGCCTACCTGACGCTGGATCCGTTCAACTAGAGCTTCACGACGACCGGTGCCACCGGGGTGTCCCCGAGCAGCTCGCCCGGGGGCGCGCCGGTGCTCACCGGCACCGGCACCGCCCGGCCCGTCACCTCCACCGGCTGCTCGCACGCCACCAGTTCCACCACGAGGACGGCAACCACGAAAGACCGCATGACCGGCTCACCCCGACCCATCTCCACCACTCCCACCGGGCACACGACGGCCGCCGCGGGGCCGGTTCAGGTATTTCCCGGCCCTTCACCGGATCGGCTGAGCGGGGGAAGACGTGAAGGAGTCCCCCGATGGCGTACGGGTCCGAAGGGCTGCTGTTGGCTAGGCTGAGTGGGTCAAGCGGAGGTGAAGTGGACACCACGACCCTGCTCGAGGCGGCCGCGCGCGGCGACCAGGCGGCGTGGGACGCCCTGGTCGACCGGTACGCCAGCCTGCTCTGGTCGGTTGCCCGCGCCCACCGGCTCTCCGACGCCGACGCGGCCGACGTCGTCCAGACGACGTGGCTGAAGCTCGTCGAAAACCTCGGCCGGATCAAGGACCCGGAGCGGCTGCCCGGCTGGCTGGCCACCACCACCCGGCACGAGTGCCTCCGCCAGCTCCGCCGCACCGGCCGCGAACGCCCGACCGACGACCAGGTCTGGCAGAGCGAGCCGGCCCCGGACCCGCCCGTCGACGCGGCCGTGCTGCTCGGCGAGCGCGACGCCGCGCTCTGGCGGGCGCTCGACAAGCTGTCCGACCAGTGCCGCCGGCTGCTGCGCGTGCTCATGGCCACGCCCCCGCCGTCCTACGCGGAGGTGGCGGCCGCCCTCGACATGCCGGTCGGCAGCATCGGCCCGACCCGGCAGCGCTGCCTCGGCCGGCTGCGCGAGCGGGCGAGCCAGGCCGGGCTCGGAACGGAGGACCGGACATGACCGCCGACGACGAGCTCATGGACGTCCTGCGCGCGGCCGCGGCGGCGGCGGACCCGGTGCCGGACCTCGTGCTGCGCCAGGCCCGCGCCGCGCTGACCACCCGCGACCTCGACGCCGAGCTGGCGGACCTGGCCTTCGATTCGGACCTGGCGGAAGCCGGCGCGGTCCGCGCGGGGGGCGAGGACGTCCGGCTGCTGTCGTTCGAGGCGTCGCGGGTGTCCGTGGAGCTGCAGGTGGAGTACGCGCGCGGCCGCGTCGCGCTGCGCGGCCTGATCACCGGCGCGACGGGCGAGGCGGTGATCGAGGTGGCGGGCGAGCGGCACACGCGCCCGATCGGCCCGGAGGGCTGGTTCACGGCGACCGGGCTGCCGCGGGGAGCGACCCGGGTGACGGTGACCGCCGCGGACGGCACGACGGTCACCACCGGCTGGGCGAGCCTCTAGCTCTCCTGGACGCGCGGCACTTCGCTGCTGCCGTTCACGTCGAAGACGGTCAGCGGGTCGGCGGCGGTGAGCACTTCGCCTGCCGCGTCCCGGGCGCTCTTGCCGGTCGCCATGACCGCCGCGATCCGGCCGGTGACGATCGCGGCCGAGAACGAAGTGCCGCTCCAGACCGCGTACCCGTTGAACCTGGGCTTTTCGTCCGGCGGCTGCGCCGGGTAGCCCGGGTGGAAGTACGGGCCGACCACGTCGACCCCGTCGGCGTAGGCCGCGATCCACGGCCCGAAGTTGCTGAAGTCCGCGACGCGCGGGGTACGCGAGGCGTCGGCCGAGCCGACCGGCAGCACCAGCGCGTGCTTGTCGTCGACCTGCCCGGGCACCGTGGGCGCCAGCTTGATCCCGGCCGGGAAGACCCGCTGCCGCATCCCCCGGTTCCCGGCGGAGGCGACGACGACGGTGTCCGGGGAAAGCCGCCGCAGCGCGGCTTCGATCGCCTTCGGCGGCTGGTCTTCGAAGGTCTGGCCCGAGAAGGACAGGTTGATCAGCGTGACGCCCTCCTCGCGGAGGTCGTCGATGGCGTTCGCCACCGCGAGGTCTTCGGCCTCGCCGCGCTGCTCGTCGATCACGCCCTTCATCCGGACCCCCACGTCCGGCCCCGCCTGCTTCAGCACCACCCCCGCGACGAAGGTCCCGTGCCCGGCGGAGCCGACCGGGTTCCCGTCTTCGCCGCGGACGACCCGGACGGTGTCCTCCGGGTCGTAACAGACGCGGTTGCCGAGGAAGTCGTGTGGTTTCCCGTCCCGGAGCACGATCCCGGTGTCGATGACCCCGGCCCGCACCGCGATGCGCTCGGCTGCCGGCACCGGGGTCAGGTCGAGGCCCGTCGGCCGCGGGCGCAGGTCGCCCCAGATGATGCGGTCGAGCCCGAAGAGGTGGTTCGGGCTCGCACCGTGGCCGCGCAGGGCGGCGAGCACCTCCGGGACCGGCCGGGTTCCGGTGAAGCGGCGCAGGACTCCCGCTCCCCCGGCCGGGTGGTAGCCGAACCCTGCCAGCTCGGCGCGGATCGCGGCACAATCTTCGGCATGGACGAGCAGCTCGCCGGCTCGATGGCGGTATCGCGTCATGTGTCCCCCTCCGGGACCGGTCATGGGTGAACGGGTCGGCAACCCGAGCACCGAACCCCTCCATCTGATACACACCAGCCGGAATGGGCACAAGCGGTGACGACCGCCCTGGCCAAGGCGGTCGCCGCGGCGGACCTCGCGTTCACCGCTCCCGCCAAGGCGCGGGCGCTGGCCGGGGCCGCGCTCGCGGAGGCGAACGGCCACGCCGAGGCCGCCGCGGTCGCCGAGCACGCGCTCGGCCTCGCCGGGGTCTCCACCGGCCGCCTCGCCGACGCCGAAACCCGGCTGCGCGCCGCCATCCGGCTGGCCGACCGCGCCGGGCTGCGCGCGCGGGCCGCCCAGACGCGCGGTGTGCTCGGCTACGTGCTGACGCTGACCGGGCGCACGGCCGAAGCCCTGCGCGAGCTCGACCGCGCGATGCCCGAGCTGACCGGGACGGCGGCCGCGCGGCTGCGCATGCAGCGGGCCGTCGTGCTCACCGAAATCAGCCGGTTCGGTGACGCCGCCACGGAGTTCGCGGGCGCGCTCGACACGCTGCGCGCGGCCGGCGGGGACGACCTCGTCGAGGCGACCATCCGCACCAACCGCAGCATCGTGCTGGCCCGCCTCGGCGACTGGCGGGGCGCCGAGGATGACCTGCGCCGGGCCGAGCGCGGGTTCGCCGCGACCGGCCACATCGGACGGACGGCGATGGTGTGGCAGAACCGCGGCCTCGCCGCCACCGTCCGCGGCGACGTCCCGGCCGCCCTCGCCGCCTACGACGAAGCCGCGTCGCGCTACGAAGCGGCCGGCACCGACCCGGGGCTGCTGCCCATCGAACGCGCCGAAACGCTGCTCTCGGTCCGGCTGATCGCCGAAGCGCGCGAAGCCGCTACTGCCGCCGTCGCGGCGTACGCAGGCCGGCGCAACGCCGTCGACCTCGTCCAGGCGCGGCTGCTGCTGGCGAAAGTCGCGCTGCTCGACGGCGACCCCGCGACGGCGTTGCGCGAAGCCTCCCTCGCCCGGCGGTCCGCGGCCCGGCAGCGCCGGCCGGGCTGGGCCGCGCTCGCCGGTTACCTGGCCCTGCGGGCCCGCCGCGACAGCGGGCTCCGGACGACGGCGATGCTCCGGTCCGGGCAGCGCACGGTGGCCGCGCTGACCGACGCGGGCTGGGTGGTCGCGGCCCTGGACGCGCGCCTGATCGTCGCGTCGCTGGCGCTGGAGCTGGGCCGGCCGTCGGTCGCCGAGGCGGAGCTGACGGTCGTCGGCCGGGTGGGGCGCGACGGGCCGGCCGAGCTGCGGGCCCGCGCCTGGCACGCGACGGCGGTGCTGCGGCTGGTCCACGGCGACCGCCGCGGCGCGGACGCCGCCGTGCGCGCCGGCGTCCGGGTGATCGACCGGTTCCGGGCCGGGCTGGGCGCGAGCGAGCTGCGCGCGCACGCGTCGGGCCACGCGAGCGAGCTGACCGGGCTGGGCCTGCGGCTGGCCGTCGAAGCGGGGCACCCGGCGGCCGTGCTGCGCTGGGCGGAACAGCGGCACGCCGGCGCGCTGCGGCTGCGGCCCGCCCGGCCGCCGGACGACGAGGAGCTGGCCGCCGACCTCGCCGCGCTGCGCCAGACCGCCGTCGACCTGGCCACCGGCGCCGGCGACGCGCGGGCGCTGCTGCGTCGGCAGGCCCGGCTGGAAAAGGCGGTGCGCGACCGCGCCCGGCACGCGTCCGCCGTGTCCACTGTGTCCACATCGGACACTCGCATTCCGTCGCGCGCCGAACTCGCCGCGGCTTTGGGCCCGGCCACGCTCGTGGAGTACCTCGAACTGGACGGCAGGCTGACGGCGCTCGTCCTCACCGGCGGCCGGCTGCGGCGGCACGAGCTGGGGTCGGCGGCCGAGGCGGCGGAACGCCTGGACGAGCTGCGGTTCGCGCTGCGGCGGTCGGCGTTCGGCCTGGGTTCGTTCGCCGGGCTCGCCGAGCGGACCGCCCGCCGCCTCGACGACCTGCTGCTCGCCCCGCTCCCGCTGGGCGACGGCCCGCTGGTGATCGTGCCGACCGGGCGGCTGCACGAACTGCCGTGGCCGGCGCTGCCGGGCTGCCGGGGACGTCCGGTGTCTCTGGCGCCGTCGGCGGCGCTGTGGCACCGCGCGGCGACCGCGTCTCACGCCGACGGTGGCGACCACGTCGTCGTGGCCGGTCCCGGGCTGCCGCACGCCGCCGCGGAAGCCGCCGCGCTGGCCCGCCGCTACCCGGGTGCCCGGCGGTTCACCGGCCGCACCGCGCGGGTCGAGCCGGTGCTCGCCGCCCTCGACGGCGCGGCACTCGGCCACCTCGCGGCGCACGGCGTGTTCCGCACGGACAACCCGCTGTTCTCGGCGCTCCGGCTCGCCGACGGTCCCCTGACGGTGTACGACCTGGAGCGGCTGGCCCGCCCGCCGCGTCAGGTGGTGCTGTCGGGCTGCGACTCGGGCCGGTCGGCGATCCACGCGGGCGACGAACTGCTGGGCCTGGCCTCGGCGCTGCTGGCGCTGGGCACGACGAGCCTGGTCGCCACGGTCCTCCCGATCCCCGACGACGCCGGCCGCGCCCTGATGCTCCGCCACCACCGCCACCTCGCGGCCGGCCTCACCCCGGCCGCCGCCCTGGCCCACGCCCAGTCCGACCTCCCGGACTCCCCCGCAGCGGCGAGTTACGTCTGCTACGGCGCCGGCTAACCGTGCGCAAAGAGGCATCACGCGTGACTGAGGAGGCATCACGCGTGATTGGCGGGGCATCACCGCGATGCCCGTGGAATCACGCGTGATGCCCCTCCGGTCACGCGTGATGCCCGCTGGATCACGGGTGATGCCCGGGTCATCATGGACCTGTGCGGATCACGGCTTGGTGGGGCGGGCTCAGCCCGCGACGGCGGCTGATGCTGAGCAGTGTCGCCGTCGGCGTGGTGGCCGTGGTCGTCGTCGCCGTCATCGCCGGTTCCGGGGCCAAGGCCGCGCCCGAGGCCGGGACGCCGGACCAGGACAAGCCCGGTCCCGTCCTGCTCGTCCCCGGCTACGGCGGCGGCCGGGGTGCCCTCGAAACGCTCGCCGAGCGGATCCGGCAGGCCACCGGCCGCCAGGCCGAAGTCCTCACCCTGGCCGGCGACGGGACCGGCGACCTCGTCGAACAGGCCGCCGTCCTCGCCGAAGCCGTCGAGAAGGCCTACGAACAGGGCGCGCCTTCGGTCGACGTCGTGGGGTACTCCGCCGGCGGTGTCGTGGCCCGGCTGTGGGTCGGCCGGGACGGCGGCGAACACCAGGTCCGCCGGGTGGTGACGCTCGGCGCGCCGATGCACGGCACCGGCCTGGCCACGGCGGGCGGCGCGCTGGTGCCGGGCGGCTGTCCCGCCGCGTGCGTCCAGCTGGCGCCGGGCAGCAGCCTCCTGCAGGAGCTGGCCAAGCAGCCACTCCCGCCGGGCCTGCCGTGGCTGTCGCTTTGGACGGAAAACGACGAGACCGTGACCCCGCCGGACACCGCCCGGCTCGACGGCGCCGTCAACGTCTCGCTGCAGGAGGTCTGCCCCGGCAACGCGGCGGGCCACGGCGACCTGCCCACCGATCCCGCCGTCACCGAGATCGTCCTGCAGGCCCTCGGCACCACCCCGCTCGAAGCCCCCACCGAGTGCCTCAGCTCGTGACGTCCTTCGTCGCGAAGTTCGCCCACGCGGCCCCGAAGAACACCACGATGTAGCCGGCCTGCAGCAGCAGCCCGTGGTCGATGTTGCGCCACAGCACCGGATCGCGGAAGAAGTCGATCCAGGACAGCCAGTAGTGCGTCGGCAGGTAGGGCTTCACCGACGCGGCCGCGTCCAGCGTCTCCAGCACCGAGCTCGTGATGAGCACGGCCAGCCCGCCCAGCGCGGCCCCCAGCGCCGAGTCGGAGACCGTCGAGAGGAACACGGTGATCGCCGCGAACCCGAGCATCGACACGACGATGTAGGACACCGCGCCCAGCAGCCGCAGGCCCAGCGCCGACGAGCTGAGCGACTGCCCCGACAACGACGTCACGCCGGTCGGCTGCCCGCCCGGTCCGGCGACGCCCGGGTTGCCGCCGGTGCCGAACAGGATCACGCCGAGCACCAGCGACGTCAGCACGACGATGACGATCGCCGCGGTGACGTACACCGCGAGCGCGACCATCTTGGCGCCCAGCAGCCGGGTCCGGCCGACCGGCCGCACCAGCAGGTAGCGCAGGGTGCCGGTGGCCGCCTCGCCCGCGATCGCGTCGCCCGCGGTGACGGCGACCGCGATCGGCAGGAACAGCGGCAGCACCAGCGCCAGCGCGGCCGCCGGGTACAACGCGCCGTCGTTCACCACCGCCGAGAGGAACGCCCCGCCCTGCCCCGGCGGCGGCGCGAAGTCCGCCGTCGCCAGGAAGACGCCGACGATCGCCGGCAGCAGGCACAGCAGCAGCACGCTGAACCACACCCGCGGCCGCAGCACGAGCTTCCGCAGCTCGACGCCGATCACCGCGCCGCTCCGAACCGGTCCGAACCCGGGCCCGTCAGTGCGAGGACGACCTGTTCCAGCGTCCGCTGCTCGGCGTGGATCGACGTCACGCGCACCCCCGCTTCGACGAGCAGCGCGTTCAGCGCCGCCGGATCGGCGTGCCGGATGACCAGCCGGTCGCCGTCGCGGGCTTCGAGCTGGCCGTCGAGGACCGCGGCCGCCTCGGCGGCATCCGGCGTGCCGACCAGGATCCGGCCGGTGGCCGCCCGCAGCGTCGCCAGGTCGTCCTCCAGCACGAGCCGGCCGCGGTCGACGACGCCGACGCGCGTGCACAGCTGCTCCACCTCGGCCAGCAGGTGGCTCGACAGGAACACCGTGGTGCCGCCCGCGTTCAGCTCGACCAGCAGCTCGCGAATCTCCTTGATGCCCTGCGGGTCGAGCCCGTTGGTCGGCTCGTCGAGGACCAGCAGCCGCGGCTTCCGCAGCAGCGCGCCGGCCAGCCCGAGCCGTTGCCGCATGCCGAGCGAGTACGCCTTCACCGGCCGCTGGTCGACCCCGCCCAGCCCGACCTGTTCGAGGGCTTCGTCGATGCGGCGGCGACGGGTGCGCCGGCCCCCACCGCGACCGGCGGCGTCGAGCAGCGCCAGGTTCCGGCGCCCGGACAGGTGCGGGTAGGCGGCCGGGCCCTCGACGAGCGCGCCGACGTCCGGCAGCACCTCGGCGACCCGCTTCGGCACCGGTTTCCCGAGCACCTCGATCTCCCCGGCGGTCGCGTAGACCAGGCCGAGCAGCATCCGGACGAGCGTGGTCTTGCCCGAGCCGTTGGGGCCGAGGAAGCCGTAGCGGTCGCCTTCGCGGACTTCGAGGTCGACCGCGTCGACAGCGACCGTTCGGCCGTAGCGCTTGGTCAGCGCGCGCGTGACGATCACGAGCCGCTCCGGCGCAGCCGGGACAGCTCGTCGGCCACGGACTTCAGCACGTCCGGCGTCACGGTGCCGGCCAGCAGGTAGGAGCGCCGGGAGACCGACGACCGCACGATGGCCAGGGACAGCGGGGTGATCGACAGCTGCACGACGGTGCCCGCGGCCAGCTTGACCTGCACCGCACCGGCCTTCCCGGCGGCGTCGCCCGCGGCGTTGGCCACGGTCCGCGGCACGGCGATGACGGCGAAGGCGGCCAGCCCGCGCCCGTAGAGCGCGGCACCCTGCACGCCCCCGAAGTTCGACGACACCACCGGCCGCCCGGCGAGCTGCGAAGGCAGCGTGACCTGGCTGAACGCGCCGAGCGTGTCGGTGACGTCCGGGGCGCTCGCCACGGTGAACCCGGACCCGAGCACCGGCCGCGGCGCCTCGACGACCGGCATCGTCTGCTCGAGCTGCCGGAACTCGGTCACCAGGATCGGCGCCTCCTGCCCGCGCGCGGTGACCTCGACCCGCACGGCGACACCGGTGCCGGCGTCCGCCCAGACGTCGACGCGCCCCACGGTGGTGTCCGGATCGGCGGGGACCAGCCGCAGGCCGGACGCGGCGACCCCGGCGACGTTCCGCCCGGGCAGCGCGCGCACCGGATCGCCCTGCGCAGCGCGCAGGATCCGCCGCGCGAGCTCAGGCGGCAGCAGGTCCCCGGCCCGCGGCAGCCGCAGCCCGGGCTCGCCGATCAGCGAGGTCAGCGTGTTGTCGCCGTAGTCCCAGGTGTATTCACCGTCGGGCAGCCGGTAGACGTCGTGCTCACCGGCGGTGCCGAGAACGTCGACGCGGTACCGGTCGGGCCCGGCGTACCAGGCTCGCATGGGCGTCCGCATCGAGAAGAGCGCGGTGACGGCGGCGAGGTTGGGCAGCTCCGGCAGGGCGAGCGACCCGGCGCTTTCGGCGTAACCCTGGTACGGCTTTCCGGCGGAGTCGAGCACAAGGGCGCGCAGCTTCTCCGGATCGACGGCCGCCCCGGCCGGCGCGAGCGCGGAGACGACCGACGGCGCGGAGACGAGCACCGCGGCCACGGCGGCGACGACCGCCCACCGGCGCCGCTTCCCGTGCCGCAACACCATCAGGCATCACCTCTTCGTCCTTTGTACGCCATGGCCCCGGGTCCCCAGCTAGAGTCGAAGGGTGACGCATCCCGTTCATGCTGCCGTCCTGAGCTAGTTCCCGCTCCGGAACTCCGCACACCCCGCACTCTCGCGGGTGCTTCGCCGTGCCCGCAGCAAGAACGGAAACCCCTTTCCCGTGGCTCAATTAGTCCTGCCCGGCGAGCCCCCTCGCCGGCTCTTTTCCCCACCCACGCGACACGCGGTGGCCGCCACCGACGGCCTGTCCGCGGCCGCGGCCCTGCGCACGATGCAAGGCGGAGCAGCCCTGCTCTGGCACGGCGACTACCCGGCTGCGCGACGCCTGCTCGCGGCCGTGAGCAGGCGCATCCCCCAACCCCCACCGGACGATTACCCGAGTTACCGCGCGAACCGCGCCCACCGCGCGCGGCTGCTGTCCCTGCTGTACGTACCCCTCGATCCCGGCCACGTGATCCCCCTGCGCCGGGCACCGGACGTGTCGGCGGCGTGTCTTCAGGTTTACGGCCCACTGCGCGAACCGGCGGCGGTGCCGTTGCGTGAGCTGCTCGGAGTCATCGGGGCGGCGGAGTGGCGCCGCAGAGGTATCGCGGTCCCGGCACTCGGTGCCCGGATCCACCCGCACTACGGAGTTTTCGCCCCGGTGCGTCAGGAGTATGTCGATCTGGTGGCAGAGGCACCGTTGCCGAGCACGGAGCTGGCGTTCGACATCGGCACCGGAACAGGCGTGCTCGCGGCAGTCCTGGCCCACCGCGGGGTCCGGCGTGTGGTGGCAACGGACACCTCACCCCGGGCGATCACGTGCGCGGCCTCGAACCTGGCCAGGCTGGGTTTCGCCGACCGCGTCCAGGTGGTGGAGGCGGACCTGTTCCCCCGCGGCCGGGCCCCCTTGGTGGTGGCGAACCCCCCGTGGTTGCCGGGCCGGCCACGGGGGCCGCTGGACCACGCGGTCTACGACCCGGGCAGCCGCATGGTGAGAGGGTTCCTGGACCGGGCGCGGCGACACCTGACGCCGGATGGTGAGGCATGGCTGGTGCTGTCGGACCTCGCGGAGCACCTGGGGCTGCGCAGGCGCGAGGAGTTACTGGGCTGGATCGCAGCGGCGGGGCTGCGGGTAGCGGACCGGACGGAGACACCGGCACGACACCCGCGCGCCCTCGACCCGAATGATCCACTGCACCGGGCCAGGGCCAAGGAAGTGACGTCCCTCTGGAGGCTCAGGGCGTAGCGAAAAACCGGCGACCGGCAACGCAAGCCGGCCACAAGGCGACGACGCGGACCGGCGGCCGGCAACGCAAGCCGGCCAACGACGTCACCAGACCTCCCCCGCCCCTCATCCCAGCCTTCTCTTCAGTCGACGACCGGGTTTGTCAAGGCACGCTTTCCCGCCTTGACAAACCCGGGCGGCGACTGACAATCCGAACGGAGGGGCGGGGGAGGTCGGACCCGCAGCCCAGCCGCGGCAGAAGCCTGCCGCGGCAAAAAAGATTGTCCTCGCCGGACGGGCAGGCTCCGGGATGACCACCCGTCCCGCTGTCCCCTCACGTTCCTGAGGTGGGCCGCTGGGTGGTCATCCCGTCGCCTGAACGAGGCCTATCACTTTGAGCCGGGCCCGCAAGCCTGCGTCGTCCCCTCACGTTGATCTGTGTGTTGCGGGCCCGGCTCAAAGTGATTTCACGGCCTCAGGCGACGGGATGACCACCCCGCTCCTTTTACTGGAGCGCCGCTACCGCCTCCACCGCTTCCCTCGTCTCCCTGACGTTGTGCGCCCTGAAGACCGCTGCTCCTGCGTGCGCCGCTATTGCCGTGGCCGCCAATGTTCCTGCCAGGCGGTCGTGGGCTTCCACGTCCAGTGTCTCGCCGATCAGGTCCTTGTTCGACAGTGCCACCAGTACCGGCCAGCCCGTTTCCACCAGGCGGTCGAAGTTCCGCAACAGCTCCAGTCCGTGGCGGGTGCTCTTGCCGAAGTCGAACGTCGGGTCGACCAGGACGCCGCTGCGGGGGACCCCCGCTGCTACGGTCCGTGAAGCCGCCGCCGTCAGCTCCGCCACCACGTCCGCCACCACGTCCTCGTACCGCGGCCAAAATGGCCGCTCCGGGGTTGGGGCCGGGTACGGGTCCGTGCGGACCGGCATGCCTCCGACGTGGGAACACACGTAGCCCGCGCCGAACTCCGCGGCCACCTCCACCAGCTTCGGGTCCGCGCCCGCCCAGGTGTCGTTCAACAAGTCCGCGCCCGCTTCGCAGACCTGGCGGCCGACCTCGTGGCGCCACGTGTCGACGCTGATCACCAGCTCCGGGTGGCGGCGGCGCACCTCCGTCACGAACGGGACCACCCGCCTGCTCTCCTCGTCGACGTCGACCTCGGGGCCCTCGCCCGCTTTCACCCCGCCGATGTCGACGATGTCGGCGCCCGCGGCGACCGCGCGATCCACCGCTTCGATCGCCGCGGTGTCGGCGAACGTCGCGCCCTTGTCGTAGAACGAGTCCGGGGTGCGGTTGACGATGGCCATGACCAGGGCGCGGTCGCCGGGCATGCGACGGCCCCGGAAGACCATCTCCGGGCGGTGTGACGTCATGTCACCAACCCTGCCAGGTCACGGCTGGGTCCGAAAAGCCGCGTCCGGGGCCCGCGCCAGTTATCCTCGGGCGCGCAAACCGATCAGGGGGGACGAAATGGGCGAGGAACCGGCACGCAGCGACGCCGAGGCGATGATCGCCGAGGCCAAGCGAGCCCTGTGGGTGATGGTCGGCCTGCTGGCCGTGCTGTGGCTGGTGCAGCTCGTCAACGCGCCGAGCGGCTACGACCTGAGCCGGGAGTACGGCATCGAAGCGCGCGATCCGACGTCGCTGCCGGAAATCCTCAGCTCCCCGTTCCTGCACTTCAGCTGGGGCCACATCGAAGGCAACTCGGGACCGCTGTTCATCTTCGGCTTCCTCGCCGCCTACCGCGGGGTGAAGAAGTGGCTCGGCGTCAGCCTGCTGATCATCATCGCCAGCGGCCTCGGCGTCTGGTTCATCTCGCCGTCGCACTCCGTCACCGTCGGTGCCAGCGGCCTGGTCTTCGGCTACTTCGGCTACGTCATCGTGCGCGGCCTGTTCGACCGGCACCTGATCGACATCGTGATCGGGCTGGTGATGGCGTTGTGCTTCGCCTACCAGTTCACGTCCCTGCTGCCGACCGAGGAAGGGGTCAGCTGGCAGGGCCACCTGTTCGGCTTCGTCGGCGGCATCGTCGGCGGCTGGCTGTTCCGCGACCGGCGGCCCAAGGCGGTCGCCGCCCCCGACCCGGCGACCACCCTGCTCCCCAAGAACCTCAGCTAGGCGGCTCGAACTCCGGCGCCGACCCCCTGACCGGGGCCGGGACCGGCAAACCGGACCGAAGTGGCGGCCGGGGCCTCACCCCGGACCGAACGCGAACACCGCCTCGGTGAACTGGTCGGGGTCGAAGTCCATGGCCTGGTGCGCCTGCCCGCGCATCGGCACGACGTCGGCACCGGGAATCCGCTCCGCGACCGCCTGCGCCGCGAGCCGGAGGTAGGCCGGGCTCTCGGTGCCGGCGAACAGCCGGACGGGGATGGCGATTTCGCCGAGCCGCTCGTCGAACACCATGCCCTCGACCACGTCGAGTTCGCGCGGGATCGTGGGCGCCGCGGCCACCCGGGCGCGCCAGACCGGCGTGCCGCGCATGGCCTCGACGTCGGCGGGCGGGAGCCGGAGCGCCTCCTGCAGGAAGATTTCGAGGATCTTCTCCGGGTCTTCCGCGGCCCGCATGCGGCTGCGCGCATCCAGGCCGACCACGGATCCGCCCGGTTCCGGCCGCGGTGGCTCGTACGCGACCAGCCGGCTGACCGCCTTCGTGCGCCGGACGGCTTCCAGCGCGCACAAGGCGCCGTAGGAGTGCGCGACGAGGTAGACGTCTCCGCCGGCGGCTTCGGCGACGGCGGCGATGTCCTCGCCTTCGCGCCGGATGTCGTAGGCGGGTGCTTCGGCGCGGCTGAGGCCGCGGCCACGGCGGTCGACGACGTGCAGGCGGTAGCGCCGGGCGAGCCGGTCGCGGACCGCCGTCCAGCGCGTGTGGTCCGCGCCGGTGCCGTGCACGAGGACCATCGGCGGCCCGTCGCCGAGGGTCTCGAAGCCGATGACCGTCCCGTCGGGCGAGGTGACCGATGCCGTCATGGTCCCGAGGCTAACGGCCTTCCGCCGCGCGGCACTGCTGTGCGGCGCTGTGCGGCCGCTATGAGGTCGCTGTGCATCGGGCTCCGAACGCTGCGGACACGGCGGCGCTGTGGTGGTCTGGAGTGGTGGCGATCAAGTTCCCCGGCACCGCGCTGACGGCGGCGGCCGCGTTGCTCGTGCTGGCGACCGGCCTGGTCGTCGGCACCGGCACGACCGCCGACGACGCCTACGCCGCGGGCGCGCCGGCACCGGTCACCACGCCGCCGGTTCCGGGGAAGCCCGCCGCTTCCCCGGTGGGGGCGCTGTTCGCGAACGGAAGCCACTTCTGCACGGCCAGTGTCGTGCACTCGGGTGCCGGCGACCTCGTCCTGACCGCCGCGCACTGCGTCCGGGACGGCATGTCCTTCGCCCCGGGCTACCACGACGGCGTCGCGCCGCTCGGGATGTGGCCGGTGACTTCGGTGGCCGTCGCCGACGGCTGGACGGCTTCGGCGGACCCGGACCTGGATTTCGCGTTCCTGACCGTCCGGCAAGCCGGAAACCCGGCTTCGCTGGAAAGCCTCACCGGCGCGAACGTGCTCGGCACGAATCGCGGTTTCGTGCACCGGATCACCCTCACGGGCTACCCCGACACCAGCGATTCCCCGGTGGTTTGCGACGGGAACACCACGCGGGCGGACACCTATCAGCTGCGGGTGGCGTGCCCCGGTTTTCCGGACGGAACCAGCGGCGGACCGTGGGTGACCGACGGCGCGGTCATCGGCGTGATCGGCGGTTACCAGCTCGGCGGCGACAGCCCGGACGTTTCCTACAGCGCGTATTTCGACGACGACATCGCCAAGTTGTACGCGTCGGTGACCGGCTGAAACCGGGCCCGTGTCCCAACAGCGGACACGGGCCCGGTTCGCTTTCGCTCAGCAGGTTCAGCAGCTCACGATGAGCCCGGTGAGCGCCGAGCACGTCTTCGACGCACTGTCGTTGGCGGCATTGGGATCCGCCGGCGAGCTCGCCGTCCGCACCGCCGTCGTGGTGTACGAACCGAGCGCGAGCAGGCCGCCGTTGACCGAGAACTTCGGCGTCGCCGAAGCACCGCTGGCCAGGGAAGCGACGTCGCAGTTCACGGTCCGGGTGGTGCCGACGCGCACGCAGCCGTTGCCGCTGGCGAACGACAGACCGGCCGGATACGTGGCCACGACCCGGATTCCGGTCGCCGCGGACGGGCCGGTGTTCGTCACGGTGAGGGTGTAGTCGATGCGCGCGTTCAGCCCGCCGTGCCCGGTGGCGCCCAGCGCGACCTTCACGTCGGCCTGCGTGGCCGGCTCGGCGATGGTGACGACCGGGCCGTCGAAGGTCTCGAAGGCGTAGTTGTCACCGACGAACTGGTGCTGCAGCGTGAACGACCCGGGTGCCGCGGTGTCCTTGACGCGCAAGGTCCACACGGTGGTCTTCGTGCCGCCCGCTTCGAGATCGCCGAAGGCGGCGCGGTAGCTGCTCCCGGCCTGGAAGCAGCCGACCGCCGTCGTGTTGGTGCAGGACACGACGTCGACGACGTCGGTGATCGCGGTCGGCGTGCCGTAAATGGCGCCCTTCGCGAAAGTCACCGTGAAATCGCGGTCGTTGTGAATGGTTTGCGTGACCGTGAATGTCTGTCCCGGAAGTACCGTGGTGGGACTGACTTCGACGGAACTGCTGGGCGTGGCCGCCTGCGCGGCGGGGGCGATTGCGAGGAACGCCGTGGCCAGTGCGGCCACCGAGGACAGGATCGTGGTCCGTCGCCAGCTTCTTTGCATAGTCGTCATCTCGCTGTTCCGGTCCGGGGAATGCCGCTCTGACAGATGGTGCATTGGAGTCTTTTCTGGACAGCCGACGCTGATCAGTCGTCGCACTCCCGGAATTCGTTACCGCCATCCGGACGCGTCGCGGCACGGCCGTCAGGACGGACGCCAGCGGCCGTTCATCTCACCCGGGCGCGGCGGCGGGCCCGGCAGATCCGGCCCTTTCGCCGACAACCCCTCGACGAGCAGGGCGAGGTACCGGTTGCGCAGCTCCAGCGTGCGGTCCGGGTCGTCGTCGACGCGGATGGCGGCACAGCACTCGAGGATCATGCCGATGTCTTCGGCGACGACGTCCGGGCGCAGCCGCCCGGACGCGTGCGCGCGCTCGACCAGTTGCTTCGTCAGTTCGCCCGCGCGGCGCGCGTCCTGGCCCATCTCGGGGGTCGGGGTGAACGTGCCGGCGAGGTGGACGGTCAGGGAGTGCACGTCGTGCTCGACGACCCGGGCGAGGAACCCGGTCAGCGCCGTCCAGCCGTCCGGCTCCTCCGCGGCGACCTCGGCTTCGCCGATGTAGAGCAGGAGCCCGTCGTGGCAGATGTGGCGGAGCAGGACCTCCTTGCTCGGGTACCGGCGGTAGAGCGCGCTGATGCCGACGCCCGCGCGTTCGGCGACCTGCGAGATCGGCGCCTTCGGATCCCCGAGGAAGACGTGGCGGGCGGCGTCGAGGATGAGGATGTTGTTGCGGGCGGCCTGACCACGGCGACCGGGCAGGGCGGTCTCTGTCTCACTCATGCGCCGAGATTAGCACTGGAACGGATCGTTCCGGTCTGCTACAGTTCGGAACGAAGCATTCCGTTCCAGCCTGTCGAGGAGTTCACCATGACGGTCCCCGCCCTCCGCCCGTTCCGCGCCGAGATCCCGCAGTCCGCCCTGGACGACCTGCAGAACCGCCTGCGTGGGGCGCTGTGGCCGGACGACCTGCCCGCCGAGTACGGCGTCACGAACGAGCGGGTCCGCGGCCTGGCCGAGTACTGGCTGGAGAAGTTCGACTGGCGGGCGTTCGAGGCGCGGCTCAACGCGTACCCGCAGTTCCTCACGGAGATCGACGGCGAGACCATCCACTTCCTGCACGTCCGCTCGTCGCGGCCGGACGCGACGCCGCTGGTGCTGACCCACGGCTGGCCCGGCTCGATCGTCGAGTACCTCGACGTGATCGCCCCGCTGACCGAGCCGGCGTCGGCGGCCGAGCCGGCGTTCCACCTGGTCATCCCGTCCGTGCCGGGCTTCGGCTTCTCGGGCCCGACCCGCTCGGCGGGCTGGGGCACGCACCGCACGGCGGCGGCGTGGACGGAGCTGATGAGCCGGCTGGGTTACGAGAAGTACGGCGCGGTGGGCAACGACGGCGGGTCGATGATCTCGCCGGAGGTCGGCAGGCTCGCGCCGGAGAAGGTCGTCGGGGTGCACGTCACGCAGCTGTTCTCGTTCCCGTCCGGCGACCCGGCCGAGATGGCGGACCTGAGCGAAGCCGACCAGGCCGCGCTCGCGCACCTGCAGTGGTTCTACGAGAACATGTTCTCCTTCAACACGCTGCAGAGCCAGCAGCCGCACACGCTGGCGTTCGCGCTCGCCGACTCGCCGCTGGGGCTGCTGGCGTGGAACGCCCAGCTGTTCGGCGAGCACCTCGACCCGGAGTTCGTGCTGGCGAACGTGGCGCTGTACTGGCTGACCCGCACGGCGGGCTCGTCGATCCGCTTCTACTACGAAAACGCGCACGCGCCGGCGCAGCCGGAGGGCCCGACAACGGTCCCGACGGCCCTGGCGATGTTCTCGGGCGACTTCCAGTCGATCCGCCGCTTCGCCGAGCGCGACCACGCGAACATCGTCAGCTGGAACACCTACGACGTCACGGCGAGTTCGGGCGGCCCCGGCGACGCGGCGGGCCACTACGCGGCCCACGAGGCCACGGAGGTCCTGGTGGGCGACATCCGCAGGTTCTTCGCCGGCCTGACGAGCGGCCGGCCGGTCCTCACCGCGGCCCACGAGGCCCTGCGTTCGGTGCTGCCGGGGGTCACGGACTGGTCGGCTCCGACCCCGTGCTCGGAGTGGAACGTCACCCAGGTCCTCCAGCACGCGGCAGGCGACCAGCTCGGCTACGCGGCGGCGATCACCGGATCGGGCGGCCCGGATTTCAACCCGTTCGCCCCCTCGGGCTCTCTGACGGGCTCACCGTCGGAGTTCCTGGAGCCGACGCTGGCCGCAGCAGCGGCGGCCTTCGCCACGGTGCCGGCGAACGCGACGGAGGTCCCCACGCCCCTGCCGCAGGGAGCCCTCCCGGCAGAGGTGGCGGCCGGAGCGGCAGCCCTCGACGCGGCGGTCCACGCCTGGGACATCGCGGTGGCCACGGGCCAGAAGTCCCCGCTGACCCCGAAGCTGGCCGAGCAGCTCCTCCCGGTAGCGCGCCGGCTGGCCGAGCCCCTGCGCGGCTTCGCGTATGCGCCGGCCCTGGAGGCTTCCCCCGAAGACGACGCAGTGGCCACGCTGCTCCGGTACCTGGGCCGCAATCCACTGTGGACCGCCTGAGCGGGGGCACCGGGAGTGGGGGGGGGGGGGGGGGGGGGGGGGGGCCGGGGGGGGGGGGGGGGGGGGGGGGGCGCCCCCCGCCACTCCCGCACGCACGCCCTCAGCTCCCGACGGCACGACGTCGTTCACCGGGCTTTCCCGGTCAGCGCCGACGAACGGCCGCCCGGTCCGCTTGGCCCTCGGCCGCGTCCGCCAAGCGAGGCGCGCCCTCCGGCCCCCCTGGCCACGGCCTTGTCCCACCAGCGAGACCGTTCCCCTCCGCCCATCAACCCGGCTGCCCGGCTGCCCGCACCGGGCCTGCCATCCCGGATCCCGCCGCCACACCTCCGCCGCCTCCCGGATCCGCGGCGAGGTCCGGCGTGTCGGTGTGGTGCGACGGGGACCGGTCCCGCACGAGGCCCGCCACGCTGGCTGCATGATGGAATCGGCTCCGCAGCGGCCTCCGGTGCTGGTCGCCGCCCTGGTCGTGCTGCCGCTGGCGGCTTTCCTGTTCGGGATGACCGAGCAGGCTGTCGCGGGGACAACAGGATTGACGTCGGTGGCCTTGCTGAGTTCGCTGCTGGCGATTCGCTTCAACGCGGCTCGGGTGACGTCGCTGGCCGTGCTGGCCCTGCAGACTCTTTCGTGGCTGCCAGGGGCTCTCAAGCACGTGGACGACGAGGCGGTCGGCCAGGCGGCGTCCTACTCCTTGATCGGCACGGGCCTGTTCGTGGGGGGCGCCGTGCTGGCTTGCCTGCCCGAGTCGGCCCAGTACTACCGTGAGGCCGCGCAGTGGCGAATCCGTCGAAAGAGCACCCTCTGATCGACGCTGCTCGCGCTCCCACCGAACGGGCCGACCCGCGTCGAACTGGCCGGCGCCACCCCGAACCGGCTCCCGCTTGACACCATGGGGCACCGCTGCCGAGCGCCGCCGCAGCCCATGCCACCGGCCCCGCCCGAGCACGCGAACCGCCGATTACCCACCACCGCCGCCGATCACTCGCCCAAGCCCACCACGGAATCCCGCTCCGCACCCCTCTCACCTGCGGTCCTGACTGTCCGCACAGGCCGAGGAACCCACATTCGGCGCCTCCCGCCGACCCCGGACCCTCGGTACGGTGACCGCATGATGCGGAAGGCGGTTGCCGTGCGGCGGGAGGAAATCGTGCGGGCCGCCCTCGCGCAAATCCGCCTTCGGGGCATCGCCGGCGTGCGGGCCGCCGACGTCGCCCACTCACTCGATGTCAGCACCGCGCTGATCTTCTACCACTTCGGGACCCTCGAAACGCTCGTCATCGAAGCCTTCCGGCAGGCCGCCGAACACGAACTGGCCAAGCTGAACGACGCGCTCGGCAAAAGCGGGCCCGCCGAAACACGACTTCGCGCCGTCCTCGCCCTGTACGGGCCCAGCAAGCACGACAACTGGCAGCTGTGGATCGAAGCCGGGGCCGCGGCCATGCGCGACGCCGCCCTGCGGGCCGTGCTTCAACGACTCGACCTGCGGTGGCGGGATGCCGTGGTCGCGCTGATCGCGGAGGGTGTCGGGGCCGGGACCTTCCGGTGCCCCGATCCGCACGGCGCCGCCTGGCGGCTGACCGCCCTGCTCGACGGGCTGGCCGTCCAGGTCGTCACGCGGCAGGGCACCGTCACCACCGGGGACTGCGCGCGGTGGGTCGAGCAGGCGATGGCGTACGAGCTCGGATGTTGACCGGGGGATCAGGAGGGGCGATGACCGAAACAGCCTTGCTCGAAGTGGCGTGGACCGATCCCGTCACCGGGTGCCGCGGGTACCTGGTGATCGACCGGCTCGTGCGCGGCGTGGCCAGCGGGGGCCTGCGCATGCGCCGCGGCTGCTCGCTGTTCGAGGTCCGCGGCCTGGCCAGGGGCATGACGCTCAAAGAGGGCCTCAACTACGACCCCGGCGGCCGCTACATCCCGCTCGGCGGCGCCAAGGGCGGCATCGACTTCGACCCCTACGACGAGCGCGCCCGCGACGTCGTCGCCCGCTACCTGCACGCCATGCGGCCGCTCATCGAGCAGTACTGGACCATGGGCGAGGATCTGGGCCTGCGGCAGGACGTCATCGACGGCGTCATCGCCGAGATCGGCCTGCTCAGCCCCGTCCAGGCCGTCTACCCGCTGCTCGAAGACCGCGAAGAGGCCACGGCCCGGCTCGCGGACGCGCTCCGGATGGAGGTCGGCGGCCTGGGGCTCGACGAGCTGGTCGGCGGCCTCGGCGTCGCGCAGGCCACGCTCACCGGGCTCGAAATGCTCGGCCTCGACAAGCGGCCGAACCGGGTCGTGCTCCAGGGCTTCGGCGCGATGGGCGGCGCCACCGCCCGCTTCCTCGCCGACGCCGGGCTGCGCGTCGTCGGCGTCTCGGACGTCCGCGGGGTCGTCGCCAACCCGGACGGCCTCGACGTCGAAAACCTGCTCCGGCACCGCGACCGCTTCGGCGGCATCGACCGTGACAACCTCAAGCCCGGCGACGAGCTCCTCCCGCCGGAAGCGTGGCTCGACGTGCCGGCCGAGGTCCTCGTCCCGGCGGCCATCTCCTACTGCGTCGACGCCGACAACCAGGCCAAGATCGGCGCCAAGCTGATCGTCGAGGCCGCGAACCTGCCGGTCACCCCGGACGCCGAAGAACTGCTCGACGCCCGCGGCATCCGCGTTGTGCCGGACTTCGTCGCCAACTCGGCGACCAACTCGTGGTGGTGGTGGACGCTGTTCGGCGACGTCGGCGCGGACGCCGAGGAAGCCTTCGACAAGGTCCGCGCCCGGATGCGCGCCCTGGTCACCAGCATGTTCGAGGTCGCCACGCTGGACGGGCTGAGCCTGCGCGCCGCCGCGCTGCGGCTGTCGGAGAAGAACCTCGAGGCCATCCAGGCCCGCTTCGGGTGAAGAGGGGAACGAATCGGGCACCCAGGTAGTTGAGCGTTGTATGAAACTCGGCATCTACAGCTTCGGCGACCGCGCGCCGGACCCGCACACCGGCGAACAACCCAGCGTCGCGCGGACGCTGGCCGACACGCTCGAGCGGATCAAGCTGGCCGACGAGCTGGGCCTCGGCTTCTACGGCCTCGGCGAGCACCACCTCGACCAGTACGCGATCTCCAACCCGGGCACCGTGCTGGCCGCCGCCGCGAGCGTCACCAGCCAGATCACCCTCAGCTCCGCCGTCACCGTGCTGAGCACCGAGGACCCGGTCCGCGTCTACCAGCAGTTCACCACGCTCGACCAGCTCAGCCACGGCCGCGCCGAGCTGCTCGCCGGGCGCGGGTCGTTCACCGAGTCGTTCCCGCTGTTCGGCAACGACCTCGGCGACTACGACGAGCTCTTCGAGGAGAAGCTCGCCCTGCTCCTGCGCATCGACCGCGAAGACCCACTGACGTGGTCCGGCAGGTTCCGCCCGCCGCTGGAGAACGCGCGGATCCTGCCGCGCCCGTACGGCAGGCGCCTGCGCATCTCGGTCGGCACCGGCGGCAACCCCGAGTCGTCGATCCGCGCCGGGCTGCTCGGCCTGCCGGTGGTGTACGCGGTGATCGGCGGGCAGCCCGAGCGCTTCGCCCCGCTGGTCGACCTCTACCGCCAGGCCGGCGAGGCCGGTGAACAGGACCCGGCGGACCTGCACGTCACCATGGGCGCGATCGGCTTCATCGCCGAGAAGTCCCAGGACGCCAAGGAAACCTTCTACCCGTACTGGCTCGAAACGATGAAGTACGGCGCCCGCGCCCGCGGCTGGGCCGTTCCGACGCGCGCGGAGTACGACGAGTACACCCGCGACGCGAACGCACTGTTCGTCGGCAGCCCCCAGGAGATCGCCGAGCGCCTGATCGCCGTCGGCAAGCTCACCGGCGCCGACCGGTACGCCATGCAGATGGACTGGTCCGGCGTACCGCACGCCGAGGTCATGCGCGCGATCGAGCTCCTCGGCACCGAGGTGCTTCCGTTGGTGGAGAAGGAGTTCTAGACGTCGTTCGCGGCGATGTAGCCGAACGTCATCGCCGGGCCGATGGTCGACCCGGCGCCGGCGTAGCTGTGGCCCATCACCGCCGCGCTCGCGTTGCCCGCCGCGTACAGGCCGCGGATCACCGAGCCGTCCGGGCGGAGCACCCGCGCCCGGGCGTCGGTGCGCAGGCCGCCCTTCGTGCCGAGGTCGCCGGGGACGAGCCGCAGCGCGTAGTACGGGGCGCTCGCCAGCGGCGCCAGGCAGGAGTTCGGCGTCACCGACGGGTCCGTGTAGTAGTGGTCGTACGCACTCACGCCGCGCCGGAAGTCACTGTCCACACCGGATCGTGCGAACCCGTTGAAGCGGTCCACAGTGGACTTCAGGGTGGCCGCCGGGACACCGATCTGCGTGGCGAGGCCCTGCAGGGTCGACGCCTTGAAGACCGCCCCGGCAGCGTACCAGGCGTCCGGGAACGGCAGGAGCGGCGCGATGTCGCGGAACAGGTACCGGTTGCGGTAGTTCTGGTCGACGACCAGCCAGGCCGGGATGTCGGGCGCCGTCGGGTTCTTGTCGTACATGGTGTGCACGACGTCGCTGTAGGGCGCGGCTTCGTTGACGAACCGCTGCCCGGCCTGGTTCACGATCAGCCCGCCGGGCAGGGTCCGTTCGGCCAGGCAGAAGTACGGGTCGCCGGGGGCCGGGATGGCCGGGCCCCACCACGCGTCGTCCATCAGGTCGAGGGCGGCGCCGGCGCGCTGCCCGGCGCGGTGGCCGTCGCCGGTGTTCTCCTTGGCGCCGACGGTCCAGTCGGTGCCGATCGGCTGCCGCTGGTACTGCGCGCGCATGGCGGCGTTGTGCTCGAACCCGCCGGAGCCGACGATCACGCCGCGCCGCGCCCGCACCAGCCCCTGCGGCACGACGACGCCGGTGACGGCGCCGCCTTCGACGTTGAGGTCGACGAGCGGGGTGTTGAGCAGCACCGGGACGTTCGCCCGCAGCAGGCCGGCGCGCAGCCCGGCGGCGAGCGACTGCCCCATGGTGAGCGGCTTCTGCCCGGCCAGCGCGGCGGCCGTACCGCGCGCGAGGCACTCGGCGGCGACGGCGGCGCCCTTGGCGTTCACCAGGGCGAGGTTGAGCCACTTGTAGTCGGCGCTGAAGACGACGAGCCCGGGCGGCGTGGCGAGGTAGGGCGGGTTCAGGTTGGCCAGCTCGGCGCCGAGCAGGTGGCCGTCGAGCACGTCCGGCTCGATCGAGCGGCCGCCCGGCAGCCCACCCGGGAGTTCCGGGTAGTAGTCGGAGTAGCCCGCCATGAAGCGGAACCGCAGCGGGCTGTTGGCCATGACGAACGACAGCATGGCCGGGCCGTGGCGCAGGAAGGCCTCCTGCCGCGCGGCCGGGACATCCGGCCCGACGACGGCGGCCAGGTACTGGGCGGCCTTCGCGGGTGTGTCGGGTACACCGGCGGCGAGCAGCACCTGGTTATTGGGGATCCAGATGCCGGCCCCGGACCGGGCCGCGGAACCACCGAAGGTGGGAGCCTTTTCGAGGACGACGACACTGAGCCCCCGCTTGGCGGCGGTCAGCGCGGCGGTCATGCCCGCGGCACCGGAACCGACGACGACAACGTCGTACTCGCCCACGGGCGCGGCGGCGGCCGGGCTGCCGAGCCCGGCGGCGACGGCAAGGCCGACACCGGCGGCGCTGCCGCGGAGGAGCTGACGGCGGGTCAGGTCGGCATCCATGGCGACTCCTCGCTCGCGGAAACGGCGAGGGACATGGTCTCCGCCCGGAGCGCAGAACTGGAACAGGTTCTACCCGAGTGGAGCAGTCACGGCCGATCCTGCTGGGCCGGTGGTCCCAACGGGAACGGGCATTCGGCGCACAGCCCCGACCATGCCGCCCCTGCCGGCCGCAACGCAAGCCTTCAGCCTCAGGCCGACCAGGTCACCGGGACCTCCTCCGGCCCGCGCACCGACAGCGGCGGCCGCCAGGTGATCGTCTCCGGCGGGACTGCCAGCGCCAGCCCCGGCAGCCGGTCCACCAGCGCCCGCAGCGCTATCTCCCCTTCCATCCGGGCCAGTGCCGCGCCCAGGCAGAAGTGGATTCCGTGCCCGAAGCCCAGCTGCTGCGCGTCCTTGCGGCGGATGTCGAACTCGGCCGCCGACGGGAACGCGTTCTCGTCGCGGTTCGCCGCTCCGACGTGCGCCAGCACCGCCTCGCCGCGCCGCACCAGGACCCCGCTCAGCGACACGTCCTCCAGCGCCACCCTCAGCAACGACGAGTCGACCGGGCCGTCGAAGCGCATGATCTCCTCGATCGCTCCCGGCGTCAGCGAGGCATCCGCGCGCAACGCCGCCAGCTGCTCCGGGTGCCGGCACAGCAGGACCACCCCGCACCCGATCAGGCTGACCGTCGTCTCGTGACCCGCGAGCAGCAGCTGCGTCGCGAGGTCGATCAGCTCCGGCTCGGTGAGCCGGTCGCCGTCCTCGTCCCTGGCGTGCACCAGCGCGCTCAGGAAGTCGTCGGCCGGGCGCGCCCGCTTCTCCGCCACCAGCGCTCCCATGTCCGCCGCGCCGTCGCGGCGGGCCTGCTCGACGTCGGCCGGCGTGTGCTGCATCGGTGTCACGATCACGCGCGACCACCGCCGGAACCGCTCGCGCCCGGAAAACGGGACGCCGAGCAGCTCGCACATCACGAGCGTCGGCAGCGGGAAGGCGAACTCCTCGACCAGGTCCGCGGGCGGGCCGTGCGCGATCATCGCCGTCAGGAGCTCGTCGGTGATCTGCTCGATCCGGGGCCGGAACGCGGCGATCCGGCGGACCGTGAACGCCTGCGCCGACAGCCGCCGCAGGCGCGTGTGGTCGGGCGGGTC
Organism: Amycolatopsis sp. MtRt-6; assembly: GCF_017308975.1. GTDB lineage: Bacteria > Actinomycetota > Actinomycetes > Mycobacteriales > Pseudonocardiaceae > Amycolatopsis. The sequence goes on along the minus strand of NZ_JADWPD010000016.1, from coordinate 97,096 downwards.
CATGTTGAGGATGCTGTGCTCGCCGGTCGAAAAATCACCCGGCTCGATGAGGCACGGCGCACCCGGGTACAGCAGGTTGCGGCTGAACCGCGGGTCGGAAAACACCGTGCGGACGTCTTCGTAGCGCGTCACCAGCCAGCCTTCGTGCCCACTGGGGAACGCGACCCGGGACACCGGCGGGTGGCCGGCGTAGATCTCCCCCATCGGGACGGCGGGGTGGTCCTTCGCGGCGGGATACACAGCGGTCATGCCGCCGATGATGAGCGCCGCTTCCGCCGTCGCGGAAGGCGGCGACCCCCGGAAAACCCGTCCGGACGCCGGAAACCGCCCGGACGGCCGCACCCCCGTGCAATGTCCTTTGTGGACCACCGACCGACAAGTTGACGCCGTCCTCACTTTATGGCTAACTTGAGGAAACACTCAAGTTGAGGAGGTTGCCTTGCCGAAAGTGCTCGCCGTCCTGGGCGTCGGTCCCGGGCTCGGCCTGTCGGTCGCCCACCGGTTCGGCCGCGAAGGGTTCACGACGGCGCTGGTTTCCCGCAGCGACGCCCGCCACGCGGACTACCGCACGTCGCTGTCCGGCGTCCACGCCCTCACCTACACGGCCGATGTCACCGACGAATCCCGGCTCCGCGACGTGCTCGTCCGCATCACGGCCGATGCCGGGGAAATCGACACGGTGTACTTCGGGCCGGCCGACGCCACCGGCGGTCCCGGCCTCACGCCCCTCACCGAAGCCGGCGCCGGCACCCTGCGCGCGTCGTTCGACGCGGTCGTCGCCCCGGCGGCGAGGCTGGTCGAGGCCGTGCTGCCGGGCATGCTGGCGCGCGGCTCGGGTTCGCTGCTGTTCGCCGGCGGCCTGAGCGGCAAGTACCCGATGCCGATGCTCGGCAGCCTGGCCCCGGCGTCGGCGGCGCTGCGGATGTACGTGCTCACGCTGCACGCGGCCCTGCGGGAAACCGGTGTCCACGCCGGGCTCCTGACCATCGGCGGCCTGATCGAGCGCGGCGACATCCACCGCGCCTTCACCGCGCAGGACCACGGCTTCGACGTGGGCACGCTCGATCCCGACGACATCGCCGGCAAGGCCTGGGAGCTCTACACCGCGCGGGAAGCCGAAGCGGAGTTCAACGCGATGGCCACGGTCTAGCCGAGGTAGGCGAGTTCCGGGTGCGCGGCGACGTAGGCGTCGAGCAGCCGCCGGGCGACCGGCACCGAGCCGACGAGCGGGTGCAGCGCGAACGCCCTCAGCGCCGCGGCCCGCGAACCCGTCGTCGCCGCTTCGAGCACCGCCCGTTCGACGGCCTTGACCGTCGTCACCAGGCCCAGCGCGTAGTCGGGCAGGGGTGCGGCGGCGAGCGGGCGGGCGCCGCCGGCGCCGACCTCGCACGGCACTTCGACGACCGCGTCCCCGGGCACGCCGGGGAGCGCGGAACCGTTGCGGACGTTGAGGATCAGCGTCGTACGCTCGTCGTGGGCGAGGGCGCGCATCAAGGCCAGCGCGACCTTCTCGTAGCCGCCGCCCTCGAGATCGTCTCGCTCGCCTTCGCGCGTTTCGGCCATGTACGTCGCTTCGCGCTCCAAGCGCGTGCGCTCCCACGACGCCAGGGAGGGCGCAGCGTAGAAATCGCGTTGCTGCTCCAGCAGGAACGCCCCGCGCGACTCCGGACCGGCCGCCTCACGGGCGAAATAGTAGTAGTGCAGGTATTCGTTGGGGATCGCACCGAGCGTGCGCAGCCACCCGGCGCCGAAGAGCTTGCCCTCCTCGAACGACTCGCACGCGTCCGGGTCGGCGAGCAGCCGCGGCAGGACGTCCTCGCCGCCGACGCGGACCGAGCGCAGCCACCCCAGGTGGTTGAGCCCCGCGTAGCCGAACTTCCCCGCCGCCGCGTCGATCCCGAGGGCCCGGGCGACGCGGCGGCACAGCCCGGCCGGCGAGTCGCAGATGCCGATCACCCGGCCGCCGAGGTGCGCGGCCATCGCCTCGGTGACCAGCCCGGCGGGGTTGGTGAAGTTGATGACCCACGCGCGCGGCGCCACCTCGCCGGCCAGCCGCGCGAGGGCGACGGCGACCGGAACCGTCCGCAGCCCGTAGGCGATCCCGCCCGCGCCCACCGTCTCCTGGCCCAGCACGCCTTCCGCGTGCGCGATCTGTTCGTCCAGCCGCCGTCCGCGCAGCCCGCCGACGCGGATGGCGGAGAACACGAAATCCACATCGGACAGTGCGGTGCGCAGATCGGTGGTGGTGCGCACGCGCGGCGCCGCCGCGGCCCCGGCGGCCTGCTCGGCCAGGACCCGTTCGATCGCCGCGAGCCGCCCGGCGTCGACGTCGTGCAGAACGAGCTCGGTGACCCCGCCGCCGTCGAGCAGCGCGCCGTGCACCAGCGGCACGCGGAACCCGCCGCCGCCGAGGATCGCCAGCCTCATCCGGCGACCCTAGCAGCCGGATTCACGCTATCCGTGGCCGAAAGGGCCCAGCTCTTGCGATTCTCGCGCCGCTGACGCAGGCTCGGGCCACCGTTGCGTGATCCCCTGGAGGCGCCCGTGCCGGCTGAGCCCGCACCCGACATCGATGTCTTCCTGTCCGGCTTGTTGTTCTTCGACCTGGTGTTCACCGGGCTCGAACACCCGCCGGCCCCGGGCACGGAGGTGTGGACGGGCGGCATGGGCTCGGGGCCGGGCGGGATCGCGAACTTCGCGGTCGCGCTGAGCCGCCTCGGCCTGCGGACGTCGCTGGCGGCGGCGTTCGGCACCGACGTCTACGGGCGCTACTGCTGGGACGTGCTGGGCGGGCAGGAGCACATCGACCTGTCGCGGTCGCGGCGGTTCCCGGAGTGGCATTCGCCGGTGACGGTCTCGCTGGCCTACGCCGGCGACCGCGCGATGGTCACCCACGGCCACCCGCCGCCCGTCCCGGTCGCGGAGCTCGCCGGTTCGCCGCCGCCGAGCCGGGCGACGGTGGCCCACATCGGACTCGACACGGCCGAGTGGGTGCACACGGCGCACCAGGCGGGCAGCCTCGTGTTCGCCGACGTCGGCTGGGATCCGTCGGAGGCCTGGTCGCCCGCGCTGCTGGAGCAGCTGGCGTGCTGCCACGCGTTCCTGCCGAACGAGATCGAGGCAATGCGCTACACCCGCACGGACACCCCGGAAGCGGCACTGGCCACGCTCGCGGAGCTGGTCCCGATCGCGGTGATCACCCGCGGCGGCGACGGCGTGCTGGCGGTGGACGGGACGACCGGCGAGACGGCGGCAGTCCCGGCCCTCCCGGTGGACGTCCTGGACGCCACGGGCGCGGGCGACGTGTTCGGCGCGGGCTTCGTGGCCGCGACGCTGACGGGCTGGCCGCTGGTGGAGCGGCTGCGGTTCGCGTGCCTGACGGCGAGCCTGTCGGTCCAGCACTTCGGCGGCGCGCTGGCGGCACCGGGCTGGCACGAGATCGCCCAGTGGCACGCGCGAACCCGCAGCCCGGAGTACGCGTTCCTGGACGAGGTCCTGCCGGCGGAGACGGTGGCGGGCATCCGCCGCGGCCCGGTGACCCTCGGCTTCGGCGACGACGGCTGGCGCTGACCCCGCCGACGCCCGGCGCGGTCAGCCCGGCAGCACGCGCCCGAGGAAACCCCGGATGTACCCGGCGATCGCGTCCAGGTGCGTCTCTAGTGCGAAATGGCCGGAATCGAGCAGGTGGATTTCGGCGTCGGGCAGGTCGCGGGCGTAGGCACGGGCACCGTCGGCGACGAAGATTTCGTCGTTGCCGCCCCAGACGGCCAGCAGCGGCACCTGACTGGCGCGGAAGTACTCGTGGAACTTCGGGTACAGGCCGATGTTGTGGTGGTAGTCCGCGAGCAGCGCCTGCTGGATCGCCGCGGCGCCGGGCCGGTCCAGCAAGGCCTGGTCGTGGATCCAGACGTCCGGGCTGACCAGCGACGGGTCGGGCACGCCGTCGAGGTACTGCGCCTTGGTCGCTTCGAGGGTGACCACGCCGTTCAGGTCCTCCTCGGTCAGGGTGCCGGCGGCCAGCTTCTGCGTCAGCCCGGCGCCCAGGCCGTCGACGTAGGCGTTGCCGTTCTGCGTGACGATCGCGGTCACCCGGCCGGGGTGCGCGGCCGCGATGCGCAGGCCCACGGGCGCGCCGAAGTCCTGGATGTAGAGCGCGAAGCGGCCGAGGCCGATCTGGTCGAGCAGGCCGAGCGTGAGGTCGGCGAGCGCGTCGAAGGTGTAGGTGAACTCGCCGGCCGGCGGCGCGTCGGACGCGCCCGCGCCGAGGTAGTCCGGCGCGACGACGTGGTAGCGGTCGGCCAGTGCCGGGATGAGGTGGCGGAACATGTGCGAGCTCGTCGGGAAGCCGTGGAGCAGCACGATCGTGGGTGCGTCGGCGGGGCCGGCCTCCCGGTAGAACAGCCGGTGCCCGGCGACGGTGGCGTAGCGGTGGTGGACGGTGACCATGGCGGTCTCCTCTCATGGTTATTCTTATAGTTATCCATGAGACGACGTAGGCTGTCAACGGTCAGGGGAAACTGGGGGAACGAACTTCGGGAGGCGGACATGGTCACGACGGCACCCGGCGAAGACCGCGTACCGGCGTTGGCGCTGGTCAACACCCGGCGCGTGGCGGCGGACGACCTCGCCACCCCCGCCGCGGCCGCGGACTGGCTGCGGGGGCACGGGCTGGCGGCGGACGTCACCGACGCGGCCGCGCTGAGCCGCCTGACGGACCTCCGGGCGGCGGTCCGCGAGCTGCTGGCGGCGCTGGCCGAGGGCCGCGCCCCGGAGGCGGCGGTCGTGGAGACGGTGAACGCGGCGGCCCGCGCTGACGGCGCCGCACTGGCTTTGACCTGGCGCGACGGGCCGTCGAGCGCGTGGCACAGCACCCGGCCGGGCACCCTCGACGCGGCGGTGGCGGCCCTGGCGCGCAACGCGATCGAGGTGGTCAGCGGCGAGTTCGGCCCGCTGATCCGCCCGTGCGAGGCCCACGGCTGCATCCGGTACTTCCTGCGCGAGCACGCCCGCCGCCGCTGGTGTTCGACCACCTGCGGCGACCGGGTACGCGCGGCCCGGCACCAGCGGCTGGTGGTGGAGCAGCGCGAAGGGTCCCGCTGAGATCCTGGCCCGCTTCCCGCGGCGGGTCCGCCTGCCCGCCCGCCGAAGCGCCCCAATGTGGCCTTCGGTGCATCCAACGCACCCAATGTGGCCTTCGGTGCGCCCAACGCACCCAATGTGGCCTTCGGTGCGTTGAGCGCAACCAAGGCCACATTGGGGCGCTCGTGAGCCGTCCGGAGCGGCGCGGGCCCGCGCTCCCCGCGGCAGAACAGCTAGTCGACCAGGGCGCCGCAGCTGACGTTGACCGTCGCCGCCGTCATTGCGGCCGCCCGGTCCGAGGCGACGAACGCCGCCACCGCGCCGACGTCGGCCAGGGTCGCCGCGCGGCCGAGCATGGTCTTGCCCGCGATGCTCTCCTCGATCTCCGCCCGGCCCGGGATCTCCGCCGGGAGCGTCTCCGGGATGCCGCCCGTCCGGAGCGTCACCGTGCGGATCCCGTGCGGGCCGAGCTCGGCGGCGAGCTGGCGGCGCATCGCCTCGAGCGCGTGGAACGCCACCTGCAGCCCGCCGACCGCGAACTCGCGCACCGGATCACCCTCGCCCCCGAAGAACAGGATCGCGCCGGGCCGGCCGTGGGCGATCATCCGCCGGGCCGCCGCGCGGGCGGTCAGGAACTGGGTGCGCACGGCCGTCACCACCGGGCGTTCGTAGTCCGCGAGGGTCATGTCCACCAGCGGCGTGCCCTGGACGTCGCCGTGGCCGATGAGGTTGAACGAGACGTCGATCGTGCCCACGGCCGCGGCGTGCTCGTCCACCGCCCGCTCGTCGAGGGCGTCGACCTCCGCCGTCTCGGCGTGGCCGCCCGCCGCGCGGATGCGGCCCGCCAGCTCGTCGAGACGCGCCGGGGTGCGGCCGGCGAGGAACACCCGCGCGCCTTCCCCGGCGAAGGCGGTGGCGACGGCCGTGCCGATCCGCCCCGCGGCGCCGTAGATGATCGCGTTCTTGCCGGCGAGCAACGTCATGGAGTCCTCCGATGTCCGGGTGCGTTCACCGGTGCGTCGAACGACCGCGCCCGGAATCGACACACTCAGGGCCGCGGGACACCCACCGGGTTCGGCACGGTGACCAGGCCGCTGTCGACGATCGCCCGGCTCAGCGGCACCGCCAGCGCCAGCAGCCGCTCGACGTCGGGACCCAGCGCGGCCACCGGCGCCGCCGCGAGCCGGTCCGTGTCGTCCTCGATCCGGCGGCGCAGCTCGCGGCCGGCGACGGTCAGGCCGCCGCCGGCGTCGAGGATTCCGCGGGCCCGCAACCGGTCCGCGGCGGCGTCCCACTCCGCGTCCGGCCAGCCGCGGTGGGGCTGGATGTCCGCCCGGCTGATCACGCCGTCACCGATGTGGGTGAGGGTGGTCTCCAAGCCGCCCAACCCGGCGTGGACCGCGGCCAGGACGTGGCCGTCGCCGCGGTGCTCACGCAGGATGGTCGCCGCCAGCCACAGCCGGGCCAGGGGATCTTCCGGCGCCGGCACGGCCGCCCACGCCGCGGCGAGCGGACGGCCGTCGAACGCGCACGCGTCCACCGCCCGCCACAGGAGCGCGCTCAGTTCCGAGACGTCACCGGCAACTCGGCCGAGCGCCGCCGAAACGGCAGCGAGCCGCGAGCGGAGAACGGCGTCGGGCGCGGCGAACGACCAGGCGTCCGGCAACGCCCGCGCGACCATCGACGGCGCGAAGCCGAACAGCACCGCCGTCGCCGGCCCGGGACCGATCGGGCCCAGCGGCGCCAGCCGCCCCGCGAAGTAGCCCATCCAGTAACCACGCAGGCCGGCCGCCTTCGCCGCTTCGGCCGTCTCGGGCGCGAAGTAGACGACGGCGTGCAGTGGCTCCACGGCCGCCCAGAGACGACGAGCTGTCATGGCACTCCTCACAAGGTCAGCCCGCATTTTCACCCCCAGGCGACCGGCAGCTCTCGCACCCCGTACACGAGCGTGTTGTGCTTGAACCTCAGCTCCTCCCGTGCCACGGCCACCCGCAAATCCGGTACCCGCCGGAACAATCCCGTCAACGCCTCCTGCAGCTCCACCCGCGCCAGCTGCTGCCCCACGCACTGGTGCGCCCCGAAGCCGAACGCAACGTGCGTCCGCGGCGACTCGCGATCGAAATCGAGCTTGTCCGCTCCCGAAAACACCGTCTCGTCGCGGTTGGCCGAGTTCAACGCCGCCACCAGCCACTCCCCGGCGCGGACCGAGCGGGAGCCGACCTGGACGTCCGAAGTCGCGTAGCGCAGGACGCCCCACTGCACCACCGACAGGTACCTCAGCAGTTCCTCCACCGCGCGCTCCGGCTCGGCCAGCACGATGTCACGCTGGTCCGGGTGCTCCAGCAGCACCAACGTGCTCAACGCGATCATGTTGGCCGTCGTCTCGTGGCCGGCCACCAGGAGGCTCAGCCCGAGGACGACGAGCTCCTCCATTGTGAGCGGGTCGGACGCACCGCCGGAAATGAGCCTGCTGAACAGGTCATCCTGCGGATTCCGCTGCTTCGCCGTGAACAAGTCGCCCAGATAACCAGAAAGCGCGTCGTACGCCTGCTCGCCTTCCTCGCGCGTCGCGTCCGTGCTCACCAGCGTCGCGCTGTGCTGCTGGAATCGCGAACGGTCGGCGTACGGAACGCCGAGCAGCTCGCAGATCACCAGCGACGGGATCGGCAACGCGAAGTCCTGCACCAGATCGGCCGGCGCCCCCTTCGCCAGCATCGCGTCGAGGTGGCTTTCCACCAGCCCCTGGACGTACCAGCGCAACGCCTCCACGCGCCGCACGGTGAACTCCGCGATCACCTTCTTCCGCAGCCGGGAATGCGCCGCGCCGTCGAGCTGGATGATCGAGCCCGGGCTGACTTCCTCGTCGAGGTCCGCGTTCGGGTTCATGTGCACCGAGGACGCGCCGCGCGAGCTCATCGTGCGGTCGGCGAGCACGGCGCGGACGTCGGCGTACCGCGTCACCAGCCACGCGTCCATGCCCGCCGGGCAGCGCACCTTCGACGTCGGCGCGGTTTCCCTGAGGGCGGCGTAGTTCCCGGGCGGGTCGAACGGGCAGCCGGCCGGCCGGGTCGTCGGGAGGGCCGGGGTTGCGGGTGCGGCCGTCACGGCGGATCACCTCTCTCTTCCGGTGGTCTCTGACCCTTCCACCATGGAGACGACGGCGGCCGCGCGCCGCAGTTGCGACCCGGTTGGCCTAGCGGGCGCCGTACGCGCCGCCGTTCACGTGGACGACCTGGCCCGTGAGGTGCGCGGCTTCCGGCGCCGCCAGGAACCGCACGGTGCCGGCGATTTCCTCCGGCCGGCCGGCGCGCCCGTTGAGCGCCACCGAAAGCCGCTCCGCCAGCCATTCTTCGGTCAGCGTGCCGTGGAAGAACTCCGTGTCGAGGACGACGCCCGGCGCGACGACGTTGGCCGTCCCCGCCGCGCCCAGCTGCCGCGCGAGGTCGGTGTTCCACGCCTCGATCGCCGCCTTCGCCGCGCCATACGAACCTGAGCCCTGCTTCGCCGCGATGGAGCCGAGAGTCACGACGCGCACGTTGTCCGCGAAGCGCGGCTTCAGCGCCGCGGTGACGAGCACGGCGGAAAGCACGTTGGCCTCGAAGTTCGCCTGCCACGCGTCGGCGAGGCCCTTCAGGTCGCCGGCCGCGGGCGCCTCCCGGACGCGATCGGTGTTGCCGCCGGCGTTGTTGACCAGGACGTCCACCCGCGCCGGCAGGTCCACCAGCGCCGCCTGCACCGCGGCCGGGTCGCTCGCGTCGAAGGCCACCGCCCGGGCACCGATCTTTTCCGCCGCCGCTTCGAGGACGTCCGCGCGCCGCCCGGTGACGGTCACCCGCTCGCCCGCCGCCGCGAACCGGGCGGCGATCGCCAGCCCGATGCCGGTGCCGCCTCCGGTGACCACGATTTCCCGCTGTTCGCTCATGCCGCCATCTTCGCCGAGGAGCCCGGCGCCCCACCGGGTTTTCCCGCCGAGCGGCACACGATCGACCACAGTTGCCAAACCGGCAACAGGGTTTGCCTTCGCGGGGACGTTGTCCGCATGCTCGGAGGACGTCCTTGAGGAGGAACCATGTCCCACGACCACCCGATGACCGTCGACGCCATGCTCAAGCAGGACTTCTGGGAAGCGCTGTACCAGCGTGACGAGCACCGGATCTGGAGCGGGAACGTCAACGCCAACCTGCGCACCGAGGTCGAAGGCCTCAAACCCGGGCACGCCCTCGACCTCGGCAGCGGCGAAGGCGGCGACGCGATCTGGCTGGCCAAGCAGGGCTGGACGGTCGACGGTGTCGACATCTCGACCACCGCGCTCGCCCGCGCCGAGGAAGCCGGCGCCGAGGCGGGCGTGACGGTGAACTGGCTGCACCGCAACATCCTCGAGTGGCGGCCGGAAGCGCGGTACGACCTGGTTTCGGCGCAGTACATGCACCTGCCACCGGACCTGCGCCGCGACGTCTTCACGGCGGCCGCGGCGGCGATCCGGCCGGGTGGCTCGCTGCTGGTCGTCGGGCACTCGCCGAAGGCCATGCGGCAGTTCGACGGCCAGAAGCCGCCGGAGGAGCTGTACTTCGAGCCCGAGGAGATCACCGGCTACCTCGGCGACCCGTGGAAGTGGGTGGTCGAGACCTGCGAGACGCGCGGCGAGGGCCACCACATCGACGCCGTGTACCGGGCGCGGCGGCTCGAAGCCTGACGCACCGAGGGCCCGCTCACCTCCCCCGACGGAAGTGAGCGGCCCTCCACCCCAGGATCAGGCGAGCTGGAGGCCGTAAGCCTGCAACTCGAGGGTGAGCGGGTAGAAGTAGCTCGTCTGGGTGTCGCCGCCGGACAGCGTGCCGAGGCCCTTCGAGCCGTCGTACGCCGGGCCGCCGGAGTCGCCGTGGTCGGTGTGCGCGGTGGTGCCGAACTCGTGGTTGAGCACGCCGACGTCGAAGTTGACCGACTCGTCGACCGAGGTCACCTCACCACTGCCGCCGCCGGTGGTCGAGCCCTGCTTCTGCATCTGCTCGCCCACGGTCGGCGTCGCCGCGCTGGTGATCTTCTGGCCGGTGTTGATTTCGCCGGGCCCGGTGCCGTTCGGGCGGGTCAGCAGGCCGGAGTCGGCGCCGGGGCAGTCGCTTTCGACGACCTGCGCGCCGGAGACGTCGCCGCCGGACCAGGTGCCGCCGAGGTTGGTGCAGTGGCCCGCGGTGAGCAGGAACGGCGAGCCGCCGCGCGTCACGTTGAAGCCGAGCGAGCAGCGGCCCTGACTGTTCTGGATCGCGTCGCCGTCCTTGATGTACAGCTCCAGCTTGCCGGTGCGGTGCTCGACGCGGACGGCGTCGCCGTACTTCGCGGCGGCCGCGGAGACCTTGTCGGCGGTCACCTTGCTGGCCGCGTCGTAGACCTTCACCACGACCTGGTTGGTCCTGGTGTCGATGCCCCACGCGGTCTGCGGCACGTTCTTCACCGCGTCCAGCTGGTTCTTGACACCGGTCAGCGCGGCGAAGGTGTGCTTGACCTTCTTCGCGGTGAAGCCGGCGGCCTGCACCTGCCGCATCGCGGCGTCGTCGACGACGTTCACGACGGCCGTGCCGTGCTCGAGGTAGATGCCGCCGGAAGCGGCGCCGAGGGCGTTCGCCACCTGGGTGGCGCCGGAGATGGCGTTGGCCTGCAGTTCGGCGAAGGCCAGCGGGGACGCGGTGGCCGCCGACGAGCACACGCCCGCCGTCAGCGCGGCGGCCGACAGGACGGCGAAGGTCTTCAGGGCGGTCTTCCGGGGAGTCATCAACTTCCTCCAGGTTTGCCGGTTCGAAGTCTGCGCGGCTCACTTTCGTTGCCAAGCAACCAACGCACCACCGACGAAGGTTGGTTAATAACCAATCGAACCGGACATACCCCGCAGACCGCCCCGAACGACCTACTCGCGCGGCCGGCGGACGTGGTCCTCGTAGCCGGGGTTCTTCGCCAGGTACCCGGCGATGAACGGGCAGACCGGCACGATCGTCCCGCCACGGGCGACGACGTCGTCGAGCGCGCCCGCGGCCAGGACCTTGCCCAGCCCCTGGCCGGAGAACGCGTCGTCGATCTCGGTGTGGGTGAACACCGTGAGTTCGCCGCGCCGGTCGTACTGCGCGATCCCGGCCAGCTTCTCCCCCGCCCACAGCTCGTAGCGGCTCTCGTCCGGGTTGTCGACCACCCGGTTTTCGTCGGTCATCGGCTCTCCTCTCGCAATACCCCATCGTGCGACGGCCCGCCACCGCGTGCCGATCGGGCCGGGCCCGTCGCTGGGCCGGCCGGGGGAAGCGCCCGTCCCGTTCGTGTGCTTCGCGGCTGTTCCCCTTGGCGGACACCGCGACCGGCTGGTTGCCTCGCGGGGTGCCCGATCAGCCGTTCGTCCTCCCCGAGTTCTACATGCCCCACCCGGCGCGCCTGAACCCGCACCTGGACCGGGCGCGCGAGCACAGCAAGGCGTGGGCGCGCGAGTTCGACATGATCGACGTGCCGCAGCACGGCACGGTGATCTGGACCGAGCACGACCTCGACTCCCATGACTACGCGCTGCTCTGCGCCTACACCCACCCCGACGCCGGCGCCGGGGAGCTCGACCTCATCACCGACTGGTACGTCTGGGTCTTCTACTTCGACGACCACTTCCTCGAGCTGTACAAGCGCACCGGCGACATCGGCAACGCCCGCACGTACCTCGACCGCCTCGAGCTGTTCATGCCCGTCGACGGCGAAATCACCGCGACCCCGGAAAACCCGGTCGAGCGCGGCCTCGCCGACCTGTGGACCCGGACGGTCCCGCACCGCTCGGCGGGCTGGCGGCGCCGGTTCGCCGGAAGCACGAAGGCACTGCTCGACGAATCGCTGTGGGAACTGGCGAACATCAACGAAGGCCGGCTCGCCAACCCGATCGAGTACGTCGAGATGCGGCGGAAGGTCGGCGGCGCACCGTGGTCGGCGAACCTGGTCGAGCACTCGGTGCACGCCGAGGTGCCCGACGAGATCGCCGCGTCCCGCCCGATGGAGGTCCTGCGCGACTGCTTCGCCGACAGCGTCCACCTCCGCAACGACCTGTTCTCCTACCAGCGCGAGGTGCGGGACGAGGGCGAGCTGTCCAACGGCGTGCTCGTGTTCGAGAAATTCCTCGGGCTCAGCACGCAGCAGGCGGCCGACGCGGTCAACGACCTGATCACCTCGCGGCTGCACCAGTTCGAGCACACCGCGCTCACCGAGGTGCCCGCGCTGTTCGCCGACCACTGCGTCGACCCGGCCGCGCGCGCGGCGACGTTCGCCTACGTCAAGGGCCTGCAGGACTGGCAGTCCGGCGGGCACGAATGGCACCTGCGGTCCAGCCGGTACATGAACGAAGGCGCCGTGTCCGGCACTCCCGGCTTCGGCACCTCCGCCGCACGGATCTTCGCGTCGGTCATCGACACCGCGCCGCAACGGCTGCGGGCCTACAGCTCGACGCCGTTCTCCGCGGCCGGCGTGCCGCGCCCGGCACTCGACCTGCCGGGGCCGCCGCGGCTCAGCCCGCACCTCGCCGAGGCCCGCGCCCGCAACGTCGACTGGGCGCGGCGCACGGGCCTCCTCGACGGCGTGGTGTGGGACGAGCGGAAGCTGCGCGCCGCCGACCTGCCGCTGTGCGCGGCGGGCATCCACCCGGACGCGACGGCCGACGCCCTCGACGTCACGAGCGGCTGGCTCACCTGGCGCACCTACGCCGACGACCACTACCCCCTCGTGTTCGGCGCGACCCGCGACCTCGCGGGCGCGAAGGCGGCCAACTTCCGCCTGCCGGCGTTCATGCCGGCGGACGGCGCGCCGATGCCCACGCCGACGACACCGCTGGAAGCGGGCCTGGCCGACCTCTGGCCGCGCACCACGGCGGAGCGCCGGCCCGCCGTGCGCCGGGCGGTCGAGGCGATGACGTCGAGCTGGCTCTGGGAGCTGGCGAACCAGGCGCAGAACCGCATCCCCGACCCGATCGACTACGTCGAGATGCGGCGCCGGACGTTCGGCGCCGACCTCACGATGAGCCTCGCGCGCGACCGCTCCCTGCCGCCGGAGCTGCACCGCACGCGCCCGGTGCAGACGCTCGAGCACGCGGCGGCGGACGTCGCGAGCCTCGCCAACGACCTCTACTCCTACCGCAAGGAGATCCGGTACGAAGGCGAGCTGCACAACGCGGTGCTGGTGGTGCGGAACTTCCTGGACTGCCCGGAGGACCGCGCGTCCGAGGTGGTGACCGACCTGATCCACGCCCGCCTGGCGGAGTTCGACCACGTGGCGGCGACCGAGCTGCCTGCCCTGTACCGCGACGAAGCCACCGAGGAGACGCTGCTCGGCTTCGTCCGGGAACTGCGCGACTGGCTGGCCGGGATCGTGCACTGGCACGAGAACACCGGCCGCTACACGGAGCCCGAGCTGGGCTACCACCCGATGGCGGCTCCAGTCTTCGGCGGGCCCACCGGCATCGGGACGTCGTCGCTGCGCATCTCGGCCCTGCTCCCCGCGGGTCACTGAACGGCGCTGCCCCGGCGGAGGCGATACTCGGGGTCCACCCGGTAGCGGAGGGAGTCCCGTGAAGCTGACGGTCTACGGCGCGAGCTGGTGCCCGGACGTGAAGCGCAGCCGCGCACTGCTCGACCGCGAAGGCGTCGAATACGCCTACGTGGACGTCGAGGCCGACGCGGACGCCGAGCGCCGCGTCCGCGAGCTGCAGGACGGCGCCCGCCGGATCCCGACCATCGTCTGGGACGACGGCTCGTTCCTGGTCGAGCCGTCCGACGAAGAGCTGAGCGCGCGCCTGTGAAGCTGCTGCGCGAGCTGCCGCTCGGCACGCGCGTCGTGGTGCGCTACCGCATCGACGACGGCTTCACCGACGCGCTCGGCAACCTCGTCGCCCGTGACGAGACGACGTGCACGGTCGAGACCCGGCGCGGCCCGGTCGTGGTGGCGTTCGACGCGGTCGCGCTCGCCAAACCGGTCCCTCCCCCGCCGGTCCGGAAATCGGGTGGCGGGCCGCCGCCCGCTTTGTGACGATCGAGGCATGTTCGACGACCTGGTGGCCGAGGCTTCGGCAGTTCCGGTCGACGGCTGGGACTTCTCCTGGCTCGACGGCCGCGCCACCGAGGCCCGTCCTTCGTGGGGCTACCAACGGCTGCTGGGCACCCGGCTCGGCGGCGTGCGGGCAGCCCTCGACCTGGAAACCGGCGGCGGCGAAGTCCTCGACGGCTGCCCGGCCCTGCCGCCGGTCATGATCGCGACCGAGTCGTGGCCGCCGAACATCGCGCGCGCCGCGGCCCGGCTCCGGCCACGCGGGGCCGAGATCGTGGCCACCGCGGGCTTCCCCTTCCGCGACAGCGTGTTCGACCTGGTCTCCAGCCGCCACCCGGTGACGACGGACTGGCACGAGATCGCCCGCGTCCTGCGTCCCGGCGGAACGTACTTCTCCCAGCAGGTCGGCCCGGCGAGTGTGTTCGAGCTGGTCGAGTTCTTCCTCGGCCCCCAACCCGAGGACGCGCGCAACAGCCGTCACCCGGACCACGCCGTGGCGGCGGCCACCCGCGCGGGCCTGGAGGTGGTGGACCTGCGCGCGGAGTCGCTGCGCACCGAGTTCTTCGACATCGGCGCGGTGGTCTACTTCCTGCGCAAGGTGATCTGGATGGTCCCGGACTTCACGGTCGAACGGTACCGGGACAAGCTGCGCGAGTTGCACGAGCGCATCGAGCACGACGGCCCGTTCGCCGCCCGCACGACCCGGTTCCTCATCGAGGCCCGGAAGCCTTGACGATCGCCGCCTCGACGCCGTCGAGCAGCAGTTCCAAGCCCGCCTCGAACGACAGCCGGGCCTCGCGCTCCAGGTAGGGCTCCTCGGAGCCGGACGCCTCGTACTCGCCCTCCTCCCCGAGCCGGGCCACCGTCGGGAACCGCGCCGGCAGGTCCGGGGCCAGCTCGCCGAGCAACGCCGACCGCGCGTACCACCAGTCCTCTTCGGACTGTCCCGTCTCCCGGGTGGCCTGCCGCGACTCCGCCGCCGCCTGGACCGAGCCGCGGACGACGTTGAACAGCGCCGCCACCACCCACCGGACGCGGGACAGCGGCAACCCGGTCGACGCCAGGACGGACAGCAGTGTCTCCTGCACGTGGAACTCCCCCGGCCCGAGCACCGGCCGCGCCGGCGAGACCTGCAGCAGCCACGGGTGCCGCAGGTGCAGGTCCCACAGCGCGCCGGCCAGCTCCAACGCGGCCGGCCGCCAGCCATCGGCAGCCGAGAACGACGACGGCAGTTCGCCCAGGGTCCGGTCGTACATCAGGTCGACCAGCTCGGTCTTGCCCGGCACGTACGTGTACAGCGCCATCGCCGTGCGGCCGAGCCGCTCGCCGACCGAGCGCATCGACAGCGCCGCCATGCCCTCGGCGTCCGCGATCTCGATCGCCGCGCCGACGATCGCCTCGACGGACAGGCCCGGCTTGGGGCCCGGGCCGGTGCGCGGCGCCACCACGCGCGGCCCCCACAGCAGCTCCATGGACCGCCGGGCGTCGCCCTGACCCGCGAAGACGACCACCTTGCCGACTCCTTACACCCTAAAGTATTGTACGATCGATAATCACTTTACAGCCTAAAGTATCAAGAAGGACGGTATGACTTCACCCAGGCGGGCCGCCGACACCCACGACGTGATCGAGGTCCGGGGGGCCCGGGAGAACAACCTGACCGGCATCGACCTGGACATCCCGAAGCGCCGGCTCACGGTGTTCACGGGCGTCTCCGGCTCCGGCAAGTCGTCCCTGGTCTTCGGCACCATCGCGGCCGAGTCCCAGCGGCTGATCAACGAGACCTACAGCGCGTTCCTCCAGTCGTTCATGCCGAGCCTGTCGCGCCCGGACGTCGACCTGCTGGAGAACCTCAGCGCGGCCATCGTCGTCGACCAGGAGCGGATGGGCGCCAACTCGCGCTCGACGGTCGGCACCGCGACCGACGCCTACGCCATGCTGCGGATCGCCTTCTCGCGGCTCGGCGAACCACACGTCGGCACGTCCGGCGCGTTCAGCTTCAACCTGCCCGAGGGCATGTGCCCGGCCTGCGAAGGCCTCGGCCGGGTGTCCGACCTCGACGTCGACGCCCTGCTGGACTTCGACCTCTCCCTCAACGAAGGCGCGATCCAGGTGCCGGGCTTCACGCCGGACACCTGGTACGTGCAGACCTACCTCTCCTCCGGCTTCTACGACCCCGACGCCAAGATCCGCGACTTCACGCCACAGCAGCTCGACGACCTGCTGCACAAGGACTCCTGCAAGGTGAAGGTCGGCAAGACCAACGTCACCTACGAAGGCCTCGCCGTGAAGGTCCGGCGGCTCTACCTGCACAAGGACGTCGAGTCCCTGCAGCCGAAGCTGCGGGCGTTCATCGAGAAGGCGGCGACGTTCAAGACGTGCGGCGAGTGCGGTGGCGCCCGGCTCAACCAGGCCGCGCTGTCGGCCAAGATCGAGGGCCGGAACATCGCCGACTGCGCGGCCATGCAGATCAGCGACCTCGCCGAGTTCGTGCGGCACCTCGACGCGCCGTCGATCCGGCCGCTGCTGGGCAACCTGCGCGACACCCTCGACTCGCTGGTCGAGATCGGCCTCGGCTACCTCTCCCTCGACCGCGAATCCGCGACGCTCTCGGGTGGCGAGGCGCAGCGCGTGAAGATGGTGCGCCACCTCGGGTCCAGCCTCACCGACGTCACCTACGTCTTCGACGAGCCGACCGTCGGGCTGCACCCGCACGACATCGAGCGGATGAACAACCTGCTGCTCTGCCTGCGGGACAAGGGGAACACGATCCTGGTCGTCGAGCACAAGCCGGAGACGATCCGGATCGCCGACCACGTCGTCGACCTCGGCCCCGGCGCGGGTGCCGCGGGCGGGCGGCTCTGCTACACCGGCAGCGTCGACGGCCTGCGCGCGTCCGGCACGCTCACCGGCCGGCACCTCGACCACCGGGTCACGCTGCGCTCCCAGGTACGCCAACCCACCGGGCACGTCTCGATCACCCGGGCCAAGCTGCACAACCTGCGTGACGTCAGTGTCGACGTCCCGCTCGGCGTGCTGACCGTGGTCACCGGGGTGGCCGGCTCCGGGAAGTCGTCGCTGATCCACGGCTCCCTGGCCCACCGCGACGACGTCGTCGTGGTCGACCAGTCGGCGATCCGCGGGTCCCGCCGGTCCAACCCGGCGACCTACACCGGCCTGCTCGACCCGATCCGCGCCGCCTTCGCCAAGGCCAACGGCGTCAAGGCCAGTCTGTTCAGCGCCAACTCCGAGGGCGCCTGCCCGAAGTGCAAGGGCCTCGGCGTGATCTACACGGACCTGGCGATGATGGCCGGGGTCGCGTCGGTCTGCGAAGAGTGCGAGGGCAGGCGGTTCACGCCGAAGGTGCTCACCTTCGAGCTGCGGGGCAAGAACATCAGCGAGGTCCTGGCGATGTCCGTCGCCGAGGCGCGCGAGTTCTTCACCGGCGGCAACGCGCGGACGGTGCTCGACCGCCTCGCCGACGTCGGCCTCGGCTACCTCACGCTCGGACAGCCGCTGACCACGCTGTCCGGCGGCGAGCGGCAGCGGCTCAAGCTGGCGATCCGGATGGCCGAACGCGGGTCGACCTACATCCTCGACGAGCCGACGACCGGGCTGCACCTGGCCGACGTCGACCAGCTGCTGGCGTTGCTCGACCGGATCGTCGACGCGGGCAACACGGTGATCGTCATCGAGCACCACCAGGCCGTGATGGCCCACGCCGACTGGCTGATCGACCTCGGGCCGGGCGCCGGCCACGACGGCGGCCGGGTCGTCTTCGAAGGCACACCGGCCGCGCTCGTCGCGGATGCCTCGACGTTGACCGCCCGTCACCTGCGCGAATACCTGGGGAAGCCGTGAAACCGACCGGTCTGCTCGAAGTGACGGCGGTGCGGCGGGTGACGCCGCGAGTGGTGCGCGTGACCTTCACCGGCGACGGGCTCGATTCCCTCGAGTCGTGGCCCGACCAGCAGCTCAAGCTGCTGTTCCCGCCACCGGGACGGGCGGTGCGGCTACCGTCGGCCGACGACGACGTCATGCGCTGGTACCAGGCGTACCTGGCGATTCCGGAGGACGAACGCCCGGTGATGCGCAGCTACACGGTGCGCGCGCGGGACGGCGACACGATCGACGTCGACTTCGTGCTGCACTCCGGTCCGGCGGGGCCGGCCACCGCGTGGGCAGCCCGGGCGGCCGTGGGTGACGTCCTCGGCCGGTACGGCCCGGACCCGGCGTACCGGCGTCCGCTGTCCACAGCGGACACCCTGCTGTGCGCGGGCGACGAGACGGCGATCCCGGCCATCGCGTCGATTCTGTCCGAAGTGGACAACGCGCTGGTGTTCATCGAGGTCGCGGACGCGGCGGAGGAGCAGCCGCTGCCCGGCGAGGTGCGCTGGCTGCACCGGGACGGCGCCGAGCACGGCAGCCCGCTCCTGGCGGCGGTGCGCGGCGCGACGCTGCCCGAAGGGCCGGCGGCGTGGCTGGCGGGCGAAGCGGGCATGGTGCGTTCGCTGCGAAGGCACCTTGTCGGCGAGCGCGGCCTGGCCAAGAGCGCCGTCGAGTTCACGGGGTACTGGCGCCGCAGCCTGACCCAGGACGACGCCCCGACGCCGGAGGATCTGGCCGACGCGGCGGAAAAGCTGGAAGACTCGGCCGCATGGAAGGGGAGCTGACGGCAGCGGGCATCGACCCGGCCGCGGTGGTGACGGCCGAGGACCTCGGCGGCGGGACGTACAACCGGGCGGTCCGGGTGCGGCTGGCGGACGGACGGCGGCTGGTGCTCAAGATCGCGCCGTCCGGCCCCGGCCTCACGTACGAACACGACCTGCTGGCGACGGAGGCGGAGTACTACCGGCTGGCGTCCGGGCCGCTCCCGTCGGTGGTGGGGGCGGGGCCGGGGTTCCTGCTGATGACGGAGGTGCCGGGCGAGCCGTGGAACCGCACGCCCGGCACCGGCCCGCACCTGCGTGCCGAGCTGGGCGCGATCGTGGCCGGCTTGCACGAGACGACCGGCACCGGGTTCGGCTACCTCCAGGACCCCCTGCACCCGACGTGGTTTTCGGCGTTTAGCGCGATGGTGGACGCGATCCTGGCCGACGCCGTCCGGTATCGCGTGCGCCTGCCGCGCCCGGCGGCGGAGATCGCCCACCTGGTACGCCGCCACGAGCCCCTGCTGGAGCTGGTGAAAACACCGGTCCTGGTCCACTTCGACCTGTGGGACGGCAACATCCTCCTGGACGGCGGCCGGGTGTCGGGCATCATCGACGCCGAGCGAGCGTTCTGGGGCGACCCGGTGGCGGAGTTCGTCTCACTGACGTTGTTCCACGACTTGGACGCGCCCCTGCTGGAGGGCTACGGCACGGGAGGCTTCGACGCACCCGCCCGGCGACGGCTGACATTGTACCGGGTGTACCTGGGATTGATCATGCTGGCGGAGATGGTCCCGCGGCAGGACACGGACACGAACCGGGAGCGGTTCGTGTCGGCCTGGCTGGCGAAGAACCTGGACGCGGCCCAGCGGGCGCTGTGAACGGGGGTAGCGTGCCGCCGTGCGCACCGAAATCGTGGTTCCCCTGCTCATCCGCGACCTCACCGAGGCCGACCTGCCCCACTGCGACTGGTCCGGCTCCCGCCTGCACCTCGAGCACGTCGCCCGGGAGCTCCGCCGGGACGACGCCGACTACCTCGTCGCGTGCGTGGCGAAGTCGGGGTTCCCCATCGGCAAAGGACTGATCGACTACGGAAAGACCGCCGGCGCCGGCACCATCGGGCAGCTGGCCGTGCACCCCGCCCTGCAGTCGTGCGGCATCGGCACCGCGCTGCTGCTGGCCGCCGAGGAGCGGATCCGAGCGCTGGGGCTGGCCCACGCCGAACTCGGCGTCGAAGTCGAGAACCCGCGTGCCCGCGCGTTGTACAAGCGGCTCGGCTACGTCGCCTACGGCACCGAACCCGACGGCTGGGACGAAGTCGCTCCCGACGGCTCGATCCGCCGCTACGAGACCACCTGCACCCTCATGCGCAAGCCGCTCACTTGAACACGAGCGAAACCAGCTCGTCCACGAACGGCTCCACCAGCTCCGCCCCGGAGCGGTTCAGGGCACTGTGGAACAGCGCGACCCGCCCGTGCGCACCGACGAACACCACCGCCGCCGCGCGGCCCGGGGTCACGCGCAGCTCGTGGCCCGCCTCGACGCAGCGCTCGAAGCCCGCCGTCAGCCGGTCGATCACGTCCAGGAGCGGGCCCGTCGGCCGGGTGCCGGGCGCCAGGTCGGACGCGCCGTTCGCCAGCATCAACCGGTAATGGCCCGGGTTCTCCATCGCGAACGCGCAGTACGCGTGAATCTGCGCCCGGACGCGGCCGACCACGTCCGTTTCGCCGATTGACTCCTCCGCCGCGCGCATCGAATCCCGCAGCCGGGCGTATTCGTGGTCGAGTAATCCGCGGACCAATTCCGCACGATCGGAGAAATGCTGGTAGATGCTCGCCGGGGCGATGCCGACGGCGCGGGCGACGCCGCGGATCGTCAGCCCGTCCTCGCCCCCGAGCTCGGCCAGCAACCGGCCGGCCGCGGCCAGGATCTCGCCGCGCAACCGTTCGCCTTCGCCCCAGCGGTTTCTCGTCCGACCCATTCCCGCTTCGACGCGTTCGACCACCCGCCTATTCATACGCCCGCGGCGGACAGCGCTGTATTCCGGGGTACGGAAAACGCCTTCAGGAAACCAGCGCGGGGTACAGCGCGGGTAGGTCGGCGGCGAGCCCGGCCCGCACGTTCCGGCTGACGTCGTCGGCGAGCACCTCGAAGCGCCCTTCCGCGACACCGTCCAGCGCCAGCCCCGCCACGACGGCCGGGTCGCTCTTCGGGCCGTCGACGCCCTTGGCCATGTCGGTGTCCATGTACCCGACGTGCAGCGCCGTCACCTGCGTCTGCTGCGGTGCCAGCTCCAGGCGCAGCGCGTTGGTCAGCGACCAGGCCGCCGACTTCGCCGCCGAGTAGGCCGCCACCTGCGGCGCGGTGAACCAGGAAAGCACCGACAGCACGTTGAGCACCGCGCCGCCGCCGTTGCGCCCGAGGACCGGCGCGAACTCGCGCGTCACGGCGAGGGTGCCGAAGTAGTGCGTGTCCATCTCCAGCCGGATGTCCTCGAGGGACCCACCCAGCAGCGACGCCCCGGTCGACGAACCGGCGTTGTTCACCAGCAGCGTGACGTCGCCCGCGGCGGCCACGGCGGAACGGATCGACGCCGGATCGGTGACGTCCAGCCGCAGCGGGACCACCCCCGGCAGGTCGATCGACTCCGGATTCCGCGCAGCCGCGTACACCTTGGCAGCGCCGCGCTCCACAAGCGCCTCCGCGAAGCGACGGCCGAGTCCCCGGTTCGCCCCGGTGACCAGTGCCACCGCACCCGTGATGTCCATGACGAGCTCCTCTCGCACCTGGCTTGCTCGTTGCAAGCTAGCTACGGCCGACCCTACGGCGTAAACTTGCTCCGAGCAAGTCAGGTCGAAGGGATCACACGATGAGCCGTCGCATCACCTGGGCGGACGCCGCCTGCCCGATCGCCCGCGCCGCCGACGTCCTCGGCGAGCCGTGGACGCTGCTGATCCTGCGCAACGCCACCGCGGGCACCACCCGCTTCGAGGACTTCCGCAGCCAGCTCGGCATCGCCGACAACGTGCTGACCACCCGGCTGGCCAAGCTCGTCGACCGCGGCCTGCTGACGAAGCTCCCCTACCGCGACGGCGGCCGCACCCGGCACGAGTACCGCCTCACCCGGGCCGGCTCGGACGCCCTGCCGGTCCTGCACGCCCTCGGCACCTGGGGACACGCCCACACTTCCTCGGAAGCCGGGCCGACGACACTGGTCCACACGCGCTGCGGGCAGCCCACCCGGCCCGGCGCGAAGTGCGACAGCTGCGGGAAACCCCTGGCCAGGGGCGACCTGGCGTGGCGCGGGTCCTGGCTCGGCGAGGACGAGATCCCCTTGGCGAATCCGGTCAACTGAGCCGAACGGCCCCAAGCCGGTACGAAAGTCGGGTCACAAACGCCGGGCGATTCCGTAAGTTCGACACCCAGCGCGCGCATACCTGGCAAATTCCCCACGGCAAGGAGTCGTCCCGATGTCCCGGAAATACCTGCTGCCCGGCGCCGCCGCACTGGCGATGATCGTGACCCCGCTGACCGCCGCCCCGGCCCTCGCGGCCCCGGAAGCGGCCACGATCGTCTACTACGACACCTCGGGAGCACCCAGCTTCCGCTCGGTGATCAACGCGGGCGCGGCCAACTGGAACGCGAAGGTGTCGAACGTCAAGCTCCAGGAACGTTCCTCGGGCGCGTCGCTGCGCTACACCGAGGGCAACGACCCGCGCGGCTCGTACGCCCAGACCGACGGCCACGGCAGCGGCACGATCTTCATCGACTACACCCAGGCCCAGCAGTACGACAAGACCCGCATCGCGGCCCACGAAACCGGCCACGCGCTGGGCCTGCCGGACCACTACGAAGGCCCGTGCTCGGAGCTGATGTCCGGCGGCGGCCCCGGCCCGTCGTGCACCAACGCGAACCCGAACGCCCAGGAAGCCGCCAAGGTGGAATCCCTGTGGGCCAACGGCTTCACCGGCGCCCGCAAGGCCCCGGTCCGCGTCTACGAAGTGACGATGCCGGTCAGGTGACGCCGAGCCGAAGCGCCCCAAGGCGGCCTTGGGTGCGTTCAACGCACCGAAGGCCACCTTGGGGCGCTAAGTTCGGGGCATGCTCACCACGCTGGCCGTCGCGAACTACCGCTCGCTGCGTGACCTGGTGCTGCCGCTGTCCGGTTTGACCGTCGTCACCGGACCCAACGGCAGCGGCAAGTCGAGCCTGTACCGGGCGCTGCGCCTGCTGGCCGACGCGTCCCGCAACGGCGCCGTGGCGGCGCTGGCCCGGGAGGGCGGGCTCCCGTCGACGCTCTGGGCCGGCCCGGAGAACGGCGTGCGCCGGGGCACCACGCGAGTACAGGGCAAGGTGCACACGAAGGCCGTCGGGCTACGGCTCGGTTTCTCGGGCGACGACTTCGGCTACGCGCTCGACCTGGGCCTGCCGGTGCCGGGCGCGACGCTGTTCAACCTCGACCCGGAGTTCAAGCGGGAAGCGGTGTGGTCGGGGCCGGTCCTGCGGACGGCCGCGTTGCTCGCGGACCGCGCGGGCCCGTCGGTGCGCACCCGCGTCGCCTCCGGCGCCTGGGGCGACGAACGGTTCAAGATCCGGTTGACGGACAGCATGCTGAGCGAGTTCGCGGACCCGCGGGCCTGTCCCGAGCTGCTGGTGCTGCGGGAACGCATCCGGTCGTGGCGCTTCTACGACCACTTCCGCACGGACGCCGACGCCCCGGCCCGCCAGTCCCGCATCGGCACCCGCACCCCGGTGCTGTCCCACGACGGCGCCGACCTCGCGGCGGCCCTGCAGACGATCATCGAGGTGGGCCGGGCCGACGACCTCGCGGAAGTGGTCGACGCGGCCTTCCCGGGCTCGACGGTGGAGGTGGCCTCCCAGGACGGCCTGCTGTCGGTCCAGCTGCGCCAGCACGGGTTGCTGCGCCCGCTGTCGGCGGCGGAGCTGTCGGACGGCACGCTGCGCTTCCTGCTGTGGGTGGCGGCGCTGCTCACCCCGCGCCCCCCGGAGCTGCTGGTGCTGAACGAGCCGGAGACGAGCCTCCACCCGGACCTCCTGCCGGCGCTGGCCACCCTGATCGCGACGGCGGCCAAGGAGACCCAGCTGGTGGTGGTCTCCCACGCCCAGCCGCTGATCCGCGCCCTCGCCGCGATCACCGACGTGGGCACGGTCGAGCTGGAGAAGGAGTACGGCGAGACGAAGGTGGCCGGCCAGGGCCTCCTGGACCGCCCCGCCTGGCACTGGCCCGGCCGCTGACCCCAGCTCCCAAGCCCCTCAGCGGCCGCCGGTGCTCTCCCGGATCTCCAGCGCGAACGGCGTCTGGATGTCCTGCGGCGGCGACGTCTTGTCCCCGGTGATCCGCCGGTGCACGAGGTCCACCGCCGCCTCCGCCAAGGCCGTCTTGTCCGGCGCGATCGTCGTCAGCGACGGCAGTGAGAATGCGCTCTCTTCGTTGTTGTCGAACCCCACGATCGCCACGTCCTCCGGCACCCGCAGGCCGCGCTCGGCCACCGCGCGCAGCGCGCCGATGGCCAGCAGGTCGTTGAAGCAGAACACCGCGTCCGGCGGCGAAGGCAGCGCCAGCAACGACTTCATCGCCGTCGCGCCGACCGCTCGGTGCCACTTCTCGGCCGGAGCCACCAAAGCGTCCGAATAGGACAAACCCGCGTCGGCCAGCGCGGAACGGTACCCGGCCAGCCGCTGCGACGACGTCCCGCGCGCCGGGTTGCGGCCGATGGCCGCGATGCGCGTGCGGCCCAGCGAGGCCAGGTGGGACACCGCCGTGCGCGCGGCCAGGACGTTGTCGATCGCCACGTGGTCTATCGGCACGTCCACCGCGTGCTCGCCCAGCATGACCAGGGGGATCCCGCCCGGGTCGGCCGGGAAGTCCGCCGCCTCCAGGGCTTCCGGGTGCACCAGTGCCCCGTCGACCAGGTGCGGCCCCAGCGAAGAAAGCGTTTCCCGCTCGCGCGAGCGCGTGCCCTGCGTCTGCTCGATCAGGACGCTCCAGCCGCGCTGCTGGGCCGCCGTGATCACCAGGCCGGCCAGCTCGCCGAAGTACGGGATCGACAGCTCCGGCACCATCAGCGCCAGGAACCCGGTGCGGCCGCGCCGGAGGTTGCGCGCCCCGACGTTCGGCCGGTACCCCGTCGCCGCCAGCGCTTCTTCGACGCGCCGGCGGTTCTCCGGCTTGACGAAGGCGTAGCCGTTCACGACGTTCGACACGGTCTTCACCGACACTCCGGCGAGCGTGGCGACGTCCTTGAGCGTCACGGTCACGGGCGGTCCCTTCAGAGAGTGAGCACGAAGTGTAGCCAACGGCTGCCGGTTTACAACGTTGTTCCAACGATGTAAAAAGTACCCCAAGGCTCTCGGGGTGACCCCGATCACCTCGGCGAGCGGGCCACCGACGATGCTTGCCCGAGGAGTCGCCGTGCTCTTGCCGTCCCGTCCCCGCCTTGTCCTGGTCACCGCGGCCGCCGCCGCGCTGACCCTCACCTCCTGCACCAGCCGGGAGGAAACCCCGGCCACCAGCGCCAGCGGCGGTGGGCCAGCCGCCAGCGCCCAGTCCGCCGCGCCGTCCGCCGACGGCTGCACGCTCGCCAAGACCGGTTACCCCAAGGTCGACCTCAAGACGGCGGTGGTCGGGTTCTCGCAGTCCGAAAAGGAGGCCAACCCCTTCCGGACCACCGAGACGCAGTCGATCCGCGACGAAGCGGCGAAGCTGGGGATCGGCAACCTGCTGGTCACCAACGCCCAGAGCGACCTGAACCGGCAGATCAGCGACATCAAGTCCATGCTCGACCGCGGTGCCCAGCTGCTCATCGTCGCGCCGCTGAACTCCGACGGCCTCCAGCCCGCGCTCGACGCGGCGAAGGCCAAGAAGGTCCCGGTCGTCACCATCGACCGCAAGGTGACGTCGCAGCCGTGCGCCGACTACCTGACCTTCATCGGCTCGGACTTCGTCGAGCAGGGCAAGCGCGCCGCCCAGGCGATGGCGAAGGCGACCGGCGGCACCGGCAAGGTCGCGATCCTGCTCGGCTCGTCCGGCAACAACGTCACCACCGACCGCACCAAGGGCTTCAAGGACGAGCTGGCGAAGACGCCGGGGCTGTCCGTGGTCGCCGAGCAGACCGGCGAGTTCGACCGGTCCAAGGGCCAGGCCGTGATGGAGCAGCTCATCCAGAGCCACCCGGACATCACCGCCGTCTACGCCGAGAACGACGAAATGGGCGTCGGCGCGGTCAACGCGCTCAAGACGGCGGGCAAGACGCCGGGCAAGGACGTCAAGATCGTCTCCATCGACGGCACCCGCAACGCCGTGCAGCTCATCGTCGACGGCAGCTACAACGCCGTCATCGAGTCCAATCCGCGCTTCGGTCCGCTGGCCTTCCAGACGCTGCAGAAGTTCGAGAACGGCGAAGCCATCCCGCCGAGCATCGTGATCAGCGACGACCAGTACGACGAGACGAACGCGGCGCAAAAGGTCGGGAACTCCTACGAATGACGGCCACGACCGAAGTGATGACCGCGCCGGTGCTCGAGGTGACCGGGGTGACCAAGCGGTTCACCGGCACCCTCGCGCTCGACGACGTCAGCTTCGCGCTGGCGCCCGGCGAGGTGCACGCGCTGGTCGGCGAGAACGGCGCCGGCAAGTCCACGCTGATCAAGGTGCTGACCGGTGTCCACCGGCCCGACGCGGGCGAGGTGCGCCACCTCGGCGAGCCGGTGACCTTCAAGCGGCCGATCGACGCGCAGCGCGCCGGGATCTCCACGATCTACCAGGAGGTCAACCTCGTTCCGCTGATGAGCATCGCCGGCAACGTCTTCCTCGGCCGCGAACCGCGCACTCGCCTGGGGCTGGTCGACTGGCCGAAGCTGAACGCCGACGCGCGCGAGCTGCTCAAGGGCTACGGCATCGACGACGACGTCCGGCGCCCGCTGCACACGCTCGGTGTCGGCGCGCAGCAGATGGTGGCGCTCGCCCGCGCGGTCTCGACCGACGCCAAGGTCGTCATCATGGACGAGCCGACGTCGTCGCTCGAGCCGCGCGAGGTCGAGACGCTGTTCGAGGTGCTGCACCGGCTGCACGCCCAAGGCATCGCGATCGTCTACGTCAGCCACCGGATGGACGAGCTGTACCGGGTGTGCGACAGCGTCACCGTGCTGCGCGACGGCCGGGTCGTCCACAGTGGACCGCTGAAGCCACTGCCGCGCATCGAGCTCGTGTCGCTGATGCTCGGCCGTGAAGTCCGCCAGATCCGCGAAGAGGGCGTCACGGCGTTCGGCGAGGAACACGACATCGAGCGCGAGCCGCTGCTCAAGGCCGAGCACCTGTCCGGCCTGCGGAAGCTGCACGACGTCTCGGTGCGCATCCGGCCCGGCGAGGTCGTCGGCCTGGCCGGCCTGCTCGGCTCCGGCCGCAGCGAGACCGCGCGGGCCATCGTCGGCGCGTTCCCGCTGGACGGCGGCAGCGTGCTGCTGGCCGGGAAACCGCTGCGAAAAGACAAGATCAAGAACGCCGTGCGGGCCGGGATCGCGCTGCTGGCCGAGGACCGCAAGGCCGACGGCATCATCCCGAACCTGTCGGTCCGCGAGAACATCGTGCTCGCCGCGCTGCCGGCGCTCTCGCCGTTCGGCCTGGTCAGCAGGGCCCGGCAGGACCGGATCGTGAAGATCTTCATGGACCGCCTGCGGATCAAGGCCGCGAGCCCGGAGCAGAAGGTGTCGGAGCTCTCCGGCGGCAACCAGCAGAAGGTGCTGCTGGCCCGCTGGCTCGCCACCGGCCCGAAGATCCTGCTGCTCGACGAACCCACCCGCGGCATCGACGTCGGCGCCAAGGCCGAGGTCCAGGCCCTGATCGACGAACTCGCGCGGGAAGGCCTCGGCGTGCTGCTCATCTCGTCCGAACTGGAGGAACTGATCGACGGCGCCGACCGCGTGGTCGTCCTGCGCGACGGCTCGGTGGCCGGCGAGCTGACCGGCGACCGCATCACCGAGGAGAACGTGCTGACGGCCATCGCAGCGGAGGGTGACAACGATGTCGACCGCCACCCTTGAGCGTGCGAAGGTCACCGCGTGGCTGCAGAACTACGGCGTCTACCTGGCCGTCGTCGTGCTGCTGCTGTTCAACGTGGCCTTCACCGAGAACTTCCTGTCCGCGGCCAACTTCCGCACCCAGCTGGTGCAGGCGGCGCCGGTCTGCGTCGTCGCGCTCGGCATGGCGCTGGTGATCGGCACCGAGGGCATCGACCTCTCGGTCGGCTCGGTGATGGCGATCGCCGCCGCGCTCATCCCGCTCTACCTGGGCGCGGGCCCGCTGATGGCGGTCCTCGTGGCCGTCATCGCCGGAATCGTGTCGGGCCTGTTCAGCGGCTACCTGGTGGCCTACCTGGGCATCCAGCCGATCATCGCGACCCTCGCGCTGCTGGTCGGCGGCCGTGGCCTCGCGCTGGTCATCGCGGACGGCCGGCTCGTCCAGCTGCACAACCGCGACTTCCTGGCGCTGGGCACCGGCGACGTCCTCGGCGTGCCGATCATGGTGATCGTGGCGGGCGTGCTCGCCGTGCTGGCCGGGCTGGTCGTGCAGCGCACGACGTTCGGACGGCACCTGGTCGCGATCGGCGGCAACCGCGCCGCGAGCACCCTGGCCGGGCTGCCGGTGAAACGCGTACTCGTCAGCGTCTACGTGATTTCCGGGGCGCTGGCGGCGATCGCCGGCGTGCTGGCGACGTCGAGGCTGGGCGCGAGCGACCCGAGCGACGTCGGCCTGCTCATGGAGCTGTCCGCGATCACCGCGGTCGTCGTCGGCGGCACCCCGCTGACCGGCGGCCGGGTCCGTGTCCTCGGCACCGTGTTCGGCGCGCTGCTCATGCAGCTCGTCCAGGCCACCCTGATCAAGCACAACCTGCCGGACTCGACCGCGCAGATGGTCCAGGCGGCCATCATCGTCGGCGCGGTCTACGTCGCTCGTGAGCGGAGCAGCACATGACTCGGACCGCGGAACGCAATGCCGCCTTCGCGGGAGTCCTGCAGCGCCAGGGCGCGGCCGTCGTCCTCGTGCTCGGCATGGCCGCCGCGTGGTTCGCGTTCCCGCACTTCGGCACCGCGGACAACCTGCGCAACCTCGTGCTGCAGGGCTCGTTCCTGGCCGTGATCGCGCTCGGCATGACGTTCGTGATCATCTCCGGCGGCATCGACCTCTCGGTCGGCTCGAACTACGCGCTCGGCGGCGTCCTCGCCGCGTACGGCGCCCAGTACGGCCTGGTCGTGGCGATCCTGCTGCCGCTGGCGGTGTGCTCGCTGATCGGGTTCGTCAACGGCCTGCTCATCGCCCGCACCGGGATGGCGCCGTTCATCGTGACGCTGGCGTCCCTGCTGTTCGCCAGGGGCCTCCTGCTGGCGTTGACGTCCGAAGGCGCGACGACGTACAAAGTGGACCCCGGCTCGGCGTTCCTCTGGCTGGGCCAGGGCACGATCCTCGGCATCGGCGTCCCGGTGTACCTGACGCTGGTCCTGTTCGCGCTCGGCGGGCTCCTCCTGCGCCGCACGCGGTTCGGCCAGTCGGTGTTCGCCATCGGCGGCGCCGAGCAGTCGGCCGTGCTGATGGGCCTTCCGGTGGCCCGCACCAAGATCGGCCTCTACACGCTCAGCGGCGGGCTGGCCGGCGTCGCGGGCATCCTCACCGCCGCCTACCTGCAGTCCGGCGTCACGGTGCTCGGCGTCGGCACCGAACTCGACGCGATCTCCGTCGTCGTCATCGGCGGCACGCTGCTCACCGGCGGTGCCGGCACCCTCATCGGCACGCTCGTCGGCGTGCTGCTGCGCACGCTCATCCAGAACGTCATCAACCAGATCGGCACCCTCGACTCCAGCTACCAGACGGTGGTGAGCGGGGCCTTCCTGCTCGTCGTCGTGGTGATCCAGCGCCTGCTGGCGCGTTCCCGAACCCGCTGAACCCTGCTCACCCACCAGGAGGTTCACCGATGTTCCGCCCTGCCCGACTGGCCGCCGTGCTGGCACTGGCCCTCACGGGGCTCGCGGTCCCCGCCGCGCACGCCGAGTCCCCACCGCAGTGGCAGCGGCTCACCCCGCCGCTGTCGACACCGTGGACGAACGACGTCTCCCCCGCCAACGCCCTCCCCGACTACCCCAGACCACAGCTGACCCGCTCGAAGTGGCAGAACCTCAACGGCGTCTGGGAGTTCGCCGCGGCCAAGCCCGGCGAAGCCGCCCCGATCGGCCGGTCGCTCGGCGAGCGCGTCCTCGTGCCGTACCCGGTCGAGTCCGCGCTGTCCGGGATCATGCGCCACGAGACGAACATGTGGTACCGCCGCACGTTCCAGCTGCCCCGCGACTGGCGGGGGCAGCGGATCCTGCTGCACTTCCAGGCCGTCGACTACGACGCCACGGTGCTCGTCAACGGCAGGACCGTCGGCCGCCACACCGGCGGCTACGACGCGTGGTCCGTCGACGTCACCGACGCCCTGACCACCGCACGCGACCAGGAGCTGATCGTCGGCGTCGCCGACCCGAACGACCAGGGCGGGCAGCCGATCGGCAAGCAGCGCAAACCCGGTGACGGCATCTTCTACACGCCGTCGTCGGGCATCTGGCAGACCGTCTGGATGGAACCGGTGGCGCCCGCGCGCATCGACCGCCTGGACGTCACGCCGGACCTCGGTTCGGTGACGGTGACCGCGGTCGTCGGCGGGCCGGTGAAGCAGCGCGTCGAAGCCGTCGCCTACGACCGCGGCCGCGTCGTCGGGCGCGTGACGGGTGACGCGAACAAGCCGTTGAAGCTCAAGGTGGACCGGCCGCACCTGTGGTCGCCGGACGACCCGTTCCTCTACGACCTGCGGGTGAAGCTCGTCCCGTCGGGCGACGAGGTCGGCTCGTACTTCGGGCTGCGCACGGTCGGCCTCGGCAAGACCGCCGACGGCAAGCAGCGGATGCTGCTCAACGGCAAGTTCGTCATGCAGGTCGGCCCGCTCGACCAGGGCTTCTGGCCGGACGGCATCTACACCGCGCCGACCGACGCGGCCCTGAAGTTCGACCTGGAGCAGGAGAAGGCGCTCGGCTTCAACATGGTGCGCAAGCACATCAAGGTGGAGCCGGACCGCTGGTACTACCACGCCGACAAGCTCGGGTTGCTGGTGTGGCAGGACATGCCGTCGATGAAGGACGACGTCGAGCCGTCCGCGGCCGCGCGCGTCAACTACGAGTCCGAGATGAAGCGGATGATCGACCAGCACCGCAGCTTCCCGTCGATCGTCTCGTGGGTGCCGTTCAACGAGGGCTGGGGCGACTACGAGGTCGGCCGGATCGCCGACCTGGTCAAGTCCTGGGATCCGACCCGGCTGGTGAACGCCGAGTCCGGCGTCAACTGCTGCCGGTCCGAACCGGACAGCGGCAAGGGTGACATCTACGACGACCACACGTACACCGGCCCGGGCACGCCGATGCAGACCGGCACGCGCGCGGCCGTCGACGGCGAGTACGGCGGCCTCGGCCTCAAGGTCGCCGGGCACGAGTTCGACCCGGCGGGCAGCTTCGCCTACGAGATGGCGCCCGACAGCGCGACGCTGACCCGGCGCTACGGCGAGCTGCAGCAGCGCCTGCTGCTGGTCGCCCAGCGGTGCGGGGTGTCCGCGGGCGTCTACACGCAGACCACGGACGTCGAGAAGGAGGTCAACGGCTTCTTCACCTACGACCGGCAGGTGAAGAAGATGGACTTCGCGGCGGTCCGCGCGGCGAACCTCGCGGTGATCAAGGGCGCCACCGGCGCCCCGGTCGCCGGGCCGTCGGTGCCCGCCGGAACGCCCGGGATCGACGGCATCGCCGCGTACCCGTTCGACGAAAACGCGGGCACGGTGGCCGCGGACACGGTCGGCGACCACGACGCGACGCTCGTCGGCGGCGCGTCCTGGACGGCGGGCAAGAGCGGTTCGGCGCTGGCGGTTTCCGGGTCGGGCCAGTACGCCGACACGGGTGCCGCGCTGGTGAACACCGAGGGCAGCTACAGCGCGGCGGCGTGGGTCAGGTTCAACGCCGTGGGTGACGGCTTCCAGACGATCGTCAGCCAGGACGGCCCGAGCAACAGCGCGTTCTTCCTGCAGTACTCGGGCCAGGACCACCGCCTGGCGATGAGCTTCGTCGGCACGCGGGCCCTGGCGCCCACGGCCCCGGAAGCGAACCGCTGGTACCACGTCGCCGGCGTCCGCGACGCGGCTTCGGGCACGCTGAAGCTGTACGTCGACGGGCAGCTGGCGGCCACGAAGAGTGTCTGCCTCGGCGACGCGTCGACGGGCCACACGGTGATCGGCCGCGGCAAGTACGGCGGCAACCCGGTCGACTTCCTCAACGGAGCCGTCGACCAGGTCCACGTCTACGACCGGGCGCTGTCCGACGCCGACGTGAGCGCGTTGTACTCGAGCGGGAAGTAGGCACGCGGTCCGGCGTGACGGCCACCCGCGGTGGTGGCCGTCACGTTTGACCTGGAGCGCGCTCCAGCCCCTAGCGTCGACCGGGCCACGACGTACTGGGGAAAGGAACCCGCCGTGACCGACGAGCGCTTCGAACTCGGCCTGAAGACCCTGACCGCCATCGACGGCGAGAGCGGGCAGCGCGTGCTCGACAACCTCGCCGACGTCTCCCCCGCGCTGGCGGAAGCCGTGGTGGCGTGGGGGTTCGGCGAGGTCTACGCGCGGCCGGGGCTCGCGCCGCGCGACCGCCAGCTGGTGACGCTCGGCATGCTCACCGCGCTCGGCGGCTGCGAGCCGCAGCTGGAGGTGCACGTCAACGCGTCCCTCAACGTCGGCCTCACCCCGGCGGAGATCGTCGAGGCGCTCCTGCACTCGGCGGTCTACTGTGGATTCCCGAAGGCGCTGAACGCGACCTTCACGGCCAAGAAGGTCTTCGCCGAGAGGGGGCTGCTGCCG
This sequence comes from Amycolatopsis sp. MtRt-6, assembly GCF_017308975.1. GTDB lineage: Bacteria > Actinomycetota > Actinomycetes > Mycobacteriales > Pseudonocardiaceae > Amycolatopsis. The sequence continues at coordinate 64,380 of NZ_JADWPD010000016.1, read as the reverse complement.
GTGACGAGCGTATGAGGGTCGTCCTGTTCGGCGCGACCGGCATGGTCGGCCAGGGCGTGCTGCGGGAATGCCTGCGCGACGAACGGGTCGAAGAGGTACTGGCGGTCGGCCGGGCCCCGGTCGGCGCCGGCCACCCGAAGCTGCGGGAAGCCGTCGAGGAGGACCTGTTCGCCCTCGAGCCGATCACCGGGTACGACACGTGCTTCTTCTGCCTCGGGGTGTCGTCGGTGGGGGTGCCGCCGGAGGAGTACGAGCGGATCACCTACCAGCTCACCCTTTCGGTGGCCCGGAAGCTCCCGGACGGCACCACGTTCGTGTACGTCTCGGGCGCGGGCACCGACAGCACCGAGCGCGGCCGCGTGCGCTGGGCCCGCGTCAAAGGCGCGACGGAGAACGCGCTGGCGCGGCTGCCGCTGCGGACGTTCGCCTTCCGCCCCGGCTACATCCAGCCACTGCACGGCATCACCTCGAAGACCCCGCTGTACCGGGTGCTCTACCGCGTCGCGATGCCGCTGTACCCGGTGCTGAAGCGGCTGTTCCCGCGCGCGGTGACGACCACGGAGGACATCGGGCTCGCGATGCTGGCCGTGGCCTCGGCGGGGTACGAGCGGCCGATCCTGGAGAACGCGGACATCACCGCCCTCGCGCGACGAGCCCGGCCAGCAGGTTCGTGAGGCCCTCGGCCAGCCCGAACGCCGGCGCGTCCCCCGGATCGACGGCCGCCACGGCCGCCGTCGGGTGGGCCGCGGGCCACGAGCCCGACACCAGCACCACCACTCCGCGGGCGAAGTGCCGCGCCGCCTCGACCGGCAGCTCCGGCACCCGGACCCGCACCAGCTCGCCCAGCCGTTCGGTGTTCGCGGCGGCCCGGCGCCGGAAGCTGCGGGCGAACTCCACCGGGATGTTGCGCTCCAGCACCGGCGCCATCGAGCTCAGCAGCTCGCACAGCACCCGGCGGCCGGTGAGCGTCGCCGCGATCGTCCCGGCGACCCGCTCCTCGCGCGCGAAGCCGGGCTCCACCGGCCCCGCTTCGCCGAGCGCTTCTTCCAGCTCGTCCAGCCACGCCGTCCACGCGCTGTCGAGGACCTCCAGGAAGATCGCCTCGCGGCTGTCGAAGTACCGGATGACGTTGGACTTCGCGAGCCCGACGTGACAGGCCAGCTCCCGCAGGCTGATGTCGGCGACCGGACGTTCGGCGAGCAGCTCCCGCGCGGCGGCGAGGATCGCCCGCCGGCGCGCCTCGATCTGCTCGGGACGGCGGGCGCGCTGGAATCCGGCGCTCATGGCGCCGAGGCTACCGGTCGGTCGAAGCCCGGGTCCCGGCCTCGCGGCGCGCCTTGACCCGCTGGTAGCTCCAGATCAGCAGCGCGAACAGGATCACCGACGACAGGATCAGGCTCGACCCGGTGCTCCAGCCGCTGAACGGGAGCGACCGCACCGTGCCCCAGACGATCCCGGCCGCCAGCAGCGCCAGCCCGGCCAGCACCGACCCGGCGATCCGCAGCGGCGACGACACGCTGTCTTCGGCCGCCTTCATCGCGCGGTCGCGCACCGGGTCGACGTACCGCTCGAGCGCCGGGAACTCCGACGCCAGCACCAGCAGCCCGGCGAGCACGAGCAGCAGCCCGGGGCCGGGCAGGACGAGCATCGCCACCCCGATCAGCAGCAGGACGGCCCCCGCCACGGTGATCAGGATCCGCTTCGTCTGCTTGCCGATGCCCACTCGGTGTCTCCCGTCGTCTTGTCCGATTGTTCCTGGTCGCGGCCTCGCGTGCCACTCACGAGGACCCGTGCCCTGGCCGCGGCCACGGTCAGGCCGGCCAGCGCGGTCACGCCGAGCGCGACCACGAGCCCCGGCCAGACGTGGAGCACCTGGGCGTAGGTACCCCGCCGTCCGGCGAATACCCATCCGAGCAGTTGCGGCAGGAAGGCGAGCGGCAAAAGCGGCAGCAACGGCGGCACGATCCGCCACCAGTGCCGCTGCCGGGCCCGGCGCACGCCGAGCACCGCCAGGCCCACCGCGACCAGCGCCAGCGCGCCGAGCACCCGATCGGCGACCACCCCGGCGGGCAGGGCCGGTTCCGGAGCACCGCCCTCCAGCAGGCTCGCGAGGCCCTCGGCCAGCAGCTCGGCCTCGTTGTCCAGCGCCATCCCGGTGTTCGCGAGCACGGCGACGCCGTACCCACCGGGCAGCAGCACCTGCGCCGCGGTGTGGGAGAACCAGTCGCCGGTGTGGGACGCCTTCCCGTCGCGGACGCGCCAGCCCAGCGCGTAGCCGCGTCCGGGCGCGGGCGTGTGCGCGGATCGGGCTCCTTCGGGGGTCAGCACGCCACCGCCGTCCTGCTGGGCTCGCAGCCACTTCGCCAGGTCCTCGGCGGTGCTGAGCACGCCGTGGCTGCCGCCGGTGAACCAGTCCGGTTCGGACACCGGAACCTCGATCCCGAAGGCCCGCACGTACCCCTCGATCCCGGCCGGCGGCGCGTCGACGGAGGTGCTGTGGGACATGCCCAGCGGCCGGAAGACGTGCCCGGCCAGGTAGTCCGCGAACGGCTGCCCGGCAACGACCTCGACGATCCGCGCGGCGACCTGGTAGTTCGGGTTGTGGTAGTGGAACCGGGCACCCGGCTCGTCGGCGAGCGGCGCGTCCTTCAGCCGCGTGACGGCCTCGGCGAGGGTGCGCGGCTGTGACAGGGTCAGGTCGGGAAAGGCTTCGTCGGCCATGCCGGAGGTCTGGTCGAGCAGCATCCGGACGGTGATCCTGGCACCGCGCGGGTCGGCGAGCCGGAAGCCGGGGAGGTAGTCGGTCACCGGGTCGTCCAGCGTGATCCGGCCGGCTTCGGTCAGTTGCAGGACCGCGAAGGCGGTCATGGACTTGCTCAGCGACGCGATCGGCAGCCGGGTTCGGGCGGTGAGGGGCGTGCCTGCAGCATCACGGCCGTAGCCGGCGACCCGGACGACTTCGTTGCCGTGGGTGATCGCGACGACGGCGCCGGGGAGGCCGGTGTGGTCGAGGTGGGCGCGGACGTAGCCGTCGATGTCGTACTGGGCTGCTGACGCCGGGGGTGCGGTCGTGATCAGCAGGAGTGCCAGTACGAGGAGGAGCCTGGTCATGGCAGGGAAAAGTAGGCGGCGGACCCACCGGGTGACTGCTGCCGGACGGCGCGCACCACCCCCTACTTTCGGCATGTTCTTGACAAGCGGCCTATATTCAACTCAACGGTTGATAAACAGAGGAGTTGACAACGATGCCGGTGGTCGCGAGCTTCTGCATGTCGCTGGACGGGTTCGTGGCGCGCCCCGACGACAGCGTCGGACCGCTTTTCGACTGGTACCAGGCCGGAGAAGTCGAGGTGCCGATGGTCGGCTACCCGATGACGTTCCACGTCGCGCCGGCCAGCGCGGCGTACCTGAGCGCGTTCCTGGAATCGGCGCGCCACAGCGCATTGGTGTGCGGCCGCCGCGTGTTCGAGTACACCCAAGGCTGGGGCGGCCGACCCCCGGGCGGCGGCGCGGCGTTCGTCGTGACACACCACCCGCCACCGGCGGACTGGCCCGCGGACCACTTGGCGCCCTTCAGGTTCTGCGCGGACGTCGCCAGCGCGATCGAGCAGGCGAAGGCGGCCGGAGACGGAACGGTGGGCGTTTCCGGGCCGTCGATCGCCCAGCAGTGCTTGAACCTCGGACTGCTCGACGAGCTGCGGATCGACCTGGTCCCGGTGTTGCTCGGCGAAGGGGTGCGGTACTTCGGCGACCTCGGTGCCGGCAAGGCCGAGTTGGAGCAAGCGGAAGTCGTTGTCGGGCAAGGGGTTACGCATCTTCGGTATCGGATCCACTACCGTTGATCCCACCTGATCGAGTGATGACTTTTGTTTGATGGCCGGTAGTTTGGAGGTATGACCAGCGATGCGGCTCTCTCCTCCGAGGCGGTGGCTCTTGCCGACCGCATCGGCGAGTTGGTCGCGCGCATGCGGTCTGCTGAGGCCGAACTTGGTGCGGTGCTGGTGGAAATCGAACAGCGCGGGGTGATGGAGCTGTTCGGCTACCGCTCCGCCGCCCGGCTTATGGAGCACCTCGCCGATGAGCCGAAGCCGGCCGCGGAACGGCTGATCAAACGCGCCCGCCTGCTCAATCCCGGCCGCAACCTCGACGGCAGCCCCATCCCCGCACTCGCGCCCGCCACTGGCGCTGCCGCTCGGGCGGGACGGTTGAGCAACCCGATGATCGACGTGATCACCTCTGTACTCGCCCAGGTTCCGCCCGAGCATTGCGCGAGTGCCGAGACCAACCTGGTGGCATTCGCCGAAGAGGCCGGGCACAAGCAGGTCGCTGCCCTCGGTGCCCGCATCCTCGCCCACCTGGTTCCCGATGGTCAGGAGCCCGACGACACCGAACCCGTGGTTCCCACCCGGGAACTGTTCCTGCGCCGCAAAAGAACCGGGATCTGGGAGCTGAGTGGCCGGTTCGATGATGAGACCGGCACCCGCGCCCACGCATTGCTGGATGCTTTGGCCGAGCGTCGTACCGGCGATGACTGCCCCGACTTCCGCACCACCCCGCAGCGTTACGGGGATGCTTTCTCCGACGCCGTCGACCTGGCTCTGAATTCTCCGGAGTTGCCGATGCAGGCCGGGGAACGAGCCCACGTCATGGTCGCGGTCTCCCTGAACGACCTGAAATCCGGCCTCGGCAAGGCCACCCTCGGCGACACCGGCACCATGACCGCGGCCGAAGCCCGGGTGCACGCCTGCGACGCCATGATCATCCCCGCGGTGCTGGGAGACAAGAGCGAACCGCTGAACCTCGGCCGCCTCCGCCGCCTGATTTCCGCCGGACTGCGCCGCGCCCTGTTCCTCCGGGACCGGGGGTGCGCGTTCCCGGGCTGTCATCGTCCACCCCGGCACTGTCAAGGTCACCACATCCGCCACTGGGCAGACGGCGGCCCCACAGATCTCACCAACCTGGTGCTGATGTGCGCCCACCACCACCGGCTCCTGCACCGATCCGGCTGGGAAGTCCGCATCGCCCCCGACGGCCTGCCGGAGTTCCTGCCACCGGTGTTCATCGACCGGCGCCGAAAACCCAGGCGCAACAACCTCCACGAACCACTCCCATTCGCAGCCTGAACACGGGAAAGGCCCGCAGCCCAACGGCTACGGGCCCACACCCACGCGCTCAGGCCGGCGAAGCAGTTTCCGAGAAGTTTCGCTTCAGCCCGCCAGCCGCCAACTCACCCGGCCGCCACTCCCCGGGCCGCCACTTCCCAGGCAACCCACTCACCCCGGCCCGTCACTCCCCGGTCCGCCACTCACCTCAGCCCGCCACTCCCCGAGCAGCCACTCACCTCGCCGCCACCCCGGCAGCCACTCACCCGGCCCGCCACCCCGGGCAGCCACTCACCCAGGCCCGCTATTCACCTCGGCCGCGACTGCCCGGCCCACCCCTCCCCGAGCAGCCACTCCCCGAGCAGCCTCAATCAGCCGCCAGCAACTGCTCGAACGGAACGAACTCCGGCTCCTTCGACACCGCACCCCGCCCCTCAGCCGCCGAAGCCAGCTCGGCCCCCGCCTTCTCGATCCGCCGCTGCAACGCCCCCGAAGCCTCCCCACTGCCCCAGTCGGACGAAGCCGCGTACACGCCCGTCGCCACCGGATCCGCCTTCAAGTACCCGAACAACGGCCGCAGCTGGTAGTCCACCACCAGCGAATGCCGTTCCGTCCCACCGGTGGCCGCGAGCAGAACCGGCTTGCCCACCAGGGAATCCGTGTCCAGCACGTCGAAGAACGACTTGAACAGCCCGCTGTACCCGGCCGTGAACACCGGCGTCACCGCGATCACCGCGTCCGCGCCCGTCACCGTCTCGATCGCCGTGCGCAGCGCCGGGCTCGGGAAGCCTGTCAGCAGGTTCTTCGTGATGTCCAGGGCGATGTCCCGCAGCTCCACCACGGAAACCGACACCGGGGACCCGGCCGCGGCAACCGTTGCCGCGGCCAGGCGGTCCGCCAGCAGGCGGGTCGACGAGGGCACCGACAGCCCCGCCGTCACCACTGCGAGCTTCATACCCCAGCCTCCACCGAAGAAGCCGAAGTAGCCGAAGAAGCCGAAGCCGCCTTCAGGGACTCGTGCGTCGGCGCCTCCGGGACGTGGGCCGGCCGCCGGGCGTCCAGTTCCTTCCGCAGCACCGGAATGACCTCCGAGCCGAGCAGGTCCAGCTGCTCCAGCACCGTCTTCAACGGCAGCCCCGCGTGGTCCATCAGGAACATCTGACGCTGGTAGTCGCCGAAGTGCTCGCGGAACGTCAGCGTCTTGTCGATGACCTCCTGCGGGCTGCCCACCGTCAACGGCGTCTGCTCGGTGAACTCCTCCAGCGACGGCCCGTGCCCGTACACCGGCGCGTTGTCGAAGTACGGCCGGAACTCGTTCCACGCGTCCTGGGACTTCGGCCGGATGAACGCCTGCCCGCCGAGCCCGACGATCGCCTGGTCCGCCGAGCCGTGGCCGTAGTGCTCGAACCGCTGGCGGTAGAACGCGATCAGCTGCTGGAAGTGGGATGTCGGCCAGAAGATGTGGTTGGCGAAGAAGCCGTCGCCGTAGTACGCCGCCTGCTCGGCGATCTCCGGGCTGCGGATGGACCCGTGCCAGACGAACGGCGGAACTCCGTCCAACGGCCGGGGCGTCGACGTGAAGCCCTGCAGCGGGGTGCGGAACTTGCCCTCCCAGTCCACCACGTCCTCGCGCCACAACCGCCGCAGCAGCGCGTAGTTCTCGATGGCCAGCGGGATGCCCTGGCGGATGTCCTGGCCGAACCACGGGTACACCGGCCCCGTGTTGCCCCGCCCCATCATCAGGTCGACGCGGCCGTCGGCGAGGTGCTGCAGCATCGCGTAGTCCTCGGCGATCTTCACCGGGTCGTTCGTCGTGATCAGCGTCGTCGACGTCGACAGGATCAGCTTGGACGTCTGCGCCGCGATGTAGCCGAGCATCGTCGTCGGCGACGACGGGACGAACGGCGGGTTGTGGTGCTCGCCGGTCGCGAAGACGTCGAGGCCGACCTCCTCCGCCTTGAGCGCGATGCGGACCATCGCCTTGATCCGCTCGTGCTCCGTCGGCTCGGTGCCGTTGGTGGGATCGGTCGTGACGTCGCCCACCGTGAAGATTCCGAACTGCATGACCTGCTCCCTTCGCGAGCCCCATCTTACATGCGCGTTCAACTACTTCCAAGCAAGAGATATTCCGGCCGACAACCCGCCGAGAGGCACCGGCTAAGGTCGGGGGCATGGACGCGGAGCTCGCTCGGCTGGGTTTGGCAGAACGTTCGGTACGACTACTCGCCGGTCGCGACATCTGGGCCTCGATCACCCCCTTGCTCGCCCCGCGCCGGAACCTCGTGGCCGCCTTCGGTCACGTCGGCCCCGGCGCGGCGGCCCTGCTGCCCTTACAACCCGGCGACACGCTGATCACGGACGCCAGCCTGGACACCGTGCTGTCCGGCGCGACGAGCCCGCACGCGCTGCTGCACTGGGTCAAGGCGGGCGTGATCGTGCACTCGCTGCGGGGGCTGAACGCGAAGCTGGTGATCGCCGAGGACGACCCGTCGTTCGTCGTGGTCGGCTCGGCCGACGTCACCGCCGCCGGCCCGCGGCAGCTGTTCGAGGCCGTGACGCTCTCGCACGAGCGGCACACCGTCGAGGAGGCCCAGGAGGCCTGGCTCGAGTGGTGCGACCTCGCCGGCCCGTCGCTGACCGCCGGTGACCTGGAGCCGCTGCTGGAGCAGTACGGCGCCGGCAAGCCGGTCACGGCCCGCCCGGCCGCGACCCGGCCCGCCCCCACGCCCGTCCGGCCGGTGGTGACCAGCCGCCCGGCGACGCCGGTCCGCCCCGCGGCCGCGACGCCGCAGCCGTCGCCGGTGCGCCCGGCGACCCCGCCCGCTTCCCCGGTCCGCCCGGCAGCCACGACTCCGCCGCCCTCGCCGGTCCGGCCCGCGGCTCCGGCGCCTTCGCCCGTCCGGCCGGCCACGCCGCCCGCTGCCCCGGCCGCCGCCCCGCAGCCGAGCACGCCCGCAGCCGCCGAGCCGGACACCCCGGCCACCGAGCAGCCCGCCGTGCCCGCTGCCGCCCCCGAGCACCCCTCCGCGGCGCCTGCCACCACGGAACCGGTGGCACCCGAGCCGGAAGCCACCGAAGCCGGCGAAAACGCCGCCGACGTGCCCCGCCCGGCCTGGCCGCGCCCGGCCGAGCTGTACCTGGTCAGCCTCGTCGAAGGCGGCGAGCCGTCGGCCGAGGCCGAATACCGGCTCGAAGAGCTGGCCCGCGAGTACACCCACCCGGGCGACGACGGCGAATCGCCGTTCCGGGTCGAGCTGCTGTGGGCCGACGACGGCCAGGGCCAGGACCCGCCGCGCACGCTGCGCGCGGGGGTGCACGTGATCCCCGTCTACAGCCAGAAGCAGGGCCGGCCCCTCGTCGGGTCGCGGATCGAGGCCCCCGGTCTCGTCCTGCAGGCGCACATCGACGAATTCGCCTACCCCCGTCGCACGTACTGCTACGTCCTGACCCGGCAGTCGGCCGCCAAGCCGGCCTTCGGCGACCTCCGCAAGGCCCTCGCCGCGATCGGCGAGAAGCCGAACTTCCGGAACAGCTTCCAGGTCCCGCGGAAGATCGAAGCCCTGCTGGGCCTGTGGCCCGACCTGGGCTACGACCCCCGTTAGGGGCGGCGCACGCCACTCCGGGAGCGACAGCGCGCGGAAACTGTCGGGGCGGGCGGATATCCTGCACTACGGTGCAGGCGAGTCCGCACCACCACCAGCACTTTCGCGAGCCACGATCCGGGAGAACGACCCTGTGACTGCCGAGACCTTGTACGGGGCCGACGACCTGACGCATCTCGAGGGTCTCGAAGCCGTCCGCAAACGCCCCGGGATGTACATCGGCTCCACCGACAGCCGCGGCATCAACCACCTCTTCTCCGAGGTGGTGGACAACTCGACCGACGAGGGTGTCGCGGGCCACGCGACGAAGATCGTCGTCACGCTGCACGCCGACGGGAGCGTCCAGGTCGACGACGACGGCCGCGGCATCCCCACCGGCACCCACGCCAAGTCCGGTTTGTCCGGCGTCGAGCTGGTGCTGACGCGGCTGCACGCCGGCGGCAAGTTCGGCGGCTCCGGCTACAAGACCTCCGGCGGCCTGCACGGCGTCGGCGCTTCGGCGGTCAACGCGCTGTCCCACCGCTTCGACGTCACGGTGAAGCAGGACGGCAAGGTCCACCAGATGTCGTTCAAGCACGGCGTGCCGGGCACGTTCGACGCGCCCGGCCCGAAGGCGAAGTTCACCCGCCGGTCCGGGCTGAACGTCGTCGGCAAGATGAAGCGCGGCGAGCGCAGCGGCACCTCCATCCGCTACTGGTACGACTCGCGCTACTTCGAGTCCGGCGCGGCGCTCGACGTCGAAGGCGTGCGGGCCAAGCTGCGCAACACCGCCTTCCTCGTCCCGGGCGTCACGTACGTGCTGCGCACCGCGATCGAAGACACGATCAACGAGGAGACCTTCCACTTCCCCCACGGCCTGGCCGACATGGTCGACTTCCTGGCGCCGTCGGGCGAGAAGCCGGTCTGCGGCACGCTGCTGATCACCGGCGAAGGCACGTACAAGGAGAACGCGGCCGACGCCGCCGGCGTCATGCAGTCCAATGTGGAGCGCCACGCCGAGGTCGAGGTGGCGCTGCGCTGGGGCACCGGCTACGAGCGCACGGTCGAGTGCTTCACCAACACGATCCGCAACGTCCACGGCGGCACGCACCGCCGCGGCTTCGACCGCGCGGTCACGAAGGCTTTGCAAGAGGCCATCTCCAAGACCCGCGGGCTGCTGAAGCCCAAGGAGGACATGCCGACGATCGAGGACGTCCTCGAGGGCATGACGGCCGTGATCCACGTCCGGCTGCCGGAGCCGCAGTTCACCTCGCAGACCAAGGACGAGCTGTCCACCGCCGGCATCACCCGGGTCCTGCAGGGCATCGTCGACAAGCACGTCAAGGCGTGGACCGAGGATCGCAAGACCAAGTCCGAGGCCAAGGTCGTGCTGCAGAAGGTCGTCGACGCCTCGCGCGTCCGGCTCACCCAGAAGCAGCAGAAGGACGCCGCCCGGCGCAAGACCGCGCTCGAAGGCGCGGCGATGCCGCCGAAGCTCGTCGACTGCCGCACCACCGGCGTCTCCCGCAGCGAGCTGTTCCTGGTCGAGGGCGACAGCGCGCTGGGGTCGGCGCGGATGGCGCGCGTGTCCGAGTACCAGGCGCTGCTGCCGCTGCGCGGCAAGATCCTGAACGTCCAGAAGGCATCGCTGGGCGACACGCTGAAGAACGCCGAGATCGCGTCGATCGTCCAGGTGCTCGGCGCGGGCACCGGGCGCACGTTCGACCTGTCGACCATGCGCTACGGCCGGGTGATCCTGATGGCCGACGCCGATGTCGACGGCTCGCACATCCGCACGCTGCTGATCACGCTGTTCGCGAAGTACATGCGCCCGGTGATCGAAGACGGCCGGCTGTACGCGGCGATGCCGCCGCTGCACAAGCTCGTCACGAAGGGCCGCAACCCGGAGACGCACTTCACCTTCACCCAGCGGGAGATGGAGCAGAAGTTCGCCGAGCTGGAGCGGGCGGGCAAGAACATCGTCACGCCGGTGCCGCGGTTCAAGGGTCTCGGCGAGATGGACGCCGACGAGCTGTGGGAGACCACGATGAACCCGGCGACGCGCTCGGTGCGCCGCATCACCATGGACGACGCCGAGGCCGCGGAGGCGGCGCTGGAACTGCTGATGGGCGAGAAGGTCGAGCCCCGGCGGAACTGGCTGGTCGCCTCCTCCGACCGGGTCGACCGCGAAGCCATCGACGCCTGATTTTTCGTAGCTACCAAGGAGTTCTGCCGTGGCACGCCGCAAGGGCACCACCACCAAGGTCGATCCCAGCGCGTTCGACTCCCCCGGTGCGCACGTCTTCGACAACTCGCTGAAGACCGAGATCGAAGACTCCTACCTGGAGTACGCGTACTCGGTCATCCACTCGCGTGCCCTGCCGGACGCGCGGGACGGGCTGAAGCCGGTGCACCGCCGGATCCTGTACTCGATGAACGAAAACGGCTACCGCCCGACGCACGCGTACGTGAAGTCGTCGCGCGTGGTCGGCGACGTGATGGGCAAGTACCACCCCCACGGCGACGTCGCGATCTACGACGCGATGGTGCGGCTGGCGCAGGACTTCTCGCTGAACGTCCCGCTGATCGACGGCCACGGCAACTTCGGCTCCCCCGACGACGGCCCGGCCGCCTCGCGGTACACCGAAGCCCGCATGTCGCCCGAGGCGATGCAGCTGGTCGGCGAGCTCGGCGAGGACACCGTCGACTTCCGGCCCAACTACGACGGCTCGCTCGAAGAGCCGTCCGTGCTGCCCGCGGCGTTCCCGAACCTGCTGGTCAACGGCACGTCCGGGATCGCGGTCGGGATGGCGACCAACATGATCCCGCACAACCTCGGCGAGGTCATCGCCGCGGCGCGGTGGCTGATCACGCACCCGTCGGCGACGCTCGACAAGCTGATGGAGTTCGTGCCCGGCCCCGACCTGCCCACCGGCGGCAAGCTGCTGGGCCTCGACGAGGTGCGCCGCGCGTACGAGACCGGTCGCGGTGTGGTCCGGATGCGCGCGAACGTCGAGACCGGGCCCCTCGAGGGCAGCCGCGGGCGGCAGGCGATCACCGTCACCGAGCTGCCGTACGGCGTCGGCCCGGAGAAGGTGATCGAGAAGATCACCGACGAGGTCAACAAGTCCAAGCGGCTCACCGGCATCGCCGACGTCAAGGACCTCACCGACCGCGAGAACGGCACGCGGCTGGTCATCGAGTGCAAGGTCGGCGTCAACCCGCAGGCGCTGCTGGCCGATCTTTACCGGCTCACGCCGCTGGAGCAGTCGTTCGGCATCAACAACCTGGTGCTCGTCGACGGCCAGCCGCAGACCCTCGGGCTCAAGGAGCTGCTGGAGGTCTTCCTCCGCCACCGCTACGACGTCGTCACGCGGCGCACGAAGTACCGCCGCCGCAAGCGCGAAGAGCGTCTGCACCTGGTCGACGGCCTGCTGATCGCGCTGCTGAACATCGACAAGGTGATCAAGCTCATCCGCGAAAGCGAGAACGCGCAGGCCGCGAAGGACGGCCTGATGACGCGTTTCAAGCTGTCGGAGATCCAGGCCACGTACATCCTGGACACGCCGCTGCGCCGGCTGACCAAGTACGACCGCCTCGAACTCGAGTCCGAGCAGGAGCGGCTGCGCGAGGAGATCGCCGAGCTGACCAAGATCCTCGACGACGAGTCGGTGCTGAAGAAGCTCGTCTCGTCCGAGCTGGCGAAGATCGCGAAGGACTTCCCGACCGAGCGCCGCACCGCGCTGATCGACGGCGACCTGAAGGAGGTCCTGGCCGCGTCGAAGCCCTCGGGCCCCCTGGAGGTCGCGGACGACCCGTGCCAGGTGATCCTCTCGGCGACCGGGCTGGTGGCACGCACCGCGGCCGAGTCCGAAGAGGCGACCGAGACGCGTCGCCGCAACGGCCGGGTGAAGCACGACGCCGTGGCGGCCCTGGTCCACACGACCGCGCGCGGGCAGGTGCTGCTGGTCACCAGCCGCGGCCGGGCGTTCAAGACCGACGTGCTCCCGCTGCCGGTGCTGCCCGAGCAGGCCGGCACGGTGTCGCTGCGCGGCGGCATGGCGGCGCGCGAGCTGGTCCCGCTGGAAAAGGGCGAGACGGTCATCGGCATCGCGCCGCTCGGCGAGCAGGCGGCGGGCTCACCGGGCCTGGCGCTGGGCACGAAGGCCGGCGTCGTGAAGGTGTGCGCGCCGGAGTGGCCGGTCCGCTCGGACGAGTTCGAAGTGATCTCGCTGAAGGACGGCGACGAGGTCGTCGGCGCCACGTGGCTGACGGACGGCTCGGAGACGCTGGCGTTCGTGTCGTCGGAGGCGTCGCTGCTGAAGTACGCGGCGTCCCTGGTCCGCCCGCAGGGCCTGAAGGGCGGCGGCATGGCGGGCATGAACGTGGGTTCGGGGTCGGTGGTGTTCTTCGGCGCGGTCCGCACGGACGACGACGAGCACGGCGAGCCGCTGGTGATCACCTCGACGGGCCAGAGCGTGAAGGTGACACCGTTCAGCGAGTACCCGGCGAAGGGCCGCGCCACGGGCGGCGTCCGGGCCCAGCGCTTCCTCAAGGGCGAGACGGCGCTGCGGGTGGCCTGGATCGGCCCCCGCCCGGCCGGCGCGGCACGCAACGGCGACCCGGTGGAGCTCCCGGAGATCGACGTCCGCCGAGATGGTTCCGGGCACGCCCACCCCGGCCCGGACGTGGTGGGTCACCTCATCGAACGCGACTGACCGGCGGGCCGTAGAACTCCCGCAGCCTGCGGACCAGTTCTGCGGCCGCCGCCGGGTCGGCTTCACGCGGCGCGGCACCGGCGGGATCGTCGTCCCCGAACACGACGACCATCCCGCCGGTCCGCTGACCGGCTTCCGCCGCCGCGAAGATCGCCCGCACCGCACCCTCCGACCGTTCATGAAGAATGTTCATGTTAGCCAGGGTCGCGAGCCGAACGCTAGGCGACCTTGAACGACTGAGCGGCGCTGCCGCTACAGGCCGCCTGGACGAGCTGGACGCTGTCCGCGGTGGAGGCGCCCGGCACGGTCAGGCACCTGCCGCTGTGGCGGGCGACGAAGTGGTAGTACCCACCACCCTCGGCCACCGGCTGCCACTGCTGGTTGCCACCCCCGCTGTAGGACCACAGCTGCAGCCCGGCGTTGTCCGCGGCCGAGACGTCGGTGACGTCGATGACCTGCGCCGGGTTGGTCCGGTTGTCGATCCGGTCGTAGCCACCACTGGTCGGCGCGAACCGGTACTGCTGGGCCGCGGTGCCGTTGCACGTGTACTGCTGGATCACCGTGCCGTTGGCACTGCCGGCCGCGCGGGCGTCGACGCACTTGCCGGACGCCTTGTTCGTCACCGCGTACCAGGCCGCGGGGTCGATCGCGCCCGGGTCGGTCGGGGTCGTCGAACCGCCGCCGAGCCACTTCAGGCCGTCGAGCACGAACCGGTTCTGGCCGGCGCTCTCGAACGTCGACGACAGCGCGGTGTTCGTCTCGTAGTTCATCGCGTTGTGGCCGAAGTTGGCGTAGAGCATCTTGTAGTTCTTGTTCGTCCACGCGATCGGGTAGTAGCCGCTGTACCAGGTCTGGTTCGGGTCGGTGCCGATCGGGAAGGTGGAGCTGTCCATCGACGCCAGGACCGAAATGTTCGCGTTCTGGCGCAGGTCGTACTGCCAGGCGTACCACTCCGACGTCGACGACCGGATCGTCGCCGGCAGGTTCGCCGTCGACGGGTGCGTGCGGTTCTCGATCTTCAGCGTCTCCGGGGTCGGGCCCCACGTGTTCGACGTGAACCGGCCGGTGCCGAGGAAGTCGTTGTGGAACCAGTTCGCGTAGGACGGCGTGGAGCTGTCGTTGTAGGCCGTGACGTGGAAGCCGAAGAACCCGCCGCCGGCCTGCATGTACCGCTGGAAGCCCTGGAACTGCGCCTGCGACTGCGGCTGGTCGTCGAGGAACAGCACGACCTGGTACTGGTCCGGGGTGATCGTGGTGAGCTGGTTCCAGTTGGTCGTCGCGGTGTAGGTGAACCCGGTGGCCGCCGCCTGCTGCGGGAACCAGGCGTTCGCTTCCTTTTCGAAGCTGATGTGCGCGGCATCGTAGGTGCCGCTGTAGAAGGCGAGCACCTTGAACGGCGTGGCGGCTTCCACCGCGGGGGCTCCGAGCGAAAGCCCCAAGCAGGCGGCGAAGAAAGCCAGGACTCTGAACAGGGGACGGCGGGGCATGCGTGTTCCTTCCGGTGGGGACGGGGATCACCAAGGGAGGTGCGGGCACCGCACCCCGAGCCGTTCGGCCTGCGTCATCTGGCCAAGCAACCCGACGGCCGGCACATCGATGCCCAGCCCGCATCCGAGGCGCATCCGGTCCTCCTCGTCGAGAGACCAAAATTCACGCCTTGGATTAAGACACAGGCCGCGGTGGTTGGTCCAGACCTCTCAACGAACTCGGGTGCCGCTCACCGGGACGCCGACCAGCACGAAACTGTCGGTGCCCTGCCGTAACGTTGAAAACGGGGGCTGCTCAGCGGTCCGAGCGCAGCGAAGCCGGGTCGAAGCTCTCCCAGTACGCGTCCTCGTCCTCGGCACTCGCCACCGGTTCAGGTGATTCCGCGGGCGCCGACCCGAGCCGCTCCGCGCGCAGCCGCTGGAACTCCTCCACCGTCATCCCCGGGTCGTCGTCCTCCGCCCGGGCCGGCGCCGGCATGCCCGTCATCTGCTCGATCATCGCCGTCATGTCCTCGCCGAGCAGCAAGGCCACCTTGTTGTACCCGTCCTGGGTCGCCTCGCGCATGGCCGCCTGGGCGACCTCCACGATCAGCGGTCCCAGCTGCTCCCCCACGTTCACCGCCGAGGGTGCCAGCCACAACCGCAGCAGCTTGCCCCGGGCGTCGACCGTCACCTCGACCTGGCCGTCGCGGTCGTGCGCCGTGCCCGAGGCCGACGCCAACAGTTCCTCCACGCGGGCCATCGCCTCTTCGCGGGCGCGGGCCTGGGCGATCAGCTGGCGGGTCGTGATCACCGCGATCCCCCTCCGTACGAATACGTTTCGGCGTCCGGGTCGTCGTCCGGGATCGGCTCGTAGCCCAACGTCTCCAGCTGCGCAGCGTCCACCACCGGAGCGAGAGCGTGGTACATCCGGTCCCCCGCCCGCCGGGTCGCGCGCTGGGCCAGCTCGACGATCTGGTCGGCCAGCACCGCGGACCCGTGCCGCAGCGCCGAGCGGTGGATCGTCAGCCCCGTCAGCAGTCCGCCGGGCGCGACCTGGACCTCGATCCCGTCGGAAGCCGCCTTGCCCACCACCGGGCCCGAACGCGCGAACCGCGCGGACGCCTCGGATTCCGCCCGCGCCGCCTGCTCCGCGATCCGCGCGGAAGCCAGCTCGACGTCGAATTCAGCCACAACTCACCCCGTAGGCCGGTAGAAGCCGATGAACGACTGCCCCGCGTTCGTGGTGCGGATCTTGCTGATCTGCACCGGGTCGCCCGCCTCGACCATCTGGCCGTCGCCGATCACCATCGCCACGTGGCCGGACCACACGACGAGGTCGCCGGGCAGCAGCTGGTCGATCGACGGCACCTCGGCGCCGACCGTCTGCTGCGCCGCCGTGCGCGGCAGCTGCATCCCCGCGTCCTGGTAGGACGTCATGACCAGGCCGCTGCAGTCGAGGCCGACACCGCGCGCGGTCCCGCCCCAGACGTACGGCACGCCGAGCTGCGAAAGCGCCGCGCGCACGGCCTTCGCCGCCGTCTCGTTCGGCGCCATCACCTGCTTGCCGCCGGGCAGGTTGATCGCGACGCCGGAGCCGGGCTGCGGCGGGATCGCCACCGGCAGCCGCGGCTTGTGGACGGCGCCCCCGCCGCCGCCACCGCCCCCACCGCCGTCGGAGCCGCCCGAATAGCCGCTGCTGCTGTTGAACGACGACCCGACCTTGGTCGAGGACGCCGAAGACGACGACGTCGTCTGCTCCTCGCCGCCGAGGCGGGTGCCGATCGCGGTGAGCTCGTTGATCGTCTGCTCGCTGAACGTCGCGGCCTGGCCGGTCAGCTGGCTGATCTTGGTCTGCAGCTTCATCAGGATGTCGCGCGACGCGGCCGCGCGGCTCTCCGGCGGCTGGATCGACTTCACGGCCGCCAGCGCCTTCATCGACGCCGCGATCTCCTTGACGATCTGGTCGCGGACCTGGTCGTTCTTGATCTCGCCGACGTGCAGTGCCTCGGCCGCCTCGGTGACGGCCTTCTCGATCTCGGCGCTCTCGTCGAGGAGGTCCTGGACCTCCTTCTCCAGGCTCTGCGACGTCGCGGTGGCGCGGTCGGTCGTCGAGCCCGAGCTGGCCGAGGCCAGGTTGACGCGCTGCTCCGAGGCGACGTCGCGGGTGCGGCCCACCGACGTCTGCAGGGCGTAGTGCGCGTCACGGGCGCCGCCGATCGCGGCCGGGTCGTGGCGCAGCTTCTGCGCGAACTGGTTCGTGGTGTCCAGGCCGTGCCGGACGAGCTGGTCGGATTCGTGCTCGGTCACGCGCGGTCCTGCCCGAGGTCGCCGCCGAGCCGCCGGACGACGTCGCCGTGCTCGCCCTCGACCGCCGCGTAGTTGCGGTCGGTCTGCCGGGCGGCTTCGCCGACCTGCCGCCAGCCGCCGCCGACGCGGTGCATCTTCTCCTGCAGCGCGCGCATCCGGCCGCTGTAGGCACCGGAGAAGCCGGACTCGCCGCCCATCTCCGAAAAGCCGTGGCCGCCGAGCGTCACGTGCGGGCCGACGTGCTTGTCGGCCGCCCCTTTGACGTCGTCCCCGAGCGGGTCGACTTCGCGCGCGTACCGCGTGTACGCGCCGTCATCGACGTGAAACCCCGAACCGTCCACTGGCCCTCCCTGTCACCGGGGGTGCGACGTGCGCACGGCACCCCCGGTTCCCCTGCTGTGACATCCGGGCTTCGCCCGGGCCGGGGGCTCCGCCACCCGGACCCCCGAAAGATGTCGTGGGAATCAGCCTAGTCCACGGTCCGTACCCGAGTGGGCGAATTGCCCCGAGTCAGCCGGTGACCTTCGTGAGCCAGCCCGGGTCCTGCCAGGACACGATCGAGCCGTTCGCGGTGACCGTCGGCGTGCCGAACCCGCGCTGCCCGCCACCGAAGTCCTGCGCCAGCTTCGGGTCGTTCTCGATCTGCTGGAACGCGGTGTTGAGCTGCTGCTCGTAGGTGCCGGCGTTGACGGTCTGGGCGAACGCCGGGTCGGTGATCCCGACGTTCTTGCCGAGCTCGATCAGCTGCGCCTTGTCGTAGCCGCGCTTGCCCTCTTCGGGCTGGTTGGCGAACAGCGCGTCGTGGAACTGGAGGAACTTGCCGGCGTCGGCCGCGGCCAGCGCCGCGTTCGCCGAGTCGAGCGAGTAGCCCGGCGGGCTGGAACGCTGGGTGAGCAGCGGCACCATGTGGTAGCGCACCTGCAGCTTGCCGTCGTTGATCGCCTGCTCGATCTGGCCCTTGTACTGCTTCTCGAACTCGCCGCAGATCGGGCAGAGGAAGTCGGCGTAGACGTCGATCGTGGCCTTGGCGCCCGGCTTGCCCACGGTGACGACGACGCCGTCGCGCTTCTGCGTGACGTCGCCCGCCAGCGCGCTCGTCGTGCCGGCGTCGATGACCTGGCCTTCGGTCTTGTTCCGGTCCGAGATCGTCCAGATCACACCGCCGATCACGAGCGCGGCGACGACGACCACGGCGCCGATCCCGATGATCCACTTCCGCCGGTCGCCGGACGTCCCCCTGGCCTGCGCGACCACGTTCGAACCGGCCTGCGCCGCCTGACGACGCTTCCGAGCGGTCCGCTCAGCTCCACCCACTGTGTATCAGTTCCCTTCCGCGATACCCGAGTAGTCGTGTTCGGGCTCGCCCGAGTTCCCGCGACCTCGCGCCAGCCAGCCGTCGAGCGACAGCCACGTGCGCGGGCGCGCCACCAGCCAGACGGCGAGCAGCGCGAACCCCGTGTCGCGGAGGATCTCCTGCGGGTACTCGGTCTGCCCCGCCGCCACCTGGCCGCCGCCCCCGAAGCACCCGCAGTCGATGCTCAGGCCGCGCGCCCACGACTGGGCGATGCCGGCGATGAGCACGACGAGCAGCGCCAGCGAGGCCGCGGCGGCCCACCGGGTCGCCAGGCCCGCGAGCAGCAGCAGCCCGAGCACCAGCTCGACGAGCGGCAGCGCGAGGGCCACCACGTTTTCGAGTGCGCCCGGCAGCACCTGGTACGCCTGCACGGCGATCAGCGTCTGGCCGGGATCCGCCAGCTTGATGGCGCCGGAAACGAGCCAGACGGCTGCCAGCCCGAGCCGGGCGAGCGTGCCGACGGTGTTCAGCACGGGTTGGGACGGTCGCACCACGCACTTAGGCTAGCGGGGGGACCTGAGAACTTCGTGAGGCGGAGGGAGCGGCCGGATGCGGTGGCGCACACTGCTCGGCTCGGTGTTGCTCCTGGTCACGGCTTCGGCGTGCGGTCCGGCGCAGGTGTCGCCCACCGACTCGCTCGTCACCCGGGCGAGTGCCGCGGATCACCTGACGATCGGCATCCGGTTCGACGCGCCGGGCCTTTCGGAACGCACGATCGACGGCCGGTTCGTCGGGTTCGACGTCGATGTCGCGACTTTCGTCGCGAACGAGCTCGGCGTCGCCGCGAAGGACATCACGTGGCGCGAAACGACGTCGGCGACAAGGGAGACCGACCTCACCTCCGGCGCCGTCGACCTGGTCGTGGCGAGCTACTCGATCACCGACAAGCGCAAGGAGCTGGTGTCGTTCGCCGGCCCGTACTTCACGACCGGCCAGGACCTGCTGGTGCGGCGGACGTCGGCCGACATCACCGGGCCGGAGGTGCTCAACGGGCGGCGGCTGTGCTCGGTCACCGGCTCGACGCCGGCGCAGCAGGTGAAGGACAAGTTCGCCCAGGCCGTCCAGCTGGTCGAGTACCCGCGGTACTCCGGCTGCGTGACCGCGCTGCTCGCCGGGCAGATCGACGCGGTCACCACGGACGCGGTGATCCTGGCCGGCTACGTCGCGCGCGACCCGGAGCTGCTGAAGATCGTCGGGAAGCCGTTCTCGAAGGAGAACTACGGCGTCGGCCTGCGCAAGGGCGACACCGAGGGGGTGGCCGCGGTCGACGACGCGATCCGGAAGATGATCTCCTCCGGCGAATGGCTGCGCTCGCTCAACGCGAACATCGGCCCGTCCGGTTACCCGCTGCCCCCGCCCCCCGAGGTCACCGCGAAGTGAAGCTCCCCGACCTGCCGGTCCGGTCCGTGCTGCCCGACGTCCTGGCCGCGCTGGACTCCCACGGCGCCGCGGTGCTCGTGGCGCCGCCCGGCACGGGCAAGACGACGCTGGTCCCGCTGGCGCTGGCTTCGGGTGACGGCCGGGTCGTGGTCGCCGAGCCACGGCGGCTGGCGGCCCGCGCCGCGGCGGCCCGGATGGCGGCCATCCTCGGGGAGCCGGTCGGCGAGACCGTCGGGTACGCGGTGCGCGGCGACCGGAAGGTGTCCGCGCGGACCCGGATCGAGGTCGTGACCTCGGGCTTGCTGGTGCGGCGCGTGCAGGGCGACCCGGAACTGCCGGGTGTGTCGACGGTGCTGCTCGACGAGTGCCACGAGCGGCACCTGGACGCCGACCTGCTGCTCGCGCTGCTGCTGGACGTCCGCGCCGGGCTGCGCGAAGACCTGCGGCTGCTGGCGACGTCGGCGACGGTCGCGTCGGGACGGCTCGCGGCCCTGCTCGGCGACGCCCCGGTCGTCACGGCCACGGCCCGGACGTACCCGGTGGAGTTCTCGTACGTCCCGCCGGCGCGCGGCGAGCGCGTCGAGGCGTGCGTCGCGCGGGCGGTGCGGACGGCGTTGTCCTCGGGTGACGGCGACGTGCTGGCTTTCCTGCCCGGCGCGGGAGAGATCGCACGCACGTCGGGACTGCTGCGGTTGTCCGAATTGGACACTGTGGACGTTCTCCCCTTGCACGGCAGGCTGTCGGCAGCACACCAGGACGACGCGCTGCGGCCGCGCGACCGGCGCCGGGTGGTGCTGGCGACGGCGGTGGCGGAGTCGAGCCTGACGGTGCCGGGCGTGCGCGCGGTGGTGGACTCGGGCCTGGCGCGCGTGCCGCGCGTCGACCACCGGCGCGGGCTGCCGGGCCTGGCGACGGTCCGGGTGTCGGCGGCGGTGGCCGCGCAGCGGGCCGGACGTGCGGGGCGCGAGGCGCCGGGGCGGGCGTACCGCTGCTGGGCCGAGCACGAGCAGGCAACGCTGCCGGCGTACCCGGAGCCGGAGATCCGCACGGCCGAGCTGGCCCGCCTGGCGTTGGAGCTGGCGTGCTGGTCGACACCGGACGGCAGTGGGCTGGCCTGGTGGGACCCGCCGGGCGAGGGCGCGCTGGCGGCGGGCCGGGCGCTGCTGGCGACGCTGGGCGCGACGTCCGAAGACGGGACGGTGACCCCGCGCGGACGGCGGATGGCGGAGCTGGGCCTGCACCCACGCCTGGCCCGCGCACTGCTGGACGGCACCGCGGCGGTCGGAGCCCGCAACGCGGCGGAGGTGGTGGCACTGCTGGACGCGGGCGCGACCCTGACGGACGTGAACGCGGAGCTGCGCCGGTTGCGCTCGACGGGCGACGAAGGAGCGCGGCGCTGGAAGCGCGAGGCCCGGCGGCTGGAGGACTTGGTGACGCGGCGGCGCGCCGGGACCGAGGAAGCGGCTTCGTTCGCCGGTGGCAGTGGCGAGGCCGGTCACCGCCCCGATCCCGCCCTCGTCGTCGCCCTGGCCCATCCCGAACGGCTGGCTCGGCGCCGTCCGGGCGGCGCGCCCGTGTACCTCATGGCCGGCGGCACCGCGGCCGAGCTCCCACCAGGCAGCGGCCTCGACGCCGAGTGGCTGGCCATCGCCGAAGCCACCCGCGACCCCGGCCGCGTCCACGGCACCATCCGCCTCGCCGCGGCCGCCGACGAAGCCCTCGCCGTCCGCGTGGCCGGAGTGTCCGAAGTGGACGAAGTCACCTGGGACGGCGACGTCGTCGCCCGGCGTGTCCGCAAGCTCGGCGCCATCACGCTGTCCGAGAAACCGCTCAAGGACGCCGACGTCCACGACGCCCTCGTGACCGGCCTGCGCGAAAACGGCCTCGGCCTCCTCAAGTGGAGCCAGGACGCGACCCGCCTCCGCGCCCGGATGGCGTTCCTGCACCGCGTCCTCGGCCCGCCGTGGCCCGCGGTCGGCGACGCCGCCCTGCTGTCCGATGTGGACAGCTGGCTGAACCTCGGCGGGGCCCGCCGGAAAGCGGACCTCGCGAACCTCGACGCGGGCACGGCGTTGAAGGCGCTCCTCCCCTGGCCGGAAGCGGCGAAACTGGACGACCTCGCCCCGGACCGCCTCGCCGTGCCGTCGGGGTCGCACATCCGCGTCGACTACACCGGCGACCAGCCGGTACTGGCCGTGAAGCTCCAGGAGACCTTCGGCTGGACCGAGACCCCCGTGCTCGCCGGCGTCCCGGTGGTGCTGCACCTGCTGTCCCCCGCCGGCCGTCCCGCGGCGATCACCGCCGACCTGGCGTCGTTCTGGACGTCCGGCTACCCGGCCGTGCGCGCCGACCTGCGCGGCCGCTACCCCAAGCACCCCTGGCCGGAGGACCCGGCCGGCGCCGTCCCGACCCGGCACACCCGCCGCCGCACCTGACGAAAGTCGGGGGCGGCCCACGACCGTCGTCCGATGCCCGCGCACCCCCGCGGGCCGCAGACTTCGAGGCATGATCACACTCAGGGGACTCACGAAGCGCTACGGGGAGAAAACCGTCGTCGACGCGCTCACCTGCGACGTCGCGCCGGGTCAGGTGACCGGGTTTCTCGGCCCCAACGGCGCCGGGAAGTCGACGACCATGCGGATGACGGTCGGGCTCGACCGCCCGCAGGCGGGCGAGGTCCTGGTCGGCGGGAAGCGGTACGCGGAGCTGCGGCATCCGCTGCGCGAGGTCGGCGCGCTGCTCGACGCCAAGGCCCTGCACCCGGGCCGCAGCGCCGGGAAACACCTGCTGGCCATGGCCCGCAGCAACGGCATCGCGGCGAGCCGCGTCGAGGAGGTCCTGGCGACGGTCGGGCTGTCCGACGTCGCCGGCAAGCGGGCCGGCCAGTTCTCGCTCGGCATGGGACAGCGGCTGGGCATCGCGGGCGCACTGCTCGGCGACCCGGGGGTGCTGCTGTTCGACGAGCCGGTCAACGGCCTCGACCCGGACGGCGTCCGCTGGGTGCGGCAGCTGATGCGCTCGCTGGCGGCCGAGGGGCGGACGGTGTTCGTCTCGAGCCACCTGATGAGCGAGATGCAGCTGACCGCCGACCACCTGGTGGTGATCGGCAAGGGCAAGCTGCTGGCCGACGCGCCGGTGCCGGAGTTCATCGCGGGCAATTCCCGCACCACGGTCTCGGTCCGCGTCCCGGCCGACGCCGAGCGTTCCGCGTTGGACGCACGACTGCGCGCCGAGGGCGGGCTGACACACCCGGGCGAGCCGGGCGAGCTGGTGGTGTCCGGCCTCGACGTCACCCGCGTCGGCGACCTCGTGCACGAGCTGGGGATCCGCGTGCACGGCCTCGCGGAGCGGACGGCGTCGCTCGAGCAGGCGTACATGGAACTGACCGCTTCTTCGGTGGAATACGGGGTGTCGGCATGACTACGGCGGTGGAAGTACGCGGCGGCGGCCTGCCGGGCGCGGTGGCGGCGGAGTGGACGAAGTTCTGGTCGGTCCGGGCCACGTGGTGGTGCCTGGTGACGGGAACGGCGCTGATGTTGTTCTACGCCACGCTGTCGGCGATCGCCCAGCAGATCGGCGACGACCCCCAGGGAGCCGACACGATCGCCCTCGGCGGCGGTTTCTACTTGGCCCAGTTCGCGGTGATCGCGCTGGCAACGCTGTTCGTGACGAGCGAGTACGCGGGCGGAGGGATCCGGTCGACGCTGCTGTGGACACCGGTCCGCTCCCGGGTGGTCCTGGCCAAGGCGGCGGTGCTGGCACCGCTGCTGTTCGCGTACGGAGTGCTGCTGTCGTGCGCGGGAATGCTGCTGGCAACCGCGGTGATGGACGGCCACGGCCTGCCGACATCGTCCGAGGCGGCCTTCACGACGGCATCGGGCACGGGAGGGTACTTCGCACTGCTGGGCTTGCTGTGCACGGGAATCGGCTGGGCGTTGCGCAGCGCGGCGGGAACGCTGGTGTCGGTGATCGTGCTGCTGGTGCCGTTGCCGCTGATCGTGGCATCGCTGGGCGTGCCGGAGGCGATGCCGTACTTCCCGGGGATCGCCGGGGTGAACGCGATGGTCGAGGCGGGCCGGCCGAACCCGATCACGATGACGGTGGCACCGTACGCACCGTGGGTGGGGCTGGTGATCTGCGGCGCGTGGGCCGCGGCGGCGTTGGTGACGGGCGCGGCGGTGTTGCGCCGGCGGGACGCCTGACGGGGCGGGGGAGCGAGGGCTTGTCCAGGTCAGGTGTCGGCCAACCCGTCCAGAGTCGCTCTGACGGCTGCAACTTCGGGAAGGGCCAACTTCTGGTACAGGGCCAGGGCCTGGCGAAGGTACTCGGCTCCCCCAGCCTCGTCACCGGCTTTCAACGCGCTTCGCCCGAGCCCTTCGAGCGCTCGCCCCACCTGCAGCCGGACGCCGACGGCGCGGGCCATGTCGAGCGCTCGGCTGTGGAGCTCTGCAGGATCACCGGCTTCAGGCCAATCCAAGGCGAGACTGCCCAGGTTGTTCAAGTTCTCTGCCTGCCAGCTCTGGTCGTCGCCGAACAAGTCCTCGGCCCGGGTCAGGTACGTGAACGCCAGCCGGTGGTTACCCGCGGCATGGTGTAACCGTCCCAGATTGGTCAGAGTAACCGCCACCCGAGCCCGGTAGTCCAACTGGCTGTAAATGACCTGGGCACGGCTGTAATAGCTGTCAGCCGTCCCGTAGTTGCCGCAGTCGAAGTGCATACGGCCGAGGTTGTTCAACGCTCTTGCCTCACCGTATCGATCGCCAAGTTTCATCGACAACGACAGCGCCTGTGTGAGGGCGCTGACAGCGCAGGCGTAGTTTCCGGACATGCCTTGAGCACACCCGACGGCGAGCAGAGCTCCCATTTCACCGGGTTCATTGCCCAGCAGCCGATAGAGTTCGAGGCCGCGCTCCGCGTTCCTCCTCGCGGCTTCAAGATCGCACGACCGATACTGAACGTGGGTCAGCTGGGTGAGTGTGGCAGCCACACCGAGAGTGTTGTCGAGCTCTTCATACAGCTGGTGAGCGCGGCTCAGGTACGCGGTACCACCGGCGAAGTTGGAGAGGTCCAGCTCGACACGCCCTGCTTCGTTGAGCACGTCCGCTTCCCCGAGCGGGTTGCCGAGTTCGAAGTACAGGTCTCGAGCACGCGCCAAGGTGGCCGCGGCATCGTGATAGCGGCCGAGCAGGCGTTGTACTCTGCCCAGGTCCGCACGAGTCGCAGCCTCGGCGGCACGGTCCCCTGCCGCTTGCACCGCCGTGAGCACGGTCTGAAGGATGCGGTGTGCGTCGTGCCAGTGCCCGTGTTGCTGGAGGAACGGGTACAGCGCAGCAGCCATTTCGGCTGCCCGACGTACCCGGTTTTGGCCGACAGCGGAGCTGATGCATGCACCGAGGGTTGCCCGCTCCGCGATCAGCCAGGCGATCGCCTCGCCTTCAGTGTCGAATCTGCGGGAGGGAACCGGTAGCTGCGGCCCGAGTTCCAGTCGCGGTATAGGGCTGGCAGCGAAGTGGTTCGCCGCGCGAACAGTCTCGAGGTAGTAGTCGAGGAGACGCTCGAAGGCTCCATCGTCGGTGTCCGGGTCGGTGAGCGACCGGCTGTAGGCCTGTGTCAGGTCGTGTAGGCGGTAGCGACCGGGGGATGGTTCGTCGAGCAGGTGGTTGAGGTACAACACCTCGAGTTGTTCGCGAGTGGCGTCGGCGTCATTCCCGTCCAGGGCCGCGGCCGCCGCGACATCGATGTGGCTGCCGGGATGCAGGCTCAGCCGCCGGAACAGCCGCTGCTGGTCCGGGTTCAGGTCGCGGTAGGAGAGTTCGAATGCAGCAGCCACGCTCCGGTTGTCGGCGCGTAGCGTCTTCAGGCGGTTCCGCGAGCAGTTGAGGTCGTCGGCCAGCTGCCGAAGCGTCCAGCCCGGGTGGCTGCGCAGCCGGCCGGCGGTGAGTGAAATGGCCAGCGGCAGATTTCCGCACAACGTCATAAGCTCGGCCACTGCTCCGGGTTCGTGCTGCTCCGGGAAGGTGTAGCGATCGAACATCGCGGCCGCTTCCGCGGCCGGAAGCGTTTGCAGTGAGACGCGGCCGGCGTCGGCAATCGATTCGAGCCGGTGCCGGCCGGTGATCAGCACCAGGCTGCCGGCTCCACCAGGCAGGAGTGGCCGGATCTGATCTTCGTCGACGGCGTCGTCAAGCAGAAGCAGGACTTTCTTTCCGGCCAGCTTCTCGCGCCACAGTCGTGAGCGGTCATCGAGGTCGGCCGGGATGGCCAACGTCGGAACACCTCGGAGAAGCAGGAGTGAGGCAAGCGCATCGGCGGGAGCGACCGGGGCTTGCGACGGACTGTGGCCGTGGAGTTCCAGGAAAATCTGCCCGTCCGGGAAATGGGCAGCCAGCGAATATGCAGCGTGCACCGCGAAGGTCGTCTTTCCCGTTCCCGGCATGCCATCGATGACGTGGATCGCCACGCCGAGCGTGCTCTCCTCTGCCGCGGTGGCGACTGTCGAGGTGAGGGCGGCGAGCTGTTTTGCGCGTCCGGTGAAGACCGGGAGGTCTCGAGGCAGCGTGCACTGCCCGCGCGCCGAACTGTGGGTACCGGCCTCGGTCGGCTGTCGCGGTGAAATGGGAGAACCGCCCACGGGCTGCGGCGGATAGGGGTGGTCGGGCAGGCTGATCCAGCCGGTCGTGGTCGTCTCCTTGACGGCCACTTGCACCGGCCGGAATGTCGTCGCGTCCACGACATTGCTGCTGCGGACGACCTCATCGAAGAACCACGCCGACGTGATCAGTGCGAGGGTACCAGGCGATTCGGCCAGTGCAGATTTGAGCTGTGGCGCTTCGAGGAGACGAAACGTCCGGTTGATCGCCGGGCCGGTCGCGCCCTGGTCGTCGTATGCGACTTCTCCCGCGTGCAAAGCCATCCGCAGCCGGATCTGTTCCTCCGGTTGTCGAGCCTCGTTATGCCGTCGCAGCTCCCGGGCGAGTCCCTGGGACAAGACATCCACGAAGGGACCTTTCGGAACTTGAGCCGGGACCAGTACGAACGTGCCGTCACCCGTGTTCTCGTGACGGCAGTCGAACCACGGTACGCCCGCCTCGTCGAAGGCTCGACGCAGCGCGTAGTCAAGTCCCCGGCGAACCGTCAATCGATGCGGCGTCGTCCGGCGCAAGTCCCCATAACTCTCGATGTCCACCGCCAGGATGGTGCGATGAACAACTTGTCGTGAATGCTCCATATCCCCCCACCGGGTCGGCCTCAGCGTAAGAAGCGCCTGCCGGTCGCGCTACCTCGCTCGCGATGAACGGTGCAGTCAGCCGGACGAATGGTCGCGAGAGCAGAGCCGCGCCTAATCGGCAACAAGAGGGGAAGCAAACAAGTAGTGATCGACTTTCAGCCTACGCCGATGCCTGCCAAGATCTCCCGGGCGCTCGCCACCAGCTCCGCCAGGCCGGGCGGCGCGAGCGATCCCGTCCCCGCCAACGCCCCGAAGATCGTCCCCTCCATCCAGTCCACCACGATCCGGGCGTGCCGCGAAGGGTCCGTCGACCCGGCCGCCTCCAGCACCGCGGCCGCGTGGCGGCGGATCTGCAAACCTCCCTCGTCGTACACCGCGCGCAACTCCGGCCGCCGCGTCGCCTCCAGTGCGAACTCGTACCGCGCCAGCATCCGCGTTCGCCCCTTGGTGATCGCCTCGAACGCATACCCCGCGATGAACTCCGCCAACGACCCCGACGACGCCGGCGCAGCCTGGTCCAAGACCACGATCCGCCCGATCGTCAGCTCCAGCAGCGCCGCCCGCGTGCGCGCGTAGTACGACGTCGATCCCACCGGCAGGCCCGCCGCGCGGTCCACCGCCCGGTGGGTCAAGCCGCGCATGCCCTCCGCCGCGATCACCTCGATCGCTGCGTCCGCAATCACATCGATCCGCTCCACGCAGCGCACTCTACAGGTGTAGAGTCCTCTACACCTGCAGAGGAGGAAGCCATGCACGCGATAGTGGTCGGCGGCGGCATCGGCGGCCTGGCAGCGGCCGCGGGGCTGCACCGGGTCGGCTGGACGGTCACCGTCCTCGAGAAGGCACCCGCGTTCGGCGACGTCGGCGCCGGGATCTCGCTGTGGCCCAACGCCCTGCGCTGCCTCGACGAACTCGGCGTCGACCTCGGCGAGCGCCTGGCCCCGCAGCGGGAAGGCGGCTTCCGCGACCGGCGCGGCCGCCGGATCACCCGCTTCGACAGCGCCGAAGTCACCCGACGGCACGGGCGGCCGCTCGGTGCGATCCACCGGCGGGACCTCATCGCCGCCCTCCGCGACGCCGTCCCGGCCGACAGCCTCGAAACCGGCGCCGAAGTCACCGAAGTCCGCGAAGACGGCCTGGTCCGCGTAGGCGCCAAAGAACTGCGCGCCGACCTCGTCGTCGCGGCCGACGGCATCCACAGCCGGGTCCGCCACACCCTCTTCCCGGACCACCCGGAACCGGTGTACACCGGCAGCACGGCGTTCCGCGGCGTCGCGCACCTGCCCGGCACCGGGCTGAGCACGAGCTTCGACCGCGGCACCGAGGTCGGCGTCCTCCCGCTCACCGGCGGTGACGTCTACTGGTGGATCTCGACCCTGGCCGAGCCGGGCGCCCGCCGGGCCGACCTCGAGCAGGCCTTCGGCGGCTGGCACGAGCCGATCCCGGCTCTCCTCGCCGCCACCCCGCCGGAGGCCGTGCTGCACCACGACCTCTACTACCTGGGCACGCCGCTGAACACCTACACCCGCGGCCGGGTCGCGCTGCTCGGGGACGCCGCCCACGCCATGCCGCCGTTCCTCGGCCAGGGCGGCTGCCAGGCCATCGAGGACGCCGTCGTGCTCGCCCACGCCGTATCCACAGAGGACAGTGTCGAGGCGGCGCTCGGCAGCTACGACCGAAGCCGACGGCCCCGCAGCCAGAAAGTCGTCCGGGAGTCGGTCCGAATGGGCAAGCTCGGCCCGCAGCTGACCAACCCGGTCGCGACCGCGCTCCGGACCGCCGTGCTGAAGCGCCTGCCGGCCAAGGCGACGGCCCGCGTGGGCGCGGGGATCACGGGGTGGACGCCGCCGCGTCTCCCCCGACCAGTCCCGCCTCGTACGCCGTGATCGCCGCCTGCACCCGGTTCTTCGCGCCGAGCCGGGTCAGGATCGTGCTCACGTGCGCCTTCACCGTGCCCTCGACGACGAACATCTTCGCCGCGATGTCCGCATTGGACAGTCCGGATCCCAGCAGAGTCAGCACTTCCCGCTCGCGCGGAGTCAACGCGGCGATCCGCTCGCGGGCCGCGGCGGCGCGCGCCAGCTGCCCGCCGGACAGCCGGGCGATCACCCGCTGCGCCACCTTCGGCGAGAGGAACGCGGCGCCGCCGGCGACGGCGTGGATGCCGGCGAGGAGCTCGCGCGGGTCGCCCGACTTCAGCAGGAAGCCGCCCGCGCCCAGCCCCAGCGCGCGCTCGATGTAGTCGTCCTCGCCGAACGTGGTCAGCATGATCACCCCGGTGGCGGGCAGCAGCCGGCGGATCTCGGCGGCCGCGCCGAGGCCGTCCAGCCCCGGCATCCGGATGTCCAGCAGCACGACGTCCGGGTGCGTGGCGAGGACCTGCGAGACGGCCGAACGGCCGTCGGCGGCTTCGGCGACCACCTCGATCTCCGGGTCCGCGGCGAGGATCGCCGCCACCCCGGCTCGCATCATCGCTTCGTCGTCGGCCAGCACGACCCTGATCACGGCGCCCCCTCGGCGAACCTGTCCTTGGCCACCAGTTTCCCATCGGCGAAACACAACCGGTAAGCGGCATAGTTGTTGTTGAGCCACGACTGCCCGGTGCCGTAGTACTCGCACACGACCCCGGGCACCGCCGGCAGCGGCGGCTCGCCCCGCACCGGCCGGGAGACGCGCTCGCGCTCGGGCAACTGCGGCGCCACCTCCGCCCGCGGCTGCCCCGCCCGCAGCCGCTCGTAGACGCCGGCGGGCAGCTCCGAGGAGTTCCACTGGTAGAGGAACGCGATCCCGGCGACCGCGAGGACCATCGAGAACAGGGCGAGCGGGACGGCGACCGCCTGGATCAGGCTCCGCCGCACGTCGCGCCGAGCCAGCTCGAGCTCCCGGGCCGACGTCGACGGCTCGGCGTCGTCATCGGAGTTCTCGGAGAGCTCGGCCGGCGCGGCCCCGTGCGGCAACGTCGCGGTGACGGCGAACCCACCGGCGTCGGGCCCGGCCCGCAGCGTCCCGCCGACGAGCCGGACGCGCTCGCGCAGCCCGATCAGCCCGACGTGCCCGGACGCGGCCCCGGGCAACGGCCCGGCGGGCGGCGGCGCGTTGACCACGCTGACGTCGGTCCGCGAGCCCGTGCTGGTCACCCGGACCGTCACGGCGGCACCCGGCGCGTGCTTCGCCACGTTCGTCAGCGCTTCCTGCACCACGCGGTAGGCGGCGCGAGCCACCATCGGCGGCACCCCGTCCGCGTCCACTGTGGACTCGATGAGCAGTCCGGACGCCCGCGCCCTGGCGATCAGCTCGCCGAGGTCGCCCTGCACCGGTTCCACCGGAGCGGCGTCCTCGCGCAGCACACCGATGATTTCGCGCAGCCGCTCAGTCGCCGTCGCGGCGCTGGTCCGCAGCTGCGCGGCGGCGTCGCGCTGGGCGTCGTCGAGCCCACTGGCGACCTCGAGCGCGGCGGCACGGACGGCGATCAGGCTCAGCTCGTGCCCCAGCGAGTCGTGCATGTCGCTGGCGATCCGCGCGCGCTCGCGCAGCCGCGCCTGCTCGGCGACCAGCCGCTGCCGGCTTTCCATCTCCTCGGCCCGGCGCCAGCCCGTGCGCGCGAGTTCGCCGCGCACCCGGACGTACCGGCCGAGCAGCCACGGCGACAGCCCGGCGAAGACGAGGATCCCGACCATCGCCGCCCAGTCGCCGAGGCCGTCCGAGCCGAACACGAGCGCGATCGGCAGGCCCAGGACCGCGCAGGCCGTCCCGGTCAGGATCCCGGGGCGGGCACGCGGCATCCGCAGCCCGGCCTGGTAGCTCATCGCGACGAGTACGAAGACGACCCACACCGGGACGTGGTCGCCATAGGGGAACGGCACGGCCAGCGCCCCGGCCAGCGCGACGCCGAGCGAGACGGCCGGGTACCGCCGGGCCGTCGCCACCGAGCCGGCCACGACCGCGAGCCCGCCGGCCAGCTCCCAGTACGACCGGGCCTCGACCGTGCCCGCGACAACGGTGAACGCGAGAAACACCCCGACGGCGACGTCGAGCACCACCTGCCACCTGCGCTTCGTCACCGCCCGCACGAGTCCGAAGCTACAACCCGTAACGGCGGCCGACCACTGCCGAAAGTCAACCTTTCAGCGTGTCCCCGAACACCGGCGCCGAGGCCTGCGACCAGTACGGCATGGAACGCAACCGTGAGCAGTGCTCTCGAATTCGAATACCGCTCACAGCGGCACGCGAGCAGTGCTCCCGCCACCGCCGCGTGGACGCTGCGCGAGAGCAGCGCTCTCGATAGCGAGCACTGCTCACTGACGCAAGCAGTGCTCCAGAAGTCGAGCGCCGTCAGCCGCCGCTCGCCACCACGCGAGAGCAGTGCTCTCGAAAGCGAGCACCCCGCCGGAGCGGTCGCCGACACGGACGATGGACGTCTCGGTCCGCATATCCGCACGGCAGCGCCCAGGGTGTTGCATGATGATCCACCATGGCCGAGCGCACACTCGCCGATCAGTTGGGCGGCTACCTCCCCGAAGGCATCGAGGCCCTCGAAGAGCACGAGCGGCAGGACCTCGCCGACGCCCTGCGCGACGCGCGCAGACGGCAGGCGAAAGCCCTCGCCGAAGCGGGCGAAGAAGGCCTCCGGTACGTTCCCGCGCTGCTGCGCGGCGCCGTCCGGAAGGCGGTCGGCCTGTGACGCCAGCAAAGCGGGCCGAAAACTACGCGGCCGAGGCGGAGATCCTCAAGCTGGCCCGCGTCCTCGACGTCGAGCCGGCGCGGCTCGGGTACCTCGCCCGCGTCGATGCCGATGACCTGCAGGCGTTCCGCGAGCAGGTCACCGACACGCTGTTCGACGCCAACGCCGCCGTGCTGCAGCGGATGGCGCTGGCCGCGCGGCTCGTCCCGGTCGCGGTGCTCGCCAAGATCGCCGAGAAGGTCTTCGGGCCGCTGCTGTGCGCCCGGATCGCCGGGCTGGTCGACGTCGCGCGCGGTGTCGACGTCGCCAAGCGGCTGAGCCCGCGCTTCCTCGCCGAGGTGGCCGCGGAACTGGACCCGCGGCGGGCGAGCGCGATCATCACCCGCATCCCCCTGGACACCGTTCTCGCCGTCGCCGCCGAACTGGCGCGTAAGGAGGACTGGATCACCCTCGGCCGGTTCGTCGGGCACCTGCCGGACCTCACCGTGCGGCGGGCCCTGGACCAGATCGACGACCCGGGGCTGCTGCGGATCGCGTTCGTGCTCGACGACAAGCACCGCATCGACCACGTCGTCGGCCTGCTTCCGGCGCACCGGCTCGGCCGGCTGGTCACCGCGGCGAGCAAGCACGAAGACCTCTGGACGCCGGCGCTCGACCTGCTGACCCACCTGGGCGAAGCGCGCCGCGCCACGCTGGCGCCGCTGGTCGGCGGCCTCCCCGACGGATTCCGGGAACGCGTTCAGGCGACGATCAAGTAGATGCCGTAGCCGATGATCGCCGCGCAGGCGGCGAAGCAGACGATCGCGCCGGCCAGCGGCCCGGTGCCCGAGGCGCCCGACTCGCGGGCCGCGTCGCGGTGGGAAAGCCCCACCACACCAAAGGAAAAGAGGCTCGTCAGCACTACGACCGACGCCAAGGCGACGACGAGGACGAGTCCGAGAGAACCCCAATCGATGTGCACGGTGCTCCTCAGGCGTTGGCCGGCTGCGGAACGCCGGGTTCGGGCTGGGTGACGGAGTGGGCGCCGACCGGGTTCCGCTTCGACGCGAGCCAGATGCCCAGCGCGACGACGATGCCGGCCAGGCCGACCAGCACGGTGCCCCAGGTCCCGAGCGTCGATACCTCGGCAGCGAGCGCGCCGACGATCGCGGCGGCGGGCAGCGTCAGCGCCCAGGCCAGCACCATCCGGCCGGCGACGCCCCAGCGGACTTCGGCGAGCTTGCGGCCGAGCCCGGAGCCGATGATGCCGCCCGAGCAGACGTGCGTGGTGGACAGCGCGAAGCCGAGGTGCGCCGAGGTGAGGATGACCGCGGCGGCGCTGGTCTCGGCCGCGAACCCTTGCGGCGTCCGGATTTCGGTGAGCTTCTTGCCCATCGTCTGGATGATCCGCCAGCCGCCGAGGTAGGTGCCGAGCGCGATCGCGGCGCCGGCGGCCAGGACCACCCACAGCGGCGGGCCCGAGTTCGGGGCGAGCGTGCCGGAGGCGATCAGCGTCAGCGTGATGACGCCCATGGTCTTCTGCGCGTCGTTCGTGCCGTGCGCGAGCGAGACCAGCGACGCCGAAGCGATCTGGCCGGCCTTGAACGTGCGGCCCACCGTGTCCTGCTTCGCGCGGGCGGTGATCCGGTAGACGAGGAAGGTGCCCAGCGTCGCCACGATCCCGGCGACGATCGGCGAAGCGAGCGCCGGGATCAGGACCTTCTCGACAACCTTCCCGAAGTGGACGGCGTCGGCGCCCGAGGCGATCCAGGTCGCCCCGATGAGCCCGCCGAACAACGCGTGCGACGAGCTCGACGGCAGTCCGATCAGCCAGGTCACCAGGTTCCACACGATGGCGCCGACGAGCCCGGCGAAGATGATCACCGGCGTCACTTTCGTGTCGTCGACGATCCCGCCCGAAATCGTCTTCGCGACCTCCACCGACAGGAACGCGCCGACGAGGTTCAGCACGGCGGAAACGGCGACGGCGGTTCTCGGCTTGAGCGCCCCGGTGGCGATGGAGGTGGCCATCGCGTTGGCGGTGTCGTGGAAGCCGTTGGTGAAGTCGAAGGCCAGCGCCGCGACGATCACCACCAGCACGATCAGCGAGAAGTCCATGGACAGCCTGCTTTCGTTGCGGTGCCTCGGCAACGCTACTGATCGACAGGAACGCCGCCGATCCCTGTCGTGTGTCGGCTTACTGAACTCTGCATGAACCGAGGTGGGGTAAACCACACCAGAACACTGCGGTTTGCCCCAATGCGCCCACCCACGCCGCCTGAAACCCTCGAAACCGGGCGAAAGGGGCCACGATGAACAAGCTGGGATGGGCAGTCGTCGCGACAGTGGCGTCGGCGGCGTTGTTCTTCTTCGGCACCGGACTGGATCCGGTGCCCGAATTGGCTTGGCTTGCACCATTGCCGATCTTTTTGCTCACGCCACGCGTTCCCGGCGCCGCGGCGATGGCGTGCGCGTTCGTCGCCTACCTCGCCGGCAGCGCCGGAAGCTGGAACTACTTCTGGCATTCCCTGGCGATCCCGCGCCCCGCGGCGGTCGCGATCCTCGGCGGCAGCGCGTTGTCGTTCGCCTTGGCCACCGGGCTGTTCCGGCTGCTGGTCCGCCGCGGGCACGGCTTGCTGGCGGCCCTCGCCGCGCCCGCGTTGTGGACCGTCGTGCTCTACGTCGTTTCGCTGGTCAACCCGACCGGCGTCATGGACACCCTGATGACGACGCAGGCCGACCGGCCGTCCGTGCTGCGGCTCGCCGCGGTCACCGGCGGCTGGGGCGTCGAGTTCCTCGTGCTGTTCGCGCCGGCCGCCGTCGCCGCCGCGCTCGCCCCCGGCGTCCGCGGCCTCGCCCGGCTCGCCGGGCTGGTCACCGTCGCCGCCGCGCTGGGCGGACTGGTCTTCTGGACCACGCCGGCGCAAGCCGGGCCGTCGACGCGGGTGGCCCTGGTCGCGCCCGGCCAGAGCCGCTGGGCGGTCGACGTCGCCACGCCGGACGGCCAGGCACTACTTCGGTCCTATGTGGACCGGATCGGCCGGCTGCCCGACGGCGTCCAGGTCGTCGTGCTCCCCGAGGCCGTCTTCGCGGTGGACCAGACCAGCCGGCCGCGGCTCGTCGAGGCCTTCGCCGAGGTCGCCCGCACACGGAACCTCGACGTCGTCACCGGCGTCGTCGACACGACGCCGGACGGCCGGTTCAACGCCGCGCTGGCCATCCCGCCGTCCGGCCCGCCGGTGGAATACCGCAAGTGGCACAACGGGGATTCGCCGAACATGGCGTCCGGCACCCAGCTCGCGCACCTCGCCGGCATCGGGCTGATGGTGTGCATGGACGTCAACTTCGGCAACCCGAGCCGCGATTACGGCCGGGCCGGCACGGGCCTGGTGCTCATCCCGGCGTCCGACGAAGACGTCGACGGCTGGGCACACAGCCGCACGGCGCTCATCCGCGGCGTCGAGAACGGCTTCTCGGTGGCGTGGAGCGCGACCCGCGGGACGCCGATGCTCGCCGATTCGCGCGGGCACGTCCTGGCCGACGCCCACACCGGCGGCAGCCCGTTCACCGTGGTCGTGGCCAACGTCCCCCTCGGGCCGGGCAAGACGCCCTACGCGCGCTTCGGTGACTGGTTCGCGTGGCTCTGCGGCCTGGTCACGCTGGCCGGCCTGGCGGTCGGCGCCCGTCGCCCGTCGTTGTCACCCGTCACAACGAACGTGAGCCAAGTCTGAGCGTCTTCCCAGGTCGCCTCCAGCGGTATGTGACCGATCATGAGCTGCGTCACGTACTGACGGGTAACTGGAGGCAACGGAATGCGGGTCACCAACGGCGGTGCCAAGCGGATCCTGGCCGTGCTCGCCGCGGCACTCACCTTCGGCGCGATCGCACCGGCGGTCGCGGAGGCGGCCCCGAGCAGCGGCTGGAACGACTGGGGTTGCCGCCCGTCGGCCGCGCACCCGGAGCCCGTCGTGCTGGTGCACGGCCTCGGCGCGAACGACAGCGTCAACTGGTTCTTCCACGCACCGAAGATCGCCGCCCAGGGCTACTGCGTGTTCTCGCTGACGTACGGCACGGGCATCCTCGGCCCGAGCGTCGGCGGGCTGACGTCGATGCGCGACAGCGCCGCACAGCTCAGTCGATTTGTCGACAAGGTCAGGATGTCAACGGACGCGGCGAAGGTGGACATCGTCGGCCACTCCGAGGGCAGCACCATGCCCGCGTACTACCTGAAGTACGGCGGCGGCGCGGCCAAGGTCGCCCACTTCGTCGGCTTCGGCGCGAACTACCGCGGCACCACGCTCGGCGGCCTCGACACATTGGCCAAGGCCCTCCTGACGACGGTGCCCGGCCTCGCCACGGTCCTGCGCACGGCGTGCGGCGCGTGCTCGGAATACCTCGCGCCCTCGCCGTTCCTCGACGACCTCGCCCGCGGCGGCGTCCATGTCGCCGGCCCCACCTACACGAGCATCGTGAGCAGGTACGACGAGGTGGTGACGCCGTACACGAGCGGCATCCTCGACGAACCGGGCACGACGGACATCGTGCTGCAGGACTTCTGCGCCTCCGACGCCTCGGGCCACCTCAGCCAGGCGATCGACCCCAACGTCACGGGCCTGATCCTGCACGCCTTGGACGCGTCCTACGCCCCGACGTGCACGCCGTTCACCCTGCCACTCTGACCCCGGCGCGCCACACCGCGTGGGTCAGCGGGACGCCCGGCCGGTACGCCAGGTGCGTCACCGAAGGCGCGTCGAGGACGTGGACGTCGGCCCGCGCACCGGGCCGCAGGACGCCCACGTCCTCGCGACGCAGGGCCTTCGCGCCGCCCGCCGTCGCCGCCCAGACCGCTTCCTCGATCGTCATGCGCATCTGCAGCACCGCCGTCGCGACGCAGAACGCCATCGACGTCGTGTACGAGCTGCCCGGGTTGGTGTTGCTGGCCAGCGCCACCGTGACGCCCGCGTCGAGCAGCCGCCGCGCCGGGGCCAGGGGCTGGCGGGTCGACAGGTCGCACGCCGGCAGCAAGGTCGCCACCGTCTCGGACGCCGCCAACGCCGAAACATCCGCGTCCGAAAGGTACGTGCAGTGGTCGACGCTCGCCGCGCCCAGCTCCACGGCCAGCCGGACGCCCGGGCCTTCGCCGAGCTGGTTGCCGTGCACCCGCAGGCCCAGCCCGCGCTCGGCCGCGGCCTGCAGCACCCGCGCCGACTGGGCCTCGTCGAACGCTCCCGTCTCGCAGAACACGTCCGCCCAGCGCACGCTTTCCGCCACCGCGTCGAGCATCTCGCCGCACACCAGGTCCACATAGGACTCCGCGTCGGCGCCGGGCGGCACGAGGTGCGCACCGAGGAACGTCACCTCGTCGGCCACCTCGCCGGCGATCCGGGCGCTCCGCGCTTCGTCCGCGACCGTGAGCCCGTAGCCCGTCTTGGTCTCCAGGCAGGTCGTCCCCTGCCGGGCCGCCTCGTCGACGTGGCGGCGCAGGTTCGCCGCCAGCTGCTCGTCGGACGCCTCTCGCGTCGCCCCGACCGTGACCCCGATTCCGCCCGCGGTGTACGGCTTTCCGGCCATCCGCGCCTCGAACTCGGCGGTGCGGTCGCCGGCGAAGACGAGGTGCGTGTGGCTGTCGACCCAGCCCGGCAGCACCGCGCGGCCCTCGACGTCGACGCGCTCGTCGGCGTCCGGCGCGCTCGCCGCCGGGCCCACCCAGGCGACGCGCGAACCGTCGAGCACCAGGGCCGCGTCGGAAAGACGCCCCAGCGCCGGGTCGTTGGTGGTGAGCTCGCCGATGCCCGTGATCAGGACTGCCACAGTGCCTCGATCTCCTTCGCCAGCACGGTTTCCGGTCGTTCGATCAACTGGTGGACGCCGTCCCGCACGACTTCGCGGCCCGCGACGACGACGTGCCGGACATCGGGCGCCGACGCCGCGAACACGACTCCCGACGGCTCGATCCCGGCGGTCCGCACGGTATCCAACGCGACGGTGACGAAGTCCGCGCCCGCCCCCTCGGCGAGCGCGCCGACCCCGTCCCAGCCGATCGCCGCGAGGTCCGTGCCCGCTTCCAGGAGCTCCTCGGCGCTGAACCGGCCGCGTTCCTCGCTGGCCAGCCGGTCGTCCAGCTCCAGCGCCCGGGTCTCCTCGAAGGCGTCGACGACGGCGTTGCTGTCACTGCCGATGCTCAGCCGCACGCCGGCGTCCCGCAGGGCGCGGGCCGGGCCGATGCCGTCGCCGAGGTCGCGTTCGGTCGTCGGGCAGAAGCACGCCCGCGCGCCGCTCAGCCGCTCGATGTCCGACGTCGTCAGGTGCGTGGCGTGCACGGCGACCAGGCGCTCGGTCAGCACCCCGTGGTCGGCCAGCAGCTCGGTGGGCGTGCGGCCGTAGGCGGCCTGGCACTGCTCGTTTTCCGCGCGCTGCTCCGAAAGGTGGATGTGCACGACCCGCGGACTGTCCACAAGCGACAGCTGAGCCGCCGGCACGGCCCGCACCGAATGGATGGCCGCGCCGACCCGGAACAGCTCGTCTTCCTCCAGCGCGGCGACCCGCGCGGCCCACTCCGACGCCGAGCCGTCGGAGAACCGCCGCTGCGCCTCGTCGGGCTCGACGCCGATGCCGCCCGCCAGGTAGCACGTGTCGAGCAGCGTGAGCCGGATTCCCGCGTCGGCCGCGGCCTGCCGCAACGCCGCCCCCATCGCGTTCGGGTCGGCGTACGGCCGGCCGCCGGGCGCGTGGTGCAGGTAGTGGAACTCGCCGACGCTCGTGTACCCGCCGAGCACCATCTCGGCGTAGACCCCGCGGGCCAGCCGGTAGTACGTGTCCGGGTCGAGCCGGGACGCCAGCGCGTACATCCGCTCGCGCCACGTCCAGAACGTGCCGCGCTCGTGGTGCGTCCGGCCCCGCAGCGCCCGGTGGAAGGCGTGCGAATGCCCGTTCGCGAAGCCGGGCAGGGTCAGGCCGCCGAGGATCGTGCCCGTGCGCGGCGAATCGGGTGTCACCGTGGTGATCCGGCCGCCGGCGACGTCGAGCCGCACCGCGGACGCGATCCCGCCGGGCAGCCAGGCCTGTTCGCACCAGAAAACTGTCGGTGCCGAGCGATAGACTGGAACCGGGGGGCGCCCCCGCGAGCCGAGGGTCATCGCGCCAGCCGCTCCAGCACCGTGGCCAGCGCCGCGGCACCGGCTTCGACGTCGCCGGCCTCGGCGAACTCCTCCGGCGAGTGGCTGATGCCCGTCGGGTTGCGCACGTAGAGCATCCCGGACGGCACGAACCCGGCGAGCACGGCCGCGTCGTGCCCGGCGCCGGTGGGCAGCTCCGGCGGCGCGCCGAGCCATCCGCCGAGGTCGCGGCGCAGGGCGTCGTCGAACACGACGTCGTCCGAATAGGACTCCCGGGTCACCGTGACCCGGCAGCCCTCCTCCGCCGCGGCGGCCTCGGCGGCCAGTACGATCTCGGAGACCAGCTCCGGGGTCGCGGTTCCGGGCACCCGCGCGTCGAGCCAGAGGTCCAC
Organism: Amycolatopsis sp. MtRt-6; assembly: GCF_017308975.1. Taxonomy (GTDB): domain Bacteria; phylum Actinomycetota; class Actinomycetes; order Mycobacteriales; family Pseudonocardiaceae; genus Amycolatopsis. The sequence continues at coordinate 25,074 of NZ_JADWPD010000016.1, read as the reverse complement.
AGTGGACGCGATGACGTTGGTGCCGCCCGGTGTCGGCACCAGGCGGCCGACGGTCGCCCGCGCGTCCGGGACGCCCGCCGCCAGGCGCCGGACGGCGGTGACCGTCGCGGCCGCGGGGAGCATCGGGTCGGCGCGGTCGGCCAGCAGCGTCGCCCCGGCGTGGTTTCCCTGCCCCGCGAAGGAAAACCGCCATCGTCCGTGGGCGATCACCGTGCTTCCGACGGCCACCGGCGAGCCGAGGTCGATCAGCCCGCGGCCCTGCTCGACGTGCAGCTCGACGAACTTCCCGATCAGCCCGAGCCGCGCCGGATCCGCCCCTACCCGGTCCGGGTCGAACCCGGACTTCGCGGCCGCTTCGGCGAACGTCACGCCGTCGGCGTCCCGCAGGCCGCGGGCCTTGTCGGCGTCGATCGTGCCGGTGAGCAGCCGCGAGCCGAGGCACGGGACGCCGAACCGGCCGCCCTCCTCCTCGGCGAACACGACGACCGCGAACGGCTTCGTAGGCCGGAACCCGCGCGCCTGCAACGCTTCCACCGCGGCCAGTGCGCTCGCGACGCCGAGCGGGCCGTCGAACGCCCCGCCGCCGGGGACCGAGTCGAGGTGGCTGCCGGTGACGACGGCGTCCGGTCCCGGCGGCCCCCACCAGGCCCAGATGTTGCCGTTGTGGTCGGTGTCGACGTCGAGCCCGAGCCCCAGCGCGCGCTCGCCGAACCACGCCCGCAGGTCCTGCTCGGGCGCGTCGAAGGCGTGGCGCGAGTAGCCGCCGCGCTTCCGGTCGCGCCCGACGCCGTCGATCTCGCCGAGGAGCCCGGAGGCGGTCACGCACCCTCCCGCATCGGGACGCGCACGCCGCGCTCGCCGGCGACCTCGGCCGCGCGGTCGTAGCCGGCGTCGACGTGCCGGATGACGCCCATGCCCGGGTCGTTGGTGAGCACCCGCTCCAGCTTCTGCGCGGCCAGGAGCGTCCCGTCGGCCACGCTGACCTGGCCCGCGTGGATGGACCGGCCCATGCCGACGCCGCCGCCGTGGTGGATCGACACCCAGCTGGCGCCCGAGGACGTGTTGACCAGGGCGTTGAGCAGCGGCCAGTCGGCGATCGCGTCGGAGCCGTCGGCCATGCCCTCGGTCTCGCGGTACGGCGAGGCGACGCTGCCGGAGTCGAGGTGGTCGCGGCCGATGACGACCGGCGCCTTCAGCTCGCCGCTGGCCACCATCTCGTTGAACCGCAGGCCGGCCAGGTGCCGTTCGCCGTAGCCGAGCCAGCAGATCCGCGCCGGCAGGCCCTGGAACGCCACGCGCTCGCCGGCCAGCCGGATCCAGCGGGCGAGGGATTCGTTCTCCGGGAACAGTTCGAGCATCGCGCGGTCGGTGGCCGCGATGTCCTCGGGGTCGCCGGAGAGCGCGGCCCAGCGGAACGGGCCGTTGCCCTCGCAGAACAGCGGGCGGATGTAGGCGGGCACGAAGCCGGGGAAGTCGAACGCGCGCTCGCAGCCGCCGAGCTTGGCCTCGCCGCGCAGGGAGTTGCCGTAGTCGAAGACCTCGGCGCCGCGGTCCAGGAACCCGAGCATGGCCTCGACGTGCTCGGCCATCGACTCGCGCGAGCGGTCGGTGAACTCGTCGGGCTTCTTGGCCGCGTAGTCGTGCCAGTCGTCGACGCTGACACCCTTGGGCAGGTAGGAAAGCGGGTCGTGCGCGGACGTCTGGTCGGTGACGATGTCGACCTCGACGCCCCGCCGCAGCAGCTCCGGCAGCACCTCGGCGGCGTTGCCGACGACGCCGACCGACAGCGCTTTGCCTTCCTTCTTCGCCTTGGTGACGCGGGCGATCGCGCCGTCGAGGTCGTCGGCCACCTCGTCGAGGTAGCGGGTCTCGACGCGGCGGTGCGCGCGCTGCGGGTCGCACTCGACGACCAGCGCGACGCCGTCGTTCATGGTCACGGCCAGCGGCTGCGCGCCACCCATGCCGCCGAGTCCGGCGGTGACGGTGAGCGTCCCCTTCAGCGAGCCGCCGAACTTCTTCTTCGCCACGGCGGCGAACGTCTCGTAGGTGCCCTGGAGGATGCCCTGGGTGCCGATGTAGATCCACGAGCCCGCGGTCATCTGGCCGTACATGGTCAGGCCCTGCTGCTCGAGGCGGCGGAACTCGGGCCAGGTCGCCCAGTCGCCGACCAGGTTCGAGTTCGCGATCAGCACGCGCGGCGCCCACTCGTGTGTGCGGAACACGCCGACCGGCTTGCCCGACTGCACCAGCAGCGTCTCGTCGACGTCCAAAGTGGTCAGCTCGCGGGTGATGGCGTCGAAGCTCGCCCAGTTGCGGGCGGCCTTGCCGGTGCCGCCGTAGACGACCAGGTCGTCGGGCCGCTCGGCGACGTCGGGGTCGAGGTTGTTGTGGAACATCCGCAGCGCGGCTTCGGTCTGCCACGACTTGGCGGTGAGCTGGGTGCCGCGGGCGGCACGGACGACGCGGGACATTCTCAGACCTCCAGACGGGCGGCGTCGAGGACGGCGCCGGAGCGGACGAGTTCTTCGGCGGCCGCGATCTCCGGCGCCAGGTGGCGGTCGGGACCGGGGCCGTTCACCTTGGTGCGCAGCAGATCCCGGACGCGGCCGGTGACCGGCGACGGCTCCAGCGGCGCGCGGAAGTCAAGCGCCCGGGCCGCCGTCAGCAGCTCGACGGCGAGGACGGTCGTCAGGCCGTCGACGGCCTTGCGCAGCTTCCGCGCGGCCGACCAGCCCATGGAGACGTGGTCCTCCTGCATGGCGCTGCTCGGGATCGAGTCGACCGACGCCGGCACGGCGAGCCGCTTCAGCTCGCTGACCACGGCGGCCTGGGTGTACTGGGCGATCATGTGGCCGGAGTCGACGCCGGGGTCGTCGGCGAGGAACGGCGGCAGGCCGTGCGAGCGCGCCTTGTCGAGCATCCGGTCCGTGCGGCGCTCGGCGATGCTGGCGACGTCGGCGATCGGGATGGCCAGGAAGTCCAGCACGTACGCGACGGGCGCGCCGTGGAAGTTGCCGGTGGACTCGACACGGCCGTCGGCCAGCACGACCGGGTTGTCCACAGCGGACATCAGCTCGCGCTCGCCGACGAGCTCGGCGTGCGCGAGGCTGTCGCGCGCGGCGCCGTGGACCTGCGGGGCGCAGCGCAGCGAGTAGGCGTCCTGGACGCGGTTGCAGTCCGGGCCGCGGTGGCTCTCGACGATCTTCGAGCCCTGCAGCGCCTGCCACATCCGGGCCGCGGACTTCGCCTGGCCGGGGTGCGGGCGCAGGGCCTGGAGGTCCGCGGCGAACGCGCGGTCGGTGCCGAGCAGGGCCTCGACGCTCATCGCGGCGGTGAGGTCGGCGACGTCGAAGAGCCGGTGCAGGTCGGCGGCGGCGAGCAGGAGCATGCCGAGCATGCCGTCGGTGCCGTTGGTGAGCGCGAGGCCCTCCTTCTCGGCGAGGACGACCGGCTCGATCCCGGCGTGCTTCAGCGCTTCGCCTGCTTCGACGATCTCGCCGCGGTACGTCACTTCGCCTTCGCCCATGAGCGCGAGCGCGACGGCGGCGAGCGGCGCCAGGTCGCCGGAGCAGCCGAGCGAGCCGTACTCGTGGACGATCGGGGTGATGTCGGCGTTGAGCAGGGCCGCAAGCGTTTGCGCGGTGCCCGGCCGGACGCCGGTGTAGCCGCTGGCGAGGGTGCGCAGCCGCAGCAGCATCAGCGCGCGGACGACCTCGGCCTCGACGGCGGGCCCGGCGCCGGCGGCGTGCGAGCGGATCAGGCTGCGCTGCAGCGCGGTCCGGCTCTCGACCGGGATGTGACGGGTGGCGAGCGCGCCGAAGCCGGTCGAGACGCCGTAGGTCGGCGTGACGGCGTGCGCGAGGTTCTCGATGTGCTGGCGGGTCGCGGCGAGGTTCTTCTCGGCCGCGTCCGTGAGCCCGACGGGCGCGTGGCCGCGGACGACGTCGACGACCTGGGCGGCGGTCAGGGGTTCCGGGCCCAGGAGCACTTTTTCCGGCATGGGCCCATTGCACCCCTTCGGAACCGCTGGTGGCATGCCCCACGGAGTGGTTTTGTCTGGGATCCCAGACGCTAGGCTCGGGCCATGGGCGACAGCAGCGACGTCCCGGCGCTGCGCCGCGGGCTGGCGGTGCTGCGCCTGCTGGCGACCCGGCCCGGCCCGGTCACCGCGGCGGCGATCGCGCGCGAGGCGAACCTCCCCCGCTCGACCACGTACCACCTGCTCGGCGAACTGGAGGCCGCCGGTTTCGTCGTCCACCTGCCCGCGGAACGCCGTTACGGCCTGGGCATCGCGGCGTTCGAGCTGGGCTCGGCCTACCTGCGCCACGACCCGCTCGAGCGGCTGGCCGGGCCGTTGCTGCGCAAGCTCGTCGACCGCGTCGGGCACACCGCCCACCTGGGCGTCCTGCACGGCAACGAGTCGCTGTACCTGATCAAGGAACGCCCGGCCCGGCCGGAGACGCTGGTGACGGAGGTCGGCGTCCGGCTCCCGGCGCAGCTGACCGCGTCCGGCCGGGCGATCCTGCGGCACCTGCCCGCCCCGCACGTCCGCGCGCTGTTCCCCTCGGCGGCGGCGTTCGTGCTCCGCACCGGCCGCGGCCCGCGCACGCTGGCCGAGCTGCGCCGCACCCTGACCGCGGAACGCCGGCTCGGCTGGTCGGTCGAGGACGGCCACGTCACCGCGGGGTTCGCCTCGGTGGCCTGCCCGGTCTTCGACCACGGCGCCCGCCCGCTGGCGGCGATCAGCGTGACCCTGCGCCACCACTGCGCGGCCGAGCCCTGCCCGGAGACGTGGCCGGACCTCGCCGCGGACGTCGCGGCGACGGCGGCCGAGCTGACCACCCGGATCGGCGGCCATCCCGCCTGACGGCCGTCGCGGGCCGTCCGGGGGCCGGGGCTGGTGCGAACGGGGCAACTGTCACCGAACGGCTCGATTCCACTCCGGTCGGTGATTACCGTGGCTGGAGCCGCGGTTTCGAGGGGCACCGATGGATGACGCACGCGTGGAGAAGGTCGGTTTCGGCGCGGTGCTCGCCGTCGCCGAGTTCCGGGCGATGTGGGCCGCCGAGCTGCTGTCGATCTGCGGCGACCAGCTCGCCCGGGTCGCGCTCGCGGTCCTCGTCTTCCAGCGCACGTCCTCGGCCGCGCTGACCGGCCTCACCTACGCGCTGACGTACGTGCCCTCCCTGCTCGGCGGCATCCTGCTGGCCGGCGCGGGCGACCGGTGGCCGCGCCGCGACGTGATGGTCGCGACCGACCTGGCCCGGGCCGCGCTGGTCGCCGTCATCGCGATCCCCGGCGTCCCGCTGTGGGTGCTGTGCGTGCTGGTCGCGGTGATGACGGCGCTCGGCGGGCCGTTCAAGGCGGCACAGCAGGCGCTGCTGCCGTCGGTCCTCGAAGGCGAGCGGTATCTGGTCGGGATGGCCCTGCGGAACGTGACGATCCAGGGCGCGCAGCTGGCCGGGTTCGCCGGCGGCGGGGTGCTGATCGCCGCGCTCGCACCGTCCGCCGCGCTGGCCCTGGACGCGGCGACGTTCCTGCTCTCGGCGGTGTTCCTGGTCGCCGGCGTCCGGCGGCGGGCGGCGATCGCGCAGGCGGTCCGGCCGGGCTGGCCGGCCACGACGGGCGCGGGCCTCCGGCTGGTCTGGCGCGACCCGGCGCTGCGGACGCTGGTGGCGCTCAACTGGCTGGCCGGCTTCTACGTCGTCCCCGAAGCGCTGGCCGCGCCGTACGCGGCGGGCATCGGCGCGGGCGCGACGCTGGTGGGACTGCTGATGGCGGCGGACCCGGCGGGCAGCGTCCTCGGCGGCGTCGTGTTCGGCAAGTGGATCCCGGAACACGTCCAGGTCCGGGTGCTCGGGCTGCTCGGGATCGCGGCGGGCCTGCCGCTCGTGTTGTTCGTCTTCCAGCCGGGCCTGGTCGTCTCGGTGGTGCTGCTGGCAATATCCGGACTACTGGCGACTGGATACAATATCCAAGGAACAGTGTCGTTCATGCGGCGGGTGCCGGACGAGCACCGCGCGCAGTGCGCCGGGGTCAACTCGGCGGGCCTGATCACGGTGCAGGGAGTCGGCGCGGCCGCGGCGGGCGTGCTGGCCGACGTGCTGGGCCCGGCGCACACCATCGCGGCGGCCGGGGCGGCGGGTGCCGCGGTGGCCGTGCCGATCGCGAGGGCGTGGCGCCGGGTGGGGGTGGAGGATCGATGACCTCAGTTGTCGCGTCCGCACATGGTGCGCCTCCCTTCACCACGCCGAGCCGGACCGGCTCCGTTACCGGCCGGACACCATGAGTATGCGGACCGGCGGCGGGGTCCCGCGCACTGTGCCGCGTTTTCGTGACGTGCTCGTGGCACCGCGGCGCTGGGCGCTGTGGCGCCAGGGTCCGCGGGTGATCGTCTACTGCCTGGCGAGCGAAGTGGTGGCGGTGGTGCTGACGCTGCGCCCGTCCCCGATCGCGGTGGACCGCAGGACGCTGGCGATCCTGGCGGTGCTGCTCGTGCTCGGGGTGGCGCAGTCGGAGACGGGCCGGCGCGTGGAGCGCATCCGCCGTCGCGTGTCGGGGACACCGCACATCAACATGACGTCGGTCTGGACGTTCGCCGGCGTCCTGTTGCTGCCCCCGCTGCTGCTGGCGGTCCTGGTCGCGGGTTTGTACGCACACCTGGCGATCCGCAGCTGGTACCGCCTGCAGCGCGTCCCGGCCTCCCGCACGGTCAGCAACGCGGCGATCATCGTGCTGTCGTGTTACGCGGCCCAGTCGGTCCTGCGGGTTTCGGGCTTCGCCGACGTCCGCGCGGCCATGACGCACGCCTGGCTCGGAACGCTGGCCATCGCGGCGGCGGGGGTGACGTTCTTCGCGGTGAACGCCCTGCTGGTGCTCCCCGCCCGCCGCGAGGTCGGCCGGACACCGGAGGCGTTGTTCGGCACGTGGTCGGACAACGGCCTCGAGGTGGCGACGCTGTGCCTGGGCGCGTTGAACGCGGTGGCCCTGGCGACGTTGCCGGGCCTGGTGGCGCTGGCGTTCCCGCCGTTGCTGCTGTTGCACCGGACGGTGCTGGTGAAGCAGCTGGAGGTGGCGGCCCACCGCGACGAGAAGACGGGGCTGTACAACACGAGCGGCTGGCACGCGCTGGCGGAGCGCACCCTGGCGGCCACGGCCCGCCAGCGCGGCACGTTCGGCTTGCTGATGCTGGACCTGGACCACTTCAAGCAGGTGAACGACACGTACGGCCACTTGGCGGGCGACGCGGTGTTGAAGGCGGTGGCCCAATCGATCATCTCGGCGGTCCGCGGCCGGGGTGACGCGGTGGGCCGTTTCGGCGGCGAAGAGTTCGTGGTGCTGCTGCCGGGCATCACCCAGCCGGACATCGGAGCGGTGGCGGAGCGCATCAGGCGGGCGATCAGCGCGCTGAAGGTCCCGGCGGGCCAGCTGTCGATAACGGGCCTGTCGGTCTCGATAGGAATAGCGGTCTACCCGATGGCGGGCACGTCACTGCAGCGTTTGCTGGACGCGGCGGACACGGCGCTGTACCACGCGAAGGCGACGGGCCGGAACAAGGTGGTCCACGTGGCGGACCTGGTGTGAGGCGCTCAGGCGGTCCGTTGCCGTCGACGCCCGGCGTCGAGCCCGAGCATGGCGAGCAGTTCGGCACATTCCCGCGAGTCGGCGGAGTGCCCGGCCACGGTGAGAACGGCCCGATCGTTTTGTTCGCCGAGTCGCACGGCCTCTTCAGCCCGGATCACACCCATCCGGCTGTCTTCATCGTTGGCAAGAGAGCTGCCGCTGCGTCGGGCCCAGGTCATCTGGCCACCTACTTCCGGCCCCACGGGTGCGGAGCCATGGTCGGACCCCCAGCATGACACTAACGAAAATTTCACTCACAAGTGGCCCCCGCCACACCCACCTCACCACCCAACGCAACCACCCCGGGGGTCCAGGGGACGGAGCCCCCTGGCGGGGGCTTGGGGGTCCGACCCCCAAAGACACGACAGAACGAAGGAAAGGCCCAGCCCCGAAGGGGCGTGGGCCTTTCCGCGAAGTGCCGTGGAGGTGCCGGGAATTGAACCCGGGTCCTCTGGCGTATCAACAGGGCTTCTCCGTGCGCAGTCCGCTACGTCTCTGCTTGGCTCCCTCGGTCACGCGAACAAGCCGAGGTGACGAGCCCAGCCACTGTTTGCTTCACGACTGTTCCCCGTGGCCGGGACAGTCGCTGAGCCTCCTAGCTGATGCCGGTACCCGGGCCGGAGGCGAACCCGGGCCGACAGAGTCGCACTCGCTCAGGCGGCGAGGGCGAACTCGCGCTGACTGGAGTCGGCGCTTATTTGGTTGCGATGACGCTTACGGTGGTCTCTCGCCTGCACCGGCACGCTTCTCCTGAATCAACGTCCAAAGTCGAAACCGTTCACCCCCTTGTTGGGTCGTAGCCATCATAACGCCCGGCGCCACCGCTTTAGTCCGGGCGGGGTGGGGTGGGGCCAGCCCTACCGCCGGGATGCCCGCTCGCACCATGTCGCACACCTCGGCCGGCCGCGATGCTGGTAGCCGTCGAAAGGAGTGCGTCATGGTGCGCGAGAGGCGGGATCCGCCGTTCGGTGGTTCGGTGGTGTTCTTGCTGATGAACCTGCCGCTGGGGATCCTGGCGTTCGGGTTCCTCACGGCCCTGGTCTCGGCCGGTGTCGGGACCGCCGTGGTGTGGGTCGGCGTGGGCCTGCTCGCCGTCGTCGTGCTCGGTGTGCGCGGAGCCGCCCGGCTGGAGCGGGCGCGGGTCTACGCGCTGCTGGACCGCTACATCGACCTCCCCTACCTGCCGCTGCCCGCCGGCAAGCAGTCCGCGCGGTGGAAGGGGCGGCTGAAGGACCCCTCGACCTGGCGGGACCTCGCCTACTTCGCCCTCCTCTTCCCGGTGGGCCTGGTCGAGTTCGTGCTCGTGACGACGTTCTGGGCGACGAGCCTCGCGCTCGCCTTCCTGCCGGTCTACTTCCGGTGGCTGCCCGGCGGCGAGTACCGCTTCCCGGACTGGGAGGCGCCGTGGCTGACCGTCGACTCCACCTTCGAAGCGCTACCGTGGGCGGCACTGGGGGTGTTGTGCATCGCGTTGTCGGTGGCGCTGACCAAGGCGCTGGCGGGGACGCACGCCCGGCTGGCGCACGCGCTGCTCGGGCCGACGGTGGGGCAGCGCCGCCGGATGGAGCGCTGGTGGGCCGACGTGGAAGAGAAGAACCTGGTGGCGGGATGAGCGAGGCGCAACAGCTGGAACACCCGCGGCCGCACCCGGCTCGCACGATCCTCTACATGCTCGTCAGCTTCGTCTTCCGGCTCGTGCAGTTCGTGCTGGTCGTGGTCGGCATGGCCGTCGGCATCGCCACGGCGGTGGTCTGGGTCGGGTTCCCGATCCTGCTGGCGACGACGAGCTTCGTCCGCTGGTCCGGCGACCGCGAGCGGGGCTGGGCCGGCAAGCTGCTGAGCGTGCCGCTGCCGCCGGTGGAGCGCCGCTCGCTCGTGGGGCAGACGCCGGTGCGGCGGTGGGTCACCCGGCTGAGCGACCCGACGACGTGGCGTGACCTGGCGTACCTGATGGCGGCGTTCCCGCTGGCGTGCGTGGAGTTCGCGATCGCGCTGGCGTCGATCGTGCTGCTGCCGATGGCGATCTGGGTGACGCCGTGGCTGGGCTGGCTGCACGGCGAGCTGGCGCTGGCGCTGCTCGGGCCGAACCGCACGAAGCGGCTGGAGCAGAAGGCCCAGCGGCTGCAGGCGTCGCGGGCCCGCGGTGTCGACGCGGCCGAAGCCGAACGCCGCCGCATCGAGCGTGACCTGCACGACGGCGCGCAGCAGCGGCTGGTGGCCGTCGCGATGAGCCTGGGGCGCGCGAAGTCGAAGTTCGACCACGACCCGCAGGCGGTGCGGGAGCTGATCGACGAGGCGCACACGGACGCGAAGCTCGCCGTGTCGGAGCTGCGCGACCTGGCGCGCGGCATCTACCCGGCCGTCCTCGGCGACCGGGGGCTGGACGCGGCGCTGTCGGCGCAGGCGGCGAAGTCGCCGATCCCGGTGGACGTCTCGGTGGCGGTCGACCCGCGCCCGCCGGCCGCGGTGGAGACGACGGCGTACTTCATCGTCGGCGAGACGCTGACGAACATCGCCAAGCACTCCGGAGCGACCGAAGCCGGGGTGAAGGTGTGGCGGACCGACGACCACGTCGTCGTCGAGATCACCGACAACGGCCACGGCGGCGCGGAAGTGCGCCCCGGCGGCGGGCTGGCCGGCCTGGCCGACCGCGCCGCGACGATCGACGGCGTCATCACCGTGGTCAGCCCGGTGGGCGGGCCGACCGTGATCCGGGCTGACCTCCCCTGCCAGTGGTGAATAGGCTGGACCCCGTTCATCCACGAGCTTGGGGGCCGGATGCGGGTAGTCATCGCCGAGGACGCCGTGCTGCTGCGGGCCGGGGTGACCCGCCTGCTCGCCGACGAGGGCATCGAGACGGCCGCGGCCGTCGACAACGGGGACGACCTCCTCGGCGCGGTCAAGGAACACCGTCCTGACCTGGCGATCGTCGACGTCCGCATGCCACCGACGTTCACCGACGAGGGTCTGCGCGCGGCGCTGGCGGCGCGCAAGGAGATCCCGGGCCTGCCGGTGCTGGTGCTGTCGCAGTACGTCGAGGAGTCGTACGCGGTCGAGCTGCTCTCGGGCGGCGCGGGCGGCGTCGGCTACCTGCTGAAGGAGCGCGTGGCGGACGTCGCGGACTTCCTGGACGCGGTCCGCCGCGTGGCGAACGGCGGCACGGCGATCGACCCGGACGTCATCGCCCAGCTGATGGCCCGCGGCCGCCGCAACCCGCTCGACGCGCTGACCGCCCGCGAGTCCGAGGTCCTGGGGCTGATGGCGCAGGGCCTGTCGAACACGGCGATCGCGAACTCCCTGGTCGTTTCGCACGGCGCGGTGGAGAAGCACATCGGCAACATCTTCTCGAAGCTCGGGCTCGAAGCCAGCGCGGAGGAACACCGCCGCGTGCGTGCGGTGTTGACGTACCTGGGCCGCTGAGGAACAGCGCGTGACCGGAAGTCCCGTAGGGTGGACAACGAGTCACCCGTTCCGCGGGCGGCACCGGTGTGAGCGCTCACCTACCATGAGCGGAACTGTCGTCGAGAGGAGCGCGCAGATGTCCGACGAGACTCGCTGCGTCCGTTTCTTCGGCGGCCCGCTCGACGGCCGCGTCCAGGAGCTCGGGGACGCCGAACCGGTGCCCGGCACCGTCATCCGGCACATCCACCTCCACGGCGGCCCGAAGATCGAGACCCGTTACGAGCTCGGCCTCACCGAGCACGGCTGGGAGTACCGGCTCGCCGCCACGCAGCACGAGCCGGAACCCGAGCCGGACGGCCTGAGGTAGGGGAAACCCCCGTCTCCACCGGGGGTCAACAGCACCTCGAAGAGGCCGGTCAGCACCGCTGTTTCCCCAGGTCGAAGCGGCCAAGCTGATCAGCATGCACACGAGCCGGGACAGGTTTCTCGACGTCGTCCGGGCGGGGGCCATCCTCGCCGTCATCGCCCAGCACTGGACCATGCCGGTGCTCTCCTACTCCGACGGGCACCTCGCCACCGGCAACGCCCTCGCGACGCCGGGCTGGTGGGTCGTCACGTGGCTCAGCCAAGTGATGCCCTTGGTCTTCTTCGCCGGCGGCGCGGCGAACCTGATCTCGTTCCGCCGCGCGGCGTCCCCGCGGCAGTGGCTCGCCGGGCGCATCAAGCGCCTGATGGTGCCGGTGCTGCCGCTGCTGGCGGTCTGGCTGATCGTGCCGGACTTCCTGCGCGGCCTGGGCGTCCCGCCGCAGCCGGTGCAGGTCGGCAGCGCGATCGCCGCGCAGCTGCTGTGGTTCCTCGCCGTGTACGTGCTCGTCGTGCTGCTCACGCCGCTCATGGCCGCCGCGCACCGGCGCTGGGGCCTGAAAGTGCCGCTCGCCATGGGCGCGGCGGGCATCCTCGTCGACGTCGCCCGCTTCAACGACTTCGGCTACATCGGTTACGCCAACGCGATCTTCGTCTGGGTCGCGGTGCACCAGCTCGGCTTCCACTACGTCGAAGGCCGCCTCGGCTCGCTGAGCCGCCGCGGCGCGCTGACGCTGTCCGCCGCCGGGTTCGGCGTCACCGCGCTGATGGTCGCGTTCGGACCGTACCCGGCCAGCATGATCGGCATGCCCGGCGCGCCGGTGTCGAACATGAGCCCGCCGACCGTGCTGCTCGCCTTCCTCGCCGTCGGCCAGATCGGCCTGCTGCTCGCCTTCCGCCCGCAGCTCAACGCGCTCGCGGCGCGCCCCGGCGTCGGCGACGCCCTCGGCTGGCTCGGCGCCCGGTTCATGAGCGTCTACCTCTGGCACATGCCGGCGCTGATCGTCGTCGCGGGCGTGACCGTCTACGGGCTCGGTTACCGGACGCCGGCGCCGGGCACGGTGTTCTGGCTGGTCATGGCACCCGGGTGGTTCGCGGCGTGCGGGCTGGTGCTGCTGGGGCTGCTGCGGCTGTTCGCCCACTTCGAGATGCAGCGCGACACCGGCGCACTCACCGTCCGGACGCCGCAGCTGGTCGTGGCCGGGCTCATGGTGTCGGGTGGCCTGCTCGGCCTGGCGGCGCACGGGTTCGCCCCGCTCTCGGACGGCATCGCCCATGGCCCGGTGCCATGGGTGCTGCTGGCGACGGCCGGGTTCCTCCTGGCGGGCAGGCAGATCCCGGTGTCCGACCTGCTCGGCCGGGCGGTCGCCGTCAGCGAACGAGCTGCGCTCAAGCGCTGAGGAGGCGCGACGGCGTGTCGTGCAGGACCGCCCGCAGGAACGGCTCCCCCAGGCGATCGTCGGCCGCGGCCCAGCCGGCGATCGCCTGCAGCTGCGTCGCGTACGGGTACGGGATGTTCGGGAAGTCCGTGCCGAGCACGACGCGGTCGGCGTATGCGGCCAGCCGCGCTGTCCAGTCCGGCGGCAGCGGCGACATCGCCTCGGCGAAGGGCACGCCGACCATCGTGGTGTCCAGGTGCACCCGCGGGTACTTGGCCAGGAGGTCGAACGCCGCCCCGAACTCCGGCATCGCCGCGTGCGCGAGCACCGCCGTCAGCTTCGGGTGCCGCGCCAGGACTTCGCCGAAGACCGCCAACCCGGTGAAGTCGCCCCGCAACGGCCCGTGTCCACAGTGGACGACGACCGGGACACCGGCGTCGGCCAGCGCACCCCACACCGGCTTCAGCCGGTCGTCACGCGGGTCGTAGGCACCCACCTGCACGTGCGCCTTGAACACCCGGGCGCCGGCCCGCAGCGCACCGTCCACAGCGGACCCGGCGCCGGGTTCGGGGTAGAACGTCCCGGTCGGCACCGCGTCCGGGACCCGCGAAGCGAACTCGAGTGCCCAGTCGGTCAGCCACTGCGCCATCCCCGGCTTGTGCGGGTAGACCAGTGGCGCGAAGCGCGTGACACCGAGCGAACGCAGCGTCCGCAGGCGCTCCTCTTCGGACGTCCGGTAGAACACCGGCCACTCGGTGCCGTAGTGCGTCGAGGCCCGGTCGAAGTACGCCCAGACCTTGTCCAGCACCGGCTTCGGCAGGAAGTGGACGTGCAGGTCGACCAGGCCCGGCAGCCCCAGCGACGCCGTCCAGCCGGCGACGTCGGCATCGGCGGCCGGGCCGGGCGTCACTCCGTGAACCGGCCCTTGAGCGCGCGGCCCATGGCCTTCCTGATGTCCCGCTCCGCGTCGCGCTTGGCGAGCGTCTGCCGCTTGTCGTAGGCCTTCTTGCCCTGGGCCAGCGCGATCTCGACCTTGACCTTGCCGTCCTTGAAGTACATCGACAGCGGCACCAGGGAGAGCCCGCTCTCCTTGGTCTTGCCGATGAGCTTCTCGATCTCGCGCCGGTGCAGCAGCAGCTTCCGGGTGCGCCGCGGCATGTGGTTGGTCCACGTGCCCTGCGTGTACTCCGGGATGTGCACGTTGCGCAGCCACACTTCGCCGTCGTCGACCGTCGCGAACGCGTCCGCCAGCGACGCCTTGCCCTCGCGCAGGCTCTTGACCTCGGTGCCGACGAGCACGAGACCGCACTCGTAGGTGTCGAGGATGGAGTAATCGTGCCGCGCCTTGCGGTTCGACACGATCACCTTCTGGCCACGTTCCTTGGGCATACGACCACTCTACGTGATTCTCGGAGCGACGAGCAGCTGGTTAAAACTAGTGCCGGACGTACAGCCGCAGCGTGACGTACCCGGTGATGGCGGAGATCAGCACGGACACCCCGAGCAGGATCGGCGCGACCGGGAACAGCAGCTCCAGCGTGGTGATCTTCGGGAAGACGTCGCCGGTGAACACCGAGTCGAGGAAGCTGACCTTGGTGAGCACCAGCATGAGGATCCCGAGGACCGCGCCGACCACGCCGGCGACCACCGCCTCCAGGAGGAACGGCAGCTGTGTGTACCACCGCGTCGCGCCGACCAGCCGCATGATGCCGACCTCGGTGCGCCGGGTGAACGCGGACACCTGGATCGTGTTGGCGATCAGCAGCAGCGCGGCGATGGCCATGATGAGCGCGGCGCCGAAGGCCATGTTGCGGACGCCGTTGAAGGCGTTGAAGACGCGGTCGAGGAACTTCTTCTGGTCGTCGACCTTCCGCACGCCCGGCTTGTTCGCGTACTCCTGCACGATCGCGTCGCTGCGGTCCGGGTCCTTCAGCTTCACGTGCAGCGACGCGGGCAGCGATTCGGGGCCGGTGAGCGCGATCAGCTCCGGCTGGCTCTCGAAGATCTTCTTGAAGCGGTCGAAGGCCTGGTCGCGGTTCTCGAACACGACCGACTCGACGCCGTTGTTGCTCTGCAGCGAGCTCCGCAGCGACTGGCACAGCGCCTGCGTGCAGTTCTTGTCGTTCGCGCTGATGTCGTCGGTGAGGTAGACCGAAACCTCGACGTCGGCGAGGAAGTTGGACTTCATCTTGTCGATGGTGCGCACGGCGAGGAGGCCGCCGCCGAGCATGGCGAGCGACACGGCCGTGGTCAGCATCATCGCGATGGTCATCGTGACGTTCCGGCGCAGGCCGGTGACTACCTCACTGAAGACGAAACTGGCGCGCATGGCGGGTGCAGGTCCTTGGGTTCGGGGGCGGCTTGGCGGGGCGGCGTCGGTACGGGATGCGTGGTCAGCGACCGATGCCGTAGACGCCGCGGGCGTCGTCGCGGATCACCCGGCCGAGCTGCAGCTCGACGACTCGGCGCCGCATGGAGTCCACGATGGAGTGATCGTGGGTGGCCATCAGGACGGTCGTGCCGGTGCGGTTGATCCGCTCCAGCAGCAGCATGATGTCCTGGCTGGTGTCGGGGTCCAGGTTCCCGGTCGGTTCGTCGGCGAGCAGCACCAGCGGGCGGTTCACGAACGCGCGCGCGATCGCGACGCGCTGCTGCTCACCACCGGAGAGCTCGTTGGGGAGCCGGTCGGCCTTGCCGTCGAGGCCGACGAGTTCCAGCACCTCGGGGACGACCTTCTTGATGGTCGGGCCGGGCTTGCCGATGACCTCGAGGGCGAACGCCACGTTCTCCGCGACGGTCTTGTTCGCCAGGAGGCGGAAGTCCTGGAAGACGCAGCCGATGGTCTGCCGCAGGCGGGGGACCCGGCGGCGGGCCAGCTTGGCGACGTCGAAGTTGGACACCATCACACGGCCCTTGCTGGGCGTCTCTTCGCGCAGCAGCAGCCGGAGGAAGGTCGACTTCCCCGATCCCGAGGGACCGATGAGGAAGACGAACTCACCCTTTTCGATGTCGACGGACACCCGCTCGAGCGCGGGCCGCGTCGAGGTCTTGTAGACCTTGGAAACCTCTTCGAGCCGGATCACGATTCGGCATACTACCCACCGGTCTCGTGAAGCCCCGGTTGCCCGGGCCACCCGGGTGGAGCAGCGGGTGTTTGCGTACGGTGAGCGGTCGCGCAAACACCCCCTGCGCCGATCAGGCGGTCTGCTTGCGCCAGCGGATGCCGGCGTCGAGGAAGCCGTCGATGTCGCCGTCGAGCACCGCGGTGGGGTTGCCGACCTCGAACTCGGTCCGCAGGTCCTTCACCATCTGGTACGGGTGCAGCACGTAGGAGCGCATCTGGTTGCCCCAGCTGGAGCCGCCGTCCTTGAGCGCGTCCATCTCCTTGCGCTCTTCCTCCTTTTTCCGCTGCAGCAGCCGGGCCTGGAGGACCTTCATCGCGGCCGCCTTGTTCTGCAGCTGCGACTTCTCGTTCTGGCAGGAGACGACGATGTTCGTCGGGAGGTGCGTGATGCGCACCGCGGAGTCGGTCGTGTTCACGCTCTGTCCACCGGGGCCCGACGAGCGGTAGACGTCGACCCGGATGTCCTTTTCCGGGATGTCGACGTGGTCGACCTCTTCGACCTCGGGCAGCACCTCGACGTGCGCGAACGACGTCTGGCGGCGGCTCTGGTTGTCGAACGGCGAGATCCGGACGAGCCGGTGGGTGCCCTGCTCGACGGAGAGGGTGCCGTAGACGTAGGGGGCGCTGACCTTGAACGTCGCCGACTTGATGCCCGCCTCTTCGGCGTAGGAGATGTCGTAGACGTCGGTCGGGTAGCCGTGGCGCTCCGCCCAGCGCAGGTACATGCGCAGGAGCATCTCGGCGAAGTCGGCGGCGTCGACGCCGCCGGCCTCGGAGCGGATGGTGACGACGGCGTTGCGGTCGTCGTACTCGCCGGAGAGCAGGGTGCGGACCTCGAGGCCGTCGATGGCCTTGCCGAGGTCGGCGAGCTCGGTCTCGGCCTCGCCCATGCTGCCGGAGTCGCCCTCGGCCTCGGCGAGCTCGTAGAGCACGCCCAGGTCGTCGAGCCGCTGGCGCAGGTCGGAGACCCGGCGCAGCTCGCCCTGCCGGTGGGACAGCTGGCTGGTGACCTTCTGCGCCGCCTCCGGGTCGTCCCAGAGCGTCGGGCTCGAGGCCTGTTGCTCCAGGTCGGCCACCTGGGCACGCAGCGCATCCAGGTCCATCACCGACTCGATCTGCGTCAGCTTGCCGGCCAGGTCCTTCAGTGCCGCGTCGAACTCATCACTCACGTTTGTCAAGGTTACGGCAAAACCCGCGACCGGTTGCGGGGACCGGTCGCGGGCGCGCGAACCTCAGGCCGCGGGGATGGCGTCGAGCAGCTTCAGCGCGGCCTTGGCCTGCGCCTGGGCGAACTCGGCGACGGCCTTCTCGTACGGCCCCTCGGCCGCCTTGGTGGCCGCCTTGGCGTCGTCGAGCTGCTGGCTGTAGCTGGCCCGGGCGGAGTCGAGCAGCGTCTGGCGCTGCTTCGCCGTCAGCGAGCCGGCGTGCACGAGCCGCAGGATGAGCGGGCTGCGCAGGTGGTCGGGGCCGGCTTCGGAGGTCAGCCAGGCCTTGAAGGCCTTCTTGCCGGCGGCGGTGATCAGGTACTGCTGGCTGGAGCGCGGGCCCTGCTTGCCGAGCCGGACGAGGCCTTCCTTGGACAGCGCCGGGAGCTCCCGGTACACCTGGCTGCGGGTGACGCTGAAGAAGGCACCGAACCGCTCTCCGGCTCCGGCGACGAGCTGCCCGCCGGTGGCGGGACCGTCGTGGAGCAGACCGAGCAGGGCGGCGGCTGTTGCATTCAATTCGGACACGCCTCCTAGATTCCCACTTATCGGCCGCTGTGTCCACAGTGGTCAGCGTATCTGTCCATTGTGGCTAGTGAGATCCCCTCGTTCGGCCCAATGCGACCAGGTCCACTGTGGACCTGAATACGCTCTGCAACCGCTCCCAGGAAATTTTGGTCCAACCAGACGCACGCGGGCCGCCCCGGAGCCTCCAGGCAGGTGAGTTCGGCGGCCGGCACTCCCCGGCTTGGCGCACCGCGGACACGCACCGCAACCACCCAAACCGGACGTCCACATCGTGGGATCCGCAGCTTTCCGCAGTCCGGACGGAAGGTTCAGCAGCAAAAGCCGCCCCAACATGAAAAAAGAGGCGCGTTCCCGGATTTCCCGAGAACGCGCCTCTTGGTGGTAGCGGGGACAGGATTTGAACCTGCGACCTCTGGGTTATGAGCCCAGCGAGCTACCGAGCTGCTCCACCCCGCGCCGTTGTGGTACTCGAATAGATTACACGGACCCCCCAAGCCCATTACAGGGGGGTCCCAAAACCCCCTTGACCAGCAACAACACACCCCCAGCCCCCAAGCCGCTCCACTGAGGACCACGACAGCCCCACCCCCGAACCGCGGAGCGGTGCGCGAGCGAATGCACGAGCAAACAGGCACTCGAAGACCCGAACAGCGAAGCCCCCGGCCTCGTTCGCGACAGTCGCGGACAGACACTCCCGAACGCAGCCAACCCATTCCACAAAGGAACCTGGCCCCAACGACCAAAAACCCCAGCCCCCCAGCCACAAACAGAGGTAGTCGTAGCCACAGAAGCCCCGGCCCCACACAGCAAACAAAAGAGCGGCAACAAAACCCCGGCACCGAACACCCACCCACCCACCCACCCACCCAGCCACCCAACCCAGCCCACCGCAGGGGGGTCCAGGGGCGGCGAAGCCCCCCTGGCGGGGGTCTGGGGGTCCGACCCCCAGAAGCAATGCGAAAAGAGGCGTGGCTCGCGATTTCCGCGAGCACACGCCTCCTACCTCTGTAGCGGGGACAGGATTTGAACCTGCGACCTCTGGGTTATGAGCCCAGCGAGCTACCGAGCTGCTCCACCCCGCGTCGTGGCACCTACCTTACGCCTGCCTTTCGGGCGGGTGCAAAGCAGGTGCCGCTTCGGTTACCGACGTCACCCTCCGGGCTGGGTGCTGGGTGGTGCCGTACTGGTGCCGGGTGCCGCGGTCTTGGCTGCTTCGTAGGCCTTGGCGGCGGCGTCGAGGGCGGCCAGTGCGGCGCCTTGGTCGGTGAAGTTGCCGGATTGCTGGGCGGCTTTGAGCTTGGCGAGGGCCGACTGGATGTCGGCGACTGCCCGGTCGAGGGCCGCGTTGCCGCCGCCGCTGCCGGGGGGCGGGGTGGTGGTCGGGTTCGTGGATGTCGGGGGGTTGGTCGTCGGCTGGCCGGCTTGGGGTGGCGTGGTGGTGGCTTCGCCGGTGCCGGCGCCGAAGACCTGGTCGAGGGCTTCCTGGAGGGTGGCGCCGTAGCCGACCTTGGGTCCGTAGGAGACGAGGACGCGGGCCAGCTGCGGGTAGCTGTTCTGGTTGCGTTGCCGGATGTAGACGGGTTCGACGTAGAGGAAGCCGTCGGCGACCGGGAGCGTGATCAGGTTGCCGTAGATGGGGGTGACGTTGGGGTTGTTGAACAGGGTGCGGTCCTGGGCGACGCGGGAGTCGCTCTGGAAGCGGTTCTGGACTTGGACCGGGCCGTCGACCTGGGTGGCTCCGGTGGCCGCGCTGGGTAGCTGGAGGACGCGGATCTTGCCGTAGTCGGCTGGGTCGGAGGACACCGACATCCAGGACGCGAGGTATTGGCGTTGGAGACCGGTCAGGGAGCTGGTCAGCTGGAACGTCGGCTTGGTCTGGCCGGGGGTGTCGGCGAGGACGTAGTAGCCGGGCTGGTTGGCCGCGCCGGCCGCGGCCGGGTTGGAGCCGCCTTCGGCGGTCGGGTCCTGCGGGACGCTCCAGAAGGCCTGCTGCGAGTAGAACTCCTGCGGGTTGCTGACGTGGTAGCGCGACAGCAGCTCACGCTGGATCTTGAAGAGGTCCTCGGGGTAGCGGAAGTGGGCGCGCAGGTCCGGGGAGATCTCGGAGCTGGGCTTCACGAGCCCGGGGAAGACCTTCTCCCAGGCGTTGAGGACCGGTTCCTTGTCGTCGATCGAGTACAGCGTGACGGTGCCGTTGAAGGCGTCGACGGTGGCTTTGACCGAGTTGCGGATGTAGTTGATGGAGCTGTTGGCCTGCCGGGCGACGCCGGTGAGGGAGTCGTTGGTGGCCGCGCCGAGCTGGGTCTGCTGGGCGTACGGGAAGTTGTTGAGCGTGGTGTAGCCGTCGATGATCCACTGGATCTTGCCGTCGACGACCGCCGGGTACGGGTCGCCGTCGAGGGTCAGCCACGGCGCGACCTTGCTGACGCGGTCGCGCGGGTCGCGGTTGTACATGATCTTGGAGTTGTCGCCGATGGCGTCGGAGAACAGGATGTTCCGTTCGCCGTACTCGGCGGCGAAGGCGAGGCGGTTGAACAAGTTGTCGATGGGGACGCCGCCGGTGCCCTTGTAGGTGTAGCGGTCGGTGGCGGTGTCGTACTCGCCGGGCGCGTTGCCGGACGTGCCGCCGACGATGGCGTAGTCGGATTGCGCCGCGGACAGCTCGCCGTAGTAGATGCGGGGTTCCTTGACCTCGATGCCGGGCTGGCCGGGCGCGGGTGCGCCGGCCCCCGCCGGGTTCTGCGTGTCACTGGTCGTGGCGATCGGGTAGCCGCCGTCGGAGTTGGCGTCCTTGACCGCGCGGTCGATGGTGTTGGCGGGCGCGACGACGAAGCCGTTGCCGTGGGTGTAGACGAGGTGCTTGTTGATCCAGCTGGTCTGGTTGCCGGTCAGGCCCTCGGTCTTGATCTCCTTGGCCGCGACGATGTAGTCCTGCGTCACGCCGCCGACGGTGTAGCGGTCGATGTCCAGCTTGGCCGGGAAGCCGTAGAAGTTCTCGCGGCCGACGCGCTGGGTGAAGGTGTCGGAGAGGATGTTCGGGTCGAGCAGCCGGATGTTCGACATCGTCCCGGTGTCGCTCTTGATCTGGTCCGGGGTGGCGTCCGACTTGCCCGTGTAGGGCTGGTACTGGACGTCGGTGAGGCCGTAGGCGCGGCGGGTGGCGTCCATGTTGCGCTGGATGGACGCCGCTTCCTTCTCGTTGGCGTTCGGCTTCACCGAGAACTGGTCGAGGATGGCGGGCCAGGCGACGCCGACGAGGATGCCGGACAGGATCAGCAGCACGAGCGAGATGGCCGGGAGCTGCAGGTTGCGCAGGAAGGCGCCGGCGAAGAACGCGATCGCGCAGATCACCGAGATGCACAGCAGGATCAGCTTGGCCGGCAGCACCGCGTTGAGGTCGGTGTAGGTGGCGCCGATGAACAGCGGGGCACCGCGGTCGGACAGCAGCAGGTTGTACCGGTCGAAGAAGTACTCGACGGCCTTCAGGAGCACGAAGAGGCCGACGGTGATGGCGAGCTGCGCGCGGGTCGGGCCGGCGAGCTGGCCGCCCTTGCCGGCCAGCCGGATGCCGCCGAAGACGTAGTGCGAGATCAGCGCGCCGAAGAAGGAGATGACGACGGTGATGAACAGCCAGCCGAGGAGCCAGTTGTAGAACGGCAGGTCGAAGGCGTAGAAGCCGACGTCCTTGCCGAACTCGGGGTCGGTCTGGCCGAACGAGGTGCCGTTGAGGAACAGCTGCACGACCTGCCAGTCGCCCTGCGCGGAGAGGCCGGCGATGAGGCCGGTGAGCACCGGGATGCCGATGCCGAAGAGGCGGATCCGGGCGACGATCGCCGAGCGGTAGCGCGCCAGCGGGTCGTCGGCGCCGGAGATCGGCACGAACACCGGGCGGGTGCGGTAGGCGATCATCAGGCTGACCGCCAGCGCGCCGCCGACCAGCAGGCCGACGGCGAAGAACAGGATGATCCGGGTCACCACCTGCGTGGTGAACACCGACCGCGCGCCGACTTCGCCGAACCACAGCCAGTCGACGTACGTGTCGAGGAGGCGGGCTCCGAGCAGCAACGCCAGCACGATCACCGCGGCGATGATGAGGAGGATCCGGCTCCGCCGGGACAGCTTTGGCAGGCTCACCGGGGGCCGAGTCGCCACGGCACACGCTCCTGTCTTCGTCAATACCTGAACAGGGGCGCGTGCGCCCCCTGATTCCCTAACTCTACGGATGCCCGGTGAAGTTCCCGGGACCCGCCCAAACCGGACTCGCGGCGGCTGCGCCCCGGCCGACCTGACACGATGTGCGCATGGCAGCGAACGAAGCGCGACAGGCCGGCGTGGCCGCGCTCGCCCGTGAGATCGAGGAGTTCATGGCGGCGGGCGGCTGGGACCAGCCTCCGCAGCTGTTCGCGCTGGTGCCGACGGCGGCGCTGCTCGACGAGCAGCCGGAGCTGGCCGGGCAGCTGGACCGGGCGAACCCGCTGACGCCGGTGGCCCAGGAAGCGCTGCCCGAGGGCGACCTCGCCGAGGCGCTGGGCCGGATCGCCTGGCCCGACCTCGTCATCGGGTGCGCGCTGGCCCAGGAGATCATCGTGCTGCCGCCGGGCTCGGAGTCGGAGCTGCCGGACGTCGCCGAGGCGGACGCCGAGAGCCTCCGCCGCGCGGCCGCCGACCACCCGCAGCGCACGGAGGCCCGTCTGGTGGCGGCCGTCGTGCGCGACGGCGAGGGCGCCTGCGTCATGCGGCTGCGCGGGGCCGGCACCGACGAGACGATGGACGAGATCGTGGAAAGCCCCGACCTGGCACCGAACCTGGTGGAAGCGCTGAAGGCCACGCTGCTGCCCTAGCAGGAAGCCGTCGGGCGGCCCGCCTTCAGGTTGGCCAGCTGGGCGAGCGCGTCGTCCAGTGTGGACACCTTGATGAGGTTGAGCCCGGCTGGTGCGGTGGTCTTGGCCTCGGCACAGTTGTGCGCGGGCACCAGGAAGTCGGTGGCGCCTGCTTCGCGGGCGCCGATGACCTTGAACGAGATCCCCCCGATCGGGCCGACCTCGCCGGTCTCGGTGATCTCGCCGGTGCCGGCGATGTGCCGCCCGCCCGCGATGTCGTCGCCCTTGAGCCGGTCGATGATGGCGAGGGTGAACATCAGCCCGGCCGACGGGCCGCCGACGTCCTGCAGGGAGATGTTGACGGTGAACGGCACGTCGGCGCGGTCGGCCGCGGTGAGGCCGATGAAGCCCTCCTTGCGGTCGGGGCGCGCGGCGAGGGTGAGCGGCACGGTGCGTTCGGGCTGGCCGTCCGACTGGAAGGTGATCTGGACGGTCTGGCCGGGCAGGGTGCCGGCGAGCGCGGCGCGCACGTCGGCGGCCTCGACGATCTTCTTGCCGTTGACGGTGATCAGCTTGTCGCCGGGCGAGAGCACGTGGTCGGCCGGGCTGCCGGAGACGATCTGCTTCGCCACCACCTTGATCGGGTTGCCGAGCTTGCGCAGGGCGGCGACCTGGGCGTTCGTCTGCGAGTCCTGCAGCTGCTGGATGTTCTCCTGCTTGACCTGCTCGTTCGTCTCGCCCGGCTTGAAGTACTCCTCGCGCGGGGCGAGCGCGTAGCGGCCGCTCGCCCAGAAGCCGAGGCCCTGGAAGAGGGTGACGCCGTCGTGCAGGGAGACGGTCGTCATCCGCAGCTCGCCGGTGGTCGGGTGGGTCTCGTGCCCGGTGACCTGGATGACGGGGTTGCCGGCGGCGTCGCGACCGAGCGTGTCGTAGGTCGGGCCGGGGCTGATCGCCACGAACGGCACCGGCACGACCGAGCCGAGCACCACGAAGATCAGGAACAGCGAGCCGCTGACCACGAGCGTCCAGCCACGGCGGGTCATCCGGCGGGCCTCGCCGGCCGGCTCCGCGGCGAGTTCCGGGGCGCTCTTCGCGGGGGCGGTCTCCTCGGAGGACTTGGTCACGACCGACAGCGTACGGTGACCGCGTTCGCTTCCCGGTGAAGGCCACGCACATGGGTCCGGTTGACGCGCTCGACGGGCCCCGACCCGCGTACGGTGGACGCATGAGCAAACCCCCGTTCGGCTTCGGACCTTCCGATCCCGACAAACGAGGTGAGAACGAGCCTCCGGAGCCCTCCGGCGCCGAGGCCTTCAACCAGCTCGGGCAGATGCTGAGCCAGCTGGGCCAGATGCTCAGCCAGGCCGGCAGCTCCAGCGGGCCGGTGAACTACGACCTCGCCAAGCAGATCGCCCTGCAGACGCTGGGCAGCGCCGGCAACACCGGCGAGAGCAAGCTCGGCTTCCGCGGCGGCGACGACGCGAACGCGGCGGTCCGCGACGCGGCCCACCTGGCCGAGCTGTGGCTCGACGCGGCCACGGTGTTCCCGGCCGGCGCGACGTCGACGGTCGCCTGGTCGCCGCGGTCCTGGGTGGAGAAGACGCTCCCGACGTGGCAGCGGCTGTGCGACCCGGTGGCCCGGCAGATCTCCGGTGCCTGGATGCAGGCGCTGCCGGAGGAGGCCAAGCAGGCCGCGGGCCCGCTGCTCCAGATGATGGGGCAGATGGGCGGGATGGCCTTCGGCTCCCAGCTCGGCAACGCGCTGGCCCAGCTGGCGTCGGAGATGCTGACGTCGACGGAGATCGGTCTCCCGCTGGCCCCGGCCGGCACGTCGGCGCTGCTGCCGGCGAACATCGAGAAGTTCGCCGAGGGGCTCGAGCTGCCGAACAGCGAGATCCTGGTGTTCCTGGCCGCCCGCGAGGCAGCGCACCAGCGCCTGTTCACGCACGTGCCGTGGTTGCGGCAGCGCCTGCTGGCGACGGTCGAGGAGTTCGCCCACGGGATTTCGGTGGACACGTCGGCCCTGGAGTCCTTGGCGGGCCGCATCGACCCGTCGAACCCGGCCAGCATCGAAGAGGCGATGTCGTCGGGGCTGCTGGAGCCCCAGACGACGGAGGAACAGAAGGTGGCGCTGCGTCGCCTCGAGACGCTCCTGGCGCTGGTCGAGGGCTGGGTGGACGTCACGGTGGCCGAAGCGGTCGGCGACCGCCTGCCGGGAGCGGACGCGCTGCGCGAGACGCTGCGCCGCCGCCGGGCCACGGGCGGCCCGGCGGAGCAGACGTTCGCGACGCTGGTGGGCCTGGAGCTGCGTCCCCGCCGGATGCGCGACGCCTCGAACCTGTGGAAGCTGGTGGGCGACCGGCACGGCCTGGAGAAGCGCGACGGCCTGTGGTCCCACCCGGACCTGATGCCGACGGCGGAGGACCTGGACGAGCCGATCGACTTCGCGGACCGGGTGGGTGAGGCGGGGTCGCTCGACGACCTCGATCCGATCGCCGAGCTGGAGCGCACGGAGAAGGCCGAGCGAGCGGAGAAGGACGAGAAGGGCGAGCCCCCCTCCGACGAGGGCGGCAAGCAGTCCTGAACTGAGTTCCGGAAGGCCGGTGACCCGCGGTGTCGGGTCACCCGCC
>NZ_JADWPD010000015.1:35485-237928 GCF_017308975.1 Amycolatopsis sp. MtRt-6 | reverse complement strand
GTTCAAGAAAACCGCAGGTCAACCACCCCTCAACGCCCGGCAACGGGTCCACAACATGCTGCACGCCCGAGCCCGGGCCCTGGGTGAACGCGCCATGGCCATCCTCAAAACCCGCTGGCAGGCATTGAACCGCATCACCCTCTGCCCCCACCGCATCGGCCACATCGTCCAAGCCGCCCTCGTCCTCACCCACCACGAACACCACGGCCGCTACTGAGAAAACCTCATTGGGGCGTTAGGCGTACTCGCCCAGCCGCGGCGGCGGCCGGTGCTCCGGCTCGTACCCCGCCACCCGGACCGGGCTGCCCACCAGCCGGAAGTCCCCCGCCGTCACGATGGCCTCCGGTGTCGCGGCCAGTGCCTCCGGCAGTGTCCGCACCGCCGCGGCCGGCACGCCCAGCGGGCGCAGGCGGGCCTCCCAGGACTTCGCCGTGTCCGTTGCGAGTGTCTCGGACACCACCGCCAGCACCTCGTCCCGCCGGGCCACGCGCTCGGGCATCGTCTCGAAGCCCGCGATGGCCGCCTCCGTGGCGAACGACTTCCAGAACCCGTCGTGCGTGATGAACAGCGCCAAGTGGCCCTCGGCCGTGGGGAAGAGCTGGGCCGGCACGTAGAACGAGTGTGCGCCGGACGGCAGGCGGCGTGGCTCGGTTCCCTCGTTGAGGTACGCCGAGGCTCGGTAGTTGAGCTGGGACAGCATCACGTCCCGCAGCGTCACCTCGACCTGGCCACCCCGGCCGGAGACGATCTGGGCCAGCAGGCCGAGCGCGGCGGCCAGCCCGGCGGAGTTGTCCGCCGCCGAATAGCCCGGCAGGGTGGGTGGTCCGGCGGGGTCGCCGGTGAGCGCGGCCACCCCCGTCGCCGCCTGGACGACGTAGTCGAAGGCGGGCTCGTCGCCCGCGTCCAGGCCGTAGCCGGTGATCGCGACGCAGACTATCCGCTCGTTCCAGCGGCGCAGCGAGTCGTACGTGAGGCCGAGGCGGTGGATCACCGACGGCTTCAGGTTGACCAGCAGGGCGTGGGACTCCGCGGCCAGCTCGCCCAGGCGCCGCCGGCCGGCCGCGGTCGTGAGGTCGAGGCAGAGACTGCGCTTGTTCCGGTTGATGCTGGCGAAGTAGGCGTCACTCACCTGCCGCGACAGGTCGCCGGTCGGCGGCTCGATCTTGATGACCTCGGCGCCCAGGTCGGCCAGCAGCATCGTGGCGTACGGGCCCGCGAGGATGTGCCCGGCCTCGAGCACGCGGATGCCCGCGAGCGGGCCGTCGGTCACCGGGGGCTCGCCGTCAGCTTGCCGACCTCGGTGACCAGCACGTCCAGCGCCGTCCCGGTCGGGAAGACCGCGGCCGCGCCCGCCGCCGTCAGCTTGGGGACGTCCGACGGCGGGATCGTGCCGCCGACGATCACCGCGATGTCGCCGGCGCCGGCGGCCCGCAGCGCGTCGACCGTGCGGGTGGTCAGGGAAAGGTGCGCGCCGGACAGGATGCTCAGCCCGACCACGGCGACGTCCTCCTGCACCGCCATCGTCACGATCTCCTCGATCCGCTTGCGGATCCCGGTGAAGATCACCTCGAACCCGGCGTCCCGCAGGGTGCGCGCGACGATCTTCGCGCCGCGGTCGTGGCCGTCGAGGCCCGGCTTGGCGATCAGCACCCTGGCCGGCATCAGAACACCACCGGCTGCCGGAACTCGCCCCAGACCCGCTTGAGCTCGGCGACGATCTCGCCGACCGTGCAATAGGCTCCGGCGCAGTCGATCAGCGGTCCCATCAGGTTCCCGTCGCCTTCCGCGGTCTTCGCCAGGGCGGCGAGGGTCGCGCGCACGGCCGTGCCGTCACGCTCCGCCTTCACCCGCGCCAGGCGCTTCAGCTGCAGTTCCCGGCCTTCGGCGTCGAGTTCGTACATCGCGATCTCGGGCGGTTCCTCGGCCGACATGAACCGGTTGACCCCGACCACCGGGCGCTCGCCCGCCTCGACGTCCCGGTGCAGCCGGTAGGCCTCGTCGGCGATCAGGCCCTGGAGGTAGCCGTCCTCGATGGCCTGGACCATTCCGCCGTGCGCCTCGAGGTCCGCCATGATCTCGATGACGCGTTCCTCGGTGGCGTCGGTGAGGGCCTCCACGAAGTAGGAGCCGCCGAGCGGGTCCACGACGCGGGCCACGCCGGTCTCGTGCGCGAGGATCTGCTGCGTCCTCAGTGCGAGCGTCGCCGACTCCTCACTGGGCAGCGCGAACGGCTCGTCCCAGGCGGCGGTGAACATCGACTGCACCCCGCCGAGCACGGACGCCATGGCCTCGTAAGCCACGCGGACCGTGTTGTTCCGCGCTTGCGGCGCGTACAGCGAGGCGCCCCCGGCGACGCAGCCGAAACGGAACATCGCCGCCTTGTCCGTCTTGGCGCCGTACCGCTCGCGGACGATCGTCGCCCAGCGCCGGCGGCCGGCCCGGTACTTGGCGATCTCCTCGAAGAAGTCGCCGTGGGTGTAGAAGAAGAAGGAGATCTGCGGGGCGAACTCGTCGATCGTCATCCGGCCGCGGGCCAGCACGGTGTCGCAGTAGGTGACGCCGTCGGCGAGGGTGAAGGCCATCTCCTGGACGGCGGTCGCCCCGGCGTCCCGGAAGTGCGCGCCGGCGACGGAAATGGCGTTGAACTTCGGCACCTCGGCCGCGCAGAACTCGATGGTGTCGGCGATCAGGCGCAGCGACGGCTCCGGCGGCCAGATCCAGGTGCCGCGGGAGGCGTACTCCTTGAGGATGTCGTTCTGGATGGTGCCGGTCAGCTTCTCCCGCGAAACCCCGGCCCGTTCGGCGGCGGCGACGTAGAAGGCCAGCAGGATCGCGGCGGTGCCGTTGATGGTGAAGCTGGTGCTGATCCGGTCCAGCGGGATCCCGGCGAACAGCACCTCCGCGTCGGCGAGCGTGTCGACGGCGACGCCGACCCGGCCGACCTCCTCGCCGAATTCCGGGTCATCGGAGTCGTACCCGCACTGGGTGGGCAGGTCGAGCGCGACCGACAGGCCGGTGCCGCCCTGGCTGAGCAGGTAGCGGTACCGGCGGTTCGACTCTTCGGCGGTGCCGAACCCGGAGTACTGCCGGAAGGTCCACAGCTTCTTGCGGTAGCCGGTGGCGAAGTTCCCGCGCGTGAACGGGAACGCGCCGGGATCGGGCGGATCGGCCTTCCGGTCCGCCGGCCCGTAGACCGCCCGCACCGGGATGCCGGACGGGGTGCGCATGCTGTCGCTCATCGATCACCACGCTAGGAGAGGCGGCCTCCCGGCCCCATACCAATGGTTGGTAGTTCCACCCCGACCGTCAGACGTCGGACGCCGCCGGGGCCGCCGAGAACTGCGCCGCGTGCAGCCGCGCGTACGCGCCGCCCGCCTCGATCAGCTCCTGGTGGCTGCCCTGCTCGACGATGCTGCCCGCCTCCATCACCAGGATCACGTCCGCGTCGCGGATCGTCGACAGGCGGTGGGCGATCACGAAGCTCGTCCGTCCCTCGCGCAGCGCCGCGAGACCCTGCTGCACCAGCATCTCGGTGCGAGTGTCCACCGCGCTGGTCGCCTCGTCGAGGACCAGGATCGCCGGTTCCACCAGGAACGCCCTGGCGATCGTGATCAGCTGGCGCTCCCCCGCCGAAAGGCCGTCGGCTTCGGAGTCGAGGACCGTGTCGTACCCCTCCGGGAGCGTGCGGATCAGGTGGTCCGCGTGCACCGCGGTCGCCGCCGCGACGATCTCCTCGCGGGTCGCGCCGGGCCGTCCGTAGGCGATGTTGTCGGCGATGGTGCCCCCGTACAGCCAGGTGTCCTGGAGGACCATGCCGATCCGGCGGCGGAGGTCGTCGCGGGTCATGTCCGTGATGTCCACGCCGTCGACGGCGATCGTGCCCGCGTCCGTGTCGTAGAACCGCAGCAGGAGGTTGACCAGCGTCGTCTTGCCGGCGCCGGTGGGCCCGACGATCGCCACCGTCTGTCCCGGTTGGACAGTCAGGGACAGGTCGTCGATCAGCGGCCGGTCCGGGACGTAGCGGAACGAGACGTCGGTGAAGACGACCCGGCCGGTGATGGTCGCCGGGCGCTGGGGGTGGGCCGGGTCGGGCCGCTGGGGCTCGGCGTCGTGCAGCTCGAAGACCCGCTCGGCCGAGGCGAGCGCCGACTGGATCGGGCCGATCAGCGACGCGATCAGCGAGATCGGCTGGTTGAACCGCAGGACGTACTGGATGAACGCCTGGAGCGAGCCGATGGTCAGCGCGCCGCCCGCGACGCGCACGCCGCCGACCACCGCGATCAGCACGAACCCGACGTTGCCGAGGAAGGTCAGCGCCGGGGCGACCAGCCCGGACCGGAACTGGGCTTCGGCGCCGGCGTCGCGCACGTCGTCGTTGTACGCGGCGAACTTCTCCCGGGCCTGGCCCCAGCGGCCGAACGCGGTGACCAGGTCGTGCCCGGTGTAGACGTCTTCGAGGTGGCCGCCGAGCGTTCCGGTGGCCTTCCACTGCCGCGCGAACTGCGGCTTCGCGCGGCGGGCGAGCGCCTTGGCGGCCCACAGCGTCACCGGGAGCACGACCAGCGCGACCACGGTCAGCAGCAGCGAGATGCGCAGCATCATCACCAGCGACCCGATGAACAGGAACACCGACGTCAGCAGGAGACTGGCCGTCTGCTGCACGGACTGCGAGACGTTGTCGATGTCGTTGGTGGTCCGGGACAGCAGGTCGCCGCGGGACCGGGTGTCGAAGTAGGACAGCGGCAGCCGGGACAGCGTCACGTTGGTCCGTTCACGCAGCCGGTACGCCATCCGCTGCACCACGGTGGCGGTCAGCCTGCCCTGGGCGACGGTGCTCGCCCCGGACAGCACGGCCAGCACACCCGCCCACAGCAGGAACCGGTTGACCGCGCCGAAGTCGACGCCGCCGCCGCGGATGCCGGCCACGATGGCGTCGGTGGCGTCGCCGAGCAGCGACGGGATGGTGACCAGGGTGGCGTTGCCGACGATGGCCAGCAGGGCCATGGCGGTGATCCGCGCCCAGTCCGGGCGCATGGTGCCGAGCAGCCGCAGTGCGGTGCCGCGGCCGGCCGCCGGCTTCGCGGTGGTCATCAGGCCGCCTCCCCGACGGTCAGCTGCGAGTCGACGATCTGCGCGTAAGTGGCGCTGGTGGCCAGCAGTTCCTCGTGGGTGCCGGTGGCCTCGACCCGGCCGGCTTCGAGCACCACGATGGTCTCCGCGGCGCGGATGGTGGACACGCGCTGGGCGACGATCACCTGGGTGGCGTCCCCGATTTCGCGGGCCAGCGCGCTGCGCACCGCCACCTCGGTGGTGTTGTCCAATGCGGAAAACGCGTCGTCGAACAGGTAGATCCGGGGCCGGGCCAGCAGCACCCTGGCGATCGCCAGCCGCTGCCGCTGCCCGCCGGACACCGTGGTGCCGCCCTGCCCGATCACCGTTTCGAGCCCGTCGGGCATGGCCCGGACGAACTCGGCGGCCTGCGCGACCTCGAGCGCGTGCCACAGCTGCGCCTCGTCCGCGGCCGGGTTGCCGTGGCGCAGGTTGTCCGCGACCGTCCCGGCGAACAGGTAGGCCCGCTGCGGCACCAGCCCGATCTGTGCGGACAGGTCGCGCCTGGAGACCTCGCGGACGTCGACGCCGTCGATGCGCACCGCGCCTTCGTCCACATCGAGCAGCCGCGCCAGCACGTTGATCAGCGTCGTCTTGCCGCTGCCGGTCGAGCCGATGATCGCGGTGGTCCGGCCGGGCCGGGCGGCCAGGCTCACCCCGCGCAGGACGGGCACCTCGGCGCCCGGGTAGCCGAACGTGACGTTGTCGAGCTCCAGGTTCCCGTGCCACTTCTCGACGGTCACCGGCTCGGCGGGCTCGCCGATGCTCGGCTCGGTGGCCAGCACCTCGGCGATGCGCCCGGCGCTCACCTTCGCCCGCGGCGCCATCATGAAGACGCTCAGCCCCTGCGTCACCGCGCCCAGGGTCAGCGTCAGGTAGGTCAGGAACGCGATCAGCGTGCCGAGCTGGAGCGAGCCGTCGACGACCCGGTGCCCGCCGATGGCCAGCACCGCGACCGCGGCCACGTTGGAGATGAACAGCGAAGTCGCGCCGAAGAACGCCTGCACCCGGCCGAGCCGGATGCCCACGCCCATCAGGTCGGTGTTCGCCTCGGCGAACCGGCGGCGCTCGTTCTCGTCCCGGACGAACGCCCGGATCACCCGGATACCGGTGATCTGCTCGCGCATCACGCGGTTGACCGCGTCCACGAACCGCTGCAGCAGCCGGGACGCCGGCACCATCTGCCGGATCAGCAACCCGATCGTCACCGCCCCGACCGGCACCGCCACCAGCAGGACCAGCGAGGACGGCGCGTCCTGCCGCACGGCCAGCACCACGCCGCCGATCCCGACGAACGGCGCGGTCAGCAGGATCGCCAGCGTGGTGTAGAGGATCAGCTGCACCTGCTGGACGTCGTTGGTGCTGCGGGTCAGCAGCGAAGACGGGCCGAACCGGGCCAGCTCCCGCGCGGAAAAGCCCGCCACGCGGTCGAACAGCGCCGTCCGCAGGTCCGCGCCCAGTCCCATCGCGACACGCGCGCCCAGGAACACCGCGCCGCCCGCGCAGGCGATCTGCGCCAGCGTGGCGGCCAGCATGATCCCGCCGTGCCCGAGGATGTACCCGGTGTTGCCGGTCAGCACGCCGTAGTCCACGACGTCGGCGTTGAGCGTCGGCAAGTACAGCAACGCCACGGCCTGCGCCAGCTGCAGCACGACGATCACGACGAGCTGACGGCGGTAGCGGCCGAGCCGGGGTTTCAGGAGGGCAAGCAACGAAGAGGGCGGCGACGCCGGTTCGGCGGGTGCGGTCACGGCGCAACTCTAGCCAGGTCCACGGCGGTGCAGCCCTCCAGTCAGCGTGCGAAACCCTGCGCCCGGCCAGGATTTCGGACACCGCGGCACCGGGCCACTACCAACATTGGTAGTTCCGGTTCACCGATCAGTATTACCCTGGCAAATCGGGCATCCGGTGGCTGATGATGCCCCCCGTGAACGATGCTTATCCGTTGGATGACGTGAACGGCGAGCCCGACGACTCGGTCGGCCGCCGGACGTTCCTCACCTCCGCCATGCTCGGCTCGGCGGGTCTGGTGGTGGGCGTGAACCTGTTCGGCCCGAGCCTGTCCGGCTCGGGCGCACCCGAAGCGGCGGCGGCGCAGGACGCCCTGCCGCTCGGGCCTGGGGCCCCGAATTTCGGCTTGACCAAGTTCCTCGACCCGCTGCGGATCCCGCCGGTGCTGCGGCCGCAGCAGGACCTGATCACCGTGCGGCTGACGAACGCGCGGGTGAAGCTGCATTCCCAGCTGCCCGAAACGGCACTGTGGACCTTCGAAGGGTCGTTCCCCGGCCCGACCATCGAAGCGCGCAGCGGGAAACGCGTGCGCGTCGCGTGGAGCAACGAGCTGACCGGTCCGATCCCGCTGGTGGCGGCGCGCGTGCCGTTCGCGCGACCGTCGCCCGCGTACACCCCCGGCTACCGCAACCCGGACGGCAGCCTGCCTTCCGGTGTCCAGCTGTACGACGGCGTCGCCGACATCCCGCCGTGGAACGTGGTCCACTTGCACGGCGCGGTGACGGGCGCCCACAACGACGGCTGGGCGCACAACGCCGTCCCGCCGGGGGACGCGCAGCTGACCGAGTACCCGAACCGCCAGGCGGCGATGGCGCTCTGGTACCACGACCACGCGATGGCCGTCACGCGGTTCACCGTCTACTCCGGCCTGGCGGGCATGTACCTGATCCGCGACGCCGAAGAGGACGCGGCCGGGCTGCCGCGCGGCGAGCGGGAGATCCCGCTGATCATCAGCGACCGCAACCTCGACACCGACCCGGCCACCGGCGCGCTCACCGGCCGGCTGCTGTACAAGCTGCCGTACGTGCCGGCGACCGGGACGACGGCTCCGGTCACCGGTCCCTTCCAGCTCGTCAACGGGGTCATCTGGCCGCACCTCGACGTGGCCGGGGACCTGTACCGCTTCCGGGTGCTCAACGCGGCGAACTCGCGGTTCTTCCGCCTCGACCTGATCGACGAGGCGGGCGTCCTGCACAACGACGCGATCCGCATCGCGGGCACCGACGGGGGCCTGCTGCCCGCGCCGGTGGCGATGCCGGCGGGCGGCCTGACCATCAGCCCGGCCGAGCGCGTCGACCTGCTGATCGACTTCAGCCGGTTCCCGGGCCAGCGCCTGCGGCTGTCCAACACCGGCAGCGTCGGCGAACCGGACATCATGGAGTTCCGCGTCGCGTCAAAGGCCCGGCGCGAACCGGTCGTACTGCCTCCGCGGCTGTCGAAGTCCTACGTGCGGCTCGCGTCCGGCACCACCGTGCCGGCCGACCACGACGAGATCTACGTGGCGCTGCTGCCCGGAACCGTGGCCGGGGAACCGGATCCGACGATGTGGGAGCTGCGGGAGATCACCGACCCGGCCGAGCTGCCGGCGCAGTTCCCGGCCACCGGGATCATCCAGGTCACCGACCCGGCCTCGGGGAACGTCCGGACGTTCAAGAAGGTCGCCGGCCTGTTCGACGAAACGCGGACGATCTTCATCCACCGCGGGCGCTGGGCGGTGTGGCACTTCCTGCAGCTCGGCGGGTCGCCGCACCCGATGCACATCCACATGACGCACCTGCAGCTGCTGGCGCGGACGACGTGGACCGACCTGACAGCGTTCGACGTCCCGGTGGGCGGCACCAGCCGGCCGCTGCCGGCGCCGAACCCGGGGCCGGCGATCGAGAAGTGGGAAGAGGGCTGGAAGGACACCTTCCAGGCGCGCCAGGGGGAATGGATCACCGTGGCCGGCCGGTTCGACGGCGCCAGCGGCGAGTTCATGTACCACTGCCACATCCTCGAACACGAGGACATGGGCATGATGCGCCCGTTCGTCGTCCACCCGCCGGAGATCGCCCGGCTCCACATGCACCCGCACGTCGGCGTCCACAGTGGACAGCAGGCGACGACGCACGGCGGGCACTGACGGCGGCTCCGGCCGGGCGGGAAAGTCCCGCCCGGCCGGAGTCACCAATGTTCAGAGCGGGATGTTGCCGTGCTTGCGCGGCAGCCGCAGGTCCCGCTTGCCCCGGAGGCTCTTCAGCGCGGTGGCCACGTACTCCCGGGTCTGCGCGGGCTCGATGACGGCGTCGACGTAACCGTGCTCGGCGGCCAGGTACGGCGTCAGCAGGGTTTCCTCGTACTCCCTGGCCAGCTTGGCGCGCAGCGCCTCCACGTCGGCGGACTGGCGGGCGGCCTCGGCGATCGTCTTGCGGTACAGCACGTCGGTCGCGTTGCTGGCGCCCATGACCGCGATCTGCGCCGTGGGCCAGGCGAAGTTGAGGTCGGCCCCGAGGTGCTTGGAGCCCATGACGTCGTAGGCGCCGCCGTACGCCTTCCGGATCACCACGGTGACCAGCGGGATCGACGCCTCGGCGTAGGCGTAGATGAGCTTGGCGCCACGCCGGATGATGCCGTTCCACTCCTGCTCGGTGCCGGGCAGGAAGCCGGGCACGTCGACGAAGGTGACCACCGGGACGTTGAACGCGTCGCAGGTGCGCACGAACCGGGCGGCCTTTTCGGACGCGTTGATGTCGAGGCACCCGGCCAGCTGCAGCGGCTGGTTGGCCACGATCCCGACGCTCTGCCCCTCGATCCGGGCGAAGCCGACGATGACGTTCGGCGCGTACAGCTCCTGCACCTCGTCGAGCTCGCCTTCGTCGACCACCGCGCGCAGGACTTCCCGCATGTCATAGGGCTGCGTCGCCAGGTTCGGCACCAGGGTGTCGAGGTCGGCGGCGCGCGCGGACACGCCGCCGGGCGCGAAGGCGGGCGGGTCGGCGAGGTTGTTGGAGGGCAGGTACGACAGCAGCTGCTGCACGTAACCGATCGCGTCCTCGTCGCTGGCCCCGAGGTAGTGCGCGTTGCCCGAGCGCGTGTTGTTGGTCAGGCCGCCGCTCAGCTCCTCCATGCCCACCTGTTCCCCGGTCGCGCCGCGGATGACGTCCGGGCCGGTGAGGAACATGTGCGAGTTGCCGTCGACCATCACGACGAAGTCGGTCAGCGCGGGCGAGTAGCAGGCGCCGCCGGCACACGACCCGAGGATGAGCGAAATCTGCGGCACGATGCCCGACGTGCGCACGTTGCGGCGGAAGATCTCGCCGTAGATCGCCTGCGCGACGACGCCTTCCTGCAACCGGCCGCCGGCCCCGTCGTTGATGCCGACGATCGGCCGCCCGGTCTTGACCGCCAGGTCCATCACCTTGACGATCTTGCTGCCGTGCGCCTCGCCCAGCGAGCCGCCGAAGACGCTGGCGTCCTGGCTGTACACGCAGACCGGCCGGCCGTCCACCTCGCCGTACCCGGTGACGACGCCGTCGCCCGGCGGCCGGTTGTGCTCCAGGCCGAAGTTGACCGACCGGTGCCGGACGAACGCGTCGAGCTCCACGAACGAACCGGGGTCGAGCAGCAGGTCGATGCGCTCCCGCGCGGTCAGCCTGCCGCGCGGGTGCTGGCGCTCGGCCGCCCGCGCGGAGCCGTGCGCCACCACCTCTTCGGTGCGGCGGCGCAGTTCCTTGAGCCGGTCGGCGGTGGTGGTCGGCGCGGCGAAGCCGCCGCCCGGTCCGGATTCCATGATGCCTCCTCAGAACAGGGCGCCCTCGAGGTCGCGGCTTCAGGACGACGGCGTACCGAGCAGCACCGGGAGGTCCTTGGTCCGGGTGAACCCGGGCCGCAGGATCCACGGGACCTCCTCGCG
Source organism: Amycolatopsis sp. MtRt-6 (assembly GCF_017308975.1). Taxonomy (GTDB): domain Bacteria; phylum Actinomycetota; class Actinomycetes; order Mycobacteriales; family Pseudonocardiaceae; genus Amycolatopsis. The sequence goes on along the minus strand of NZ_JADWPD010000015.1, from coordinate 227,136 downwards.
CGGCACGGCCAGCGACAGGTCCGGGAACCGGGTGAACAGGCCGCGCAGCGCCACCTCCGCCTCGAGGTAGGCGACGTGCTGGCCGAGGCATCGGTGGATGCCCTTGCCGAACCCGAGGTGGCTTTCGCTGCCGACGCTCAGCCGGTCGACGATCAGCTTCTCCGGCTCGGGGAACTTCCGCGGGTCGCTGTTCGCGCCCATGATCATCGGGACGACGGGCATCCCGCGCGGGATCAGCACGCCGCCCAGCTCGATGTCCTCGGTGCCGAACCGCGGCTGCCCGAACTGGATCGGGCCGAGGCGCTGCAGCTCGCGCACGGCCTGCGCCCACATCGACGGGTCCGCCTTCAGCCGCGCGAGCTGGTCGGGGTGCTCCAGCAGGGCGAGCACCGAGTTGCCGATCAGGTAGGTGGTCGTCTGGTGCCCGGCGGTGACCAGGCTGAACAGGATCCCGACCAGCTCGTCGTCGGTGACGATGCCGGGGTCCTTCGTCTGCGCCTGGACGAGCGCGGTGACGAGGTCGTCCTTCGGCTCCGCGCGGCGGCGCGCGATCAGCGCGCGAGCGCCGTCGAGGGCCGCGCGCACCGCGTCCGGCAGCCGCTTGCCGTCGAGCGTCGCCATCGCGTCGCTCCAGGTCTTCCAGATCGGGCGGTCCTCGACGTCGACGCCGACCAGCTCGCAGATCACCTGGATCGGCAGCGGGTAGCAGTACGCCTGGACGAGGTCGATGGGCGAGCCGTCCTTGGTGGCCTCGGCCAGGTCGTCGAGCAGCTTCGCGGCGATTTCCTCGACGCGGGGCCGGAACTTGCTCACCCGGTGGTTCGTGAGCGCGTAGGACACCAGCTTGCGCAACCGGGCGTGGTCGTCGCCGTCGGAGGCGTTGATGAGGTTCTTCAGCCAGGGGATCAGCTCCTCCGGCATCTCCAGGTGCTGGAACACGCCGTTGCGGATGTCCTCGATGTCCGCGTCCTCGGGCGGGTTGGTGAGGAACCGCGGGTCGGTGAGGACGCTCTTCACGTGCTCGTAGCGGGCGGCCAGGAACATCGGCGGCCCGCCCATGAACCCGCCGATCTGCAGGGTCGGCGCCTCACGCACCCGAGCGTGCGCGCCCCACGGGTCGGCGATCACGTCGGGGGCGAACAGATCCACCTTTTCGGCCGAAGTCTCGGCGGTGCTCGTCATGAACCTCTCCTCGAGTCGGAATGCGGGCGATTCGCCGGCCCGGGGCCGGAACGCGCCGAGGCCCGTTTCCGAACATAGGGAGCCGGCCCCCGGCGAACATCCCCCAACCTGATAGGGCAGGCGATGGCTAGCGGAGGATGACCGGCAGCGACTGCAGGCCGGTGAAATCGGGTGAGGGCTGGGAAACCGGCGGCCGTTCCGGATCGGTGCGCAGTTCCGGGTAGCGGTCGAACAGGATGTTCTGCGCGATCCGGCCCTCCAGCCGGCTCAGCGGCGTGCCCAGGCAGAAGTGCACGCCGTGCCCCCACGACAGGTGCAGCTTGTAGTCGCGGGTCGGGTCGAACGTGTGCGGATCGGCGAAAACGCGTTCCTCGCGGTTGGCCGCGCCGATCCACACCGAAACCAGGCGGTCCTTCGGGATCTTGTGCCCGCTGAGCTCCGTGTCGGTCATCGTCGCGCGGATGATGCGCTGGAACGGCGGGTACATCCGCAGCGACTCCTCGATCGCGCCCGGCACCAGCTCGCGGTCCTCGCGGATCCGCTTGGCCTGCACCGGGTTGATGTCCAACGCCAGCACGGTGTTGGCGAGCATCGACGCGGTGGTGACGTGCCCGGCGATCAGCAGCAGGTTGGCGAAGTTGACCACCTGGGCGTCGGTGAGCCGGTCGCCGTCCACCTCGGCCTGGACCAGCGCGGTCAGCAGGTCCTCGCGCGGGGTGCGCCGGCGTTCGGCGGTGTGCTCGGCCAGGTACGCCCGCAGCTGCTGGATGTCGGCGACCCGCTGTTCCATCGCGGCCGCCACGTCCTCCAGCGCGTCCTTGTCGCTGTTCAGGTGCTTGGTCATGAGCTGCTTGAACCAGACCCGGTCCGAGCCCGGCACGCCGAGCATCTCGGCGATCACGATCACCGGCAGCGGGTAGGCGAGCGCCTCCACCAGGTCCATCCGGTCGCCGTCTTCGGCCTCGTCCAGCAGCTCGTGGGTCAGCGACTCGATGCGCCCGTCCAGGTTTTCGATCATCCGCGGGGTGAACCCGCGGTTGACGATGCTGCGCAGCTGGGTGTGCTCCGGGGGATCGAGCCGCACCATGTTGCCGTCGGTCAGTTCCGTCGCGAACTTGAACTTGCTCGGCATCAACCGCTGGGAATTGCTGGAGAACGTCGCCGGATCCATCATGACCGCCAGCGCGTCGTCGTACCCGTACACGTGGTGGATACGCGTTTCCTCGTCGTACCGTACCTTCGCGGGCGGCACTTCCCCGCGCATCCAGACGTGCTGCTCGTGTGTCTCGAACACCGGTCTCCCTAGGTTCGCGCGGTCGTTGCTCGGCCAGCTACGTGCTTACTCCGGCCGCGGGTCACCGGGAATCCCCAAGGCTGGTCGTTCGCCCTCCGCAACCGGCCGGAACCACCCACGCCGGCGGGATTCCGGCCGCCGCTATCAGAACGAGGGATGCCCGGCCGGAGAAGGCCGCCCTAGCCTACGGACGACTCATGCGGGCCGACAGCGGCTTGATCCCACGGTCGAAGGAAAAGAGGGCGCGCGCCGATGTCCACTGCCGGGCTGCTGACCACGACCGACGACGACCTGCTGCGCCGGTTCACCGAGTCGGCCAACACGCACGACCGCGTGGTGGTGCCGACACCGGCGTTCCACGAATGGTTCGCCGAACGCCAGGCGGCCAACAGCTACCAGGTCACCCAGGTCCCGTTCGGCGAGCTCGCCGGCTGGCGCTTCCAGCCGGACAGCGGGAACCTCGTCCACGACAGCGGCCGGTTCTTCGCGGTCGAAGGCCTGGCGGTGCACACCGACCACAGCGAGCGCGCGCACTGGACGCAGCCGATCATCCGGCAGCCGGAAACCGGCATCCTCGGCATCCTCGTCAAGGAGTTCAACGGCGTCCTGCACTGCCTGATGCAGGCCAAGATGGAGCCGGGCAACGTCAACCTGACCCAGCTCTCCCCCACGCTGCAGGCGACCCGCAGCAACTACACCCGGGTGCACAAGGGAAAGCCGATCCCGTACCTGGAGTACTTCACGGCCCCGTGGCGCGGCCGGGTGCTGGTCGACGTGCTGCAGTCCGAGCAGGGCGCGTGGTTCCTGCACAAGCGCAACCGCAACATGGTCATCGAGGTCACCGACGACATCCCGGTGCTCGAGGACTTCTGCTGGCTGACGCTGGCGCAGCTGCACGAGCTGCTGCACGTCGACAACCTGGTCAACATGGACTCGCGGACGGTGCTTTCGGGCATCCCGTTCGCCGCGCCGGTCGACCGGCCGTCGATCCTCGACGAGGACTCGTTCCGCGGCGCGCTCCTGCGGTCACTGGCCGAGCGCAAGGGCGCGCTGCACGAGCTGCCGTCGGTGCTCAGCTGGTTCACCGAGGCCAAGACCAAGCACACCCTGGACCAGCAGCGGATCCCGCTCAACCAGGTGGACGGCTGGTCCGCCACGGACAAGCACATCAGCCACGAACAAGGCCGGTACTTCTCGGTCATCGGCGTCGACGTCCAGGCGAGCAACCGCGAGGTGGCGCACTGGACGCAGCCGATGCTGGCGCCGGTCGGCCGCGGGCTGCTCGCCTTCCTGGCCAAGCGGATCGGCGGCGTGCTGCACGTGCTCGTCCAGGCCCGCACCCAGGCGGGCACCTTCGACGTCATCGAGATGGCCCCGACCGTGCACTGCACGCCGGAGAACTACGAGGGCGCCGAGCCGCCGCGGTACCTGCGGCAGGTGCTGGACGCCCCGCCCGGCGCGATCAAGCACGACGTCGTGCACTCGGAGGAGGGCGGCCGCTTCCACCACGCGGAGAACCGGTACGTGGTCGCCGAAGTGGGCGACGACTTCCCGGTCGAGGTGCCGCCGGACTTCATCTGGATGACCGCGCGGCAGGCCACGAACCTGGTGCGGTACAGCAACTACTTCAACGTCGAGGCGCGCAGCCTGCTGACGGGCCTGCACACGCTGTGGTGAGCGCCGCCACCCCCGTCGTCCACTGAGGACAGATCGTAGCCAGGAGGACACTTGAAGGTCATCGTGCTCGCCGGGATCACCCCGTCGACGTTCTTCGCCCACGTTTCGCTCGCCACGGCCCTGCGGCACGCGGGGCACGAGGTGATGGTGACCGCGGCCGCCGACGACCTCGTCCCGGCGATCGCCGGGGCCGGGCTGCCCGCGGTGCCGGTCATGCAGCCGAACCTGACCCGCGAGCAGATCCGCGCCGACTCGGGGCTGCCGGAGGTGCCGGCCGACGCCCTCGAACGCGAGCACTGGGCGGGCCGGTTGTTCGCGGTGATCGAGACCATGCCCATGGACAGGCTCGTGGCGTTCGCCGAAAGCTGGCGCCCGGACGTCGTCATCGGCGGCATGCTGGCCTACGGCGCTCCCCTGCTGGCCGCCCGGCTCGGCGTCCCGTACGTGCGGCAGGCGTGGGACATCCACGACCCGAAGCTGTTCGACGCCGGCGCGACGGCCCAGCTGCAGCCGGAACTGGCGGACCTGGGGCTGACCGCGCTGCCCGAGCCCGACCTGCTGATCGAGGTCATGCCGCCGAGCCTGCGGGAGCCGGGCTCGAAGCACGGGCAGATGCTGCGGTGGATCGCCGGCAACACGCAGTGCCGGCTGGAACCGTGGATGTACACCAAGGGCGCGGACAAGCGGGTCGGCATCACCGTCGGGACCGGCGTGGCCGACTACCACCAGTACGACTTCGTCCAGGGCATCGTCAAGAACGTCGCCACGCTCGACGTGGAGGCGGCGGTGGCGGTGCCCGAGGAGGCCGTCCCGACCCTGCGGGAACGCCTGGACGACAAGAACGTCGAGGTGGGCTGGATCCCGCTCGACATCCTCGCCCCCACCTGCGACGTCCTGGTGCACCAGAGCGGCGGCAGCACGATGATGACGGCGCTGAGCTTCGGCGTGCCGCAGGTGCTGCTGCCCGACGCCGGGCAGTTCCGGCAGGTGGACATGGCCCGCCGGCTCGTCGAGGCCGGTGCGGCCCTGATGCTCACGCACGAGGAAGCCACCACCGAGGCGATCGCGGAAAAGTGCCAGGAGATCATCTCCGATCCCCGTTACGCTGCCGCCGCGGCCGGGCTGGCCCGGGAGATCGCCGCGCTGCCCCTGCCGTCCGAAGTGGTCCGGCGCATCGAATGGCTCGTCCACGCACACAACTGATCGGAAGAGGAGGACGATGCTGTCCAAGGTTCTGCGGGTCGCGGCCGCCGCGGCGGTGGTCACGGCGGTGGCGGTACCCGCGCAGGCCGAAACGCGGGAAGACGGGGTTTCGCTGGCCGGCAAGAAGGTCGTGCTGGTCAACGACGACGGCGTGCAGGCCGCGAAGGCCAACGGATCCGACGGGCGCGGGCTGTACGTGCTCCGCCAGGCCCTGTGCCGGGCCGGGGCCGACGTCGCCGTCGTCGGGCCGTGGGCGCAGCAGAGCGGGAAGAGCCGGTCGGTGTCGGGGGCGCCCTTCGTGGCCGTCGCCCCGCCACTGGCGGTGCCCGCCGAGTTCGCCGCCGACTGCGCGAACGCCCCCGGCCACGGGCTGGTGCTGGGCGTCTGCCAGGGCACGGCCCCGTGCGTGGCGGACAGCCCGTCGGTCACGCCGGCGGATTCGGTCGACATCGCGTTGACGGGCGTGCTCCCGCAGCGCCTCGGCTGGACCGGCGGTCCGGACCTGGTCGTGTCGGGCATCAACGCGGGTCCGAACACGGACATCGCGGTCAACGGCTCGGGCACGATCGGCGCGGCCACGGTCGCGGTCGAACGCGGCGTGCCGGCGGTGGCGGTCAGCGCGGGAACGCAGGTCACGCCACCGCCGTCGAACGACACGTACGCGGCCGCGGCCGACGTCGTGGTCCGGCTGCTCGCTTCGCCGCGGACGTGGACGTTCGCGCGGGACATGGCGCTGGTGAACGTCAACCAGCCGGACGTCCAGCCGGGCGCGGGGCCGTCGCCGGTGCGCTGGACGTCGGTGGGCCGCGTGGTGCAGGGGCGCGTGGCGTACACGCCGAACGGCGATGGGACGTACCAGGTCGGGTACAACGCGGTGACGCCGCCGCCGGTGCTCGAACCCGGCAGCGACACGAAGGCGTTGCTGGACGGGTATGTGAGCGTTTCGGCGGTGGACGTGAACCGTACTTACCCGGAGTCTTCGACCCGCTGAGGCCAACGCCGGAAGGGCGCGCCGCGAGCGATCGCGGCGCGCCCTTCCGGCGTTTCGGCGGCTATTCGCCCCACTTGGCGTAGATCACCGGCTGCTCGCGGTGCGGCAGCTGGCGCAGCTTCAGGTTCTCCAGCCCCAGCGTCTCACGCAGTGCCGTCGTGACACCCGGCCAGCGGGGGTGGCCCAGTTCGTCGAACGCCAGGATGCTGCCGCGGGCCAGGTGCGGGCGGATCGCCTCGAACACGTCACGGGTCGGCTCGTACAGGTCCAGGTCGAAGAACGCCATCCCGATCACCGTCTCGGGGTTCTCCGCCAGGTACCGGGGCACCGTCTCGCGGACGTCACCCTGCACCACGAACGTGCGCTGGACGTGCGAAACCGGGTCGCCGGCTTCGTGGGCCGCCAGGACCTCGCGCAGGTGGTCCACCTCGTCCTCGGGGACCGCGAACCGGCCGACCGCCGCGCTCGGGCTCACCTCGTCGATCTCGTTGAGGTCCGGGAAGCCGGTGAACGTGTCGAACCCGATGATGCGGCGGAAGGAGTTGTACGGCTCGTGGATGCCGCGCAGCGCCGCCAACGTGGCCAGGTGCCGGCCGTGCAGGACGCCGAACTCCATGATCACGCCGGGGAGGTCGACCAGCTCGCGGTAGAGCGCGTCCATCGTCAGCAGGTCCGCCAGCTGGTGGCGCCGCAGGTACACCGGGAGGTTGTCGATCAGGTACACCGGTGGCATCGGCGTCTCGGTCAGCAGCTTCGTGAGCCGCTCCCGGACCTCCTTCTCCAGCGGCGACTCGTGCGGCAGGGTTCGCGGGTTCTTGTGTTCCGACATCAGCTTTCCTCTCAGGCGTCAGGACGACATCCAGGCTTGCGGCGCGGGCCCGCCCCGCCCGGCCGGCGGGAACAGAGCGTCGAGCCGGGCGGTCTCCGCCTCGGAAAGGGGCGCGCCCAGCGCGTCGATCGCGCCGTCGACGTGGTCTTCGGTGCGGGGGCCGATGACCACCCCGGTCACCCCGGGGCGGGACAGCACCCACGCGAGCCCGACGTCGGCGGGCTCGCGGCCGATCTCGCGGCAGAACCGTTCGTACTCGGCGATCGTGTCGCGCCACTCCTCCAGCGCGGGCACCGCGCGGCCCTGCGCGGACTTCACCGCGGTCCCCTCGGCCAGCTTCCGGAGGACGCCGCTGAGCAGGCCGCCGTGCAGCGGGGACCAGGCGAACACCGCGATGCCGTACGCCTGCGCCGCGGGCAGCACCTCCAGCTCCGGGAACCGGGTCACCAGGTTGTACCCGCACTGTTCGGACACCACGCCGAGGAAGTGCCGCTGCCGGGCCGTTTCCTGGGCCGCCGCGAGGTTCCAGCCCGCGAAGTTGGACGAGCCGACGTACCGGACCTTGCCCTGGCCGACGAGCTGTTCCATCGCCTGCCAGACCTCGTCCCAGCTGCTCGTGTGGTCGGCCAGGTGCATCTGGTACAGGTCGATCCAGTCGGTGCGCAGCCGGCGCAGCGACGCCTCGCACGCGGCGACGATGTGCCGCGCGGACAGCCCGCGTTCGTTGGGGCCGGGGGCCATTTCGTTGCCGACCTTGGTGGCCAGGACGACGTCGTCGCGCCGCGACGGGCTCGCCGCCAGCCACCGCCCGATGACCTCCTCGGTATATCCTTTGTAGACACGCCAGCCGTACATGTTCGCGGTGTCCACGAAGTTGATGCCCTGCGCCAGCGCGTGGTCCATCAGCCGGTGCGATTCCACCTCATCGACCCGGCCGCCGAAGTTCACGGTGCCGAGGGCGAGCCGGCTGACGCGCAGGCCGGTCCGGCCCAGGTGCGTGTAGAACCGGTCGGGCTCGCCCGGCGTGCCGAGCCGGTCCAGGAGGGTTTCACGGGGCGGTCGCTTGGCTTCGATGGCGAATGTCATGAAGGTTCCCTGGGTCGAGGAGTGGGTGCTCAGGCGGTCGTGACCGGCGCGCGGCCGGCGTACTCGCGGAAGTACTTGCCCAGTACCCGGCGGCAGTAGCCCTCGCCGCCGAGCCGGGCGGCCTCCGGGACGAGCCGGCGCAGCCGGGCGACGGAAACCGGCTGGCTCGCCATGTCGCTGACGTACTCGCGCTCCGCCCGGATCCCGAGCCCGGCTTCGAGGTGGTCCACGATCCGTTCGATCGGCGTGGCCGTGCCGGTGGCGACGTTGACGACGGTCCGGCTCGCGCCGGTGGCGAGCAGCCGGTCCACGACGTCGACCAGGTCGTCGACGTCGATGAGGTCGCGCCGCGCGCCGCGGTAGAGCCGGACCGCGCCCGACTCGATCTGCCGCACGAGGGCGGGCACCAGCATCCTCGCGTGCTGCGCCGGCCCGACGACGTGGGCCAGCCGGAGGGCCAGGTAGTCGGTGCGGGAGGCGGCGAGGACCGCTTCCAGCGCCAGGTTGTGCCGTCCGTACGCGGTCGACGGGAAGACCGGCCCGTCCTCCCGGCCCGGTTCCCCGGGCACCGCGTACATGGCCGCCGAGGCGGTGGAGAAGAACACGAGTTTCTCCTGCCGCCGCTCGCAGCGGTCGATCAGCTCGTACAGGCGCGTGGCCTCCCGGGCGAAATCCGCTTCGGGGATCTCCGAGGCGACCGACACGCCGAACGCGGCGAGCACGACTCCCGGGTGGGAGCCGGCGAGGGCCGCGAAGTTGCCGGCGAGGAAGCCGCTGCCGATGACCTCCATCAGCGCTCCTCGCGCCGCGGCAGCCGGCCGCGGGTGGGCGGGCCGGCGGCCGGCGGCACCGGGTGGCCGTCGCGGTCCAGGGACGCGAGGACGAGGTCGATCGCGGTGTCCAGCTGCGGATCGCGGTCGGCGACCCAGTCCTGCGGGGTGATCTCCACCTCGACGTCGGGCGTGACGCCGTGGCCGTCCAGCCAGCCGGGCCCGTCCCACCACTTCGACACCGTCGGCTGGGAGACCCGCGAACCGTCCAGGAGGGCCTGGTCGGGCGGGATCGAGCCGGTCATCGAGCCGTGCGTGCGGGTGCCGACGAGCGTCGCCGCGCCCAGCAGCTGCAGCGACACGACGAGGTTTTCCGGGCCGCAGGTGGTGAACTCGTCGACGACCACCACGACCGGGCCGCGGACGGTGTCGTACGGCCAGGTGTAGGGCTGGGCGAACCGGGGCTGGTGCCAGCCGGTGACCCGCCGGGTCAGCAGGTCCAGCAGCGGGTGGAGGTCGCCGCCGTGGTTGCCCCGCAGGTCGAGGATCAGCCCGGTCCGCTCGAGCTCCTCGCCCAGGTCGCGGTTGAGGTCGGCCCACCCCGCGGCCACCATGTCGATGATCCGCAGGTAGCCGGCGCGCCCGCCGGTCCGCTCGGCCACCCGCGCGCGGCGGCGCACGGTCAGGTCGTGGTGGCGCAGCCGGGATTCGTGCGGCGTCGGCACGACGGTGAGGCGGAACTCGGTGTCGTCGCGGCGCAGGGTCAGCTTGACCGGGCGGCCGGCCTTCCCGGCGAGCCGCGGCATCGGCCCGTACGCCGGGTCGACGGGCTCGCCGTCCACCGCGGTGATGACGTCCCCGGGCCGGGCCGTCACGCCGGGTCCGGTCAGCGGGGTGCGGTGCATGCTCGAGGAGATGTCGCCGGTCAGCAGCCGCTCGATCCGCCAGCCGTCCCCGGCCGTCGGGGCCAGGTCGGCGCCGAGGTACCCGGGCGGCGGCGCGGGCCGGCCCTGACCGCCGATGAAGAACACGCCGACGTGCGAGACGCTCAGCTCGCCGTGCATCTCCATGATCACGTCGAACAGGTCGTGGCTGCAGCCGACCCGGTCCAGCACCCGCCGGTAGCGGGCGCCGATCGACGGCCAGTCAACGCCGTCGACGTCGGCGCGCCAGTAGCGGTCCCGCACCAGCCGCCAGGACTCGTCGAACATCTGGCCCCACTCGGCGACCGGGTCGGTCTCGACCGTGATCGCGCCGAGGTCGACGGCCAGCTCGGCCCCGTCGTCGCCGAGGGGCCTGACGTGCACGGCACCGCCGGCGCGGTACGCCAGCCGGCCGCCGTTCGCGGCGACCGCGTAGGGGCCCACCGCCTTGTCGAGCAGCGTCGGCCGGCTCGCGTCCGCGAGCCGGTAGCCCACCAGCCGCGGCATCGGCGGCGGTCCGGGCGCGTGCCGGGTCGCTTCCCCGAGCACGCCGTGGGACGGCCGGTCCAGCCAGGCCACGCCCCCTTCGATCGCCACCAGGGACTCGTAGGTGCCCGCCTCGACCGGGAACGGCACGACCCGCTCGGGCAGGCCTTCGAGGTCGACTGTGCTCTCCGAAGGCGTGTCCCCCTCCAGCCAGCCGCCGTAACTCGCGTCGAAGGGCGACGGCGCCCGGCCGTCGAGCGGCACCAGGTGCGGCCGCACGCCCGGGACGAACCCGGACTGCTGCAGCTGGCCGTTGAGGTTCGGGCCGGTCGGGTCGAGCGTGCTGCCCGAGAGGAAGGCGAGGTACCGGCCGTCCGAAGTGAAGGCCGGGGAGCCGTCCTGGAACCGGCCGCGGGTGACGTCGGCGACGTGGCCGTCCGCGAGCCGGGCGAGCCGGATCCGGCTGCGGCCACCGCCCCGGGACACCGTCGGCTGCGCCCAGGCCAGCAGGTCGGAACCGGGCGAGAAAGCGAGGCCGGAGCAGGGGCCGTGGTCATGGTCGGTGCGGACCAGCTCGGTCAGCGCGCCGGAGGCCAGGTCCACGGTCAGCAGCCGGACGTCCGTGGCGACCGCGGCGGTCCGCCCGTCGGGCGCGACGACGAGTTCCCGGGCCCGGCCCAGCTCACCGTGCGCCAGCCGGCGGGCCGGGGAGCCGTCCTGCGCGAGGACGTCGATGCCCTCCTCGCCGCCCTGGTCGCTGACGCACACGACGGTCGCGGCGTCCTCGGTGACGACGGGCAGCCGCGCCCGCGCGCCCGGCACGGCGAAGACCGGCCGGGGCTCGCCGCCTTCGGCGGGCAGCAGGTGCAGCGTGCCGCGCACCTCGGCGACCAGGTGCCGGCCCGCCGGGTCGAGCGCGAAGCCGCCCGTCGCCGTGGCCCCGGACCAGGTGCGCGGAAGCCGGCCGCGGCCCGCGTCCGCCAGCCGGATCCGCAGCTCGACCGGCTCCGCTTCCCCCGGCGCCAGCAGGAAGAGGCGGCCGGACTGCTCGTAGACGACGTGACTGCCGTCCGAAGTCGCGTTGCGCGCGTAGAACTCGCCGAGGTCGCCGTGCCGGCGCAGGTCCGAACCGTCGATTTCCGCGGAGTAGAGCGCGCCGACGCCTTCGTGGTCGGAGAGGAACGCCATCCGCGAACCGGCCCAGACCGGGTTGGTCAGGTTGCCGCCGAGGGACCGCAGCACCGGCTCGAAGGTCTTGCCGTCCGGCGAATACCAGATCTTGCCGGCGCAGCCGCCCCGGTAGCGCTTCCAGTAGACGGGTTCGAACACCGTCATCGTGCCGACCAGCTGGGCGCCGTCGGCGCGCACCGCGAGTTCCGCGGCGGGCCCGCAGGGCACCTCGCGCGGCGGCCCCGCGACGGGGACGGCGAACATCCAGGCCCGGCGGTCGGCCGCGCGGCCGTAGCCGGACCGGGCCAGCACCTCCGTGTCGGAAAGCCAGCCGCAGGTCGCGGTGTTCCGGTCGGCCCAGTGCGTCAACTGCTGTGGCCGGCCGCCGTCGAGGTCGGTGTACCAGACCTCGCGCGAGCCGCCGCGCAACGCCACCGTGTTGCCACCCGTCACCGACGTCCACGCGAGCCGCGTCGCCGAAGGGTTCAGCCGCGGCAGCGACACGCGCGCGCCGCCCGGACCGGCGTCCTCGACCACGCACCGCGCCGTCGCGGTGCCCGCGAGGGCCTCCGCGACCGACGCCAGCCACACCCGATCCTCAGCCACGAAGGTCAGCACGTCACCGGCAACGTGGGGGTGCCTCAGATAAGTGTCAGCAGTCACCTTCGGCACGCTAGGCCAGACGTGATCGCGCGGACATCCCTCGATCTGATAGCGCCCACGCCTACCAGCTTGCAGGATGCTCCGCGGCCGGTCCCTTCCCTAACGTGGGCGCGAAATGACGACGCGCCAGGCATTTTCCGCCCGGAGGGGACGGCCCATGACCGCCACTGAGGAACCCGTGACCGAGATCGCCGCCTTCCCCGAGGACCGGACCTGCCCGTACCAGCCGCCGGCCGGCTACCGGGCGGCGGCCGGGCGCGGCCCGATCTCGCAGCTGGAGCTGTACGACGGCCGCGTGGTCTGGGGCGTCACCGGCCACACCGAGGCCCGCCGGCTGCTGGCCGACCCCCGCCTGTCCACCGACCGCCGGAACCCGGCCTTCCCCGCGACGACCGAGGTGGTCGGGCGCATCCGCAACCGCCTCACCCCGCCGCTGGTGGGTGTCGACGACCCGGTGCACAAGGTGCAGCGCGGGCGGCTGATCCCGAGCTTCACGCACCGGCGGATCAGCGCCCTGCGGCCGCGCATCCACGAGATCGCCGCGCGGGTGCTCGACACGATGGTCGAGAAGGGGCCGCCCGCGGACCTCGTCACCGACTTCGCGCAGCCGCTGCCGTCGATGGTGATGTGCCACCTGCTGGGCGTGCCGTACGAGGACCACGACCACTTCGAGCAGCGGACGACCCGGATGCTCTCCGGCGAGAACCCGGCGATCGCCATGGGGGAGCTCCGGGAGTACCTGCTCGCCCTGGCCGGCGAGAACCGGCACAAGCTGAACGAGGGCCTGTTCGGCGACCTCGTCGAGGCGCCCGAAGGCGAGGTGTCCCGCGCCGACCTGGTCGACCTGACGATCGTCATCCTCGGCGCCGGCTTCGAAACCACGGCCAGCATGCTGTCCCTCGGCATCTTCACGTTGCTGGACAACCCGGAGCGGCTCGCCGAGCTGCGCGCCGACCCGTCGCTGTGGGGCGCGGCCGGCGAAGAGCTGCTGCGCTACACGTCCATCACCGACGGCATCACCCGGGTGGCGACGGCGGACATCGAGATCGGCGGGGTCACCATCCGCGAGGACGACGGCATCATCTTCCTGACGTCGGTGCTCAACCGCCACGAGGACGTCCGCGAGGACCCGGACGTCCTGGACTGGCACCGCCCGACCCGCAACCACATCGCGTTCGGGTTCGGCGCTCACCAGTGCCTTGGCCAGAACCTGGCCCGGATCATCCAGGAGATCGCGCTGCAGCGGCTCTTCGAGCGGCTGCCGGACCTGCGCCTGGCGACCGCGGCCGAGGAGATTCCCTTCCGGCCGGGTCACGCCGTGCAGGGCATGGTCAAGCTGCCGGTCACCTGGTAGCGACCAGGCGGGCCAGGGACACCGCGCCGCGCAGGGAGGACAGGCCTCCCAGCGCGGCCGGTGCCGCCGGCAACGGCGGCTGACCGGGCCGGGCGAACTCGGCGAGGTGCTCGGAAACCCGGCCGGCGAACCCGGGCAGGCCCGCGGCGAAACCGCCGCCGATCACCACGCGGTCGGGGTGCACCAGCTCCTGCACGCCGGTCACCGCGGCGGCCAGGGCACGGGCGGTCCGGCGGACCGCGTCCACCGCCCACGGCCGGCCGTCGCCCCAGGCCTGACGCAGGTCGTCGAACGTCACCGCCGTGCCCCGCAACCGGGCCGCACGGTCCAAAGTGGCCGGTCCGGAGGCGATGGCCTGCAGGCAGCCGCGCCGGCCGCACACGCAGGGCGGCCCGTCCAGTTCGACGACGACGTGGCCGAGCTCGAACGAGCCGCGGGCGGTCCCGGGGCAGGGTTCGCCGTGCAGCACCAGGCCGCCGCCGATGCCGGTGCCCACGCCGACGTAGAGCAGGTTGTCGCAGCCCGCGGCGCGGGCCTCGGCGAGCGCGCCGAGGTCACCGTCGTCCGCCCAGGCGACGACCGACCCGGGAAACAGGTCGCGCAGCGCGACGTCCAGCGCCAGCCCGGTCCATTCGGGACGGCTGGGCCACGCGGTGACCCGGCCGTCCGGCCCGGCCGTGCCGGGCATGGCGACCCCCACCGCCCGCAGGGGCGAGCCGAGCCGCGTCCGCAACTCGGCCACGTGCCCGGCGAGCTGGGCGAGGTCCGCCTCGGCGCTGTGCCGCGGCCCCCAGCCGAACGCGGTCTCGTCGACCGGCCCGGTGCCGGTCTCGACGCGGAAGGCGACCTTCGTGCCGCCGACGTCGATCCCGAGGTAGTGGTCCACCGGGCTCAGCGGAGCGACAGCGCCGGGCAGAGGGCGAGGAGGTCGGCCGGCCGCTCCAGCACCACGTCGGGGCCGGCCGCGAGCAGCTCGCCGACGTCGTCCGGGGGCGCCCACAGCGCGGCGGCCGAAGCGACCCCCGCGTCCCGGGCGCTGGCCAGGTCGGTCGGCGCGTCGCCGACCATGATGGCCCGCTCGGCAGGCACGTCCAGCAGGTCCAGTGCCTTGAGCACCATGTCGGGGGCCGGCTTCGGCCGGGCGACCTCGTCCGAGCCGATCACGTGCGCGAAGAACGGCAGCAGGCCGAGCCGGTCGAGCAGCGAACGTGCCCGCGGACCGCTCTTGCCGGTCGCGATGGCCAGTTTCAGCCCGCGCGCCCGGAGGGTCAGCAGCAGTTCGACGACACCGTCGAAAACCGTCACCTGGTCGGCGAGGCGGTAGCTCTCGCGGACGAACGGTTCCTCCATCGCCAGCGGCAGGTCCATGATCCGCATGATGTCGGGGAAGTACCGGCCGAGGTGGCGCCGGTACTCCTCGAACGGCGCCGGGCCGTCGCCGACGACTTCGGCATACGCGATGGCGAAGGCTTCACTCATCACCGCGAAGCTGTCGACGACGACCCCGTCGAGGTCGAAGATGACCGCGTGCCGGGCGGACACCGAGGGATCGGCCTCGGTGGCGGGCCGGTCGACGATCGGGAAAGCCATGGAGCACCCTCTCTACTGGTACGCCGGGACCGGGCGCGGGTCGCGCACCGAGCGGGCCGAGGCGTAGAAGTTCTCGATCATCCGGACGATCGGCCGGGCCTCGGCGACGGCGACGCCGCGGTTGCCGGGGTCGGCCAGCCGCGCGGCGAGCCCGTCCAGCTGGCGCCGGTACTCGGCGCCGATCGGCTCGGCGGGCAGGGCGAGGGGGGTGGTGGTCCCCTCGCTGGTCAGCGTCAGCTCGGGGGCGGGCTGCCGGTTGGGGCTGAAGCCGAACGTGCACCGCAGCTCCGCGACGCCGGCACTGCCTTCGACGCGGATCAGCGTGACGTCCCGTGCCTCGTGCGAGGCCCAGCTGGCCCGCAGGGAAACGGAGACGCCGTCGTCGCGGACGAGGAACCCGCGGGCGGTGTCCTCGACGTCGGCGGCGTCGGCACCGGAAGAGTCCTTGCGCCAGGCCGCGCTCCACGCGCCGACGTTGACGAAGTCGTCCGAAGTCGACCCCGTCACCTGCGTGAACCGGCCGGGGCCGAGCAGGTACGCGAGCGTGTCGAGCAGGTGCCAGCCGAGGTCGAACAGCACCCCGCCGCCCGCCTTGTCGCGCTGGGTGAACCAGCCCGCGCGCGGCACGCCGCGCGACCGGACCCACGCCAGGTCGACGTGCCGGATGTCGCCGAGGCCGGGCACGACCCGCGCCAGCGCCGCGACGTCGGCGCGGTACCGGGCGGCGCTGCCGGCCAGCAGCATCCCGCCGCTGCGTTCGGCGGCCGCCAGGACGTCGACCTCGGAAGAGGTCAGGCACACCGGTTTCTCCAGGAAGACGGGGATCCCGGTGGCCATCAGCGAGCCGGCCACCTCGGCGTGCAGGTGGTTCGGGACGGCGACGACCGCCAGGCCGACCTCCCGCGCGGAGAGCGCTTCCACGCCCGCGTGCACCGCGATGCCCGCCGTCTTGGTGAAGGCCGCGCGCGACGCCGGGTCGGCGTCGACGGCGGCGACCACCTCGAAGTCCGCGTGCTCCCGCAGCAGCGGCAGCCACAGTTCCCGGCCGGCCCAGCCGAGACCGACCACGGCGACCTTGACAGTCATGCAGACGCCACCGCGTCGGCGATGATCTCGGCGGTCGCGTGCATCTCGGCCTCCCCGGCCAGCAGGGTGCGGTGGTGCAGCCACACGCAGTCCTGGCTGATGGCTTCGGTGTTCGGGCACCGCTTCGCGACCGCTTCGAGGCTTTCCTCCGGCGCGCCGATCTCCCAGAACGCTTCGGTGCGGTAGATCGCGCGGAACCCGGCGAACGCGGGCAGGCCGGCGGCGACGAGCTTCCCGACCAGCGCGTTGCGCCGCTCCTCGGTGATCCCCGGCACGCGGAACATGGCCATGTAGTGCGAGTTCCGGTCGGCGCGCGGGTCGTCGCCCTGCGGGACGACGCCGTCGATCCCGGCGAGCAGCCGGGACAGCAGGGCCCAGCGCTCGTCGCGGAGGGCGATCTGGGCGTCGAGGCGGCTGAGCTGGGCACGCAGCACGGACGCCGAGAACTCGTTGAGCCGCATGTTGGAGCCGGCGATCAGGTGCAGGTACCGGGTGTCGTTCTTCGGCCGGCCGCAGCTGTGGCGCAGGAACGCGCGCTCGTGCATCTCCTGCTCCGGGAAGAGCACGGCGCCGCCTTCGCCCGCGGTCATCAGCTTGCCGTTCTGGAAGCTGAACGTCGCGACCGTGCCCAGCTCGCCGACGCGCTTGCCCTGCCAGCGGGCGCCGTGCGCGTGCGCGGCGTCCTGGAGGATCTGCACGCCGGTGTCGGCGGACAGCTTGGCGAGCGCGTCCATGTCCGCCATCAGCCCGGCCATGTGCACCGGCATGATCACCTTGGTGCGCGGGGTGATCGCGTCCGCGGCGGCCGCCACGTCGATGCAGTAGGTCTCCGGGTCGACGTCGACCGGGACCGCGACCGCGCCGAGCCGCTGCGCCGCCTGGGAAGACGAGATGAAGGTGAAGGCCGGCACGATGACCTCGGTGCCCGGCCCGACGTCCATGCACTGCAGGGCGAGCTCCAGCGCGTGCGTGCCGTTGGTGACCGCGAGCGCGTGCTCGGCACCGTGGTGCTCGGCGAACTCGCGCTCGAAGGAATTGACCTCGTCGCCGCCCATCCGCCACCACAGGCCCTGCTCCAGCGCCCGGATCAGGCCTTCCCGCTCGGCCTCGTCGTAGTGCGGCCATTGGGGGAACACCGGTGCCTGTCGCGCGTTCATGTCTCTCCGATTCTCCATGGGTCGAACCTCTTCACCAAAGGCCGAACAAAGCGCGGTACGAGTCCATCAGGCATTGCAGAACGAGGTCCACCGCATTCGTACCGGCCGCGGGCGTCCGCTCGGCGACATGGCTGTCGCCGCGCTCGCTTTCCAGGTGTTTCACCAGTTCATCCCACGCGGCTTCGTCATACTCGACCGGCTGCGGGAGTTCTGCGGGCTGTCGCGCATCCATATTTCTCCGAATCTTCGCCCGGTTCCCAAAATATGGCGGCGCCCGGCCGGGCCGCATCCCCCGGCCTGGTAGTAGTCCGGCCGTTCACGGCCACCCGAAAAAGGCCCGGTAGGAGTCCAGCTGACCGTCGAGCATGTGCATTCCGTAATGGACGGGATGCCCGAGTTCCGCCGCTTCGCGCAGCAGCCGCGTTTCCCGGGGCTTCATGATGATGTCGGCCACCACGCAGCCCGGTGGCAGCAGCCGCGGCCGGAACGGCAGCGGATCGCCCGGGGCCAGCCCGAGCGGGGTGGCGTTCACGACGAGGGCGGCACCGTCGGTGTCCGGTTCGGCCGAGGTGGCGGTCCGGCCCGGCCAGTGCGCGTCCAGGCGGTCACGGAGGGCGTGCAGCTTCGCGGTGTCCGGGTCGCACACCGAAAGCCGGTCCGCCCCGGCGTCCAGGAGGGCGGCCGCGATCGCGCTGCCCGCGCCGCCCGCGCCGACGAGCGACACCCGTTCGCCCTTGACGTCGTGGCCCGCCCCCGCGAGGCCGGCCACGAAACCGAGGCCGTCGAAGTTCTCCGCGTACCAGCCGCCGTCCGCTTCCCGCCGGAGCGCGTTGGCGCTGCCGGTGATCTCCACCATCGGGCCGCGGCGGTCGGCGAGCCCGGCGGCGGCCGTCTTGTGCGGCACCGTGACGAAGATGCCGTCGAGGTTGCCGATGTCCCGCAGGCCGCCGACGACCCGCGCGAGGTCCCCGGGTTTCGCGTGCACCGGAACGAGCACCGCGTCGACGCCCAGCCGCGCGAACAGCGGGTTCAGCAACCCGGGCGACCGGACCTGCGTGACGGGATCGCCCAGGACGACGTAGAGCCGGGTGGTCCCGCTGATCACCGGACCTCCACCTCCTTGCCGCACCACAACCGCGCGACCAGGTGGGCCAGCTGCACCGCCTGGCTCGCGTTGAGCCGCGGGTCGCACGCGGTCAGGTAGCGGGCGGGCAGGTCGGCCTCGGCGACGCCGGGGGAACCGCCGAGGCATTCCGTCACGTCCTCGCCGGTCACCTCGACGTGGATGCCGCCGGGGTGGGTACCGAGGCCGCGGTGCACTTCGAAGAAGCCGGCGAGCTCGTCGAGCACGTGGTCGAAGTGGCGGGTCTTGAACCCGTTGCCCGACCGGCGGGTGTTGCCGTGCATCGGGTCGCACTGCCAGATCACCTCGTGCCCGGAGGCGGCGACCTTCTCCACGATCGGCGGGAGCACGTCGCGGACCAGGTCGTGGCCCATCCGGCTGACCAGCGTCAGCCGGCCCGGCGTGCGGTGCGGGTCGAGGCGTTCCACGTACTCGACGGCCTGTTCGGGTGTCACGCCCGGCCCGAGCTTGAGGCCGATCGGGTTGGACAGCAGTTCCGCGAAGGCGATGTGGGCCCCGTCGAGCTGGCGGGTGCGCTCGCCGATCCACAGGAAGTGCGCCAGCCCGCTGGACAACCGCGGTTCCGGGCCGGTCGGGTCCGCCCACAGCACGGCTCGTTCGTAGTCGAGCAGGAGCATTTCGTGGCTGACGTGGACGTCGTCCGCGCAGAACTTGCGGACCAGGTCCATCGCCTCGATCGCGTGGGCGTGGGCCCGCAGCATCCGGCGCGGGTCCGGGGTCCGGGCCTCGGCGGTGGGTTCCGGGGCGTTGACGATGTCGCCGCGGTAGACGGGCAGCCCCAGCGCGTCGACGGGGCTGGACCGCGGCTTGGCGTACTGCCCGGCCATCCGGGCGAGCTTGACCACCGGCAGGCCGGCCGCCGCCGCGAGCACGTCCGCCATCTCCGCCAGCAGCCGCAGGTTGGCCCGCACGTGGGCCTCGGTGTTGCCGGCGAACGTCTCCGCGCAGTCGCCGCCCTGCAGCAGGAACGCCTCGCCGCGGGCGACGGCCGCGAGCCGCGCCGCCAGGCGGGCCGTCTCCGCCGGCGCGACGACCGGCTCGGCGTCGTGCAGCCGGCCGGCCACCCGGGCCGCCCGCGCGGGGTCCGGCCAGTCCGGCTGCTGCGCGGCGGGCCGGGCCAGTGCCTCGTCCAGCCTGCGGCCCAGCGCCCGGTCCACCGCTCGGCGGTGGATGGGGCCGCCCGGCTCGGCGGGTCCGTGCAGGAGCCGCCTCATGCCGGTGCCGTCTCGGTTGCCGCGACCAGGTCCGCCAGGCGGTCGCGGGGCATCTCGCCGAGGACGCGCGCCACGAGCTCCGCCGGCACGTCGCTCACCAGCTCCGCGCCGCGGGGGCCGTCCAGGACGAAGGCGAGCCCGGTGATCGCCTTCTTGTCCCGGTGCATCTGCCGGAGCAGGACCGCCGCGTCGACGTCGTCGGGCAACGCCGCAGGCAGGCCGTAGTGGCGGACGACGGCGAGGTGTTCGTCCACCCGGGACTGATCGATGCGACCCAGCGCGCCCGCCAGCCGGCCCGCGAAGACCGTGCCGATGGCCACGGCCTCGCCGTGCCGCAGGGCGAAGTCCGTCGCGATCTCCAGCGCGTGGCCCAGCGTGTGGCCGTAGTTGAGCAGGTGCCGCAGCCCGGTGTCCCGCTCGTCCTGCGCCACGATGCGCGCCTTGAGGGTGACGCTCGCGGCGATCTGCTCGGGCAGCGACCGCCCGCGCAGGTCCGGCGCGCCGATGAAGTGGCACCGGGCGATCTCGCCGAGGCCGTTCAGCACCTCCCGCCGCGGCAGGGTCGTCAGGTAGTCGGTGTCGCACAGGACCGCGCTGGGCTGCCAGTACGCGCCGACCAGGTTCTTGCCCGCCGGCAGGTTCACCGCGGTCTTCCCGCCGACGCTGGCGTCGACCTGCGCGAGCAGCGTCGTGGGCAGGTGGACCACGGCGACCCCGCGGTGGTAGAGCGCGGCCGCCAGCCCGGCGACGTCCGTGGTCGTGCCGCCGCCGCAGGAGACGACGACGTCGGACCGGGTCAGCCCGAACCGCGCGAACTCGCCACACAGTTCCTCCACTGTGGACAACCGCTTGTCCGGTTCGCCGTCGCGGGCCGGCAGCAGGAGCGTCTCGACGCCGGTGTCCGGCACCCAGTCCGCCGGGCGCGCCGAGACGACCGCGGCCCGCCGGGCGCCGAGCCGCCGGACGACTTCGGGCAGCGAGTTCCGCATCCCGGAGCCGACGAGCACGTCGTAGGAACGCTCGTTCAGGCGTACCGGAATCGTGGTGCTCACGGTGCCTTCTCCCGCGGCTCCGGCAGCGTCCGGTACGGCAGGTCGGCGATCCGGGTGACCGGCTCGCTGCCGTGGTGGAGGTACTCGCCGCCGTAGAAGAAATTGAGGTACGGGATGTAGTGGTGCGCGTACGCGGACCTGCACAGGCCGGCGAACCGGGCCAGCAGGCCGTCCCTTTTCCGCATCGTCTTCCCTTCCCGGTTCAGCCGAGCTCGCCGGACAGCACGCGGTCGATCAGCGCGCGGTGCTCGTCGTCGTCGGTGATCGTGCGCACCTGCTCGCGGCCGTCCCGGACCGTCAGGTACCGGCGCTGCCGCAGGAACACCTGGCCGTTCCCGAACGCCCGGCCGCACAGGACCTCCTGCAGGTCCGTGCGGGCGGTGTCGCCCACGAGGGCCCGGAAGTTGTCCTCCAGCTCCTTCCAGTCGCTCCACTGGCGGGGCTGCGTCGTGAACGTGTAGACGACGCTCCAGCGGGTGACCGCGCCCCGGCGTTGCAGCGCGTACCCGGATTCCCGTTCCACCAGCCGGAACTGGCTCCCGTACTGGGTGTGCACACCCCCGGCGACCGGCAGCGGCTCGAGGTAGGTCGGGCCGGGGTAGCCGACGTCGACGAGCCATTCGCGGCCGTCCAGGGTGACCAGGTTGAACATGTGCTCGACGTCGGTCCCGAAGGTCTCGCGGCCTTCGGTGGTGCTGCCGGCGAGCGGCGAAACGTCGAAGCCGAGTTCGGTCAGGAGCCGGTGGAACAGCCGGTTCAGGTGGTAGCAGGCGCCGCCCTTGCCCTCGACGACGCTGGTTTCGAAGACGGCGTCCTCGTCGATGTCGACGACGTCGACCGCGTCACGCAGGCCGTAGGCGACGCTGCTGTACGGGATCGCCATCAGGTGGCTCTTCTGCAGCCTGCGCAGCGTTTCCAGGTTCGCGCCGGTGGCTCCGGCGCAGCCGATCCGCCGGAGGTAGGTACTTGCGTCGAACAGTTTCACCACCTTCTTTCAGACGAGTTCGTGCAGGTGCGCGGCGAGCAGTTTCGGTGTCGGGTGGTCGAAGACGACGCTGGGCGCGATCTTCCGTTCGGTCATGGCGCGCAGGCGGTTGCGGAGCTCGATGGCGGTCAGGGAGTCGAAGCCGATCTCGAACAGCCCCTGGTCCTCGTCGATCTGGTGACCCGAGCCGAAGCCCAGCACCCCGGCCACCTGGGCGCGCACCGCGTCGAGCAGCACCGCGATCCGCTGGTCCGGCGTGCGGCCCGCCAGCCGGTCCGCCAGCCCCTTGTCCACTGTGGACGCGGTGCGGGCCTGCTGCCGCACGGTCCGGACCAGGCCGCGCAGCAGGTGCGGCACGTCGGTGCCGCCCTTGCGCACCTCGCGCAGGTCGAGCCGGGCGGGCACCAGCTGCGCGTCCCCGGCGGCGAGGGCGGCGTCGAAGAGTTCCATGCCCTCTTCGGGCCGCATGGCCACGAGCCCGCCCCGGCGGTTCATCCGGGCGCGGGCGGCCTCGTCGGAACCGGCCGCCATGCCGCCGGAGCTCTGGTCCCACAGGCCCCACGCCAGCGACTGGCCCGGCAGGCCCGCCGCGCGCCGGGCGGCCATCAGGCCGTCCAGGTACGCGTTCGCCGCCGCGTACCCACCGCTGCCGGCGCCCATGAACACCGCCGAGACCGAGGAGTAGACGACGAACGCGGCCAGGTCCGTGCCGCGGGTGAGCTCGTCCAGGTGATCGGCGGCCGTGACCTTGGCCGCGAACACCTCGGCCAGCTGGTCCGGTGTCACCGTGCCGATCACGCCGGCGGACGGCACACCGGCGGTGTGCACCACGGCCGTCGGCCGGTGCTCTTCGAGCAGCGCCGCCACCTGGGCGCGGTCGGCGACGTCGCAGGCCACCACCGAGACGTCCGCGCCCAGCGCGGTGAGGTCGGTGACCAGGTCCTTCGCCCCCTCGGCGTCCAGCCCTCGACGGCTCGCCAGCAGCAGCTGCCGCACCCCGTGCCGCTCGACGAGGTGCCGGGCGGCCAGGCCGCCGAGCGACCCGGTGCCGCCGGTGACCAGCACCGTCCCGCCGGCCGGGAACACCGCGGGCGCAGCCGGCGGACCGACCCGGGCGAGGCGCGGGGTGGACAGGGTTCCGCCGCGCACGGCGAGTTGCGGTTCGCCGCTGTCCAGGACCGCGCCCAGCGCGGGGGTCACCTCGGCGTCGGTGTCCACCAGGAGGATCCGGTCCGGGTTCTCCGCCTGGGCGGCCCGGGCCAGGCCCCACACCGCGGACGCCGCCGGGTCGGTCACCACGCCGTCGCCGGCGGGCACCGCGCCCCGGGTCACGATCGCCAGCTTCGCGCCCTCCAGGCCGCCGCCGGCCAGCCAGCACTGCACGACGTCCAGCACCCGCACGGTGAGGTCCAGTGCCGGGTCGCCCCCGGCTTCCATGACGGCCACCTCGGGAGCGGCGGTCACGCCGGACAGCACGTCGTCGGCCAGCGTCGCCACGTCTTCCGCGGTGGCCACCGGCACCCACGACGGCACCGGCCGCGCACTGTCCACCCGGGACAGTGGTGTCCAGCCGACCCGGAACAGCGAGCCGCTGCCCTCGGCCGTGGCCAGCTGGTCGTCGGTCACCGGGCGGCCGATCAGGGCGTCCAGGGTGACGACGAGGCCGCCGGTCTCGTCCACGGCCTCGAGGGACAGGTCCTCGCCCGCGGCCTTGGCGACCCGCACCCGCAGGGCCGCGGCGCCGGCCGCGTGCAGCCGCAACCCGTTCCACGCGAACGGCAGCCGCACCTCGTCGCCGTAGGAGCCGGCGTCGCCGGCGGCGGCCACCATCGTCGAGTGCAGGGCGGCGTCGAGCAGCGCGGGGTGGATGCCGAACCGGGCCGCTTCCGCGCGGTGTTCCGCGGGCAGCGCGATCTCGGCGAAGGTCTCGTCTCCGCGCCGCCACACCGCTTGGACGGCCCGGAACACCGGGCCGTACCCGTAGCCGACGTCCGCGAGCACGTCGTAGGCCCCGGTGATGTCCACCGGCTGCGCGCCGGGCGGCGGCCAGGCCGTGAAGTCGAACGCGGCGGTCCGGCGGCCGGCCGGGACCAGCACGCCGGTCGCGTGCCGCGTCCACGTGTCCGCGTCTTCGCGCAGGGAGTGGACGTCGACCGTGCGCGAACCGTCCTCGCCCGGCCCGCTCACCGCCACCTGGACGCGCACCCCGCCCCGGCGGGGCACCACGAGCGGGGCTTCGATGACCAGTTCGTCGAGCACCGGGCAGCCGGCTTCGTCGCCGGCCCGTACGGCCAGCTCGACCAGGCCGGTCCCTGGCACGATCACGACGTCCCGCACCAGGTGGTCGGCCAGCCAGGGGTGCGTCCGCAGGGACAGCCGCGAGGTGCAGACGAGCCCGCCGGTCTGCGGGAGCGGCACGACCGCGCCGAGCAGCGGGTGGCCGGCCCCGGCGAGGCCGAGGGAGACGGCGTCGGCCGCGGGCTCGGCCGGGCTGAGCCAGTAGTGCCGGTGGTCGAAGGCGTAGGCCGGGAGGTCGACCGGCCCGGCCGGGGCGGGCACGATCCCGCTCCAGTCCACCGCGACCCCGCGGACGAACAGCTCGGCCATCGAGGTGAGCAGCCGCCGCGGCCCGCCGTCGGCCCGCCGCACCGTCCCGGCCACGACCGCGCCGGTGTCGTCGATCAGCTCGGTGATCGGCTGGACCAGCACCGGGTGGGCGCTGACCTCGACGAACACGCCGTGGCCCTGCCCGAGCAGCTCGGTCACGGCCGGGCCGAAGCCGACCTGGTGCCGCAGGTTCCGGTACCAGTAGCCGCCGTCCAGGACGCCGGCTTCGGTGACCCACTCGCCGGTCACCGTCGAGCGGAACGGCACCAGCGGTGCCCGCGCCTCGATCCCGGCCAGCGTCCCGGCCAGGGTTTCGCGGACGTCTTCGACGTGCCAGGTGTGCGAGGCGTAGTCGACGGCCACCCGCCGGACGCGGACGCCTTGGCGCGCCAGGCAGTCCAGGGCCTCGTCGAGGGCGTCGGCGTCCCCGGCGACCACCACCGACGACGGGCCGTTGACGGCCGCCACCTCGACCCAGCCCGCCCAGGGCACCAGCCGCATGACGGCTTCGTCCTCGCTCAGCGCGACCGACGCCATGCCGCCGCGCCCGGAGAGCTTCGCGGCGATGGCCTGGCTGCGCAGGGCAACCACCTTCGCCGCGTCCTCAAGGGACAGTGCGCCGGACACGCAGGCCGCGGCGATCTCGCCCTGGGAGTGCCCGAGCACCGCGTCGGGCACCACGCCGGCCGACGACCACACCGCCGCCAGGCCGACCATCATCGCGAAGCTCGCGGGCTGGAGGACGTCGACGCGGTCCAGGTCGCCCTCGCCCCGCAGGACGTCGAGCAGCGACCAGTCGATCCACGGCTCCAGTGCCGCCGCACATTCGTTGATCCGCTCGGCGAACACCGGCGAAGACTCCAGCAGCTCCCGGCCCATCCCGGCCCACTGCGTCCCCTGGCCCGGGAACACCCACACGACCTTGCCGGGCCGTCCGGACGCGGGCACCCGGCCGGTCACCAGACCGGGCGCGTCCTCGCCGCGGGCCAGCGCCGCCAGGCTGTCCCGGGCTTCCCCGGCGGACGCCGCCACCACGACCGCGCGCTCACCGAACACGGCCCGCCCGTTGACCAGGGCACCGGCCACGGTGTCCAAAGGCTCGCCGACGAACTCCGCCAGCCGGGCCGCCTGACCGGCCAGGGAACCGGCGCTGCGCGCGGACAGCACCACCGGCACGACCCCGCCGGACGGCTCCTCGGCGGGCGGTCGCGGCTCCAGCGGTGCCTCTTCGATGATGAGGTGCGCGTTGGTCCCGCTGATCCCGAACGAGGAGACGCCGGCTCGGCGCGGGCGGCCGTTCGACGGCCACTCCCGTGCCTCGGTGAGCAGCTCGACCGCGCCGGCGGACCAGTCCACCTGGGTGGTGGGCCGGTCCACGTGCAGCGTGCGGGGCAGCAGGCCGTGCCGCAGCGCCTGCACCATCTTGATCACGCTCGCGACGCCGGCGGCCGACTGGGTGTGCCCGAAGTTCGACTTCAGCGACCCCAGCCACAACGGCTGCTCCGGATCACGGTCCTTGCCGTACGTGGCCAGCAGGGCCTGTGCCTCGATCGGGTCACCCAGCGCCGTCCCGGTGCCGTGCCCCTCGACGACGTCCACATCGGACGGTGCCAGCCCGGCACTCACCAGCGCCCGCCGGATGACGCGCTGCTGCGACGGCCCGTTCGGCGCGGTCAGGCCATTGGACGCACCGTCCTGGTTCACCGCTGAACCCCGCAGCACGGCCAGCACCCGGTGCCCGCGTTCCCGCGCCACCGACAGCCGCTCCAGCACCACGACGCCGACGCCCTCGGCCCAGCCGGTGCCGTCCGCGCCGTCCGCGTACGCCTTGCACCGCCCGTCCCCGGCGAGCCCGCGCTGCCGCGAGAACTCGACGAAGGTGCCGGGCGTGCCCATCACCGTCACGCCACCGGCCAGTGCCATCGAGCACTCGCCCTGCCGCAGCGACTGCCCCGCCAGGTGCATCGCCACCAGCGACGACGAGCACGCCGTGTCGATCGTGACCGCCGGGCCTTCGAAGCCGAACACGTAGGACACCCGGCCGGACACCACGCTCGAGGCGCCCGCGGTGCTCGCGTAACCCTCCATTTCGGACGCGTCCGCGCCCATGCCGTAGCCCTGGTTGGACACCCCGGCGAAGACGCCGACGTCGGTGCCCTGCAAGGCGTGCGGGTCGAGGCCCGCGCTCTCCAGGGCCTCCCACGACGTCTCCAGGAGCAGCCGCTGCTGCGGGTCCATGGCGACGGCCTCGCGCGGCGAGATCCCGAAGAAGGCCGCGTCGAACAACCCGGCGCCTTCGAGGAAACCGCCCTGGCTGGTGTAGGTCGTGCCGGACCTGTCCGGGTCCGCGTCGAACAGGTTCTCCAGGTCCCAGCCCCGGTCTTCGGGGAAGGGGGACAGTCCTTCGCGGCCGTCGACCAGCAGCCGCCACAGGTCTTCGGGATCGGCGACGCCGCCGGGCAGGCGGCACGCCATGCCGACGATCGCGATCGGCTCGTTCGCCGCCGCGGCCACCACCGGCGCGGCGCGGTCCGCCGCGCTCGCGGTGAGGGTGTCCCCGAGTTCGTCACGCAGGTGGCGGGCGAGCGCCACCGGGGTCGGGTAGTCGAACACCAGCGTCGCGGGGAGCTTCAGCCCGGTCGTCTCCCGCAGCCGGTTGCGGAGCTCCACCGCCGTCAGGGAGTCGAACCCGGCGTCCGAGAAGACGGTGTGCTCGAGGACGCTCTCCGGCCCGGCGTGCCCGAGCACGAGCGCGACCTGCCCGCGGACCAGGTCGAGCAGCAGCGACTCCTGCTCGGCCGGGGTGCGTCCGGCCAGGTCCCGGACCAGGCCGCCGGTGCCCGCGGCGGCCGCGCGGGCCTGCTGCCGTCCCGCGCGGACCAGGCCGCGCAGCAGGTGCGGCACCTCCGCGCGGGCAGCCCGGGTGCTCTTGAGGTCCAGTTTCAGCGGCACCAGCAGGGCCTGCCCGGAGCCGACGGCGGCGTCGAACAGGTCCATGCCTTCGGTCGCCGTGATGGCCAGGACGCCGCCGCGGCTCGCGCGGGCCTGGTCGGACCGGCCGAGGCGCGCGGTCATGCCGTCGTCCTGCTGCCACATGCCCCAGGCGAGCGACGTCCCGGGCAGCCCGGCAGCCTGCCGGTTCGCCACCACGGCGTCCAGGTAGGCGTTCGCGGCGGCGTAGTTGCCCTGGCCGGCGGACCCGAAGACGCCCGAAGCCGAGGAGAACACGGCGAACGTGCCGACCTGCCCGTCGCGGGTCAGCTCGTCCAGGTGCCGCACGGCGGCCACCTTGGGCGCGAACACCTTCGCCAGCCGTTCCGGTGTCAGCGCTTCGATCACGCCGTCGTCCAGCACGCCGGCGGTGTGCACGATCCCGGTGGGCCGGTGGGTTTCGAGCAGCGCCGCGACCTGGTCGCGGTCGGCGAGGTCGCACGCCACGACGGAGACCGCCGCGCCCGCCCCGGTGAGCTCGGCGACCAGGTCGGCGACGCCCTCGGCGTCCCGGCCGCGGCGGCTGGCGAGCACCAGCCGCCGGACGTCGTGCCGGGCCACCAGGTGCCGGGCCACCAGCGCGCCGAGGGAGCCCGCGCCGGACACCAGGACCGTCGAGTCACGGTCGAACCGCACGGCCGCGCCGGTGGCCTCGGCCCGGGCCAGGCGGGGTGCCGTGAACGTGCTGCCCCGGACGGCGACCTGCGGCTCGCCCGTGGCCAACACTGAGCCGAGCACCGCCGGCACGTCGCTTCCGGGGTCGAGGTCCAGCAGCACGAACCGATCGGGGTTCTCGGCCTGCGCGGACCGGACCAGGCCCCACACGGCCGCCGCGGCCGGGTCGGGCACCGCGCCGTCACCGGCGGGCACCGCACCACGGGTCACGACCACGAGCCGCGGGTCGCCGCCGGGCGTCGACGCGAGCCACGCCTGCACGGCTTCCAGCACCCGGGACGTCACGTCGAGGACGTCGGTACCGCCGGGCACCTCGAACACCTGGACGTCCGCCACCTCGGCCGCGGCCTGCGGAAGCTCGGTCCACACCACCCGGAACAACGCGTCGCGCGTCACCGGCGGCGTCGCGTCCAGGTGCTCGACGGCCACCGGGCGGGACACCAGGGAGTCCGCCGTCACCACGAGGCCGCCCGTGGTGTCGGCCGCTTCCAGCGACACCGTGTTCGGGCCGCCGAACGCCAGCCGTACCCGCAGCGCCGACGCGCCGGCGGCGTGCAGCACCAGGCCGTTCCACGCGAACGGCAGCGCGGGCGGCCCGAGCTCGTCCTCCGGGGTGGCCGCGACCTTGAGCATGCCGGCGTGCAGCCCGGAGTCCAGGAGGCCGGGGTGGATGCCGAACCGGCCGGCTTCCTCGTGCCGGTCCTCGGGCAGCGCGACTTCGGCGAAGACCTCGGTGTCGTCCCCACTGCCGCGCTGCCAGACCGCGTGCAGGCCCTGGAACACCGGCCCGTACGCGTACCCGCGGTCGGCCAGGTCGGCGTAGAAGTCCCCGACCTCGATCCGCTGGGCACCGGGCGGCGGCCAGGCGGTGAAGTCGTACCCCGGGCGCGGGGCCGGCGCGGCGGGCGTCAGGGTGCCGGTGGCGTGCCGCGTCCAGGTCTCGTCGCCTTCCTGGTCCTCACGCAGGGAGTAGACGTCGACGGTGCGGACGCCGGTCTCCCCCGGCGCGCCCACCGCGACCTGCACCCGCACGCCGCCCTGCTCCGGCACCACCAGCGGTGCCTCGATCACCAGTTCCTCGAGCACCGGGCAGCCGGCCTCGTCGCCGGCCCGCACGGCCAGCTCCACCAGGCCGGTGCCCGCGACGAGCACGGCCCCGCCGATGGCGTGGTCGGCGAGCCAGGGGTGCGTCCGCAGCGACAGCCGGGAGGTGAACACCAGGCCGTCGAAGCGCGGCAGCCGCACCACCGCGCCGAGCATCGGGTGCCCGGCCGTGGCCTGCCCGAGCGACGTCGCGTCCGTCGCGGTACCGGTGCCGGAAAGCCAGTAGTTCCGGCGGTCGAAGGCGTAGGTCGGCAGGTCCACCCAGCCGGCCGCGGCCGGCAGCACGGCGTCCCAGTCGACAGGCACCCCGCGCACGAACAGCCCGGCGACCGAAGCCAGCAGCGTCTGGTCTTCCGGGCGGTCGTCGCGCAGGGCCGCGACGCAGGGAACGCCGGCGGTTTCCTCGACCAGCGAGCTCAGGGCCGCGCCGGGGCCGAGTTCCACGAACAGCGTGCCGCCGTGCCCGGCCGCGGCCGCGACGCCGTCGGCGAACCGGACCGGCCGCCGCACGTGCTCGGCCCAGTACCGCGGGTCCGTGAGCTCGCCGGGTCCGGCCAGGCGCCCGGTCACGTTGGAGATCACCGGGATCTCCGGCTCCCGCCAGGTCACGCCGGCGATCTCGGCGGTGAAGGCGGCCAGCATCGGTTCCATCTGCGACGAGTGGAAGGCGTGGGACACCGTGAGCTGCTTGGTCTTGTGCCCGCGCTCCCGCATCCGGTCGGCGGCGGCGAGGACGGCGTCGTGCTCGCCCGAGAGCACCACCGCGGCCGGGCCGTTGACCGCCGCGAGCTCCACGCCGGCACCCAGCAGCTCGGCGACCTCGTCCTCGCCGGCCGCGACCGCGACCATCACCCCGCCGGGCGGCAGCGCCTGCATCAGCCGGCCCCGCGCCGCGACCACCCGGGCCGCGTCCGGCAACGACAGGACGCCCGCCGCGTGAGCGGCGGCGAGCTCGCCGATCGAGTGCCCGGCCACCACGTCCGGCCGCACCCCCCACGACTCGGCCAGCCGGAACAGGGCGGTCTCGACGGCGAACAGGCCTGCCTGCGTGAACACCGTCAGGTCGAGCAGCTCCGCGCTGCCGGCCACGGTGCCCAGCACCACTTCCCGGACGGAGTGGCCGACCCAGCCGGCCAGGTGCTCGTCCAGCCGCGCGCAGGCCTCGTCGAACGCCGCCGCGAACACCGGATACCGCTCGTACAGCTGCCGGCCCATCCCGGACCGGTGCGAACCCTGGCCGGGGAAGACCCACACGACCTTGCCCGGCGTGCCCGCGCTGCCGGTCACCACACCGGGTGCGCTCGCCCCTTCGGCGAGCGCGGTCAACCCGGCGACGGCCTGCTCGGCCGAGCCGGCGACCACCACCGCCCGCTCGCCGAAGGTCGCCCGCTTCGCCACCAGCGCCCGGGCCACCCGCGCCGGCGACACGTCGTCACCGGCGAGCAGGGACGCCAGCCGGCCCGCCTGCGCCGCCAGGGAACTCGGGTTCTTCGCCGACACGACCAGCGGCACCGCACCGGCCGGTTCCGGCTCGACCGCGTCCGGCTCCGCCTGCAGCGGCGGCGCCTCCTCGATGATCACGTGCGCGTTCGTCCCGCTGATCCCGAACGCGGACACCCCGGCCCGGCGCGGGCGGCCCTCCGACGGCCACTCCCGCGCCGCGGTCAGCAACTCGACCGCGCCGGCCGACCAGTCCACCTCCGGCGTCGGCTCCGCCACGTGCAGCGTGGGCGGCATGACGCCGTGCTCCAGGGCCTTGACCATCTTGATCAGCCCGACCACGCCGGCGGCCGCCTGCGTGTGCCCGACGTTCGACTTCACCGAGCCCAGCCACAACGGCTTCGCCGGGTCCCGGTTCTTGCCGTAGGTGGCCAGCAGCGCCTGCGCCTCGATCGGGTCGCCCAGCGCGGTGCCGGTGCCGTGCGCCTCCACGATGTCCACATCGGACGGTGACAGCCCGGCCCCGGACAGCGCCTTGCGGATCACCCGCTGCTGCGACGGCCCGTTCGGCGCGGTCAGGCCATTGGACGCACCGTCCTGGTTCACCGCGGAACCCCGCAGCACGGCTAGCACCCGGTGCCCGCGTTCCCGCGCCACCGACAGCCGCTCCAGCAGCACCACGCCCACGCCCTCGGCCCAGCCGGTGCCGTCCGCCGTCGAAGAGAACGCCTTGCTGCGCCCGTCGACGGCCATGACCCGCTGCCGGGAGTACGCCACGAAGGTGCCGGGCGTCGGCATCACCGTCGCGCCGCCGGCCAGCGCCATCGAGCACTCGCCGAGCCGCAGCGCCTGCGCCGCGAGGTGGATCGCGACCAGCGACGACGAGCACGCCGTGTCGATCGTGACCGCGGGTCCCTCGAAGCCGAAGGTGTAGGAGACGCGCCCGGACGCCACGCTCGACGCGCTGCCCGTGCCCGCGTAGCCCTCCAGTTCCGGCGGGATCGTCCCGGCGCCGGTCCCGTAGCCCTGGGTGAACAGGCCGGAGAACACCCCGACGTCGGTGCCCTTCAAGGCGGCCGGGTCGACGCCCGCGTCCTCGAACGCCTCCCACGACGCTTCCAGCAGCATGCGCTGCTGCGGGTCCATCATCAGCGCCTCGCGCGGCGAGATGCCGAAGAAGCCGGCGTCGAACTGCCCGGCCCCGTCGAGGAAGCCGCCCTGGCTGGCGTAGGACGTGCCCGGGTGGTCGGGGTCCGGGTCGAAGAAGCCCTCCAGGTTCCAGCCCCGGTCGTCGGGGAAGTCGGACAGGGCGTCGACCCCGTTGACCACGAGTTGCCAGAATTCCTCGGGCGAGGACACCCCACCCGGCAGCCGGCACGCCATCCCCACGATGGCGAGCGGCTCGTCAGCGTGCCGCGAGCCCTGCTTGCGCAGGTCGTGCAGTTCGGCCGTGACGCGCTTGAGGTATTTGAGGAGTTTCTCGTCCGTAGCCATTCTTCGATCCCTCACGGAGTTTTTGCCGGAACAGGCGTCTCGGACCGGTGGGTCAGACGAGCCCGAGCTCGTCGTGGATGAATTCGAGGACCTCGTCGGCGGAGGCGGCTTCCAGCTGGTCCGCCGCGGTGGCGGTGCCGCCGGAGTCGAGCACCCCGTTGCACATCGCGACCAGGCCCTGCAGGCGGAGCGTGATGCTCGATTTCGTGGAGTCGTCCAGGCGCAGGCCGCCGAGCAGCGACTCGACGTCCTCGATCTTCGCCTGCACCAGGGAAAGCGCGTCCTCGCTGACCCCGAGCTCGGCACGCAGGTGCCGGGCGAGGACCAGCGGGGTCGGGTAGTCGAAGACCAGGGTGGCGGGCAGCTTCAGGCCGGTCCCTTCGCGCAGCCTGTTGCGCAGCTCCACCGACGTCAGCGAGTCGAACCCGGCGTCCTTGAACGCCATTTCGGCCGGCACGCCCTCGGCGCCGCCGTGCCCGAGCACGGCCGCCGCCCGTTCGCGGACCAGCTCCACGAGCAGGGCCTCCTGCTCGGCGGCGGCCAGCCCGGCCAGCCGCCGGACCAGCTCGCCGTCGCCGGCCGACGCCGTTTTCGCCTGCTGCCTGCCCACCGGCACCAGCCCGCGCAGCAGCGGCGGGATCGCGCCACCGTGCTTCGCGCCGGCCCGGACCTCCCGCAGGTCCAGCTTGACCGGCACCAGCTGCGGCTGCCCCGACGCCAGGGCGGCGTCGAACAGGTCCATGCCTTCGGCCGCGGTGATCGGCAGGACACCGCCGCGGCTCATCCGCGCCTTGTCGACCCCGCCGAGGTGGGCGATCATCTCGGTCGCCAGCTCCCACAGGCCCCAGGCGAGCGAGACCCCCGGGAGGCCCGCCGCCTGCCGGCTCGCCATCAGGCCGTCCAGGAACGCGTTCGCCGCGGCGTAGTTGCCCTGCCCGGCGGCGCCCAGCACGCCCGAGGCCGACGAGTAGACGACGAACGCGCCCAGGTCCATGTCCCGCGTCAGCTCGTCGAGGTGCCGGACCGCGTCGACCTTGGGGGCGAACACCCTGGCCAGCTTTTCCTCGGTCAGGGTCCCGATCACGCCGTCGTCGAGGACGCCCGCCGTGTGCACCACCCCGGTCAGCGGGTGCTCGGCGGGCACCGCGGCCAGCAGCGCCGCCACCTGGTCCCGGTCGGACACGTCGCAGGCCGCCATCGAGACGTCGGCGCCCAGCGCGGTGAGGTCGGCGACCAGGTCCTTCGCGCCTTCGGCGTCGAGGCCCCGCCGGCTCGCGAGCACGAGGTGCCGCACGCCGTGCCGCTCGACCAGGTGCCGGGCCACCAGCCCGCCCAGCGCCCCGGCGCCGGAGACGAGGACCGTCCCGTCCGGACCGAACACCGCGGACGGTTCCCGCTGTTCGCCGGCGCGCGCCAGCCGCGGCACGGACAGGGTTTCCCCGCGCACCGCGAGCTGCGGCTCCCCGGTCATCAGCACGCCACCCAGCACCTCCTCGAGTCCGCCGGCCGCCGCGGGATCGAGGTCCAGCAGCACGATCCGGTCCGGGTTCTCGGACTGGGCGGCCCGCACGAGTCCCCAGACCGCCGACGCGACCGGATCGGTCACCGCGGTGCCCCCGGCGGCCACCGCGCCGCGGGTCACCACGACCAGCCGCGAGTCCACGTCGGGAGCGGCCAGCCACGCCTGCACGACGGCCAGCACCCGGCTCGTCAGCTCCCGCACGGAACCCGCGGCACCGACCGCCTCGAGGACCGCCACCGCACCCGGCGGCACGTCCTCGGCGAACGCCGTCACCTGGTCCGCGCCGGCCACCTCGACCCACAGCGGGGCGGGCAGGCCGGCGGGCGCGGCCAGCGGGGTCCAGGCCACCTCGAACAGCGAGCCCGCGCGGGCCGGGGCCGCCGGGAGGCGATCCACCGGCGTCAGCTCGAGCTGGTCGACCGACAGCACCGGGGCGCCGGTCCCGTCCGCCGCCGCCAGCGACACGCCGCCGGAGCCGCCGGGCGCCAGCCGCACGCGCAGCGCCGAAGCACCCGCGGCGTGCAGCACCAGCCCGCGCCACCCGGTCGCCTGCCGCAGGGCCTGGTCGTCCAGGTCACCATCGGCGGTCAGCATGGCCGGGTGCAGGGCCGCGTCCAGCAGCGCCGGGTGAACGCCGAACGCGGCGGCGTCCTCCCGCAGGTCCTCGGGCAGCGCGAGCTCGGCGAAGACCTCGTCCCCGCGTCGCCACACCGCACGCAGGCCCTGGAACGCCGGCCCGTAGCCGAACCCGCGCTCGGCGAGGTCGTCGTAGATCAGGCCCGGGTCCACCTCGACCGGCTGTGCGCCCTGCGGCGGCCACGCGGTGAAATCGAAGTCCGCGGCCGCGGCCGGCGTCGCGGACAGGGTGCCGGTGGCGTGCCGGGTCCCCGCGTCCGCGTCGTCGAGGGAGTACACCTCCACGCCGCGGTCGCCACGCTCGTCCGGCGCGCCCAGCACGACCTGGATCCGGACGCCCCCGGTCTCGGGCACGCCGAGCGGAGTCTCGATCGTCAGGTCCGCCAGGACCGAGCACCCGGCCTCGTCGCCGGCCCGCACGGCCAGCTCGGCCAGGCCGCTGCCGGGCAGCACCACGGCACCGCCGATCGCGTGGCCGGCCAGCCACGGGTGCGTCCGCACCGACAGCCGCGAGGTGAAGACGATCTCTCCGGACCGCGGCAGCGACACGACCGCGCCCAGCATCGGGTGCTCGGCCGCCGCCTGCCCCAGTGACACGGCGTCGGAGTCCGCGTCGGCGGGCTGCAGCCAGTAGTGCTCCTGGTCGAAGGCGTACGTCGGCAGGGCCACGCGGCCGGGCGGAACGGCCGGCAGCATCCCGCGCCAGTCCACCGCGACCCCGCGCACGAACAGCTCGGCCGTCGACGTCAGCAGCCGCCGCAGGCCGCCGTCCTGGCGCCGCACCGAGCCGACGGCCACGGCGTCCACGCCGGCGTCGTCCACGATGCCGGTGATCGGCTGCACCATCACCGGGTGCGGGCTGACCTCGACGAAGAACCGGTGCCCGTCGTCGAGCAGGGCGTCGACCGCGCCGTGCAGGTCGACCATGTGCCGGCAGTTTTCGTACCAGTACGTCGCTTCCAGGCGTTCGCCGTCGAGCACGCCGGGCTTGACGGTCGAGTAGAACGGCACCGTGCCCGCCTCGGGCCGCACGTCCTTCAGCAGGTCCAGCAGCTCGTCCCGGAGCGGCTCCACCTGGGCGGTGTGCGAGCCGACGGTGCTGGGCACGATCCGGGCCCGCACGTCGGCGGCCTCGCACTCGGCCAGGAACCGCGCCAGCGACTCGTCGTCGCCCGCCACGGTGCACGCGCCCGGGCCGTTGCGCCCGGCGACGCTCAGCCCGGGGTGCCCGGCCAGCCGGTCCCGGACGTCGTCGGCGGACAAGGCCACCGACGCGATCGCGCCGTGGCCCACCAGCCGCCGCGCGAACAGGTCGCTGCGCAGCACGACCACGCGCACGGCGTCGGCCAGGCTCAGCACCCCGGCCACGTGCGCGGCCGCGACCTCACCCTGCGAATGGCCGACCACGGCGCCGGGCCGGACCCCGGCCGCTTCCCACACCGCGGCCAGCGACACCATCACCGCGAACAGCACCGGCTGCAGGACCTCGATGCGTTCCAGGCCCTCGTCGGCCCGCAGGACGTCGAGCACGGACCAGCCGGTCAGTGCCGCGATCTCCGTGTCGCACTCGGCCATCCGGGCGGCGAACACCGGCGACTCTTCGAGGAGCTCCCGGCCCATGCCGACCCACTGGGTGCCCTGCCCGGGGAACACGAAGACGACCCCGCCGTCGCGCGCGCCGTCCCCGGCGACACCTTGGCCCGCCGCGATTTCCCGCAGGCCCGCGATCGCCTCTTCGCGGTCGCCCGCGATCACCACACCACGCTTGTCCAGCACCGCCCGGCCCGCGGCCAGCGCCCCGGCCGTTTCCGCGAGGGGCACGTCGGCCTGCGCGAGGAACTCGGCGAGCCGCCCGGCCTGTTCGGTCAGGGAAGCCGTGGTGCGCGCCGAAACCACCAGCGGCACCAGCCCCTCGGGGCCGGCCTCGGGCGCGGCGGGCTCCTCGGTCACCTCTTCCAGGATCAGGTGCGCGTTCGTGCCGCTGATCCCGAACGACGAGATCGCGGCCCGGCGCGGGCGGCCGTCGGCCGGCCACTCCCGGGCCTCGGTCAGCAGCTCGACCGCCCCCGCCGACCAGTCCACTTCCTTGGTGGGCTCGGCCGCGTGCAGCGTCGGGGGCAGGACGCCGTGCCGCAGCGCCTGCACCATCTTGATCACGCCGCCGACGCCGGCCGCCGCCTGCGTGTGGCCGATGTTCGACTTCAACGACCCGAGCCACAGCGGCTTCGCCGGGTCCCGGTCCTTCCCGTACGTGGCCAGCAGCGCGTTCGCCTCGATCGGGTCGCCCAGCGCCGTCCCGGTCCCGTGGCCCTCGACGACGTCCACTTCGGACGGTGCCAGCCCGGCGTTGGCCAGTGCGCCGCGGATGACCCGCTGCTGCGCCGGGCCGCTCGGGGCGGTGAGGCCGTTCGACGCGCCGTCCTGGTTCACCGCGCTGCCGCGGATCACCGCCAGTACCCGGTGCCCGCGCTCGCGCGCCACCGACAACCGTTCCAGCACCACCACGCCGACGCCTTCGGCCAGCCCGGTGCCGTCCGCGCCCTCGGCGTACGCCTTGCAGCGGCCGTCCGCGGCCAGCGCCCGCTGCCGCGAGAACGACCGGAACGAGCCGGGCGTCGCCATCACCATCGCGCCGCCGGCCAGTGCCATCGAGCAGTCACCCTGCCGCAGTGCCTGCACGGCGAGGTGCATCGCGACCAGCGACGACGAGCACCCGGTGTCGATCGTGACGGCCGGGCCCTCGAACCCGAAGGTGTAGGACACCCGGCCGGACGCGATGCAGGTCGCCGCGCCCGTGCCCGCGAAGCCCTCCGCCTCCGGCGGGACCACGCCGCCGCCGGCGCCGTAGCCCTGGGTGGACAGGCCGGAGAACACCCCGACGTCGCTGCCCTTCAGGGAAAAGGGATCGGCGCCGGCTCGTTCGAGCGCCTCCCAGGACGTCTCCAGCAGCAGCCGCTGCTGCGGGTCCATCGTGAGGGCCTCGCGCGGCGAGATGCCGAACAACCCCGCGTCGAACAGTCCCGCGCCCTGGAGGAACCCGCCCTGGCTGGTGTACGACGTCCCGGCGCGGTCGGGGTCCGAGTCGAACAGGCTGTCGAGGTCCCAGCCGCGGTCGGCGGGGAAGTCGGCGACGGCGTCGACGCCGTCGGCGACCAGCTGCCACAGCTGTTCGGGCGTCGACACGCCGCCGGGGTACCGGCACGCCATGGAGACGATGGCGATCGGCTCGCGCGCGTCGTCCTCGACCTCGCGCAGCCGCTTGCGGGCGTCGCGGGCGTCCGCGATCGCCCGCTTGAGGTAATCGCGGAGTTGCGTCTCATCAGCCACTGGACTCTTCCTCCCTGGAAGATTTCTGTCAGTTGAGCCCGTCGACGAGCGCGAACAGCTCCTCGTCGCTGGCGGTGTCGAGGTCGTCGCCGGGCGAGCCCGGTTCGCGGCCGGCCGTCTCCGCCGCGGTCAGCAGCTCCTTCAGGCGCGCGGTGATCCGGTCGCGCGCCCCGGCGTCGGCCTCTTCGATGAGCGCGTCCAGGCCTGCCAGCCCGGCCAGCGCCGAGTCGATGGCGGACACCTCGCCGACGGCGAGCTCGTCGCGCAGGTACCGGGCGAGCGCCTGCGGGGTCGGGTGGTCGAACACCAGCGTCGCGGGCAGCTTCAGGCCGGTCGCGTCCCGCAGGCGGTTGCGCAGTTCCACCGACGTCAGCGAGTCGAACCCGGAGTCCTTGAACGCCGTGTCCGCCCGGACGGCACTCGCGCCGGAGTGCCCGAGCACGACCGCGACCTGGGTGCGCACCACGTCCAGCAGCAGCGCCTCCTGCTGGGCCGGGGCGAGCTTCGCCAGCCGCCGGACGAGCCCGTCCTCCCCGCCGGCCGCGGCCTTGGCCTGCTGCCTGCCGACGCGGACCAGCCCGCGCAGCAGGGGCGGCACCGAGGTCCCCGTCGCCGCGTCGGCCCGGGCTGCCCGCAGGTCCAGTTCGATCGGCACCAGCAGCGCCCGGCCCGAGCCGAGGGCGGCGTCGAACAGCTCCATGCCGTCCTCGGCGCCGAGCCCGCCGACACCGCCTCGGCCCTCGCGCCGGCTCATCCGGCTCAGGGTGAGGTCGTCGATGGTGTCGGCCATGCCGGTGAGCTCCTGCCACGGTCCCCAGGCCAGCGACTGCCCCGGCAGGCCCGCCGCGCGCCGCTGGGCCATCAGCCCGTCCAGGAACGCGTTCGCGGCCGCGTAGCCGCCGCTGCCCGCGCCCATGAAGATCGACGACGCGGAGGAGTAGACGACGAAGGCGTCGAGGCCGGGATCGCGGGTCAGCTCGTCGAGGTTGGCCGCGGCGCCGACCTTCGGGGCGAACACCTTGGCCAGCTTCTCCGGGGTCAGCGCGCCGACGACACCGGCGTCGAACACGCCCGCGGTGTGCACGATCGCGGTCGGCCGGTGTTCCTTGAGCAGCGTCGCCGTCTGTTCGCGGTCGGAGACGTCGCAGGCGGCCACCGACACCTCGGCGCCCAGCCCGGTGAGCTCGGCGACCAGGTCCGCGACCCCGCCGGCCTCCCGGCCCCGGCGGCTGGCCAGCACCAGGCGGCGCACACCGTGCCGGGCGACCAGGTGCCGGGCCGCGAGCGCGCCGAGCGTGCCGCCGCCGGAGACCAGGACCGTCGAGTCCGGGCCGAACCCGGCCGGGGGGTCGGACGCCGGGGCGGCGACCCGGGCGAGGCGGGGCACGGAGAACGTCGTCCCGCGGACCGCCAGCTGCGGCTCGCCGGTCGCCAGGACCGCGCCCAGCACCGGTTCCGGACCGTCGCCGGCCGCGGGATCGAGGTCGAGCAGGACGATCCGGTCCGGGTTCTCGGTCTGCGCGGCCCGCACCAGGCCCCACACCGCCGACGCGGCCGGGTCGGTCACCACGCCGTCGCCGGCGGGCATCGCGCCCCGCGTGACGACCACCAGGCGGGACTCGGCCGGCTCGGCCGTCAGCCACGCCTGCACGACCGCCAGGACCCGCGAAGTCAGCGTCAGCGCGTCGCTCTCGCCGGACGCCGCCAGCACCACGGCCGCGGGCACGTCGGTCAGGGCCGTCACGTCGCCGGCGGTGGCGACCGCCGCCCACGACGGCGCGGGCCCGGCGGCGACCGGTGGCAGCTCGGTCCAGACCACCTCGTACAGCGCGCCGGCCCGCGCCGTCGGCTGCTCGGTGGCCACCTCCCGCAGGACCAGGGAATCCATCGACAGGACCGGGCCGCCGGTTTCGTCGGCGGCCTCGACGGTCATCGACTCCGGGCCGGCCACGAGCCGGACCCGCAGGGCCGGCGCGCCCACGGCGTGCAGGGCGAGCCCGGTCCACGCGAACGGCATCACCGACCGCCCGGGTTCCCCGGCCGCGGCGGCCGCGATGGTTCCGGTCTGCAGGGCCGCGTCCAGCAGCGCGGGGTGGAGGCCGTACGCGGCGGCGTCCTCGCGCAGGTCTTCGGGC
Organism: Amycolatopsis sp. MtRt-6; assembly: GCF_017308975.1. Classification (GTDB taxonomy): domain Bacteria; phylum Actinomycetota; class Actinomycetes; order Mycobacteriales; family Pseudonocardiaceae; genus Amycolatopsis. The sequence continues at coordinate 187,349 of NZ_JADWPD010000015.1, read as the reverse complement.
AGGGCGACTTCGGCGAAGACCTCCTCACCGCGCTGCCAGACCGCCCGGACGCCCTGGAACGCGGGCCCGTAGGCGTAACCGCGTTCGACCAGGCCGTCGTAGAAGCCACCGATTTCGACCGGCTGCGCGTCCGGCGGCGGCCACGCGGTGAAGTCGAAGCCCGCGGCCGCGGCCGGCGTCGCGGACAGGACGCCGGTGGCGTGCCGTGTCCACACCTCGCCGTCGTCCTCGCGCTGGGAGTAGATCTCGACCGTGCGGGAGCCGTTCTCGCCGGGCCCGCCCACCGCGACCTGGATCCGCACCCCGCCGTGCTCGGGCACGACGACCGGGGTCTGCGTCGCGAGCTCCTCGAGCACCGGGCAGCCGACCTCGTCCCCGGCCCGCACGGCCAGCTCCACCAGGCCGGTGCCCGGGAAGAGCACCACCCCGCCGATCGCGTGGTCGGCCAGCCACGGGTGCGTCCGCAGCGACAGCAGCGACGTGAAGACGAGACCGTCCGACTGCGGCAGCCGCACCGCCGCGCTCAGCAGCGGGTGGTCCGGCCGGGCCTGGCCCAGCGCCGTCGCGTCGGACGCGGACTCGGTGGCGGGCAGCCAGTAGTGCTGGTGGTCGAAGGCGTAGGTGGGCAGGTCGACCCGCGCGGCCGCCGCGCCCGCCGGCAGCACCGGCGTCCAGTCCACGGCCACCCCGTGGACGAACAGCTCGGCCATCGACGTCAGCAGCCGCCGCAGGCCGCCGTCGTCGCGCCGCAGGGTGCCGGTGACGACCGCGTCGGTCAGCTCGCTGATCGGCTGCACCAGCACCGGGTGCGCGCTGACCTCGACGAACATCCCGTGCCCCTGCTCGAGGAGCGCGGCGATGGCCGGGCCGAACCGGACCTGGTTGCGCAGGTTCCGGTACCAGTATTCGCCGTCCAGCTCCCCGGCTTCGGTGATCCGCTCGCCGGTGACGGTCGAGTGGAACGGGATGACCGGCGCCTGCGCGTCGATCCCGGCCAGGGTTTCGGCGAGGGTGTCCTCGATGTCTTCGACGTGCCGGGTGTGCGAGGCGTAGTCCACCGCGACCTGGCGCACCCGGACGCCGTCGCCGGCCAGCACTTCCAGGCATTCGTTCAGGGCCTGGGCGTCCCCGGCGACCACGACCGAGGCGGGCCCGTTGACCGCGGCCACCTCGACCCGGCCGTCCCACAGCGCCAACCGGGCGGCCGCCTCGTCTTCGCTCAGCGCGACCGACGCCATCCCGCCCCGGCCCGACAGCTCCGCCGCGATGGCCTGGCTGCGCAGGGCAACCACCTTCGCGGCGTCCTCAAGGGACAGTGCGCCCGACACGCAGGCCGCGGCGATCTCGCCCTGGGAGTGCCCGACGACGGCGCTCGGGCGGACACCCGCGGCCGCCCACACCGCGGCCAGCCCGACCATCACCGCGAAGCACGCGGGCTGCAGCACGTCGACGCGGTCCAGGTCACCCTCGCCCCGCAGGACGTCCAGCAGCGACCAGCCGGTCCACGGGTCCAGCGCGGCCGCGCACTCGGCGATCCGCTCGGCGAACACCGGCGACTCTTCCAGCAGTTCCCGGCCCATGCCCGCCCACTGCGTCCCCTGGCCCGGGAACACCCACACCAGCTTGCGCGGCGCGGCCGCCCGGCCGGTGACCACCGCGGCCGTGTCTTCCCCGCGGGCCAGTGCTCGCAAGCTGGTCACAGCGTCTTCCGGCGACTCCGCCACCACGACGGCCCGCTCGTCCAGGACCGCCCGGCCGGTCACCAAGGCCCCGGCCACCGCCGCGAGCGGGGTCCCGGACTCCTCGAGGAACCCGGCCAGCCGGGCCGCCTGCCCGGCCAGGGCACCGGTGCCGCGGGCCGACAGCACGAGCGGCACCAGGCCGTCGGACACCGCCTCGGAGGCGGGTTCTTCGGGTGCTTCTTCGATGATCAGGTGCGCGTTCGTCCCGCTGACCCCGAACGACGACACGCCCACCCGGCGCGGCCGGTCCGTGCGCGGCCATTCGCGGGCGCTCGTGAGCAGCTCGACCGCGCCCTCGGACCAGTCCACCGCCGAGCTGGGGGCGTCGACGTGCAGGGTGGCCGGCAGGACGCCGTGCCGCAGCGCCTGCACCATCTTGATCACGCTCGCGACCCCCGCGGCCGCCTGCGCGTGGCCGATGTTCGACTTCAGCGAGCCCAGCCACAGCGGCCGGTCCGGATCGCGGTCCTGGCCGTAGGTGGCGAGCAGCGCCTGCGCCTCGATCGGGTCGCCCAGGGCGGTCCCCGTGCCGTGCCCCTCCACGGCGTCCACATCGGACGGTGCCAGCCCGGCACTGGCCAGTGCGCTGTGGATCACCCGCTGCTGCGAAGGACCGTTCGGCGCGGTCAGGCCGTTCGAAGCGCCGTCCTGGTTCACCGCGGAACCCCGCAGCACCGCCAGCACCCGGTGGCCGCGCTCACGCGCCACCGAAAGCCGTTCGAGGACCACCAGGCCGACGCCCTCGGCCATGCCCATCCCGTCGGCGGCGTCCGCGAACGCCTTGCACCGGCCGTCCGCCGCCAGGCCGCGCTGCCGCGAGAACACGACGAAGGAGTTGGTGCTCGACATGACCATCGCGCCGCCCGCCAGTGCCATCGAGCAGTCGCCCTGCCGCAGCGCCTGCGCGGCCAGGTGCATCGTGACCAGCGACGACGAGCACGCCGTGTCGATCGTGACCGCGGGGCCTTCGAAGCCGAAAACGTAGGACAGCCGCCCCGACGCGACGCTCGACGCCACCCCGGTGCCCGCGAAGCTCTGCATCTCCGGCCCGATCGGCCCGGAGCCGTACCCCTGCGGCGCCGCGCCGACGAACACGCCGACGTCGCCGCCCTTCAGCGTCGCCGGGTCGACGGCGGCGTTCTCGAACGCCTCCCACGAGGTTTCCAGCAGGAGCCGCTGCTGCGGGTCCATCGCCAGGGCTTCCCGCGGCGAGATCCCGAAGAACCCGGCGTCGAACTGCCCGGCCTCGTGCACGAAGCCGCCCTGGCTGACGTACGAGGTGCCCGGGTGGTCCGGGTCCGGGTCGAACAGGGTGTCCAGGTCCCAGCCGCGGTCGGTGGGGAAGCCCGAGACCGCGTCGCCGCCTTCGGACACCAGCCGCCACAGGTCCGCGGGACCGCTGATGCCGCCGGGCAGCCGGCAGGCCATGCCGACGATGGCGATCGGCTCACGGGACGCGCCTTCCAGGCGGCGGTTCCGCTTCTTCAGCGTGCCGACCTCCTCGAGGGACTTCCGCAGCGCCTCGACGACCTTTTCATACGACGCACTCACCACTTGCTCCCCATCACTCGTCGCCGAAAGCCAGTTGCACGAGGTCGTCGACACCCAGGTCGGCGATCGACCGCTCCTCGTCCTCGGCCGCGACGGACGCCGGCACCTGCCGCAGCCCGTTCCCGCTGTGCCCGTTTCCGTTGTGCCCGTTGCTTTCCGGGACCAGCCGCGCGCCCAGGTAGCGGGCCACCGCCAAGGGATTCGGATAGTCGAAGACGAGCGTGGCGGGCAGCTTGAGCCCGGTCGCCTCGCGCAGCCGGTTGCGCAGTTCCACCGACGTCAGCGAGTCGAACCCGGTGTCCTTGAACGCCGTGTCCGGACGCACCGCCTCCGGCCCGTCGTAGCCGAGCACCACCGCGACCTGGCCGCGCACCAGGTCGGCCAGCAGTTCCTCCCGGTCGGCCGGGGCGAGCCCGGCCAGCCGCCCGGCCAGTCCCTTGTCCACAGTGGACACCGAGCGCGCCTGCGCCCGGCTCGGCCGGACCAGGCCGCGGAACAGCACGCCGACCGGGCCCGGGCGCATCGCCGCCAGGTCGAGCTTGATCGGCACGAGCAGGGACTCGTCGGTCCGCAGCGCGAGGTCGAACAGCTCCAGGCCCTCGGCCCGGGTCAGTTCGAGCACGCCGTTGCGGCTCGCCCGGGCGTGGTCGATCTCGCTCAGGTGGGCGGCCATGCCGCTGCTGCGTTCCCACAGGCCCCAGGCCAGCGAGAGGCCCGGGAGGCCCGCCGCCCGGCGGTGCGCCATCGCCGCGTCCAGGAAGGCGTTCGCCGCCGCGTACGGTCCCTGGCCGCCACCGCCCATGACCCCGGCGACGGACGAGAACACGACGAACGCGCCGAGGTCCCGATCGCGGGTCAGCCCGTCGAGGTGCCGGACGGCATCGACCTTCGCGGCGTAAACATTCGCCAGCTGCTCCGGGGTCAGCGCGTCGATCACGCCGTCCTCGAAGACGCCGGCCGTGTGCACCACCCCGGTCAGGTCGGGCAGGTCCGCCACCAGCGCGGCCACCTGGTCGCGGTCGGCGACGTCACAGGCCACGAAGGACACGTCCGCGCCGGTCAGTTCCGCGACCAGTTCGGCGGCGCCCTCGGCGTCCGGACCCCGGCGGCTGGCCAGCACCAGCTTCCGCACGCCGTGCCGCGTCACCAGGTGCCGGGCGACCAGCGTGCCCAGCGACCCGCCGCCGGAGACCAGCACCGTCCCGTCCGGGCCGAACACCGCGGGCGCGTCCGCCAGGCGGGTCGCGCGGGCCAGGCGGGGCACGAAGAACGCCGTGCCGCGCACCGCGAGCTGCGGTTCGCCGGTGGCCAGGACGGCGCCCAGCGGAACTTCGCCGTCGGTGTCCAGCAGGACGATCCGGTCCGGGTGTTCCGCCTGCGCGGACCGGACCAGGCCCCACACCGCCGCCGCGGCCGGGTCGGTCAGCGTGTCGTCGCCCCCGGCGGGCACCGCGCCCCGGGTCGTCACCACCAGCCGGGAATCCTCGAACGCCGACGCGGCCAGCCACGCCTGCACGATTTCGAGAGCCCGGGAGCTGACGGCCAGGGCCGTGTCTCCCCCGGCTTCCCAGACCACCACCGGTGGCGCGTCCGCCTTCTCCGCCAGGGCCACGACGTCGTCGGCGGTGTCCACCTGCCGCCACGCCGGCATCTCCGCACGAGGCACGGCGGGCAGCTCGGTCCAGTCGACGCGGAACATCGCGTCGTGGCCCGTGCCACCCGCGGCGCCCAGCTGCTCGGCCGAAACCGGCCGGGACACCAGCGACTCCATCGTCAGCACCAGGCCGCCGGTTTCGTCGGCGGCTTCGACGGACAGCGCGTCCGGGCCGCCCGGCGAAAGCCGGACCCGCAGCGCCGAAGCACCCGCGGCGTGCAGGACCAGGCCGTTCCAGGCGAACGCGAGCACCGGCTCGCCGGGCTCTTCCCCGCCGACGGCCGTCGCGGCCTGCAAAGCCGCGTCGAGCAGCGCCGGGTGGACGCCGAAGCGGCCCGCGTCCGTGCGCAGGTCCTCGGGCAGGGCGACCTCGGCGAAGACGTCACCGTCCCGCCGCCAGACCGCCCGCAGCCCCTGGAACGCCGGCCCGTACCCGTAACCACGCTCGGCGAGGTCGGCGTAGAAGGTCTCGACGTCGATCCGCTCGGCGTCCGCGGGCGGCCAGGCCCGGAAGTCGAAGCCGGTGTCTTCGGCGGGAGCCGACGACAGGGCGCCGGTGGCGTGCCGCGTCCAGCTTCCGCCGTCGCGCCGGGAGTAGATGTCCACCGTGCGCGAGCCGGTCTCGTCCGGGCCGCTCAGCGTGACCTGCACGCGGACCGCGCCCTGGGCGGGCACGACCAGCGGGGCCTCGATGACCAGCTCGTCGAGCGCGGTGCACCCCGCTTCGTCGCCGGCCCGGACGGCCAGCTCGGCCAGCCCGGAACCGGGGAGGATCACCACGCCGCCGACCGCGTGGTCGGCCAGCCACGGGTGCGTCCGCACCGACAGCCGCGAGGTGAAGACCAGGCCGTCGGACCGCGGCAGCTCGACGACCGCGCCCAGCAGCGGGTGATCGGCGGCCGCCTGGCCCAGCGAGGCCGCGTCGGTCGCGGACTCGGCGGGCCGGAGCCAGTAGTGCCGGTGGTCGAAGGCGTACTTCGGCAGGTCGACCCGGTCCGTCCGCGGCAGGACCGCGGTCCAGTCGAGCGGGACACCCCGCACGAACAGCTCGGCCATCGACGTCAGCAGGCGGCGCAGGCCACCGTCGTCGCGCCGGAGCGAACCGGTCACCACGGCGTCGTCGCTGATTTCGCTGAGCGGCTGGACCAGCACCGGGTGGGCGCTGACCTCGACGAACACGCCGTGGCCCTGGCGAACGAGTTCCGCCACCGCCGGGCCGAAGCCAACGCGGTTGCGCAGGTTCCGGTACCAGTAGCCGCCGTCGACGACCCCGGCTTCGGTGATCCAGTCGCCGGTGAGCGTGGAGAAGAACGGCACCTTCGGGGCCTGCGCCTCGATCCCGGCGAGGGTTTCGGCGAGGAGGTCCTCGATGGCTTCGACCTGGTTGGTGTGGGAGCCGTAGTCCACGGCCACCCGCCGGACGCGGACGTCCTGACCGGACAGCGCTTCGACGACCTCGTCGAGAGTCTGGGCTTCCCCGGCGATCACCACCGACGTCGGGCTGTTGACCGCGGCCACCTGGACCCGGTCGGCCCACGGCGCCAGCCACGTGGTCGCGTCTTCTTCGCTCAACGCCACGGAAGCCATGCCGCCGCGGCCGGCCAGCCGGGTCGCGATCGCCTGGCTGCGCAACGCGACCACCTTCGCGGCGTCCTGCAGGGACAACGCGCCCGACACGCAGGCGGCCGCGATCTCGCCCTGGGAGTGGCCGACGACGGCGTCCGGCCGGAGCCCGGCCGACTGCCACACCGCGGCCAGGCCGACCATCACCGCGAAGCTCGCGGGCTGCACGACGTCGACGCGATCGAGCAGGTCGGACTCCCCGCGCAGCACGTCGAGCAGCGACCAGCCGACCCACGGTTCCAGCGCGGCCGCGCACTCGGCGACCCGCTCGCCGAACACCGGGGACTCTTCGAGGAGCTCCCGGCCCATGCCGGCCCACTGCGAGCCCTGGCCGGGGAACACCCACACGACCTTGCCCGGGGTCCCGGCCCGGCCGGCCACCACCGCGGCCGTGTCCTCGCCGCGGGCCAGCGCGGCCAGGCCCGTCACGGCTTCTTCGCGGGAGCCCGCGACGACGACCGCGCGTTCGGTCAGCGCGGCCCGGTTCGTCACCAGCGCCCGGGCGACGCCCGCCAGCGGCACGTCCCCCTCGACGAACCCGGCGAGCCGATCCGCCTGCCCGGCCAGGGAAGCCGTGCTCCGCGCGGACACCACCACCGGCACCACCGGCACCTCGGGCGTGGGCACCGGCTCTTCGGCGGGCGCCTCTTCGAGGATCAGGTGCGCGTTGGTGCCGCTGACGCCGAACGCGGACACCCCGGCCCGGCGCGGACGGCCGTTGCGCAGCCACTCACGCGCTTCCGTCAGCAGCTCGACGGCACCGGCGGACCAGTCGACCTCGGGGGTCGGCTTGTCGACGTGCAGCGTCGGCGGCAGGACCTCGTGGCGCAGCGCCTGCACCATCTTGATCACGCCCGCGACCCCCGCGGCCGCCTGCGCGTGACCGATGTTCGACTTCAGCGAGCCGAGCCACAACGGCGTATCACGGTCCTTGCCGTACGTGGCCAGCAGGGCCTGCGCCTCGATCGGGTCACCCAAGGTCGTGCCAGTGCCGTGCGCCTCGACGGCGTCCACATCGGACGGTGCCAGCCCGGCGCTCACCAGCGCCCGGCGGATCACCCGCTGCTGCGAAGGCCCGTTCGGGGCGGTCAGGCCGTTGGAGGCCCCGTCCTGGTTGACCGCGCTGCCGCGGAGCACGGCCAGGATCCGGTGGCCGCGTTCGCGGGCCACCGACAGCCGCTCCAGCACGATGACGCCGACGCCCTCGGCCCAGCCGGTGCCGTCGGCCGCGGCGGCGAACGCCTTGCAGCGCCCGTCCACGGCGAGGCCGCGCTGGCGGGAGAACTCCACGAACGCGCCGGGGTTCGCCATCACGGTCGCGCCGCCGGCCAGTGCCATCGAGCACTCGCCCTGCCGCAGCGACTGCGCGGCGAGGTGCATCGCGACCAGCGAGGACGAGCAGGCCGAGTCGATCGTCACGGCCGGGCCTTCGAAGCCGAACACGTACGAGACGCGGCCGGACGCCACGCTCGACGACCCGCCCGTGCCCGCGAAGCCCTCCAGCTCCGGGGTGACGACGCTGTCCCCCGGGGCGACATAACCCTGGCCGAACATGCCGGTGAACACGCCGACGTCGGTGCCCTTGAGCGAAAGCGGGTCGACCCCGGCGTCCTCCATGGCCTCCCAGGACGTCTCCAGCAGTAGCCGCTGCTGCGGGTCCATGGCGACGGCCTCGCGCGGCGAGATCCCGAAGAAGCCCGCGTCGAAGAGCCCCGCTTCGTGCAGGAATCCGCCGTGCCGGGTGTAGGTCTTGCCCGGGACCGCCGGGTCCGGGTCGTACAGGCTGTCCATGTCCCAGCCGCGGTCGGTGGGGAAGCCCGAGACGGCGTCCCGGCCCTCGGCGACCAGCCGCCAGAGGTCCTCGGGGCCGGCGACCCCGCCCGGCAGGCGGCAGGCCATCCCGACGATGGCGATCGGCTCGCCGAGGTCGGCCTTCGCGGCCGTCGTGGTCACCGGTGTCTCCGCCGCGCCGCCGAGTTCCTCGCGCAGGAACTTGGCCAGGGCCTGGGGGTTCGGGTAGTCGAAGACCAGTGTCGCGGGCAGCTTCAGCCCGGTGGCGGTCCGCATCCGGTTGCGCAGCTCGACCGCGGTCAGCGAGTCGAAGCCGGCGTCCTTGAACGCGGTGTCCACGCGGACGGCACTCGCGTCGGCGTGCCCCAGCACGGTCGCGACCTGGGCCCGGACGAGGTCCAGGAGCAGGGTGAGCTGGTCGGCCGGGGCGAGCCCGGCGAGCCGCCCGGCCAGTCCGCCGTCCACAGTGGACGCGGTGCGGGCCTGCCGCCGGCCCGGGCGGACCAGGCCACGCAGCATGTGCGGCACGGCCCCGCCCGCGCGGAGGTCCAGCTTCGCGGGCACCAGCAGCGACTCGCTCGAGCCGAGGGCGGCGTCGAACAGGTCCATGCCTTCGGCCTGCGTCATGATCTGCAGGCCACCGCGCCGGCTCATCCGGGCGCGGGTGGCCTCGTCGGTGTTGGCGGCCATGCCGGTGCTCTGGTCCCAGAGGCCCCACGCCAGCGACAGACCCGGCAGGCCCGCGGCCCGGCGGTTCGCCATCAGCCCGTCGAGGAAGGCGTTCGCCGCGGCGTAACTGCCACTGCCCGCGCCCATGAACACGGCCGAGACCGAGGAGTAGACGACGAAGGCGTCGAGGTCCCGGTCCCGGGTCAGTTCGTCCAAGTGGCGGACCGCGTCGACCTTCGGCGCGAACACCCGGGCCAGCCGCTCGCGGTCGAGCGTCCCGATCACGCCCGCGTCGAGGACACCGGCGGTGTGCACCACGGCGGTCGGCTGGTGCTCGTCGAGCAGCGCGGCCACCTGAGCGCGGTCGGAGACGTCGCACGCCACCACCGACACTTCCGCGTCCAACTCGGCGACCAGGTCGGCCACGCCCTCGGCGTCCCGGCCGCGCCGGGACGCCAGCACCAGCTTCCGCACGCCGTGGCGTTCGACCAGGCGGCGGGCCACCAGGCCGCCGAGCGCACCGGCGCCCGAGATCAGGACCGTCCCGTCCGGGCGGAACCCGGCCTCCCCGCTCTGCTCCGCGCGGGCGAGGCGGGGCACGAAGTACTTCCCGCCGCGCACCGCGATCTCCGGCTCGTCACTCGCCAGGTCCGGGACCTCGCCGTCGGTGTCGACCAGGAAGATGCGGTCCGGGTTCTCCGCCTGCGCGGCCCGGACCAGACCCCACACCGCGGCCCCGGCCGGGTCGCTCACCTCACGGACGGCGCCCCGGGTCACCACGACCAGCCGGGCGTCGTCCGCCGCGTCGGCGAGGAACCTCTGCACGGCTTCCAGCACCCGGGCGGTCAGCTCCAGAGGCTCCTCGCCGACGGCTTCGAGCACCTCGACCTGCTCCGCCGGTGCCGCACTGTCCGCAATGGACACTTCGGTCCAGTCGACCCGGTACAGCGAGCCGGCGCGGGTCTTCCCGGCCGAGAGTTCCCGGCCTGCCACCGGACCCGCGGTGAGGACCAGGCCACCCGTTTCGTCGGCCGCTTCGAGGGAGACGCCGGGCACCAGCCGCACCCGCAGCGCCGAGGCACCCGCGGCGTGCAGGACCAGGCCGTGCCACTGCGCCGGCTGCTCGTCGTCCGCGAGGACCGGACGCACGGCCGCGTCCAGCAGCACGGGGTGGATGCCGAACGCGCCGGCGTCCAGCTCCTCGGGCAGCGCGACTTCGGCGAAGATCTCGGTGTTCTCGCCACTGCCACGCCGCCAGATGCCGTCGACCTGCTGCGCGCCGGCCGGCGGCCACACGGTGAAGTCGAACGGCTCGTGCGCCGGAGCCGTGGCGGACAGGCGCCCGGTGGCGTTCCGGGTCCAGTCCTCGTCGCCTTCGCGCTGCGAATACACCTCGACCGTGCGCTCGCCGCTCACGGTGACCTGCACCCGCAGGCCACCGCTTTCCGGCAGCACCAGCGGCGCCTCGACGGTCAGCTCGTCGAGGACCGGGCAGCCGGCTTCGTCACCGGCCCGCACGGCCAGCTCCACGAGGGCGGTGGCCGGGACGCCGTCGGCCAGCCACGGGTGCGACCGCACCGACAGGCGCGAGGTGAAGACCAGGCCGTCGGACTGCGGCAGCGGCAGCACCGCCCCCAGCAGCGGGTGGCCGGCCCCGGCCAGGCCGAGCGCGGGCGCGTCGGCCGCGGCGGGCGGGCTGAGCCAGAAGTGCTGGTGGTCGAAGGCGTACGTCGGCAGGTCGGCCCGCGCGGGCGGGGCCATGGTCGCCAGGTCGACCGGGACACCGCGGACGAACAGCTCGGCCATCGACGTCAGCAGCCGCCGCAGCCCGCCGTCCTGACGCCGAAGCGTCCCGGTGACCACGGCGTCGTCGCCGATCTCGCTGATCGGCTGTACCAGCACCGGGTGGGCACTGACCTCGACGAACACACCGTGGCCCTGCTCGATCAGCGCGGCCACGGCCGGGCCGAACCCGACCTGGTTGCGCAGGTTCCGGTACCAGTACCCACCGTCGACGACCCCGGCTTCGGTGATCCACTCACCCGTGACCGTCGAGAGGAACGGCACCACCGGCGCCTGCGCCTCGATCCCGGCCAAGGTCTCGGCGAGGGTGCCCTCGATGTCTTCCACATGCCGGGTGTGGGACGCGTAGTCCACGGCCACCCGCCGGCCGCCGAGGGCTTCGACGGCCTCGGCGAGCGCTTCGGCGTCGCCCGCGATGACGACCGAGGCCGGGCCGTTGACGGCGGCGATCTCGACGCGGCCGTCCCACGGCGCGAGCCGGGCGGCCACCTCGTCGTGGCTCAGCTGGACCGACGCCATGCCGCCGCGGCCCGACAGTTCCGCCGCGATCGCCTGGCTGCGCAGGGCCACGACCTTGGCCGCGTCCGCAAGGGACAGTGCGCCGGACACGCAGGCCGCGGCGATCTCGCCCTGGGAGTGGCCGAGGACGGCGTCCGGCACGACGCCGACCGAGGCCCAGACGGCGGCGAGCCCGACCATCACCGCGAAACACGCGGGCTGCAACACGTCCACCCGGTCCAGGTCACCCTCGCCCCGCAGGACGTCCAGCAGCGACCAGTCGATCCACGGCTCCAGCGCGGCCGCGCATTCGGTGATCCGCTCGGCGAACACCGGCGACGCTTCCAGCAGGTCCCGACCCATCCCGGCCCACTGCGTCCCCTGGCCCGGGAACACCCAGACGGTCTTGCCCGGCATTCCCGCGGTGCCGCTGACCAACCCGGGCGCGCTTTCGCCACGGGCCAGCGCGGTCAGCCCCGCACGGGCTTCCTCCGCCGAACCGGCCACGACGACGGCCCGGTCGGTCAGCGTCGCGCGGGTCGACAGCAGGGCACCGGCCACGCGGGTCAGCGGGACGTCACCGTCGAGGAACGCGGCCAGCCGGCCGGCCTGGCCGGCCAGGGAACCCGTGCTGCGCGCGGAAACCACCACGGGCACCACGCCGTCGGGCACGTCCGCCTCGGGAGTGTCGTCGGCGGGCGCCTCTTCGAGGATGAGGTGCGCGTTGGTGCCGCTGATGCCGAACGACGAGACGCCGGCCCGGCGCGGGTGGCCGTTGCGCACCCACTCGCGGCCCTCGGTCAGCAGCTCGACCGCGCCCGCGGACCAGTCCACCTGCTTGGTGGGCTCCTGGACGTGCAGCGTCGGCGGCAGGGCGTCGTGCCGCAGCGCCTGGACCATCTTGATGACGGCGGCCACGCCCGCGGCGGCCTGCGTGTGGCCGACGTTCGACTTCAGCGAGCCGAGCCACAACGGCGTCTCACGGTTCTTGCCGTAGGTGGCCAGCAGGGCTTGGGCCTCGATCGGGTCGCCGAGCGCGGTGCCGGTGCCGTGCGCCTCGACGACGTCCACTTCGGACGGTTGCAGGCCGGCCCCGGCCAGCGCGGCGCGGATCACCCGCTGCTGGGACGGCCCGTTCGGGGCGGTCAGGCCGTTGGACGCGCCGTCCTGATTGACCGCGCTGCCGCGGAGCACGGCGAGGACCTGGTGGCCGCGTTCGCGGGCCACCGAAAGCCGTTCGAGGACGACGATGCCGACGCCCTCGGACAGGACGGTGCCGTCCGCGCCGTCGGCGAACGCCTTGACCCGGCCGTCCTCGGCCATGCCGCGCTGCCGCGACATGCCGATGACGCCGATCGGCGAGCCCATCACGGCGACACCGCCGGCGAGCGCCATCGAGCACTCTCCCGCCCGCAGTGCCTGCGCCGCGAGGTGGATCGCGACCAGCGACGACGAGCACGCCGTGTCCACCGTGACGGCGGGGCCCTCGAAGCCGAAGGTGTAGGAGACGCGGCCCGAGGCCACGCTGCCGGCGGTGGCCGTGGTGACGAAGCCTTCGAGTTCCGCGGGCATGTTGCCCAGGGACTCGAGGTAGTCGTGGATGGAGACGCCGGAGAACACGCCGACGGCGTCACCGCGGGCCTTCGTCGGGTCGATGCCCGCGCGCTCCAGGGCTTCCCAGGACGCTTCGAGCAGCAGCCGCTGCTGCGGGTCCATGGCCAGGGCCTCGCGCGGCGAGATGCCGAAGAAGCCCGGGTCGAACAGCGCGGCCTCGTGCAGGAAACCGCCCTGGCGGATGTACGCCGTGCCCGGACGCTCGGGGTCGGAGTCGAACAGGCCCGCCAGGTCCCAGCCGCGGTCCTCGGGGAAGGCCGACATGCCGTCGCGCCCTTCGGCGACCATCCGCCACAGGTCGTCGGGGCTCATGACGCCACCGGGCAGCCGGCAGGCCATGCCGACGATGGCGATCGGCTCCCCCGCGTCCGCTTCGGCCGTCACCGGCGTGGCGGGCGCGCCCGCCACCGTCTCGCCGAGTTCCTCGCGCAGGTGCCGGGCGAGCGCGACCGGCGTCGGGTAGTCGAAGACGAGCGTGGCGGGCAGCTTGACACCGGTGGCCGCGCTGAGCCGGTTCCGCAGCTCGACCGCGGTCAGCGAGTCGAAGCCGAGGTCGCTGAACCCGCGGGTGCCCTGGGCCAGCTCGGGGGCGTTGAAGCCGAGCACCGCGGCCGCCTCGGCCTGGACGATGCCCAGCAGGACGCCTTCCTGCTCCTCGGCGGGCCGCCCGGCGAGCTTCTGGACCAGGCCGCCACCGCCGCTCGCCGCCGCTGTCCGCGTCACCCGGCGGCTCGCGCGGACCAGGCCGCGCAGCAGGTGCGGGACGTCTCCGCCGCCGCGCAGGGTCTTCAGGTCGAGCTTGATCGGCACGAGCAGCGCCTGCTCGGCGGCCAGGCCGATGTCGAAGCTGTCGAGGGCCTCGGCGGGCGTCATGGCCAGCACGCCGCCGCGGCTCATCCGGGCCTGGTCGGTGGCGCTGAGGTGGGCGGTGAGGCCGTCGGCCTGCTCCCACAGACCCCACGCCAGGGACACGCCCGGCAGGCCCGCGGCCCGGCGTCCGGCCATCAGGCCGTCGAGGAAGGCGTTCGCCGCCGCGTAGTTGCCCTGCCCGGCCGAGCCCATGAGCGCGGCCGCGGAGGAGAACACGACGAAGGCGTCGAGGTCGCTGTCGCGAGTCAGCGCGTCGAGGTGCTGGACGGCGTCGACCTTGGGGGCGAACACCCCGGCCAGCCGCTCCCGGTTCAGCGCCCCGATGACGCCGTCGTCGAGCAGACCGGCCAGGTGCACGATGCCGGTCGGGCGGTGCTCGGCCAGCAGCGCGGCGACCTGGTCGCGGTCGGAGACGTCGCAGGCGACCACGGACACGCTCGCGCCCTGCTCGGTCAGCTCCGCGAGGAGGTCGTCCGCGGCCACCCCTCGACGACTCGCGAGCACCAGCCGCCGGACGCCGTGCCGCGCAACGAGGTGCTTGGCGACGAGCCCGCCCAGCGAGCCGGTGCCGCCGGTGAGCAGCACCGTCCCGTCCGGACGGAACACCGCCGGGGTTTCGGGTGCCTCGCCGGTGGCACGGGACAGCCTCGGGACGGAGAAAGCACCACCGCGCACGGCGATCTGCGGCTCGCCACTGCCCAGCACCGCACCCAGCGGCAGCTCGCCGTCGGTGTCGGCGAGGACGATCCGGCCCGGGTTCTCCGCCTGGGCGGCCCGGACCAGGCCCCACACGGCGGCCCCGGCGGGGTCGGTCACCTCGCGGACGGCGCCGCGGGTCACCACGACCAGCCGCGCGTCGTCGGCCGCGCGTTCGAGCCACGCCTGCACGGCTTCCAGCACCCGGCTGGTCAGGTCCAAGGGCTGCCCGCCGGCGGCTTCGAGCACCTCGACGTGGTCCGTGGCCACGCTTTCGGCCGCGGGCAGGTCGATCCAGTCGACCTGGAACAGCGAGTCGCGTTCTTCGCCCGCCGCCGTCTCCAGCTGCGCGGCCGAGACCTCGCGGGAGACCAGCGAATCCATGGTGACGACCAGGCCACCGGTCTCGTCGGCGGCCTGGAACGTCAGCGCGTCCGGCCTGCCCGGCGCGACCCGCACCCGCAGTGCCGAGGCACCGACGGCGTGCAGGACCAGGCCGTTCCACGCGAACGGCAGCACGTTGCGGTCGTCGCCGGGGTTGGCGAAGGCGTTCGTGTGCAGGGCGGCGTCGAGCAACGCGGGGTGGAGGCCGAACTTGCCGGCATCCTCCTGGTGGTCGTCGGGCAGCGCGACCTCGGCGAAGACCTCGTCACCGCGGCGCCAGACCGCCCGCATGCCCTGGAACGCGCCGCTGTAGGCGTAGCCGCGTTCGGTGAGGTCGGCGTAGAAGTTCTCGACGTCGATCGGCTCGGCCCCGGCGGGCGGCCAGGCGGCGAAGTCGAAGCGGTCCGGTTCCCGGGACGCCGACTCGCCCAGCAGGCCGGTCGCGTGCCGGATCCATTCGTCACCGTCTTCCCGCATCGAGAACACGTCCACCGCGCGCGAGCCGGTTTCGTTCGGCCCGCTCACCGCGACCTGCACGCGGACCCCGCCGCGCTCGCCCAGCACCAGCGGTGCCTCGATGACCAGCTCTTCGAGGACGCCGAAGCCGAGTTCGTCCCCGGCACGCAGCGCGAGGTCGACGTAGACCGTGCCCGGGATCAGCACGACCCCGCCGATCGCGTGGCCGGCCAGCCACGGGTGCGTCTTCAGCGACAGCCGGGAGGTGAAGACGAGACCGTCGGACTGCGGCAGCGGGACGACCGCGCCGAGCAGCGGGTGGTCGGCCCCGGCCAGGCCGAGCGACACGGCGTCGGTCGCCGTCCCGCCCAGCCGCAGCCAGTAGTGCTGGTGGTCGAAGGCGTAGGTCGGCAGGTCGACGCGGCGGGACGGCGGCAGCACGCCGGACCAGTCGACGGTCACGCCGCGCACGAACAGCTCGGCCGCCGAGGCCAGCAGGCGCCGGAGGCCGCCGTCCTCGCGCCGGAGCGTCCCGGTGACGACGGCTTCGGCGCCGTCGACCAGCTCGTTGATCGGCTGGACCAGCACGGGGTGCGCGCTGACCTCGACGAACACCCGGTGCCCCTGCTCGATCAGCGCGGCCACGGCCGGGCCGAACCGGACCTGGCGACGCAGGTTGCGGTACCAGTAGCCGCCGTCGAGCACGCCGGCGTCTTCGACCCAGCCGCCGGTGACGGTCGAGTAGAACGGCACGGCCGGGGCCTGCGCGCGGATCCCGCCGAGCATCTCGGCCAGTGCGTCGCGGGCGGCTTCGACGTGCTTGGTGTGGGAGGCGTAGTCCACCGCCACGCGCCGGATCCGGACGCCCTGGTCGTCGAGCGCGTCGAGGGCCTCATCGAGGGCTTCGGCGTCCCCGGCGATCACCACGGACGTGGGTCCGTTGACGGCCGCGACCTCGACGCGTCCGGCCCACGGCTCGATCCGCGAGGCCGCGTCTTCTTCGCTCAACGCGACCGAGGCCATGCCGCCCCGGCCGGCCAGCGAGGCCGCGATGGCCTGGCTGCGCAGGGCCACCACCTTCGCGGCGTCGTCCAGCGAGAGGGCGCCCGACACGCACGCGGCCGCGATCTCGCCCTGCGAGTGCCCCACGACGGCCTCGGGCTCGACGCCGAGCGAAGCCCACACCGCGGCGAGCCCGACCATCACGGCGAAGCTCGCCGGCTGCACGACGTCGACGCGGTCCAGATCGGCGTCACCACGCAGGACGTCGGTCAGCGACCAGTCGACCCAACGCGCGAGCGCCGTCTCGCACTCGGCGATCCGCGCGGCGAACACCGGCGAGGAGTCCAGCAGCTCGCGGCCCATCCCGGCCCACTGCGTGCCCTGACCGGGGAAGACCCAGACGACCTTGCCCGGCGCACCCGAACCGCGGCCGGTGAGCAGGCCGGGCGCGCTCTCGCCCTGGGCCAGCGCCCGCAGCCCGGCCACGGCTTCTTCAGGGGAACCGGCCACGACGACCGCGCGCTCGTTGAGCATCGCGCGGCCGGACACCAGCGTCCCGGCCATGTCCGCCAGGGAGACGTCGCCGACCTCCGCCAGGCGCCCGGCCTGGGTGGCCAGCGAAGCCGCGGTCGCCGCCGACACGACCAGCGGCACGACACCGGCGGACGCCGGCTCGTCGGCGACCGCCTCTTCTTCGGGCGCCTCTTCCAGGATCATGTGCGCGTTGGTGCCGCTGGCGCCGAACGCGGAGATCGCGCCGCGGCGCGGGTGGTCGCCCCGCGGCCAGTCCCGGCCCTCGGTCAGCAGCTCGATCGAGCCCGCCGACCAGTCCACCTGGGGTGTGGGCGCGTCGACGTGCCGGGTCGCCGGGAGCTTTCCGTGCCGCAGCGACTGGACCATCTTGATCACGCCGGCCACGCCGGACGCCGCCTGCGTGTGCCCGACGACGGACTTGACCGAACCGAGCCACAGCGGCCGTTCGCGGCCCTGGCCGTAGGTGGCCAGCAGGGCCTGGACCTCGATCGGGTCGCCGAGGACCGTGCCGGTGCCGTGTCCCTCCACGGTGTCCACATCGGACGGTGACAGCCCGGCACTGGCGAGGGCCTTGCGGATGACCCGCTGCTGCGCGGGGCCGTTCGGCGCGGTCAGGCCGTTGGACGCGCCGTCCTGGTTGACCGCGCTGCCGCGGATGACGGCGAGGACCTGGTGCCCGCGTTCGCGTGCCACCGACAGCCGCTCCAGCAGCAGGACGCCGACGCCCTCGGCCCAGCCGGAGCCGTCGGCGGCCGCGGCGTAGGACTTGCAGCGTCCGTCGAAGGCCAGCGCCCGCTGCCGCGCGAAGCCGACGAACCCGCCCGGCGTCGCCATCACGGTCGAGCCACCGGCCAGGGCCATCGAGCACTCACCCCGGCGAAGGGCCTGTGCGGCCAGGTGAATCGCCACCAGCGACGACGAGCACATGGTGTCGACGGTGACGGCGGGGCCTTCGAGGCCGAGCGTGTAGGCGACCCGGCCGGACGCGACGCCGCCCGCGGTGCCCAGCGCGCGCTCCAGGCTCATGAAGCCCTCGAACCCGCTGAGGTCGGGGGCGTAGTCCTGGTGCACGACCCCGGCGTAGACGCCGATGTCGCTGCCGCGCACCGAATGCGGGTCGATGCCCGCGCGTTCCAAGGTCTCCCAGGAGACCTCCAGGAGCTGCCGCTGCTGCGGATCCATGGCCAGGGCCTCGCGCGGCGAGATGCCGAAGAAGCCGGCGTCGAACTGGGCCGCGTCGTGCAGGAACGCGCCCTCCCGCACGTACGTCGTCCCGGGGTTGTCGGGGTCCGGGTGGTAGAGGCCTTCGACGTCCCAGCCGCGGTCTTCGGGGAAGCCGGTGTAGACGTCGGCGCCTTCGGACACCACGCGCCAGAAGTCCTCCGGGCCGCGGATCCCGCCGGCGTAGCGGCAGGCCATGGAGACGATCGCGACGGGCTCCGCGGCGGCCGCGGCGAGGGCGGCGTTCTCCTGCTGGAGGCGGACGTTCTCCTTCAGCGAGGCGCGCAGTGCGTCAACGATCTGCTCGTTCGGCGCGGACATGTTCTTCCTCCACGATTCGTTCGCCATCGGCGGTCAGCTCGTCTGCCCGAGGGCCCGTTGCACGAGACCGGAGATGTCCAGTGCGTCGATCAGTTCTGCGTCGTCGGCGGCGGCCGGTGCGGGGACCTCCGGCTCCGGCCCGGCTTCCGCTTCGGCCAAGCCGAGCAGGGCTTCCAGGACGCCCGCCTCCTTGAACCGGGCGAACGGCACGGCCGCGAGCACCCGCCGGAGGTCGTCTTCCCGCCCGTCCAGGCCGTCGTCGGCCTCCCGGAGGAGCTCGACGCGGAGGTAGCCGACCAGCGCCTCCGGTGTCGGGTAGTCGAAGATCAGCGTCGCGGGCAGCCGCAGCCCGGTGGCCGCGTGCAGGCTGTTGCGGAGGTTGACCGCGGCCAGGGAGTCGAAGCCGACCTCCTGGAACGCCTGCCGCGGGCCGATGCCTTCGGCGCCGCTGTGGCCGAGGACCGTCGAGGCGTGCCCGCGGACCAGCTTCAGCAGGATGCGGTTCTGCTCGGCGTCCGGGACCTCGCGCAGGGAGTCCGCGAGCGACGACGCGGTGTCGCCGTCCTCGCCGTCGTCCTGCGAGGCCTGCAGGATCGCCTTCGCCTCGGGCAGGTCGGCGAACAGCGGGCTGGGCCGGACCGAGGTGAACGCGGGGATGAAGGCACCCCAGTCCATGTCGGCCACCGCCACGGCCTTTTCGTTGCCGGCGACGGCCTGCACCATCGCGGTGACCGCGAGCTGCGGCGCCATCGGGAGGACACCGCGGCGGCGCAGCTGGGCGAGGGCGGCCTCGTCCATGCCGATGCCGATCTCGTCGAGGGCGCCCCAGGCGATCGACGTCGCCTTGAGGCCGCGGGCCCGGCGCCATTCGACCAGGGCGTCGAGGACGGCGTTGGCCGCACCGGCCGGGCCCTGCCCGCCACCGCCCCAGATGCCGGCGATGGAGGAGAACACGACGAAGGCGTCGAGCGGGGTGTCCTCGAACAGCTGGTCCAGCCACACCGCGGTCGTCACCTTGGCGGTGAACACCTCGTCGAGGTCGGCCCGTCCGGTGTCGTCGACGGAGCTGGTCTGCGCGATGTCGGCGGCGTGCACCACCGCCGTGACCTCCGCGTCCGCCACCAGCCGCGCCAGGGCGTCCCGGTCGGCGCAGAACTCGACCGCGGTGCCGAGCTCGGCCAGCTCGGCCCGCAGGTCGTCGACGCCGTCGCCGGTGACGACGAGCCGTTCGGCGCCGGATCGCGCGAGCCAGACCGAGGCGTGCCGGCCGAGCCCTTCGGCACCGCCGGTGACCAGGACCGTGCCCCGCGGTTCCCACTTGCCCGTCGCGGCCTCCGGCACCGGCTTGCGGACCAGCCGCCTGCTGTAGACGCCCGAGCGCCGGACCGCGAGCTGGTCTTCCCCGCCGGCGCCGTTCAGGACGCCGAGCAGGGCCTGGGCCGTGCGCGCGTCGACCGCGGCGGGCAGGTCGACCAGGCCACCCCACCGGTCGAGGCGCTCCAGCGCGACGGCGCGGCCGAGGCCCCAGACACCGGCCTGGGCCGGTGCGGTGACGGTGTCCTGGATGCCGATGTTCACGGCGCCGGAGGTGAGGCACCACAGCGGCGCGGCGACGTTGGTGTCGCCGAGGGCCTGGACCAGCGCGAGCGTCGAGGCGGTGATCTCGGTCGCGTCCGCGGGCCCGCCGTCGAGGGCGAGCAGCGACAGCACGCCGGCGAGGTCGTTGTCCGCCACGACACCGCGCAGCCGCTCGGCCAGCTGTTCCCGTGCCGGCGCACCGATCACCAGCCGGACGAGGTCGAGCCCCTGCCCGGCCAGCTCGTCCAGGAGGGTGCCGGTGGTGCCGGCCGGGACGACGGCCAGCCAGCGCCCGCCCGGCACGCCGGTGGCTTCGCGCTCCAGGGGCTGCCAGGTGACGTGGTAGCGCAGCTTCTCCGCGGTCGAGCGCTCGCGGCGCCGGTCCCGCCACCCGGCCAGCACGGGCACGACAGTGCTGAGTGCCCCGCGCTGTTCGGGGACCAGGTCGAGCAGCTCGGCCAGGCTGTCCACATCGGACTGTTCGATCGCGGTCCAGAACTCGCCGTCCGCGCCTTCGGCGGCCTCCGCCCGCTCGGCCTCCTGCAGCCAGAAGTGCCGCCGGTCGAAGGCGTACGTCGGCAGGTCGACCCAGCCGGCCGCGGGCAGCGTCGCGGCCCAGTCCACGGCCACGCCGCGGACGTACAGCTCGGCGGCCGAGGCCAGCAGGCGCCGGAGACCGCCGTCGTCGCGGCGCAGCGACCCGGTCACCACCGCGTCGTCGCTGATTTCGCTCAGCGGCTGGGCCAGCACCGGGTGGGCGCTGATCTCGACGAACACCGTGTGTCCCCGCCCGGCCAGGTCCGCGACCGCCGGGCCGAACCGCACCTGCTGCCGCAGGTTCCGGTACCAGTAGTCCCCGTCGACGACGGCGTCGCCGAGCCACGCGCCGAGGACGGTGGAGTAGAACGGGATCACCGGCGCCTGCGCGCTGATCCCGGCCAGTGACTTGTCCAGGGTTTCGGCGACGGCCTCGACGTGCCGGGTGTGCGAGGCGTAGTCCACCGCGACCCGCCGCACCCGGACGCCGGCGCCGGCCAGCGCGTCCAGGGCCTCGTCGAGGGCCTGCGCGTCACCCGCGACGACCACCGAGGACGGGCTGTTGACCGCGGCGACCTCGACCCGGCCGGCCCACGGCGCCAGCCGCGCGAGCGCGTCTTCTTCGCTCAACGCGACCGAGGCCATGCCACCGCGTCCGGCCAGTTCCACGGCGATCGCCTGGCTGCGCAACGCGACCACCTTCGCCGCGTCGTCCAGCGACAACGCCCCGGACACGCAGGCGGCGGCGATCTCGCCCTGGGAGTGGCCCAGCACGGCGTCGGGCACGACGCCCAGGGACTCCCACACCGCGGCGAGGCCGACCATCATCGCGAAGCTGGCGGGCTGCACCACGTCGACGCGGTCCAGGGAGCCGGTGTCACCGCGCAGGACGTCGAGCAGCGACCAGCCGGTCCACTGCTCCAGCGCGGCCGCGCAGTCCTTGATCCGCTCGGCGAACACCGGCGAGGAGTCCAGCAGCTCCCGGCCCATGCCGAGCCACTGCGAGCCCTGGCCGGGGAACACCCAGACGACCTTGCCCGGCTTGCCCGCGGTCCCGGTGACGACGCCGGGCGCGTTCTCGCCGCGGGCCAGCGCCCGCAACCCATCCTGGGCCTCATCAGCCGAACTCGCGATGACGACCGCGCGTTCGTTCAGCGTCGCGCGGCTCGACACCAGGGCCCTGCCCACGCCCGCCAGGGAGACGTCCCCCTCGAGGAACGTCGCCAGCCGGCCGGCCTGGCCGGCCAGGGAAGCGGTGCTGCGCGCGGACACCACCAGCGGCACGACGGGTGCGGTCTCGTCCGCCGCGGGTTCTTCGGCGGGGCCTTCCTCGATGATCAGGTGCGCGTTCGTGCCGCTGGCGCCGAAGGAGGACACGCCGGCCCGGCGGGGACGGCCGTTGCGCGGCCACTCGCGGGCCTCGGCCAGGACCTCGATCGCGCCCGCGGACCAGTCGACCTGGCTCGTGCGCTCACCGGCGTGCAGCGTGGCAGGCATGACGCCGTTCCGCATGGCCATGACCATCTTGATCACGCCGACGACCCCGGCCGCGGCCTGCGTGTGCCCGATGTTCGACTTGAGCGAGCCGAGCCACAGCGGCGTCTCCCGGTCCTGCCCGTAAGTCGCCAGCAGGGCCTGGACCTCGATCGGGTCGCCCAGCGCCGTCCCGGTCCCGTGACCCTCGACGACGTCCACATCGGACGGGGCGAGTCCGGCCGTGGCCAGCGCGCCGCGGATCACCCGCTGCTGCGACGGGCCGTTCGGCGCGGTCAGACCGTTCGACGCGCCGTCCTGGTTGACCGCGCTGCCGCGCAGCACGGCCAGGATCCGGTGGCCGCGTTCCTGGGCCACCGAAAGCCGTTCGAGGACGACGACGCCGACGCCCTCGGACCAGCCGGTGCCGTCCGCGCCTTCCGCGTAGGCCTTGCACCGCCCGTCCGCCGACAGGCCGCGCTGGCGGGAGAACTCGAGGAAGGCGTCCGGGCTGGCCATCACGGTCGCGCCGCCGGCCAGTGCCATCGAGCACTCGCCCTGCCGCAGCGCCTGCGCCGCCAGGTGGATCGCGACCAGCGACGACGAGCACGCCGTGTCCACGGTGACCGCCGGGCCCTCGAAGCCGAACACGTAGGCCACCCGGCCGGACGCGATGCTCGAAGCCGTCCCGGTCATCGTGTAGCCCTGGACGTCTTCGGGCACTTCGCGCAGCCGTGTCACGTAGTCGTGGTGGACGATCCCGGTGAAGACGCCGACGTCGCTGCCGCGGGCGGACAGCGGGTCGACGCCCGCCCGTTCGAGGGCTTCCCAGGACGTCTCCAGCAGCAGCCGCTGCTGCGGGTCCATGGCCAGGGCTTCGCGGGGCGAGATGCCGAAGAGCCCGGCGTCGAACTGGGCCGCGTCGTGCAGGAAGCCGCCGTTGCGCGTGTAGCTCGTGCCCGGGTGGGCCGGGTCCGGGTGGTAGAGACCGTCGAGGTCCCAGCCGCGGTCGACGGGAAAGCCGGAGATGGCGTCCCGCCCTTCCGCGACGAGCTTCCACAGCTCTTCGGGGCTGTCCGCGCCGCCGGGCAGGCGGGTGCTCATGCCGACGATCGCGATGGGCTCGTCGGAGACGTCCCGCGGCACCACGACCGGCGCGGCCGGGCGCTCGCCGAGCAGTTCGGCCCGCAGGTGGGCCGCGACGGCCGCCGGGTTCGGGTAGTCGAAGATCAGCGTGCTGGGCAGCTCCACGCCGGTGAAGTCGCGCAGGCGGTTGCGGAGCTTGATCGCGCTGAGGGAGTCGAACCCGTGGTCCTTGAAGGACCGGTCGAGGTCGAACGCATCCGCGTCCCGGTGCCCGAGCACCACCGCGGCGCTCTCGCGGACCAGCTCCAGGACGTCCCGCACCGGCTCGGCCGGCTCGGCCGGCTTGGCCACGACCGGAGGCGTTTCGCCGGTGCCGACCCAGTACCGCTCGTGCTGGAACGCGTAGGTGGGCAGCACGGTCCCGACCGCCGCGCCCGGCCGGTCGAGGACGGCCGTCCAGTCCACGGCCACGCCCCGGACGTGCAGTTCGGCGAGCGCGGTCAGGACGTCGGGGACCTCCGCGCCGTTCTTGCGCAGGGTGGCGACGCAGCTCTGCTCCGAGCCACCGAGCGTGCCGAGCGCCATCGCCGCGAGGGCTCCGCCCGGGCCGAACTCGACGAACGTCGTCGCGCCCTGGGTGTGCAGCTCGGTGACGGCGTCGCTGAAGCGCACGGCGTTCCGCACCTGGCCGACCCAGTAGTCAGCGGTGTCGAGGGCCGCGATCTCCCCGGTCAGCGTCGAGACGACGGGCAGCGAACCGGTCCGGTACGTCAGGCGCTCCGCGACCGCGCGGAACTCGTCGAGCATCGGTTCCATCAGCGGCGAGTGGAAGGCGTGGCTGACGGTCAGCCGCTTCGTCTTGCGGCCGCGGCCCGCGAGTTCGGCGGCGACGGCGAGCACGGCGTCCTCGGCGCCGGAGACGACGACCGAGTCCGGGCCGTTGATCGCGGCCACGCGGACAGTGTCGCCGAGCAGGGGCGTGACCTCGGCCTCGGTCGCCTGGACGGCGACCATCGCGCCGCCCGCGGGCAGGGCCTGCATCAGCCGGCCGCGCGCGGCGACCAGTTCGCCCGCGTCGGCCAGGTCCAGCACGCCGGACACGTGCGCGGCGGCGAGTTCGCCGATCGAGTGGCCTGCCAGGAGGTCCGGCCGCACGCCCCAGGACTCGAAGAGCCGGAACAACGCGGTCTCCACGGCGAACAGCGCGCCCTGCGTGTACATCGTCTGGTCGAGCAACGCGCTCTCGCCGAACACGACTTCGCGCAGCGGACGGCCGCCCAGGTGCGCGTCCACGGCGTCGCACGCGGCCTCGAAAGCGTCGCGGAAGACGGGGAACGCCTCGGCGAGCCCGCGGCCCATGCCGGCCCACTGGCTGCCCTGACCGGTGAACAGGACGGCCAGCTTGCCGTCGACCGGCGACCCGGACACCACACCCGGGCCGAAGGTGGCGAGGTCGCCGCGGAGCTGTTCCCGGTCGGAAGCCAGGACGACGGCCCGGTGGTCGAGCTGGGCCCGGGTCGTGGCCAGGGCGTGCGCGACGTCGGGGACACGCACGTCAGTGCCGAGGAAGTCCGCGAGCCGCGCGGCCTGCCCGCGCAGTCCGGCAGCCGAACGCGCGGAGAGGAGCACCGGCACCAGGAACTCCGCGGGCTCCGGCTCCGGCTCCGGCGGCACGACCGGCTGGGGGACCTCTTCGAGGACGACGTGCGCGTTGGTGCCGCCGATGCCGAACGACGACACGCCCGCCCGGCGCGGGTGGCCGTCGACCGGCCAGGCACGGGCCTCGGTCAGCAGCTCCACCGCACCGGCCGACCAGTCCACATGGGACGACGGCCGGTCGACGTGCAGCGTCTTCGGCAGGACGCCGTGCCGCATGGCCATGACCATCTTGATCACGCCGGCGACACCCGCCGCGGCCTGCGTGTGCCCGAGGTTCGACTTCACCGAGCCGAGCCACAGCGGCCGCTCGCGATCCTGGCCGTAGGTGGCGAGCAGGGCCTCCGCCTCGATCGGGTCGCCGAGGGTGGTGCCGGTGCCGTGCGCCTCGACGGCGTCGACGTCCGATGTGGACAGCCCGGCGGCGGCCAGCGCCTTGCGGATCACGCGCTGCTGGGCCGGGCCGTTCGGGGCGGTCAGGCCGTTCGACGCGCCGTCGGAGTTGACCGCCGACCC
Source organism: Amycolatopsis sp. MtRt-6 (assembly GCF_017308975.1). Lineage (GTDB taxonomy): Bacteria > Actinomycetota > Actinomycetes > Mycobacteriales > Pseudonocardiaceae > Amycolatopsis. The sequence goes on along the minus strand of NZ_JADWPD010000015.1, from coordinate 162,074 downwards.
GCGGACCACGGCCAGGACCTGGTGGCCTCGCCGCCGGGCCTCGGACAGCCGCTCGACCAGGAGCAGGCCGACGCCCTCGGACCAGCCGGTGCCGTCCGCGGCGTCGGCGAACGCCTTGCACCGGCCGTCGGGGGCCAGCCCGCGCTGCCGCGAGAACTCGACGAAGGTTTCGACGGTGCCCATCACCATCACGCCGCCGGCCAGCGCCATCGAGCACTCGCCGCGCTGCAGCGCCTGCACCGCCATGTGCAGCGCCACCAGGGAAGACGAGCACGCGGTGTCGACCGTGACGGCCGGGCCTTCGATGCCGTAGTGGTAGGCGACGCGGCCGGAGAGCACGCTCGCCGAGCCGCCGGTGAGCCGGAAGCCCTCGACGCCGGCGGCCTGGTGCATCCGCATGCTGTAGTCGTGGCTGTTGACGCCGGCGAAGACGCCGATGTCCTGCCCGGCCAGGGTGGTCGGGTCGATCGCGGCGCGCTCGAACAGCTCCCAGGACGTCTCCAGCAGCAGCCGCTGCTGCGGGTCCATGGCGAGGGCCTCGTTGGGCGAGATGCCGAAGAAGGCGGCGTCGAACCCGGCGGCGTCGTCGAGGAAGGCCCCGTGCCGGACGTACGTGGTGCCCTCGTGGTCGGGGTCTTCGTGGTAGAGCCGGTCGGTGTCCCAGCCGCGGTCGGCGGGGAACTCGGTGACCGCGTCGACGCCGTCGGCGACCAGCCGCCACAGGTCTTCCGGGCTCTGCACGCCGCCGGGGAAGCGGCACGCCATGGCGACGATCGCGATCGGCTCGTCGGCCGCCGCGGTCCCGATCTCGGCCGGTCGCGGGGTGCTCTCGCCGAAGAGCTTGGCGCGCAGGTGGTCCGCGAGCGCCGGGGGCTTCGGGTAGTCGAAGATCATCGCCGGGGACAGGGTGAGCCCGGTCGCGGCGGCGAGGCGGTTGCGCAGTTCGACCGCGGTCAGCGAGTCGAAGCCGGCGTCCTTGAAGGTCCGTCCTGAGTGGACGGATGCGCTGTCGCGGTGGCCGAGCACCTCGGCGGCGTGCCGGCGCACCAGGTCGAGCAGGGCCGCGGCCTGCTCGGTCTCGCCCAGCCCGGCGAGCCGTTCGGTCAGCGACGCGGTCTCGGCCGCTGTCCGGCGCGGCTGCGGGGCCAAGCCGCGCAGCAGCGGCGGCACCGGTCCCCCGGCCTTCGCCGTCGCCCGCAGCGCGGCGACGTCGAACTTGGCCGCCACCAGTGCGCCCCCGGTGCCGAGGGCGGCGTCCAGCAGGGCCATGCCTTCGCCGGCGGGGAGGCCGGACATCCCGATCCGCTCGTTGCGCCGCAGGTCGGCGGCACCGAGGTGTTCGGTCATGCCGCTGACGGTCGACCAGTAACCCCACGCGATCGAGACCGCGGGCAGGCCTTCACTGTTCCGCTTGTGTGCCAGGGCATCCAGCTCGGCGTTGGCCGCCGCGTACCCGGCCTGGCCGGGGTTGCCCAGCACGCCCGCGGCCGAGGAGAACAGCACGAACGCGGCGAGGTCGGCGTCCCGGGTCAGCTCGTCCAGGAGCCGGGCGGCGTCGGCCTTCGGCCGCCGCACGGTGTCCAGGCGGTCCGGGGTCAGCTCGGTGACGACGCCGTCGCCGAGCACACCGGCGGTGTGGATCACGGCGGTGAGCGGGTGCTCGGCCGGGATGGCCGCCAGGACGGCTTCGAGCTGGGCCCGGTCGGCCACGTCGCAGGCGGCGATGGTGACGGACGCGCCCAGCGCGGTCAGCTCGTCGTGGAGTTCGGGGGCTTCGCCACGGCGGCTGACCAGCACCAGGTGCCGGATGCCGTGGGTCGTGACGAGGTGCCGGGCGGTCAGCGCGCCGAGCGTGCCGGTGCCGCCGGTGATCAGGACGGTGCCCTCCGGGTCGAGCGGCCGCGGGTCCTGCGTCGGGGTCACCCGGGCCAGCCGGGGCACCGACGCGACGCCGTCGCGCACGCGCACCTGCGGTTCGCCGCTCGCCACCACGGCGGGCAGCACGGCGGGGTCGTCGAGGTCGGCCAGCACGATCCGGCCGGGGTGTTCCGACTGCGCCGAGCGCACCAGGCCCCAGATCGCGGCCGCGCCGGGCTCGGCGCAGTCCCCGGTGAGCACGGCCAGCCGGGTTTCCGCGGGGTCCGCCAGCCAGTCCTGAAGCTTGGCCAGCGTTGCCTCGACCGACGTGGCTTCGTACGGCACGGCGTCCGCGGCTTCGGCGGGCAGCGGGATTTCCGTCCACTCGACGCGGAACAGCGAGTCGGTGGTCTGCCGAGCTGCCGCGAACGGCGTGCCGCGTACCGCTTCGACGGTCAGCACGGGCTGCCCGGCCGGGTCGGTCAGCCGCAGGCCGGTCGCCGTCGGCGTCACGGTCACGGCCGTGGCCCCGGAAGCCAGCAGGGACACGCCGGTCCAGCCGGACGGCAACAGACCGTCGCCGACGACCGTGCGGACGGCGGCGTCCAGCAGCGCGGGGTGGATCCCGTAGTGGTCCACGTCCCGCAGGCCGTCGACGGTGACGTCGGTGGCGTCTCCCCATGCGGTCCCCCTGCCCGTCGCCTCGGCGGCGGCGGGAGCGAGTGTGCCGTGGGCGTGCCGCGTCCACGGGGCGTCCGCCAGGCGGGAGAAGACTTCGATCGACCGCTCGGGTGTCTCGCCGGGTTCGCCGACGAGCAGCTGGACCTCGCGGCTGCCACGTGGCGGCAGCACCACGGGCGCGTCGACGGTCAGTTCGGCGAGGAAAGGCGTGCCGGCCAGGTCGCCGAGCCGGATGGCCGCCTCGACCAGGGCCGCGTTCGGCACCAGGCCGTCCGCCGACCAGGGCTGCGCCCGGCGCGACCACTGCGCCACGGCCGTGACGCGGTCCGAACCGGGTGTGCTGACGATCGTGCCCAGGAGCGAGTCCCCGGCCGGCGCCGGTTCGAGCCAGTAGTGCCGGTGGTCGAAGGCGTAGGTCGGCAGATCGACCCACCCGGCGGCGGGCACGACCGCCGTCCAGTCCACGTCGACGCCGCGGACGAACAGCTCGCCCATCGACGTCAGCAGGCGACGCGGGCCACCGTCGTCCCGCCGGAGTGTCCCGACGACCGTGTCGGTGAGTTCGCTGATCGGCTGCACCAGCACCGGGTGCGCGCTGACCTCGACGAACACGCGGTGCCCCTGTTCGATCAGGGCTACCGCGGCCGCCCCGAACCGGACCTGGTTGCGCAGGTTCCGGTACCAGTAGCCGCCGTCCAGGACCCCGGCGTCGCGGATCCACTCGCTCGTGACGGTGGAGTAGAACGGCACGGCCGGCGCCTGCGCGTCGATCCCGGCCAGGGTCTCGGCGAGGGTGTCGCGGATGTCCTCGACGTGCCGGGTGTGCGAGGCGTAGTCCACGGCCACCCGCCGCACCCGGATTCCTTGCGCGGCAAGGCGTTCCAGCGTCCCGTCGAGAGCTTGGGCGTCTCCGGCGATCACGACCGACGCCGGCCCGTTGACCGCGGCCACCTCGACCCCGTCCGCCAGCCACTCGACGACGTCGTCCTCGCCCAGGGCGACCGACGCCATCCCGCCCCGGCCCGACAGCTCCGCCGCGATGGCCTGGCTGCGCAGGGCAACCACCTTCGCGGCGTCTTCCAGCGACAACGCCCCGGACACACAGGCGGCCGCGATCTCGCCCTGCGAGTGGCCGACAACAGCGTCCGGGCGCACGCCCACGGACTCCCACACCGCGGCCAGCCCCACCATCACCGCGAAGCACGCGGGCTGCAGCACGTCGACCCGGTCCAAGTCACCCTCGCCGCGCAGGACGTCCAGCAGCGACCAGTCGATCCACGACTCCAGCGCCGCCGCGCACTCGGCGATCCGCTCGGCGAACACCGGGGACGACTCCAGCAGCTCGCGGCCCATCCCGGCCCACTGCGTCCCCTGGCCCGGGAACACCCATACGACCTTGCCCGGCGTCGCCGAACCGGCCGGGTTCAGCGCCCGCAGCCCGGCCACTGCTTCCGCCCGCGAACCGGCCACGACGACCGCGCGTTCGTCCAGCACCGCGCGACGCGACACCAGCGCGGCCGCCACCTCGGTCAGCGAGACGTCGCCTTCGAGGAAGGACGCCAGCCGCTCGGCCTGCCCGGTCAGCGCCTCCTGGCTCCGCGCCGACACGACCAGCGGCACCACCGCGGCCTCCGGGGTGGTGACCGGCTCTTCGGCCGGCGCCTCCTCCAGGATCAGGTGCGCGTTGGTCCCGCTGACGCCGAACGACGACACCCCGGCCCGGCGCGGCCGTCCGGTCCGCGGCCACTCCCGAGCCTCGGTCAACAGCGAGACCGCCCCCGCGGACCAGTCCACCTCAAGAGTCGGTTTGTCGACATGCAACGTCCGCGGCAGCACCTCGTGCCGCAGGGCCTGCACCATCTTGATCACGCCCGCGACCCCCGCGGCCGCCTGCGCGTGGCCGATGTTCGACTTCAGCGAACCGAGCCACAACGGCTGCTCCCGCTCCTGGCCGTAGGTCGCCAGCAACGCCTGCGCCTCGATCGGGTCGCCGAGGGTCGTCCCGGTCCCGTGCGCCTCGACGACGTCCACATCGGACGGTGCCAGCCCGGCCGCGGCCAGGGCGCGGCGGATGACCCGCTGCTGGGACAGGCCGTTCGGCGCGGTGAGGCCGTTGGACGCGCCGTCCTGGTTCACCGCGCTGCCCCGCAGCACGGCCAGCACCCGGTGGCCGCGCTCCCGGGCCACCGACAGCCGCTCGAGGACGACCACGCCGACGCCTTCGGACCACCCGGTCCCGTCGGCGGCCGCCGCGAAGGCCTTGCACCGCCCGTCGGGGGCCAGCGCGCGCTGGCGGGAGAACTCCACGAACGAACCCGGCGTCGCCATCACCGTGACACCGCCGGCCAGGGCCATCGAGCATTCGCCCTGCCGCAGCGCCTGCGCGGCGAGGTGCATCGCGACCAGCGAAGACGAACACGCCGTGTCGACGGTGACCGCCGGGCCTTCGAGGCCCAGCACGTAGGACACCCGGCCCGAAGCCACGCTCGACGCGACCCCGGTGGTGACGAAACCTTCGAGTTCCGGCGAAACCGGGCCGGCCCCGTAGCCCTGGCCCATCAGGCCGGAGAACACCCCGGTGCCGGTGCCCCGCAGCGCGATCGGGTCGACCCCGGCGTTTTCCAGGGCCTCCCACGACGTCTCCAGCAGCAGCCGCTGCTGCGGGTCCATCGCGACGGCTTCACGCGGCGAAATCCCGAAGAACCCCGCGTCGAACTGGCCGGCGTCGTGCAGGAAGCCGCCCTCGCCGACGTACGACGTCCCGGGGCGCGCCCGGTCGGGGTCGATCAGGCTGTCGAGGTCCCAGCCGCGGTCGTCGGGAAAGCCGGAAACGGCGTCGGCGCCCGAGGCCACCAGCCGCCACAGCTCTTCGGGGGAAGTGACGCCGCCGGGCAGCCGGCACGCCATGCCCACGATCGCGATCGGCTCGTCCGGGTCGGCCGCCACCACCGGCTCGGCGATGTCCTGGGTGAGCCCGAGCAGCTCGGTCCGGACGCGGGCGGCCAGCGCCGCCGGCGTCGGGTGGTCGAAGACGGCGCCGGCCGGCAGCCACAACCCGGTGTGCTCGGTCAGCCGGTTGCGCAGCTCGACGATGGCCAGCGAGGTGAAGCCGAGGTCGCGAAAGGCGCGGCCGGCCGGGACCGGCTGCCCCAGCACCTCGGCGGCCAAGCCCTGGACGAGGTCTTCCAGCAGTTCCCGCTGCGCGCGTTCGTCCAAACCGGACAGTCGCGCCCGCAGCGCCGCGGCGACGGTCTCGTCGGCCTGCCGGGACTGCTCCTCGTGCTCGGCGGCGGCGTACCGCACCTCGCCGGGCTCGCCCGCCAGGAGGCCACGCCGGATCTTGCCGGACGCGGTCCGCGGGATGTGGGCGACTTCGAGGATCCGCTCCGGCACCTTGTAGGCGGACAGCTGTTCGCGGCACTTCTCGATCAGCGCGTCCGCGTCGAACCCGGACGGCCCGGGGATGACGTAGGCGACCGGCACCTCGCCGAGCGTGTCGTGCGGGGCACCGCCGACGGCCGCGTCGGCGACGCCGTCGGCCGTGCGCAGGACCGCCTCGACCTCGCCGGGGTGGATGTTCGCACCACCCCGGATGATGAGCTCCTTGATCCGGCCGCGGATGGTGAAGTAGCCGGCGTCGTCGCGGCTGGCCAGGTCGCCGGTCCGGAACCAGCCGTCGCGCATCGCGGCGGCGGTCGCCTCGGGGCTGTTGTGGTAGCCGAGCATGACGTTCGGCCCGCTGACCCAGACCTCGCCCTCCTGCCCGGCGGGCACGTCGAGCCCGGTTTCGGGATCGACGATCCGGACGCCGACGCCGGGCACGGGCCGGCCGCACGAGCCGTCGACCCGGGCGCCGTCGGGCGGGTTCATGGTGATGGCGCCGCAGGTCTCGGTGCTGCCGTAGGCGTCGATCAGCGGCACGCCGAAGGTTTCTTCGAACTCGCTGCGCAGCCCGGCGCCGAGGACCGCGCCGCCGGCCAGGCCGATCCGCAGGCTCGGCGCGGCGAACCCGCTCTGCCGGGCGGCGCGCACCAGGTGGTGGTAGGTGGTCGGCACCCCGGCGAGGAACGTCGATTCCTCGGCGCGGAGCAGCCGCATCACGTCGTCGGCGGAACTGCCGTCGGCGATCCGGACGGTGGCGCCGACGACGGTGGCCGAAAGCACGCAGGCGATGTGCGAAAGGCTGTGGAACAGCGGCAGCGGCCAGAGCACCCGGTCTTCTTCCGAAAGCCCCGGGATCGGCACGTAGCAGGAGGCGACCGACCAGAGGCCGTTGCGCTGGGTCGACAGGACGCCCTTGGGCCGGCCGGTCGTCCCCGACGTGTAGAACATCCAGGCCGGCTCGTCGAGGCCGAGGTCGTCCGCGGCGGGCTCGGCCGGTTCGGTGCCGGCGAGTTCGTCGTAGGCGTGCGCGCCCGCGGGGACGTCGTCGCCGGTCACCAGCAGCCGGACGTGCGGGGCGAACCGGAGCCGGGCCGCCTGCGCGGCGTCGGTGATGACGGCCACCGCGCCACTGTCTTCCAGCGGGTGCTGCAGCTCGGCCGTCGCCGCGCCGGGGTTGAGCGGGACGCCGGTACCGCCCGCGCGCAGGATCGCGTAGTAACTCTCCACAGTGGACACGCGGTTGCCGAGGCAGAACGCCACCCGGTCGCCGTGCCGGACACCCAGCGCGGCCAGGTGCCCGGCGAGCCGGCGCGTACGCGCCTCCAGCTCGCCGTAGGTGACCGCCCGGTGGTCGTCGGCGAAGGCGACCTTGTCGGCGAAACGGGTCGCGTTCTCCAGGAGTGCGACGTGAAGTGGCTTGATGAGATCGGTGCGCACCGTGCCGCAGATCCTTTCGGGCATTCGGAGGGGAGGAACGCTCACCAGGCGAGCGGGAGCTTCTCCACCGAGAAGACGGAACCCTTCAGCCGCAGCGGAACCTCGTCGGCCGGGACGGCCAGGCGGAGGCCGGGGAACGCCCGCAGCAGCGCCGTGAAGCCGGCGCGGAGCTCGATGCGCGCGAGGTTCTGGCCGAGGCACTGGTGGATGCCGAACCCGAAGGCGACGTGCCCGGAGGTGTCGCGCTCGATGTCCAGCTCCGCGGGGCAGCCGAACTTGGCCGGGTCGCGGTTGGCGGCGGGCAGCGACACCGTCACCGTGTCGCCCTTCTTGATCAGCTCGCCGTCGAGCTTGAGGTCCTCCAGCGCGGTCCGGTAGGTGTGGTACTGGTTGACGGTGATGTAGCGGAGGAGTTCCTCGATCGCGGCGTCGAGCTTCGCCGGCTCCGCGCGCAGCTTCGCGAGCTGGTCCTGGTGGTGCAGCAGCGCGAAGGTGCCGACGCACAGCGCGCCTTCGGTGGTCTCGTACCCCGCGAACAGCAGGAGGGTGACGATGTTGCGCAGCTCCTCGAGGGTCAGGTCCTCGTTGACCAGCGAGCTGATCAGGTCGTCCTCGGGCTGCTTGCGCCGCCGCTCGATGACCTCGTCGAAGTAGGCCTGGGCCTGCCCGTAGGCTTCCGCCGCCTCGGCCGGGTCGGCTTCCGCGTCGTGCAGCAGGGTCACCGCGGGCACGTACCGGTCGCGTTCGGCGTAGGGCAGGCCGACCAGCTCGCCCAGCATCCGCAGGACGAGCGGCTTGGCGAAGTCGTGCACCAGGTCGGCCGGCGCCCCCTTCGCGCGCATGACCTCGATCTGCTCGGCGGCCACGGCCTCGGCGCGCGGGATGAGCCGGCTCGTGCGGCGGACGGTGAACTCACCGGTCAGCAGCTTGCGGTAGCGGGTGTGCTCCGGCGGGTCCATGTGGATGAACATGCCGGGGATCAGCGGGTGGGTGGGGATCACCTGGCCCTGGTGCGTCACCGGGAAGTGGCCGACCTCGCAGCTGTGGCTGAACCGCGGATCGCTGAGCACCTCGCGCACCAGGTCGTAGCTGGAAACGATCCACCCGGCGTGCCCGTCCGGATAAACCATCTTCGCGAGCGGCCGTTCTTCGCGGAGGGTGTCGAATATCGCGGGCGGGTCGAACTTGTCGATTCGCGCCCACGGCTCCTCGAAGGAAATTGCCTCGGTCATGGAAACCTTTCCCGTGGGAGATTTCTATTCGGCGATCTTCGTGCGGTGCGACCACCGGAAGACGGCGATGTCGCAGCCGTCGACGGCCTGGAACTCCCCGCCGTGCACGAAATGCTCGTAGCCGGCCCCGTGGCGGATCTTCAGCGTGTTCTCCAGCGCGGAAGCGTCGACGCTGCGATTCGCCAGTGCCAGCTCGGCCGGCCCACCGCTCAGCACGATTTTCACCTGCGTAACACTCATCGCGGCCTCCACCTATTTCGGGGATCTCCCGGCACAGAGCAGTCTTTTCATTCTCGATTCAGGCTAGGCGAGCCACCGCAAGGCAACATCCCTCACTCTGGTAGAGCGCTCGACCCGGCCGCCCCAGGCACGACGAAAAGGGGTTTTCCCCTGCGCCACCGGAGAAAACCCCTTCGAAGCCCGGGTTCAGCCGAGCGGCAGGTCGACTGGTTGGCCGCTGTGCGCCGATTCGTAGGCCGCCTGAACGATCCGGAACGTCCGCAGCGCGGCCCGGCCGTCCGGCCCCGGCGCGTCGCCACCGGCCAGGAAAGCCTTCAGCATCAAGGAAACCAGGTCTTCCCCGCCCCGCTCGGGCCGATCGCCGTCGAGCAGCCTCGGGCCGGCGTCGTACCGCACGCTCGCCTTGTCCCCGATGAAGGTGACGGCGGGCCGGTCCGTGGCGGCCGGGTCCCGGCGGCAGTCGAACGAGGCGACCCGCCCGCTCCGGTACCGGACGGTGAGCACCGCCGCGCTTTCCGCGCCGGGTCCACTGAGGACGGTATTGGTCTGGGCGTACACCTGCTGCGCGGGTTCGCCACCGAGGACGGCGTCGGCCAGGTCGAGCAGGTACGGCGCGGCCGTGCTCAGCACCCCGCCGCCGGCCTTCGTGCCGAGTGAGCCGATGACCGTCGTCAGCTCGCCGATGCCGCCGTCCGCGATTCCCTTGCGCACCACGGCGAAAGCCTCGCCGTAGCAGGCCGGAGACGCGAAGGCGAGCCGGTCGCCGCCGGCGTCGACCACGGCTTTCAGGTCGGCTTCCTTGGCCGCCGAAGGGTATTCGCACAGCACGCGCGCTCCGGCCTCGGCCGCACGCAGGACCGGCTCGAAGGCGTCCCAGCCCGCCGTGGCGACCACTTCGACGTCCGGCAGGCCGCGCAGCGCACCGGCGTGGACCTCGGGCGTGGCCGAAAGGATGGCGACCTTCACGCTGCTCCCTCCACCGGAAGTTCGACGGCCCGCCCGGTCCACGCGGACTCGGCGGCGGCCTGGGTGATCCGGACGGCGGCCAGCGCGTCGGCCGCCCCGATCCGTGGCTCGGGCCCGCCCGCGAAGGCGGTGGCGAACTCCCGCATCTCGGTGGCGAACACCGAAGGCCCGTAGTAGCCGAAGTTCCCGGCTTCGCCGTCGACGACCCGGACTTCCTGGGGCCACTCGGAGTCGTAGTTGACGGTCCCGCCGGTCCCGGTGACGTCGTAGGTGACCCGCACGGGCGGCTTCGGCGTGGCGGTCCACCGGCTCACGATCTGGCTGATGGCCCCGCCGGCGTGGGTGAGCACGACGGTCCCGGCGGCGACGGCGCCTTCCGGCGCGGGCGTGGCGATGTCGCCCTGGTAGCAGGCGTGCACGCGGACGACGTCCCCGAAGACCCAGTGGGCGAGGTCGGCGCCGTGCAGCAGCTGGTCGGTCAGGATGCCACCCGATCGGGCGGAGGCGGTTCCGGTCCAGGGCCGCGGGTGGTAGGCGGAAAAGGAGAACCGTCCGATGGCGACGTCCCCGAGCCGGCCGCTCGCGACGAGCTCGTGCAGCCGCGCGTAGGGCGCGGCGAACCGCACGTCGTGCGCGGGGTAGAGCCGGACGCCGGCCCGCTTGGCCGCGGCGACGATCTCGGCGGCCTCGTCGGCGTCCGCGGTCAGCGGCTTCTCGCACACGACACCGACACCGGCGGCGATGGCGGCCATGGCGATTTCGTGGTGCGTGCCGGTCGGCGTGCAGATGTCGACGGCGTCGGCGCCGTGCAGGGCCTCGGCCAGCGACCCGGCGGCGGTGGCCCCGAACTCCTCCGCGAGCTCGGCACTCCGGCCGTCATCGGCGTAGACCCGCACGGCGGCCCCGGTGCCGAGCCACGCTTCCAGGTGAAGCCGGGCGATCAGCCCCGCACCGATCAGGGCCACCTCGAGCTGCCGCGATGTGTTCACGTACCGAGACTCGCCCACACCGCCCGGTGGGAGCCATAACCAACGTGGGTAGTTCGGGGCTGCCACACTGGCCGCCATGTGCGAGGCATGTGAACTCGAAGCCGACCTTCCCGCCCTGCCGCCCGTGCGGCTGCCCGCTGCCGCCGAAGCGCGGGCCGCCGCCGAACGCAGCCCCGTTCTGGCCGACCTGCGGCGGTACGTCGCGGAACTGGACGGCACCTCGGAGCCTGGCGACACACTGCTGCCTCGCTGGGCCGAAGCATGCGGTCTGGTCCGCGTCCTGAAGGGCACGCACGTGCCGGTGAAGAAGAACGCGAAGCTGCTCGAGCAGCCGCTGGAGCTGTGGGCACGGGCGTTCGAAGCACTCGGTGAGGCCGGCTACGGCATCGCCGTCGAAGACGACGAGGTGCCGTTCGAGTTCGGGATGCTGTTCCCGGACTTCCTCGGCGGGCTGCAGCTGACGCTGTACTCGGCGGGCCACACGCCGGCCCCGCTGGAACTGCTGTACGGCATCGCCGACGAAATGTCGTCCATGCTGGTGGATCTCGACATCCGCGGCGATTCGCGGTGGCGCCACGGCCTCCGGGTGACCCTGGACGTGCTGGACCGCCTCGGCGCGATCGAGCGGCGTGACGCCGACGAGGAGGAGCTGGCCGAGATCGCCGAAGCCGTCGGCCGTCCCGACCCCGATCCGGCCCTCGTCCGCTTGACCCCGCTCGCCTTCTGGGCTTTGAACCGCATGCTCCGTGCCAAGGGTGTCGACGCGCCGGTCGTCGGTGAGCTGGCGACGGCTCCGTTCGAGACCCTTGCCGATCACCTCACCGAGGCGTCCCCGAAGATCGCCGAGGCCGAGCTGGCCGCCTGGATCGCCCGCCGGTCCCCGGCGGACGCCGCCGCGGAAGCCGCCGAATTCCTCCCGGCAGCGGAAAGCCCGGCGCAGCGGCTGATGGCACTGCTCGTGCTGGACGCGACCGGTGACGCCGGCGTCGCCGCTGCCCGGACCGTCCGCGAAGAAGGCGGTATCGCGGGCGCGGTCACGGCGGCTTGGCTGGCCGAACGCGACGAGAGCGTGGCCGGATCGCTGACGGCCGGCGAGATGTCCCTCGGCATGACCGACCACCTCGCGGCCATGGACGACCACGGCGTGCTGTTCGACGAACTGGACGCGTTGGGCGACCCGCTCGCCGTGGTCGGGGTCATCGCCGCGGCGGACCACCCGGACCGGCTCCGCCTCCTGGACGTGATCGCCCAGGAGCACCCGGACAACAAGGTCGCCAAGCAGGCCCGCAAGGCGCGGTTCACCCTCCGCCGGAACTGAACTACTTCGTCGGCGAGGGGGAAGCCGGGGCCGACGAGGGCGCCTGCGACGCGGCCGGGACCTTCGGCGCGTTGTAGGTGTCCATGTCGGTGATCTTCCACTTGTCGCCCTGCAGCTGGGCGTTCAGGTGGAGCTGGGCCGTGCCCGCCGTCGTCTTCTTCGTGTCCGTGCGGGTCGAGGTCTGGTCGACGAAGACCATCACCTTCGCCAGGTCGCCGTTGAGCATGATGACAGCCGCGCGTGTGACCTTGCACGTCACGATCATCTTCTGCTGCGGCGCCAGCCGCTTCACCTCGCCCATCAGCGAGTTGTACTTGTTCTTGACGTCGTCGTTGGCGAGCAGGTCGTTCGCCGCGTCCTCGGTCTTCTTGATGTTGTTGTAGTCGTAGGAGAACAGCGCCTCGGCCGCCTTCGACACCGCGTCCTTGACCTGCGCGGTCTTCGCGACGTCCAGCAGGGCCGTGTTGCTCGTCGCCGAGGAGATCTTGGTTTCCTGGTACTTGAACCAGAACGCCAGCGAGCCCAGCGCCAGCGCGACGAGCACCAGCGCGCCCGCCACGAGGTACGAGCGCTCCCGCGGCGACCGCTCGAGCTTCGCCGGCTCGTCCGCTTCGGCGACCGGAACCTCGGATTCCTCCGTCGGCTTCGCGATCCCGGTGTCCCGCTTCTTCCGCCGCGGCGCCGGCCGCGCCGGAGCTTCCTCCGCCACCGACGGCTCGGCCGCCGGTTCACCGGTGAGCGCGTCGACTTGCGGCTCCTCGGTTTCGACCGCCGCGAACACCTGAGTGTCCTCGGCCGGCGAGGTGTCGAGCTGCCCGCTGGTGGACTCGACCGGCTCGCCCGGCTCGGCGGCGGGCGCCGGGGCCGGCCGGGGCGCCGGACGCGGCGCGGGCCGCGGCCGTGGCTTGGCCGGCACGGCGGGCAGCCGGCCGGTCCGTTCGGCGGCCGTCTCGTCCGTCGAGGGCTTGCGCAGCCCGGCCACGCGGGGACGCCGCGACGGCGTCGGGGTGCTGCGAGGCGGCTGGCGGCGGGAGGGGGGCACTACAAGCTCCTTCTGGGTGACGCTACTGGCCGGCCGCGACGAGCGGGACGCTGTCGATGCCCGACAGCTTCCAGTCATCGCCCACGCGGGTCATCGACACTTCGAGGCGCAACGGCTTCGCGCTGCTCTTGTCCCCCTGGGTGACGGTGGTGGCGATGGCGGCGAGGAAGCTGGCCTTGCCTTCGTGGTCGTCCAGTTCCTCGACGGCGATGTCCTGGACGTCCGTGGTGACCTTCGTCTTGGCGTCGGAGAGCGCCTTGCGGAACGTCGGCGCCGACTGGTCGATCTGCTGCGCCATCTTGTCGTCCGACACGGCCTTCTGCCGGGCGAAGAAGCCGTCGAGGTCGGTGTAGTCGACCTCGGTGTAGGCCTTCAGCGCGTTCGTGCCCGCCTTGACGACGGCCTCGCGCGAGGCCGCCAGGTCGGCGTTGTCGTCGGCCGCGGCCGCCCACCACTGGATGCCGAAGAACGCCGCGGCGATCAGGGCGGCCAGCGCCAGTGCGCCGGCGCCGAGCACCAGGGTCCGCGAAGGGTCCTTGGCCGGCGTCTCGGAGTCTTCCGCTGCCGTGGCGGCCGGCTCGTCCGTGCTCATGACACTCCAGAGTAGGTAACGGTCATCAAATCCACGTCAGGACAGGCCGAGCAGCGAGCCCAGGCTGTTCAGGCTGACGCCGGGGCTGCCGACGATGCCCGGAACGCCCCGGGTGTCCCGCTCCTCGGCCAGCTCTTCGGCCGGCCGGTTCGCGTTGGCCGCGACGTCGCTGTCCGACGGCGCGACCGGCACCCCGCCGTACGGCGCGTTCTGCGCCCCGCGGACGTTGATCGGGCTGCCCTTCGGTTCGGCACAGTACGCCTGCTCGTTCGCGGGCCGCGGCGAGAGGTTGTTGCCGGTGCGGTACTGCGAGTACGGGATGTAGCCCTTCGTGCAGGACGGCGGGTTGAACAGGTTCAGCACCAGGCCGAGGTGCGCGGTGCCGTCGCCGGGCGCCACGCTGCTCGCCGCCCCGGCCAGCGCCGGGTACGTCACGAGCCCCTGCTCGATCCCGTCGAGGCGGGTCACGGTGAGGTTGGCCGTGGTGAGCAGGTTCGCCGTCAGCGCGCCGAGGCCCGGGCCGGACTCCTGCAGCACCTGGCTGATCTGCGTCGCCACCTGCGGGGTGATGCCGATGAGCTTGCGCAGGTCGCCGTCGGAGTTCTTCAACGTGCCGGTGAGCTCGTTGAGGCTCTTGCTGAACGAGGCGAAGTTCGCCGCCTCGGCGTTCTGCGTGTCGAGCACCTGGCCGCCGGCGTCCAGGAGCTGGATCGTCTGCGGCAGGTACTGCTGCGCGGTCGTGGTGAAGCTGCGCGCGGTGTCCAGCAGCTTCTGCAGGTCGCCGCCGGTGCCGCGGAAGGCGTCGTAGGACTCGTCGACGACCGTGCGCAGCGAGTCGACCGGGACCGACGCGGCCAGCGAGTCGAGGTCGCCGATCAGCCGGTCGGTGCTGACCGGGGTGGTCGTCCGGCTCGCCGGGATCACCGAGCCCGCCGCCAGGTACGGGCCCTGGTCGGCCTTGGGCCGCAGGTCGACGTACTGCTCGCCGACCGCCGACCGGTTGGCGACGACGGCGTCGAGGTCCGCGGGCACCTGCGGCGCCGACGGGTCGATGTTCAGGTCGGCTTCGAGCCCGGTCTGGGTGAGCCGCAGCTCGCCGACCCGGCCGATGTTGTAGCCGCGGTAGGTGACTTCGGCGTTGGTGAAGATGCCGCCCGATTCGTTGAGCTGCAGCTTGACCGTGTAGCCGCTGTTCCCGAACACCGTGCCGAGCCCGGCGAACCGGATCAGCGCGTAGACGATCGCGACGACCGAGATCACCACGAAGGCGATCAGCTGGATCTTCGTCCGGCGAATCAGCATCAGCCCACACCTCCCAGGAGCCCGAAGAGGTTGCCCAGGCCCGGCTTCGACTGCGTGGACTGCGTGCCGGGGATCGGCAGGGGCGGCGGCTGGTTGGCCTGCGTACCCGAGACCCCGCCGGTCAGGCCGGCCAGCGGCAGCTGCCCGGCGAGCGCGTTCTGCCGGCTGTTGCCCAGGTTGTCGACGATGGTCTTCAGGTTCAGGTCCACCTTCGCGTACAGGTTGAAGTAGTCGCCCTTGACGCCGTTGACGGCCTGGTCGCTGAACGGGAACGTCAGCAGGATCTCCAGGGCCTTCGGCAGGTCGTTACCCGCCTCGCCGAGCTTCTGCAGCGTCGGCGTCAGCGCCTTGAGGTCGGCGACGAGGTCCTTCTGCGACTTGTTCACCGTGTCGGTGGCGACGCCGGAGAGGTGGTCCAGCGCCTGCAGCATGGTGACCAGCTGGCCGCGCTGCTGTTCCAGCACGCCGAGCCCGGGCCCGAGGTTGTCGACCGCGCCGACCAGCTTGTCCTTCTGGTCGTTGAGGGTCGAGGAGAGCCGGTTCAGCCCGTCGATGGCCCGGGTGATGTTCTTCGACTGGTTGTCGAGATTCGTCACCAGCTGGTTCGCGTTGTCCAGCAGTGCCTTGATGTCCGGCTCCCGGCCGGACGTGGCGTTGTTGAGCTCCTTGGTGATCGTGTTGAGCTGGTCGACGCCACCGCCGTTGAGCAGCAGGGACAGCGCGCCGAGCAGCTCTTCGACCTCGACGCTGCGGTTCGTGCGGGCGAGCGGGATGGTCGCGTTGTCGGCGAGCTTCCCGTGGGCCTGGTCGTCACCCGGCGAAGCCAGCTCGACGTACTTCTCGCCGAGCAGGCTGGACTGCTTGACGTTGGCGATCGCGTTGGCCGGCAGCTTGATGTCGCCGTTGACCTTCAGCGTCACCAGCGCGTGCCAGCCGTCCTTGGTGAGCCCGACGTTCTCGACCCGGCCGACCGGCACCTCGTCGACCTTCACCCCGGCCTGCGGGGTCAGGTCGAGCACGTCCCGGAACTCGACGTTCACCGTGTACGGGTGGTCGCCGAGGTCGGCACCCCCGGGCAGCGGCAGGTCGTAGATGCCCTTGAAGGCACAGCCGGACAGGACGAGCGCCGACGCCGTGACCAGCGTCCCCACGGTCAGCAGCTTCTTCACTTGCCACCTCCCGAACCGTAGAGCTGCCCGGCGACGGGCAGCGGCAGTGGCGGCAGCTGGCCCGACTGCAGTGCCTGGACGGTCTGCGCCACCGACGGCAGCGGGATCAGCCCGTCGACCACGCCGGCGATGCCCTCGCAGGCGTTGCCCAGCACGTCGGGGATGCCGTTGCCGGCCTGCTTGAGCAGCCGGCAGATCATCACCAGCGGTGGCTGGGTCAGCTCGTTGAGGTTCGGCCGGGCGTCGAGCGTGCCGGACGAGCCGTTGTAGGTGTTGACCAGGTTGCTCAGGCCGACCGGGGCGACGTCGAGGATCTCGGCCAGCGAGCTGCGCTGGTCGACGAGCACCTTCGTGATGCCGGCCAGCTTGTCCACATTGGACTTGAGCCGGTCGTGGTTCTGGTCGATGAACGCCTGCACCGCGGTGAGCGTCGTGCCCAGCTGCTGCACGGTCGCCGCCAGGTTGTCCTTTTCGGACGCCAGGTAGCCGCTGACGTCGGCGAGCCGGGACTCGAAGGTGCGGACCTGCTTGTCGGAGTCGGCCAGCGTCTGCGAGAACTTGCCGAGGTTCTCCACGGTGGAGAACAGGTCGTCCTTGTTGCCCGACAGCGTCCCGGCCGCCTGGCCGAGCTTGGTGATCGTGTCGTGCAGGGCCTGGCCGTTGCCGTCGACGTTGGCCGCCGCGGTGTTCAGCAGGTTCGACAGCGACCCTTCCTTGTTGGCGCCGTTCGGGCCGAGGGTCTCGCTGACCCGGGCCAGGCTGGCCGCCAGCTGGTCGACCTCCAGGGGCACCTCGGTGCGGTCGAGGCCGATGACCGCGCCGTCGGAGATGCGCGGGCCGCCGGTGTAGGCCGGGGCGAGCTGGACGTACCGGTCCGAGACCAGCGACGGCGCCACGATGAGCGCCTTCGCGTCGGCCGGGACGGCGACCTTGCGGTCGTACTCGAAGTCGACCTTCACCTGGTTGCCCATCGGCGTGATCTTGGTGACCGTGCCCATGTCGACGCCGAGCATCCGCACGCTGTTGCCCTCGTACAGGCCGACGGCGCCGGCGAAGTACGCGGTCAGGTGGTTGCGGCCGGCGTCCTTGAGGGTCCACCAGATCCCGCCGGCGACGACGAGCGCGAGCACGATCGCGATGGTGAAGCCCCTGGTCAGGGCCTGCCCGAAGCGGGTGTCACTCATTTCGTGTAGCACCCCTCTTCGTTGATCGGGCCCATCGACGGCAGCAGCAGGCCGCAGATGTAGTTGTCGAACCAGCGGCCGTTGCCGATGGTGTTGGTGAAGACGCGGATGAAGGGCGCGAACTTCTTGAGCCCCTCGGCCAGGGAGTCCTGGTTGCGCTGCAGCATCGACGTCAGCTGGTCGAGCTGGGTCAGCACCGGGTCGAGCTGGTGGGAGTTGTCGTCGATCAGGCCCTGCAGCTGGGTGGCCAGCTCGCGGGAGCCGTTGAGCAGCGCGGTGATCGCGTCCTCGCGCTTGGCCAGCTCGCCGAGCAGGTCGTTGCCGTCTTCCAGGAGCTTCTGCACCTCGGCGTCGCGGTCGACCAGCGTCTGCGACACCTCGCGGGTGTTGGCGAGCAGGTTCGACAGCTGCTGGTCGCGCGAGGCGATCGTGTCCGACAGCTTCGACAGCCCGGACAGCGCGCCGCGGACATCCTCCGGGGTGTTGGCGAAGGTCTGCGAGATCGTGTCGAAGCTCTGCGCCAGCTGCTTGGTGTCGATGTTGTCGACGGTCTGGGACAGCCCGCGGAAGGCGTCGAGCACGTCGTAGGGCGCCATCGTGCGGTCGCGCGGGATGCCGGTGCCCGGGTTCAGCGCGTTCTCGCCCTGCGGGTCCAGCGACAGGTACTTCTGCCCGAGCAGCGTCTTGATCTTGATCGCGGCGCTGGTCCGGTCGCCCAGCCAGGCGTCCTTGACCTTGAACGACACCTTCACCGACGCGCCGTCGAGCTCGATGTCGCTGACCTTGCCGACCTTGACGCCGGCGATCCGGACGTCGTTGTCCTTCTGCAGCCCGGACGCCTCGCTGAACTCGGCGGTGTAGGTGATGCCGCCGCCGATCACCGGCAGGTCGTCGGAGTTGAGCGCGGCGATGAAGCCGAGCGCCAGCACGACGATCCCGACCAGCGCGATCGGCACGGGGTTGCGCTTCTGGAAGGACTTCATCCCTTGCACCTCGCCCGGTTCGCCGGCAGCAGGGGCAGCGGGACGTCGTTGATCAGTGGCGGCAAGCTCACGCTCCCGGAGAACTCACAGGCGTAGAAGTTGAACCAGGAGCCGTAGTCCGCGGTGCGGGTCAGCGTGCTCACCTTGGTCGGCAGGAACTGGATGAAGTGCTCCAGCTCCGGCTCGTTCTTGTTCAGCTGCTGGGTGAGGTTCCCGAGCGCGCTGATGTCGTTCTTCAGCGGCTCGCGGACCTCGCCGAGCAGCCCGGACGTCGTCTCGGCGAGGGTGCCGAGGCTCTCGATCGCGTCGCCGATCGGCTTGCGGTCGGCGGCCAGCCCGGACACCAGCTGCTGCAGCTTGACGATCAGGTCGTTGAGCTGCGGGGTGTGCGCGTTGACCGTGTCGAGCACCGAGTTGAGGTTGTCGATGACCTCGCCGATCACCTGGTCCTTGTCGGCGATCGTGGTGGCCAGCGACGCCGTGTGCGACAACAGGCTCTCCACGGTTCCGCCCTCGCCCTGCAGGACCTGGATGACCTCGTAGGACAGCTTGTTGACGTCCTCGGGGTTGAGCGCGGTGAACAGCGGCTTGAAGCCGTTGAACAGCTCGGTCAGGTCCAGCGCGGGCGTGGTCCGCTCCAGCGGGATGGTGCCGCCGGGCGGCAGCGTCTTGCCTTCGGAGTTTTCGCCCTCGCCGAGGGAGACGTACCGCTGGCCGACCAGGTTGCGGAACTTGATCTGCGCGGTCACCCCGGCGGGCAGCGTCCGGCCGGCGTCCACTTCGAACTCGACCTCGGCCTGGCGCTTGTCGACGATCTTGACGTCCTTGACCTGCCCGACCCGGACGCCGGCGATGCGGACGTCGTCGTTGGGCAGCAGCAGCGTCGCGTCGGTGAAGCGCGCCTTGTAGGCGTTGGTGCTGGTGGTGTTGATGTTGGCGATGCTGATCCCGAGGATCGTCGTGAACAGCACGGTGACGACCACGAAGATGCCGAGCTTGATCAGCGGCGCGAGCAGGCCCCTCACTTGACCGTCACCTCCGCGCCCCGGTACAGCGGGCCGACGAGCAGCGCGCTCCAGCCCGGGACGTCCGCGGCGTTCATGCCCAGCTGCGGGCCGAGCAGGTCGGCCAGGAAGCCCTGTTCCGCCGTCGAGTACGCCAGATCACCGCCGGACGCGCCGCTGCCGGCCGCGTCGGCCTTGAACTTGGCCGGGTTGAGGCCCTCGCCGGCGCTCTTCGGCGCCGTCTGGTGCAGCGTGCCGTCCTTGAACGCGCCGTCCGGCGGCTCGGACGGGAACGGCTTCGGGATGTCCTTGATGTCGTAGCAGCGCGGGCCGCGCTTGTCCTCGAACCGCGGCTCTTCCTTGCCCGCCTGGTAGGGCGCGCGCGGCACGATGATCTCGATGGTCGCGTGCAGACCGGGCTGGTCGGTGCCCTTGCCCAGCGCCTGGTCGATCAGCGGCACGTTCTTCGCCATCTGGGAGATCACGCAGGGGTACTCCGGCGCGTACTTCGCCAGCAGCTCGGCCGTCGGCCGGGCGGTGTCGACGAGGGAGATGATGTTGTCCTTGTTGTTCTGCAGGAACGTCTGCAGGTCCACCGAGGCCTGGGTGAGGCTGCCGTAGAGGTTCGCCAGGTTCTGCCGCTCGTCGACCACGGTCCGGGTCGTCGTGCTCAGGTTGTCCAGGCTCTGCACCAGGTCCGGGGCCGCGTCCTTCAGGTGGTCGGAGAACTCCGCGAGCGCCTTGAGGTTGTGCTGCAGCTCCGGCTCGTGCGGGTTCAGCTCGCCGAGGTAGCTGCCCAGCTGCGCCAGCGTGTCGCCGAGCTGGTCGCCGCGGCCCGACAGCGCCGTCGAGATCGCGGTGAGCGTCGCCGACAGCTTCTGCGGCTGCACCGCCTGCAGCACCGGCATCAGGTGGGAGAACGCCTGCTCCAGCTCGACCGCGTTCGACGTGCGGTCCTGCGGGATGACGTCGCCGGTGGAGAGCGTCTTCGCCGACGGGTCCTTCGGGATCTCCAGCGAGACGAACCGCTCGCCGAAGAGCGTCTTGGGCAGGAACCGCGCCGAGACGTTCTCCGGGATCAGCTTCGCCGACTCGGGCTGGAGCGCCAGCGTCAGCTCGGCACCCTTGTCGGTGGCGACGATGTCCTGCACGGACCCGACGATCAGCCCGCGCACCTTGACGTCGGACTGCTTGATCAGCTGGTTGCCGATCTTGTCGGCCTCCAGCTTGACCGTGACGACCGGCGTGAACGCCTTGTCGTAGAGCGCGATGGACAGCGCCACCCCGCCGACCATCACGGCGATGAGCAGCAGGCCGAGCAGCCTGCGTCGGAGCACCCTCATCCCGCGATCCTTACCGTGACGTCGGTTCCCCAGATGGCGAACCCGATGAAGAAGTTCATGATCGACACCGTGACGATGGACAGCCGCACGGCCTTGCCGACCGCGACGCCGACACCGGCCGGGCCACCGGTCGCCCGGTACCCGAAGTAGCAGTGCGACAGGATGATCAGGACGCTGAACAGCAGCACCTTGATGAACGAATACAGCACGTCCTGCGGTGGTAAGAACAGGTCGAAGTAGTGGTCGTAGGTGCCGGCCGACTGGTTGTAGATGTAGATGACCACCAGTCGTGACGCGAGGTACGAGCTCAGCAGGCCGATGATGTAGAGCGGGATGACCGCGACGAACCCGGCGATGATCCGGGTGGTCACCAGGTACGGCAGGCTCGGCACGCCCATGACTTCCAGGGCGTCGATCTCCTCGGAGATCCGCATCGCGCCCAGCTGGGCGGTGAACCCGGCGCCGACGGTGGCGGACAGCGCGAGCCCGGCGACCAGCGGGGCGATCTCGCGGGTGTTGAAGAACGCGGTCAGGAAGCCGGTGAAGGCCGACGTCCCGATCGAGTTCAGCGCCGAGTAGCCCTGGAGGCCGACGAGGACACCGGTGAACAGCGTCAGGCCGACCATCACGCCGACCGTGCCCCCGATGACGGCCAGCGAGCCGGAGCCGAAGCTCACCTCGGCGAGCAGCCGGAGGACCTCTTTGGTGTAGCGGCGCAGCGTCCGCGGCGTCCACAGCAGCGCGCGGCCGTAGAACGACATCTGGTCACCGAGGGTGTCCAGCGTCTGCAAAGGACGGTTGGCGACGCGCTTGGCGCCCTGGAGGAACGTCATGGCGCTAGTCCAGCTTTCCGGGCACGATCTGCAGGTAGATCAGGGTGATCACGAAGTTCACGACGAACAGCAGCAGGAACGTGATGACCACCGACTGGTTCACCGCGTCCCCGACGCCCTTCGGGCCGCCGGAGGGGTTCAGGCCCCGGTAGGACGCGACGACGGCGGCGATGAACCCGAAGATCAGCGCCTTGATCTCGCCGACCCACAGGTCGGGCAGCTGCGCGAGGGCGGAGAAGCTCGCCAGGTACGCGCCCGGCGTCCCGCCCTGGAGCACGACGTTGAAGAAGTAGCCGCCGAGCACGCCGATGACGCTGACCATGCCGTTGAGCAGGAGCGCGACCAGCATCATCGCGAGGGTGCGCGGCACGATCAGCCGCTGGACCGCGGAGACGCCGAGCACCTCCATCGCGGCGATCTCTTCGCGGATGGTCCGGGCGCCGATGTCGGCGCAGACGGCGGAGCCGCCCGCGCCCGCCACCAGCAGCGCGGTGACCAGCGGACTGGCCTGCTGCACGGTGGCGAGCACGGAGCCCGCGCCGGTGTAGGACTGCGCGCCCAGCTGGCGGGCGAGCGAGCCGAACTGCAGCGAGATGACCGCGCCGAACGGGATGGCCACCAGGGCCGTCGGCAGGATGGTCACACTCGCGATGAACCAGGACTGCTGGATGAACTCCCGCAGCTGAAAAGGCCTCTGGAACAGGCCGCGGACGATGTCCAGGCCGAGAGCGAACAGGTTCCCGGTCTCGCGGAGCATGCCGATCCCGGGGATCTTCGCCTGTGTTGCGGGAGAGCTCACCTGCCACCTGGCCCGTTGTCGCGTGGTGGTGGCATCCGGTGCGAGCCGGGTCTCGGCGGCTGGCCGCCGCCCGGGATCCGGGCCACCTGGTCGGCGGGCAGCTGCCCGTGGTGCTGGTTCGGGACGCCGTCACCCTGCGGGCGCGCGCCCACCTGCTGCGGCTGGCCGCGGTGCGGCCGCACACCGTAGTGGCGCTGCTCCTCGGGGGTCAGCGACTCGATGATGCTTTCCTGCGCGGCCGGCGGCAGCCGGTGCATGATCTCCATGACCCGGTCCTTGCGGCGGATGGCACCCATCCGGGTGGCCACGCCCGGCGTCGTCTGCATCTGCGGCGGCACCCCGGAGATGTCCTCGACCCCGCCCGCGTGGTGGCCGGCGTCGAACATCGCCTGCTCGGCGGCCATCTGGGCGGAGTCCTTCTCCTCGGACATGCCGATCGGGCCCTGCATCTTGCCGTTGAGGAACTGCTTGACGACCGGCTCTTCGCTGGTCAGCAGCACCTCGCGCGGGCCGAACATGACCAGTTCCTTGCGGAAGAGCATGCCCAGGTTGTCCGGTACCGTGCGGGCCAGGTTGATGTTGTGGGTGACGATCAGGAAGGTGGCGTCGATCTGCGCGTTGACGTCGAGGAACAGCTGCGAGATGTAGGTGGTGCGGACCGGGTCGAGGCCCGAGTCCGGCTCGTCGACCAGGATGATCTCGGGGTCAAGCACCAGGGCGCGGGCCAGGCCGGCGCGCTTGCGCATCCCGCCGGAGATTTCGCCCGGCAGCTTCTTGTCGGCGCCGTTCAGACCGGTCATGTCGAGCTTTTCGAGCACGATCCGGCGGATTTCCGTCTCGGACTTCTTGGTGTGCTCGCGCAGCGGGAAGGCGACGTTGTCGTAGAGGTTCATCGAGCCGAACAGCGCGCCGTCCTGGAAGAGGACGCCGAAGAGCTTCCGGATCTCGTAGAGCTTGTGCTCGGAGCAGGTGACGATGTCGACACCGTTGATCACGCAGCGGCCGCGGTCGGGCTTCAGCAGCCCGATCATCGACTTGAGGAAGACGGACTTGCCGGTCCCTGACGGGCCGAGCATGGCCGACACTTCGCCCGGGGGGAGCGTCAACGTGACGTCCCGCCAGATGGTCTGCCTACCGAAGGACTTCGTCAGACCTTCGATGACCACCTCGGCACCCATCGCACCTCCAGGAGCTGTTCCGCGTCATTGCGCCCGCTGCCACACCCTGCCACCCACGCCGGCGGCGAGTGTGGGCCGGTGGCGCCCACGAACCCGCGTCAACCAGGTGCAACGAGCTGAGTGCGAACAGGTTACTCACCAGTTTTCTTTTCTGGCCAGCCCCGGGCCCATCGTCATCCCGCCGTGATCGCCAATGGGCAGCACGGTAGCCCATTCGGGCCAACTACGCAGGTCCTCAGGCCCCCGGAACCCACGATTCGGGGGCCCGGGGCCAATCGGACAGCGGCCCTAGGGGGTGCCGGCGGCTCGCCGCCACGAGATCCGGAAAAAGGGACGGGGCGGGCATCCGCAGTGGATGCCCGCCCCGTCCCGAGGTGGTGCGTAGGCGCTTGCGCGCCCGAAATCACTTGATGGAGATCTTGGCGCCCGCGGCCTCGAGCTTCTCCTTGGCGGCCTCGGCGGCCTCCTTGTCGACCTTCTCCAGGAGGGCCTTGGGAGCGGCCTCGACCAGCTCCTTGGCCTCCTTCAGGCCCAGACCGGAGACGACCTCGCGGACGACCTTGATGACCTGGATCTTCTTGTCGCCGGCGCCCTCGAGGACGACGTCGAACTCGTCCTGCTCCTCGGCGGCGGCGGCCGGGGCGGCACCCGGGGCGGCGGCAACGACGGCGGCCGGCGCGGCGGCGGTCACGTCGAAGACCTCTTCGAACTCCTTCACGAACTCGGACAGCTCGAGGAGGGTCAGCTCCTTGAAGGCGTCGATCAGCTCGGCGGTGCTCAGCTTCGCCATGATGGCTTCCTCTCAGAAAAAACGAACGAGACGTTCGGGGTGGGGGTGGTTCAGCTCTCGGCGGGTGCTTCGGCTGCTTCGGTACCGGCGGCGTTGCGCTGCTTCTCCTCCAGCGCGGCAGCCAGGCGGGCGACCTGGGACGCCGGCGCCTGGAACAGCGCGGCGGCCTGGGACAGCTTCGCCTTGAACGCGCCCGCCGCCTTGGCGAGCAGGACCTCACGGCTGTCGAGATCGGCGATCCGGTTGATCTCGTCCACGGACAGCGCTTTGCCGTCCATGTAGCCGCCCTTGATCACAAGCGCGTTGTTGTCCTTCGCGAAGTCGCGAAGCGCCTTGGCGGCGTCGACAGCTTCACCCTCGACGAAGGCGATGGCGGTCGCGCCGACGAACAGGTCCTCGAGACCCTCGACACCGGCGTCCGCAGCGGCACGCTTGACGAGGGTGTTCTTCGCGACCCGGTACTTGGCACTGGTGCCGAGAGCGCGGCGCAGCTGGGACAGCTGAGACACGGAGAGGCCGGTGTACTGGGTAACGACGGTGGCCGAGCTGGTGCGGAAGCTCTCCGCGATCTCGGCGACGGCCGCCACCTTGTCGGGCTTCGCCATGGTCGCCTCCTCTCTTGGCTAGTGTTTCCACTGGCGTTCGAGGGGCTCCGCGAAACGACAAAACGCCCTCGCGCAGACAGGCGCGGGGCGTTGTAGGGCACACGAAGTGCCCGGCCTCGTTCCTCCTGCGCGGGCCGCCCGACGTGATGCGGGACCTTCGTTCCCCGTTGGAGCGGGGAAAACCAGCGGTCTTCGGTAGAACCGTCGTCAACTATACCCCGTCGGTTGTCAAGGCTTTCTCGGGGGCCGGTCTGACCTGCGTTTAGGGCGCCTGGGGGTTCCACGGGGCGGCGCGGAGGGCATCATGGTGACGTGGCGGAGCAGCGCGATGACGGAAAGCCGGGCGCGGAGATCGAACCGGCGGGCTCCAACGCGCCCGCGGCGGGGCCTCCCCCACAGCCGCCGGTCGACCCGGCGGAGGTCGAGCAGTTCCGCCAGTTCCAGCAGTTCCAGGACTACCTGCGCTTCACCCAGGCCCAGCAGGGCAACCAGCCGGCCCCCGCGCCGGACGCGGGCGTGGTCCAGGCGCCGCCGTCCCAGCCGGGCAGTCAGCCCCCGATGATCCCGGCCGGGTACCAGCTGGTCCCGGTCGAGCGCCGCCGGGCACCGAAGTGGGTGACCTGGCTCGGCAAGAAGGTCCTCGCCTGGGTGCTGGCCTTCATCCTGCTCGCGGTCGCGGGCACGTGGCTGTACAACCACTTCTTCCCCAACGACGCCGGCAAGACCTCCGCCCAGCTCGCCCAGGAAGGCGGCGGGACCTACCACACGAACCACGTCTTCTCGACGAACCCGTACGAAGCGGTGCGGATGGTCTACCACAACATCGCCCAGGGCCGGGTCGACGACGCCTGCGGCCGGTTCCAGAACGAGGGGCAGCGCGACATCCAGACCCGGTTCGCGCAGGACATCGCCCAGACGTTCCGCCAGAACGCCGCCCAGACCGACTGCAAGAAGGCCGTCGAATTCCTCGCCACCCAGGTGACGAACAAGAACGACTACGCCGAATCCCTGCCGTCCAGCGTCTCGGAGCCCCTGCCCGGGGACACCGTGACGATCGATTCGTGCACCTTCCCCGTCACGGGCGGCCCGGCACTGGGTGTCTTCACGGTCTCCAAGGTCGAGAAGGGCCAGTGGCTCATCACCGGCCACGCGATCGGACCGGCGAAGTGCAGCGGAGTACCCACCTCGGCGACCCCGACCGGCTGACTCAGCGCGGGTGCGGCGCCGAGAGGAACGACACCAGAGCCTCCGCGAAGGCCGGTGACATCACCGCCGTCATGTGGTCGCCCGGGATCCGGACCAACCGCGCCCCCGCGATCGCGGCCGCCAGTCTCTCCGGCTCCGCAGCCAGCTGGTCCTGCTCGCCCGCCAGCACCAACGTCGGGACCCCGATCGCCGACAGGTCCAGGTGTCCCTCCCGCGACGCCAGCGCCACCGCCGCCAGCGCCTGGCGGTCGCCGCCCACCGCGTCGGCCAGCAGGCGGAACGGCACTCCCGATGGCGGCACCAGCGCGGGGTCCTCCGCCAGCAACGCCGAAGCGAGGTCAGCCGGCTTCACGACCCGCAGGTCCACGCCGCCGAAGTCGACGATGCCCGAGCCCACTCCGCCGGTCGCCAGGCAACGGATGCGCTTGTCCGCCGCCGTCACCGTCAGGGCGATGATCGCGCCCATCGAGTAGCCGGCCAGGGAAACCTCGTCGAGACCCAGCTCGTCCAGCAGGGCCGAGACGTCTCGGG
This sequence comes from Amycolatopsis sp. MtRt-6, assembly GCF_017308975.1. Taxonomy (GTDB): domain Bacteria; phylum Actinomycetota; class Actinomycetes; order Mycobacteriales; family Pseudonocardiaceae; genus Amycolatopsis. Next base: position 135,409 of record NZ_JADWPD010000015.1, on the reverse strand, counting down.
CCATCGCGTCGTCGGCGTAGCGGGACTCGTCGTGCGGCTTCTCGGACCGGCCGTGGCCGCGGGCGTCCAGGGAGATCACCGTGAAGCCCGCCGACCGGAGCGCCGCCACCACGCCGGTGGAAATCCAGTTCGCGTTCGTGTCCGCGGCGAAGCCGTGTTGCAGCAGCACCGGGCGGTGGGCGCCGTCGCCCTCCCACACCGTGTAGTTCAACCGGAGCCCGTCGAACGACGCGAAAGTCGGCATGCCGTCAATAAGACACGAAGAAAGGGCGCCCCCGCAGCAAGCGGGGACGCCCTTTCTGGTGATCTCAGACTCAGACCGCCGAGTCCTCGGAGAGGAGGTTGCGGGTCTGCAGCGGGTCGACCGGGATGCCCGGGCCCATCGTCGTGCTGAAGGTGACCTTCTTCAGGTAACGGCCCTTCGCCGACGACGGCTTGGCGCGGAGGATCTCGTCCAGCGCGGCGGCGTAGTTCTCGACCAGCTTCTCCGTGTCGAAGGAAGCCTTGCCGATCACCAGGTGCAGGTTGGCCTGCTTGTCCACGCGGAAGTTGATCTTACCGCCCTTGATGTCCTTCACGGCCTTCTCGACCGCGGGGGTCACCGTGCCGGTCTTCGGGTTCGGCATCAGGCCACGCGGGCCGAGGATGCGGGCGATGCGGCCCACCTTGGCCATCTGGTCCGGCGTCGCGATCGCGGCGTCGAAGTCGAGCCAGCCACCCTGGATGCGCTCGATCAGTTCGTCGGTGCCGACCGCGTCCGCGCCGGCGGCTTCGGCCTCGGCGGCCTTGTCGCCGACGGCGAAGACGATGACGCGGGCGGTCTTACCGGTGCCGTGCGGCAGGTTCACGGTGCCGCGGACCATCTGGTCGGCCTTGCGGGGGTCCACACCGAGACGCATCGCGACCTCGACGGTCGCGTCCATCTTGGTCTTGGAGGTCTCCTTCGCCAGCTGCGCGGCCTCGAGCGGCGCGTACAGGCGCGCCTTGTCGATGAGCTCCGCAGCCTGGCGGTAAGCCTTGCTGTGCTTGGTCATGCTTCTGTCCTTACTTCAAAAACGGATCAGTGTGGTGCCAGAGCCAGCACTCGGCTCTCCCACGTGGTGCTGCAAACGTCAGGCGTCGACGACCGTGATGCCCATCGAACGAGCAGTGCCGGCGATGATCTTCGCGGCCTGGTCGATGTCGTGCGCGTTGAGGTCGGTCTCCTTGGTCTTGGCGATCTCGCGGACCTGGTCCCAGGTGACCTTGGCGACCTTGGTCTTGTGCGGCTCGCCGGAGCCCTTCTCCACGCCCGCGGCCTTCAGCAGCAGCTTCGCGGCCGGCGGCGTCTTCAGCTTGAAGTCGAACGACCGGTCCTCGTACACGGAGATCTCGACCGGGACGACGTCCCCGCGCTGCGACTCGGTCGCGGCGTTGTAGGCCTTGCAGAACTCCATGATGTTGACGCCGTGCTGACCCAGCGCGGGGCCGACCGGCGGCGCGGGGTTGGCCGCACCCGCCTTGATCTGCAGCTTGATGATCGCCGCAAGCTTCTTCTTCTTGGGTGGCATTTCTTTTCCTGTCCTGTACTACGTTCCCCGCGTACCTGCCGTGGACGCGGGGACTGCGGCCGGAAGGCCGGCCGTCAGATCTTGGAGACCTGGTTGAACGACAGCTCGACCGGGGTCTCCCGGCCGAAGATCGACACCAGGACCTTCAGCTTCTGCCCGTCGACGTTGACCTCGGAGATCGTCGCCGGCAGCGTCGCGAACGGGCCGTCCATGACCGTGACCGACTCGCCGACCTCGAAGTCGACCTCGACGGCCGGGCCGCCGAGCGGCGCCGCGGCGGCGGCTTCGCCCTTGCTGGCCTTCGCCGGGGCTTCCTTCTCGACCTGGGGAGCGAGGAACTTCAGCACCTCGTCCACGGTCAGCGGCGACGGCCGCGAGGTGGCGCCGACGAACCCGGTGACACCCGGCGTGTTGCGCACCGCGCTCCACGAGGCGTCGTTCAGGTCCATCCGGACCAGGATGTAGCCGGGCAGCACCTTGCGCTGCACCTGCTTGCGCTGGCCGTTCTTGATCTCGGTGACCTCTTCGGTCGGGACCTCGATCTGGAAGATGTAGTCCTCGACGTCCAGGGTCTGCGTCCGGGTCTCGAGGTTGGTCTTCACCTTGTTCTCGTACCCGGCGTAGGAGTGCACGACGTACCACTCGCCGGGCGCGGCGAGGAGCTCGGCGCGCAGCTTGGCGACCGGGTCCTCGTCGTCCGCGGCGGCCTCGGCCCCCGTCTCGTCGATCACGTCGTCGGCGGAAGCGTCGTCGTCACCGGAAGCGGCGGCGGCGTCGTCGACCTCGGAGTCCGACACGTCGACGGGCTCGAGGTGCGCGGACTCCTCGTCACCGAGTGCCGCGTGCACCTGCTCGTCGGAAAGCTCGGTCAGGTCGTGACCGGCTGCTGTGCCGTTGTCGGAGGTCACGTTCCGTCCTCTCAGTTGATCATTGCCGGGGCCGGGCCCCGTTCGGCGCCACGCCCTGGGGCGCGTCAGCCGAAGATGTGGCCGATGCCCCACTTGAACAGGAGGTCCAGGCCACTCACCAGAGCCACCATGAACACCACGAAGACCAGCACGACCGCGGTGTAGGTGACCATCTGCTTGCGGTTGGGCCAGATGACCTTGCGCAGTTCCGCCCAGACCTCGCGGACGAAGCGCACCAGCCGCGCGAACACGGAAGCCTTCTTCGGCTTCTGGTCCCGCTTCGGAGTCGGAGCGCCCTTCGCGTCGGGGGCGGTCTTCTCCCCCGACTTCCCGGCCGGGCGGGTCTTGTCGTCCGCACGTGCCGCGGACTTCCCCGCCGGACGAGCGGTCGCACGGCGCTCACGCCGAGCAGCGGCTGTGACGGGACGGGACTGGCTCTCGGGCTTCTGCCCGGTGCCGCCCTGCTCCTGCTCGCCGCCGCTGGCGTCGCTGTCGCTCACGACCACTCCTCCGCTCCACCAGTTCCGTTACGCAGGGGTGACAGGACTTGAACCTGCAACCTGCGGTTTTGGAGACCGCTGCTCTGCCAATTGAGCTACACCCCTGTGGAGCCCCGATCGCTCGGAGCCCCGGTGGACGCATTCCATCGTCCCCACCATCCAGGCGGGGATGACCGTAGTGCGTTCCAAGTCCCGAAGTCTACGGCAAGCCTCGCGAGGGCCCGCAACCGCGCCCCCCGATCGACCACCGCACCCCGGCCGGCCTGCGGAAAACTCCCCGCCGACCTCCTGATCATGCCAGGATGTCCGCCATGACGACCACCCCCCGTCCGGCGGGGGCTCCGATGCGGCTCGGGCTCGCTCTCCCCCAGTACGGCGCCCTCGCCGACCCCGCGGCCGTGCCGCGCTTCGCGACCGCCGCGGAGAGCCTCGGCTTCGCGTCGCTGTGGGTGGGCGACCGCGTCCTCGCGCCACGGGCGCCGTCCGACCGCTACCCGGGCGGCGGGACGCCGGAACACCCGTACCCCCGGGAGTTCGAGACCTTCGCCGACCCGTTCACGACACTGGCGGCCGCGGCGGCGGTGACCCGCACGGCCCGCCTCGGGACGAGCGCGCTGACCGGCCCGGTGTACTCCCCGGTGCTGCTCGCCCGGGCGCTGACCTCGCTCGACCTGGCCAGCTCGGGCCGGCTGGACGTCGGCTTCGGGCTCGGCTGGCTGCGGGAGGAGTACTTCGCCACCGGGGTGCCGTGGGCGGACCGCGGCCTGCGGCTCGAAGAGCTGCTCGACGCCCTCGACGCGCTGTGGACCGGCGACCCGGCGGAGCACGAGGGCCCGCAGTGGCGGATCGCGCCGTCCACGGTGGGCCTGCGCCCGGCGCAGCAGCCGCGCCCGCCGGTGCTGCTCGGCGGGTTCTCCCCGCCGGCACTGGCCCGGGTCGGGCGCCGCGCGGACGGCTGGCTCGCCGGCTGGATGCCGGAGCGGTACCTGACCGGCCTCTGGTCGGTCGCGCTCGAAGCGGCCGAGAAGGCCGGCCGCGACCCGGGCGCGCTGCGCCGGGTGCTGCGGATCAACCCGCGGCCGGGCACCGCCGTCGAGGCGGTCGCCGACGTCCACCCCTGCCTCGACGTGGCCCGCGAGCTGGGCATTTCCGAAGTGCTCGTCGACCTGCACTTCGTCGCGAAGGACGTCGGCCACGCCCTGGACCTCGCCGCCGAACTCGCCGGCGGCTGATCCACGTCGAGTGTGACGCACCTCTCACGCACGGCCCAATAGTTCTATTATAGTTAGAACTATGCTCGTTCAAATCGATCCGAGTTCCACCGTCCCGCTCTTCGAGCAGGTGGCTGCCTCGCTGCGCCGGTCCCTCGCCGACGGCAAGCCGGCTCCCGGCCAACAGCTGCCACCCGCCCGCGAACTGGCCGCGGCCCTCGAGATCAACGTCCACACCGTGCTGCGGGCGTACGCGCTGCTCCGCGACGAAGGCCTCATCGACCTGCGGCGGCGCCGGGGCGCCGTCGTCATCGGCGGTGCGTCGTCCCGCGCGCGGCTGGCCGAGCTGGCCGAAGACCTGGTCCGCGAAGCGAAGCGCGCGGGCGTCGGCCTCGACGAACTCACTGGGGTGTTGAAGGAGAAGTACTCATGACCAATCCGATCCGGGTCCTGTTCGCCACGGCCGTGCTGCCGGGCGCCGCGCTCGCCGTCGCGGGCGCACTCGAAAACGCGTGGGCGCACCGGCTGCCCGACCCCGTCGCGACGCACTGGAACACGGCGCCGAGCAGCGCGACCCCGCTCGGGGTGTTCACCGGCGCGTGCCTCGGGCTGGGTGTGGTCGCCGTGCTGCTCCTGGCCACGACGGCGATGACCGCGCTGCGCCGCGGACGGCCGCTGCCGCGCGCGGCCGTCGGCGTCGGGGCCGGGTTCGCCGCCCTGCCGGCCGCGGTCCTGCTCACGGTGCTCGTGGCGAACCTCGACGTCCCGGACTGGCACGCGGCCCGCAGCGGCTTCGTCGTCGTGCTCTTCATGCTGGGTGCGGCGGTCCTCGGCGTGCTCGCGGCGCTCGTCGGCGGCGTGCCGTCGGCGCCGGAGCGCGAGCAGACCGCGAACCGGCCGAGCGTCGGCCTGCGGCCGGGACAGCGCGCGTTCTGGGCGGGCGGGGCGGCGAACCCGGCGATGCTCTGGTCGCTGGCGCTGATCCCGGTGGCGATCGCGCTCGTTCCCGCCGGGCTCTCCTGGCCGGTGGCCGGCTGGATCACGCTGGTCGGCGTGGTGGTCGCGGCGCTGACGTACCGGCTGTCGGCGACCGTGGACGCCAAGGGCGTGACGATCCGCTTCGGCCTGCTGGGCGTCCCGTGGCGGCACCTGAGGCTGGACAGCATCCGCGAGGCGACGACGCGTGAGCTGTCGATGTTCCGCGACGGCGGGCTCGGCCTGCGCTTCAACCCGGTCACCGGCACGACGGCGTACAAGGTCCGCGGCGGCCCGGCGCTGGAGCTCACCCTGGAGAGCGGCCGGAAGGTGCTGGTGAGCGTGGACGACCCGGAGACGGCCGCGGGACTGGTCAACGACCTGCTCGCGCAGCGGATCACCCGGATTGGCTAGGTCGGCGGCGCGGCGCGTTCGGTAGAAACGAAGAAGTGGCGAAGAAAAGCGGTGGCGGCGGCTGCCTGGTGCTGGTGCTCGTGGTCGGGCTCCTGGCGTTCGGGTACTACAAGTGGCAGCACGGCTCGTCGTCGGCGCCGCCGGAGGGCGTGGACACCGGCGGCGGCAGCGGCCGCTACGTCGCGCTCGGGGATTCGTACACGTCGTCGCCGCGGACCGGGCGCCAGGCGGGCACGCCGGCCGGCTGCGACCGCTCGGACGACAACTACCCGCACCTGGTGGCGGCGAAGCTGAAGCCGGCGCAGTTCGCCGACGTCAGCTGCAGCGGCGCGACGACGGCGAACCTGACCGGGTCCCAGAAGACCGGGAACGGAACCAACCCGCCGCAGCTCGACGCGGTGACGGCGGAGACGACGCTGGTGACGGTGGGCATCGGCGGCAACGACGTCGGCTTCTTCTCGTACGCCTCGGGCTGCGCGACGACCGACCAGAACGCGTCACCGTGCCGGGACCGCTTGACGGCGGGCGGCCGCGACCAGCTGGCCGAGCGCATCGACGCGACGGCCCCGAAGATCGGCGCGGTCCTCGACCGCATCCACGAGCAGGCCCCGAAGGCCAAGGTGGTGGTCGTCGGCTACCCAACGGTCCTCCCCGAAGGCGCCGGCTGCTGGCCGTCCCTGCCGTTCGGCGCGGGCGACATCGAGTACTTCCGCGGCGCGCTCGGCAAGCTGAACAAGATGCTGGAGGACCAGGCGGACACCCACCGCGCGGGTTACGCGGACACCGCCACGCCCGGCAAGGGCCACGACGTGTGTTCGGCGTCGGACAAGCGCTGGGTCGAGGGCCTGCTGCCCGCCTCGCCGGCCGCCCCGCTCCACCCGAACGCCCGGGGAGAGCAGGGCATGGCCGACGCGGTGCTCGCGGTGTTGAAGCTGCCTTAGCGGGCCCGCCCCAAGCACCCCAATGTGGCGTTGGTTGCGTCGGACGCACCGAACGCCACATTGGGGGCGTCGGCGTCAGAGGCGGACCAGCGCCTGCGGCTTCCCCAGCACGGTCTTCCCGTCGAACTTCACCACGAGGTCGATCCGCGCGATCCCGTCGTCCTTGACGTCCGCGACCTTCCCGGTGATCTCCACCACCGCGCCCTCTGCCGTGTTCGGCACGACGACCGGCCGGGTGAACCGGGCGCTGAAGTCGACCAGCCGGGCCGGGTCGCCGAGCCAGTCCGTGACCACGCGGCCGGCCACCGCCATCGTCAGCATCCCGTGGGCGATGACGTCCGGCAGGCCGACGTCCTTCGCGAACGCCTCGTTCCAGTGGATCGGGTTGAAGTCCAAGGCCGCCCCGGCGTAGCGCACCAGCTGCTCGCGGGTGATCCGCACCTCGAGGGCGGGCAACTCGTCGCCGGTGTTCACGCGTTCTCCCCTCGGACCACCAGTTGCGCGCGGGTGGTGCAGACCTTCTGGCCGGCCGCGTCGGTGATGTCCGCGCGGAGGTTGATGAAGTCGTTGCCGGCGCGGGCCATGATGCCGTCGATGTGGGTCGTCACCTCGAGCACGTCGCCGGCGAACACCGGGCGCGTGTAGGTGAAGCCCTGGTCGCCGTGCACCATCCGCGAGTAGTCGAGGCCGAGCTCGGGGTCGGCGACGATCGCGTTGATCGAGGCGAGGTTGATGATCGTGAGGAACGTCGGCGGCGCGATCACGTCGGGGTGACCGGCCTCGCGGGCCGCCTCCGGGTCGCGGTAGACCGGGTTGTCGTCGCCGATCGCGTCGGCGAACTCCCGGATCTTCTCCCGGCTCACTTCGTAACTGGTCTGCGGCGGATAAGTCCGCCCGGTGAACGACTGGTCCAAGGGCACCCGAGGAGGCTACCAACAGCAAAGAGCCGCCCTGGTGATCCAGGGCGGCTCTTCGAAGCTGGTGAACGCGTACGCGTCAGCGGGTTTCCTTGTGCGTCCGGTGCGTACCGCAGTTCGGGCAGAACTTCTTCATCTCCAGGCGATCCGGGTTGTTGCGCCGGTTCTTCTTGGTGATGTAGTTGCGGTGCTTGCACTCTTCGCACGCCAGCGTGATCTTGGGTCGCACGTCGGTGGCAGCCACAGCGTTTCCTTCTCTCTCAGGTCCGGGGGCCAGCCCCGTCGTTACCGCGTAGCGGTGGCCGGACTTGAACCGGCGACACAGCGATTATGAGCCGCTTGCTCTGCCAACTGAGCTACACCGCCCTTACATGACCCAAGCCGCGACACGCAGGCGTGACGCGGCTGAGGTCGAGAGCCCCTTTACGGAATCGAACCGTAGACCTTCTCCTTACCATGGAGACGCTCTGCCGACTGAGCTAAAGGGGCCTGGCCTCTCGCGAGGACTTGGAAAGATTAGCAAGCCGCTTCACCCGCCCGTGCAACCGGGGTCCCCAAACCGCAAAAGCTCAGGTCAGGAGGGTCAGCACGGTCTCCGAGTGCCGCCCCGGCGAGCGCGCGGTGCGGGCCTGCAGCCACGCCTCCAGGCGGTCCTCCGGCAGCGGCCGCGAGATCAGGTAGCCCTGGGCGACGTCACAGCCCATCGCCTCGAGCTGGTCGCGCGCCACGTCCTCCTCGACGCCCTCGGCCACCACCGTCAGCCCGAGCGAGTGCCCCAGCTCGACGATCGACCGGACCACCGCGAGGTCGCCGAGGTCGGTGCCCATGCCGAGGACGAAGCTCTTGTCGATCTTGACCTGGTCGACCGGCAGCTGCCGCAGGTACGCCAGCGACGAGTACCCGGTCCCGAAGTCGTCCACGGCGAGCGTGATGCCCAGCGAGTGCAGCTCGCGCAGGATCGGCAGCGCCTTCTGCGGGTCGGACATCACACCGGACTCGGTCAGTTCGAACGTCAACAGCTCCGGCGGGATGCCGTAGTGCTCCAGCTCGCGGGCGACCTTGGCCGGGAAGTCCTCGTCGGCCAGGTTGCGCACCGACAGGTTGACCGCCACCGAGATCCGCAGGCCCTCGTCGAGCCACTTGCGGCAGCGCTTCAGGGCCTCGCCGAGCACGAACCCCGTCAGCACGCCGATCAGGCCGGCCGCCTCGATGGCCGGGACGAACTCGTCGGGGCCGAGCCTGCCGAACTCCGGGTGCACCCAGCGGACCAGTGCCTCGACGCCCTGCACCTGCCGGTTCGGCAGGGTGATCTTCGGCTGGTAGTGGACGCTGACCTGGCCGTCCTCGAGGGACTGCCGGAACTGCGTCACCATCTGGAAGCGGCGCAGGAAGATCTGGCCCATGCTCGGCACGTAGCCGCGGACCTCTTCGCCGCCCTTCGTCGCGCGGACGGCCACGTCCGCCCGCTGCAGCAGGCCTTCGATGTCGACGACGTCGCCGGGTTCTTCCGCGGACGTCGTCGCGTAGCCGATCATCGCGTTCGCCTCGACCGAGAGCCGGTCGACCGGGTACGGCGCCGACAGCTCTTCGCGCAACCGTTCCGCCGCCTGGTGGGCGTCTTCCGGCGGGCAGCCGACGAGCAGCGCCGCGAAGGAAGCGCCTTCGAGCCGGGCGAGCGGGACGTCGGGGCCGAGCGCGTCGCGGATGCGGCGGCCGGCGGCGACGACCATCCGGTCGGCCCACGCGTAGCCGAGCGCGTCGCTGACCGTCGAGAAGACGTCGAGGTCGATCCGCAGCACCACGGCGTTGGCGAAGTCCCGCAGCGGCTCCTTCGCCACCTGCCGGAAGCCCGGCCGGTTGAGGTGCCCGGTGAGCGGGTCGTGGTAGGCGTCGTGGCGCAGCGTCGCCAGCAGCCGCCGGTTGTCCAGCGACGTCGCGAGGTGGCTGGCCATCGTGCCGAGCAGCTGGACGTCGTACTTGCCGAAGCCGCGCCAGCGGGACAGCCGGTCGTGCGCCTCGACGACGCCGAGCAGCCGGTTCGCGCTGCGCAGCGGGACGACGAGTGCCTCCTGCGCGCCGCGGTCGAGCAGCGCCGCGCGGACGTCGGGGTTGGCCTCGGTGATCCGGAAGTGCCGGACGTGCGCGCCGGGCAGCCGCAGCAGCGGGTCGTCGGCGGCGGGGTCCGCGGGCGGCAGGTCGTCGCCCGCCACCACGACCCGCATGGTGTCCTTCGGTTCGAGCCTCAGCCGCAGCACGACGCGGCCGGCGGCGAGCTGGTCCTTGATGCGCTCGGCGATCGTCGCCCATTCGCGGACGTCGACGCCGCCGACGAGTTCGTCGGCGCGGCTGGCCGGGCGCGCCGCGGCCTGCTGGCCCGAGCGGGCCACCATCAGGCTGACGTCCGAGAGCGCCTCCATGTCCCGCTGCTCGCGCAGCAGGTCGGAGTACGCCCAGTACAGCGCGGTGAGGCCGAGGAAGACGGCGAGCACCAGCGGCCACGCCTGGGGCGTGCTGGCGATGACGAGGTAGCCGGAGAGGCCGACGGACGCGTTGACGAAGCCGACGACCAGGATCCGCCCGGTGAGCCGGACGGCGGTGCTGACCCGCATGCGGCGGCGCAGCACCCGGACCGCGGCCAGCGCGAGCAGCGTGCTCACCAGCGGCGCGGTCAGCGTGCCGGCCAGCGCCGCGACCCACGGGATCTTGTCGCCCGCCCCGGCGCCCACGGCGTACTTCACCAGCCCGGCGACCGCGAAGGCGCCGGTGATCTCGAGCAGGAACGCGCCGGCGTTGTAGAGCACGCGGCCGGCGACCTTGCGCGCGAGCAGCGTGCCGATGCCGGCGATCAGGTGCGCGGCCAGCACGACCTCGAACGGCGCGATGAAGAACCCGATGACGAGCGGGATTTCGGTGAACGAGATCGTCCACGAGATGCCGCTGCGGACGTCTACGTTGATGCCGAGCTGCTCGGCGAGCAGGAAGGCGACGGCGAGCACGGGCCCGATCCACAGCAGCCGGTCGTCCCAGTGGAACGGCAGCCACGAACCGACCGCGAACGCGGCGGCGAGCCCGAGGCTGAGCACGGCGAAGGTGTAGGCGCGGAACCGGCGTTCGTCGGTGCGGGCTTCGGCGGAGACGGGTGGTGTTCCGGAAGCGGCTCCCGGCCCGGGCTGCGCCTGCGCGACGGCGTCGCCGTGGGCGTTGGTGTCCGGCATCCGACCTTCCCTCCCGGCTTGTCCACCGGTGCTGATCCGTGACTTCGGGTGTGGACAAGGGCCATACCGTACCCCGTAGGGCGTACCCGTGTCCCTTTCGAGACAGTAGGAGATCACCCCAGGGTTAACAATGCCTCGAACGCGCTGACCTGCGTGGACCAAGGAGTGAAACGCCGGATGTCCGAACTCGCCCGGTTCTGTGCGCATCGGAACGCCGGTAGCGCTTCAATGGGCGCATGCACAGCGATGTGATTGCCACCGAGCACGCGACCCGGCTCGCGGCGGTGGACTCCCTCCTCCCCGGATCAACTCCCTTCGAGGCAGCCGAAAACGCCGTGGTGCTGGAAGTCGCGACGGGCGATTCCGCCGCTTCCGGGCTGGCTTCCCGGGTCCAGGTCGACCGCGACGCCCCGAACGCGCCGTGGCGGGCGCTGACCGAACACCGGCTCGACGTCCAGCTGGCCGGCCCGCAGCCGGCGGCGGTGCTGGACGCCCTGCTCACTCGATGGGATGAACATCTGCGCGCGGTGGCCGAGCGCGGCGACACGGAGACGGCGGCGATCGTGCCGCGGGCGAGCCGGGATGCCGCCGGCGCGCGCGAAATGCTGCACCACGGCTTCGCGCCGCTGCGGGTGGTCGCGGTCCGCCCGGCCCAGCGGCACGTCCCGGCGACTCCGCTGGGGACGCCCGGTGTCAAGATCCGCCGCGCCGAGCCCGATGACCTCGAGACCGCGGTGGCGCTCGGCATGGAGCTGCACTCCTACGACGCCCAGTACGGCACGGTGAACTGGCGCACCGGTGTCGAGGAGATCCTGGCCAAGGACCTCGCCGAGCAGCTGAAGCGGCCGGAGCCGCCACTGTGGATCGCCGAGCTGTACGGCCGGCCGCTCGGCATGGTGAGCGTCCAGCACCCGGGCGAGACCGGCTGGATCAGCGGCCGCGTCGCCGCGTCCCGCGTCGGCTACCTGTCGTCGCTGGCGGTGGCGGAGGCCGCGCGGTCGTCCGGCGTCGGCACCGCGCTGGCGACGCACGCCCACCACGTCCTCGACGAGGAAGGCGCCGACGTCGTCCTGCTGCACCACGCCGCGGCGAACCCGCTGTCGACGCCGTTCTGGTACGCGCAGGGGTACCGCCCGCTGTGGACGTACTGGCAGCGCCGGCCGGCTGTCCGGTGAGCTACCGGAGGATTTCCGGGGGTGCCCGGGGCTTATAGGCTGGGCTTCGCCGCGAGCGAGGGGAGCCTGAAGTGACCGACCAGCGAGATTCCGCGCCGAGAGCGCCCGAGGGTGTCGACACCGAGAAGCCGTCCGCGGCCCGGATCTACGACTGGTACCTGGGCGGTACGCAGAACTGGGCCGTGGACCGCGAGTTCGGCAGGCGCATGGAGCAGCAGTGGCCGCTGGTGCGCCCGGGGTCGAAGCAGAACCGCGAGTTCATGAACCGCGCGGTGCGCGCGGCGTTGCGGGCCGGCATCCGGCAGTTCATCGACCTCGGCTCGGGCGTGCCGACGGCGGGCAACGTGCACGAGGTCGTCGAGGCGGAGCTGCCCGACGACCACGACGCGAAGGTCGTCTACGTCGACTACGAGCCGGTCGCGGTCGCCCACGCGACGCTGATCCTCGAAGAGAGCGCGGCGACCGACTGGGCGGGCATCGTCCAGGCGGACATGCGGGACGCGAAGTCGGTGCTGCGCGCGCCGGAAACGCGGCGGCTCATCGACTTCTCGCAGCCGGTCTGCCTGATCATGGCGGCGGTGCTGCACTTCGTCGGCCCGGACGACGACCCGGAGGACCTGCTGGCGACGTACCGCGACGCGCTCGCGCCGGGCAGCTGGCTGGCGATCTCCCAGATGAGCGAAGGCGACGGCAGCGGCGAAATGCTCGAAGGGCTGCGCTGGTTCGTCGAGCAGTACCGGAAGACGAGCAACCCGGTCTGGTTGCGCGACCGCGAAGAGATCGAGCCGCTCTTCGGCGACTGGCAGCTGCTGGAGCCGGGCATCGTGCACCTGCCGGACTGGCGGCCGGACCGGAAGATCAACGCCCTGGAGGCGGAGGCCCGGCCGTTCGCGTGGTGCGCCGTCGCGGCGAAACCAGGCCGCTGACCTGCGGTTTCTTCGATCGCTGTGGGCGAACGCACCATCGGAAACAAACGCTCCCATCGGAGAGTTGAGCTAGGCAGACTCAACTACACGAGGAGTGCACATGTCCGACACCCGCCTCCTGCCCGTGCTCCCGCTCGATGACGACGTCGTGCTGCCGGGCATGGTCGTCCCGCTCGACCTGACCGACACCGAGACGCGGGCAGCGGTGGAGTCCGCCCAGGCCAAGGCGCCGAGCCAGGCGTCCTTCCCCGGCATCCGGTCCGCCGCGGCCACCAAGGCCGAAGTCCTGATCGTCCCGCGCGTGCACGGCGAATACGCCGAGTTCGGCACCGTCGCCACGGTCGAGCGCATCGGCCGCGTGCCCGGCGGCAAGGCCGCCGTCCTGCTGCGCGGCACGGCCCGCGCGGTCGTCGGCCGGATCGCCGACGGCCCCGGCGCCGCCCGCTGGGTGCACGCCGAGGACGCCCCCGAAACCACCGACGACCGGACGGCCAAGCTCGCGGCCGAGTACAAGGCCGTCGTCATCTCGATCCTCCAGCAGCGCGGCGGCTGGCAGCTGATCGACGCCGTCCAGCAGGTCGAAGAGCCGTCCGCGATCGCCGACCTGTCCGGCAACGCGCCATACCTGTCGACCGGCCAGAAGCTCGAGCTGCTCGGCGCGCTGGACGTAACCGCACGCCTGGAGAAGGCGCTCGAGTGGAGCAAGGAGCACCTCGCCGAGCTCGAGGTGACGGACACGATCCGCAAGGACGTCGCCGAGGGCATGGAGAAGCAGCAGAAGGAGTTCCTGCTGCGCCGCCAGCTCGAAGCCATCCGCAAGGAACTGGGCGAGCTCGACGGCACCGCCGACGAGACGGACTACCGCGCCCGCGTCGAGGCGGCCGAACTGCCCGACGCGGTCAAGAAGGTCGCACTGGCCGAAGTGGACAAACTGGACCGCACGTCCGAGCAGTCCCCCGAGGGCGGCTGGATCCGCACCTGGCTGGACACCGTCCTGGAGCTGCCCTGGAACGAGCGCACCGAGGACGTCTACGACATCGCGGCGGCACGGGCCGTTTTGGACGCCGACCACGCGGGCCTGGATGACGTGAAGGAACGCATCATCGAGTACTTGGCCGTGCGGAAGCGCCGTGCGGAAAGCGGCCTCGGCCCGGTCGGCGGCCGTCGTTCGGGTGCGGTCCTGGCGCTCGCCGGCCCTCCCGGAGTCGGTAAGACGTCGCTGGGCGAGTCGGTCGCGAAGGCCATGGGCCGCAAGTTCGTCCGGGTCGCGCTGGGCGGCATCCGCGACGAGGCGGAGATCCGCGGCCACCGCCGCACCTACGTCGGCGCGCTGCCCGGCCGGATCGTCCGCGCCATCAAGGAAGCCGGCTCGATGAACCCGGTGGTGCTGCTCGACGAGATCGACAAGGTCGGCGCCGACTACCGCGGCGACCCGACGGCGGCGCTGCTCGAAGTGCTGGACCCGGAGCAGAACCACACGTTCCGCGACCACTACCTCGAGGTCGAGCTGGACCTGTCCGACGTCGTGTTCCTGGCGACGGCCAACGCGCTGGAGACCATCCCCGGCCCGCTGCTGGACCGCATGGAGCTGGTGACGCTGGACGGCTACACCGAGCACGAGAAGGTGACGATCGCCCGCGACCACCTGCTCCCCCGCGAGCTGGAGCGCGCCGGCCTGGGCGCCGCGGACGTGGTTTTGACGGACGCGGCGTTCAGCCGGATCGCGGCCGAGTACACCCGCGAGGCGGGCGTGCGCGACGCGAACCGGACGATCGCCAAGGTGCTGCGGAAGATCGCGACGAAGGTGGCCCTGGACGAGGTTTCCCTGCCACTCACGGTCGACGCTGCCGATCTGGAAACCTACCTGGGCCGCCCACGGCACATCCCGGAGTCGTCGCTGCCGGCGTCGACCCAGCGCACGGCAACCCCGGGCGTGGCAACGGGCCTGGCGGTGACCGGCGCGGGCGGCGACGTCCTGTACATCGAGGCGTCGCTCGCGGACGAGGAGTCCGGCGCGTCCGGACTGCAGCTGACCGGCCAGCTCGGCGACGTGATGAAGGAGTCGGTGCAGATCGCGCTGTCGTACCTCAGGTCCCATGGAGCGGAGCTGGAGCTGCCGGTGGCCGACCTGCGCAACCGCGGAATCCACGTCCACGTCCCGGCCGGAGCGGTCCCGAAGGACGGCCCATCGGCGGGCATCACGATGACGACGGCGCTGGCATCCCTGCTGTCGGGCCGAGTGGTCCGGGCGGACGTGGCGATGACGGGCGAGGTGTCGTTGACGGGCCGCGTCCTCCCGATCGGCGGAGTGAAGCAGAAGCTCCTGGCAGCCCACCGGGCAGGCATGAAGACGGTGATCATCCCCCAGCGCAACGAGCCGGACCTCGACGACGTCCCGGCCGAGGTGCTGGCCCAGCTGGAGGTCCACGCGGTGGCGAACGTCCGCGAGGTCCTGGAGCTGGCCCTGACACCGGCGTCGACGCCGGTCCCCCAGGCGGCGTGACCCCGAGCGCCGCCGACGGTCGGTTCCCTTCTCCCGCAAAGGGAGTCGGCCGGTCATACGAGTGAGCCCCGTGACCATTCCGGTCACGGGGCTCACTCGTGTGTGGCGGGTGAGGGATTCGAACCCCCGTAGGCAATGCCAACTGGTTTACAGCCAGTCCCCTTTGGCCACTCGGGTAACCCGCCCAGGCCGGTCTCACCGGCCGGGGTGAAGCTTACCCAACCGCTCCCGGCGGGGAGCAACCGGGTTACCCGGGGCTAGGCTGGGAAGCCCTGACAAGCGAGTACGAGGTGTGAGGACACGTGGCGGATCCCTCTTTCGACGTCGTGAGCAAGGTCGACCGCCAGGAGGTGGACAACGCGCTCAACCAGGCGAGCAAGGAGCTGGGCACCCGGTTCGACTTCCGCGGCACGGGCACGACGATCAACTGGGCCGGCGAGGAGGCCCTCACGATCGAGTCCGAGACCGAGGAGCGCGCCCTGGCGGCGGTCGAGGTGTTCAAGGAGAAGCTGATCAAGCGCAGCATCTCGCTGAAGGCCTTCGAAGCCGGCGAGCCGGCGCTGTCGGGCAAGATCTACAAGATCTCCGGCAAGATCCTCCAGGGCATCGCCTCGGACAAGGCGAAGCAGATCGCCAAGTTCATCCGCGACGAAGGCCCCAAGGGCGTCCAGGCCCAGATCCAGGGCGACCAGCTGCGGGTGTCGGGCAAGAAGAAGGACCAGCTGCAGGAGGTCATCGCCCTGCTGAAGGGCAAGGACTTCGAGATCGCGCTGCAGTTCACGAACTACCGGTGACGCCGCCGCGGGCACCCGGGCTCCGGGTGCCCGCTCAGGACGGCGTCAGCGTCCAGCTCGCCTCATAGCTGTCCACCTGCAGGTAAGCCGGCCCGGTCACGTCCCGCTCCACCTGCAGATCACCGATCTGGTTCAAGATCAAGTCCCGGTCCGACGGCGACGTCATCACCCACAGCCCCACGCTGCCGCGGGTCTTCGCCGTGAAGCGGATGCGTGTCACGCCCGCCGGGAGCTTGAGCACCGCGTCGCCGCGGTCGGCCGTCTCCTTGCCGGCCTCTGCCGTCGGGATGCTCCGGTGGTCCGCGATCGTTGCCGTCCAGGGGGCGTTCGCGTGGACCGTCACCCTCTTCGTCGGGCGGTCCGGGTCCGTGTTCATCCACGTCGTGCCCTTGTACGCGCCGATCGCGTTGACCAGGCCGTGCTCGCCGCCGTCGGTGTCGATGATCACGTTGGCCGTGCACTTCGGGCAGTCGAACGTGAAGAAGCCCACCTGGTCCGCCGGCCAGGTCGTCGCGAACTCGCCGCTGCCCGTGCCCGTGTGCGTCTCCGGCGGCACGTCACGGGGAACAGCAGCCGGCGCCGTCGAAGGAGCCGAAGGTGCGAAGGACTCCGTGACGATCGTGCCGTACCCGGTCGGCGGCGCGCACGCCGAAGCCAGGACCAGGACCAGCAGGCCGGCCAGCCGGATTTTCATCGTCCCCCCTCAACTGCCCTCAGTGATCTTTCGGCCCGCAGACCAGGAGCGTTACCCGAACGCGTGAATGCACCCCGCCCAAGACCACCGGTCGTGCTGTAATCGCGCGGTCACCGCGTGTGGAGGAGGTCGGGATGCGTCGCTTGCTGGTCTTCGTGCTGACCCTCTCGGCCGTCGCCTCGCTGCTCACGCCGGCGAGCGCGGCCGAGCGCAAACAGCTCGTCCCCGGCTTCGGCGCGTACGCGCGCCTGATCCGCCTCGAACACTCCGCCGCCGGCCGCGGGCGCATCATCGCCACGCTGACCAGCGAAGACGCCGGCGGCAAGTTCACCCCGGTCCTGGAGAGCACCGACGAAGGCGAGTCGTTCCACCAGGTCGGCGCGATCCGCGACCCCGACGGCCGGGCCGGCATGTGCTGCGGCACCGTCTACGAGCTGCCGGAACGCGTCGGCAGGCTCCGCGCGGGGACGCTGCTGTGGGCCGCGTCCTACCGGCAGGACGCCGGGCCGCAGCGCCGCATCGGGATCCGCGTCTGGGCCAGCAAGGACGCCGGCCGCTCGTGGACCTTCCTGTCCGAGGCCGCGCGGTCGCACAACATCGACGGCATCTGGGAGCCCGAGTTCACCGTCGACGCCGGCGGCACGCTGTGGCTCCACTTCGCCGACGAGACGCAGGCGCCGAAGTACGCGCAGGTGCTCAACCGGGTCGCCTCGACCGACGGCGTGAACTGGGGCACCAAGCAGCTCACCATGGCGATCCCGCCCGACCGCGTCCGGCCCGGCATGCCGATCATCCGGCGGCTGCCCGACGGCCGCTACTACTTCGCCTACGAGATCTGCAACTTCCGCGACCGCTACTGCGACCCGTACTTCAAGATCTCCGCCGACGGCGCCAACTGGGGCGACCCCGCCGACCCCGGCACCCGCGTCGACACCGCCACCGGCAACTACTTCCAGCACGCGCAGACGGTCACCCTCTTCCCCGGCGGCCCGAACGGGGTGCGGATCGTCATGGTCGGGCAGATCTACACCAACTCCAAGGGCGTGCCGCAGCCGCAGAACGGCCAGGTGCTGCTGGCGAACGACCACTTCGGCAGCGGTCACTGGTACGAGCTGCCCGCTCCCGTGCACATCACCGGCATCCGCAACCACTTCTGCCCCAACTACTCCTCGACGCTCCTGCCGGTCGACGACGGCCGGAACGTGCTGGAGATCGCCACCGAGGACAACTCCGGCTGCAAGGCCTACTTCGGTAAGGGATCCGCCTTCTGATCGTGGCCCGTAGGGTGGGGAGGTCCCAACCGCGGAGCAGGGAGGCAGTCCATGAAGGGCATCGTGCTGGCCGGAGGCAGCGGGACACGCCTGCACCCGATCACCCAGGCGGTGTCCAAACAGCTGCTGCCGGTCTACGACAAGCCGATGGTCTACTACCCGATCTCGGTGCTGATGCTGGCCGGGATCCGCGAGATCCTCGTCATCTCCACCCCCACCGACCTGCCGATGTTCCGCAGGCTGCTGGGCAACGGCGACCAGTTCGGCGTCACCTTCTCCTACGCCGAGCAGCCGAGCCCGAACGGGCTGGCCGAGGCGTTCGTGATCGGCGCGGACTTCATCGGCGACGACGACGTGGCCCTCGTCCTCGGCGACAACATCTTCTACGGCCAGGGCTTCTCCGGCCGCCTCCGGCAGGCCGTGGACGAGCTCGACGGCTGCGTCCTGTTCGGCTACCCGGTCAAGGACCCCGAGCGCTACGGCGTCGGCGAGGTCGACGAGACGGGCAAGCTGCTCACCATCGAGGAGAAGCCGCTCAAGCCGCGCTCCAACAAGGCGATCACCGGCCTGTACTTCTACGACAACCAGGTCGTCGACATCGCCCGCGCGCTGCAGCCGTCGGCGCGTGGTGAGCTGGAGATCACCGACGTCAACCTGACCTACCTGCGCCAGGACCGCGCGACGCTGGTCGAGCTCAGCCGCGGGTTCGCCTGGCTCGACACCGGCACGCACGACTCGCTGCTCGAAGCCGGCCAGTTCGTCCAGGTGCTGGAGCACCGCACCGGCGTGCGCATCGCCTGCCTGGAGGAGATCGCGCTGCGCATGGGCTTCATCGACGCCGCCGAGTGCTACGCGCTGGGCGAGAAGCTCGCGAAGTCCGGCTACGGCGACTACGTGAAGGCCGTCGCCGTGGCGGCGGGGGCGTCGGCCTAGAACCGGCGCCGCGCCATCTCCTCGAGCCGCGCGATGCGGTCGGCGATCGGCGGGTGGGTCGAGAACAGCTTGCTCAGGCCCTCGCCCGGGCGGAATGGGTTCGCGATCATCAGGTGCGACTGCGACACCAGCTGCGGCTCGGCGGCCAGCGGCCGCGCCCGTGTGCCGGCGTCCAGCTTCCGCAGCGCCGACGCCAGGCCCAGCGGGTCGCCGGTCAGCTCGGCGCCGGACGCGTCGGCCTGGTACTCCCGCGAGCGGCTCACGCCCATCCGGATGACGGCGGCCGCGATCGGGCCGACGAAGATCAGCAGCAGGCTGACCAGCGGGTTCCCGTCGCGGTTGCTGCCGCCGAAGAACAGCGCGATGTTCGCGAGCACGCTGATCACGCTGGCCAGCGCGCCGGCCACGCACGAGATCAGGATGTCGCGGTTGTAGACGTGGGACAGCTCGTGGCCGAGCACGGCACGCAGCTCGCGCTCGTCGAGCAGGTCGAGGATGCCGGTGGTGCAGCAGACCGCCGCGTGCCGCGGGTTGCGGCCGGTCGCGAACGCGTTGGGCGCGACCGTCGGGCTGATGTAGAGCTGCGGCATCGGCTGGCGGGCGACCTGCGCGAGCTCGCGCACGATGCGGTACATCGCGGGCTGCTCGACCTCGGACACCGGCCGCGCCCGCATCGCGCGCAGGGCCAGCTTGTCGGAGTTGAAGTAGGCGAACGCGTTCATCCCGAGGGCGACGAGCAGGCCGATGACCAGGGCGCCGCGCCCGAAGAGCCCGCTGAGCGCGACGATGATCGCCGACAGCAGGCCGAGCAGCAGTGCCGTCTTGAGTCCGTTCTGGTGCCCGTGCACGCGCGCTCGCCTCCGTCCGCTGTCCCGAGTGGGTTTACCCAGTGGAAACAACGCGATCGGGGGACGCGAAGTTCCTTCACATGGCGACGGCGCGGGTTACGCTCGGGCAGCCAGTTGATCAGGAGCGGAGGCGCCCATGCGAGGTGGCCGGCTACCCCGGCGGACCCTGTTCGCCCTGCTCACGGCGGGCGCGGGCGCCCTCGCCCTGCCCGGGACGGCGCGGGCGGAGGACGTCCGGTCGCTCGACATCGGCGGCGCCCCGGCCCGGCTCGCGGTGAACCCGGTCACCGGCCTCGGGTACGTCACCGACGCCCAGGCCGGGACGGTTTCCGTGGTCGATCCGCGCAGCACGTCGGTCGACGACGTGATCCACGTCGGCGGCGAGCCCGGCGACGTCGCGGTCGACCCGAAGGCCGGCCGGATCTACGTCGCGAACCCGCCGGCGGGCACGGTGGTGGTGCTGGACGGCCGCAGCCACGACCTGGTGAGCGTCGTCGGCGCGGGTGCCGGCGCCTCCGCGCTGGCGATCGACGAGCAGGCGAACCGCGTGTACGCCGCCAGCGGCGCCACCGGGACGCTGGCCGTGCTCGACGGCGTGAGCTGCACCTTGGTGGCGCTCGTGCCGGGCCCGAAACCGGCCCTCGCCGGCATCGGCGTCGACCCCGGCCGCAAGCTGGCCTACTGCGCGAGCCCCGGCACCGATTCGGTCGAGGTGTTCTCGATCGACACCGGCAAGTTCGTCGCTTCGGTGCGGGTCGGGCGCAACCCGACGGGCGTCGCGGTGCACCACCAGAGCGGCACGGTGTACGTGGCGAACTCCGGCATCCACCACATGTCCATTGTGGACGCGGTAACGCGCACCGAGCGCAAGACGGTGTTGCTGCGCAGCGAATCCTCCGCACTGGCCGTGCACCAGGGCACGAACACGGTGTACACGAACGGCGGCCAGAACGGCCTCGCCCGCGTCGACGGCACGGCGGCCACGCTGAGCGGCGAGCTTTCGCTGGGCGTGAACCCCGGTGACGTCGCCGTCGACCAGCGCTCGCGCACGGTCTGGGTCACCGACCCGCTGCACGGGCGGATCTTCCTGGTCCGCGATTTCTGACCCCGCGTCAGCCGTCCTTGGCGACCACCCGGGTGAGGGCAGCCACCCCGATCCCCACCACGGAGACCGCGAGGCCCACGACCAGCCAGCCCAGCAGCGCCAGCACCACGCCGGTTGCCGCGAAGAGCGCGAACTCCAGCAGGAAGCGACCCGGCTCCGGCAGCCGGCGGCGGGCCCGCGGGGCGACGAACAGGCCCCAGAGCACGGCCGCACCCAGCGGCAGCAGGACGGCGTCGACGATCGCCAGCACCACACCGCTGCCGAGCTGGGTCCCGGCGAGCGCGAGGCCGCCCAGCAGCGCCAGCTCGGTCAGGAAGCGGACCGTCAGCACCACGCCCGCGAACCCGCTCAGGCGGGGAGTCGGCTCGGAAGTCATCCGGCCAGCGTAGGAGGTCGTCCACAGTGGACGTTACGGGTACGAGCGGGTACGGTTGGTGATTCCTGCCACAATTAGGCCATTCAGGTTGCGGTTCCGAATCGGTCCACCAGCGGCTCCCGCGTCGCTGTAACGACCTCCCGGCGCCGGTCGACGTGTTGGATGCACATCGCGACCGCGAGACTGGGAGCCTGGTAGATGACCACATGTCGACTCTGCGGTTCGACAAACACGGCCAGCGTCGTCGACCTCGGCGCCACTCCCCCGTGTGAGCGATTTTTGACGGCGGAGCAGCTCGACGAGCCGGAAGCCACCTTCCCGCTCCACCTGAAGGTGTGCACCGACTGCTGGCTCGCCCAGATCCCGCCGCTGATCGACCCCGACGACACCTTCACCGAGTACGCGTACTTCTCGTCCTTCTCGACGTCGTGGGTCGAGCACGCGAAACGTTTCGTGGACGGCGCGGTCGACCGGCTGGGGCTCGGCGAGAAGTCGTTCGTCGTCGAGGTCGCGAGCAACGACGGGTACCTGCTCAAGCACGTCGTCGGGCACGGGATCCGGTGTCTGGGCGTGGAACCCTCGGTGAACGTCGGGCAGGCGGCGCGTGACGCCGGCGTGCCCACGCTGACGGCCTTCCTGTCCGAGGAAACCGGCCTGAAGGTGCGCGAAGAGCACGGGCCGGCCGACCTCGTCGCCGCGAACAACGTCTACGCGCACATCCCCGACGTCCTCGGCTTCACCAAGGGCCTCCGCGCGCTGGTGGCCGACGACGGCTGGGTCTCCATCGAGGTCCAGCACCTGCTCACGCTGATCGAGAAGAACCAGTACGACACGATCTACCACGAGCACTTCCAGTACTACACGGTCGAATCCGCGCGCCGGGCGCTGGCCACCGGCGGGCTGACCGTGGTCGACGTCGAACTCGTGCCGACGCACGGCGGATCGATCCGGCTGTGGGCACGTCCGGCCGAGGTGGCGGGCGAGCCCAGCGAACGGATGACCGACGTGCTCGAGCGCGAAAAGTCGGCCGGGCTGCACGAGCTGTCCGGCTACACCGAGTTCGCCGAGCGCGTCACCCGCGTGCGGCTGGACCTGCTGAAGTTCCTCATCGAGGCGCGCGGCGACGGCAAGACCGTCGTCGGCTACGGCGCCCCCGGCAAGGGCAACACCCTGCTGAACCACTGCGGCATCCGGACGGACCTGCTGCAGTACACCGTCGACCGCAACCCCTACAAGCACGGCCGGTTCACCCCGGGCACGCGCATCCCGGTGCTGCCCCCGGAGCGGATCGAAGCGGACCGGCCCGACTACGTGCTCGTCCTCCCGTGGAACCTCCGGGAGGAACTGACCGAACAGCTCTCCTCCATCGGGACCTGGGGCGGAAAGCTCGTTTTCCCGATCCCCCACTTGGAAATCGTCGAGGTGCAGTGAAGTGAAGGTCGTCCTCTTCTGCGGTGGTTACGGGATGCGGATGCGCAACGGCGCCGCCGACGACGTCCCGAAGCCGATGGCGATGGTCGGTCCGAGACCGCTCATCTGGCACGTGATGCGCTACTACGCGCATTTCGGCCACACCGAGTTCATCCTGTGCCTCGGCTACGGCGCGGCGCACATCAAGAACTTCTTCCTGAACTACCAGGAAACCATTTCCAACGACTTCGTCCTGCGCAACGGGCAGGCGGAACTGCTGTCCACCGACATCGCCGACTGGACGATCACGTTCGTGCAGACCGGGATCGAGTCGCCGATCGGCGAGCGGCTGCGCCGGGTGCGCCCGTACCTCGACGGCGACGAAATGTTCCTCGCGAACTACGCCGACGTCCTGTCCGACGTCCCGCTGCCGGACATGATCGAGCGGTTCTCGAACACCGACGCGGGCGCGTCGATGATGGTCGTCCCGCCGCAGTCGTCGTTCCACTGCGTGGAGATGGACGAAGGCGGCAAGGTCGGCTCGATCACCGCGGTCAGCGAGATGCCGCTGTGGGAGAACGGCGGGTACTTCGTGCTGCGGCAGGAGGTGTTCGACCACATCCCGGAGAACGGCGACCTGGTCGCCGACGGCTGCGGGGAGCTGGCCAAGCGCGGTCGGCTGCTCGCCTACCCGTACCGCGGCTTCTGGAAGCCGACCGACACGGTCAAGGAGCGCGCGGCCCTCGACAACGCCTACACCCACGGCGACCGGCCCTGGGCGCTCTGGGAGCGCACCGCCGCGAGCATCGCGTGATCGGGCTCCGGCCGGACCGGCTCGGCAGCGTCGTCGCCCTCGGCGCGCACTGCGACGACATCGCGATCGGTGCCGGCGGCACGCTGCTGACGCTGTGCCGGTCCCGGCCCGGCCTGCGGGTCGACGCCCTGGTCCTCACCGGCGGCGGCACGCCCCGTGAGGACGAGGAGCGGGCGGCGCTGGCGGCGTTCTGCCCGGGCGCCGACCTCACCGTCACGGTGCTGAAGCTGCGGGATGGGCGCTTCCCGGCCCACTGGGAAGAGGCCAAGGACGCCCTGGAAGACCTGCGGCGGCGGACCGATCCGGACGTCATCCTGAGCACGCGCACCGACGACGCCCACCAGGACCACCGCGGGCTCGCGAAGCTGGTGCCGACGACGTTCCGCAACCACCTGACGCTGGGCTACGAGATCGTCAAGTGGGACGGCGACCTCGGCCGCCCGTCGGTGTACCAGCCGCTGACCGACGAGCTCGCGGAAGAGAAGATCCAGCTGCTGCAGGCGCACTACGCCTCGCAGCGGCACCGGCCCTGGTACGACCGCGAGGCCTTCCTCGGGCTGGCCCGCATCCGCGGCATCGAAGCCGCCGCGAAGTACGCCGAAGCGTTTTTCGTCAAGAAACTCACTCTCGATCTGAAGGGCTGAATCCGATGCGGGTGTTGCTGACGGGGCACAAGGGCTACCTGGGGACGGTGATGGCCCCGGTGCTCGCCGCCGCCGGCCACGAAGTCACCGGCCTTGACTCCGGGCTGTTCGAGGACTGCCTGCTCGGGCCCGCCCCGACCGACCCGGCCGGGCACGTCGTCGACCTGCGGGACGTCACGCTCGAGCACGTCACCGGGTTCGACGCGGTGATCCACCTGGCCGCGCTGTCGAACGACCCGCTGGGCTCGCTCGCGCCGGAGCTGACCTACGACATCAACCACCACGCGTCGGTGAAGCTCGCGAAGCTGGCGAAGGACGCCGGCGTGCGGCGGTACATCTACGCGTCGACCTGCTCGGTGTACGGCGCCGGCGGCGACAGCCTCGTCGACGAGGACGCGCCGCTGCGGCCGGTGACGCCGTACGCGGAGTCGAAGGTGCGCGTCGAAGCCGACGTCCACGAGCTCGCCGACGACGACTTCACGCCGGTGTACATGCGCAACGCGACGGCGTTCGGCTACTCGCCCCGCCTGCGCGGCGACATCGTGCTGAACAACCTGACCGCGCACGCCCACCTGTCCGGCGAGGTGCTGGTGCTGTCGGACGGCACGCCGTGGCGGCCGCTGGTGCACGCGCAGGACATCGCGCGCGCGTTCGCGGCGGCGCTGACGGCGCCGAAGGAGGCCGTGCACAACAAGGCCTTCAACATCGGCACCGAGGAGAACAACGTCACCGTCGCCGAGATCGCCCAGGAGGTCGTCGAGGCCGTGCCGGGCTCGACGTTGAACATCACCGGCGAGGCGGGCGCCGATCCGCGTTCCTACCGGGTCGACTTCTCGCGCTTCCGCGCGGCGATCCCCGGCTTCACCTGCGACTGGTCGGTCAAGGACGGCGCGGTCGAGCTCATCGAGGCCTACCGCAAGTTCGGGCTCACCCGCGAGTCGTTCGAGCAGCTGTTCACCCGGCTGGCCTGGCTGAAGAGCGAGGGCGAAGCCGGCCGCGTCGACACCACCCTGCGGCGGAAGTAGTGGCGGGCCCGCAGCTGCGGACCGGGGCGGAGCTGCACGCCCTGGTCGAGCGGCTGTACCCGATCTGCCGCAGCATCACCGGCGACGGCGTGCGGCAGACCCTGGACATCATCGGCGAGCACATCGCCCTGGAGCGGCACGAGGTCCCGACCGGGACGGCCGTGCTGGACTGGACCATCCCGCAGGAGTGGAACATCCGGGACGCGTACGTCGCTTCGCCGTCCGGTGAGCGCGTGATCGACTTCCAGGAGCTGAACCTGCACGTCGTCGGGTACAGCGTCCCGGTGTCGCGGCGGATGCCGCTGAGCGAGCTGCGGGAACACCTGCACACGCTGCCCGACCAGCCGTCGTGGGTGCCCTACCGGACCAGTTACTACGCCCCGGCCTGGGGTTTCTGCCTCGCGCAGGAGAAGCTCGACGCCCTGCCCGACGGCGACTACGACGTCGTCATCGACTCGACCCTGGCCGACGGCTCGCTGACCTACGCCGAGCACGTCGTCCCGGGGCGCGTCACCGACGAGGTCATCGTGTCCTGCCACGTGTGCCACCCGTCGCTGGCCAACGACAACCTCGCCGGCATCGCGGTGGCTGTTTCGCTGGCTCAGCAGCTTGTTGATCCCTATTACACCTACCGCTTCCTGTTCATGCCCGGGACGATCGGCTCGATCACCTGGCTGGCCCGCAACGCTTCCCGGATCGAGAAGGTGCGTCACGGGCTCGTGCTGGCGTGCGCGGGCGACCCGGGACCGTTGACGTACAAGAAGTCCCGCCGCGACGACGCCGAGATCGACCGCGTCATGCAGCACGTGCTGCGGTCGCGAGAGCATCGAGTCGTCGACTTCTCGCCGTACGGCTACGACGAGCGCCAGTTCTGCTCGCCGGGCTTCAACCTCGGCGTCGGCTCGCTGACGCGCACGCCGTACGCGGGCTACCCCGAGTACCACACCTCCGCCGACAACCCGGGCTTCGTCTCGCCCGCGGCCATGGAGGACACGCTCGGCGCGTTGAAGGACGCGTTCGGCGTCCTGGACCGCAACCGCCGGTACGTCAACCTCAGCCCGTACGGCGAGCCGCAGCTCGGCAAGCGCGGGCTGTACGACTCGCTCGGCGGCCGCAGCGACGCCAAACAGGCCCAGATGGCGATGCTGTGGGTGCTCAACCTCTCCGACGGTTCGCACTCGCTCCTGGACATCGCCGAGCGCGCCGGGCTGCCCTTCGACATCGTCGACGTCGCGGCGCGGGCGCTCCACGACGCCGGCCTGGTCAAGGAGTGAGCGACGTGGCCAACCATCGCCGTGCACCGCGCTCGATCTTCCGGTCGGGCGCGGTTCGCGCGATGGCCGGACGGTTGAGCTGGGGCCTCGGCGACCAGGCCGTGTCCAGCCTGACCAACTTCGCCGTCGGGCTGTACGTGGCCCGTTCGCTCGGCACGTTCGCGTTCGGCATCTTCAGCCTCGCCTGGGTCACCTACGGCGTGGTGCTCAACATCTCGCGCGGCCTCGCCACCGACCCGCTGATGGTGCGGTTCAGCGCGGTCCCCGAGGACCGCTGGCGCCTGGGGGTCGCGAGCGCGTCGGGCACGGCCATCGGCGTCGGCTGCGCGACCGGGCTGGTCAGTCTCGTTGCCGGGCTGGCCGCGGGCGGCCCGCTCGGCAACGCCTTCGTCGCGCTCGCCGTGGTCCTGCCGGGCCTGCTCCTGCAGGACGCCTGGCGCTTCGCGTTCTTCGCCCGTGGCGCGGGCAAGAAGGCGTTCGTCAACGACTGCGTGTGGGGCGTGGCGCTGATCCCGGCGCTCTACGTCGCCGCGCAGATCCACACGGTGGTCGCCTTCGTGCTGGCCTGGGGCCTGTCCGGCGCGGTCGCGGCCCTGTACGGCGGGTTCCAGACGCGGATCCTCCCGCACCCGCGGGAGATGGCGGGCTGGCTCCGGACGCAGCGCGACCTCAGCGTCCGGTACCTGGTCGAGAACGTCAGCAACAGCGGCGCGTCGCAGCTGCGCGCGTACGGCCTCGGCGCGATCACCGGGATCACCGCCGTCGGCGCGGTCCGCGGGGCCGAGCAGCTCTTGGGCCCTTTCCTGGCCCTGCTCATGGGGCTGTCCCTGGTCACCGTCGCCGAGGGCGCGCGGGTGCTTCAGCGGGCGCCGCACCGGCTGAAGCACTTCTGCGTGGTCCTCGGCGGCGGGCAGGCCGCCGCCGCGCTGTGCTGGGGCCTCGGCCTGCTGCTCCTGGTGCCCGACAGCGCCGGCCGCTGGGTGATGGGGTCGGTGTGGGACTCGGCGTCGCCGCTGATCCTGCCGGTCACCCTCGCCGTGGTCGGCGCGAGCTTCGCCACGGGCGCCGCGGCCGGCCTGCGCGCGCTCGGCGCGGCCAAGCGGAGCCTGCGCTCCCAGTTGGTCGCCTCCCTGTTCTACGTCACGTTCGGCATCGCCGGCGCCTTCCTCGGCGGCGCGGCCGGGTCCGCATGGGGCGTCGCGACGGCCACCCTCAGCGGGTCCGTCGTCTGGTGGTTCCAGCTGCGGACCGGGCTGCGCGAGTACGTGCCGCCGGGGGCCGACGAGCCCACCGTGGTGTTCGAGCCGATCAAAGAGCCGATCAAGGAATGAGGACTCCATGACCACCGTCCCGCGGCTGAGCCTCGGCCTCCCGGTGTACAACGGCGAGGAGTACCTCGCCGAGTCGCTGGACGCCCTGCTCGGCCAGACCTACGAAGACTTCGAGCTGATCATCTCGGACAACGCCTCCACCGACGGCACCGACGAGATCTGCCGCCGCTACGCCGAGAAGGACTCCCGGATCCGGTACGTCCGCCAGCCGAAGAACATCGGCGCGACGCCGAACCACAACTTCGTGTTCGACGTCTCCCGCACCGAGCTCTTCAAGTGGGTGTCCCACGACGACCTGTACGCCCGCGACCTGCTCAAGCGGTGCGTCGAGGCCCTCGACGAGCGCCCGGACATCATCCTGGCCCACTGCGACCAGGCGATCATCGACGGCGACGGCCGCATCGTCCAGCCGCTCGAGTACACGCTGAACACCGCGTCCCGGCACGCGCCGGACCGCTTCCGCAGCATCCTGTTCGAGCCGGGCGGCGACGACTTCTACGGCGTCATCCGCGCCGAAGTCCTCCGCTGCGTGAAGCCGCTCGACAGCTACCACCACGCCGACCGGACGTACTCGGCCGAGCTGGCCCTGCACGGCCCGTTCCACCAGGTGCCCGAGCTGCTCTACTTCCGCCGCGACCACCCGGGCCGCGCGGAGCGGGCCAACCCGACCATCCGGAGCCGGTGCGCGAATCTGGACCCGCGGCGCACGAACCGGCTCCGGAACCCCACCGTCCGCCTGCTCGGCGAGTACGTCTACGGCTTCGCGGACCTGATCCGCCGCGCGCCGATCTCGGCCGCCGACAAGCGCGAGTGCTTCGGCCACCTCGGCGCCTGGCTGACCAACCGGGCCCGGTCCGGCCACGGCGAGCGTGTCGAGGACCGCGCGCCGACCGCCTCCGACGTCGCCACGGTCAACGAGATCGTGGCCGGCCGGGAAGGCAGGCTCGCGTGAAGCGTGCCCCGCGCGTCGGCGTGTTCGGCCTGCTCGGCTCGGGGAACCTCGGCAACGACGGTTCCCTCGAAGCCGTGCTCGGCTACCTGCGCGCCGAGTACCCGGACGCGGTGCTGAGCGCCCTGGCCGGCGGTCCCGAGATCGTCCGCGAGCGGTACGGCCTCGACGCGACGCCGCTGCACTGGAACCAGTCCGAGTACGAGACGGCGTCCGGCCTGCGCTCCGTCGCTCTCAAGGGCTTCGGCAAGCTGGCCGACATCGCGCGCACCGCGGCCTGGGTCCGGAAGCAGGACGTCGTCATCGTGCCCGGCATGGGCGTGCTCGAAGCGACGCTGCCGCTGCGTCCCTGGGGTTTCCCGTATTCGCTCTTTCTCCTCTCCGCCACCGGGCGCCTCTTCGGCACCAAGGTGGCGCTCGTCTGCGTGGGCGCCAACGAGATCAGCGCCCGGGCGACCCGCGCCCTGGTCCGCTGGTCCGGCCGGCTCGCCGCCTACCGCTCCTACCGTGATGACATCTCGCGCGACGCCATGCGCGCCATGGGCGTCGACACGAGTGCCGACCAGGTCTATCCCGACCTCGCGTTCTCCCTTCCCACCCCGGCCGCCCCCGGCAAGCCGGGCACCGTCGGCGTCGGGGTGATGGCCTACTACGGCGGCAACGACGACCGCGCCGAGGCCGGCCGCATCTACCGCCACTACGTGGACACGATGAACCGGTTCGTCGCGTGGCTCGTCGACCAGGGCAGAGGGGTCCGGCTGTTCATCGGCGACCGGATCGACCGGCAGGTCGTCGACGAGATCATCGGGAAAACCGCGTCCCCGCTGGTGACGGCGGCTCCGGCGGAGACCCTGGACGAGCTGATGCACGAGATGGCCGCGGTGGACAGCGTGGTGGCCACGCGCTACCACAACGTGCTCTGCGCCCTGAAGGTCTCGACACCGACCGTGGCGATCGGCTACGCACCGAAGAACGACGTCCTCATGGCGGAAATGGGCCTCGATGGCTTCACCCAGCGGGCGAAGACGGTCGGCTTCGACCGGCTCGTCGAGCAGTTCACCGAACTCGAGAACCGCTCGGCCGAACTGCGCCAGACGCTCCAGGAACGGAACGAGATGAACGCGCAACGGCTCAAGGACCAGTTCGCCGCCCTTTCGGCGGCCCTCTTCGGGGGTGGGCGATGAAGGCCGTTCCGGTGCCCGAGATCGACGGCGCGTACCTGTTCGAACCCACGCCGCACGCGGACCAGCGCGGCTTCTTCAGCCGGACGTTCGACCGCGACGTCGTCGCCTCGGTGGGCATCGACCCGGACGGCTTCGTCCAGGACAGTCTTTCCCGGTCCCGCAAGGGAGTCGTCCGCGGGATGCACCTGCGCGGCGGGGCCGGCGAGGCCAAGCTGGTGCGGTGTTCGCACGGCGCGATCTTCGACGTCGTCGTGGACCTCCGACCGGATTCGCCGACATTCCGGAATGTGAAAACATTCGAACTTTCCGGTGAGACACAGGTTTCCGTGTACATCCCGGCGGGGTGCGCGCACGGATTCCAGTCACTCACGGATCCTTCCGACGTGTCGTACCGCATCGATCGGGCACACGACCCGGCCGAGGACATCACAATTTCGTACAAAGACCCCGAATTGGACATTCCGTGGCCATTGTCGGTCACACTGGTCAGTGACCGGGACGAACGCGCGCCGTCTCTCGGAGACGCGTTGAAACCAACGAGGTGAGCCACGACATGGGTACGAACCTGCCCCGCTCCACCATGGCGAACGAGCGGCTGCACCGGGTCATCCCCGGCGGTGCGCACACCTACGCCAAGGGCTCGGACCAGTATCCCGAGGGGATGGCCCCGGTCATCTCCCACGGGCGCGGCGGGCACGTCTGGGACGTCGACGGCAACGAGTACGTCGAGTACGGCGCGGGACTGAGAGCCGTCAGCCTCGGCCACGCCCACCCGCGGGTCGTCGAAGCGGTGCGCGGCGAGCTGGACAAGGGCAGCAACTTCATCCGCCCGTCGATCCTCGAGGCGGAGGCGGCCGAGCGGTTCCTCGAGAACATCCCGACCGCCGACATGGTGAAGTTCACCAAGAACGGCTCCGACGCGACGACCGCCGCGGTCCGGCTGGCCCGCGCGGCCACCGGCCGCAAGCTCGTCGCCAAGTGCGCCGACCACGCCTTCTTCTCCACCGACGACTGGTTCATCGGCACCACGCCGATGAACGCGGGCATCCCGGAGGAGACGACGGAAGCGACGGTGTCCTTCCCGTACGGCGACCTGCAAGCCGCGGAAGAGCTGCTGCAGCGCCACGAGGGCGAGATCGCGTGCATGATCCTGGAGGCGGCGGCCGCGGTGGAACCGCCGCCGGGGTACCTGCAGGGCCTGCGCGAGCTCACCACCCGGCACGGCGTGGTCCTGGTCTTCGACGAGATGATCACCGGCTTCCGGTGGTCCGCCCAGGGCGCGCAGGGCCTCTACGGCGTCACGCCCGACCTCTCGACGTTCGGCAAGGCCCTCGGCAACGGCTTCGCCGTCTCCGCGCTGGCGGGCAAGCGCGAGCTGATGGAGATCGGCGGCCTGCGCACCGACCGCGAGCGGGTGTTCCTGCTCTCGACCACGCACGGCGCCGAGACCCACTCGCTGGCCGCCGCGATGGCGGTCATGGACGTCTACCGCGACGAGGACGTCATCGGCCGCCTGCACGCCCTCGGCGACCGGCTCGCCGCCGGCGTCCGCGAGGTGGCGGCCGGGGTCGGCGTCGAGAACCACGTGGTCGTCCGCGGCCGGGCCAGCAACCTGGTCTTCGGCACGCTCGACGAGCAGTGCAGGCCGTCGCAGCCGTACCGGACGCTGTTCCTGCGCGAGCTCATCAGCGGCGGCGTGCTCGGGCCGTCCTTCGTGGTCAGTGCCGCGCTCACCGAAGCCGACATCGACAAGACCATCGACGTCGTCGCCCAGGCCTGCACGGTGTACCGGAAGGCTCTCGACGCGAACGACCCCACGCCGTGGCTGGGCGGGCGCCCGGTGCAGCCCGTGTTCCGCAAGTTCGCCTGATCCCCGCACGGGCGGGCCGGATTCACCCGTTGGGTCCGATGAGGACACTTGAGGGTGACTGTTTTCCGGCCCGTTCGTGCGTAGCGTCCTGCCATGGGCAGATCTCGTGCGGTTCTCGTCGCTGCTTGCTCGCTCCTGATCGCCGTGGCGTGCCCGGCGGTCGCGGGCGCCGCCGACGGGCCCGGCCCGGTGTGCGACCACCAACCCACCGGGTACGAGCAGCCACCCACCGGAGCCGTCGCCGTCGACCCGGCCGTCGACGGCGACCTCGCGGCCAAGACGGCGGCACACCCGCCGGGCACGACGTTCTGGCTCCGGCCCGGCACCCACACGCTCGGCAACGACGAGTACGGCCAGGTCGCCCCCAAGGACGGCGACGTGTACCTCGGCGCGCCGGGCGCGGTCGTCGACGGCCGCGGCGTCAACCGGGCGGCCTTCACGCAGCGGGCCCGCAACGTCGAGCTCCGCGGCCTCACCATCCGCCGCTTCGTCGCGCTGCAGGACCAGGGCGTGGTCAACCACGACTCCGGCGACGGCTGGCTCATCGAGAACACGACCATCGAGGACAACGCCGGCGCGGGGCTGATGGCCGGCGCCGGCCAGGTCGTGCGGCACAGCTGCCTGCGCAACAACGGGCAGTACGGACTCAACGCGTACCAGGCGGGCGACGGCATCACCGGGCTCGTGCTGGAGGGCAACGAGATCACCGGCAACAACACCGGTGACTGGGAAGCCAAGGTGCCGGGCTGCGGGTGCAGCGGCGGCGCCAAGTTCTGGGCCGTGAACGGGGCCGACATCCGCGGCAACTGGGTCCACGGCAACCACGGCGCCGGCCTGTGGGCCGACACGAACAACAACGACTTCCTCGTCGAGGACAACCTGTTCGAGGCCAACGACGCCGAGGCGCTGTTCTACGAGACCAGCTACAACCTGGTGCTGCGCGGCAACACGTTCCGCCGAAACACCCTGGTGCAGGGTCGCGCGTTCGCCACCCGCGGCGACAACTTCCCGGCGGCGACGGTGTACGTGTCGGAATCGGGCGGCGAGCCACGCGTGCCGGCGCGGACGTCGGCCATCGACATCAGCGGCAACACCTTCGAGGACAACTGGGCCGGGATCACGTTGTGGGAGAACGCCGACCGCTTCTGCAACAGCCCGGCGAACACATCGACGGGCTACTGCACCAAGACGGCCGACAAGGCTTCGTGCACCGCGGGCCGGATCGAGAAGCCCCCGGCGTACGACGACTGCCGCTGGAAGACGCAGCGGGTGGAGGTCCACGGAAACACGTTCCGCTTCGACGCCGGCCGCGTCGGCTGCACGAGCCTGTGCGGGCGGATGGCACTGCTGTCGAACTACGGGACGTTCCCGGACTGGTCGCCCTACAAGGGAACGGTGATCGAAGAGGCCATCACGTTCGACCAGGCCAACCGGTGGCACGGCAATTCTTACGCCGGGCCGTGGACGTTCGTGGTGCATGACGCCTCCAGGACGGTCGACGCTGCGAGCTGGCGGGCGGCGCCCTACTCGCAGGACGAGTGTTCTTCGTTCGGCGGTGGGTCCGCCGGCTGCTGATCACGAGCTTGCCGACGGGGTCCGACAGTTTTCGGCTCGACCCGTCCCGAAATCCCATTTTTTCCTTGCTGCTTAAGGGAAAAGTCGCGAACGGAGAATTTCGGACA
Organism: Amycolatopsis sp. MtRt-6; assembly: GCF_017308975.1. Lineage (GTDB taxonomy): Bacteria > Actinomycetota > Actinomycetes > Mycobacteriales > Pseudonocardiaceae > Amycolatopsis. The sequence continues at coordinate 101,970 of NZ_JADWPD010000015.1, read as the reverse complement.
GCAACAGTTCACCCGTTTCAGCGATGGCGATCGCACGCATGTTCGGTACCGTCGCAGACATGACCACATCGACCGTCCACCCCGCCCACCTCGCCCGCTCCATCCACTATGGACTAATTGCTCATGTGAACCGAGCACTCGCCTCGCCCCGAAGACGCCCGGCGGGCAACCGCCGATTGCAGAGAACCAGGAGCAGATCCTGTGCCGCCCCGATGAGCGGCGTCCCGGCGCCGTACGACCAGTCGAGATCATCGGCCCGCAAGGCGACGCCGGTCAGATCGGTGCCGAAGTACTGGATCTGCTGGGGCTTCATCGCGGCAAAGATGATTTCCAGACGGTCCAGCGGAACCCGCCGGTCCAGCCGCAAGGCGGTCGTGATGTCGAGACCGTGGATCACATCGTGGCTCAGAGCCGCTGCGGCACCCCCGCCCGGCGGCCGCCAACGGTGGTCGGCGTTGTCCCGCAGCGACGCAACAAGCGCCTCACGGGAAAGCTCGGCGGCCTCGCGCCGGGCAACGCGGTCGGCCATGACGTTGAACCGCCCGCCGGACTTCACGAGTTCCCAAACGAACCGCCCGCCGGAGAACCGGAAGGGCATGGTCATGTGCGCAACCACTTCGGCAACCCGCCAGCCGGCGCACAAGGTAGGCGAGTGCCACCCCGACGAAGGCAGGTCATCGAGCAGGCCGGCCAGCTCTCGCCGTTCGGCAGCGATCAGATCGTGGATCACGGGGATCTCCTTCACAGGTAGGTCCCCCACCGACGAACGAAACCGGCCTGGACCGACACCCGGCCGGAAACAGTTCCCCGGCCGGGTCGCCTCCAGCCGAGTGGCACCGTCTGCTCGGCGCACCACAACCCGGCTACCCAGCGGGCGCCCGCCCGCGACGAACACGTGCCACACCCGGCTATTCGGCGGACGTCCGCCCCCACGCAGACCAGCGCACCAGCCCCGCCTCGCTCGGCAGGCCCAGCCGCCCCACGGCCGCCTGCCCGTCCGCACCGACCAGCGCACCAGCTCTCACCGAACGGCAACCCCAGCCACCCCCACGGCACTTACCCGTCCGCCTCGGGCAGCGCGCCAGCCACGCCAATCCGCACCACCCACATCGCCGGTCGGCGGCCGAACCACCCCAGCGCGCGCCCGTCCGCCCCGCAGCGGGAACCAACCCTGCCCCTCAGAGAGCAAGTCACCCGCCGTGGCGCACACCCCACCCGCACCTCAAGCCGATCAGCGCACCAGCCGACCCGGCACAACCCCGCACCTGACACAGCAGGCCCCTAGGAGGCAACCACCCCAGAGAACCGCCCCGCCCCTCAGAGCCGGTCAGCCACCCGGTCCACCACCCAAGCAGTCGCCGGCACCGCGGCCAGCGCGGCACAGAACCCGCCGACCGCATCCGTCGGGTAGTGCGCGCCCAACGCCACCTCGGCCCACCCCATAACCACGCCGGCAACCAACGCCAACCCCAACACGAGGGCCACCGCGGCTGCCCGGCCCAGCCCCCACCGCTCGGTGAGCAACAGCGCGATGACCAACGCCAGCGCCGTCGCAAAAGCCGTGTGCCCGCTCGGGTACGACAGGAACTCGCCGTGGATGGTGCGGCCGACCAGCGGCTTCAACACCGTCGTCACCACCACCGTCACCACGGCACCCGCCACCGTCAGCACGGCCGTCCGAACGCGGCGGACCAACCAGCACACCCCCGAAAGGAGCGCGACCAAGATCACCGCACCCACCGGCTCGCCACCGAAGTCGACGACCAAGGCGACGTACCGCCACGGCGGCACGACCCCGTGAATCGACGGGAGGAGCGCGGCATCGATGCCGGTCAGGCCCGAGTCGCGGAAATGGAGGATGCCCAGCGCCACCAAGACCGCCGTTGCCAGGGCGGCCGTCATCGCCAGCGGGGCCCGCAGCACGGCCGGCAGGGCCGCGGGCGCCGTCCGGACCAGCTGCCTCACGCCCCGATCGCCGCCTCGTACCCGGCGATCAACCGGTCCAAGCCGACCGTCGGCGTGAAGTCCTTCTCGTACCGGACGCGGGCCGCGTCGCCCATGTCGCGGTTGCGGTCGGCGACGACCGCGCGGAGGCGGTCCGCCAGGGATGTCTCGTCGTCCGGCACGTGGAGGAGCCCCGTGACACCGTCGTCGACCAGCTCGGGAAACGCGCCGTGCGCGGCCGCGACCGTCGGCACGCCGGCGGCCATCGCCTCGACCACCACCAGACCGAAAGCCTCCAGCCACGTCGACGGGGCGACCACCGCGACCGCGTCGGCGGTCAGCGCCCGGCACTGCGCCTTGTTCTGGAGGCCGACGTACGAGACGTCCGTGCGGCCGGCCGCCCAGGCGGCGACCTCGTCCTGCATCGGGCCGGTCCCGGCGATGACCAGCGGCACGCCCAGGGCACCGCCGAGGCGGTCCCAGGCCCGCATCAGGAGGCCGACCCCCTTTTCCTCGGTGACGCGGCCGAGGAACAGCACGTGCTTGCCGTCGCCGGTGCGGCGGACGCCGGGGTCGGTGACGAAATTGTGCTTCACCACCATCCGCTCGCCGGGCATCCCGGCCGACACCAGGAGGTCACGTTGGGCCGCCGAAATGCAGAAGAACCTGGACACCCCCGTCCACCACCGGCGCCGGTTCGCGACCATGCTCGCCGCCATCGGGAGCGTGGCCGCGGTCGAACCGCGGTAGCAGCCGTGCTTCACCGCCGGCAGCGGTGAGCCGCCGACGCACTCGGTGCAGATGCGGCCGTCGCGGTGGAGCGTGCCGGGTGGGCAGACCATCGTGTAGTTGTGCAGCGTCGCGACCGCGGGCACCCCCGCGTCCGCGCACGCGGCGACCACCGAAGGCGACAGCAGCGGAAACGTGTTGTGGATGTGCACGACGTCCGGGCGCGACGCCCGCAGCCGGGCAGCGAGCTCCTTCCGCACCACCGGGTTCCACGGCACCATCAGCGGTACCGCGGCCTTCCGGGGCAGCGGCATCGCCGCGATGTCGTCGCTGCGGCGTTCGAACAACGACACCTGGTGACCGCCCTCGGCGAGCAACGTCACCTCGGCGTCGACGACGTTGTTCTCCCCGCTCGGCTGCTCGGACCGGTAGCGGTTGTGCACCACGAGCACCTTCACGCGCCTGCACCTCGCACGTCTGCCCCCTTCGCCGGGATGAATGCTTGTTCGTCGGACTGCGGCACCCCGCGGACCAGCAGCGACGCGGCGACCGCCAGGTGCAGCAGATACGGCGAGGCGTCGCCGAGACCCGCTTCGGTATAGGAAGCCGAAACGCAGTAGGTGATCAGGAAGATCGCGCACGCCCTCGCCAGCGAAGGCGGCCGGAGCACCGCGACCACGATCAGGGTCAGCAGGAACGCGGCGACCAGCGCGATCCCGACGAACCCCTGCTCGTGGTAGATCGCGAGCCAGCTGTTGTCGATCGGGAGGCCGTCGTAGGACTTGTCCGTCAGGCCGACGCCGAAGATGTACTCCGCTGTCGTCCGCGGGGCCTCCAGCAGTGCGTCCCACACCTTCGCGCGGCCGGTCAGGCTGGAGAAGTTGTCGGCGCTCTGCCCGCGGAGGAACCACGTCTGCAGCGCGCCCGCGAGCACGATGCCGGCGGCCCCGCCGATGCCGACCGTCCACGCGAACACCTTCCGCGCACGGGCACTGGTCAGGACCATCGACAGGAAGGCCACCGCGAGGCCGGCGACGAGGCCGAGCGTCGCCGTGCGGGTGTGCGTGAGCATCAGCAGCCCCAGCACCGGCACCACGATCAGCACCGCGCTGCGCCACGTCGTGCGGCGCCCGAACCAGAGGAGGAGCGTGAGCCCGGAAATCACCGCCGCGTACTGGCCGATCTGCGGCGGGGTCAACGGCCAGACCGCGCCCGAAAGCCGGCCGCCGTACTCCTCCGGCATCGCGTTGCCGGGCGAGATCACCAGGCCGACCGCCACCGACGCGAGCACCACCGCGTAGGTGCGGATGTGGTACCGGACGAAGCTGAACCCGCCGTCCCACCAGCGGGTGAGCAACCAGAGCGTGGAGACGAACACCGTGAGCCGGAAGCACCGGAACAACGCGCCGAGGCCCTCCTGCAGGTCGGCGCTGGAGAGGATGCTCGTTCCCAGCAGCGCCGTCAGCAGCAGCAGGTACGCGCTCGGGCGGATCCGCAGGTGCTTGTTCAGCGCCAGCGCGATCACGAACGCCGTCATCAGCGAGCCCATGGTGACCAGCTGGCTGACCGACCGCGGCAGCGGGAGGATCGTCTTCGCGCCGGTCGAGCCGAGCGTGTTGAGGATCAGCAGCGCCCACGCCACGCCCGCCCACTTCGGCGTCGAGGACACGGGTTCGGGCGCGGCGTCACCGCGAAGGCCGGCCGGTGCGGGGTGCGTCGCCATGTCAGCCTCCACCCTGCGCGGTGAAGGTGCTGCCGCTGTCCTGCGAATACGGCGCGCCTTCCCACTCGCCGATCTCGAGGACGCGGTCGGCCGAGTGGACGATGAACGTCCACGGGCCGACGTAGCTGTTGTCGTGCCAGCGGTTGTCCTGCTTGAACGTGATCGCTTCCTGGATGTCTTCGCCGCGGTACGGCGACCAGTCCGGGTAGGTGCCGAAGTTCGACAGCAGGCCCATCCGGCCGCACGAGGCCTGGCAGCCCACGACCGCCGGGTCGAGCACGAACTTGTTGTCGTGGATGTCGACGTGCTGGGTCTTCCAGCGGCAGTCGGCCAGAAGCGGGCCGCTGGCGATCGCCGGGGCCGCGCACTGCTTGACGGCGGGCACCAGCCGGGTGCAGTCGCCCGAGGAGGTGTTGGCCGGGCTGTTGCAGAACCGGTCGGCGTTCTCCCACAGCGTGATCCCGGACCAATTGTTCTCCAGGTAGTTGCGGGAGATGTCGATCTTCGCCGTGCGGGCCTTGATCCGCGGTTCGCCGCCGGACTCGGAGATGTAGATCGCCGGTGTCGGGAAGTTGTCGCCGCGGTCGGCGTACCGGCGGCCGTCGGCCCAGTTGTTCTTGCGGATCGTGTTGTCGCGGATGATCGCGTTGTAGCTGATCTCGTAGATCAGCGCGGCGCTGTCGTTGTTCTCGATGAGGTTGCCCTCGATGAGGAAGTCGTTGTTGTTCGTGTCGGCCCACAGGCCGGTGCCGTGGTTGTCGTGCACCCAGTTGCCGCGCACGTCGGCACCGTTGACGGCCCAGAACTTGACGCCGCCGCTGCAGCCGCAGCCGTCGATCTTGGCTTCCCAGTCACCGGTGTTGTTGCCGGCGATCTCGTTGCCCTCGACGACGAGCGCGGTGAGCGGCGTGGTGCCGGAGTAGGCGTTCATCCCGTACTGGCCGTTGCGGCGCAGGCAGTTGCCGCGCACCTGCTGGCGCGCGCCCGCCATGAGCCCGGCACCGTCGTTGTCCTGGATGGTCGAGTGCTCGATCGACCAGCCGTCGCCGGAGTCGTGGTTGACCACGCCTTCGTCGCGCGGGGCCACGAAGCCCTGCACGGTCAGGTAGGTGATCTTGACGTCGACCGCGTGCCCGGTGAAGGCGTACTGGTTGATCCTCCGGCCGTCGACGACCGCGCCGGGAGCGCCGATGTACACGTCGCCGTCCTTGGGGGACACCTGGTCGTACTTGTCGTCGCCCAGGATGTGCTTGCCGGGCTTGAGCCAGAAGGTCGTGCCGGGCCCGGCCGAACGCGTCTTCGCCGCCAGGTCGCCCGGCACGGCGGGATCGACGACGACGGCACCCGCCGGCGCGGCCGCGGGGCCGGCCGGCTGCTTGTCGCACACCGCGGCGACCGACCCGCTGGGGGCCGGGGTGGCCTGGACCGGGCCGCCGTCGGTGTCCGGACCGCCCGAGCACGCCGCGACCGTGAGCAGGACACCGAGCAGCGGAGCTGCGCGGCGAAGTCGGAAGCGGCGGGCTGTCACGGCGGGGTCCTAACTGAAGCGGAGCAGGGTGGTGAGGTGTCCGGGCATCCCGGAGCCGACAAGCGTGGTGGCGGGTTCCTTGCGCCCGAACCCGGCGGAGTACCAGCCCAGCGGCGGCTCGGTGTCACCCCGGTGCACGGTCCACGCAAGTTCGGACGGCAGTTCCATGACGGCGGTGCGGGCAGCGCTGGTCAGCGAACCGGAAACCCGCCCGGCAACGGGATCGGCGGCGGCACCGGACTCGCTCGTTCCATCGGCCGTCCAGCGGAGGCGGGCCGTGGTTCCGTCGAGCATGACCGTCACCGACGGGCCGAAGTGGAACGCCAACCGCGCCTCTCCCGGCGGTCCCTCGCCCAGCACTTCGTCGACGATCTTCAGCTCGTCGCCGTCCAGCTCCACCGTGCGGCGGTGGACCGCCGGGGCGTAGCCGTCGTGGGCTGCCGACCAGCGGGCCGGGCCGATGTCCGGGGTGTGCACCTCCAGCACCTTCGTCACCGCGTGGCGGGTCCACAGGAACGGACCGCCCGACACCGACTGGTCGCGGCCGGCCAGCTCGAGCGTGTTGTGGCCCAGCGTCGACCGGAAGTACTGCCGCCACTGCGGTTCGCCGTGGTAGCAGAACGTGCCCGGGTCGGCCAGGATGTCCACTCCGTCGTGGCGGACCTCCAGCGACAGCGCGTCCGCGTGGGCGTGCGCCGCGATCGACAGGAACCCGTGGGGACCTCCGTCGCAGCGGACCCACACCCGGCCCGCGCGCAGGATCGTCATCCCCGCGTCCCGCAGGTGCGCCGGACGGCGGCCGGGGCGGACGCCCTGCACCCGCGGGGTGCGCGACACCAAAGACGCCAGCAGCGGCGTCCGCACGTCGTCGCCCGGGAGCGGCGGCCACCAGTCCAGGCGGCCGAACAGCGCCTCGCCCGAGGCCAGCAGCGACGCCCAGCGGTCCGTCGCCGTGCCGTCGACGACCAGGCCGAAGCCGTCGTCGGCGTCGCCCTGGCGCGGCGGGCGCAGCTTGTTGTCCACAATGGACGCCAGGGCGTCGGTCATCCGGAGCAGGACGTCCCACGTCGAATCCGGCACCGGCGTGCCCGCGGCATCGGCCTCGGCCGCCGCCGCCAGGCCCAGCTCCAGCACCAGGCCGTGGTACTCGGACGCCAGCTCCGCGTTGAGCCCGGACGCGAACGTGTTGCGCCCCAGCTGGACGTCCAGCGACCGCATCGCCTCGACCCGCCAGCCCGCCGACTCCGGGAACCAGCCGAACGCGCACGCCGCGGCCAGCAGCCCGGCGTCCTCGGCGATCACGTGGTTGTTCGCCGACGAGCCGTGGCTGCGCAGCGTCGCGAGCCAGTTCTGGTGGTGCCACAGCTGGAGCTGGAAGTCCGGGTTCTGTTCGAACAGCTCCGCCGCGCCCGCCCAGCCGTCGAGCAGCCGGCGCGTCCAAACCCACGACAGGAGCCGGATGCCCAGCTCGATGCCGCTCACCCAGTGCGGCCCCCGCAACGGCGGATTGGCGGTCCACCACGACCGCAGGTGCTCGGCCACGCGCGAGGCGTACGCCGGAGAGCCGGTCAGGGCGTACGCCGCGGCCAGCACGGTGAGGTGCTGGTGGCGCGACGGCTCCCAGATCTGCTTGATGTCGCCGACCGTGTCTTCCGACCGGTACGGGACGTCGAACGCGTACACGTCCGAGGGCGCGCGGCGCCCGGTCTTCGGGTCGAGGAACCAGTCGGGCGAGGCGAAGTCCGTGCGTTCGACGCCGAAGAACTCCGCGCGGCCCGCCATCAGCTCGTCGGCCGTGGCCAGCAGCCGGGCGACCGCCTCGCCGGACACCTTGCCCAGCACGCCGGCCGGCAGCGTCGCGGTGAAGCGGGGGCGCGAAGGCCAGTCGGGCGGCGTCGGCAGCGCGGACCGCCATTGCCGCTGGACAACGGCATGCCGCGCGCGCCCGACGACCTCCGCCGGCCCCATCCGGGACAGCCGGCGCAGGTACCAGCCGGGACCCATCATGGCCGGGCACCTGCCTTCGCCAGCGCCGACCGGATCGGCGCGACGTCCGGCACGGCCGAGCACAGCAGATCCCGCCGGACACGCCCCACGCTCGGCATGCCCGGCCGGACCGAGACGACGCTCGTCATGCCGGTGCACCCGCCTTCCGCGGCAGCTCGATCCGCACCGGTGCCGCGTTCGCCGCGCTCGTCTGGGCGGCCAGGGTTGCCAGCGTTGTCGCGGCCAGGGACTCCACCGAAATCGGCATCGGGCCGCCCGTCCGGACCGCGTCGAGGAACGCGTTGACCTCGGCCGCCTGGCCCTTGTCGCGGCCCTTGGGGATCCGGGAACTCGCCCACTTCTTGCGCGAATACACCGATGCGCGGACGAAGTCGTCGAACTTCAGGACCTTTCCGTCCGCCACGACGTCCAAGGTCTCCTTCGGGAAACCCGACGAGCCCGCCTCGGCGTAGGTGATCACCGCCGTCGAACCGTCCGGGTAGCCGAGGGTCACCTGCAGATCCCCCGTGGCGTACACCGAAACCGGGTCCGCGTCGAGCAGCCAGCTCACCGTGTCGATGAAGTGCCCGCCCTCGCCCGCGAAACGGGAGCCCTCCGAGTCCGTCTGGTTGTACCAGCTGCCGTGGTCGAGGCGGCCCGCGTTGACCAGGTACCGCACGCTCGCCGGGCCGACGCGCGGGCCGAACTGCTCGCGGGCCTCGTGCAGCAGCGGGGCGAAGCGGCGGTTGAAGCCGACCTGGAGCCGGTCGTTGCCGGACTCCTCGATCGCGTCGAGGACCTCCTGCAACTCCAGCTCGGACAGCGCCAGCGGCTTCTCGACGAACACCGTCTTGCCCGCCAGCAGTGCCCGGCGGGTCAGCTCCGCGTGCGAGCTGTGCCGCGTCACGACGAACACCGCGTCGATCGAGGAGTCGCCGAGGACGTCGTCGATGTCCGTCGACGCCGCGGCGAAGCCGAACTTGCGCCGGGCGTTGGCGCCGGACAGCGCCGACGTCGTCGCGACGTGCTTGAGCTGCACGTCCGCGCGCTCGACCAGGTGCGGCAGCAGCATCGACGACGCGTAGTTGCCCGCCCCGATGAAGCCCAGGCGCACCGGCTGCCCGGCCGGCAACGCGGCAGCCGGAGACGACACCACCCCGACCCGCGCCGACGTCACCACCGGCTCCGTCCGGGCGACCGCGTCCGGGTAGCGGAACAGCACCGCCACGGCCTTCAACGCGCCCTCGTTCAAGGACTTGTACGTCTCGACGGCGGCAGAGAAGTCCGACACGTGCGTGATCAGCGGCTCGACGTCCAGCCGGTCGCGCGCGATCAGGTCGAGCACGCACTCGAGGTTGCGGCGCTCGGTCCAGCGGACCTGGCCGATCGGGTAGTCCCGCCCCTCCAGCTCGTACGACGGGTCGTAGCGGCCCGGCCCGTACGACCGGGAGAACCGGACGTCCAGTTCCTTCTCGTAGTAGGCGTTCCACGGCAGGTCGAGCTTGCACTTGCCGATGTCGATCACGCGGCCGCGGTCGCGCGACAGCTTCGCGGCCAGCTCCACCGGGTCGTTCGTGTTGCCGCCCGCGGCCAGGTAGGTCTGGTCGACGCCCGCGCCGTGGGTCAGCTCGTCCACGGCCGTGTCGACGATGCCGGACGCCGGGTGTGCGCAGGTCAGCGCGCCGAGGCTCTCGGCGAGCTTGCAGCGCTCCGGGTCCGGGTCGACGCCGACCACACGCACGCCGGACGACGCCAGCAGCTGCACGACCAGCTGGCCGATCAGGCCGAGCCCGATCACGAGCGCGACGTCGCCGATCTGCGGCTCGCCGCGGCGGACGCCCTGCATCGCGATCGACCCGACCGTGCCGAACGCCGCGTGCCGCGGGTCGACGCCGGCGGGCACCGGCGAGTAGAGGTTCTTGGGCACCCAGTTGAGCTCCGCGTGCAGCGCGTGCTCGTTGCCCGCGCAGGCCACGAGGTCGCCGACCGAAACGTCCGTGATGCCGTCGCCGACCTGCTCGACGACGCCGCACAGCGAGTAGCCGAGCGGCGTGTAGGAGTCCAGTTTGGACGTCACCTTGCGGTAGGTCGCCGACAGGCCGTTGGTCGCCACGCTCTGCATGACCTTCGCGACCTGGTCCGGCCGCGCCTTCGCCTTGCCCACCAGCGACATGCTGGCCTCGGACACCTTCATCATCTCGGTGCCGGTCGAGATCAGCGAGTACACCGTCCGCACCAGTACGCCGCCCGGCTTGCAGGCCGGCTCGGGCACGTCGAGGAGCGCCAGCTCCCCGCTCTTGTAGTTCTGGACTACCTGCTTCACTTCGCTCCCGCTCCAGACATCGCGTTCCGGTACCAATACTCAAGAGTCAAGACGTGCCAAAGGTGTTTGCCGCGGTCTTCCTGACCGGCGGCGTCCTCGGCGACCATGCGCTGCAACGCCTCGCGCTGCAGGAAACCGGACGAAACGAGCACGCCGTCGTTGACGACTTCGCGCACCAGCGGCGCCAGGTCGCGGCTCATCCAGGCTCGCAGCGGCGCGCTGAACAGGCCCTTCGGCCGGTGCACGATCTCGCTGGGCAGGATGTTGAGCGCCGCGTTCTTCAGCGCCATCTTCCCGGCGCGGCCGACGATCTTCTTGTTCCCCGGGATCCTGAACGCCGCCCGCACGACCTCGACGTCGACGAACGGCGTCCGCACCTCGGTGGACGCCGCCATCGTCGAGCGGTCGGTGTAGGTCAGGTTCAGCCCCGGCAGGAACAGCCGCGAGTCGGCCAGGCACATGCGGTTGACGAAGTCGTCGAGCGCCTGGTCGTGGTAGGTGTCCGCGTGCTCGGTGAGGACGTCGTCGACCAGCGGCGCGAAGTCCGGGTTCAGCAGCGAAACCAGCTCCGCGCGGTCGTACATCGTGTAGCTGCGCCGGAACGCCGTCTCCTCGGGCAGGCCCGCGAACGACAGGAACCGCTTGGCGAACCGCACCGACCGGTAGCCGCGCTTGGCCGACGCCACCGGCATTCGATCCACAATGGACTCTACTGGCCGCCGGACCGCGCCCGGCACCTTGTGGTAGCGCAGGGCGATCAGGTTCGCGAGGTGCTTGCGGTAGCCGGCGAACAGCTCGTCGGCGCCCATCCCGGACAGCATCACCTTGACGCCGGCCTCGCGCGCGGCCGAGCAGATGAGGAACGAGTTGATCGCCGCCGGGTCGCCGATCGGCTCGTCGAGGTGGTAGGTCATCTTCGGCAGCAGGTCGAGCACCTGCGGCGCGATCTCGATCTCGTGCAGGTCGACGCCGAACTTCCCGGCGACGATCCGGGCATAGCGGAGGTCGTCCGGCATCGCCTCGAACTTCGCGTCCTCGGCCCGGAACCCGATGGTGTAGGCCGAAATCCCGGGCTGCGACCGCGCGGCAAGCGCCGTCAGGTAGCTGGAGTCCAGCCCGCCCGACAGGAAGGTCGCCACCGGGACGTCGGACAGCAGGTGCTTGGCCGTCGACTCGGCGATCACGGCGTGCAGGTCGACCTCGCCGTCGAAGGCCGCGCCCTCCTCGGCGACCTCCCGCAACGACCAGAACCGGCCCCGGTCGACCTGGCCGTCCGGGCGGCAGCGCAGCCACGTGCCCGGCTGCAGCTTCTCGGCGCCCTGGTAGGCGCACCGGCTGTCCGGCACCCAGTAGTAGAGCAGCGACGCGATCAGCGCCGCGTTGTCGACCTGCAGCGACCCGCCCAGTTCACCCGCGAGCGCCTTCAGCTCGGACGCGAAGGCGACGCCGCCGGCGCGCTGGACGAAGAACAGCGGTTTGATGCCCAGCTGGTCGCGGACCAGGAACAGCTCGCCGGTGCCCTCCTCGAACAGCGCGAAGGCGAACATGCCGCGCAGCTTGGGCAGGCAGCCGGTGCCCCAGCGCCGCCACGCCTGCAGCAGCACCTCGGTGTCGGACGTGCCGCGGAAGCGCACCCCCGCCGCGGAAAGCTCGGCCCGCAGCTCGGGCGCGTTGTACAGCTCGCCGTTGTAGCTCAGCGCGAGCCCGTCGAGGACCATCGGCTGGGCGCCGGTCTCGGACAGGTCGATGATCGAAAGCCGCCGGTGGCCGAGGTGCACGGCGCCGGGGCCGGCCCGGTGCTCGTAGCGGCCGGAGCCGTCCGGGCCGCGGTGGGCCAGCGTCTTCGTCAGCCGGTCGGTGAGCGGCCCGCCGTCCGGCCAGAGGTAGGTGCCTGCGATGCCGCACATCTGGAGTGCGCTCCCCTTCGGTCGCGGCGCGGGTCAGGAGACTCACGCACTTTTTTCGGGGGTCTGGGTGGCGGAGCCCCCGGCCCGGGGCAAAGCCCCGGTTGTCACAGCGCTCTTTTCGGGCTCGAGGTCGGCGTCGAGTTCGCCCTTGTGGCTCGGCTCGCCGTGGTCGCGCTTGAACGGCGTCGGCCGCTTCGTGGGCTTGACCGGGGCGAATTTCTTCGTCGGGGCGTTCAGGTGGTCCGGGACGCTCACGCCGCCCGGTGGCGGCAGCGGCGACGCCGGTGGCCGGGGGGTGGCGAGCGCCGGCGGGAGCACCGGCCGGACCGGGGTGAACCGGCGCGTCGGATGCTCGGTGGCCGCGACGCGCTCGGCGACGCGGGCGACCAGCTCGTCCAGGCGGTCTTCGCGCTCGGCCGAGGCCGGCTGCGCCGCCGGGCGGCCGCGGCCGCGCAGGGCCGTGTGCAGGCCGTCCCACAGCGTGCCGTCGGACTTGTCGCGCGGGTCCGGGTCGACCAGCACGACGCCGAGGATCGGGATCTCCTGGTCGGCCAGCTGCCGGGCGACGGTGTGCAGCCACAGCGTGTTCGCGTGCCCGGCCTTCACGACCAGCACGGTCTCCTTGCCGAGGTGCTCCAGGTCGGTCCACGCCGTGCCCGGCGACACCGTGCCGACGCCGACGCGGCGCTCCTCCGGCTTCGCGGGCGGGTCGCCGGCGCCGACCACGGAGACGTCGCTCTTCGTCTCCCGCGCCAGCTTGCGGACGTCCTCCCCCGGCAGGTCGTCGAGGACGCTCGCGGTGCCCAGCTCCGCCGCGATGTCCAGGCCGAGCGCGGCGGCGACCTTCGGGGCACCGAGCTCCAGCAGCGACACCTCGCGCGGGTCCTGCTTGATCAGCCGGACCAGCGTGGTGGCGACGCGCTTGCGTTCGGAGACCGCGCGCGACCGCCGCCACAGCCGGGCGGGCCCGCGCGGCTTCGACGGCAGCTGCGCGATCACGGACGCGCCGAGGTGCGTCGAGATCTCGCGGCGCAGCACCGGCTTGTCGCGCGAGACCGCGCCGACGGCGACGAGCGCGAGCCCGAGGGCCAGGCCGAGCGCGAACCCGATGCCGGCGTTGGTCGCCGTGGTCCTGAGGAACGCCTTGGGCAGCACGCGGGCCGCGTCGACGACCTGGGTGCCCGCGGCGACCTGCGGGCTGCCGATGCCGGCTTGCTGGGCGCGCGTGGTGAAGTCCGAGATCTGCGCGGTGAGCGCGGCGCGGCGGCTGTAGAGGTTCTCGAGGGTGGGCTGGCTGGCCTGGCGGCCCTTGCCCTCCTCCTCGACGATCTGCTGCTCGACCTGGCCCAGCTCGTCCTGGGCGTTCTTGCGCTGGTCGAGGATGGCCTGCGACTGGGCGGCCGCGGCGGCCTGGCTGCGCCGGACGTGGTCGGCGATGAACGTGTCGGCCAGCGCCTGCGCCCGCGCCGCGGCCTCCCCGTCGGTTTTGGCCTTGACGGTGATCTGCAGGATGTTGTTCGTCAGCCCGAGGCCCGCGTAGTTCTTCATGAACTCTTCGGGCGAGTCGGTGCTGCCCAGCTTCTTCAGCGCGGCTTCGGCGATCTGGGTCGTCTGCAGCACGGCGACGTCGGTGCGCATCAACGTGCCGCTGTCGGTCGGCGAGTCGTCCTGGTGGACCACGATGACCTTGGCGACCGCGGTCGGCGGCGCCGGCAGCAGGATCGCGAGCGCCGTGCCGGCGACGAGCCCGAGCAGCGCCGTGGCCAGCCAGACGCGCTTGCGGCGGCGGATGGCGATGAACAGCCGCTGCAGATCGATCAGCGGAGCGGCCGGAGCCTGCGAAGAGGAAGTCGTCACGCCGAACCTGCCATGGCTTTCTCGGGGGCTTCCGCCGCGGGTCCGGGCTGCTCCGGCTCGCTCGGCCGGACGGGGTGGGTGAGGACGGCGCCGACGATCTCCTGGCCGCCGTCCGCGCAGGCCTCGGCGAGCCGGACGAGCTGCCACGCGGTGCGCGTGCCGGCGCCCAGCACGACCAGGACCCCGGAGCTCGCCGTGGCGTCCGGCACCGTCGGCCGGTCGGGCGAGAACTCGAAGATCCGCAGCGGCACGGACAGCCGGTCGGCCAGCTCGGCGAGCTGCGCGGCGGCCAGGCGGCCGGTGCGGTCGTCGTCGGCCACCAGCAGCAGGACGTCGGCGGGACCGGCGGCCACCCGGGCCAGCACGCGGCGGTAGCGGATGTCGCGGTTGACCTCGTCGGCCGACGTCGCGATCGGCGGCAGCACCCACGGCCGGTCGCCGCCGAGCAGGTGCCGGACCTTGCCGAGGAGGCCGGTGGCCGGCGCGCGGTCGCCCTGCGGCGTGGTGACGTCGACGCCGGCGAGGATCGGCGCGCCGAGCGCGGAAGCGATCTCCGGCTCGCCGCGCAGCCGCCGGTCGGTGCGGGCGGTGAACAGGTGGCCGAACACGCCGGCGAGGAAGAACAGCACCGCGCCCCCGGCGACGAACTGCGTCAGCGTCGGCGCCGCCGGCGACGTCGGGCGCTGGGCCGGCCCGAGCACCACGGTGTTGCCGACGCCGGTCGCGAGGTCGGCCTCGTTCAGGTCGTTGATCGCCTGCTCCAGCGACGTCTTCAGGCCTTCGAGCTGGGTGCGGACCTGCACGCTTTCCACGGTCAGCTCGCCGCCGACGTTCTTGGCGAGGTCGCTGATCTTCTCCGTGGTCAGCTTGACCTGCTGGCGCAGCGACTCGCGCTGCTCCTGGGCCAGCTGCACCGAAGCGTCGGCGGAGTTGCTCGCCAGCTGCCCGGCGAACTTGACGTACTGCTGGGCGACCTGGTCGGCGAGCTGCTGGGCGTGCTCGGCGGTGTCGGCGGAGACGGTGATCGTCACGACGTTGCTCTGCGCCACCGACGTGGTGACCTGGTCCTTCAGGTCGGCGCCGCTGGGGTGCCACGGCAGCACGGCCGCGGCGCGGTCGAGGACGACCGACGCCTTCGCGATGTCGGCCTGCGTCAGCAGCTCGTCGGCCTGGCGCGGGCCCTGGAGCAGCACGCTCGACGTCGTCTTGTAGCCGGGCGAGAACAGGAGCGACGCTCCCGCGCCGACCAGCGCACCCAGGACGGCGAAGGCGGCCAGCAGCCGCCATCGCCGTCGCAGGACCTGCCCGACCAGGGCCAGGCGCACCGTGTCGTCAGTCAACGGCGGGATCTCCATTCCTGAGCCGGGTACGCCGAACGGGTTCAGTTGATCGGCCGGTTACCCCAACCGTCGTCGGACCGGAAGCATTGGTTACACGTCCGGTGGGTTCTTGATCTAACGGCGATCAGGACTTCACAGCGTGCTCATACGCGGCGAGCAGGTTCTTCGCCGAGTTCTCCCACGAGAGCGGACCCGCCACCCTGGCCTGGCCGAGCTTGCCCATCCGGATCCGCTCTTCGGGGTCGTCGAGCAGCCGGGACACCAGCGCCGCGAACTCCGTCTCGTCGTTCGCCGGGGCGTAGACCGCGGCGTCGCCGGCGGAAACCCGCGCCTCCCGCAGCTCGAACGAGACGATCGGCTTGCTCATCGCCATGTACTCCATGACCTTGTTCATCGTGGAGACGTCGTTGAGCGGGTTGAGCGGGTCCGGCGACAGGCAGACGTCCGCGGTGGACAGGTAGCGGACGAGGTCCTCGTCGGAGATCCGGCCGGTGAACTCGACCTGGTTGGCCAGCCCGAGCTTCGCCGAGAGCGCGACCATGTCGTCGAACGCGTCGCCGGAGCCGACGAACACCGCGTGCCAGTCGGTGCGGCCGACCTCGTCACGCAGCTTCGCGAGCGCGCGCAGCGCGTAGTCGACGCCGTCCTGCGGGCCCATCACGCCGAGGTAGGCCAGCATGAAGGGCTTGCCCTTCTTCAGCTCGGGCTCGGCGGGCACCTCGTGGAACCGCTCGACGACCGGGGCGCTGCGCACCACGAAGACGTCCTCGGGCCGCTTGCCGCCGCGGATCCGGGCGACCTGCTTGTAGCTCTCGTTCGTCGAAATCACGACGTCGGCGGCGCGGTAGGTGGCGCGTTCGAGCGCGCACACCCCGCGGTAGAGGAGGTCCTGCCCGCGGTCGAACCGCGAGAGGTACAGCTCGGGGCACAGGTCGTGCTGATCGAAGATGAACTTCGCGCCCTGGCGCTTCAGCACCTTCGCGACCAGGTACAGCAGGTCCGGTGGGTTGCAGGCGTGCACGACGTCGACCGGTCCGACCTTGCGGGCCAGCCGCAGTGTGTGCCACAACGCGGTGCCGTACTCCTGCAGGTAGCCCGCGGGGCCGCCGGTCGCCGCCTTCAGCGGGTAGCGGTGGATGTGGACGCCGTCGACGACGGCTTCGGCCTCGGTGTCGCGTTTCGTGCCCTGCGGACAGATCACGTGGACTTCCCACCCGGCGTCGCGCAGGGTCGTGGACTCCTGCCACACCCGCCGGTCGAAGGGGACGGAGAGGTTTTCGACGAGGATGAGCGCTTTACCAGGCAAGGCCGGCATATCCCTCTTCAAGGCGACGCTCGGCGGCGTCGGGCAGGCGGACGAGGTCGACGATCTCCCGGTCGTGCGGCAGCGCCGCCAGCACGTCCGGGTCCTTGGTGCCCACGAGCAGGACGTCGGCGTGGTTCACGACCTCGCCGACGGACCCGGCCAGCAGCTGCCCGAGGTGCGGCAGCCGGCTCTCGATGTACTCGCGGTTGGCGCCCATCAGCCGCGAGAGGCTGACGTTGGCGTCGTAGATCTTCAGGTCGTACCCCTTGCCGAGCAGCTTCTCGGCCAGCTCGACCAGCGGGGACTCGCGCAGGTCGTCGGTGCCCGGCTTGAACGACAGGCCGAACAGCCCGACCTTGCGCTTGCCGGTACGCGCGACCAGGTCGAACGCGCGCTGCAGGTGTTCGTCGTTCGACGCGAGCACGTGCGACAGGATCGGCACGCTGACGTCGGCCCGGTGCGCGGCGTAGACGAGCCCGCGCAGGTCCTTCGGCAGGCACGAGCCGCCGAAGGCGAACCCGGGCTTGAGGTAGGCGGGGCTGATGTTGAGCTTGGTGTCGGCGAGGAAGACGTCGATCACCTGGTGCGAGTCGAGCCCGAGGGCCCGGCAGATCGCGCCGAGCTCGTTGGCGAAGCCGATCTTCAGGCCGTGGAAGGAGTTGTCGGCGTACTTCGTCATCTCCGCGACCGGGATCGGCACCCGGAAAACCGGGCCGGGCAGGCCCTCGTAGAGCGCCGCGACGGCGTCGCCGCTGGCCGCGTCGATCTCGCCGATCACCGTCTTCGGCGGGTCGAAGAAGTCGCGGACGCTGGTGCCCTCGCGCAGGAACTCGGGGTTCACCGCGACGCCGAAATCGACGCCGGCCGTGCGGCCCGACGCCTTCTCCAGGATCGGGACCAGCAGGTCGAGGCAGGTGCCGGGAAGCATGGTGCTGCGGAAGACGACGGTGTGCCGCTCGCTCTTCTTCGCGAGCGCCTCGCCGATTTCCTCCGCCACGCGCTCGAGGTAAACGGTCGAGAGGCTGCCGTTCGGCGCCGACGGCGTCCCGACGCAGACCAGCGAAATCTCGCTGTCGGCGACGGCTTCCGCGACGTCGGTCGTGGCTCTCAGCGCGCCGCTCGCGACGACCTCGGCGGTCAGCTCGCCGATCCGCTCCTCGACCACCGGGGCGTTGCCCTGCGTGATGAGGTCGATCTTCACCGGGTTGACGTCCACGCCGACCACCCGGTGTCCCTGCCCCGCCAGGCACGCGGCGGAGACACAACCGACGTAACCGAGCCCGAAGACACTGATCTTCACGCCAAACCTCCGCTATTCCGCGCGACCCTCAAGTTGGTCGGCGGGCGCCCCTGGATCGTTACCGCGGCTGCGGCGGACGGGGGAAGCGTGAGACTGCGGTGAGACGCAAGGGATTCAGGTAAGAATCGGGTTTCGATCCCGGGGCGGACCGTGGCCGGGAACCGCGATTCGCCGCCGGTGCGTGAAGAGGTGTCAGTTGTGCTCCTGACGCCTCTTTAGTTAGGAAACTTTCCTTTTAGCGGCGGGGCACCCGCCCGCACCTCGGGGTTGAGCGGGTTAAGACCTCCGGGTGCGGCGCCACAGGCGGTTCGCCCAGCGCACGGCCCGCCGCCGGGAGCCGGCGAGGACTTCGTCGAGCCAGTCGCCGTCGAGGTCGTGCGGGAGCTCGGTGCGCGCCTGCAGCCAGCCGTCCCGGCGGGCGGCCCCGCCGTCGCTGGAGTAGACGCGGGTCGCGCCGGCCTGGCGCAGCCGTGCGAGCACCCGCCGGTCGTAGGCGCCGAACGGCAGCGAGTACCGCCGCACCGGCCGGCCGCACAGGTCGCCGAGCAGCTTCGGGGCGTCCTTCAGCTCGCGGGTGGCGTGCCGGTCGTCGAGGCGCCGCCAGTCTCGCGGCTCCCAGCCGTGCGAGCCGATCTCCATCCCGGCGTCCGCGAGTTCGCGCAGGCCCCCGCGGTCGAGGTAGCCGCGCTGCCCGAGCCGGCCGGCCAGCGGGAAGAACTCCGCCGTCAGCCCGCGGTCGGCGAGCCGGGGCAGCACGATGTCGACGTCGGACTCGTTGCCGTCGTCGAAGGTGAGGTGGACGTCTTCGCGGTCCGCGGCGACGTCGAGGACGCGCTCGAACTGCTCGACGGTCAGCCAGCGCTCGTCCTCGCCCGGGTCGAGCGGGCGCGCCGGTCGGCCCACCCCGTGCACGGCGAGGATCACCGTCATCCCTCCCACCGCCTGCCACTGCGAGTAGTCGATTTGTTACTTCGATTAATCGCCGTGGCAAACGGGTGAGTTACACGTTTTCGGGTGCCGATCAGCCCTTGCGGATCTCCAGCGTGCAGCACTTCGGGCCGCCGCCGGCTTTCCGCAGCTCGGAGATGTCGACGTAGACCGGTTCGTACCCCCGTGCGAGCAGAATTTCACCCAGACGGGTGGCCTCCACCGGGAGGACGACGTTGCGGCCGTCGGACACGCCGTTGAGGCCGAAGCACTCCGCGTCTTCCTTCGTGGCGAGCACGGCGTCCGGGAACACCCGCTCGAGCACGCGGCGCGAGCCGGCCGAGAAGGCGTCCGGGTAGTAGACGATCTGCGCGCGCGTCGTGTCCGTCGCCTCGGCGAGCACGAACAGGGCGGTGTCGAGGTGGTAGTAGCGCGGGTCGACCAGCTGCAGCGAGACGACAGGGACGCCGAGGACCTCCTGGGCTTCGGCGTGCGCGGCCGGGTCGGTCCGGAAGCCGGTGCCGGCGAGCAGCAGGGAGCCGGTCCAGGCGAAGTCGCCCTCGGCCTCGTTGATCTTCTCCGGCATGGTGATGTCGCGGTAGCCGTGCTCGACGAACCAGCGCCGGAAGTGCTCGGCCTCCGCGGCGCGCTGCGGGGCGCGGAACCGCGAGCCGAGCACGCGGCCGTCGACGACGGTGCCGGAGTTGGCGGCGAAGACCATGTCGGGCAGGCCGGGCTGCGGGTCGATCTCCTCGACGGTGTGGCCGAGCCGGCGGTAGGTGTCGCGCAGTTCGGTCCACTGCGCGACGGCGACGTCGGCGCTGACCGGCTGGGTCGGGTCCATCCAGGGGTTGATCACGTAGTCCACCGCGAAGAAGCGCGGCGGGCACATGAGGTATCGACGAGTGGTCGGTACGCGCATCGCCTGCATGAGTGCAGGGTAAGGCGTGCCTAATATCGCAATCAATCGCTGTTCGCTGCGCATATCTGTGCTAAGTGTTGCGTGTGAACACCATCGACCAGCGAATCGTTTCGTGTCTCGTGGCAAACGCGCGATCAAGCTACGCGGAGATCGGCAAGGTGGTCGGCCTGTCGGCCCCGGCGGTCAAGAGGAGGGTCGACCGCCTGCTGGAGACGGGCATCCTGCGGGGCTTCACGGCGGTGGTCGACCCGGAGGCGCTGGGCTGGGGAACGGAGGCGTTCGTCGAGGTCACGTGCCAGGGCAACATCACGCCGGCCCGCATCCGCGCGCGGCTGGAGCCCCTCCCGGAGGTGGTGGCGGCGTACACGGTGTCCGGCGCGGCGGACGCGATCGTCCACCTGCGGGCGGCGGACATCCACCACCTGGAGACGGCGCTGGAGCGGCTGCGGGGGCTGGAAATCGTGGACCGGACCGTGTCGACCGTGGTGCTGTCGCGGCTGCTCGAGCGGCCGCCCACACCGGAGCAGTGAGGCCTCCGGCCCCCGGTTTCCAGCTTACCGGCGGGGTCCGACAGTTTCGGCCGCTCAGCCGCCCAGGGCGCGCAGGACCGCCGGCGCCTCGTCCGGGTGCAGCCGCAGCTCCGTCCGGCCGCCCGCCGACTGGAACGTCACCGCCTGCCGGTCCACCGCCTGCATCGTCAGCTCGCCCGGGTCGAACGGCACCGGCTCCGCGCCCGGGGTCCGCCACGTCGCCGGCCCCTCGCCCACCGCGATCCAGCCACGCCGTTCGCGGCCGTCGGTCACCTCTTCGGAGCGCAGCACACACGGGAACTCCACCCGCTCGCCACGCGCGAAGGCCGCCGCGCGGGACCGACGGCGCCGTCCGCCGAACAGCTCCGACATGTCGATCATCGTCAGCAGGTTGCCGACCAGCACCACCAGCAGTTCCACCACACACCACCAATACCCTGAGCCGATGACCGACAGCATCGTCAGCGAGCACTCCGGCGGCGTCGCCCTCGTCACCGTCGACGCTCCCGGCAGCCGGAACGCGCTGACCCTCGACCTCTCCGCGCAGCTCGCCGCCGCCGTCGAGGCCGCCGAACGGGACGCCTCCGTGCACGCCGTCGTCGTCACCGGGACGCCGCCCGCCTTCTGCGCCGGGGCCGATCTCGCCGCCCTGGCCGAAGCCGGCGAAGCCGGCCTGCGCGCCATCTACGAAGGCTTCCTGGCCGTCGCGCGGTGCACGCTGCCGACGATCGCGGCCGTCGGCGGGGCGGCCGTCGGGGCCGGGCTGAACCTCGCCCTCGCCGCCGATGTCCGGCTGGCCGGGCCGCGCGCGAAGTTCGTCGCCCGGTTCCTCGAGCTCGGGCTGCATCCCGGCGGTGGGATGACCTGGATGACGCAGCGGCTCGTGGGCCCGCAGCAGGCCGCCGCGATGACGTTGTTCGGGCAGCCCTTGGACGCCGAAGCGGCGGTGCGGGCGGGGCTGGCGCTGCGCGTGGTCGACGGCGGCCACGACGAACTGCTGACGGCCGCGCGTGACCTCGCTCACGCCGCCGTCGCGGCTCCGCGCGAAGTCCTGATCGCCACCAAGCGCAGCCTGCGCGCCACCGCGGTCCTGGCGCGGCACGGCGACGCCGTCGACGTCGAGATCGAGCCGCAGCTGGCTTCGCTGGCGTCACCGGAGTTCGCCGAACGGCTTTCCCTGATGCGGGCCCGGATCCACGCTCAGCCGTGACTCGAGCAGGGGCCCCTATCCTTGCGGGAGACGCGCGTCACAACGTCCCACAGTGGTTACCCTTTACCATCGGTTACAGGTATCCGCTGGAGCTGCGAGGAAAGACAGGGAACCCGCACCGATGAGGTCGCCCAGCACGCGGGACACTACCAACATCGGTGTTGAGGGCGAGCTAACCTCGAGAGTAGACCTGGTGGACGCAGCCGCGGCACCGGCAGGCGAACGGAAGCCGTACCGTCGGGAGAGAGGGAATCCCTGACCCATGAGCACGAGTGCGAACGGCAACGGCGCTGGCCACGGCTCGCTCGCCGCAACCAGGCCGACCGAGGTCAGCAAGCTGGACCGGGTGGTCATCCGGTTCGCGGGCGACTCCGGTGACGGCATGCAGCTGACCGGCGACCGCTTCACGTCCGAAGCCGCCGCGTTCGGCAACGACCTGTCGACGATGCCGAACTTCCCCGCCGAGATCCGCGCGCCACAGGGCACCATCCCCGGCGTCTCGAGCTTCCAGGTGCACTTCGCCGACTACGACATCCTCACCCCCGGCGACCGGCCGGACGTGCTGGTGGCGATGAACCCGGCCGCGCTGAAGGCGAACCTCGGCGACGTCCCGCACGGCGGCACGATCATCCTCAACACCGACGAGTTCATCAAGCGCAACCTGACCAAGGTCGGCTACGCGACGGACCCGCTGGACGACGACACGCTCGCGCCGTACCAGGTGCACCGGGTCGCCATGTCGACGCTGACCCAGGGCGCGCTCGCCGACACCGGCCTCGGCAAGAAGGACGCCGAGCGCTGCAAGAACATGTTCGCGCTCGGCCTGCTGTCGTGGATGTACCACCGGCCGACCGAGGGCACCGAGCGGTTCCTGCGCGAGAAGTTCGCGAAGAAGCCCGACATCGCCGAGGCCAACATCCTCGCCTTCCGCGCGGGCTGGAACTACGGCGAGACCACCGAGTCGTTCGCGACGACGTTCCAGGTCGCGCCGGCGAAGCTGAAGCAGGGCACCTACCGGCAGATCACCGGCAACACCGCACTGGCCTACGGGCTCGTGGCCGCCGGGCAGCGCTCCGGCCTCCAGATCCTGCTCGGCACGTACCCGATCACCCCGGCGTCGGACATCCTCCACGAGCTGTCCAAGCACAAGCACTTCGGCATCATCACCTTCCAGGCCGAAGACGAGATCGCCGGCATCGGCGCCGCGCTCGGCGCGTCCTACGGCGGCGCGCTCGGCGTCACCTCGACGTCCGGGCCGGGTGTCGCGCTGAAGTCCGAAGCCGTCGGCCTCGGCGTGATGGTGGAGCTGCCGCTGGTCGTCATCGACGTCCAGCGCGGCGGCCCGTCCACCGGCCTGCCGACCAAGACCGAGCAGGCCGACCTGCTGCAGGCGATGTTCGGCCGCAACGGCGAATCGCCGGTCCCGATCGTCGCGCCGCTGTCGCCGGCCGACTGCTTCGACGCGGCCGTCGAGGCGACCCGGATCGCGCTGAAGTACCGCACGCCGGTGCTGCTGCTTTCCGACGGCGCGATCGCGAACGGCTCCGAGCCGTGGCTGATCCCGGACGTCGACGAGCTGCCCGACCTGCGGGTCGAGTTCGCCACCGAACCCAACGCGGACAACGACTCCGGCGAGTTCTGGCCCTACGTCCGCGATCCCGAGACGCTCGCCCGCGCCTGGGCGGTGCCGGGCACGCCCGGCCTGCAGCACCGCATCGGCGGGCTGGAGAAGGCCGACAAGACCGGCCACATCTCCTACGACCCGGACAACCACGACAAGATGGTCCGGCTGCGGCAGGCGAAGATCGACGGCATCGACGTCCCCGACCTCGTCGTCGACGATCCCTCCGGCGGCAAGGCGCGCGTCCTGGCACTGGGCTGGGGCTCGTCGTTCGGCCCGATCGGCGCGGCCTGCCGTCGCGTGCGCAAGCTGGGCCTGCCGATCGCGCAGGCGCACCTGCGGCACCTCAACCCGCTGCCGGCCAACCTCGGCGACATCCTGCGCAGCTACGACAAGGTCGTGGTGCCGGAGATGAACCTCGGCCAGCTGTCGCTGCTGCTGCGGGCGAAGTACCTGGTCGACGTCCACTCGCACACCAAGGTCGCCGGGATGGCGTTCAAGGCCGAAGAGCTGCAGAACCTGTTCTCGGAGATCATCACCAGCGTCACGACGGAGGCGGCGAAATGACCGCGATCGATCTGGGGATACCCAACCTCGGCGGCCTGGACCTCGTGCCCACCACCGACGAGCCGCAGAAGGCCAAGGACTACAAGTCCGACCAGGAAGTCCGCTGGTGCCCGGGCTGCGGCGACTACGTCGTCCTCAACGCCGTCCAGTCGTTCCTCCCGACGCTGGGCCTCAAGCGCGAGAACATCGTGTTCATCTCGGGCATCGGCTGCTCGTCGCGCTTCCCGTACTACCTGAACACCTACGGCATGCACTCGATCCACGGCCGCGCGCCGTCGATCGCGACCGGGCTGGCCACCACGCGGCCGGACCTGTCGGTGTGGGTCGTCACCGGTGACGGCGACGCGCTGTCCATCGGCGGCAACCACCTGATCCACGCGCTGCGCCGCAACGTGAACATCAAGATCCTGCTGTTCAACAACCGGATCTACGGGCTGACCAAGGGCCAGTACTCCCCGACGTCCGGGCAGGGCATGGTCACGAAGTCGACGCCGATGGGGTCGGTGGACACGCCGTTCAACCCGCTGTCGCTGGCGATCGGCGCGGAGGCGTCGTTCGTGGGCCGGGCGCTGGACTCCGATCGCAAGGGCCTGACCGAGGTCCTGCAGGCGGCGGCGCAGCACCGCGGCTCGGCGCTGGTCGAGATCTACCAGAACTGCCCGATCTTCAACGACGGCGCGTTCGACGTCCTCAAGGACGCCGACGAGGCCGCGACGCGCCTGATCCCGCTGCGGGCGGGCGAGCCGATCCGCTTCGGCCCGAACCAGGAGTTCGGCGTCAAGCGCGGCGACTGGGGCGGGCTGGACGTCGCCAAGGTCGCCGACATCGGCGAAGACAACGTCGTGGTGCACGACCCGTCGATCGCGGACACGTCGTACGCGTTCGCGCTGTCGCGCCTGGGCGACCAGAACCTCAACCACGTCCCGACGGGCATCCTCCGCCAGGTCGAGCGCCCGACGTACGACGACGGCGCCCGCGCCCAGGTCGAGGAGGCCCGCGCGGCGCGCAAGCCGGACCTGCAGGGCCTGCTGCGCGGCAAGGACACCTGGACGGTCGCGTAACCCGCTGCTTCCCGAAGGCCGCCATGCCGGTGCATGGCGGCCTTCGAAGCATTCAGGGCCGGACAGCCGTCCGGAACTTCAGGTCGCGCGTCCGAACGTCAGCTGAGCGGCCGGAACCCGACGCGCTCGGCGTCTTCCGCCGTCCGGAACCAGACCTCGGCCACCATCTTCGGGAACTGCGCCGACTCCTCGGTGCAGTACCGCAGCGCCGTGACGCTGGCCTTCACGGCGAAGCTGTCGCTGGGCGCCCCGCCACCCGGGCGCGGCATCGCCGAACCGGGGCCGAACGGACCCGGCGGGACCGAGTCGCCCGCCGACTGGCGGGCCGGCGGTGGTTCCGGCGCCACGACACCGGCGGCCGCCTGGTTCGGCTGGACCGACGGCTCGAACAGCGAGCCGCTGTGCGCGCCGGACAGGTCGGGCTCGCGGCGCTCGACCGTGCGCATCGACGGCTGGATCGGCTGGGGCGCGTCGAACCCGCCGCGCACCGCCTCCCGCGGCTGCCGCTTCGGCAGCACCTGCGTGGCTTCGGCGGGGGTCTCCGGAGGCACGTCCAGCTCGGTTTCGGCGATGTCGCCGCCGAACGCGTACTGCGGCGGCTCGGCCTCTTCGGGCTCGTCCTTGCTCACCGAGCCGAGGTACCGCGTGCGCTCCACCGGCTCTTCGAACGCCGACCGCTGCTCGGCCGGCGCCTCGCGGTCGAACCAGTCCGGCGCCGGCGCGGCCTCGCCGGATGGTGGCGTGAACAGCGAGCCCGCGGCGTCGGAGTCGAGCTTCTGCTCGAGCCGCGACAGGGCGGGCGACTCCGGCTCGGCGTCGTCGAACGAATCCCCGACCGGGGTGAGGTACTGGGTCGGGGTGGCGCGCTCCGGCTCGTCCTCCGGCGTCAGGAACTGGGCGGCCGCGCTCCGGTACGGGTCGTCCTCCGCGGATTCCGGCTCCGGCACGTGGACGGGCTCGGTCTCCGGCGGCGGCATCCGCAGCGGCACCTGGGCGTCGAGCTCGGCGAAGTCCTCGTCGATGTCGTCGTGGACGTCGTCGCGGTGGATCGGCGGCGCGGCGACCAGCGTGCCGGGGTAGGACGTCTCCTGGCGCGACGGCTCGGGCTCGGACCGGCGGAACGCCTCGGTGCCGCTGGTGCCGCGCACCGACCCGGCGTTCGCGGGGGTGCGCGCGGCGTCGGCGTGGGCCTGCGCCAGCGAGCTCTCCAGCCGGCGGACGCTCTTGCGGAGCGGCAGCACGAGCACCAGCCAGGTGAGGATGACCCCGACGAAGAACGCGGCGAGGCTCCACAGCCAGACCTGTCCGAATATGGACATCTTTTCCTGCCCCTGTTAAGTGCTTAGCGCGTGCGCGCGACCAGGTAGTCGGCGACCGACTCGCACGCGTCCCGAGCGGGTGACGCGGGCAGCGCGGCGAGCTCGGCTCGCGCGCGCTGAGCGTAGTCGGAAAGGGTGGCGCGTGCTCGATCGAGTCCGCTACTCACCCGGAGGAGGTCCAGCGCCTCCTGCACGAGGGCGTCGTCGGCGATCGGACCGGACAGCAGCTCGACGAGCCGCGGGTCGGTCTCCGGGTCGGCCAGCGCGTACAGCATGGGCAGCGTCCGGACGCCTTCGCGCAGGTCGGTGCCCTGCGCCTTGCCGAGCTCGTCGGACGGCGAGGCGATGTCGATGATGTCGTCGGAGATCTGGAACGCGGTGCCGATGATGTCGCCGAACCGGCGCAGCGCCTGGATGTGCTCCTCGGCGGCGCCGGACATCATGCCGCCGAACCGGCCGGAGGTGGCGATCAGCGAGCCGGTCTTCTGGGCGATGACGGTGAGGTAGTGCGCGACGGCGTCGTCACCAGGGCCGGGGCCGACGGTCTCCCGCATCTGGCCGGTGACCAGCTCGCCGAAGGTCTCGGCGATGATCCGCGCGGCGTCCGTGCCGAGGTCGGCGACCAGGCGCGACGCGTGCGCGAAGAGGAAGTCGCCGGTGAGGATGGCGATGGTGTTGTCCCAGCGCGCGTTGACGCTCTCGGCGCCGCGCCGCATGTCGGCCTCGTCCATGACATCGTCGTGGTAGAGCGTGGCGAGGTGCACCAGCTCGACCGCGGCGGCGGCGATGACGACGTGGTCGTCCTGCTTCGGCCCGAACTGCGCGGAGAGCAGGGTGAACAGCGGACGGAAGCGTTTGCCACCGGCTTCGACCAGGTGCAACGCGGCGTCGTTGACGGCCTGGACGTCACTGCGGACGACCTCGCGCAGCAGCTTCTCGACCTCGGCCAGCCCGCCGGCGATGGATCGAAGGAGGGTTTCGTCGGCGATCTGCAGCCCGACCGACGCCCGCAGGTCGTCGAGGGCGCCGCCCGGCGCAGCGGGGAGGGATCCCGCCCCGGGGGCTGGGGAAGGCACAGACACGTCGGCTCCGCTCTACTCGTGCACCGGTCGGTTGCCCCTTGAGCGTAGTGGCTACACCGCGCGGTCGTTTACCCGCTGTCCTGCGGAAACGGTGACGAACATGACACCGGCCGCGGTCACCCACCGGGTGGTTCACGATCCCCGAAAGGGTGATCGGAGTTTCCGGGCGCAACGGACGTCTCCGGCGGGCGGATATTCAAGCGTGGAAGAGCGGCCGGCCCCGGCCGCTCGCCGCTCGCCGCTCGTCGAGGAGGAGACAGATGCGCAGCACGATCGTCACAGCTCTGGTGGTTGCGGGCCTGGCCGCTTCAGCTGCTGCGCCTGCTTCGGCGGCTACGACGGCTTCGGCTGACATCGGCTCGGCGTCGTTCACGAAGGCGGGTTCGACGGTCGAGGTGCCGGCCCAGGGTCACTGTTCGATCAACGGCCCGACGAGCGCAACGGCCCAGGTGGTCGCAAAACCGGGAGTGACATTCGGCGGCGGAACGTCATCGTGCACTTCACCGAACCCGACGTCGACCTCCTCGACGGCGACGGGGAAGAACTTCGAGCTGTCGGCACTGGTGAGTGCGGGTGGGCCGCGGGTGAAGCTGGCGAGTTTCACGGTGACGTGCTCGGGGACGCAGAGCCAGACGAGCGCGAACTGGTCGTACGGCGGAATGTCGGGGATCACGAACCCGCCGAACCCGGTCCCGGTCGGGTACGTGTCGCCGATCCGGAAAGCGGACGGAACGGCGCTGGCGAACGCGGTGTTCAACATCCAGAGCCTGCCGGGCGACGGAAGCATCGGCTTGACGATGCTGCGTATCGAGTTCCTGCCGGCGTCGGGCATCAGCGGAGCGGTTTCGCTGGGCCGGACGAGCTGCACCCCGACCCCATAGCCGTCACGAGGGCCGCGGCATGGGACGAGCCGAGAGGGTGGCCGCGGCGCCTTCGCCAGCTTGCGCGGCCTCGAGCCAGCGATCTGGTCCGAAATCGTGCTCCAGCACTGACGCGATGACAGCCTTTGCCTTCAGCGTGACATCCATCGGCAAAGCCGGCTGGACGTCCGCGTCGATGCCGCGCTCCCGCTCGGCGACCTCGTTTCCGGTCAGATTGCGAAACCACCGCCGGCTTCTGTCCGAGGGGACGACCTGCCGATCCTTCCCGAGGTTCGGATCCGAGCCGAAGATCCCCGGGTGGTCTCCCAGCCCCGTCGCCCCCACCTCGATCTGCAGACGATGCTGCGGTTCGACGAACCAGCAGGCACCCGGCGTCACCACCGGCTCGAAGGCGCGGCGTTCAGCACCACGTCCACACCGCCGTTCGGCACGTCGAGGTCGACGGCAGGATCGCAGTCGGTGCCGTCGGTGTTGACGACCATGTTCGCGCAGGCCCCGACGCGGCCGGAGTCCTGACCGCCAGACGGGTAAACAAGCTCCTTCGGCAGGGGTTGGCACCGGCATCGGCAAAGTCACGCACGATTTCACAATGGGCGTTGTCTTGCCGCTCACCGTAGGCGATCTCGAACCGCACTGCCCGGACGAAACTGACCGGATCAGCACACTGCAACCGACGGTCCGGCCTTTCATGTGGCGTTCTGTCTGGTCGCAGCGGAGCACTCTCCGGCGGCTCGTCACGAACGGTGATCAACGGGAGAACATCGCGCACGAGGTCACACTGGCGCCGGCCATCGAAGCCCCTCGCTTGCCGAGTGGCCGGCGCAGCACCGGGCGCCTTCCCGGCGGCCGTAGACGCCGAGGTCGATCAGCGAGCGCAGCGTAGACGGCGTTCTCGTCCCGATTCGCCGGACGGGGTTGTTTCGGATGCCAAGGAAGCGACAGCGGTGCGTGACACGTCGTCTCCGAGGTCTCGCCGGTACAGCCGGACGAGACCAGAAGACACACGAAGAGGACGACGGTGAGTTGCCGAACAGTGCCGCATTACGCAGAGTGTGCCTACGGATTCTGCGCTTGACCAGCAGACTTCTCCTTATCGGAGGATCTTCAACCGAAGTGATTATCACGTATTGTCACTCCGTATCCAGCTGTCATTCCGGGCGGAACGCATCTTCTTGCAGGGGGGAACCGACAGGCTGGAACCCTGGTAATCTCCGACGCGTCGAACTACGCAGGGTGCCGGGGTAGGAGCGCCCTGCAGCCAAGGGGAGAGCACCAGTGACGACGACGACTTCGGGGCGCTTCAGCTCTGTCACACCCGGTCGCGACGAGACGACAGGGACGCAAGACGATGCCTGACGGCCAGCCACCGGTCTACGACCCGAACACGCGCCGGGCGCCACTGACGCCCATCACCCCGCACGCCGGCACCTACGGCGCCCCGTCGGGCACCGGTGCGAGCGGTGCGGGCTTCAAGTACGACCGGGCGACGCTGGAGCAGCTGGCCAAGGACTGGAACGACATGGCGAACGAGTTCAAACTCGACCAGAGCCGAGCCAGGACGATTGCAACAACCAGCGGGCCCGGCCTGGAATACGCCAGCGGGGGCAACGCGAACCAGATACAAGGATCTGGCCGCGCACTCTATGAGACGCTCGTCGCCCGCGAGGATTACTGCCGGGCCATGGCAACCAAATTCGAAGCCGCACTCGGCAAATACGCCAAGGCCGAAGACAACCACAGCACCGAGATCAAGCAGACCGGAGGCAGCCTCTGATGCGCCGCGTGACTGTCGTGATCAGCGCATCACTGCTGGCACTCGCCGCGTGTACGCCCACGAACCAAGGCAACCCCATGCCGTCCGGCGGCACCACATCGCAGACTTCACCATCCAACGGAGGTGACGGGGTGCCTGGCCCAGGGGTGCCAAAGGTGGGTGATTCCCTCGACACGACACATTTCAAGCAGGCACCCTGCGACTCACTCACAGCCGATCAAATCGTAGGCCTCCTCGGTACGAGCGTAACCGCCAAACCCGACCTCAACGGCCAGGGTGGACCGAGCTGCAGCTGGGATGTGCCAAACGTGTCACAGGCCGGTGTATCCGTTATCTACAACAACGTTGACAAGATCGGCCTGACCGCCATATATGCGAAGAAAGATACGACCTTTCAATTCTTCATGCCCATGGAAGCAGTCAGCGGCCATCCCATGGTCGCCTACGGCATGACCGACGAACGGAACACTCGGGGACGTTGCGCGATAGCGCTTGCAACCAGCGATCATGACATCATCGATGTCTCGATCGCCCAGTCCGAAGAGAACATCGGGCACAAGGATCCTTGCGCAGCCGCGCATGATGTCGCGACCAAGGTGCTGGGCAACCTCAAGGCGGGTAAGTGATGGTAACCGAAGGTCCCCTAACTGCCGCGCAGATCTACGAGCAAATCACCGGCGGCGAAGGAACCCAGTCACTGGCCGACGCGCAGGACAGCTCCAACAACCTCACCCAGCGGATGATCGAGCGGGCCGAGCGGATCGCTGCCCTCCGGGCCAAAACCATGAGCGGCTGGCAAGGCGGCGCCGGCAGTGCCGCCGCGGACTCGACAGCACCGCTCATCCAAGCCGCGATGGACGATGCCATTCATCTCAAGAACGCGCAGACCGCCGTCGAAGCGCAGATCGGTGCTTTCGGCACGGCCAAGAACTCCGTAAAGCCCGTCGCGGCTCGGCCTCCTGACATCACCGCCAATGATCTCTACAACACGCTCGCCGGTGATGGCAAGTCGTACCAGACCAAGGTTGCCGGATGGCAGGCTGACAGCCAGGCCAACATCGATGCCTTTCGCGTGTACCACTCCGCCAGTACCACCAACGGCACGCAGATGCCCGCCCAGTACGCACAGCTGTCCGACTCCGGCGCCTCGATCACGATGGACACCGGGACGCCACCGCCCACGGACAAGCCGACCGGCACCGACACCGGGCAGAGCACACAGGACCAGCGGCAGACCCGGCAGCCCGGTATCCCGGAGCGGTCTCAGTACCGGCCCGGCACGCAGACCGGGCAAGACCGAACCGCGCAGAACCAGACGGGACAAAGTCAGACCGGGCAGAACCAGGCGGGGCAAGGCACGACTGAGCAGAACCAGATCAGCGGCCGTCCGCCGGGGATTCCGTCGGACGGTACTCACGCGAACAGCTACGTCCCCAAGCCCGTTATTCCACCCGCCGCGAGTACGGGATACCAGTTCGGACCGACCGGGCAACCGATCAACTCGCTCGGTCCGTACGGTAGCGGCGAGTTCGGTCCCGGGACCGGCTACGGCTCCGGGACCGGCTACGGTCCCGGCTCGGGTACCGGCGGCTACCGCGGCACGGGCAGCGGGGCCGTGAACGAACCGGGTGCGCGCGGGCTGGGACCCGGCTCCGGCTCCGGGCGTGGCCTGCCCGGCGCGAGCGTCGCCGGTGGACGTCCTGGCGCTCCTGGTGTCGCGGGTGGACGAGGTGCCGGCGGGATACCCATGGGCGCTCTCGGTGCCGGACAAGGCAAGAAGGAGGAGGACACGGAGAAAAAGGCCGCGGCCTACCTCCGCAATCCCGACCCGGACGCCACTTTCGGCGGCGATATCGAAAAGCCGATGCCACCCGTGATCGGCGAGAAGCGCGCGCAGCGCTAGCACCACACCAAAGGGGAGGAACACGTGGTGCACAAACATGTCGAACTTTCGCTGAACACGTTGCTGACCGCAATGCGGCGGGCAGGGTGCGGTGAGCCGCACCAGATTTTTGCCGGTGGCCTGCGGTACATTCCACCGTCCTCGGTGAAGCAGGTGAATCGTGAAGCATTTGAGGAATTGAGCCAGTACGGGTTCACCCAGGGCGACGGGTTCACCCCTGAATTCGAGGAAGTCCTGCACCTGCTCGACCGTCCGGCGACCGAGTACTTCGCTTACGCGCGCGACAGGCAGGAACAGCTGGGGATGCTCGTCGCCGTCCAAGGACGGTTTGCCGTCACCGCGCTGTGTCAGGGCGGCCGCGTGTGGTTGAAGACCCTTTCGCCGGACAACGACCCGGTGGACGCACTGATCGCCAGTCTGCCGCCGTACGCTCCGGCGCGCTTCACGCCGTTCTCCTTTCCACAGGAGGAATTCCGGCGCGAAGAAGAAGCCGACGACATTTACGACAGCGGTCCGGCGCGTAGCCGCGGCGCCCGGCAACTCGACGAGATCTTCGGTCAGCCCTACTACGGCGTCGGCGAGTTCTACGCCGCCAAGCGCAGTCCGGGCGGGTCGCGGACGATGACCCGGGATTCGATGAGCTACCTCGACGTCGACTCCGGGCGCGTCGCCACGACGCTCACCGGCTCACCGGGCAACCGGTACATCACCGTGCTGCCCGGCGAGCCGGGACTGATGGCGCAGAAGGTCGCCGCGCTGCGGACCGGCCTCGACCACTGACTCGTATTGCTCGGCGAGGTGCTCGATCAGCTGCAACAACTTCGCGGGGGCGAGCGCGACCGAGTCCAACGTGGCGACAGTGCGGACGTAGGGAGCCACATCGGCGCCTTGGTCGAGGAACAGACCGGAACCGAGCTGTTCGAGATACACCAACGGACGCGCGCCAGCGAAGTCGAGCAGCTCGGAGGCGCCGTTCAGCGCGGCATGTCCACCCACACCCACGGGATGACGCGGACCTCGACCAGTGCGCGTGCGGTCATCACGGCCAAATGCCTCAGCTGGTCCGCCATGATCTTCGGGTCGCCTATCACGCGGTGGAGCGCCGCCTCGTCGAGACCGGGCGATCGACCTCACGCGACATCTCGAGCAGTTGTCCCGCCGGGCACCGGTTACCTGGTAGATGGCGAGCAATGCGGCGGCTTCTTCGCTCGAAATGTTTCGCTGGCCGGTTTCGATTCGGCTCAGGGTCGACTCGGACCAGCCCATCAAGCCTGGCACACCCGAAGGAGAAGGCCGCCTTGAGAAACAAGGAGTTCCTCAAGGCGGCCTTCACTGACCACAAGACCTCAGAAAGCGAACCCGCCCGAACCGGCCCAGCCGAGGGCGAAGGCCGGGACCAGGCCCAGCACCAGCGTCACCGCCGTGCCCAGGAAGATCGCCGTTCCGGTGCCGAAGCCCGGGACCGATACCGATGGGCCGTCCGGGGCCGGCTCGGAGAAGTACATCAGGACGATCACCCGCAGGTAGAAGAACGCCGCCACCGCGCTGAACACCAGTGCAACCACCACCAGTGGGGCCATTCCGTCCGACAGCGCCGCCGAGAACACCACGAACTTGCCCACGAAGCCCGACGTCAACGGGATGCCCGCCAGTGCCAGCAACAGGAACGTGAAGACGCCCGCCAGCAACGGCGACCGCTTCGCCAGCCCCGCCCACGCCGAGAGGTGCGTTGCCTCGCCCGAGGAATCCCGCACCAGGCTGATCACGCCGAACGCCGCCAGCGTCGTGAAGCCGTACGCCAACAAATAAAACAGCGTGCTCGACAGCCCGTCGCGCGTCATCGCGATCGCGCCCACCAGCAGGAACCCCGCGTGGGCGATCGACGAGTACGCCACCATGCGCTTGACGTCCGTCTGCGTCAGGCCCAGCACCGCGCCGATCACCATCGAAATGATCGCCACTCCCCAGAGAACCCCGCGCCACTCCCACGACGTCGACGAGAACGCCACCGACAGCACCCGCAGGATCGCGCCGAACGCCGCGACCTTCGTGCACGCCGCCATGAACGCCGTCACCGGGGTTGGCGCGCCCTGGTACACGTCCGGGGTCCACGTGTGGAACGGGCCCACCGAGCCCTTGAACAGGAGGCCGACCACCAGCAAGCCGAGTCCCGCGAACAGCAGCGTGTCCGAGCGGTCCGTGCCCGCCGCCGCGGCCGCGATGTCGCCCAGCTTCACCGAATTCGCGTAGCCGTACAGCAGCGCCAATCCATACAGGAAGAACGCCGAGGAGAACGCCCCGAGCAGGAAGTACTTGACCGCCGCTTCCTGGGACAGCAACCGCCGCCGGCGGGCCAGGCCGCACATCAGGTACAGCGGCAGGGACAGCACTTCCAGCGCGATGAACATCGTCAGCAGGTCGTTCGCCGCGGTGAACGCCATCATGCCGCCGAGTGCGAACAGCGTCAGCGGGAACACCTCGGTCTGCATGACCGTCGCCGTCTGGGCGCGGTCCTGGACCGTGCCCGGGCGGATGCCCGCCTGGGCGACCAGGGCGCCGCCCGGCTCGACCACGCGGTCCGAAATCAGCAGCACCGCGCCGACCGCCAGGGCCAGTAGCGTGCCCCAGAGGAACAGCGCCGGCCGGTCAATCGAGATCGCGCCGCTGAACGTCTTGACGCCGCCCGCCGGGGCGCTGCCCGTCGCGTAGACGATCAGGCTGACCCCGGCCGCGACGATCGACGTCAGGCTCAGGCCCACCTGGATGCCGAACCGCGAACGCTTGGCGGCGAACGCCTCGACCAGCACGCTGACGCACGCCGCGCCGAAGACGATCAGCACCGGCAGCACCGCCGGATAGTCGATCGACGGCACCTGCACCGGCGGCTCCGGTGCCTGGGTCAGGAGGATGTCGAGCACTTTTACTTGCCTCCCTGGACCGCGGACAGCGTCTGCTGCACCGTCGGGGTGACTGTGTCGAGCACCGGCTTCGGGTAGAAGCCGAGGAAGATGATCAGCACGACCAGCGGCGCGAGGATCGCGATCTCCCTACCACCGAGGTCGCGGATGGCCTTCTTGGCGCCCAGCTCCGGCGCAAGAGCGGTACCCGGGCCGCCGCCGGCGCCGATCAAAGCGTCCCCGCGCACCGGGCCCTGGAACACCCGCTGGTAGAGCCACAGGACGTACGCCGCGGCCAGGACCATGCCCACCGTGGCGAGGATCGTGTACACCGGCTGGTCCACATAGGACCCGATGAGCACCAGGAACTCCGAAACGAACGAGTTGGTGCCCGGCAGCGAAAGCGTGGACAGACCAGCGAGCAGGAACAGCCCGGCCAGCAGCGGCGTCACCTTCGCCATGCCGCCGTAGTCCGAAATGCGGGACGACCCGCCGCGCGCGATCACCAGGCCGATCACCACGATCAGCATGCCGGTCGCCAGGCTGTGGTTGAGCATGTACGTCGCCGAGCCGACCATCGCCTGCTCGTTGAACGCGAAGATGCCCAGCGAGATGAAGCCGAAGTGCGCGATGGAGACGTACGCGATGAACCGCTTCATGTCCCGCTGACCCGCGGCGAGGATGGATCCATAGAGGACGCCGATCACCGAGAGCACCAGCACCAGCGGTGCCAGGGTCTTGCTCGCGTCCGGGAACATCGGCAGGCAGTAGCGCAGGAACCCGAACGTGCCGACCTTGTCCAGGATGCCGACCAGCAGGACGGCGACGCCGATCGGCGCCTCCCCCGCCGCGTCCGGCAGCCAGGTGTGGAACGGCACCAGCGGCGCCTTGATCGCGAACGCCAGGAAGAACCCGAGGAACAGCCAGATCTGCGTGGACAGCGGCGCGTCGCGCACCACCGTCACCAGCGTGGCCCAGTCGAACGTGCCCTTGCCGAGCTTGTCCGCCGCCAGCGAGTACGCCCCGATCGCCGACGCCAGCATGATCAGGCCGCCGAGGAACGAGTACAGGAAGAACTTCACCGCCGCGTACTGCCGGTTCGCGCCGCCGTAGCCGCCGATGAGGAAGTACATCGGGATCAGCATGATCTCGAACAGCACGTAGAACAGGAAGACGTCGGTCGCGGCGAACACGCCGATCGTCAGTGCCTCCTGCAGCAGGATCAGCGACAGGAACCCGCCCGCGCTGCGCCCCGGCGGCAGCTTGTCCATCGTGCCGAGGCCGCCGACGACGATCGGGACCAGCAGCGCGATCACCGCGATCATGATCAGCGCGATGCCGTCGACGCCGAACGCGATGTGCACGCCGAAGCTCGGGATCCAGTCGAAGCTCGACGTCATCTGGAGCCGGGGCCCGGACGCGTTGTAGCTGAGCCAGAACGGGATCACCAGCAGGAACTCGAGGATCGAGAACCCGAGCGCGGTCAGCACCGCGGCGCGGTCGTTCCCCTTGAGGAACGCCAGCACCAGGGCGCCGGCCAGCGGCACCAGGATGAGGATGAGCAACCAGGTCATCAGGAGAACCTCACCAGCAGGAGAGCCGCCAGAAGCAGGAACGTGCCGCCCAGCATCGACAGCGCGTACGACCGGACGAACCCGGTCTGCAGCCGCCTCAGCCGGCCGGACCCGCCGCCGAGCGAGGCGGCCAGGCCGTTGACCGCGCCGTCGACGCCGCGGTTGTCGACGAACACCAGCGCCCGCGAGAGCCAGGTGCCCGGGCGGGCGACCAGCGTCTCGTTGAGCGTGTTGCCGTACAGGTCCTTGCGCGCCGCCCGGGTGACGAACGAGACCCGCTGGGGCTGCTCGACCGGGACGTCACGGCGGAAGATCAGGTACGCGATCACCACGCCGAGCACCGAAAGCGCGACCGCCGCCACCGAGATCACCCAGGCGTCGAACGGCGCGTGGTGCGCCTCCTCCAGCTCGCCGACCGACGGGGCCAGCCAGTCGCTGAAGCGGTGACCGAGTGCGAAGAACGCGCCGGCGCCGACCGAGCCGATCGCCAGGATCGCCATCGGGATCCACATGACGGACTTGGACTCGTGCGGGTGGAAGTCCCGGCCGTCCGCGGACTTGAGGTCCTTCCAGCGTTCCTTGCCGAAGAACGTCATCATCATCAGGCGCGTCATGTAGAACGCGGTCAGCCCGGCACCCAGCAGCGCCGCGCCGCCCATCACCCAGCCGCGCCAGCCGCCCTGGCCGAACGCCGCCTCGATGATCGCGTCCTTGGTGAAGAAGCCCGACAGCGGCGGGATGCCGATCAGGGCCAGGTAGCCGAGGCCGAAGGTGAGGAAGGTGATCGGCATGTGCTTGCGCAGCCCGCCGAACTTCCGCATGTCGACCTCGTCGTTCATGGCGTGCATGACCGACCCGGCCCCGAGGAACAGCCCGGCCTTGAAGAAGCCGTGCGCGACCAGGTGCATGATCCCCAGCGCGTACGCGATCGGCCCGAGGCCGACCGCCAGCATCATGTAGCCGATCTGGCTGACCGTGGAGTACGCGAGGACCTTCTTGATGTCGTCGTACGCGCAGCCGATGATGCACCCGATCAGCAGCGTCACCGTGCCGACCAGGGTGACGATCAGCCGGCCGTCCTCGGTGGCGTTGAAGATGTCCTTCGAGCGGGCCACCAGGTAGACACCCGCGGTCACCATCGTCGCCGCGTGGATGAGGGCCGACACCGGGGTCGGGCCCTCCATCGCGTCCGGGAGCCACGCCTGCAGCGGGAACTGGCCGGACTTACCGCAGGCACCCAGCAGGAGCAGGATCGCCATCGCGGTGATCGCGCCCGGCGAGAACTTGCCGTCGCCCACCGCCTGGAACACCTGCGCGTAGCCGGTCGAGCCCGCGTACTTGAACATGATGAAGATGGCCAGCGCGAGCCCGACGTCCCCGACGCGGTTCATCAGGAACGCCTTCTTCGCCGCGGTCGCGGCGGACGGGCGGCCCTGGTACCAGCCGATGAGCAGGTAGGACGCGAGACCCACGCCCTCCCAGCCCATGTAGAGCGTCACGAAGCTGTTGCCCAGCACCAGGACCAGCATCGACGCGACGAAGAGGTTGAGGTACGCGAAGAAGCGGTACCGGCCCTCGTCGTCGGCCATGTAGCCGATCGAGTAGAAGTGGATCAGCATGCCGACGCCGGTGATGAGCAGCACGAACGTCAGCGACAGCGCGTCGACGCGCAGCCCGAAGTCGATCTGCAGCGCGCCGGCCGGGATCCACGAGTACAGCTTGGTGTCCACAGTGGACGACGTGTCGGCGGTGAAGAACAGGATGACGCCGTAGATGAATGCCAGGGTGACGGTGGCACAGCCGAGCAGATGCCCCCACGCCTTGGCGCGCTGCCCTGCCAGCAGGAGGATCAGGGCGCCGAGCGCAGGAAGGGCCACCAGCAGCCACGATGATGCGGTCACTCGGGGGTCTCCTAGTACTTCAGCAGGTTGGTGTCGTCGACCGAGGCCGAGCGCCGGGTGCGGAAGATGGCCATGATGATCGCCAGGCCGACCACGACCTCGGCGGCCGCGACGACCATGACGAAGAACGCCATGACCTGGCCGTCGAGCCCGCCGTTGATCCGGGCGAAGGTGACCAGCGACAGGTTGACCGCGTTGAGCATCAGCTCGATGCACATGAACACGACGATCGCGTTGCGCCGCACCAGCACGCCGACCGCGCCGAGCGCGAACAGCAGCGCCGACAGCAGCAGGTAGTACGTCGGGGTCATTCCTTCTCCCCCTTGGTTTCCGAAGCTTCGGAGCCGACCAGCGCGTGCGCGTCCGGGTGTTCGACGTCGTCGGCGACGAGCTTGCGTTCCTTCGCCAGCTCGATCGCCGAGGTGGACTCGATGATCGCCGACAGCGACTCCGGGGCGACCGAGCCGTCCGGCAGCAGCGCCGGGGTGGCCACCGAGTTGGCGGTGGCGAAGACACCCGGGCCGGGCAGCGGCGACGGCCGGTCGTGCTCGCCGCGGAAGCGCAGGAGCACCAGTTCCTTCTGCGACAGCTTCCCGCCCTTGGCGTGCCGGTCGGTGAAGGCCAGCACCATCGCGCCGATCGCGGCGGTGATGAGCAGCGCCGACGTCAGCTCGAACGGGAACAGGTAGTCGGTGAAGATCAGCTTGCCGAGCCCCTTGGGCCCGCCGCCGGCCGACGTCGCCGAGTCGAGCGGGATGGCCGGGGTGACGTTGTCCATCGCCCGGTAGATGCCGGTGGCCAGCAGCGCCGCCATCCCGATGCCGAGCACCGTCGCCGCGAGCCGCTGGCCGCGGAGGACTTCGACGACCGAGTCCGAGCTTTCCCGGCCGACCAGCATCAACACGAACAGGAACAGCATCATGATCGCGCCGGTGTAGACGATGATCTGCGTGAAGCCGAGGAACGGCGCCGACTGGATCATGTACAGCGCGCCCAGGCTCAGCATGGTCAGCACCAGCCACAGCGCCGAGTGGACGGCGTTGCGGGAGAAGATCATGCCGAGCGCGCCGAGCAGGGACAGCGGGCCGAGGATCCAGAACGCGATCGCCTCGCCGGTGGTGACACCCGCGGCGGGAGAAGGCGCCTGGGCCAGGAGGGCGGCGATCACTTGACGCCCTCCCCGCGAGCCAGCTCGGGGCCGTTCACGTAGTAGTCCTGCTCGTTTTCGCCGAGCCGCATCGGGTGCGGCGGCTGCTCCATGCCGGGCAGCAGCGGGGCGAGCAGGTCTTCCTTCGTGTAGATCAGCCGCTGGCGGTCGTCGTCGGCCAGCTCGTAGAAGTTGATCATCGTCAGCGACCGGGTCGGGCACGCCTCGATGCAGAGGCCACAGCCGATGCAGCGCAGGTAGTTGATCTGGTAGTCCGCGCCGTACCGCTCGCCCGGCGAGTACCGGGCCTCCTCGGTGTTGTCACCGCCCTCGACGAAGATCGCGTCCGCCGGGCACGCCCACGCGCACAGCTCGCAGCCGACGCACTTCTCGAGGCCGTCCGGGTGGCGGTTCAGCTGGTGGCGCCCGTGGTAACGCGGGGCGGCGGGCGCGCCGGCCTCCGGGTACTCCTCGGTGGCGACCTTCTTGAACATCATCCCGAAGGTGACGCCGAAGCCCTTGACGGGATCAAGAAACCCCATCTTGTGCCCCTTCCTTTGCGGTACCGACGGCCGCCGGCTTGCGGCGGGCCGCCTTCGCCTCGGCCTTGGCCAAAGCCTTCTGACGCGGGGTGGTCTGCGGGACCTTGAGGTCCAGCGGCGGGACCGGGAAACCGCCGCCGGTCACCGGGATCGACTCGCTCTCCTCTTCACGGCTCGCGGCGCGGACGTAGAAGAACAGCGCGACGACGATGAAGATCGCGACCGCGGCGATGATGATGGTCGCGGTGTTCCAGGTGATCACCTTCGCGAAGGTCACCATGATGATCCACACGAGGTTCAGCGGGACCAGGACCTTCCAGCCCAGGCGCATGAACTGGTCGTAGCGCAAGCGGGGCAGCGTGCCGCGCAGCCAGATGAACCCGAAGAGCAGCACGAACATCTTCGCGAAGAACCACAGCACCGGCCACCAGCCGGTGTTGAGGACGTTGTTCCCGATCAGCGACAGCGGCCACGGGGCCATCCAGCCGCCGAGGAACAGCGTCGTCGCGAACGCCGAGACGATCACCATGTTGACGTACTCGGCGAGGAAGAACATCGCGAACTTCATCGAGCTGTACTCGGTGTGGAAGCCGCCGACCAGCTCCGACTCGGCCTCGGGGAGGTCGAACGGCGCCCGGTTGGTCTCGCCGACCATCGAGATCAGGTAGATCACGAAGCTCGGGATCAGGTACAGGAACCACGCCGGCTGCTGCTTGCCGACGATGTCGGCCAGGTCGAGCGTGCCGGCCTGCAGGATCACCGCGACGATCGACAGGCCCATCGCGATCTCGTAGGAGATCACCTGCGCCGCGCTGCGCATGCCGCCGAGCAGCGGGTACGGCGAGCCGGACGACCAGCCGGCGAGCACGATGCCGTAGACGCCGATCGAGGAGCAGGCCAGGATCACCAGCGCGCTGACCGGCAGGTCGAGCAGCTGCAGCACGGTCCGCTCGCCGAAGATCGACACGACCGGCCCGAACGGGATGGCCGACAGCGCGATCAGCGACGGGACCACGCAGACGACCGGGGCGAGGAAGTACACCTTGCGGTCGGCGGTGTCCGGGATGATCTGTTCCTTGAACGGCAGCTTGATCGCGTCCGCCAGGGACTGCAGGTAGCCGCCGGGGCCGACCCGGTTGGGGCCGGGCCGGTTCTGCATCCGGCCGACCGCCTTGCGCTCCCAGACGATCAGGAAGATCGTCATGATCGGCCCGATCAGCAGGATGACCACGCACTTGAGCAGGATCAGCCACAACGGGTCGTCGGCCAGCAGCGCCGCCCGCGTCGCCGCGTCCGGCACACTGCTTGCGACAGTGTCCCCCAGAAGCGTGGTCAGCAGCGGGGTCATTGCCCACCTCCAGCGAGGTTCACCACGGCGCCGTGCCCGGCACCGAGCGTCTTGAACACGGCGGAGCCGTCGGAGTTGCCCGGCAGCCACACGACGCCGTCGGGCAGGTCGGCGATCTCCACCGGCAGCGTGATCGCACCGCGTTCGGTGCTCACCTTGACGGTGGCGCCCAGGCCTTCGGCGGTCTTCGC
Organism: Amycolatopsis sp. MtRt-6; assembly: GCF_017308975.1. Taxonomy (GTDB): domain Bacteria; phylum Actinomycetota; class Actinomycetes; order Mycobacteriales; family Pseudonocardiaceae; genus Amycolatopsis. The sequence continues at coordinate 60,630 of NZ_JADWPD010000015.1, read as the reverse complement.
GGACAGCCGCGCGACCGGCGTGCGCTGGGTGCCCTTCAGGTGCGGCTCGCCGTCCTGCAGCGACCCGTTGTCGATCAGCTGGCGCCAGGTCGACAGGACCGCCTGGCCGTCGCCCGGCGTCGCGGGTGGCGCGACCTCGGCGGCGACGTGGCTCCAGCGCAGTGCCGAAGCCGGGCCGAGCTTCTCGAAGTCGCCGCGCGCGGCGGCCGGCGTCTGCGTGAACAGGTCCGCGTCCATCTCGACGGCGAGGGTGTCGAGCACCCGGCAGTCCGGCAGGGCGCCGGTGCCTTCGATCGTCGTGTCGAACGGGCGGGTGCGGCCCTCCCAGTTGAGGTAGCTGCCCGCCTTCTCGTCCGACGCGGCCACCGGGAGCACGACGTCCGCGCGCTCGGTCACCGCGCTGTGCCGCAGTTCGAGGCTGACGACGAACCCGGCGGTGTCCAGCGCGCGCAGCGCGAGGGCCGGGTCCGGCAGGTCGTCCGGGTCGACCCCGCCGACGACCAGGCCGCCGAGCTCGCCGGCCGAAGCGGCCAGCAGGATGTCGGTCGCGTCGCGGCCCGGGGTGGCCGGGAGCGGGACGCCCCAGGCGTTTTCCACGGCGACGCGGGCGGCGTCGTCGCCGACCCGGCGGCCGCCGGGCAGCAGCGACGGCACGCAGCCGGTCTCGAGGGCACCCCGGTCGCCGGCGCGGCGCGGGATCCACGCGAGCCGGACGCCGGTGCGCTCGACCAGGTCGTGCAGGGCGGCGAACAGGCCGGGGATCGCGGCGGCGCGCTCGCCGACCAGGACGACGGCGCCTTCGCCGCGCAGGGCCTCGTCGAGGTCCGGCGCGTGCTTGGCGATGCCGTCGACCGCGGCGGCCTCCTGGCCGGGGACGCAGGCGAGCAGCTCGCCGAAGGTCTTGCGCACCGACGACGTCGTCCACTGTCCCAAGTGGACGATCCGAGTCTTGTTCCGGCGGGCCGCCTTGCGCAGCCGCAGGAACACGATCGGGGCTTCGTCCTCGGGCTCGAACGCGACGCACAGGACCGTGCGGGCCCGCTCGATCTCACCGAAGGTGACGCCGGACTCCGGCGTCACGCCCACGACGTGCGAGGTGAGGAACGCGAGTTCCTCGGCCGAGTGCGGGCGGGCGCGGAAGTCGACGTCGTTGGTCCGCAGGGCGACGCGGGCGAACTTCGAGTACGCGTAGGCGTCCTCGACCGTCAGCCGGCCACCGGGCAGGACGCCGACACCGGCCGAGCGGGCCTGGACGAGACCTTCGGCGGCGATGCGCAGCGCGTCGGTCCAGGACGCCTCTTCCAGCTCACCGGTGGTCTTGTTCCGGACGAGCGGGCGGCGGATGCGGTCGTCGGCCGTCGTGTAGCGGAAGGCGAACCGGCCCTTGTCGCAGATCCACTCCTCGTTGACGTCCGGGTCGTCGCCGGCCAGCTTGCGCTGGACCTTGCCGCGCCGGAAGTCGGTGCGTTCGGCGCAGCCGGACGAGCAGTGCTCGCAGACGCTCGGCGAGGACACCAGGTCGAACGGGCGCGACCGGAAGCGGTACGCCGCACTCGTCAGGGCCCCGACCGGGCAGATCTGGATGACATTGCCGGAGAAGTAGCTCTGGAACGGCTGCCCGGACGTCGTCCGCGACGCCATGTCGAGCACGTCCGCCGTCTCCGCGGTGCCGATCTGCTGGTGGGCGCCGCGTTCGAGGAGCTCGATGAACGGGTCGCCGGCGATCTCGCGGGAGAACCGGGTGCAGCGCTGGCAGAGCACGCAGCGCTCGCGGTCCAGCAGCACCTGCGTCGAGATCGGCAGCGGCTTCGGGAACGTCCGCTTGGTGTCGACGAACCGGGACTCCGGGCGGCCGTGCGCCATCGCCTGGTTCTGCAGCGGGCACTCGCCGCCCTTGTCGCAGATCGGGCAGTCCAGGGGGTGGTTGATGAGCAGCAGCTCCATCACACCCTGCTGGGCCTTGTCCGCGACCGGCGACGTCAGCTGCGTCTTGACGACCATGCCGTCGGCGACGGTCATCGTGCAGGACGCCTGCGGCTTCGGCATCGGCCGGCCGCCCATCTCGACCTCGACCAGGCACTGGCGGCAGGCGCCCGCCGGATCGAGGAGGGGGTGGTCGCAGAACCGCGGGATGACCGTGCCGAGGCGTTCGGCCGTGCGGATGAGGAGCTCGCCCTTGGGGGCGATGACCTCTTCGCCGTCGATGACCAGCTTGACGTGGCCCTCGGGGACCGGCGTCTCGGTGGTCTCGGGCTTGTCGGGGGCGATCGTCATGATGCCTGCGCTCCCACCAGTTCGCGCTTGTTGCTCTCACACAGAGCCAGGAATTCGTCCCGGAAGTACTTGATGCCGCTGGTGATCGGCGACACCGCGCCGTCGCCGAGGGCGCAGAACGACCGGCCGAGGATGTTGTCGCAGACGTCGAGGAGGGTGTCGATGTCCTCCTCGGTGCCGTGCCCTTCGACCATGCGCTCGAGGATCTGCGCCAGCCAGTACGTGCCTTCGCGGCACGGCGTGCACTTGCCGCAGGACTCGTGCTCGTAGAACTGCGTCCACTTCATCACGGCCCACGGCACCGACACGGTCTCGTTGAAGACCTGGACGGCGGTGGTGCCCAGCATGGACCCGGCTTCCGCCGCGCCTTCGAAGTCCAGGGGAACGTCGAGGTGCTCGGCGGTGAACATCGGGGTGGACGAGCCGCCCGGGGTCCAGAACTTGAGCGGGATGCCGTCCTTCATGCCGCCCGCCATGTCGAGCAGCTCGCGCAGGGTCGTCCCCAGCGGGCACTCGTACTGGCCGGGCTTCTCGACGTGGCCGGAGATCGAGTAGATCTTCGGGCCGGGCGACTTCTCGCGGCCCATCTCGCGGAACCAGCTCGACCCGCCGTTGACGATGAACGGCGCGCTCGCGATGGTCTCGACGTTGTTGACCGTGGTCGGCGCGGCGTAGAGACCCGCGGCAGCCGGGAACGGCGGCTTGAGCCGCGGCTGGCCACGACGGCCTTCCAGCGAGTCGAGCAGCGCCGTCTCCTCGCCGCAGATGTACGCGCCCGCGCCCGCGTGGACGGTGATCTTGAGGTCGAAGCCGGAGCCGAGGATGTTCTCGCCGAGGTAGCCCGCCGCTTCGGCTTCGCGCACGGCCGCGTTGAGGCGGCGGATGCAGTGCAGCGCTTCCCCGCGGACGTAGATGAAGCAGTGGTTGGACCGCATCGCGTACGAGGCGATGATGCAGCCCTCGATGAGCGAGTGCGGGTCCGCCATCATCAGCGGGATGTCCTTGCAGGTCCCCGGCTCGCCCTCGTCGGCGTTGATCACCAGGTAGTGCGGCTTGTCGAAGTTCGGCGGCATGAAGGACCACTTGATGCCGGCCGGGAAGCCCGCCCCGCCGCGGCCGCGCAGGCCGGAGTCCTTGATCAGCTGGACGAGCTGCTCCGGCGTCCCGGCCAGTGCCTTGCGGATCGCGGTGTAGCCCTCGAGGGCCTCGTACTGGCCGATCGTCCAGGAGTTCGGCGACAGCCAGCGCTTCGTGAGGACCGGGGTAATGGGATCGGCCATTACTTCTTCTCCACTTCCGGCAAGGGGACGTCCTGCGCGACCGGGGCGACCCAGCCGCGCTCCTGCGCGAGCTGCGCGCCCCGCAGCGTCTCGACGGCCTGTGACGGGCCGTCGACGTCCCGGCGGTAGGCCGCTTCGTCCTCCGGGAAGAACCCGGCGAGCTGCAGCTCGGCGCCCTTGAAGTTCGTCAGCGGGGCACCGCGCGTCGGGGCCGGCTTCTTGCCCGCCTGCAGCGCGTCGACCAGCGCGACGGCCTTGTCCTCGGTCTGGTTGTCGAAGTACTCGTAGTTGACCTGGATGACCGGCGCGAGGTCGCAGGCCGCGAGGCACTCGGCGTGCTCGAGGGTGATCGAGCCCGGCTCGTTCGGCGTGCCCGCGGTCTCGTTGTGCCCCAGCGGCTTCTCCTCGGACCCGAGGTGCGTCTGGAGCTTCTTGTAGATCGCGTCGCCGCCCATGGCCGCGCACAGCGTGTTGGTGCAGACGCTCACCAGGTGCTCGCCGCACGGCTTGCGCTTGTACATCGTGTAGAACGTCGCGACCGCGCTGACCTCGGCGTCGGACAGGTCGAGCTGCTTCGCGCAGAACGCGATGCCCTCCTGGCTGACGTAGCCCTGCACCGACTGCACGAGGTGCAGCATCGGCAGGAGCGCCGAGCGGGACATCGGGTAACGCGCGATCAGCTCCTGCGCCTTGGCGTGGATGTCGGCGTCGAAGATGTCTTCCAGCGGCGTCTCGGTGATGATGCCGGCGGCGATCTCCGGGTCCGGCGCGATGGCGACGACGTCGACGTCGGGCCCGGCCGCGGCGTGCGTCGTCGCGGAGTAGTTCGGGCCCGGCTCGGGAACTGCTGTGGTCATCGGTCCACTCCCCCCATGACGGGGTCGATCGAGGCGATCGCGGCGATCACGTCCGCGACCAGGCCGCCTTCGGCCATTGCGGGCATCGACTGCAGGTTCACGAAGCTCGGTTCGCGCACGTGGACCCGCAGCGGCCGGGTGCCGCCGTCGGAGACCAGGTGCACGCCCAGCTCGCCGCGCGGGGACTCGACCGGCGCGTAGACCTGGCCCGGCGGGACCTTGAAGCCCTCGGTGACCAGCTTGAAGTGGTGGATCAGGGACTCCATCGACTGGCCCATGATCTTCTTGACGTGCTCGAGCGAGTTGCCCATGCCGTCGCTGCCGATGGACAGCTGGGCGGGCCAGGCGATCTTCTTGTCCTCGACCATGACCGGGCCCGGCTCGAGCTTCTCGAGGCACTGCTCGATGATCTTGAGGCTCTCGTGCATCTCGTGGACGCGGATCAGGTACCGCGACCAGCAGTCGGCGCCGTTGTCGACCGGGACGTCGAAGTCGAACTCGTCGTAGCAGGAGTACGGCTCGGTCTTGCGCAGGTCCCACGGCAGGCCGGCGGACCGCAGCACCGGGCCGGTGACGCCGAGTGCGAGGCACGCGTCGACCGGCAGGTAGCCGACGCCCTTGAGCCGGTTGCGCCAGATCGGCTGCCCGGTGAACAGCTTGTCGTAGAGCGGCAGGCGTTCCTTCATCGTCTTGATGAAGGTCTTGACGACCTCGACGTAGTCGTCCGGCATGTCCTGCGCGAGGCCGCCGGGGCGGATGAACGCGTGGTTCATCCGCAGGCCGGTCAGGTGCTCCAGCAGGTGCAGCACCTCTTCGCGCTCGCGGAAGCCGAGCGTCATCGCGGTGGTGGCGCCGAGCTCCATGCCGCCGGTGGCGATGTAGACCAGGTGCGAGCCGATCCGGTTGATCTCCAGCAGCATGACGCGCAGCAGCTGCGCGCGCCGCGGGGCCTCGATCTGCAGCAGCTTCTCGACGCCGAGGCAGTACGCCATCTCCGTCGACAGCGGGGCCAGGTAGTCCATGCGCGTCACGAAGGTGACGCCCTGGGTCCAGGTCCGGTACTCGCAGTTCTTCTCGATGCCGGTGTGGAGGTAGCCGATGACCGACCGCAGCTGCGTGACGGTCTCGCCCTCCATCTCCAGCACGAGCCGGAGCACGCCGTGCGTCGACGGGTGCTGCGGGCCCATGTTGATGACCATGCGCTCGTCGTGCTGGGCGTCGGCGACGACGTCGTCCCAGTCGCCGCCGGAGACCGTGTAGACGCGGCCTTCGGTGGTGTCGCGGGAGTCGGCGTAGTTCGCGTTGTCCGTGCTGTCGCTGCCGGTCTCGGTGGTCGAAGTACCGGTCGTGACGTCGGACAGGTTCTCGGTGCTCACGAGTACGACCTCCGCTGGTCCGGCGGCGGGATCTCCGCGCCCTTGTATTCGACCGGGATCCCGCCGAGCGGGTAGTCCTTGCGCTGGGGGTGGCCGTCCCAGTCGTCCGGCATGAGGATCCGGGTCAGTGCCGGGTGGCCGTCGAAGACGATCCCGAACATGTCCCAGGTCTCGCGCTCCTGCCAGTCGGCGGTCGGGTAGATCCCGACCAGCGACGGCACGTGCGCGTCCTCGATGTCGAGGGTGACTTCCAGCCGGATCCGGCGCCGGTAGGTCAGCGACGTGAAGTGGTAGACCGCGTGCAGCCGCTGCGGGACGTCGACGCCGTAGTCCACACCGGACACCGACGACAGCAGCTCGAAGCGGAGGCCGCCGTCGTCGCGCAGGGTCTGCGCGATGGCGGGCAGGTGCTCGCGGGCGACGTAGAAGGTGATCTCGCCGCGGTCGACGGTCGTCTGCAGGATCGCCTCGGCGGGGATCTTGCGCTCGGCCAGCGCGGCGTAGAACTCGTCGGCGAACTGGTCGAACCAGCCGCCGTACGGGCGCTCGGCCGGCGGCGGGCTGTACGCCGGGAGCCGGACGCCGCCGTAGCCGGAGGTGTCACCTGAGCCCTGGACGCCGAACATGCCTCGGCGTTCGCGGCCGGTGACGACTGCTTCGGCCGAGCCGGGTCCCTTCGCCGTCAGACCGGTTTCGGCGCGCTCGGCGCTCGACTGCTCTTCGCCGGGTTGGGGCTTCTCTTCAGTCATCGCTTACTTCTTCGCGTACTTGATCGACGACGCGACGAGCTCGGTGCGCTCCCCGCTCGCGGCGCGGAGGGCGGCGCGGCGGGCGTTGATCGGCTCGTCCTGGATCTTGGCGTGCAGCTTGAGGATCGCGTCCAGGAGCATCTCCGGCCGCGGCGGGCAGCCGGGCAGGTACATGTCGACCGGCACGATGTGGTCGACGCCCTGGACCACGGCGTAGTTGTTGAACATGCCGCCGGAGGAGGCGCAGACGCCCATCGCGAGCACCCAGCGCGGCTCGGCCATCTGGTCGTAGATCTGGCGCAGGACCGGGGCCATCTTCTGCGTGACGCGCCCGGCGACGATCATCAGGTCGGCCTGCCGCGGCGTCGCGCTGAAGCGCTCCATGCCGAAGCGGGCGATGTCGTAGCGGGAACCGCCGACCGTCATCATCTCGATCGCGCAGCAGGCGAGACCGAAGGTGGCGGGCCACAGCGAGTTCTTGCGCGACCAGTTGACGAGGCCTTCGAGGCTGGCCAGCAGGACGCCGTTGGGGAGTTTTTCTTCCAGGCCCATGGGTCTAGTTCCAATCCAGGCCGCCGCGCCGCCACACGTAGGCGTACGCGAAGCCGACCGTCGCGATGAACAGCAGGATCTCCACCAGGCCGAACGTGCCCAGCGCGTCCGCCTGCACGGCGAACGGGTAGAGGAAGACCATCTCGATGTCGAACAGGATGAACAGCATCGCGGTGATGTAGTACGCGACCGGCATCCGCCCGGCGCCGACGAGCGGCTGCGGGGACGGTTCGATGCCGCACTCGTAGGCGGAGAGCTTGGCCTTGTTGTACCGGCTGGGGCCGACGAGCGGGCCCAGCAGGACCGACAGCACGGCGAACGCCAGCGCCAGCACGAACAACAAGACGAGGGGCAGGTAGGGCTTCAGGCTCGGGGCCTCTTGCGCCAGCTGCACCGTGTCGGTCCGGGTCAGCAACGTCAGCACGGGGTCTTCGCCATCCTTTCCGCGCCGCTGCGGTTGTGCTTGTGGTGGGGAACCGCTGGGCCTCGTCGGCACCCTAAGGGACCTGGGTCACACCGCCGAGGGTCAGGGTCTCCTTACGGCCCGTGGCTGGACCGGGATCTGCTTGTGAAATAGTTCACAAGCCACTCGTCGTGGATGTGAAGGGATTCACAAAGCATGGGGGGAGTCTAGGACGCGACTCACACTCTTGTCCCTAGTACCCCGTGTTATAAGGGTCGCCTAACTTCGATCGCCATCGTTGTCACGACGCGCCGACGGCGCCCGCGCGACCTGCGCGAAGAGGCCTCAAGATCACGTTCCGGACGGACAAAACGGGGCGCTGACCTGTGATCTATCCCACTGACCGCACGGCCAACTTGTTAGGCCACTCGTGTGTCCGCGCGCGCAAGAGCGCCCCAATGTGGCCTTCGGTGCGTTCAACGCACCCAAGGCGGCCTTCGGTGCGTTCAACGCAACCAAGGCCACATTGGGGCGCTTGGGAGCGGGGGTCAGCGGGGGGAGGGGGTGGCGCGGGCGAGGGCCGCGATGAGGCGGTCGACACCGTCGCCGCCCTTGGCGTCGTAGCAGCCCGACAGGCCCTTGTAGACCAGCGGCAGGAGCTTGTTGATCCGCAGCCCGTACTTGGTGCAGGCGTGCATGATCTTCGGCTTGCCGATGATCTTCGCGAACACGTTGCCCAGCGCGTAGTAGCCGCCCATCAGCTCGCCGACCGCGCGCGGGTACGCCGCCAGCGCCCGCTCCCGCGAAGGCCCTTCGCGCCGGGCAAGCGCTTGCACGACGACCTCCGCGGCGATCTGCGCGGACTCCATGGCGGCCGAGATGCCTTCGCCGTTGAACGGGCTGACCATGCCGCCCGCGTCGCCGAGCAGCAGCAGGCCGTCGCGGTAGTGCGGGGTGCGGTTGAAGCCCATCGGGAGGCCGGCGCCGCCGACCTTGCCGATCGCGTTCTCCTCGCGGTAGCCCCACTCCTCCGGCGTCCCGTCGAGCCACTGGCGCAGCAGCGCGCGGTAGTCGGTGTTCCGGAACGACGCCGACGTCGAGAGCATGCCGAGGCCGACGTTCACCGTGCCGTCGCCGAGCGGGAACGCCCAGCCGTAACCCGGCAGCAGCTTCGGGTTCCGCGGGTCGGAGCGGTCCCACAGCTCGAGGTGGCCCTCGATGAACGGGTCGTCGTGGCGCGGGCTCTTGTAGTACTGGCGCACGGCCACGCCCATCGGGCGCTTCTCGTTCTTCTGGATGCCGACGCTCAGCGCGAGCCGCGCGGAGACGCCGTCGCAGGCCAGGACCAGCGGCGCGCGGTAGTGCACCGGCGTCCGCTCCGGGCCGACCTTCGCCTCGACGCCGACCACGCGGCCGCTCGCGTTCGTGATCGCGCCGGTGACGGTGGTGCGCTCGTACAGCCGCGCGCCCGCCTTCACGGCGAGCTTCGCGAGGAGGTCGTCGAAGTCGTGGCGGATGCGGGAGACGCCGTACGGCGGGTAGCTCGTCAGGTCCGGCCAGTCGAGTTCCAGCGTCAGGTCGCCGGTGAGGATCCGCAGGCCGCGGCTGTGCACCCAGCCCGCGTCCTCGCTGGTGTCGATGCCCAGGTCGATGAGCTGCTTGACGCCGCGCGGGGTCAGGCCGTCGCCGCAGACCTTCTCGCGGGGGAACTCGGTCTTCTCCAGCAGCAGGACGTCGACGCCCGCGCGGGCCAGGTAGGTGGCCACGGTGGACCCTGCGGGTCCGGCGCCGACGACGATGACTTCGGCGTCCTGGTCTGCGGTGCGTCGACTCATGGACGCGAGTTTAGGCAGGCTTTCGCGCGCGGTGGATCGCCACGACCCCGAATGTGAGGTTCAACCACTCGACGTCGGTCCAGCCCGCGCTCGCGATGATCTCGCCGAGGGTGCGCTGGTCGGGCCAGGTCAGCATGGATTCGGCCAGGTACTTGTAGGCCTCGGGGTTCGACGACGTCCGGCTGCCGACCCAGGTCAGCAGCTTGAGGACGAACCGCCGGTGGACGAACCGGATGGGCGCGAACGGCGGCGTCGAGACCTCGCAGATCACCAGCCGGCCGCCCGGCTTGACCACGCGGGCGATCTCGGCGAGCGCTGCCTTCGGGTCGACGAAGTTGCGCAGCGCGAGGGAGATCGTCACGGCGTCGAAGCTCTCGTCCGCGAACGGCAGGTTGAGCGCGTCGGCCGCGACCATCGGGACCTTGCGGTGCAGGCCGGCGCGCAGCATGCCGAAGGAGAAGTCCGCGGCCAGGCACCAGGCGCCCCCGCGGGCGTACTCGACGGTCGACACCCCGGTGCCGGCGGCCAGGTCCAGGACCTTTTCGCCGCGGCGGGCGTCGAGGACGCGGGCGGTCGTCGTGCGCCAGCGCCGGTCGAAGCCGAACGTCATGAACGAGTTCGCCCGGTCGTACCCGGACGCGACGCCGTCGAACATCGCGGCGACTTCGTGCGGGTCCTTGTCCAGGCTTGCGCGTGACATGACCCGAATCTAGACAGCCGGGCGAAGCCCGTCCATTGAGGGTGGCGGTGGGGCGGGGTGGGCTAGACGCCTGGCGAAGCCCGCCCGCTGAGGGTGGCGGTGGCCGGGCAAAGCCAGAGCAAAGCGGTGGCAAAGTAACAGCAAAGCCGACCTCGGCAGTGTCTTCCTCACGGCGGTCGAACAGCCCGCCGAACCCCGAGAAAGGCACTACGAGATGAGCTTCGTCAAGAAGGCGGCGGCCGTGGCCGCGCTGACCGGCGCCGTCGTCGGTGGTTCCCTGATCACCTCGGCTCCCGCGCTGGCGGGCACCGACGGTGTGGTGACGATCCAGGGCACCTGCGGTGACAAGTTCAGCCCCTCGGTCGGCGGTGGCTCCGCCGCGTGGACGATCACCTGCACCGCCGGCAAGGTCTCGGTCAACGGCTGGGTGAAGGACACCGACGCCGACGGCAAGGCCGCCGAGGTCTACGGCACCTGGGGTGACGGCACCAACTTCGGCACCGTCCGCGCCGGCGGCGAGGGCACGAAGAAGGAGTTCAACAAGTCCCGCTCCGGCTCGCACGTGTACCTCTACCTGCGCGTCATCTGATCCACGCCGGACGGGCCCGTGGCCGCGCGGACCACGGGCCCGTCCGCCAGGATCCGGCTTTCGAGGTCCCGCAGCGCGCGGCCCGGCTCCAGGCCGAGCTGCCGGACCAGCACCCGGCGGGCGCCGCGGTAGGCGTCCAGCGCCTCCGCCCGCCGCCCGTCGAGCGACAGGGCCAGCATCAGCAGGTAGTGCAGGCGCTCGCGCAACGGGTACCGCCGCACGAGCCCGGCCAGCTCGGCCACGACGGCGGCGTGCCTGCCCTGGTCGAGTTCGGCCTGGTGCAGCTGTTCGAGCAGGACCAGGCGGCGTTCGGTCAGCCGCAGGGCCTCGTCCGCCAGGACCGGGACGTCCAGGCCGCCGTACGGCGTGCCGTGCCACAACCCGAGCGCCTCGCGGATCAGCGCCGTCCGCTCGGCGGGCCGCGGCTCCTCCGCCGCCCGCACGGCGAGCACTTCGAAGCGCTCGGCGTCCAGCTCGCCCGGCCCGACGACGAGCCGGTAGCCGCCGTGCCCGGAGTGCAGCCGTTCGCGCTCCGGCAACGCCGACCTCAGCTTGTGCACGTGCCAGTGCAGCTTCGGCACCGCGCGCCGGTCGGGGTCGCCGTCCCACAGCGCGTCGGCCAGCACGTCGGCCCGGACGTAGTGGTTGGCGTCGGCCAGGAGCACGCCGAGCAGGATGCGCCGCAGCCGGCCGGGCACGGGGATCGCCCGTGCGCCGGAGACCAGGGTGATCGGACCGAGCACCTCGAACTCCACCGGAAAGTCCCTTCTCGCGTCGAGAAGTGGATCATGATCAACCGGCGTACAAATCGCGTACAGAAAACGGGCAAACCGGACTCAGGTGAAGGTGGCCAGCATCCCGGCCACGGCCGCCGGCCAGGTGAACTCCTCCGCCCTCGCGCGCGCCGCCGCCCGCCGGGCCTCCTCCGGGCGGTCCAGCAGGTCCGTCACGGCCGAGGCGAACGCGGGCGCGTGGTCGGCCACCGCCGCCCCGCAGCCCGGCCGCACGATCTCCCGCAGCGCCGACGACGCCGACACCACCACCGGCGTCCCGGACGCCAGCGCCTCCAGCGCCGCGAGCCCGAACGTCTCGTGCGGCCCGGGCGCCAGGGACACGTCCGCGCTCGCCAGCAGCCGCGCGACGTCGCCGCGGCCGGACAGGAACCCGAGGAACGTCACCGGCAGGCCGCGGGCCCGGCGTTCCAGCGCCCGCCGCCGGGGCCCGTCGCCGGCCACCACCAGCCGGACCTTCACCCCGGCCTCGGTCAGCGCGGCGACGGTGTCCACACTGCGCTCCACGTGCTTCTCCGGCGACAAACGTCCACAGTGGACGAGCAGGGCGTCCGCGCCGGCGGCCAGGCCGGCGCGCCGGCCGTCGTCGCGCAGGGCGGGCCGGAACGTCGTGAGGTCGACGCCGAGCGGGACGCGGCGGACGTTCGGCGCCGCGATCCGGTCGAACTCCGCGCGCGCGAACGCCGTCGTGCAGACGACCGTGTCGTAGCTCGCGGCCATCCGCCGGTTGGCGGCGTCGGCGACGCGGCGCGCCACCGGCTCGGGTAGCAGGAACTGCTCCAGCAGGCGGTCGAGGCGCTCGTGGGAGATGACCGTGCTGGGGACGCCGTGGCGGCTCGCCCAGCCGCCCATCCCCCGCAGCGTCAGCCGGTCGGACACCTCCAGGCGGTCCGGTTCGAGCTTGCGCAGCACCGCGCGGACCCGGTGCGGGTCGACGGCGCGATAGCCGCCGGTGCCCGGGATCCGCGGCGCCGGCAGGGAAAACCGGCGCACGCCGGTCGGCAGCACCTCGTCGGCGTACCGGCGGCCGGGCACCACGAGCGTCACCTCGTGCCCGCTCGCGACGTAGCCGGCGCCGAGGTGGTGCAGCGCGGTGCGCAGCCCGCCCGAGCGCGGCCCGTAGAAGTTCGCGAGCTGGACGATGTGCACGTCAGGCCGCGCGGGCGGCCCGGCCCCGCACGGCTTCGTAGTGCCCGAGCAGCTCGTGGCAGACGGCGGGCCAGGTCCGGCCCAGCACGACCTTGCGCGCCTTTTCGCCGAGCCTCGCGCGCAACGCGGCGTCGCGGAGGGCGTCGACCTTTTCGACCAGCGCCGGACCGAACCGCTCGCGGTCGGCGGGCAGCAGGTAGCCGGTGCGGCCGGGCAGGACGAGGTCCTTCGGGCCACCGGCGTCCGGGGCGAGCACCGGCAGCCCGGAGGCCATCGCCTCCTGCACCGCCTGGCAGAACGTCTCGTGCGGTCCTGTGTGGACGAAGACGTCGAGGCTGGCGTACGCCTTCGAGAGGTCCTCGCCGTACTTCGCGCCGAGGAAGGCCGCGCCGGGGAGCTGTTCCCTGAGGTTTTCGAGTTCGGGCCCGTCGCCGACGACGACCACCCGGATCCCCGGCACCCCGGCGAGCGCGGCCAGCCGGTCGACCTCTTTTTCGGGCGCCAGGCGGCCGACGAACCCGACGAGCAGCTCGCCGTCCGGCGCCAGCTCGGCCCGCAGCGCCGGGTCGGCGTGCGACGGCGAGAACCGGTCGATGTCGACCCCGCGCGCCCAGCGGTGCACCCGCGGGACGCCGTGGAGCCGCAGCTGTTCGACGGAGTCGCTGGAGGGCGCGAGGGTCCGGTCGGCACGCGAGTGCAGCCGCCGCACCCACCGCCACGCGGCGCGGGCGGCGAGGCCGAAGCCGTACGCGGCGGCGAACCCGGCGATGTCGGTCTGGTAGACGGCGATCGCGGGGACGCGCAGCCGTCTCGCGGCGGCGAGCCCGCGCGCGCCGACGACGAACGGCGAGGCCAGGTGCACGACGTCGGGACCGAACGCGGCCAGCGCGGTGAGCACCGTGCGCGTCGGCAGGCCGATCGGCAGGGAGCTGACGCCGGGGACGTCGAGCGCGGGGATCCGGATGACGGGGGCGCCGCGGTAGGAGTCCGGGCCGGGGCCGGGCGCGATGATCAGCACGTCGTGCGCGCGTTCGCGCAGGTGCTCGACGACCCGCAGGACGGAGTTGGTCACGCCGTTCACCTGGGGCAGGAAACTTTCGGTGACTATGGCGACTCGCACGTCCTGGACGATCGCACCCGATCCTGGCGGTGGTGTGACACGCGGGCCAACGCTGCCGGAACAGATCGGCTACGACATGTCATCTCAAGGTCGCGTGCCGGAAACCAGGGTGGCCCAGACTAGGCGGGCATGACCCTCTTGTCCTCCCGGCCGCCGCGGCCCGTCGAGCCCGGCCTGCTGTCGAGGGCGCTCGAAGTGGCCGGGCGGCTGGCCAACGACGCCACCGACGTGATCACCGCGACCGCCGGCCGCGGCGCCCACCCGTCCACGCTGGACTCGCCGTTCGACTGGGTCACCGACACGGATCGCATTCTGGAGCGCCACACGCGGCGCGTCCTGACGGCGGAGTTCCCGGGCATCCCGGTGGTGGGCCACGAGTTCGGCGCGGATCACGGAGCGGACGTCGCGGAGTACCGCTGGGTGGTGGATTCGGTGGACGGCACGGCGAACTACGTGGCCGGAGTGCCGTGGTGCGCGTACAGCCTGGCGCTGGTGGACGCGGCGGGCCCGGTGGTCGGGGTGGTGGCGGACCCGTACCGCGCCCAGATCTACGCGGCGGCGCGCGGCCGGGGAGCCCGCGCGAACGGCAAGCCGATCCAGCTGGCGGACCGCTGCGTGACGGCGGGGGCACTGGTGTGCACGGAGCTGGCCCGCACCGGTCCCTGGCCGGGAATGGGCGGCTTCATCGAGCGAGCGGCGGCGGCCCACGCGGGGGTGCGCGTGCTCGGCTCGGCGGCGTTGTCGATCGCCCAGGTGGCACTGGGTCACGCGGCGGCGGCGGTGCTGCACAGTTATCACGAGTGGGACGTGGCGGGCTCGGTGGCCATGGCCATCGAGGCGGGAGCGGTGGTCCTGGACAAGCACGGCGAGGACACGGCACTGCCGACGGACGGCCTGCTGGTGGCGGCCCCCGGGGTGGCGGACGAGGTCCTCGGCTGGTGGCAGGAGACGGCGGGCTAATCGGGTTGCGCGTGGGGTGAAGATCGAAGCATGCCGACCCTCCACACCCCGCGGCTCACGCTGGTGCCCCTCGCCGACGAGCACCTGGAGCTGGAGTACGAGCTGGACTCCGACCCCGAGGTGATGAGGTATCTCACCGGCCGCGCCTCGACGCGCACCGAAGTCGAGCGGGCGCACATCCGCCGGATGGCGACCGCGCCCGGGTTCGGGTTTTGGATGGGATTCGCGGGTGCGGACTTCGTGGGGTGGTGGCTGTTGCGGCCACCACACGGCCCGGACCAGCCGGACGTCGAAGGCGAGGCAGAGCTGGGCTACCGCCTGCTGCGCCGCCACTGGCGGCAGGGCTACGCCCGGGAAGGGTCGCTTGAGCTGCTTCGGTACGGCTTCGAGGAGCTGGGGTTGGATCGCATCTTCGCCCAGACGATGGCGGTCAACAAGCCATCCCGGGCGACGATGGCCTCGGCGGGACTGACGTTCGCAAGGGCATTCACCTCGGCGGCCGAGTACGACGACCCGATCGAGGGCGCCGAGCAGGGCGAGGTGGAGTACGAGATCACCCGGAGCCACTGGCTGAAGACGGCGGGCTGAGCTACGGCTGGATCGGCAGCCCGGGCCGAGTTGTCCACATCGGGTCCGGCTGTCCACAGATTCGCCGCGTCACCCGGTTGTGAAGCCGGCCGCCGATAAACTGGAACAGGGCACGGCCCCCAGGGTGTGGCGGGGAGCTGTCCGGTCGGTCGAGGGCGAGGAGCGGAAACACCTCAGGCCGCAACCTTCGCCCGCTTGTTCTGCCGCCGAATCCACCAAAGCGCCGGCCCAGCCACCACCCAGGTGAAGAACACAAAACTCCCCAGCGGCAGCAACGTCAAAGCAGCGGACCGCCCAGCCACCCGAGCCAGCTCAGGATCCGACGCGTCGTACTCGATCCGCACCAGCTGCCCGGCAGCCAGCCCATCCGGATACAGCACCCCGTTGGCCGGGCTGTGCACGATCCCGTCCGGCGTCTCGAAGTGGATGATCGTCCGATCGAAAGCCACCGAGTCCACGGTGGCCGTAGCCGTACCCAGCTGAGCCGAGATGGCGCTGTCGTTCCGGACAGCCGCGAACAGCAGGCAAACGCACATCACGGTGAGCAGCGAGGCAACGCCGAGGATGGTCCACCACCCGACGCGCCTCGCCCGCTCACCTCTCGTGCTCACGCCGCGAGCGTAGCGGTCCCGCTCAACCCGCGTGTTCGGCGTGGAGGAACCGGTGGTTCTGCTGGATCTGGTCGTACGAGCGTGGCTTCACCGAGGCAACACGAGCGGCGGCGGCGGCAGCACCGTTCGGCCCCACGGAAGGCTTCCCCGCCGTGTACAGCCACGTCTGGAACAGGTCGTGCAGCGGCTTGCCCGAGATCTTCTCCGCCAGCGCGATGAACTCGAGGATCCGCCCGTGCGACCCGGCCTTCTGCGCCAGCCACGTCTTCAGAATCTCGAAGAACGCCTGGTCACCCACGGCCGTCCGCAGCGCCTGCAGCGCCAGCGCGCCCCGGTCGTACACGGCGTTGTCGAACTGGTTGTCCGCGCCCGGGTCGGCCGGGACGAGCTTCCACAGGTCACCGTCGGCCGGGTTCGAGTCGTACGTGTACTGGGCCAGCTCGGCGACCGTGCCCTCGCCCTCGTGCTCCGACCACAGCCACTCCGCGTACGACGCGAAGCCCTCGTTGAGCCAGATGTCGCTCCAGCGCCCCAGCGAGACGTCGTCGCCGAACCACTGGTGGGCGTTCTCGTGCGCGATCAACGTCGTGTTCGAGCCGAAGCGGAAGTTGCGCGCCCCGTACGTCGGGCGGGTCTGGTTCTCCAGGGAGAACCCGATGCCGCTGGTCACGACGCCGCCCTGGGCCTCGAACGGGTACGGCCCGAACTGCGTCGCCAGGAACTCGTTGATCTCCGGCGTCCGCTCGACGCTGGCCTTCGCCGCGTACAGCGAGTCGCCGAGGTCGGCGCCGTAAGCGTTGATGAACGGCTTGCCGTCGGGCGTGGTCGACTCGACGACCTCGTACTTGCCGACGATGAACGACGTCAGGTAGGTCGCCTGCGGCTTGGTGCTGCGCCACTGCCAGCGGGTCCAGCCGGCGCGCTGCTTCGACTTGCGGACCAGCGTGCCGTTGGAGATGGCGGCGTTGCCGTCCGGCGCCTCGATCGTGACGTCGTAGGTCGCCTTGTCGGTCGGGTGGTCGTTGGCCGGGAACCACCACGCGGAGCTCTGCGGCTCGTCGATGCCCAGCGCCCCGAAGGACCCCTTCTTCCACGCGTTGAGGCCGTCCACCTTCTCGGTCGACGGCGTGTCCGCGTAGGCGACGACGACGGTCGCGGTCTGGCCCTTGAGCAGCGGCTGCGCCGGCGTGATGACCAGCTCGCCGTTGCCGTTCTGGTTCGCGAACCGCGCCGGCCGGTTGTTCACCCGCACGCTCGACGCCTTCAGCGCGAAGTCGAGGTCGAACCGCGAGAGGTCCTGCGTCGCGGTGAGCAGCAGCGTGGTGGTGCCGGAGAGCAGGTCGGTCGCCGGCTGGTAGGAGAGCCGGATGTCGTAGTGCAGCACGTCCGTGCCGCCGTTGCCGGCGTTCGGGTAGTACGGGTCGCCGACGCCGGGAGCGCCGGGCGCGGGCGCCGCGCTCGCGGTGCCGGCGAGCAGCACCGAGACGACGCCGGCCGCGAGCGCACCGAGGCCGGTGCGCGTTCTTGCACGCATTCGTTTTCCTCCTGAAGGAGTGAGAAGCAGCGCGCTCGAACGTAGCCAGCCGGGCACACCCCAGGAACAGCCGAAGGGAGGTTTCTTGCCTACTGGGATTACACCCGGAAAGCGGTTGACGTCACCCCGCGGAGACAGCCGCGGACACCGCCGCCCGCAGGCGGCCGTGCAGGTCGCGGTGCCGCGAGCGGTCCACCCGCACCTCGACGACCCGCAGCCCCGGCGCGGGTTCCAGGGCCGCCCGGAACTCCGTCAGCGTCTCCGCGACGACGTGCGGGACGCGGTAGCCCGCGCACAGCGCGCCCAGGTCGGCGCCGTGCGGGGTGCCGAAGACGCGCTCGAAGCTGGCCGAGTGTTCCGGCGCCCCCTGCTCCAGCAGCGAGAAGATGCCGCCGCCGTCGTCGTTGAGGACCACGATCGTCAGGTCGGGCCGCTGCTCGGCGGGCCCGGTCAGCAGCCCGGACGCGTCGTGCAGGAACGTCAGGTCGCCCAGCAGCGCGTACGACGGGCCTCGGTGCACGTACGCGGCTCCGATGGCCGTCGAGACCGTGCCGTCGATGCCCGCGACACCGCGGTTGCGGTGCACGAGGACGTCCGGGCGCAGGCGGCCGGCCAGCGCGACGTCCCGGGTCGGGTTGGACGAGCCGACGACCAGCAGCGAGTCCGGCGGCAGCGCGTCGACCAGCTCGGTCGCCACCCGCAACCCGGACGGCCACGTCTCCGAAGCCAGCGTGTCGGCGACCGCGGCCGCCGCCGCCGCGTCGGCCCGGCGCCAGCTCGCCAGCCACTCCGGGTCGGCGGGCTTGGTCGGCTCGTCGAACCACTGCCCGACCTGCCGGACGTTGTGCGCGGGCGCCGGCCAGTCCGAGTCCGGGCGCACCAGCAGCACCTCGACACCGGGGTCCGAGATCACCTGCTGGATCTGCCGGAACACCGTCGGACGGCCGAGGCAGAGCACCTGCTCCGGCTTGTGCCGCGAGATGAACTCCTCGACGCCGAGCAGCCACGCGCCGGAGGAGATCGCCGTGCCGCCGGACAGCCCGATCCCGCCGGTTTCGGAGATCACCGGCCAGCCGTGCTGCTCGGCCCACTCGCTGGCTGCCTGGACGCCGGTGTCGCACGCGATCACCAGGCCGTGCCGCGCCGAGGGCACGACGAACGACGGCAGCGCGCCGAAGTCCGGCAGCTCGGTCCAGCGGGAGCCGTCGGGACGGCCGTCGAGCGATTCGTACCACTCGCCGTCGTCGTCGAGGTCCGGCACGAGGGGCTCGCGGAACGGGATGTTCAGGTGCACGGGCCCGCAGCGCCACTCGCCGTAGGCGGCGTTCCAGGCCCGGCAGATCTGGCTCCGCCAGTACGAGTTCTGGCCGGCCCGCCGCTCGGCGACGGCCAGCTCGTCGAAGTAGCGGACGGCGTCGCCGTAGAGCTGGTGCTGGTCGATGACCTGCGACGCCCCCGCGGCCCGCAGCTCGGGCGGCCGGTCGGCGGTCATGACGATCAGCGGGACGCCGGCCCGGTCGGCCTCCAGGACCGCCGGGTGGAAGTTCGCGGCCGCGGTGCCGGACGTGCAGAGCACGGCGACCGGGCGGCCGGTGCGCGCGGCGATGCCGAGGGCGAGGAAGGCGGCGCCGCGCTCGTCGATGCGGACGTGCAGCCGGAGCTTGCCCGCGGCGGCGGCGTCGTACAGCGCGATCGACAGCGGCGCGTTGCGGGAGCCCGGGCAGAGGACGACGTGCGAAACGGTGTTGCGGACGAGCTCGTCGACGATCACCCTGGCCTGCGCGGTGGAAGGGTTCACCGGCACGCCCCTGGGTAGCGATCGTTCATGTCCACACGTCCTATCCTCGCAAACGTGGATGACGCCCGAGTTTCCGAGCTGTTCGATCCGGCCGCGTGGACCGAGGTCGAAGGTTTCGCCTTCACCGACATCACTTACCACCGCTCCGCTGAGAGCCGCGGGGGCAAACGCGTGGTGCGCATCGCGTTCGACCGCCCCGAGGTCCGCAACGCCTTCCGCCCGCACTCCGTCGACGAGCTCTACCGCGCCCTCGACCACGCCCGGATGAGCGCCGACGTCGGCTGTGTCCTGCTCACCGGGAACGGCCCGTCGCCCAAGGACGGCGGGTGGGCGTTCTGCTCCGGTGGTGACCAGCGTATTCGCGGACGGTCCGGGTATCAGTACGCGAGCGGGGAGACCTCCGACACGGTGGACCCGGCGCGGGCCGGCCGGCTGCACATCCTCGAGTGCCAGCGGCTCATCCGCTTCATGCCGAAACCCGTGATCGCGGTGGTGCCGGGCTGGGCCGCGGGCGGCGGGCACTCGCTGCACGTCGTGTGCGATCTCACCCTCGCCTCGGCCGAGCACGCGAAGTTCAAGCAGACCGACGCCGACGTCGGCTCGTTCGACGGCGGCTACGGCTCGGCGTACCTGGCGAAGATGGTCGGGCAGAAGTTCGCCCGGGAGATCTTCTTCCTCGGCCGCGAGTACTCCGCCGAGCAGATGCACCAGATGGGGGCCGTCAACGCGGTCGTCCCGCACGCCGACCTGGAAAAAGAGGCGCTGACCTGGGCCTGGGAGATCACGCGCAAGTCGCCGACGGCGCAGCGGATGCTGAAGTACGCCTTCAACCTCACCGACGACGGCCTGGTCGGCCAGCAGCTGTTCGCCGGCGAAACCACCCGGTTGGCCTACATGCAGGACGAGGCCGTCGAAGGCCGTGACGCCTTCCTCCAGAAGCGCGACCCCGACTTCAAGGACGTCCCCTATTACTACTGAGCTGCTCCCGGTCCACCTCGACGGCTCGCCCGAAGCGCTCGAGACGCTGAAGGCGGCCGTCGCGGCCGCGCTGGGCGGCGGCCCGGCGGTGCTGCCGTTCACCGATCCCGCGCTGCGCGACGCGATGGCGCCGGACGAGCCCGCCGAGCCGGGCACCGCCGTGGTCATCGCCACATCGGGCTCGACCGGCGCACCGAAGGGCGTCCTGCTGTCGGCCCGCGCGCTGACCGCGTCCGCCGAGGCCACGCACGCCCGGCTCGGCGGGCCGGGGCACTGGCTGCTGGCCACGCCGGCGCACTACATCGGCGGGCTGCAGGTGCTGGTCCGGTCGCTGCTGGCCGGGACGACCCCGGCGCTGCTGCCCGGCACCGGCTTCCGCCCGGACGACTTCGCCGCCGCGGCGGCCCGGCTGAAGGGCAGCCCGCGGTACACGGCGCTGGTGCCGACCCAGCTGGTCCGCCTGCTCGACGACGGCGGCGCGGGGCTGGCCGCGGCGAAGACGTTCGACGCGATCGTGGTGGGCGCCGCGGCGACCTCGCCGGCCCTGCGCGAGCGCGCCGCGGACGCCGGGGTGCGCATCGTGCCGGCGTACGGGATGAGCGAGACGGCCAGCGGCTGCGTCTACGACGGAGTCCCCCTCGACGGCGTCCGCGTCGACGTCTCGGGTGACCGGATCCGGATCGCCGGCGACGTCCTCGCGCACGGCTACCGGCGGCGGCCGGACCTGACGGCGGAGTCCTTCTCGAACGGCTGGTTCACGACGTCCGACCGGGGCGTCCGCCACGACGACGGCCGCGTCGAGGTCCTCGGCCGGGCCGACGACATGATCAACACCGGCGGCGTGAAGGTGTCGGCGACCGCGGTCGAGCGGTGCCTCTGCGCGCAGCCGGGGGTGCGGGACGCGTGCGTCGTCGGCGTGCCGGACCCGGAGTGGGGCGAGGCCGTGGTGGCGCTGGTCGTCCCACGGGGTGAGCACGGCGACCTGCGGGCGGCGGTCCGCGCGGAACTCGGCGCGGCGGCCACCCCGAAGCGCATCGAATTCGGCCCCGAGCTGCCGCTGCGCGGGCCGGGCAAGGTCGACCGGGCGGCGGTACGGGCCCGGCTGGGGGCGCGTCCGACCGGCTGAATGGTGGCACTTCGTTGACACATACAGGGTGCGCCCGCTTGGCTACTCACCATGACGCGCTGGTTCAGAACTGCACTCGTGGCCACGGCCGTCACGCTGGGCGTATTGCTGCCCGCGGGAGCGGCACTCGCCGAGGGCGTGGACCCCAGCAGCGGGTCCCTCGTCTGGCAGCTGCCCGGCGGCGACTGAGTTCCCGGGTTCCGGCTCGCCCGTAGATCACCATGGCGTTGAATGGCGCCATGGCGAGCTTGAGCGAGTGGATCGAAGGTGCCCGGCCGCGGACGCTGCCCAACGCGGTGGCGCCGGTGGTGGCGGGTGCCGGCGCGGCGATCGCGCTGGACGCGTTCTCCTGGTGGCGTTCGGCGCTGGCGCTGCTGGTCTCCCTCTCGCTGATCGTCGGCGTCAACTACGCCAACGACTACTCCGACGGCATCCGCGGCACGGACGAGCACCGCGTCGGCCCGCTGCGGCTGGTCGGCTCCGGTGTCGCCGCGCCGAAGGCCGTGCTCACCGCCGCGCTGGTCTCCCTCGGCCTCGCCGGGGTGCTGGGCCTGCTCCTGGTGGCGCTCAGCGGGCGCTGGTGGCTGCTGGGGATGGGCGCGCTGTGCATCCTCGGCGCGTGGTTCTACACCGGCGGCAAGAAGCCCTACGGCTACTACGGCTTCGGCGAGATCGCCGTCTTCGTGTTCTTCGGCCTGGCCGGCGTGCTGGGCACGGTGTATGTCCAGGCGGGGCGGGTGAGCTGGGCGGCGCTGGCGTGCGCGGTCGCGGTCGGCTGCTTCTCGACGGCGGTCCTGACGGCCAACAACCTGCGTGACATCCCCACGGACATCGAGTCCGGCAAGCGCACCCTGGCCACCCGCCTGGGCGACAAGGGCACCCGGCGGCTCTACCTCGCGCTGATCGCGGTGCCGTACCTGATCAGCCTGTCGTTCGTCTTCATCGGCTATCCGACGGCACCGGTGGCGGTGCTGACCATCGGCCTGCTGCTCCCGGCCGTGGGCGCGGTCCACGGCGGGAAGACCGGGCGCGAGCTGATCCCCGCCCTGCGGGACACCGGCCTGGCCATGCTGGTGTGGTCCGTGGTCACCGCGGTCGCGCTGAACCTCTAGCTCTCCGGAACGAACTTCCCCGTCGTCAGGAACTCCTCGAACAACGCCGTGTGCGGCGCGAGGTCCAAGCCCTGCTCGGCCAGCCACTCGTCGTTGTAGTAGGTGTGCGCGTACCGCTCGCCGCCGTCGCACAGGAGCGTCACCACGCTGCCCGCCTGGCCGTCCTCGACCATCCGGGAGATGAGCCGGAACGCTCCGTAGAGGTTGGTGCCCGTCGAGCCGCCCGCCCAGTGCCCGGTGCGCTCGCGCAGCAGCCGGATGGCCGCCAGGGACCCCGCGTCGGGGATCTGGAACATCTCGTCGATGACGCCGGGGACGAACGACGGCTCGCAGCGCGGCCGCCCGATGCCCTCGATCCGCGACGGCATGCCGGTGCCGTAGTCCAGCGCGCCGGTCTCCCAGGCGCCGTAGAACGACGAGTTCTCCGGGTCGACGACGCAGATCTTCGTCGTGTGGCGCTTGTAGCGGACGTACCGGCCGAACGTCGCACTCGTGCCGCCCGTGCCGGCGCCGACGACGATCCACTTCGGGATCGGGTGGCGCTCCGAGCGCATCTGGGCGAACACCGACTCCGCGATGTTGTTGTTCCCGCGCCAGTCCGTCGCGCGCTCGGCGTAGGTGAACTGGTCGAGGTAGTGCCCGCCGCACTCGGCCGCGAGCCGCTCGGCCTCGGGGTACATCGCCGGGGCCTGGTCGACGAAGTGGCACTCGCCGCCGTAGAACTCGATGAGCGCGATCTTCTCCTTCGACGTGCGCCGCGGCACGACGGTGATGAAGCGCAGCCCCAGCATCCGGGCGAAATAGGCCTCGGACACCGCAGTCGAGCCGCTGGAGGCCTCGACGAGCACGGTGTCCGGCCCGATCTGGCCGTTGACCAGCCCGTAGAGGAACAGCGACCGGGCCAGCCGGTGCTTCAGCGAGCCGGTCGGGTGGACCGACTCGTCCTTGAGGTAGAGGTCGATGCCCCACTCCGGGGGCAGCGGGAAGACGTGCAGGTGCGTGTCGGCGCTGCGGTTGGCGTCGGCCTCGATGATCCGGACGGCCTCGCGGACCCAGCTGCGGTTGTGCGGGCGGCTCACTCGGACTGCCCGGCGGTGTCGCCGCGCAGCTGCGCGCGCAGCTCGGCACGGGCGCGGGCCCGCTTCTCGTTGCGCTTCGCCAGCCCGGCGGTGACGCGGGCGTTGAGCGAGCGGAACAGCAGCAGGCCGAGCGGCAGCCCGACAACCAGGCCGATGAGCAGGGCCACCAGCAGCGGCACCCCGGCCAGGGACAGTGCCCACGCGATCACCGCGACCAGCACGAACCGCGCCAGCAGGTACAGCGTCAGGTCACGGGCCAGCTGCGGGGCCTTCTCGTCGCTCACATCAACGCAGGCTACGCCCCGCCCGCGCGGTCCTTCTGCAGGCCCGCGTTGTTCGGGCGGCCCTCGAACCGCGTCGAGAGCACCACGGTGGTGTTCGTCCGCCCGACGCCGGGGATGCGGCGCAGCCGGCCGAGGGTGCGTTCCAGCTCGTCGACGGTCGGCACCCGCACCTTGACGACGAACGCTTCGTCGCCGGCCACCGCGTAGCAGCTCTCGACCTCGTCGAGCTCGCCGAGCGCGTCGGCGACGTCGTCCTCGGTCGCGGTGTCGGTGGGATGGATGCCGACGAGGGCGGTGACGCCGAGGCCGACCGAGCTGGGGTCGACGACCGCGTGGTAGCCGGTGATCACGCCGGCGGCTTCCAGTTTGCCCACGCGCTCGTGCACCGACGAGGCGGACAACCCGACGGCCCGGCCGAGGTCGGCGTAAGTGGCCCGTCCGTTGATGCGCAACGCTGCGATGATCTTCCGGTCCAACTGATCCACGGGATCACTCTATGCGGTTGGACAATCCCCCATTGGCACCACGCCTCGCGCCCGGTAGCCCGGCGGAGCGACATCTTGGCTCGTCAGGTCACCGACGGGTAGTTGCCGAGCGTGCGCAACCTGTCCGTTTTGACCTTTAAGGGCTCTTTACTCAAAGACAACCGTTCGAGTACCTGGCGGGTGAAGTGCAACGATTGCCTTGTTGGCTACCCCGGCGCGACGGTCCAGAAGGGCCCGGACGCCTCCGGTATAGCAGTGAGTTCGTGAAGGAGGCGGAAAATGACCGCGACGATGGGCGGACGTCTGCTCACCCCTGGCGAGGTGGCAGCCCTGTTCCGCGTAGACCCGAAGACGGTCACCCGGTGGGCGACCGCAGGCCGGATCGGCTCGATCCGCACGCCGGGCGGACACCGGCGGTTCCGCGAGGCCGAGGTGAACGATCTCCTCGCCGAGCTGACCACCGACGCCAGCGAACCGGCGCGCACCGCCTGAACCATCCGGACGCCAGGGCCGTGTCGGGTACGGGAACCACCCCGTCCCCGACACGGCCTTCGTGCTCTTCCGGTCGGCTTCAGGCCCACCACACGGCCGGAGAGGTTAACCTCGGGGGACAGGCAGCCATACGGAAGGATCCGGCATGCTCGCTCTGCTCGCGGCGGTCGGCGCGCTGGTCGTCGCCCTGCTCCTGTGGCGGTCGTTCGCCGGCCAGCGGATCGGGGTGCCCTCGGCACCGCGCCGCGCCCCCCTCGCCCCGGACGACGACCCCGACTTCCTGCGCCAGCTGGCCGAACAGCAGCGCAAACGCCGGGACGAAGACCTTTAGGAAGCCCTTTACCTTCGCCGCCGCCGGGGGGGGGGGGGGGTTTGGGGGTTTTGCCCCGAAAAAAACACACCCCCGCGGGGGGGCAGGGGGGG
>NZ_JADWPD010000015.1:0-35475 GCF_017308975.1 Amycolatopsis sp. MtRt-6 | reverse complement strand
CCCATCCCCGCCCCCGCCGCGGGTGGTGTGTGTTTTGGGGTTTTCAACCCCAATAACCCCCCCCCCCCGGGACGGTGACCTGGTCAGCGGTAGCCCTGCGAGAGCGGGGTGGCGAAGCCGTCGGCGACGGTGGCCGCCAGCTCCAGCAGCGCCAGGCGCGTGTCGCCGGAGAGGCGGTCCAGCTCGATCTCCGCGCCTTCCTCCAGGTGCGGGTCGAACGGCACCTTGCACACCGCCCGGACCTTCGCGCCGAAGTGCGCCGACAGCTTGTCGAGGTCGACGGAGCCACCCTTCGGGCGGACCGAGTTGATCACCGCCACCGAGCGTTTGACCAGCTCGCCGTAGCCGTGGGCCTCGAGCCAGTCCAGCGTGGCCGAGGCGCTGCGGGCGCCGTCGACCGAGCCGGACGAGACCACCACCAGCGCGTCCGCGACGTCCAGGACGCCCTTCATCGCCGAGTGCATCAGGCCGGTCCCGCAGTCGGTGAGCACGATGTTGTAGAAGTGCTCCAGCAGGTTGACCGTGCGCCGGTAGTCGTCCTCGGAGAAGGCCTCCGACACGGCCGGGTCCTGCTCGCTCGCCAGGATCTCCAGCCGGCTCGAGCCCTGGGACGTGTACGACCGGACGTCGCTGTAGCGCGTGATGCGGGCCGCGTCGCGCAGCAGGTGACGGACCGTCGCCGTCGTTTCCAGGGGGATCTTCTGCGACAGCGTGCCGCGGTCCGGGTTGGCGTCCACCGCCACCACGCGGTCGCCGCGCAGGGACGCGAACGTCGAGCCCAGCGTGGTCGTCACCGTGGTCTTGCCGACGCCGCCCTTGAGCGACAGCATCGCGATCTTGTAGCACCCGCGCAGCGGCTGGTTGACGCGGGCGATGAGCTCGCGGCGGCGGGTGTCCGCCGGGCTCTCCCCCGGGTTGACCAGCTTGCCGGTGCCGACGTAGAGCGCCTTGCGCCAGCCGGACTGCGGGGGCCGCTTGGTCTGCTTGACCAGGTGTGCGGTCGACAGGTCGTGGCCGTGCCCGCCCGGCTGCTGCGGCGCCGCGTGCCGGCCGCCCTGGGGCTGCGGCAGGCCCGAAGGCGGGTACTG
This sequence comes from Amycolatopsis sp. MtRt-6, assembly GCF_017308975.1. Lineage (GTDB taxonomy): Bacteria > Actinomycetota > Actinomycetes > Mycobacteriales > Pseudonocardiaceae > Amycolatopsis. The sequence continues at coordinate 34,387 of NZ_JADWPD010000015.1, read as the reverse complement.
CGCCTGCGCCTGGTACTGCTGCGGCTGCAGCGGCGGCAGGTTCTGGTCGTAGCCGTAGGGCACCTGGTGCGGCCCCGACACCCCGGGGTTGACCTGGTGCGGGCCGGACACCGCCGGGTTGGGCGGCGGGGTCACCGCCTGCGTCGGCTGCACGTCGTAGGCCCCCGACGCCTCGGGGTGCGGGTGCGAGTCCGTCCGGTCGTCGGCGAACAGGCCGGCAGCGGCCGGGTCGGCCTGTTCGCGGTGGCCAGGAGCCGATTCTTCGCTGGGTCCGGTCACCGGTGAAAACCTCCACGCGCTCCGCAAGACACTCGGTCCCCCGGTGTCGACGGTAGTCGGCGGACGCGCGGGATGCTCAGCCCACCCCGGCGTAGGAGTGCAGGCCCGCGGTGACGAGGTTCACGAAGAACAGGTTGAAGACGATCGCGGCGAACCCGACGATGTTGATGGCCGCCGCCCGGGCTCCGCGCCAGCCCGCGGTCGCCCGCGAGTGCAGGTAGGCCGCGTAGACGACCCAGGCGATGAACGCGACGGTCTCCTTCGGGTCCCAGCCCCAGAACCGGCCCCACGCCGACTCGGCCCAGACCGCGCCGCAGAGCACGCCGAAGGTGAACACCGGGAAGGCGAAGATGGTGGTCCGGTAGGCGATCCGGTCGAGGACGTCGGCCTCGGGCAGCTTCGGGGCGAACCGCGCGAACTTCGTGTTGTCCTTGTCGTAGGCGGCGCGGAACAGGTAGAGCACGCTCGCCACGCCCGGCACCAGGAAGACGCCGGAGCCGATGATGGCCGCCGAGACGTGGATGACCAGCCAGTACGACTGCAGCGCGGGCTGCACCGGCGCCGCGATCGTGTACAGCAGCGTGCCGTTGATGAACATCAGGATCACGACGGGCAGCAGCAGGAAGCCGGTGAGGTGCCGGACCGGGAACTTCCACATCACGATCAGCCAGGTCACCACCGTGATGAAGGTGACCGCCATGCCGTACTCGTACATGTTGCCCCACGGCGCGCGGTGCACGGCGAGCCCGCGCAGCACGATCGCCGCCAGCTGCAGCAGCGCGCCGAGCACGAGCAGCGCCGCGCCCATCCGGCCGATCCGCTCGGGCTTGCCGACCTCGCGCGGCGCGGCCGGGACCTCCTCGACCGGCGGCCCGCCGGCGCCGACGAGCTCGCGCGCCCGCAGCTTGGCGCGCTCGGTGGCGAGCCTGCCCTTGGCGCCGAAGCCCTGCTCGACCAGCGTCATCATCAGCGCGACGACGTAGATCGCCGCGGCGGTGGTGTACAGCCAGTCGCTGTACTGCGACAACGTCTCGTTGATCGGCATGCCTCAGCCCTTCTGCCCGCTGAGCAGGCGTTCGCTGACCCGGTGGAACTCTTCGCCGTACCCGGCCTGGTCGGTGCGGGCCAGCCCGGCCACCTCGATCACGGTACCCGGGTCGTCTTCGGTCCCCGGTTTCACCCGCACCCACAGCCGGCGGCGCTTGACCAGCAGGGACGCGCCGAGACCGAGGAACATCGCGATGGCGAAGCCGAGCACGAACCCCTGCGTCGGGTCGTGGGAAACCTGGAGCGAGACCCACTGGCCGACGCCGTCGAAGCGGATCTTCGTGCCGTCGTCGAGCTTGATCTCCTGGCCGACCTTCAGGTTCTCGCGGGCGACCTTCTTCAGCCTGCCGTCGTCGACCAGCGACTGGTCGACCTCGAAGACGGACTGGCCACGCCCGGCGTCGAGGCCGAGGTCGCCGCGCAGGACGTCGACGGCGACGGCGGGGTCGCTCGCCTCCGGCGCCGACGACGTCAGGACGCTGCCGTGCAGGAACGCCGTCGGGGCGAACAGGCCGGTGATGGCCAGCTGGCGGGTCCGCCGCTGCACCTCGTCGGTGACGCCGGGCTGGTCGAACTTCGTCGCGCCCTCGGCGAGCATCGTGGCCGGGTCGACCGTGCGCCACTGGGTGTTCTGGGTGCGCTGCGAGCCGTCCGGGAAGGTGACCGTGAACTTCGGCGAGTAGCCGTGGCCGAGCAGGTAGACGCGGTCGCCGGCGGTGCGCAGCGGCGAGTTGACCTCGAGGCCGTACGGGCGCCAGGTGTTCGTGTCCAGGTCGGCGCCGGACTGGTACTCGATGTTCGAGTGGTAGTAGTCCGGCTGGCCCGACTCGGTGTAGCGCGCGGTGAAGTCGTTGATCTTCACGCAGAACGGGTTGAGGTCGGTGCCGTCGACGCGCAGGCCGGCGTTGAAGGAGTCGTAGTTGTAGATGCCGGAGTTGCAGAACGTGCTGCCGTCGGCCTGGACGATGACCTGGCCTTCGTAGCCGAAGAGCTTGCCGAGGGCGAAGAACACGATCAGGCCGAGCATGCTGAAGTGGAAGACGAGGTTGCCGGTCTCGCGCAGGAACCCGCGTTCGGCCGAGATCGTGCGGACGCCGCCGGCCTCTTCGCGCTCGACGCGGCGCCAGCCGGAGAGCTGCTTGTGGGCGGCGGCGATCTCGGCGGAGACGTCGGACTTGCCCCGGCCGATCCGATGGTGCGGCATCCGGGCCAGGTTGCGCGGCGTCAGCACCGGCTTGGCGCGCATGGCCTTGACGTACTCGAAGCTGCGCGGGGTCAGGCAGCCGACGAGCGAGATCATCAGCAGCAGGTAGATGGCCGAGAACCAGATGCTGGAGTAGACGTCGTAGAACTCGAGCTTGTCGAGCAGGGTGCCCCACCAGCCGTGGGCGCTGATGTACTCGGCGACCTTGGGGGCGTTCAGCGTCCGCTGCGGCAGCAGCGCGCCCGGCAGGGCGGCCAGCGCGAGCAGGAAGAGCAGGACGAGCGCGGTGCGCATCGACGTCAGGCCGCGCCAGGTGTTGCGGAGGAAAGCGAAGGTGCGCTTCGCGGGCGTCGGGCCTTGCGGAGTCTTGGGCGGCGCCTCGGTGGTCGTCACAGCGGCAGCCTCAGATCACCCGTGAGCTCGTTGCGGAGCCAGCCCATCAAATCTCCCCAGACGCCGGTGACCAGCAGGATGCCGACGGCCAGCAGCAGCACGCCGCCGAAGATCTGCACCTGGCGGCCGTGCCGGCGGACCCAGTCGGTGGCGCGCACGGCCCAGCGGGCGCCGAGCGCGATGAGCAGGAACGGCAGCCCGAGGCCGAGGCAGTAGACGGCGATCAGCAGGTATCCGCGGGCTTCGGCACCACCGGTGGCGCTGGCCAGCGTCATGACCGCGGACAGGGTCGGGCCGATGCACGGCGTCCAGCCGAGCCCGAAGATCGCGCCGAGCAGCGGAGCGCTCCAGACGCCACCACGCGGGACGTGGTGCGAGCGGACCTCGCGCTGCAGGCCGGGGATCCAGCCGAGGAACACCAGGGCCATGGCGATGGTCAGCACCCCGCCGAGGCGCTGCAGCACGTCCTGGTTGAGCACGAGCGTGTCGGCGAGCCAGACGAGCGTGCCCAGCGTGGCGACGAAGACGACGGTGAACCCGAGCACGAACAGCAGCGCCGCCCCGACGACGGCCCACCGCCCGTGCTTGCGTTCTTCGTCGGCGCTGACAGCGGGCGCGTCGGCCCCGACGAGCGCCGCGAGGTAGGCGAGGTACCCCGGCACGAGCGGCACCACGCACGGCGACGCGAAGGAGACGGCTCCGGCCAGCAGCGCGACGCCCGCGGCGAGCAGCAGCGGCCCGGAGATCGCCAGCTCGGTCACGGAGTTCACCCCGTTGAGGGTAGGCAGTGAGGTCCTGGTGAGAACGCCGGGGCCGCTTCACAGGACCTCGGTCACAGCAGATCAGGACCTTCGTCCCACCCCGAGCGCCCCAATGTGGCCTTCGGTGCGTTGAACGCACCGAAGGCCACATTGGGTGCGTTCAACGCAACCAAGGCCACAGTGGGGCGCGTGGTCCGAAGCGCACCTCGACGCACGGCCGGCCCCGCAGGGAGTGGCCGCCGCTGGCGGGGTCCTTCACCCAGGCTTCGACGCAGAGGACCGAGCCGTTCGGCAGGTCACGCCGCGGGTAGATGGTCCAGCCGAGGCCGGGTTCCCAGTTGCCCGTCGAGCTGTTGGTGTCGATGCCGCCGCCGTAGATGTGGTAGTGGCCGTAGAAGCCCCTGCCGGACAGCGAGTCGGCGGTGATCGACTCGACGCGCAGGCTCTGGCCTTCGACCCCGATGCAGGTCCCGTTGTTGCACCCGCTCGCCGAGGCGAACGCGGCCGTCGGCACGAGCGCGGTGGCGGCGCAGGCCACCGCCGCGGCGGCCGCAAACTTCTTGAACATCGGAAATCCCCTCAGTCCGGACAAAATGATCATGAGGAACCTATCCGAACCGTGCCCGCTGTGAGGGTTTTTCCGCCAAACGCGGTCAGGCTTCCGCATCCAGGCGCCGCACGACCGGCAGCAGGTCCTGGGCCAGCACCTGCCGCAGGAAGACCGCCGCCACCCGGTGCTGCTTGTCCAGCACGATCGTCGACGGGATGATGTTGCGCGGATAGCCGCTCAGCTTGAGCAGCACCCGGCCGTCCGGGTCGTAGATCGACGGGTACGTCAGCTTCCGGTCGCGCACGAAGTCCTGGGCCACCTCGCGCGCCGGGTCGCGGACGTCGATGCCCACCACCTGGACGCCCTGTTTGGCCAGCGACTCCATCTCCGGTGCCTCCGTGCGGCACGGCCCGCACCACTGGCCCCACAGGTTCAGCACCACGACCTTGCCGGCGAAGTCGGCCAGCGAGAGCTGCTTGCCCTCGTTCATCAGGTCCTCACCGGCGAGGACCGGGGCCGTCTGGCGCTGGGCGACGTCGTAGGTGATGTCGACCTTGCCGCCCGGGGAGACGAAGCTGAAGCTGCTCCCCTGCACGACCGCGTCCTTGCCCGCGCTGCACCCGGCCAGCGCGAGCACCGCGACCACACCTGCGACCAGCCGCTTCATGCGCCGGTCACCTTCGGGTCGGTGGTGCCCGCGGGCTCGCTGTAGACGATCTCGCGCAGCTCGTCGCCGTCGAAGACCAGGCTGGTCAGCGACGCCAGCGAGCACTGGCGGCGCCGCGGGTCGTGCCACAGGCGCTTGCCCTCGAGGAACCGCCGGAGCGTCCAGATCGGCAGCTGGTGCGACACGCAGAGGGCTTCGTGCCCGGCCGCCGCCTCGCGTGCCCGGTGGACCGCGCCGAGCATCCGGTGCGCGATCTCGAGGTAGGGCTCGCCCCACGACGGCTTGAACGGGTTGACCAGCTTCGGCCAGTGGCGAGGCTCCCGCAGCGCGCCGTCGCCGACCGCCACGTGCAGGCCCTCGAACTGGTTGTCCGCCTCGATCAGGCCCTCGTCGGTCGCGATGTCGAGCCGGTGCGCGGCGGCGATCGGGCCGGCCGTCTCCTGCGCCCGCTGCAGCGGCGACGCGACGACGTGCACGAGGTCGTGCCCGGCGACGGCCTCGGCGACCGTCAGTGCCTGCCGCTGCCCGCGCTCCGACAGCTTGTAGCCGGGAAGGCGGCCGTACAGGATTTTCGACGGGTTGTGCACTTCGCCGTGACGCAGCATGTGGACGACGGTGGTCACTGGACGGCTCCAGCCGCCGCGCGCGCCGCGGCGGGCAACGCCGCTTCGATCACCGAGAACGCTTCGTCGTCCATCGCCGCGTTGACGAACCACGCCTCGTACGCGCTCGGAGGCGCGTACACGCCTCCGTCGAGCAACGCGTGGAAGAACGCCGGGAAGCGCCACGTCTCCGACGCCTGCGCACCGGCGTAGTCGTGGACCGGCGTCTCGCCGAAGAACACGCTCACCAGGTTGCCCGCATACTGGACGTTGTGCGCAACCCCGGCTTCGCTCAGCGCGGCGTGGAAGAGGTTGCCGAGGCGCTTCGCGTTGGCGTCCAGGGCCGCGTACACGGCGTGGTCGGCCGCGCGCAGCGTCGCGAGGCCCGTGGCCACCGCGACGGGGTTCCCGGACAGCGTCCCGGCCTGGTAGACCGGCCCGCCCGGGGCGAGCTTGGCCATCACGTCGGCGCGGCCGCCGAAGGCCGCCGCCGGCAGCCCGCCGGACATCACCTTGCCGAACGTGTAGAGGTCGCCGGCCACGCCGTCGAGGCCGAACCAGCCCGCGCGCGAGACGCGGAACCCAGTCATCACCTCGTCCATGATCAGCAGCGCGCCGTGCTCGTGGGCGAGTTCCCGCAGGCCCGCGTTGAAGCCTTCGGCGGGCGCCACCGCGCCCATGTTCCCGGCCGCCGCCTCGGTGATCACCGCGGCGATCTCCCCCGGGTTGTCCACAAAGGATTTCCGGACCGCGTCGAGGTCGTTGTAGGGCAGCACCAGCGTGTCCGCGGCCTGGGCCCCGGTCACGCCCGGCGACGTCGGCAGCCCGAGCGTCGCGACGCCGGAGCCGGCCTGGGCGAGCAGCGCGTCGACGTGACCGTGGTAACACCCGGCGAACTTCACGATCTTCGACCGGCCGGTGAACCCCCTGGCCAGCCGGATCGCGCTCATGGTGGCCTCGGTGCCGGAGTTGACCAGGCGGACCCGTTCGACGGGTTCGACCCGGCCGATGATCTCCTCGGCCAGCTCCACCTCGCCGATCGTCGGCGTGCCGAACGAGAGCCCGGACGTCGCCGCCGTCCGCGCCGCCTCGACGACCGCCGGGTGCGCGTGCCCCAGGATCATCGGGCCCCAGGACGACACGAGGTCGACGTAGCGGTTGCCGTCGGCGTCCCACAGGTGCGGGCCCTCGCCGCGGACCATGAACCGGGGGGTGCCGCCCACCGAGTTGAAGGCCCGGACCGGCGAGTTCACCCCGCCCGGGATGGCCGTCTTCGCGCGGTCGAACCATGCCTTGGACTGCTCGGTTCCAGTGCTCACGGGTCCAGTGAACCAAACGCGCCTAGGATGGCGGGCAGCCGCCCGGGAGGGAAACAGCCGGTGACCGAACGCGCCCCGCACCGCAACCAGTGGCTCATGCTGGCCGGCTTCCTGGGCGTCGTCGCCGTGGTGGCCGTGGTCGGCGGCCTGGCCGCGACGTCGGCGAGGGAGGTCTACGCCCGGCTCGAGCAGCCGCCGTGGGCCCCGCCCGCGTCCCTGTTCGGTCCGGTGTGGACAGTGCTGTACATCACCATCGCGGTGGCCGGCTGGCTGTACTGGCGGACCGACGGCGAAACACGCGGGTTCGCCGCCTACGGCATCGGCCTGCTGTTCAACCTGCTCTGGACGCCGCTGTTCTTCGAGGGCCGCGCGGCCGGGCTCGCGCTGGCCGACATCGTGCTGCTCGACGTCGTCGTGGTCGTGACGATCGTCCTGTTCGGCCGCCGGTCGAAGGCCGCCGCCGCGCTCCTGGTGCCCTACCTCGGCTGGATCCTCTACGCGACGGCGCTCAACACCGCGGTCATCGTCCTCAACTAGCGCGCGGCCTCCTGGGTGATGGCCTGCGCGGTCACCGTGCCGTCGCTGCCCGCCTGCCCCTGGACGACGACCGTCGCGCCCGGCTTGAGGTCCGAAAGCTGCCCCTGCTGGGTCACCCCGATCGTCGTCGAGTCCGATGTGGACACCTTGACGTCGGTGCCCTGCGCGGTCTTGACGTACACCGTGGTGCCGTCGACGCGGTCGACCGTGCCCGTGGTGCCGCGGCCGCCGCGGAACCCGCCGCCCTGCTGACCGGCGCCGGCTTGCTGGCCGCCTTGGGCGCCACCGGCCTGGCGGGTGGGCGTCGACGGGGCCGAGGAGCCGAACGCCGCGTGCGTCCAGACGCCGCCGCCGAAGGCGACCGCGAGCACGACGAGCCCGGCGAGCACCACCGTGGTGCGGGAGAACGGCTTGGCGGCGCGGCGCATCTCGGCGTTCAGGTCACCGTCGACCGCCGGGCTGGCGACGATGTCCTCCGCGTTCGGCGGGGTCGTGGTGGACGAAGACATCGAAACTCCTTATTCGTGACGCAGGGCCTCGATGGGCCTCAGTTTGGCGGCCCGGTTCGCCGGGAAACTGCCGAAGAACAGCCCGATCAGGGCGGACACCGCGAAGGCGAGCAGGATCGACGAGGGCACGATGACGGGTTTGATCCCGGAGATGGTGAACCGGCTGCCGATCAGCCCGATGGCGACGCCGAGCAGCCCGCCGAACAGGCTGAGCATGGTCGCCTCCGCGAGGAACTGGCCGAGGATGGCCGAGCGCGGGGCGCCGATGGCCTTGCGGATGCCGATCTCGCGGATCCGCTCGGTGACCGTGACGAGCATGATGTTCGTGACGCCGATGCCGCCGACGAGCAGCGAGATCGCCGCGACCGCGGCCAGCAGCACGGTGAACGTCTCGGTCGCCGACGTCCGCGTCGCCAGCAGCTGCTCGGAGTTCTGGATCTGGTAGTCCGGGGTGCCGCCGAGCCGGATGCCGTGGCGGGCGTTGAGGATGGCGGTGATCTCGGACTGGGCCAGCGAGACGGAGTCGGCGCTGGTGGCCTGAACGGCGATCTGGCTGAGGCTGCCGTACCCGGACAGCGAGTTCTGGACCGCCGAGATCGGCGCGATGGCGACGTCGTCGGCGTTCTGCAGGCCGGTGCTGCCCTTGGGCTGGAGCACGCCGATCACGGTGAACTGGATGCTGTTCAGCAGGACGTTCTTGCCGACCGGGTCGGCGGCGCCGAAGATCGACTCCGCCGTGGTCGGGCCGAGCACGACGACCTTCCGCGCGGCCGTGACGTCCTCGCTGGTGAACAGCTGCCCTTGGGCGAGTTCGCGGTTCGTCGTGGTGAAGTACGCGGGTTCGGTGCCGGCGACGCTGGAGATGTCGTAGGACGTCTGCCCGTAGGTCGCGGTCGCCGTCGTGTTGACCACCGGTGACGCGGCCTTGACGTCCGGCGCGCCGACGGGGTCGACGAGGGCGTGCGCGTCCTGCACGGTCAGCGGCCGCGCGGTCGCGCCCTGGCCGCCGCCGCGGGCCGGGGAGACGTTGACGACGTTGGTGCCGAGGCCCTGGATGCTGGCGGCGATGGCCGCCGACGCGCCGTTGCCCACCGCGACCAGGAGGATCACCGCGGCGACGCCGATGGTGATGCCGAGCGTGGTGAGGGCCGAGCGCAGCTTGTTCGCGGTGAGCCCGCGCACGGCGAACCGCACGATTTCCAGGACGTTCACGAGACCGCCCCCACCGCGCGGGTGACCTCGTCGGACACGATGAGCCCGTCGTCGACCCGGACGACGCGGTGCGCGTGCTCGGCGACCTCGTCCTCGTGCGTGATGACGACGATGGTGCGGCCGAGGCGGTTGAGCCGGTCGAAGACGCCGAGGACGTCCTCGGTGCTGCGCCGGTCGAGGTTGCCGGTGGGCTCGTCGGCCAGCAGCATCGCCGGACCGGTGACCAGCGCCCGCGCCACCGCGACGCGCTGGATCTGGCCGCCGGAAAGTTCGCTCGGGAGGTGCTTGGCCCGTTCGGACAGCCCGACCATCTCCAGCGCCGCGAGCGCGCGCCGCCGCCGCTCCGACCTCTTCAGTCCACTGTAGACCAGTGGAAGTTCCACATTGGACAAGGCCGACGTCCGGGGTACGAGGTTGAACGACTGGAAGACGAAGCCGATCTTCCGGTTGCGCAGCAACGCCAGCTGCCGCTCGTTCAGCCTGCCGACGCCGAACCCGTCCAGGAGGTAGCGGCCGGACGTCGGCACGTCCAGGCAGCCGAGCATGTTCAGCAGCGTCGACTTCCCGGAGCCGGAGGCGCCCATGATGGCGACGTATTCGCCGGGCCACACGGTGAGGTCGACGCCGCGCAGCGCGTGCACCGCCGTCTCGCCGGCCCCGTAGGTCTTCCGCAGTGCGGAAACCGCGATCACCGGGTTCATCCGCGGCCGCCGAAGCCGCCGCCGGCGCCGCGCTGGCCGCCGCCCGGGAACCCGCCGGTCCCACCGAAGCCGCCGGTGCCGCCCGTGCGGCCGGTTCCGCCGGTGGTGCCGGTCGGCGCCGTCGCGGTGAGCACGACGTTCTCGCCCTCGGTCAGCCCGGAGGTGATCTGGACGGTCGACTCGCCACGCAGCCCGACCTGCACCTGGCGCGTGACGTTCTGCCCGTTTTCCTGCACGGTGACGAGGTTGGTGCTGCCCACGGTCTGCACGGCCGCGGCCGGCACGCTCAGCGCGTCGTCCGCCTCGGCGACGGTGATCACGACGCTCGCCGACTGGCCGGGCCGCAGCCCGTCCGGCGGGTTGGTCAGCGCGAGCTGCGCGCCGTAGGAGACGACGCTGCCGCTGGTGGTCGGGGTCAGGTTGACGCTCGACACGGTGGCCTGGACCGGCTTGTCCGGCAGCGCGTTGAGCGTCACCGTGGCCTTCTGGCCCGCCTTGACCTTGCTGACGTCGATTTCCGCGACGGAGGTGTCGACGACCAGGCCGGTCAGGTTCGTGATGGTGATGAACCCGGAGCTGCTGCTGCTCGACGCGGTGGAGCTGGAATTCTGGGAGCCCTGCCCACCCTGGCCGCTACCGCTCGACGACTGGCCCGTGGCTGCGGAGCTGCTGGAGCCGCTGGAGGACTGCTGCCCGACGGTGCCGTTGATGGCGGTGACCGTGCCGGCGCCGGGCGCGTACAGGACGGTGTTGTCGAGTGCCTGCTGCGCGGTCTGGACGTCGAGCTCGGCCTGGTCGAGCTTGGCCTGCGCCGAGGTGACGTTGTTGGCGGCGTTGGTCTGCGCGTTCTGGCTGTTCTGCCCGGTCGCCGGCGTGTCCTCCGCCGTCTCGGCGGTGTCCAAGCCGTCCTGCGCGACGGCGAGGTTCGCCTTCGCGACTTGAAGCTGTTTCGCCGCCTGGGTGCTGTCGATGGTGGCGAGCTTCTGCCCGGCGCTGACGACGTCACCGACCTTGACGTCGATCGAGGTGACCTTGCCCGCCGTGGCGAAGTTCGCCGCGCCGGTGTAGTTGCTGGCGAGCGTCCCGGCGGCGGAGATGGTCTCGGTGACCGTCGCCCGGCGCACCGGGGTGCTGCGCGACTGCGCCTGCGCCGAGCTCGGTTCGGGGCTGAACGCCTGGTATATCCCGAACCCCGCCCCGGCCAGCAGTACGACCAGAGCTCCGTTGATCACCCATGCCTTCGAGGCACGCACGCGCGTCATGCGGCAAAGATTGCTGCCGCTGCTTAGCAATGGACTGTTGGTTGCCTGTGCGCGAGCTGTGTATCAGGCGGCGGGCTTCGGACTCCGCGCACGGATGGCGAGCGTCAGCTGACGCACCGCGTCGACGAGCAACAGGGCGGCGACGGTCCCGAGCCCGATGGCGGCGGCGAGCATCCCGCCGAAGTACCGGTGCGACTCGAGCACGGCACCGTCATCGGTGGTGGTGACCACGGTGGCGACGCTGCCGTGCCAGCAGGCGTAGGCGGCCCACCCGGCGGCCACGGCGAGCACGACCTCCACCACGGCGACGAGGGTCCGCCACGGCTTGTGCAGCCGGGCAGCCGGGCCGGCTTCTTCCGGCGGCCAGAGCTCGGCCCCGGTGGGCTGCGGAAGGTCGATCACGGTCCCGATTTTCTCATGCTTCGCGCGGCGTCGCCCGGACGAGCCGGTCCAGCGCGTCCCGCAGGGCCTCGACGTCCTTCGCCCACGCCAGCACGACCGTGCCGTCGGCCAGCTTCACCGGCAGCTCGTCGTACTTCCGCGGCACCGACCAGCCGCCGCCGAGGACCCGCGCGCCGACCGGTGCGCCGACGTCCGTGACCGACGAGATCTCCGCTGCCGGGACCTTCTCGCGGCCCTGGCGCAGCTGCTCCGTCGTCACCTCCAGGGACAGGAACCGGCGGCGCGCGTACACCCACGGCATCGTGATCACGCACAGCGCGAACCCGACCATCAGCCAGCCCACGACGTGCACCGGGCCGCCCGTGGCCAGCTCGGCCAGCGCGCCCACCACGGCGAACGCCGGGCCCCAGCCGATGGCGGCCCAGCTCACGCCGGACTCGGCGTAAAGCCGGTCACTCACAGCTTCTTGCCGACCTTGGGGAAGTAGCCGCTCACCGACGGCAGGTACAGCAGCACCAGCGCGATGACGAACAACAGCACCGCGACCAGCGTCAGGTACGTCAGCACCGGCGCGAAGGTGAAGATCAGGAGCACCATCACGATCGGCAGCACGGTGAGCACTGTGCGGGCCGAGCGGGTGCCTTCGCGGGTCTTGTACGCGAACAGCAGGAACAGCAGCGTGAACACGATCGACCCGACGAGGAGGAACCACAGCATCGCCGTGACGCCGTCCGCGATCATCTGGGGCGTGATCTTCGGGTCCTTCGTGCCCTTGACGTACTGGTCGATGACCGCCGACTTGCCCGCCATCAGCTGGACGTAGCCGAGGATCAGCACCACACCGCCGGCCAGCCACAGCCAGAACGACACGGCCACCGGGCGCGGCGGAGTCGCCTTCGGGGCCCGCTCGCCGGGGAGCACCGGGTCGGGCGACCGGCCCTTTTTGCGCCGCTCGTCGTCCGTCAGACCCGTGAGGTCCTCTTTGTCTTCCACGCGAGGACTCTAACGGGTCAGTCCAGCCAGGCTGCGGCTTCGGCGGCCCAGTAGCTGAGGATCATGTCCGCGCCCGCGCGGCGGATCGACGTCAGCACCTCGAGGACCGTCCGCTCGCGGTCGAGCCAGCCGTTCGCCGCGGCGGCCTCGACCATCGCGTACTCGCCCGAGATGTTGTACGCCGCCACCGGCACCGGGGAGACGTCCGCCGCCGCCTTGACGACGTCCAGGTAGGCCAGCGCGGGCTTGACCATGATCATGTCCGCGCCCTCGGCGAGGTCGAGCTCGATCTCGCGCAGCGCCTCGCGGCCGTTGCCCGGGTCCTGCTGGTAGGTCTTGCGGTCGCCCTTGAGCTGGGAGTTGACGGCCTCGCGGAAGGGGCCGAAGAACGAGCTGGCGTACTTCGCGGAGTACGCCAGAATCGCCGTGTCCTTGTGCCCGACCTCGTCGAGCGCCCGGCGGATGACGCCGATCTGGCCGTCCATCATCCCGGACGGCCCGAGCACGTGCGCCCCGGCTTCGGCCTGGGCGACGGCCATCTGGGCGTAGATGCGCAGGGTGGCGTCGTTGTCGACGTTGCCGTCGGCGTCCAGGACACCGCAGTGGCCGTGGTCGGTGAACTCGTCGAGGCAGGTGTCGGCCATCAGCACGGTGGCGTCACCGAGCTCGTGCCGCAGGTCGCGCAGGGCGACGTTGAGGATGCCGTTCTCGTCGACGGCTCCGGAGCCCTCGGCGTCGTGCTTGGCCGGGAGGCCGAACAGCATGAGCCCGCCGACACCGGCGTTGACCGCGTCGACGGCGGCCTTCCGCAGCGTGTCACGGGTGTGCTGGACGACGCCGGGCATGCTCGCGATCGGCCGCGGCGCGTCGATCCCTTCGGCGACGAACATGGGGAGGATCAGCTGGCGTGGCCGCAGCGTCGTTTCGCCCACCAGCCTGCGCATGGCCGGGGTGGTGCGAAGCCTGCGGGGACGATGCTCGGGGAACACCCTTACCAAGGTACTCCCGCGCCTTTTGCCGGAGTTCCGCAAGGGTGCCCTGCCCGGATCAAAGCGCCCCAATGTGGCCTTCGGTGCGTTGAACGCACCCAAGGCGGCCTTCGGTGCGTTGAACGCAACCAAGGCCGCCTTGGGGCGCTGGGGACTCAGGAGCGGCGGGCCCGCTTCGCCTTGCGCGGCGGCGGCAGCGCGCCCTCGGCACGCAGCCGAGCGGCGTGCTCGGCCAGCGCGTCCACCAGGTGCGGCACGTCGGCCTTCTCCGGCTGGACGTCGACCCGGAGCCCGAACTCCACCGCGGTCTCCGCGGTCTTCGGGCCGATGCACGCGACCAGCGTGCGGGTGTGCGGCTTGCCGGCGATGCCGACCAGGTTCCGCACGGTCGAGGACGAGGTGAAGCAGACCGCGTCGAAGCCGCCGGTCTTGATCATCTCGCGGGTCTCGGCGGGCGGCGGGGCGGCCCGGACGGTCCGGTAGGCCGTCACGTCGTCGATCTCCCAGCCGCGCTCGCGCAGGCCGGCCGACAGCGTCTCGGTGGCGATGTCCGCCCGCGGCAGCAGCACGCGGTCGACCGGGTCGAGCACGTCGTCGTACGGCGGGAATTCGGCCAGCAGGCCTTCCGACGACTGCTCGCCGGACGGAACCAGCTCCGGGATGATGCCGAACGAGCGCACCTTCGCCGCGGTCGATTCGCCGACGCAGGCGATCTTCACGCCGGAGAACGCGCGGGCGTCGAGCCCGAACTCCTCGAACTTCTCCCACACCGCGCGGACCGCGTTGGTGGAGGTGAAGACGATCCACTGGTAGCGGCCGTCGACCAGGCCCTTGACCGAGCGCTCCATCTGCGCCGGGCTGCGGGGCGGCTCGACCGAGATGGTCGGCACCTCGTGCGACGTCGCGCCGTGGCCACGCAGGCGCTCGGCCATCTCGCCGGCCTGCTCCTTGGTGCGCGGCACCAGGACCTTCCAGCCGTAGAGCGCGCGCGACTCCCACCACGACAGCTTCGAACGCGTGCCGGCGGCCTGGCCGATCGTGACGATCAGCGGCCCGACGAGCTCGCCCGCGTCGTTGGCGACCTTCTCGAGCGTCGTGTCGAGGGTGCGCTGGGTGTTGATGGTGCCGTTCGCGGTGACCGCGACCGGGGTCGACGCCGGGACGCCGTTGCCGGTCAGCGCCGAGGCGGCCTCGGCCAGGTGCGCCGACGTCGCGTGCAGCACCAGCGGGCCGGGCGCGGCGGCCAGGGCCGCCCAGTCGACGTCGCCGCGGACGTCGACCTCGGTGTGCGTGCCGCCCAGCGCGACGCCCGCGTACGCCGGGACGGCCGCGGCCGGGGAAACACCCGGGATGACGTCGAACACGGCGCTCGTGCGCGCGACCGCCTGGACCTCGGCCACCACGGCCGGGGTGGTCAGCGGGTCGCCCGCGACCAGGCGCAGCACCAGCCGGCCGGCCTTGGCCTCGGCGGTCAGGTCCTTGGCGACCTCGGCGGCTTCGCCGACGGCGGGCCGGACCTCGGCGCCCTCGGCGGCCATGGCCAGCACGGACTGCGGCACGTCGGGGTCGGTCACCACGACCTCGGCCTTGGCGAGCAGTTCCTGGGCACGGACCGTGAGCAGGCCTGCGTCGCCGGGGCCGGAGCCCACGAACGCTACGCGCCCGGTGGTCTTTCGCGCGGGGGTCATCTGTGCGTTTCTCCTCTTGCGGCGGCCGTGCCCGATCGCCTGGCCGCAGGTCTCCTATAAATGTCTTTTTCGAAGCACTCTTTTCAGAGCTACAGCCTTCGAAAGCGCTCGCGAGAGCGCTACTGAGCGGGGCCGGAGAGTGCTCCGGCCCCCAGGTCCAGCAGCTCGGCGGCCAGGTCCTTGCCCAGCTGGGCGGCCTGGTCCTTGTCTGCCAGCGCGATGGCCCGGACCATGTCCACCGCGCCGTTCTCGTCTTCCGCGGCGGCGGTGCCGCGCAGCGAGATCCGTTCCACGACCTTGCCCTCGGCGTCGAGATCTTCGACGATCTCGGCGAGCGCGCCCACCGGCGCGCTGCACCCCGCCTCGAGCGCGGCCAGCAGGGAACGCTCGGCCGTCACCGCGGCCCGCGTGCCCTCGTCGTCCAAAGTGGACCGGAGCAGCTGCTCGAGGTCCACGTCGGCGGCCCGGCACTCCACCGCCAGCGCGCCCTGCGCGGGCGCGGGCAGCATCTGGATCGGGTCGAGGGTCTCGGTGATCGCCTCGGCCCGGCCGATCCTGGCCAGTCCGGCACGCGCGAGCACCACGGCATCGAGCTCGCCGTCGGACACCTTGCGCATGCGGGTGTCGATATTGCCGCGAATCGGCACGATTTCCAAACCGAGACCCAGCGCACGCAGCTGCGCGGTGCGCCGCGGGGAACCCGTGCCCACCTTCGCGCCGGGCAGCAGCTCACCGAGCGTCAGCCCGTCGCGCGCGACCAAGGCGTCCCGCGGGTCCTCGCGCGGCGGCACGGCGGCCAGCGTGATGCCCGGTTCGGGGGCGGTCGGCAGGTCCTTGTACGAGTGGACGATGACGTCGACCTCGTTGCCCAGCAACGCTTCCCGCAGCGCCGACGTGAAGACGCCGACCCCGATCGTGGGAATCGGCGCGGAGGACTGGTCACCGGGCGTGGTCACCTTGACGATCTCGACCTCGGCGCCGGTGGCGCGCAGGGCGTCGGCGACGGTCCCGGTCTGGGCGAGCGCGAGCTTCGAACCGCGCGTGCCCATGCGAATGACTCTGGTCACTACTACTTCTTCTCTGAGGGGGGCTTCGGGCTCGCCACCGCGGCGGGCGCCTGCGGGTCGAGGCAGAACAGTTCTCGCAACGCGTTCGCGTAGTCGGTGTCGGCCGTCTCGGCGGCCAGCTGCTTGACCCGCACCGTCGGCGCGTGCAGCAGCTTGTCGACCACCCGGCGGACAGTGCGGCCGACCTCCTCGCGGACGGCGCCGTCCAGCTCGGGCAGGCGGTTGTCCAGCCGGAGCAGCTCGGCGTCGACGACCTCGGCCGCGCGACGGCGCAGCGCGGTCACGGTCGGCGTCACCTCGGCGCTGCGCTGCCCGGCGAGGTACTCGCGCACCTCGTCGAGGACGATCCCGGTCGCCTTGGCGGTCTGGCGCTCGGTGGTCGGCGTGCCCGCCTCGCGCATCCGGCGCTGGATGGTGGCCAGGTCGACGACGCGCACGTCCGCCAGCTCGCTGACCTCCGGGTCGACGTCGCGGGGCAGGCCCAGGTCGCAGACGACGAGGGCCCGGCCGCCGCGCGGCAGCACGTGCTCCGTGGCGAAGACGGCGTCCTGCGCGCCGGTGCAGCAGATCACGATGTCGGCTTCGCGGACGGCGTCGGCGACGGCGGACAGCGGGACCGCGCGGGCCGGCACGCCCTGCTCGGTGACGTTCGCGGCGAGCCGCCGGGCGCGGGCGTCGGTGCGGTTGGCCACGGTGATCTCGCCGATCCCGGCCTTCCGCAGCTGCGACGCGCTCAGCGCGCCCATCGAGCCGGCGCCGACGATGACGGCGTGCTTGCCGCTGACGTCCCCGGCCGCGGCGAGCGCTTCGGAGACGACCGACGCGCCGAGCTGGTCGAGGCCGGTCTCGGTGTGCACGCGCTTGCCGACGCGCAGCGTGGTCTGGATCAGCTCGTGCAGCGTGCGGCCGACGGTGCCGGCCTCGCGCGCGGTGGCGTAGGCCGACCGGACCTGGCCGAGGATCTGCGTCTCGCCGACGACCATCGAGTCCAGGCCCGAGGTGACCGAGAACAGGTGCTCGACGGCGGCACCGGCGTAGTGGACGTACAGGCTGTCGTAGAGCTCGGCGGGCGCCATCCCGGCCTGGCGGGCGAGCACCTCGGAGACGTCGTTGAGGCCGCCGTGGAAGGTCTCGACGACCGCGTAGACCTCGATCCGGTTGCAGGTCGAGACGAGCATGACCTCACTGACGTGCTCGGCCTGCTGCAGTTCGTCGAGGACCTTGCCGATCTCGGGCGCCGGCACCGCGACGCGCTCGAGCGTGCTCAGCTCCGCACTCCGGTGCGAGAGACCGACCGCCAACACGCTCATGCGCACACCTCGCTGGCGCTCGGCGTGGCCTGAGCGGCAAGCGCTGTGTTGATTGATTCACTCGCAAGCTCGCTCATGAGCGCACCACCATTTCCCGTCCGCCGTCCGGACCCGAGCCGTTCCGCCTGCCGTTTCCATTCTCGGCCTGGAGAACCCCACCAGGTAATCCGGTATTGCCCTGATTGCCGGCGGCGTCGTCCGCTCGGCGGGCCACATGGAACGAGAGTATCTGCAGCTCCACGGCCAAATCCACTTTGCGGACCTCGATGTGAGCAGGAACCTGCAGGACGACCGGAGCGAAGTTGAGGATGCACTGGACACCGCCCGCGACCAGCCGGTCACACACCGATTGCGCCGCGGTCGGCGGCGTGGCGATCACGCCGATGGAGATGCCGCGCTCGGCGCAGATGCGGGGGATGTCGTCCATGTGCGAGACCGGGAGGCCGCCGACCGGCACGCCGATCAGGTCCGCGTCCAGGTCGAACAGCGCTTCGACCGGGAAGCCGCGCCCCGGGAAGCCGCCGTAGTTGGCCAGCGCGTGGCCCAGGTTCCCGATCCCGACCACGGCCACCTTGTGCTGGCGGGTCAGGCCGAGGATGCGCTCGATCTGGCTGACCAGGACGCCGACCTCGTAGCCGACGCCGCGGGTGCCGTAGGAGCCCAGGTAGGAAAGGTCTTTGCGCAGCTTCGCGGAATTGACGCCGGCGGCCTGCGACAGCTCTTCGCTGGAGACGGTCGTCGCACCCTGTTCGGACATCCCGGACAGGACGCGCAGGTAGACGGCGAGCCGCGCGACGGCGGCCTCGGGGATGGACTTCGCCCGGACGGCCTCGGGGGCGTCCCCGTTGCGGCCCGGCTCGTCGGCGGGTACCGCGGGCATCTCGGCGGTCGGGGCGTTGTCGGCGTCCGGGCCGGCCGGACGGCGGGGCCGCCGGGGCGCCCGGCCCGGGGAGTCCGCCGCGTCGCGCCTCCCCCGCTGTGTCACCACGCCGTCGTCTCCTGCCCGCTGTGCACATCTCGGAACTGTGTCTTGACCCAGGACCCGGAGTCCGGTTCGATACCGGCCCGCCCCGGGCGATGGCCCTACGGTAGACCACTTGTGAACGCACGCACAAAGTCACTGGTCGGAGGCGGTTCCGGGGTCCGCGCGATCATGACGCGGCGTCAGAATCCTTGTCCACCAGGCACTTCCGGCTTCGGCGCGGGCCGGCGGCGATCGAACGCCGGCCCACGGGGGCGCGGCGAACGGGCCACCCGGGGCGGTGAGCGGCACCCTATGGCTAAGTGTCACGCAGAAGTGGCACTTCCAAGTGTCACGCGGAAGTGACATTTAGCCATAGGGTGGCCGCGACCACCATCGGCGGACCGATCGCGGCCGCGCTTCAGCGGGCGTTGGTGCCCGGCGTGAGGACCGTCCCGATCACGAACAGGGTCGCGTTCTTCGCCGGGATGTTGCCGCAGAGGACCGGCACGCCGTTGACGGTCAGCTGCCCGCCCGAGCCGCCGAAGGCGAGTGGCCCGGCGCCGCCGTCACGGGTCCGCACCCCGCCCGCGCGCTGCAGGCCCGCGGCGTCGTAACGCTGGTCGAGTACGTGGTAGTCGAGGGCGTTCACCTGCCGGGCGGCCGGCCCGGCCGCCTCGAAGGCCGCGTCCACGGGGGCGAACACGGTCACGGCCGGCGCGCCGTCGAGCGGGTCGGCGACGTGGGCCGCTTCGACCGCCTCGACCCACTCGCCGAGGACGAAACTCGCCGCCGCCGCGCGCACGACGGGCAGGTCCGCCATGGCCGCCAGGCGGCCGCGGAGGGAGTCGCAGCCGGGCCCGAAGACGCCCGGGCCGATGGCGGGTGCCGTGGTCGTCACCGGCGCGGGCGGGGTGATCGAGGTCGCACCCGGCCCGGTGGTCGCGTTGCCGGGGCGGTCACCGCTGCTGCAGGCGGCCAGGCCGCAGGCCACGACCGTGACCAGGGGAAGAACCCGGCGGAAAGCGCTCATCCGCCGATCTTCGCCGGAGATCGGCCCCGGCTCACCCGCACTCACCGCATCGGGCGACGGGCCTCAGCGGGCGTCGAGAGTGACCGAGTGCCAGCCGGTGGCGCCGTCCGGGGCCGGGTCGGCGCGGTTCTCCGTCTGCGTGTAGCCGCCCTGGTCGGTCGCCCGGACCGACGCCTGGTGCGTGCCCTTCGGCACGTCGAGCTCGATCCACCACATCCGCCAGGTGTCCTTGCTCACCTCCGCCGACAGCGTCGCCTGCTGCCACGGTCCCTGGTCCAGCCGGACCTCGACCTTCGCGATCCCGGTGGGCTGCGCCCACGCCGTGCCGGCCAGCCGGACCTTGCCCGCCGTGACCCCGGCGAACCCGCTCGGCGTGTCGATCCGCGACTCCGTCTTGATCGGGGCCTGCTCCGCCCACCCCCGGCTCAGCCAGTACGCCTGCCGGGCGTCCCACCGGGTGAACTCCAGCGACTCGACCCACTTCGTCGCCGACACGTAGCCGTACAGGCCGGGGATGACGATCCGCGCCGGGAAGCCGTGCTCGACCGGCAGCGGCTCGCCGTTCATCCCGATCGCCAGCATCGCGCCGCGGGTGCGGTCGAGGGCGACGTCCGCCGGGGTGCCGCACGTCCAGCCGTCGACGCTGGTGGCGAACATCTGCTCCGCGCCCGGCCGCACGCCGGCCTCGTCGAGCAGGTCGGCGAGGTCGACGCCGAGCCAGGTCGCGTTCGAGATCAGCGGCCCGCCGACCTCGTTCGACACGCAGGTGAGCGTCACCCGGCGTTCGACCAGCGGCCGGCTGCGGATGTCGGCGTAGGAGAAGGTCACCTCGCGGTCGACCATCCCGTGGATCTTCAGGCTCCAGTCCTCGGCGCGGACCTGCGGCACGACCAGCGCGGTGTCGATGCGGTAGAAGTCCGCGTTCGGCGTGATGAACGGCGGCGAGCCGAGCTTCGCGAAGTCGGCGTCCGCGGGCAGCGGCGGCGCGGTGCGCGCGGGCACGAGCGGCCCGACGGCGGCCCGCGAGTCCTCGGCGTTCGTCCTGGTCCCCGCGACCTGGCCGACGACGGCCGCGATCCCCGACCCCGCGGCCACGCCCACCCCGGCCCGCAGGAACCCGCGGCGGTCGAAGCCGCGCTCGTCGACGACGTCCACCGGCAGCGCGATCCGGTGCAGGAAGGTGAACACCGCCAGGCCGGCGACCAGTGCGGCGACCGGCGCGAGCAGCGAAACCTGCCCGAGGTCGCTGCGTGCGTACACGGCCGCGACACCGGCGGCGCCGAGCACGAAGACGAGCACCTGCCCGGCCCGCGGCGTCCGGCGGGAAAGCTGCCCGGCCAGCAGCGCGAGCAGGACCAGCACGACCGCGAGCCCGATCTTGAGCACCGGCTTGTCCCAGGTGCCCAGCGTCCGCTCGGCCCACTTCACGATCGCCGTCGGGCTGTGGTCGATGACGTAGTTCGCCACCGCGATGAACGGTGACGCCGTGTACCCGACGAAGCCCGCGACCAGGTGCCCGACGCCGAGCGCGGCGGCCAGCGCGAGGAGGCCGATCAACGTCGCGACCGGCAAGGAAAGCTGTCGCGGCGGCGCGTCCTGGAGAGTGCTCACGCCTCCATCTTCGGAGCACTCGATGCGGAAGGCTGCCCGATTCCCCTTACGAGCGGGTTACGGCTGCAGCGCGCGCCGCAGCCGGTCCTCTTCGACGCGCCAGTACCCGTGCTCGGCGCCGTCGACCAGGATCACCGGGACGCGGTCGCCGTACTCGGCGCGCCACTCGGGGTCGGTGTCGACGTCCTCGGTCTTCCAGGCGACCCCGAGCTCCCCGCAGATCCGGGCGACGTCCGCCTCCGCGACCTCGCAGAGGTGGCAGCCGTCCCGGCCCATCACCGTCACTTCGTGCGCCATGCCGTCCTTCCTACCGCACCTACCGCAACCGCATGCGGCGCAGCTTCCCGGTGGCCGAGTGCGGCAGCGACTCGGCGAACTCGACCAGGTGCGGCACCTTGTACCCGGCCAGGTGGGCCGCGCAGTGGTCGACGACCTGCTGCTCGGACAGCGCCGCCCCGGCCGACGGCACGACGACCGCCTTGACCGCCTCGCCGCTGCGCTCGTCGACCACGCCGACGACCGCGGCCTCGGCCACCTCCGGCAGCCGGCCGATGACCTCTTCGATCTCGCGCGGGAAGACGTTGAAGCCGTTGACGATGATCAGGTCGTTGGCCCGGTCGACCAGGTGCAGGTCGCCGTCGGTGTCGAGGTAGCCGACGTCGCCGGTGCGGAACCAGCCGTCGTCGTCCGGGCCGTGGTCGCCGTCGGGCCAGTAGCCGGAGAACAGGTTGGCGCCGCGGATCGACACCAGCCCGGTCTCGCCTTCGGCCTCGAAGACGTCGTCGACGTCGTCCGGGTCGAGCGGCACGGCCTGGTCGGTGCCGTCGCTGTCCACCAGCCGCAGCTCGATGCCGGGCAGCGGCCGCCCGACCGAGCCCGGCTTCGGGTAGCCGGTGACCAGCGTGGACGTCACGACCGGCGCGCATTCGGTGAGGCCGTAGCCCTCGTAGACGTCGAGGCCGGTCGCCTCGCGGATGGCGGTCAGCACCTTCGGGTGCAGTGGCGCGGCGCCCGACGTCATCCGCCGCACGGTGGCCAGGCCGCGGCGCAGCTCGTCGGCGCCGAACGCGGCGAACTCGCCGTACATCGTCGGGACGCCGGTGATCGAGGTGACGCGGTGCTCGGCGCAGTCGTCCAGCGTCCGCTGGGCTTCGAAGCGCTCCGACAGGACCGCGGTCGCGCCGACGGCGGTGGCCTGCAGCAGGCCGGGCCCGAGGCCGTAGACGTGGAAGAGCGGGATGGTGATCAGCACGCGGTCGTCCTGCTCGAGAGCGCCCTCGAGCCCGCTGATCTGCTCCAGGTTCGCCAGCAGCGCGCGGTGCGACAGCATCACCCCGCGCGGCGGCCCGGTGGTGCCGGATGTGTACGAAATGACCGCGATGTCCTCTCCGGACCGGCCGGTTTCGGCGACCTCGCCTCCTCCGTCCGGGTCACCCCCGGGCGTGACGCCGCTCACGCCGTCCGGCAGGTCGTCGTCCGCCTCACGCTGGACGACGACCTTCGCGCCGCTGTGTTCGAGCAGCTTCTCGAGCTCGGGCCCGGGCACCTGCGGCGACAACGGCACGACCACGGCGCCCGCCCGCAGCGCGCCGAAGAAGGCGACCACGAAGTCCGTCGACGTCGGCAGCCGCAGCCCGACCCGGTCACCGGGCCCGACGCCGGCCTCCGCCAGCCTGCGGGCCTGGGCCTGGGCGGCCGCGTCGACCTCGCGGTAGGTCAGGCCGCGTCCGGTGCCGGTCTCGAGCACGGCCGGGTGCTCCGGCCACGTCGCCGCGGCCCGTGTGAGCAGCCCGCCGACCCCCGGCTGCGTCCCCTCTGGAGCACTCACCCGCGACCCACCTCTCCTCGCTCGGCGTGAACCGTTGCAAGTCTGTCATCTGAAGCGACGTCATGGGTGCTGACCGCGAGCGTCGCGTCTGCGCAACCCCGGAACCACTACCTACTTAGCGGTAACTACACGTATGCTGCACTGCGTCGCGCCGGTGTCCTTGATCACCGCCGCGACCGGAGAGAGGGAGTCGCCGTGAGGAACTTGCCTGCCCACGAGGTCGTGGGGCATGCGAGCCGGCAGGCCCCTGCTCATCCGGGTTCCGGGGGTTCCGAGGCCCGCTGGGTCGAAGCCACCGCCGGAGGTGCCGCCCGATGACCGTGCCGACCGCCGTGAGCCGCGGGCCCGTCTTCATGTTCGCCGAGCGCGTCTTCGGCCGGACGTCCGCCGTGCCGCTGAGCAGGCAGGCGGCCGACGACGAGCGCGCCGAGGCGGCGAAGGCCGAGGCCTGGGACCTGGTGCGCGCCGCGCAGGACGGCGACTCGTCCGCCTTCGGCCGGCTCTACGACCGCTACGTCGACGTCGTCTACCGGTACGTGCTGTTCCGGCTCGGCGACCGCGACCTCGCCGAAGACGTCACCAGCGAGACGTTCCTGCGCGCGCTGCGCCGCATCACGTCGGTGAGCTACCAGGGCCGTGACGTCGGCGCGTGGTTCGTCACCATCGCCCGCAACCTCGTGCTCGACCACGTGAAGTCGAGCCGGTTCAAGCTCGAGGTGGTCACCGACGAGGTCACCGAGCCCGGCTCGGCGCCGTTCAGCGTCGGCGCGACCGCCCAGGCAGGCCCCGAGCAGGAGGCGATGTTCCGCGCCACCCGCGCCGAGCTCCTGCGCTGCGTCGCGGAACTGGGCGACGACCAGCGGGAGTGCATTGTCCTGCGGTTCCTGCAGGGCCTGTCGGTGGCCGAGACGGCCGAGATCATGAACCGCAACGAAGGCGCGATCAAGGCGCTCCAGCACCGCGCGGTACGCCGATTGGCACAACTTCTGCCCACCGGATTGCGCTGAACCCGCGAACTTTTCTGTTCGTCGACCGAAACCGGTAACCCTGGCGGCTTCCGGTTCGTTACTCCACGCAGACCGGTGTCAGGACCGGCCGAGGCCCGGGATGGAGAGCAGCGCCGTGAGGTTTGCGCGTGAGCGAGCCGAGATCGAGCGGTTCGCGCGTGCCCTGGAACCGTCGCCGGTGCGCCGGGACGACGAGTTCGCCGACGAGCTCGCGCTCGTCGGCGCCTTGCGCGACCTCGGCGCGGCCGGGGCCCCGGACCTGGAGACCCGGCAGCGGATCCGCGCGGAGATCGCCGGCCGCCTGGAGACGGCGGCGGCCACCACCCCACGTCGGAGGTGGCGGCCGCGGACCGCCGACCTGGTGGCCGCCGCGCTCTTCCTCTTCCTGGTGCTGTCGGGACTGACGCTGGTGCTCTCGCGTTCGGCGTTGCCCGGCGACCCGCTGTACGGCGTCAAACGCGCCGGCGAGTCGACCGCGCTGGGCCTGACGTTCGGCGAGCAGGAGAAGGCGCACAAGCACCTCGAGTTCGCCACCAACCGGATCACGGAGCTGGGTGAGCTCGCCGCCGAAGGCGCGAGCGAGGCCGACTACCGCACCGCCTACGACGACTTCGCCGCCGACCTGCAGGCCGGCGTCGCCCAGCTGTCCGCCGTCGCGACCAGCGACGGCGGTGGCACGCAGGCGCTGTCGGACCTGCGGCTGTGGGCGCGCAACCAGGCGGCGAGGCTGACCGCGCAGCCGCTCCCGGCCGACGCGGCGCCGGTGTTCGGCGACGCCCGGGACCTGCTCGGCAAGGTCCAGGAGCGCACGACCGGCCTGGTGGCGCGGATGAACTGCTACCAGATCACCACGGGCGCGTCCGACGAGCTGGGCCCGCTCCCGGCGACCGGCGCGTGCACGCAGCGGCCCGCCCCGGCCGCCGGTGGCCAGCCGACGTCGGCACCGGTCGCGCCTTCGTCGGCGGAGAGCACGGCCCCGGCGGCGACGGGCACGCAGCTGCCGCCGTCGGACGCCGCGGCGACCCCGGGCATCCCGGCACCGACGGGCGGGGTGACGCCACCCCCGGTGTACGGCCAGCCGCCGACGACGTCCCGCCCGCCCGCTCCGACGACCACGACGTCCCCGCCGCCACTGGTGTCGATCCCGCCGCTGCTGCCGGGCCTGCCGCCGATCATCATCGGCTGAGGTCCGCCCCACACCTGCGACGACACGGTGGGCGGCTCGCTACGCTGTGCGAAGGAGACGTGGAGGCGGTGTACGTGTCAGCTTGGCGTGGCAAGGACAAGAGTCAGGAGCTCGAACGGCTCGCCGAGCTGGCGGGCGAAGCGTCGGCAGAGGCCGCGCACGCGCTTTCCGAACCCCCGGCCCCGCCCGCGCCGCCGGACCTCACCGCGGCCGCGTTCTTCGACGTCGACAACACGATGATGATGGGCGCGTCGATCTTCTACTTCGCCCGCGGCCTGGCGGCCCGGAAGTTCTTCACGTCCGCGGACCTGGCGGGGTTCGTCTGGGGCCAGATCAAGTTCCGGCTCGGCGGCCGCGAGAACAAAGAGGACATCAAGACCCACCGCGAGCGCGCACTGTCCTTTGTGGCCGGCCGCACGGTGGCGGAGCTGACGTCGATCAGCGAAGAGATCTACGACGAGCTGATGGCGGACAAGATCTGGTCCGGCACGCGGGCGCTGGCCCAGATGCACCTGGACGCGGGCCAGCGGGTCTGGCTGGTGACGGCCACCCCGATCGAGCTGGCGGCGATCATTTCGCGGCGGCTGGGTCTCACCGGAGCGCTGGGCACGGTGGCGGAGACCCGCGACGGCGTCTACACGGGCCGCCTGGTGGGCGACCTGCTGCACGGCCGCGCGAAGGCCCACGCGGTGCGGGCTCTGGCATCGCGCGAGGGCTTGAACCTCAAGCGCTGCACGGCGTACTCGGACTCGGCGAACGACATCCCGATGCTGTCGGTGGTGGGAACCGCGGTGGCGGTCAACCCGGACGGCGGGTTGCGCGACGTGGCCCGCGCGCGGGGTTGGGAGATCCGCGACTTCCGGACGGGCCGCAAGGCGGCGAAGATCGGCGTGCCGTCGGTGCTGGGCGCCGGGGCACTGGCCGGCGCCGTGGCGGCCGGGATGGCCTACCGCCGCCGCTGACGCCCGGGTCCCCAGCCAGCGGTAGCGCCTGCGCTACCTCCTCTTCGGGTGCGCGCGGGAATGACCAGCCCGCCGCCGGCTGGTGTGCTTTTCCCATCGGAAAAGCGGCTTCGGCGAAGGGCAGTGCGGTGACGACCCGAGTGGACATCGAAGAACGGACCGGCGGCGGAGGCGGGCTGCGGGACAGTCTCCGCAGGCATCCGCTGACCTGGTTCTTCGCCCTGGCCAACCTGCTGAGCTGGGTCGCGTGGACCCCGTACATCCTGTCGGAGAACGGCCTGGGCGTCCTGCCCTTCCGGTTCCCGGAGCTGCTCGGTACGTCGCAGTTCGCCGGCGTCCTGCCCGGCGCCTACCTCGGCCCGATCGGTGCCGCCTTCCTCGTCACCGCGGTCGCCGACGGGCGGGTCGGCCTTCGCCGCTGGGCCGGGCGGCTGTTCAGGTGGCGGGTCCACTGGTTCTGGTACGTGGCCGTCGTGCTCAGCGTGCCGGCCGCGCTGACGATCGCCACGATGGCGCTCTCCGAGCAGAACCCGATGGTCCCCGCCGTGGCGACGCTGGTGGCCTACCTGCCCGGCCTCGTGCTGCAGATGGTCACCACCGGGCTCGCGGAGGAGCCCGGCTGGCGGGACTTCGCCCTCCCCCGCCTCCAGCAGCGCTACGGGCCGCTCGGCGGCACGCTGATCCTGGGCCCGCTCTGGGGGATCTGGCACCTGCCGCTGTTCTTCAGCGAGTGGGGCGGCTGGCCGGACGTCACCTGGCTGACGCCGATCGAGTTCGTCGCGACCTGCGTCACCTTCAGCATCATCATGACGTGGGTGTTCAACCGCACCGGCCAGAGCCTGCCGCTCGCCATGCTGCTGCACACGAGCGTCAACAACTTCTTCTCGCTCGCCTGGTCGCAGATGTTCCCGTCGCTGACGGTCCGGGACACGACTCACGCGTTCCTGCTCGCCTCGACCGTGATCGCCGTCGTGCTGCTCGTCGCGACCCGGGGACGGCTCGGCTACCGGCCGAAAGGCCCGGAACCGGCCGCCTGATCCCGCCGGGGGCTCAGCCGCGGAAGACCGACTTCCGCTGCGAAAGCCGCTGGTACAACGTCTGCTGGATCGACTCCCGCACCTGGTCGGTCAGCTGGAACACCAGCATCGGGTCGTCGACCGCGTCCGGGCCGTACGCGTCCGTCGCGATCGGCGCCCCGAACTCGATGCTCCACTTCGTCGGCAGCGGGACCGCGCCCAGCAGGCCGAACATCGGGAAGAACGGCGTCACTGGGAAGTACGGCAGCCCGAGCATCCGGGCCAGCACCTTGATGTCGCCGAGCTTCGGGTAGATCTCCTCGGCGCCGATCACCGACACCGGGATGATCGGCACCCCCGCCTTCAGCGCGGCCGACACGAAGCCGCCGCGGCCGAAGCGCTGCAGCTTGTAGCGGGACGCGAACGGCTTGCCGATCCCCTTGAAGCCCTCCGGCCACACCCCGACCAGCTCGCCCTTGCGCAGCAGGCGCTCGGCGTCCGCGTGGCAGGCCAGCGTCTGGCCGGACTTGCGGGCGAACGACCCCACCAGCGGCACCTGGAACACCAGGTCGGCGCCGAGGCCGCGCAGGTGACGGCCGCCGGTCTCGTCGTGGACCGCCACCGCCGTCATCAGCGAGTCGAGCGGGATGGTGCCCGAGTGGTTGGACACCAGCAGCGCGCCGCCGGTCGACGGCAGGTTCTCGACGCCGTACGTGTCGACGCGGAACCACTTCTTGTACAGCGCGCGCAGCGGCGGGAGGAACACCGCCTCGGTCAGCTCGGCGTCGAAGCCGAACTCGTCGACCGTGTAGTCGCCGGTCAGCCGGTCGCGCAGGAAGCCGAGCGCCGAGCGCGCGGCGTCCGACAGCGGCTCGTCCGGCGCCGGCCGGTCGACACCGCCGGGGAAGGCGACGACCGGCGCCTGCTCCTGCTCACGGAGGTCACGCTCGGCCTCCACCGCTTCCGGCTTCTCCCGGCCCGGTCCGTGCAGGGGGATGACCTGCGCCTCGGCACCCACCGTTCCCGCCTCGCTTCCGAAGTCGTCCAAGTGCGATCTGCTGTAACAACCGGAGCTCCGCTCCGGGCCGGGGGCTCCGCCACCCGGACCCCCGAAGGGCCTGCTCATCGGCTCTGCCCCGTCGCCGCCGCGACGAGCACCTTGCCGGCCAGTCCGGCCAGCTTGCCGCCGTCGAGCACCGGGCGGAGCCCGCGTCCCACGATGTAGTCGTCGAACGCCTCGCGCGTGGTCCACCGCGGGGTGTACCCGAACTCCTGCTTCAGCTTGGCGATGTCGACGACCCGGCCGAAGTTCAGCAACCGGACCTGGTCGGCGGAGAAGTCCACGACGCGGGCGCCGCGCAGGACCTTGCCGACCGACGGCACCACGCTCCGCGGCATCGGCAGCTCGACCCGGCCGGCTCGCCGGATCGCCTGCGAGAGGGTGAGTACCCCCTCCGCGCCGACGTTGAACACGCCGGCTTTGTCGTGCAGGGTCGCCCGTTCCAGCACGGACAACGCGTCCGCCGAGTGCAGCAGCTGGATGCGGGCGTCGTAGCCGAAGACCGTGGGCACCACCGGCAGCGCGAAGTAGCGGGCCAGCACGGTGTCGGTCTCGGGGCCGATGATGTTGGCGAAGCGGAACAGCGTCGTCGTGATGTCCGGGCGGCGGCGCACCAGGCCGCGCACGTACCCCTCCATCTCGACGGCGTCCTTCGCGTAGCCGCTGGTCGACGTCGGGATGAGCTCGGAGTCCTCGGTGAACACGGCCTGCGAGCGGGCGCCGGCGCCGTAGACGGCCGCCGTCGACTTGACCACCAGCTTCCGGACCTGCGGCGAGCGCTGGCAGGCGGCGAGCAGCCGCATGGTGCCGATGACGTTGACTTCCTTGATCGCCGTGCGGCGGCCCGGCCCGGCCGGGTGCGCGGTGCAGGACGCGTGCACCACCGTGTCGACCTTGGCCGTGCTGATCACCTTGGCGATCAACGGGTTCCTGATATCCGCGCGGACGAACTCCGCGTGGCCCATGCGCTGCAGGACCGCCTTGTCGGGCGGGACGGTGTCGACACCGATGACCCGTTCGAAGTCGGGGTTGTTGCCCAGCCGGGCGAGCAGTTTCCCGCCCAGTTCGCCGGCGACCCCGGTGACGAGCACGATGTTCGACGGCATGCGACTCCCTGCGGCGTAGGGCATGTGGGGGGTGGACGGTCACCCGAGGCGCGCGAACCTGCACTCACTGGAAGCATCGCGCGGACGCCCTTGAGATGTTACCGCTCTTCAGTGGTAGCTCCGGGCCGTCTCACGTGCTATTAACGCCGGTTTCCCCGGAAAGCGACGAACGCCTCACTCGAACGGGCGGAACGTGCCCACCACATGGACGTGGCCCGTCCAGAAACTGGACGGGCCACGGTCACGCTCAGCAGGCTTACTTGCCGGCCTTACGACGCTGGACGCGCGTACGGCGAAGCAGCTTGCGGTGCTTCTTCTTCGACATGCGCTTACGGCGCTTCTTGATCACAGAGCCCATGGGCGCTCCTTAGGTCGACGTCGGTCACGCTGCCCGGCGCAGCGTCCAACGGGTGGAGCGCACAGGCACGAGCGGTTTTCCAGGTTACCCGTCACCCGTGACGGGCCGGTCAGCGGGCCGGTCCGCGGGCACGTCGCAGCGCTGCGCGCCGCCGGCTACGCCGTGCCCGGCGGCCGGTTCATCCCACGTCGTAGTAGGCACCCTGGAGGTACTCGTGCACTGCTTTCTCCGGCACCCGGAAGGACTTCCCGACCCTGACGGCGGGCAGCTCACCCGAGTGGACGAGACGGTAGACGGTCATCTTGGAGACCCGCATCAGCGTGGCCACCTCGGCGACCGTCAGGAACTGGACCTGCCCGACTGCGGGCAAATCCTCCTTCTTGTTCGGCGACATGTTTACCGCGTCCTTCGACACGTGTCGCGCCACGAGGCTTCCCCACCTGTGGTATCGACACGCACGTGCTCTATCGAGAGTAGCGGGACTGGTGGGACTAATGCGACGCCTGTCACCGAGATGGGCCCCTACCAGGGCTAACGCACAAGCACCCGCGCGTGCAAGACCCGGGCAATCGCCCTTTCCGGCGAAATCAGGCTTCGTCGTGCGCCTTCCCGAGCTCCACCGAACGGTCCTTCGCGGCCTCGATGGCGGCCAGCAGCGCGGCGCGCACGCCGTGCTTTTCGAGCTCGCGGATCGCGTTGATGGTCGTCCCGGCCGGCGACGTCACGGCCTCGCGCAGCAGCACGGGGTGCTCGTCGGATTCGGCGAGCATCTTCGCCGCGCCGACCGCCGACTGGATGATCAGCTGCCCGGCCAGCGCCCGCGGCAGGCCGAGCAGGATCCCGGCGTCGATCATGGCCTCGACCAGGTAGAAGAAGTAGGCGGGCCCGGACCCCGACAGCGCCGTGACGGCGTCCTGCTGGCTTTCGGGCACCTCGACGACCTGCCCGACGTGCGAGAGCAGGTCCCGGACGACGGCGAGGTGCTCGGCGGTCGCGTACCGGCCGGCGGAGATGGCGCTCATGGCCTCGTTGACCAGCATCGGGGTGTTCGGCATGACCCGGACGACGGGGACGCCTTCGGCGAGCCGCCGTTCGTAGAGCGAGGTGGGCAGCCCGGCGCAGAGCGACACGACGAGCGACGACGCCCCGAGCAGCGGCGCGAGTTCGTCGAGCACGGGCTCGATGTCCTGCGGCTTGACGGCGACGACCAGGATGTCGGCCTGCTTGGCGGCTTCTTCGACCTCGACGCCGCGGATGCCGTAGCGGCTGGTGAGCTCTTCCACGCGCGCCGGGTACCGCTCGGTGAAGAGGAGGTCGCCGGCTTCGTGGCCGCCGTGCAGCAGCCCCGAGAGCAACGCCTCACCGATCTTGCCCGCACCCAGCACCGCGATGACCGTCATGGGCCAAGCGTGCCAAACCCGCCCCGGCGGCCCGGTGCCGGGGCGAGGTGAACGGAGACCGTGATGCCCCGCCAAACACGCGTGATGCCCCTGCAATCACGCGTGATGCCCCTCCGGGCACGCCCCTCAGCCGCCCGGAGCGGGCGCCAGGCCCAGCTGCCGGGCCTGGCACACCAGCCGCCCCTGCGCGTCCACCACCGTCGCGTCCGAGTCGAACCACGACTCGTGCACCGACCTCGACTCCACCACCACCCGCAGCCAGCCCGGCGCCGGGCGCGTCCGCAGCAACGCCGTCAGCTGCACCGTCGGCGCCCAGCCGATGCGCCCGAGGTTCATCACCACCGGCGGGTTCACGTCGGACGCCAGCAGCGAAAAGTACGGGTCCACCAGGCTGTGCCGCGGCCGCACCCACAGCCGCATCCGGGGTGGCTCGCCCGTCCGCCCCGCCAGGTACCCGGCCGTCGCGGGGTCGAGGCGGACCTCGCACCCCTTGGCCAGGTTGAACGGCCCCTCGGTGCTCTCCGCCATCGCCAGCGCCCCCGGTGGCGGCTCGGCAGGCATCGACGGCACGTCCGTCCACTCCGGGCGGCGCATCGGGAGCCTGCCCGTGGTCACCCTGG
Source organism: Amycolatopsis sp. MtRt-6 (assembly GCF_017308975.1). GTDB lineage: Bacteria > Actinomycetota > Actinomycetes > Mycobacteriales > Pseudonocardiaceae > Amycolatopsis. Next base: position 2,747 of record NZ_JADWPD010000015.1, on the reverse strand, counting down.
CTTCGACGCAGCTGCGGCCGCGCTGCTCCAGGCGGACCTCGACCACCGTCGCGCGGCGGCCGACCTTGCGGACGTCCGTGCGCAGCAGCACCGGGCCGAGCGCGGGCGCGTGCAGGAACTCCGCGCTGACGACCAGCGGCTCCGCGTGCGGCTCACCGCGCTCGTGCAGGGCGGCGATCGCCGCCCGGGCCAGCAGGGCGAGCAGGAAACCCCCGTGCGGGTGCGAGCCGACGGCCCACTCCGCACGCAGCACCGCGGTGAAGGTGCCGTCCCCCAGCGACCGCGCCGCACTCGCCGTGTCGAAGGACACGGCGGTGCCGTCCATTCCGCTCACGAACGGTCCGCGCCATTTCGGGAATCGGGGTAGGTGACGAGCAACGAGAGCGACGGGTTCACGGTCCGAACTTTACGGGTTGGACCGGCGGAAATGCACTCGGGAGTAGCTATCCTCCGGGCGCGGTTATTGCCCGAGGTGGAACCGCGCGAACAACAACGCTTCGGCCAGGTCGCGGACCCGCTGGGCGGCGGTGCCGGCGTGCCGGGTGTTGATCTCCAGCACGATCTGACCGGCAAAACCGTTGCTGACCAGCTTCTCGAGCAGTTCGGCGCACGGCTGGCCGCCGCGGCCGGGCACCAGGTGTTCGTCCTTCGGGACGCCGGTGCCGTCCGCCAGATGGACGTGCGAGAGGCCGTCCCCCATCCGCTGCGCCAGCGCCAGCGCGTCCATGTCGGCTGCCGCTGTGTGGGACAGGTCGAGCGTGTAGTGCCGGAACCCGACGTCCGTCGGATCGATCGACGGCCGGAACGCGGACACCCGCGAATTCTTCGAACCACCTGGTGGCCGGACCTTGAACATGTTTTCGACGGCGATTTCGACGCCGCTCGACTCCTCCAGTTCGGCGACCAGATCACCGAATGCGTCGCCGTACCTGCGCTGCCAGCGGAACGGCGGGTGCACCACCACCGTGCGCGCGCCGAGCTCGAGCGCGGCGTCGACGGACATCCGCAGCCGCACCGCCGGATCCGGCGACCAGATCCGCTGGGTGATCAGCAGCGACGGCGAGTGCACCGACAGCACGGGGACGCCGGTGCGGCGTGACAGCCGCCGCAGCGCCGTGACGTCCTGGCTGACCGGGTCGGCCCAGACCATCACCTCGACGCCGTCGTAGCCGAGCTCGGCGGCCAGCTCGAAAGCCGTCCCCGCCTTGAGGGGCCACACCGACGCCGTGCTGAGGCCCACGGGGACCGGCTGCTCGTCTGTCACGCGCGCCATCCTGCCTCGTCACCGCCGGTGCGCGGCAGCGCCGGGCCGCCAACGCGACGCGGATCACCGCGTCAGCGGCCGACCAGCAGCAACGCGGCCGGGGAGACCGTCACCACCAGGCCCACGAGCACCGCGAGCACCGTCGTCTGCAGGTCCTCCGCGCGGCGGATCTTCCGCACAATCCAGACCAGCGCGACGACCACCAGCAGCGCGGCGACCAGCGCGGCGGCGGGGAGGTTCACCCACAGCCAGTTGAAGCCGAGCCAGACGGCGGCCCCGCCGACGACACCCATCGCCAGCTGGCCGGCCAGGGCCAGCCACTGCTTGCCGGGCGAAGCCGCGGGTTCCGGCTCCGGGGCCGGCTCGGGTGCGTCGTCGTACTCGTCGTCTTCGTAGCCCGCGCCCTGCTCGTAGCCGTAGTCGTCCTGCTCGAAGTCCGGGCCGTCCGGCGGGTAGCCGTCGGCGAACTCGCGCTCGTAGGGTTCGAGGTCGTCCGGGATCGGGGCCCGCGAGGCCCGGTCGCCGGGCGCGAACGGCATCGGCGGCGGGTACGCGCCGGTCGGCGGCCCGGCGTCGTAGGCGGCCTGGTAGCCGCTGCTTTCCGGGGCGAAGCCGTCGGGTTCGAAGTCGTCCTCGGGGTAGCCGTCGTCCGGGGCGTCGGTGGGCACCGCCGGCATGACGCCGATCTCGGTGTCCTCCATCTGCTCCTTCTGCCGCCGCTTGCGCCAGTTCGCCAGGCCCGCGGGCGACGACGGCTCCGGCGGCTCGGGCTTCTTGCCCTTCGGCGGCACCGGCGGCTCTTCGTCGCCGACCGCCGAGAACTGCTCGGTGTGGTCCTCGCGCTTCGGCTCCGGACGGCGGGCCGGGGCGCGGCGCGGCCGGCCGGGCGCGGCGGGCGGCGTCGCGAACGACCCGCTGGCCATCGGGCCGGGCGGCACGTCGACGTCGGCGTCCGGGGTGCCGTTGAGGCCGTCGAGCCGGGCCGACAGCGGCCCGCCGGGCGGCGGTACCGGCAGTTGCTGGGACGGCTGCGGCGGCGGCACCGGGAGCTGCTGCGAGGGCTGCGGCGGGCCGGGCCGGCGCCGGACCGGCGGAACGGCGCCGCGGGTCTCCTCGGCGGCGGCCGGGGGTGTCGGCAGTTGCTGGGACGGCTGCGGCGGCGGCACCGGCAGTTGCTGCGACGGCTGCGGCGGCGGCACCGGGAGCTGCTGCGACGGCTGGGGTGGCGGGGGCTGGCGGCGCGGCGCGGCGCGCGGCGGCACGGGCAGCCGGTCGGAATCCTGCGGCCGCGGCGGCACGGGCTCCGGCGGAGCCGGCCGCGCGAACTGGCCCGACTCCTGCGGCGGCCGGGCGAACTGGCCGGACTCCTGCGGAGCCGGGCGGGCGTACTGGCCGGACTCCGCGCCACCGGGGGCGGGCCGCGCCGGGGGCGGCGGCACCGGCCGGGGCAGCGGCTGGGAGTCCTGCGGGACCGCGCGGGGCG
>NZ_JADWPD010000014.1 GCF_017308975.1 Amycolatopsis sp. MtRt-6 | reverse complement strand
TGCTCGTGCTCACCCAGCACGAACAGAACGTCCGCGACAACGCCCGGCCAGGCCCCGCTTGAGCACTACCACACCCCCTCAACCCGACCTGACCAGCACAAACCACGATGAAACAACCCCATTGGGGTGCTTTCAGGTCCCCTCGTGGTGGGCGAGGACCTGGCGGAGCAAGCGCGCCAGCGTCCGCCGGTCCTCGCCGGCCAGCGGTGCGAGCAGCTCGTCCTGCACCCGGTCGAGCACCTCGTCCATGCGCCGCAGCTGCCCTCGGCCGGCGTCAGTGAGCGTGATCCGGTTGCGGCGCCCGTGCTCCGGGTCCGGGGCGCGCTCGACGTACCCCAGCTCGGCCAGCTCGCCGACGGCCGCGACGACGTCACTGCGGTCGACGCGGCCGCGGCGGCCGAGCTCGGCCTGGCTCGACGGCCCGAACTCGTGCAGCGCGGCCAGGATGCGGTAGTGGTACCCGCGCGCCCCGGCCGCGGCGAACCCGTCGGACACCAGGCGGCGGACGTGCACGGCCAGCTGCGTGACCAGCCAGCTCGGCTTCGCCGTCAGGCGCTCGGGAATCTCCTCCATGCGGACCCACTCTAATAGTGTTGGTGACACCAATACTCTGCCGGTAGTGTTGGTGTCACCAACACTAAGGAGAACCGATGTCCACCGCCGACCGCCTCGAGATCGCCGACCTCTTCGCCCGCCTCGCGAACATGCTGGACGAGTGCCGCCACGACGACGCCGGCGACGTCTACACCCCCGACGTCGTCGCGCGTTCGCCGCGCGGGGAGATGCACGGCCTCGACCAAGTGACCGCCTTCCTGAAGCGCAGCGAAGTCCCCGGCGTCCGCACCCAGCACGTGCACGGGGACGTGCTGGTCGACCTCGACGGCGACCACGCGAAGGCCACCGCCAACCAGCTGGTCTGCTTCTTCCGCGACGGCGAGCCGCCGCACCGGAGCAGCGGGCTGCGCGTCACCTGCGCCGCCGTGCGGACGCCTGCCGGGTGGCGGTTCGGGGAGATGACCGCCGCGCTCGCCTGGACCCGGGAGGAAAAATGCTGAAGGGCCCCTTCGCGGGGCGGGGGGAGGCGGGTTCCCGTGCCCTCGAAGGAGCCCTTCAGACCCCCGGTGAAATAACGTCGTGGGACGCATCGTCCGAGGGCATGTCTAGTCGATCCGGGTTGTTCGGTGTCCGCGCTCGCGCACCGAACAACAACGCCGAACAACCGGTCAGGGGCAGGGCGGGGTGAAATCGAGGTCCGGGAAGCTCTCGCTCCACTCAGTCTCGCTGATCTTGGGCGACACCGCCGCGCAGATCCGCTCCGCCGCCCGGCCGGGGTCGGCCTCCCAGAACCGCACCGTGCCGTCCGCGACCGCGCCCGCCAGCGTGTGGCCGTTCGGGGCGTACTGCGCGGCGTAGACGCGGTCGCGTTGCTCGGGCAGGACCGCGTACGGCGTCGCCGAGGCCACGTCCCACAGCCGCACGGTCCGGTCGTAGCTGCCCGACGCCAGCGTCCGGCCGTCGCCGCCGAAGGACACCGACATCGCCACGTCCGTGTGGCCGGCCAGCACCGCCGGCGGCGGTACGCGCGCCGGGTCGGTGACGTCCCAGAGCCGCACCATGCGGTCGGCGCTCGCCGTGGCCACGCGCCTGCCGTCCGGGCTGTAGGCGATCGAGAAGATCGTGTCGGTGTGCCCCGCCAGCTTCGCGAGCGGCCGCGGGGCCCGGGGCGCCGAGATGTCCCAGAGCCGCGCCGTGTGGTCCCAGCCCGCGGTGGCCAGTGTCCGGCCGTCGGGGCTGAAGGCGATGGCGTGGACGTCGTCGTCGTGGCCCTCGAGCTTCGCGATCTCGACCGGCCGCAGGCGGTCGGTCAGGTCCCACAGCCGGGCCGTGTGGCCGTCGCCCGCGGTGGCGAGCAGCTTGCCGTCCGGGCTGAAGACGACCGCGTCGATGTCGTCGTGCAGCCGGTTGAACACCACCGGCGGCCCGGGGTGGACCGGGTCGGTGATGTCCCGCAGCGTCATCGTGTGGTCCCAGCTGCCGGTGGCCAGGGTGCGGCCGTCCGGGCTGACGGCGACGCCGCAGACCGCGTTGCCGAACCCGCCGATCGTGGCCAGCGCCCGCGGCGCGCGCGGTTCGGTGAGGTCGTGCAGCCGCACCGTCTCGTCGTAGCCGCCGGAGGCCAGCAGCTTGCCACCCGGGCCGAAGGCGACGTGGCACGTCTGGGCCGTGTGCGCCGGGATGGCGGGGCCGGGCAGGTCCCAGAGCCGGGCGGACTGGTCGTCGCTGGCCGTGGCGAGGGTGCGGCCGTCGCGGGTGAACACCGCGGAGACGACCGCGCCGGTGTGCCCGGGCAACGACGGCAGCTCGCGCGGCTGCCGCGGGTCGGCGACGTCCCACAGCCGGGCCGTGCGGTCGAAACCGGTGGTGGCGAGCGTGCGCCCGTCGGCGGTGAACGCCACCGAGCGCACCGTCGCCTTGTGGGCCGTCAGCGACGCCAGCTGCGCCGGGTTGGCCGGGTCGGTGACGTCCCACAGCCGCGCGGTCTGGTCCTGGCTCGCCGTGGCGAGGACGGGCGCGCCGGGGCGGAACGCGACGGAGTGCACGACGTCGGTGTGCCCGGCCGCGACGCCGAGCTGACGCCGCGAAACGACATCCCAGACGCGGGCGGTCTTGTCGGCCGACGCCGAGGCGAGCAGCCGTCCGTCGCCGCCGAAGGCGAGGTTGTTGACGTAGGAGGTGTGGCCGGTCAGCTCCCCCGCGGGGCGTGGACGGGCGGGGCCGGTGGTGTCGTACAGCCGGATCGTGCCCTTGACGTCGGCGGTCGCCAGCAGCGGCCCGGCCGGGCTGAACGCGACCGCGTACGCCCTGCCTTCGTGCTGCTCGATCACCGTGCCGGGCCCCGGCCGCGCCGGGTCCGAGACGTCCCAGACGCGGACGGTGCCGTCGAAGCCCGCGGTGGCGACGGTCCGGCCGTCGGCGGCGAAGGCGACGTTGTTGACGTTGCCCTTGTGCCCGGCGAGCACGCCCAGCGGTACCGGGTGGTGCGGGTCGTGGACGTCCCAGAGCCGGGCCGTGCCGTCCCAGCTGGCCGTGGCGACGACCCGCCCGTCCGGGCGGAGGGCGACGGTGTTGACGCGGCCGGTGTGTCCCATCAGCCGGGTCGCGTACGGCGACCCGAACATGCCGAGCAGGCCGCTGCGCTCCTCGGACCCCGGGTCCAGGCGGTACGCGGCGAGCGCGAGCTGCGCGGCCAGCGCGGGGTTGGTGGCGCGCATGGCCAGTGCCTGCCCGGCCACCTTCTGCGCCAGCGCGTCGTTGCGCTGCCTGGTGGCGGTGGTCTCGGCGCGGACGGCGTAGGCGGTGGCGGCCACGGCGACGACCAGCAGCACCGCGAGCAGCGCGACCAGCTGACGCAGGCGGCGGGTGCGGCGGCGGTCGCGTTCCTGCTCGGCGTGCTCGACGGCGAGGCTCGCGTCGAGGAACCGGCGTTCGCGCTGGGACAGCGCGGAGTCCTGGCGCGCGGCCCACTCCCGGGCGATGGCCAGCCGGGTGCCGCGGTAGAGCCACCCGGGGTCGGAGTCGACGGACTCCCAGGCGTCGGTCGCGTCGGTGAGCTGGCGGTGGACGCGCAGGCCTTCCCGGTCTTCGGTGAGCCACTCGCGCAGCCGCGGCCAGCCGCGGATGAGGGCTTCGTGGGTGATCTCGATGCCGGTGTCGTCGAGCGTGACGAGCCGGGCCGCCGCCAGCTCGCCGAGCACGACGGCGGTGTCGTCGTCGGTGTCGAGCTCGGCGCGGCCGATGCGCCGCTTGGTGTCTTCGGTGCCCTCACCGAGCGCGGTCATGCGGAGGAAGATCTGCCGGGCCAGCCGCTGCTGGCGCAGGGAGAGCTTCCCGTAGGTGCCCTCGGACGTCTGCGCGATGGCCCGCTCGATGCCGCCGGTCGACTCGTACCCGGCGAGGGTCAGCGTGGTGCCGCGGCGCCGCCGCCACGTCTCCAGCAGCGCGTGCGAAAGCAGCGGCAGCACGCCGGGCTGGCCGGTGGCGTCCGCGACGAGCCGGGAGACCAGGGCGTTCTCGACGCGGTACCCGGCGTCGATGGCCGGCCGCGTGATCGCCTGCCGGAGCTCCTCGGTCGTCATCGGGCCGACCAGGACCTGGGCGTCCTGCATGGCCTCGGCGAGCTCCGCGTGCCGCGCGCAGTGGGTGTAGAAGTCGGTGCGGATGCCGAGCACCACCCGGGTGCGGCTGCCCGGCTCGGTGGTCGCGGTGACGAGCGCGTCGAGGAACCGGGCGCGTTCCTGGTCGTCCTGACAGAGGGTGAAGACCTCCTCGAACTGGTCGACGACCAGCACGAAGTCCTCGTCGCCGCCGTCGGCCAGCTGGCGGGCGGCGAGCCCGAGGTTGCGCGGGTGCGCGGCGAAGTCGTCGAGCAGGGCGCCGGGCGCGACGCCGAGCGCGGCGGCGAACTTGACCGCGCACTCCTGCAGCGGGCGCGGCCCCGGCGTCAGCAGCATCGCCGGCCCCTTCACCGACGGCAGCAGGCCGGCGCGCAGCAGGGACGACTTCCCCGAGCCGGACGCGCCGAGGACGGCCAGAAAGCGTTGCCGCCCGAGCCGTTCGACAAGTTTCTCGACGAGCCGTTCCCGCCCGAAGAATCGGCCCGCGTCGGCGGGACCGAAAGCGGCCAGCCCGACGTACGGCGGAATTTCCCCGGATTCCGGCTCGGGCGGTGAATCGGCACCCTCGCCGCGGGACTCTTCGGCGACGGCGTGCCAGCGTTCCTCCCATTCCCCCGGCACCCCGCCACAGGCCCGGACGTAGGCCAGGGTGACCGCCAAGCTGGGGAGTTTCCGCCCGCCGGCGGCTTCCGACAGCGTCCCGGCCGAGTAGTGCGCACGCCGGCCGAGCTCACGGTAGGTCGGATTCCCGGCGCTCTCGCGCAAACGCCGGAGATCCGCGGCGAATTCGATCAGCAGATCGTCCCCGGGATCCAAGGGTCGCTCGGGACGCGGCACCCGTCCTCCTGTTTCTCATTTTCCGATTTGCCCACCGTAGCCAATCACGCGGGATCAGGCGCGGGAATCCGGCCGCCGATGTTCGCGCCCGCGTCGCCGGGCCCGCGCGTGAAGATCGTCACAGCCGCCCGCCCGCGCGCGGGCCCGGCGGGAAGCAATGACGGCACCGGGGCGTTGACCCCGGTTGTGAGCTCACTGCCTGACGTGCCGCTGTCCGTGCTCGACCTGTCCCCCGTGTCGGAGGGGAACACCGTCGGCGAGACGCTGCGCAACACCCTGGACCTCGCCCGTGCCGCGGAGCGGCTGGGCTACCACCGCTACTGGCTGGCCGAGCACCACAACATGCCCGGCATCGCCAGCTCGGCCACGGTCGTGCTGATCGGGCACGTCGCCGACGCCACCGAGCGGATCCGCGTCGGGTCGGGCGGGATCATGCTGCCCAACCACGCGCCGCTGGTCGTCGCCGAGCAGTTCGGCACCCTGGAGGCGTTCCACCCGGGCCGCATCGACCTCGGCATCGGCCGGGCGCCCGGCACCGACCAGCGGACGGCGCTGGCGCTGCGCGGCCCGGGCGGGCTGTCCGCCGAGAACTTCCCGGAGCACCTGCAGGAGCTGATCGGCTACTTCACCCATTCGGAGGCACGCGGCGTCAACGCCGTGGTCGCCGAGGGCAACCAGCCGCCGGTCTGGCTGCTCGGCTCGAGCGGCTTCAGCGCCCAGCTCGCCGGCCGGCTCGGGCTGCCGTTCTCCTTCGCCCACCACTTCGCCGCCGAGAACACCATCCCGGCCGTGCAGCTGTACCGCGAGAACTTCCGGCCCGGCGTGCTCGACGAGCCGTACGTGATGCTCGGCGTGTCCGTGGTCGCCGCCGAAACGGACGAGCGCGCCCGGTTCCTCGCCGGCCCGTCCGGGCTGACGTTCCTCAGCCTCCGCCGCGGCCGCCCGATCGCGCTGCCGACGCCGGAAGAGGCCGCGGAGTACCCGTACACCGAGATGGACCGCGCGTTCCTGGCCGAGCGCTTCGGCTCCAGCGTCGTCGGCTCGCCGGAAACGGTCCAAAAGGGACTCGAGCAGCTCCTGGCCGACACCGGCGCGGATGAGCTGATGGTCACCACGATGGTCCACGGCCACGCCGACCGCGTCCGCTCCTACGAGCTCCTCGCCGCCCTCAAGTCCTGACACACCCCCGGGACGGTCGGTTCGCGTACCCGAGCCGGCCGTTCCGGTCCGCCTTAATTGACAAAACGGGGTAGCTTGTCAAGCCCGAGGGCAGCCGGGAGGGAAGTTTCTTTTCCTCCGCTGACAACAAGATCGGGTCCGTTTGTCAGTGCCGGACAAGAAATGTGGGGTTACCAGCCCGTGACCGCGTGATCCTGCTCAAGTTCTTGTCTCCCAGCAAGGCCGTCGTTAGCGTACCGACCAGTAGGAAACGGCACGGTGCCCCCGAGACCGTGAATGGCCGACAATTGTTACCCCGTTCGGACCATTTCCCTTTAGTCTTCTCGGGCGTATTCGTCGTGCCGCCGAAACCGCTGGAGGCACACGAATGGCCGAACGGACGACGACGCCGTCGTTCCCCGGGGCCGCCGCACTGCGGCAGACCGGACGGCTCTACGGGCTCGGCCTCGACGTCGTCCGGCTGACGTTCCGCCGCCCGTTCCAGGTGCGGGAGCTGATCCAGCAGTTCTGGTTCATCGCGAGCGTGTCGATCCTGCCGACGGCGCTGGTCTCGATCCCGTTCGGCGCGGTGATCGCGCTGCACATCGGCTCGCTGACCACGCAGATCGGCGCCCAGTCGTTCACCGGCGCGGCGAGCGTGCTCGCGATCATCCAGCAGGCCAGCCCGATCGTCACGGCGCTGCTCATCGCCGGCGCGGGCGGCAGCGCGATGTGCGCCGACCTCGGCTCCCGCACCATCCGCGAAGAGATCGACGCGATGGAGGTGCTCGGCGTCTCGCCGGTCCAGCGGCTCATCGTGCCGCGGGTGCTCGCCGCGATGGGGGTCGCGGTGTTCCTCAACGGCATGGTCAGCGTCGTCGGCGTGCTCGGCGGCTACTTCTTCAACGTCGTCATGCAGAACGGCACCCCGGGCGCCTACCTGGCCAGCTTCTCGGCGCTGGCCCAGCTGCCCGACCTGTGGATCAGCGAGATCAAGGCCCTGATCTTCGGCTTCGTCGCCGGGGTCGTCGCCTCCTACCGCGGCCTCAACCCCAAGGGCGGCCCGAAGGGCGTCGGCGACGCGGTCAACCAGTCCGTGGTCATCACGTTCCTGCTGCTGTTCGTGCTGAACCTGATCCTCACCACCGTCTACCTGCAACTCGTTCCGCCCAAGGGGAGCTGAAGTGACGACGACGGAAGTCACCACCCGCGCCACCCGCGTGCGCGAGGCCGTCGACCGCCGGTTCGGCTTCCTCGACACCCTCGGCGACCAGATCCTCTTCTTCCTCCGCGCGATCGCCTGGACCCCGCGGGCCCTGCACCGCTACCTGCGCGAGGTCGTCCGGCTGCTGGCCGAGGTCAGCTTCGGCAGCGGCGCGCTGGCCGTCATCGGCGGCACGATCGGCGTGATGATCGGGATGACCGTGGCCACCGGCACGGTCGTCGGCCTCCAGGGCTACTCCGCGCTGAACCAGGTCGGGACGTCGGCGTTCGCCGGGTTCGTCTCCGCCTACTTCAACACCCGCGAGATCGCGCCGCTCGTCTCCGGCCTCGCGCTGAGCGCCACCGTCGGCTGCGGCTTCACCGCGCAGCTCGGCGCGATGCGGATCTCCGAGGAGATCGACGCCCTCGAGGTCATGGGCATCCCGAGCGTCCCGTACCTGGTGACGACCCGGGTGATCGCCGGCTTCCTCGCCGTCATCCCGCTCTACGCGATCGGGCTGCTGTCGAGCTACCTCGCCTCGCGGCAGGTCACCGTGTGGTTCTTCGGCCAGTCCGCGGGCACCTACGACCACTACTTCCTGCTGTTCCTGCCACCCGGCGACGTGCTGTGGTCGTTCGGGAAGGTCCTGGTGTTCAGCGTCGTGGTGGTCCTGGCGCACTGCTACTACGGCTTCCGCGCGAGCGGGGGCCCGGCCGGCGTCGGGGTCGCGGTGGGCCGCGCGGTGCGGACCGCGATCGTCGCGATCAGTGTCCTCGACTTCTTCCTGTCCCTGGCGATCTGGGGCGCGACGACGACCGTGCAGGTGGCCGGATGAGACGCGAAACCCGACGGAAGGCCGGGGTCCGCACCGCGGGCGTGCTGTTCCTCGCGGTGATGGGCGTGCTGGTGACGCTCTCGGTCAAGGTGTACGACAAGGACTTCGTCACCACGGTCCCGGTGACGCTCAAGGCGAGCCGGATCGGCAACCAGCTCTCCCCGGGCGGCCAGGTCAAGGCCCGGGGCGTGCTGGTCGGCGAGATCCGCGAGGTCCGGGCGACGCCGCAGGGCGCCGAGATAGCGCTTGCTCTCGAACCGGACAGAGTGGACATGCTGCCGCGCAACGTCTCCGCGCTGCTCGTGCCGAAGACGCTGTTCGGCGAGCGGTACGTCCAGCTGTCCATCCCGGACGGTGAACGGGCCCCGCACCTGGTCGCCGGCGACGTCATCGAGCAGGACCGCTCGGCCAACGCGGTCGAGCTGGAACGGGTCTTCGACAACCTGCTGCCGGTCCTGCAGGCGGTCCAGCCGCAGAAGCTGGCGACGACGCTGACCGCGGTGTCGACGGCCCTGGAGGGACGCGGCGAGCAGCTCGGGAAGACCATCGACACCGCCGCGACCTACCTGAAGGACTTCAACCCGAACCTGCCGCAGCTGACCGCCGACCTGCGCGACCTCGCGACGGTCTCGAACCTCTACGGCGACATCGCGCCCGACCTCCTCGACGCGCTCACCGACTCCGCCGTCACGCTGAACACGGTCAAGGAGAAGGAAGCCGACCTGGCCGGGGTGTACCAGCAGGTCACCTCGTCGTCCCAGGAGGTCACCACGTTCCTGGCCAACAACCGGGACAACCTCATCTCCCTGGCCGCCGACAGCCGCGCGCCGCTGGAGATCGCGGCAAAGTACTCCCCCAGCTTCGCCTGCACGATCGGCTCGCTCAACGCACTGAGGAAATCCATGGACAAGGTGCTCGGCGCGGGCACGAACGAACCGAGCGTGCACGCCGAGACCGCGGTCGTCCCCGACAGCGGCAAGTACCTGCCCGGCCGGGACGACCCGCGCTTCACCGGCGGCGGCGAGCCGCGGTGCTACCCCTCCGGCGTCTCCCCGACGGTCGGCACCGCCGCGGCGGCGCCGGGCACCACCGGGCACCCCCTGCTCACCGGCGGCCAGGGCGACCTCGGGCTCGCGAACTCGCCGCAGGAGCAGCAGCTGCTGGCCACGCTGGTGGCGCCGTCGATCGGGACGCCGACGGCCGAAGTCCCGGCCTGGAGCAGCGTGCTCGTCGGACCGCTCTTCCGCGGCACGGAGGTGACGCTCAAGTGAGGAACATCGCCGCCCCGCTGATCAAGAGCCTCGTCTTCATCGCCGTCACGGCCCTCGCGACGGCACTGCTCGCGATCTCCATCACGAACTCCGGCGTCGGCGCCGGCAAGCGCTACACCGCCAAGTTCCTCGACGCCACCTCGCTCAACGTCGGCGACGACGTGCGCATCTCCGGGGTCCGCGTCGGCCAGGTCGAGTCGCTCGAGATCGGCGACCGCAACCGGGCCGTGGTCGGGTTCTCCCTCGACCAGGGCCGCCGGCTCCCCGCCGACGTCCGCGCGGTCATTAAGTACCGCAACATGGTCGGCCAGCGGTACGTCGCCCTCGAACGCGGCAACACCGCCACCCGGGAGCAGCTGCCGGAAGGCGCCGAGATCCCGCTGGACCGCACGACACCCGCGCTGGACCTCACCGACCTCTTCAACGGCTTCAAGCCGCTGTTCCAGGCGCTGTCGCCGAACGACGTCAACGAGCTCTCCGGCGAGATCGTCCAGGTGCTGCAGGGCGAAGGCGGCACCGTCGAAAGCCTGTTGCAGCACACCGGTTCGCTGACCACCACCCTCGCCGGGCGCGACAAGGTGATCGGTGAGGTGATCGGCAACCTCAACGAAGTGCTCAAGACGGTCAACGGCAAGGGCGACGCGCTGACGAACCTCGTGTCCACCCTGCGGCAGCTGGTCTCCGGGCTGGCGGGCGACCGCGCCGCGATCGGCGACGCCATCAGCGGCATCGGCGCGCTGACCGAGTCCACCGCCGGGCTGTTCGAGCAGGCCCGCCCGCCGCTGAAGGACAGCATCGCCGGCCTGAAGGACGTCGCGGGCACGCTGGCCCAGAACCAGTCCGATGTGGACAGTTTCCTGACCAACCTGCCGGTGAAGTTCAACGAAATCGCCCGGACCGCCTCCTACGGCTCCTGGATGAACTTCTTCCTCTGCCGCGCCACGCTCGAAACCACGCCCCCGCGCGGCGTGTTCGTCCCCACGCAGAGGTGCGAATCGTGAAGTCCTTCAAGGAGCGCAACCCGATCGCCCTCGGCGTGATCGGCAGTGTCGCGCTGGCCGCCGTGCTGACCGTGACGCTGAACTACGACAACCTGCCGGTCGTCGGCGGCGGCACCACGTACGAGGCCGAGTTCTCCGAGGCCGCCGGCCTGCAGCCGGACGACGAGGTCCGGATCGCCGGCATCAAGGTCGGCGAGGTCCGGACCGTGCGGCTGGCCGACGACCACGTCCTCGTGTCCTTCCGGGTCAAGAACGCCTGGGTCGGCGACCGCACGTCGGCCGAGATCAAGATCAAGACGTTGCTGGGCCGCAAGTTCCTCGCGCTGAACCCCACCGGCGACGACGTCCAGGACCCGGCCCGGCCCATCCCGCGGACCCGGACGGTCACGCCCTACGACGTCACCGACGCCTTCAACGGCCTCGCCGACACCGTGGGCGCGATCGACACCAAGCAGCTCGCGGACAGCTTCACCACGTTGTCGGACACCTTCCGCAACTCCCCCGAGCACGTCCGCAGCGCGCTCGACGGGCTGTCCCAGCTGTCGAAGACGGTCTCCAGCCGCGACAGCCAGATCGCCGAGCTGCTGGCCAACGCGCGGAAGCTGACCACGACGCTGGCGAACTCGAACGACGACTTCGAGAAACTGATCGGCGACGGCAACCTGCTGCTCACCGAGCTGAACAGCCGCCGCGACGCCATCCGGGACCTGCTCGACGGCTCCGCGCGGCTGGCCGATCAGCTCAGCGGGCTGGTGCGGGACAACGCCGACGCGCTCAAGCCGGCCCTGCAGTCGCTCAACCAGGTCACCGACCTGCTCAAGCGGCAGAACGACAACCTCACCAAGGGCCTGCAGCTGGCCGGGCCGTACTTCCGGGTGCTGACCAACACGACCGGCAACGGCCGCTGGATCGACGCCTACCTCTGCGGGCTGCTGCCCGAGAACCACGACCCCTGCACCCCGCCGCCGAACCCGGGAGGGGCCAAGTGAGCGCGTTGACCACCACCCGCGCCGGCGTCCTGGCGAGCCGTTTCGTCGCCGCCGCCCTGCTGCTCGCCCTCGTCGTTTCGGCGGCGCTGTGGTGGGTGTTCGCCGGCAACGGCCAGCACCACGTCACGGCGTTCTTCACCCGCGCGGTCGGCGTCTACCCCGGCTCGGACGTCCGCGTGCTCGGCGTCAAGATCGGCCAGGTCGACAAGGTCACCCCGCGGGGCGACCAGGTGCAGGTGGACATGAGCGTCGACGGCTCGGTCGGCGTCGCCGAGGACACCACGCTGCTGGTGATCGCGCCCAGCGTCGTCGCCGACCGCTACCTGCAGTTCGCCAAGCCGGCCCGCGGCGGGCCGCGGCTGCCGGACGGCGCGACGATCCCGCTCCAGCGGACGGCCACCCCGGTGGAGCTCGACCAGCTCTACGCCAGCCTCGACACGATCTCGAAGGCGCTCGGCCCGAACGGCGCCAACGCCCAGGGCGCGCTGTCGGACCTGCTGAAGACCGGCGCGCAGACGCTGCAGGGCAACGGCCGCGCGTTCAACGACAGCGTCCGCAACTTCGCGCAGCTGGCCCGCACGCTGGCCGGCAACTCGAGCGACCTGTTCGGCACGGTCGACGAGCTGCAGCAGTTCACCACCATGCTGGCCACCAACGACAGCCAGGTGAGCACCGTCAACCAGCAGCTGGCGCAGATCTCCGGCACCCTCGCCGAGAGCAGCGGCGACCTGGCCAAGGCGCTCGAAGGCCTCGGCCGCGCACTCGCCGACGTCCAGGTGTTCATCCGGGACAACCGCGGCGCGCTCAAGGCCAATGTGGACAACCTGGTGACGACCACGCGCACGCTCGTCGAGCAGCGCGAATCGCTGGCGGGCACGCTCGACGCCGTCCCGCTCGCGGTGACCAACGTGCTCAACGCGGTCGACCCGGCCACCGGCCGGCTGCTCGGCCGCGGCAACTACGACTACTACCTCCAGCCGCTGCCGTTGCCGGTCACCGGCGACGTCTACACGAACGGAGGAGGCCGGTGAAGCGGATCGCCGCCGTCGTGGCCGTCGGGTGCCTGACCCTCGCAGGCTGCTCGTCAGGTGAGTTCAAGGGCGTCTACGACCTGCCCCTGCCCGGGGGCGCCGACGTCGGCGACCACCCGTACTCGGTGACCGTGCAGTTCGCCGACGTGCTCGACCTGGTGCCGCAGGCCGCGGTGAAGGTCGGGGACGTCCCGGTCGGGCGCGTGCGGGAAGTCCGGCTCGGCGGGGACGGCTGGACGGCCGAAACGGTCCTGGAGGTCAACGGCGACGTCGTGCTGCCCGCGAACGCGGTCGCGCGGCTGCGCCAGTCCAGCCTGCTCGGCGAGAAGTTCGTCGAGCTGGCCCCACCGGACGGCGACGCGAAACCCGCCGGGACCGCCCGGCTGGCGAACGGCGCCACGATCACCCTGGACCGGACCAACCGCAACCCCGAGTTCGAAGAGATCTTCGGCGCCCTTTCCCTCCTGCTCAACGGCGGCGGGATCGGGCAGCTGCAGACGATCAACCGGGAACTGTCGAAGGTGATGGACGGCAACGAAGAGCAGATCCGGTCGTTCCTGTCCGGGGTGAACACCCTGGTGACCGACCTGGACGCGCACCGCACGGACATCACCGAAGCCCTCGACGGGCTGAACCGGCTCTCGGCCACGCTGGCGAACCGCCACGAGCAGATCTCCGGCGCGCTGACCGACCTGACGCCGGGGCTGAAGACGCTTTCCGAGCAGCGCACGCAGCTGGTGTCGATGCTGCAGGCGCTGGACCGGCTCGGCACGGTGGCGACCGACGTCGTCGAACGCAGCCGCGACGACATGGTCGCCGACCTGCGCGCGCTCGCCCCGATCCTGGAGCAGCTGGCCGCGGCCGGGGAGAACCTGCCGCAGTCGCTGCAGATGCTGCCGACGTTCCCGTTCCCGGACTCGGTGCTCGGCGCGGTGAAGGGTGACTACATCAACGCCTACGTCTCGATGATCCCGGCACCGGGTGTGCCGCTGCCCCCGCCCGGCGAAGGTGTCCCGCCGGGCCTGCCGACGCTCCCGCTGCCGAGCAGCGGGACCCGGGTCTCCGGAGGCAGCTGATGCTGAGCCGAAGAGTACGCGTCCAGGTCGTCCTGTTCGTCGTGATCGCGCTCGCGACGACGGCGTTCGTCGGTGCCAACTACGCCGGGCTGGGCCGGCTGTTCGGGTCCGGTAGCTACACGGTGAAGCTCGAGCTCGCCGAAGGCGGCGGCCTCTTCACCAACGGCGAGGTGACCTACCGCGGTGTCGCCGTCGGCCGGGTCGGCGAACTGCGGCTCACCGTAACCGGGATGGAGGCGGACCTGCTGATCGACGACGGGGCCCCGCCCATCCCGGCCGACTCGCAGGCCGTGGTGGCGAACCGCTCGGCCGTCGGCGAGCAGTACGTCGACCTGCAGCCGCGCACGGCCGACGCGCCCTACCTCGACGGCAACTCGGTGATCCGGCGCGAGTCGACGACGCTGCCGCTGCCGGTGAACAACCTGCTGACGGACCTGGACTCGTTCACCGCCTCGGTGCCGACCCAGGACCTGCGCACGGTGGTGAACGAGCTCGACGACGCGCTGCGCGGCACGGGCCCGGACCTGCAGACGCTGATGGACTCGGCGACGACGTTCACCCAGGAGGCGAGCACCCACCTGCCGCAGACATCGAAGCTGATCGACGACGGCGCGACGGTGCTGCGCACCCAGATCGGCTCCTCCGGGGCGTGGCGGTCGTTCAGCAGCAACGCCAAGGTGTTCGCCCAGCAGCTGGCGAGCTCCGACGGCGACCTGCGGCGGCTGATCGCGGCCGCCCCGCCGGCGGCGTCCGAGTTGGGTGGCCTGCTGAAGGAGAACGACCCGGGCCTGCCGATCCTGCTGGCCAACCTGCTGACGACGGCCCGGGTGTTCGGCACCCGCACCGCGGCGGAGGAGCAGTTCCTGTCCCAGACGCCGAAGGCGGTGGCGGCGGTGGGTTCGGCGCTGAACGACAGCGGCGACGCGCTGCGGATGGGGCTGGTGCTGAACTTCGACGACCCTCCGCCGTGCCTGCAGGGCTACGAGGGAACACCGCACCGGCCGAGCTCGGACCTGACACCGTTGCCGTTCGAAACCGACGCGGCGTGCACGCTGCCGTACGGGAGCGAGAGCTCGGTGCGCGGCACGCAGAACGCCCCGCACCCGCCGGTCCCGGCCCCGGTGCTGCCGGGCGGCCTGACGAGCCCGCTCGGGCTCGGCACCCAGGCGACGGCGACGAGCCTCGAGGAGATGCTGTGGCTGCGGTGAAGGTGGCTTCGGTGGTGCTGGCGGCCTCGGCGGCCGTGTTCGCGGGCTGGTCGGGGTACGAGTGGTACTCGACGGCCCATTCGCCTTCGGTGACGTACGGGGTGGCGCGCGACGAGGCACTGGCGACCGGCCGCACGCTGGTGGCCCAGCTGAACACGTTGGACTACCACGACGTCGACGGCGGCTTGGGCAAGTGGCTGTCGGCCTCGACGGGCCCGCTGCACGACCAGCTGGCCCGCACGGACGACAAGACGAAGAAGACGCTGGCGGAGAACGCGACGGTGGCGACGGGCCGCGTGCTGGACGCGGCGCTGAGCGAGCTGGACGAACACGCGGGCACGGCGAAGATGCTGGCCTCGGTGGAGATCACGATGGCGAAGCAGGGAACGGCCCCGGCGATCAAACGCAACCGCTTCGCGGCGGCGCTGAGCCGGACGGCCGACGGGTGGAAGCTGAGTGCGCTGGACCAGCTGCCGGTGGGGGCCCGATGAGCCGCGCGAAGACGGCCGTGGACGAGCCGGCCGAAGCCGAAGCAGCCGCCGAAGCCGGCAGCGCGGCAACCGGCACCACCGGCGAGCCGACCGCCACCGCGGAGCGCGACCCGGCCCCGCCCGAAACCGACGCGGCCGAACCCGCTCGCGCGACCGAGGGCGAAGCCGCCGAAACCGGCCCAGCCGAACCCGATCACGCGACCGAGGGCGAAGCCGCCGAAACCGACGCGGCCGGGCCCGCCGTCGAATCCTCCCCCGCCGAGCCGCGGCCCGCCTGGCGCCGCCTGCCCGTGCTCCTCCTCGCCGTCGCCGTCGTCCTCACCGGGGCCGGCGTCTGGTTCACCCTGGAAGCCCGCTCCGCCGCGGCCAACCCCGCCGCCGCCAACCAGGCGCTCACCGATGTCGGCGCCACCGCCGATGTCACCTCCGCCGTCACTCTCGCGATGAACCGGATCTTCTCGTATTCCTACGACCGGACCGACGTCACCGAAAAGGCCGCCGCGGCGGTGTTGCGCGGTACCGCCAAGGATTCCTACGACAAGCTCTTCGCCCAGGTGCGGGAGAAAGCACCGGCTCAGAAACTCGTCCTCACTTCGCGCGTTTCCGCGATCGCCGTGCAGGACCTGCGGAATGGTCACGCGAAGTTACTCGTCTTTCTCGACCAATCAGCCGTCCGGGCCGACAACAATGCGACCGACAGCGCCGCCGCGCAGCTTTCCGTGACCGCGGAACGCACCGGCGACGGCTGGGTCGTCACCGAGCTCGAACCGCGCTGACCGACGCGTACTGACGGTTCCCGGGAGCACCCGGAAACCGGAGTGAAAATCGCAAGGGAGAACAAGTATGTCCGTTGCAACGCGAATCAAGAGACTCGCCGTGCTCGGTTCGGCGGCGACCGTGGCGATGACCCTGGTCACCGCGACCCCGGCGGCGGCCGAGATCATCGAGTTCCCGGTCTCCTACGCGGTGACCGGCAGCACGGTGGTGAAGAAGACCGGCAGCGCCATGGCGCTCGGCCCCGGCACCCTGGCCGGAAACCTGCTCGTCAACGACGAAACCGGCGAAGTCGGCCTGAGCGCCAACCTGAGCCTGCCGCCGTCACAGGCGAACATCTCCCTGGTCTCGGGTCTGTTCAAGATCAAGGCGACGGTGAAGGTGATCCCGCTCGGCCCGGCCACCGGCACCCTGGCCGACGCCACGCTGACCACGCATGCCAAGGCCAACATGGAGATCAGCAACATCTGGGTCGGTCTGCTCGCACCGGTCATCCCGCTGCCCACGGTGCCGGGCTCCTGCAAGACGAAGACCCCGGTCGAGCTGAACCTGGTGGCGAAGGACATCGACATCTTCTCGCCGATCACGGTGACAGCCGACTACGCGATCCCGGAGTTCACCAACTGCTGGATCGCCGACATCGCCCTCGGCGCGATGATTTCGGGGCCGGGTAACACGATTGCGCTCACCCTGACGCCCAACCCGGTGAGCTGACGCGACGGGTGGCGGGCGCCTGCCCGCCACCCGCCCGCTCAGCACGGCGCGCTGGGGTTCTCCTTCAGCGCGAAGCTGTCGTTCTCCCCCGCCGAGATGCCGAAGATCGGCCCGCACGGGAGCAGGTACGAGGCCGTCTCCTCGACGAGGTTCGACCCCCACGCGATGATGTCGCCGTTGGCCTTGACGGCCAGGTTGTGGTTGGCCCCGGCGTCGATCGCCACGACGTCCGACAAGGCCTCCGGCGGGACGGTCGCCTGGCCGTAGTTGTTGCGGCCCCACGCGTAGACGCGGCCGTCCTTCAGGGCCAGGCTGTGCTGGGCTCCGGCGGACACCGCGGTGACGCCCGACGAAAGGCCCGCCGGCACGGTCGCCTGCCCGTAGGCGCTGTTCCCCCACGCCAGCACGCCGCCGTTCTTGATCACCAGGTTGTGGTCGGAACCGGCCGCGATCGCGGTCACGCCGGACTGCGCGGCCGCCGGCACGTCGGTCCGGCTGCCCCAGCTCACGACCTGCCCGTTCTGCTTGAGGGCCAGGCTGTGCATGTAGGACGTCGCGATCTCCGTGACGCCGCTGGTCACCGAGGCGGGCAGGTCGGTCTGGCCGTACCAGTCGTTGCCCCAGGCCAGCACCGCGCCGTTCTTGAGGGCGAGTTCGTGCCCCCAGCCCGACGCGATCCGGCTGACCCCGGACAACGCCGCGGCGGGCACTTGGTTGGCGCCCCAGTTGTTCGCCCCCCACGCGAGGACCGCCCCGCCCTTCAACGCGAGCACGGTCGTGGAGCCCGCCGACACGGCGGTGACCCCGGACAACGCCGCCGTCGGAGGAACGACGACGCCGAAGTCCTGCTTCCCCCAGCCGATCACGCCGCCGGCGGTGGCCGCGGACGCCGGCGACGCGCAGAGTGACAGGGCCATCGCCGCCGAGACCGTCAATACGGCTCCCCTGAGCGATACCCGTTCACAACGTGAAGTAAGTGGCACGGTAGCCTCCTTTCTCCCGTTTCGTTATCCCTGATTGCTTCGGCAAGATCGTGAATGGTAGACCGTTCCCGGGGCGGTTCGGCCACGCGGTGGTTCTTTGTCAAAATCCGATGAAACCGCCGTCGGTCCTGCGCGGAGGCGAACAAGAAACCCGAGCCGATCCGGTGCGGCGGACTGACGATGCCACAAAGTCTTGTTCCGTACTGAACCCGCGAGTAGCCTCATTCCCGGCAGATGGACCTCCACCTCGCACGTCGGTGAATTCACGTCCCGCCGCTCGGGGCAATGGGGGCGGGCGAACGTGATCGGAGAGCAACGACGGCGAGCAATCGATCAGCCAAAGCCGAGACTGTACTGAATCAAAGGAGATGGGTATGTCCCGACTCAGCAGGCTGTCCGCCGGAATCGCGACCACCGCTACCGCCATCGGCGCCATCGCGGTGCTGACCGCGGGCACCGCGGCCGCCGCCACGGTCACCTACACCGCCGGCGGCACCACGCCCCTGACCTACACCTGCACCTTCCCCGGTGTCACGCCGCAGCCGGTCCTCGTCACCGCGCACCTGGACGCCGAGGACACCGTCGCGGCCGGCGGCACCCTCACCCCGGCCAACGTGGGCGGCTCCGCAACGATCAGCGCCGGTGTCCACGCGCTGCTCACCGCGGTCGGCTACGACGGCATCCGCGGCACCGCCACGGTGCCGGTGACGGCGGCGTCGGGCACCCTGTCGCAGCCGGCGGCCACCGGCCTGAACATCCCGGAGGTCATCTACCCGGCCGGCGGCCCGATCACGGTGAACATCTCGCAGGTCGCGACGTCCACCGTCCCGACCTACACCGCGCCGGCGGCGGCGGGCACCGACACGCTGTCGATGGGCACCACGGTCACGGCGGCGCTGGAGTTCCACAAGAAGGCGAACAACACCTGGACGCCGTGGTCGATGACCTGCACCCTCAAGGTCACCAACCCGGCGCAGAACACCGCGTTCAGCCCGAGCATCACCGTCAGCTGACGCCGGTTCCCGGTGCGGGCCTCCTCGCGAGAGGGCCCGTACCGGGTTCGGCGTCTTCTGCACCACCGAGAACACACAGGGAAACCGATGCCACGTCGACTCCGGCCCCGCTCCGTCACGGTGACCGCGCTGGCGGCCGCCGGCCTGCTGTCCGCGGCGAACGGGGCACTGACCGGCGTCGGCTCGGCCGCCCCCGCGCCCACGGCCCCGCCGGAGAAGGCGGCGTCGGCGTCGGTCTCGGTGACCTGTCCCTTCGCCGATCCGCTCGGCCCGCGCAAGCTCACCGTCGAAACGTCGGCGACCCTGCCCGGCCAGGCGAAGACCGGTACGTCGGCGACGATCGGCAAGTACTCCGCGCAGTTCGGCCTCCCCCGCGACGTCGCGCTGTCGCTCCTGCCCGCCGGCGCCACCGCCGGTTCGCTGCAGGGCGCGGTGCAGCTCGACCTCACCGTGCACCAGGGCGAGCGTTCGGACCGGATCCCGGTCGCCCTCACCGTGGCACCGACGCCCCTGCCGGAAACCGGCGACGTCACCCTCACCGCCACCGGCACCGTGCCGGAGATCGCGATCAACACCGTCGGCGCCGTCTCCTTCGACGTCACCGCGCCGAAACTCGCGCTGGCCGCCGTGCCCGCGGCCGACGCGCCGGCCACCCCCGACGCGTCCGCTGCCGCACCGCCGGCGCCGCCGATCGCGTGCACCCTCGATCCCGATCAGAAAGCGACGCTGGGCACGGTCCTCGTCATGCCGGCGCCGAAGCCGGGTGCGGAGCAGAAGGCCGGTCTCGGCGCGGCGGCCGCGCTGGAGGACGAGCCGCCGCCGAACGAGTACACCGTGCCGCTCGGCCTCATCACCATCATGACGAAGTCGACCGTCGCGAGGCTGGGCGCGACCGTCGTCGCCGACCCCGCCCTCCTGGTCAACGCGTTCTTCACGGTGGACATCGACACCGGTGCCTCCCGGGTCTCCGGGTCGGCGGTGTTCAAGCCGGCGACCACCTCGTTCCTCGGCTTCGGATTCGTGCCGGTGACCGCGACCGTCGAGTTCCTGCCGGTCGACTGGCAGAACAGCAAGATGATCGAAGTCGGCGGCGGGCTGTTCACCGACGACGAGGGCTACACGAACCTGCGCACCGAACTGAAGGTGATGGGCAAGCTGAGCGGCGCGAAGATCAACGGCGTCCCGCTCGAACTCGGCCCCGGATGCGTGACGAAGGAGCCGGTGTCGCTGGAGATCACCGGTCGCTACGACCCGTTCACCACCGGCCACGTCCGGACCGATCCGGTGAAGGGCTTCTACCTGCCGCCCTTCCGCGACTGCGGCTTCGCCGGCCAGGACCTGACCCCGCTGCTCAGCGGCATGAGCACGGGCTGGGGCAACCAGGCCTTCATCGACACCTACAACCTGAACGGCTGCACCGAGCCCGACCACACCAACTGCCCGCCCGACACGCTCCCGCCCGCGCCGGGCTCGGAAGGCGCGGCGAAGAAGGCGGTCGCGAAGAACCCGAACTGAGGCGCATCCTGGAGCGGCACAGGAACATCCGCCGTTTCCTGACGACGGCCGCCGCGACCGTCCTCGCCCTCGCCGGAACCGCCGGCCCGGCGTGGGCGGACACGACGTTCGGTTCGCCTCCCGGCGTGGTCCACATTCGCGCGCAGCGTGCTGCGGGTCCTCGGCTACGACGGCGTCCGCGGTAGCGGGATGATTCCGGTGACCGCGACGAACGCCGCCCCGGCCGCGAGCACCGGCGCCGTCATCCCGGAGCAGCTCTGGCCCCCGCTCGACGGGTGGATCGAGTTCTCCGGCGGCGCCCAGTCGTTCACCGCGGCCAACCCCGGCGTAGTCGCGTTCCGCATGGGCACGCCGTTCTCCCTGGCGCTGCAGTTCCACCGGGCTCCCGACAACACCTGGATGCCGTGGACGATGAACTGCACCCTCGAGGTGACCAGTCCGGCACAGAACACCACGTTCACGCCAGTTCTGCCGGTGACCTGACGGGCTACCGCGGAGTCCACTGTGGATGCGAGCCGCCCGCTCGCGGTGCCGGGAGCAGGTCGCTCACCGGGTACCGCAGCGGCAGCGGCGCCGCCCCGGCGCGCAGCGCCAGCTCCATCTCGAACCGCGCCGCCGGGTCCTTCAGGCTGTCGCCGAACGTTGCCTGCAGCTGGCGCATGCGGTAGCGGACCGTCTGCGGGTGGACACCCAGGCGCTCCGCGATCTCCACCACGTTGCCCTGGCTGTCCAGCCACGCCCGCAGCGTCTCCAGGAGCCGCTCCTGCTGCTTGCCCGTCATGTCCGCCAGCGGCGCGAACAACCGGTGCCGCAGCGTGCCCACCAAGCCCGTGTCGGAGTTGACCAGCAGCGTCGCCAGGTGTTCCTCCGCGCGCAGCACCGGGCGCGCCGCCAGGACGCCGCGCTCGGCCAGCTGCAGGGCGTTGCGGGCCCAGCGCAGGGAATCCGCGACCGAGGCCAGCGGGACGCACGGGCCGATCGACAGGCGGCAGTCCGGCAGCGCCACCTGCAGGGCCGCCAGCCGGGCGCTGCTGAGCTCGCCGGGGACGACCAGTTTCGGGTCGGGTGTGTCGAGCTCGGCGAGGACGTCCGCGTCCAGGCCCGCGTGCCGCCGGGCCGGGGCCACACCGCCGGTCGGGCAGATCGCCACCGGCGTCGCGTCCGAGGGCACCGGCCAGCCGATCAGCTGGGCCAGCTCGGCAATCGCTTTCGGGGACGCCGGCGGCGTCTCGAGGATCAGGTGGAGCAGCTTGCGGCGCCAGGTGTCCAGCGCGCCCGCCGTGCGCGCCTTCGCCTCCAGGTAGCCGTCGAGCGCGACGGACGCCAGCTCGTCCATGAACGCCAGCATCGCGTCGGCCAGCTGGGACATCACCGCCGAGGAAAGGCCGCTGCGCCGTCCGACGCGCATGATGCGCCGCCACGACACCCGCGCGCCGACGCGGTAGGCCGACTGCAGCGTGTCGAGGCTGCGGCCTTCGCGCATTTCGTTCTGCCCCAGCCGGTGGTGCACCTCGTGGGACTGTTCCTTCGACACCGTGGGATCGGCGATCTGCGCGACGAACAGCGTGATCGCGTATTCGACGCCGGCCCGGATCGACTTGCCGTACGGCCCGTCGAGCGGACGCGCGTACGCCGGGATGGTCGCGCGGATTTCTTCGACGATTTCAGCAGCGAGACTCGCCAGTTCCGGCCGCAGGATGTCGGCCAGCTTGCGCGGTAGTGCGGCGGTGGGTGGCGGCGCAGCGTGATCGAATCCGCGCTCCACCGACATCGCAGCTCCTTCGCTCCGCCCCGGGACTCCGGTCGCGGGCACCCCGCGGCCGGGCACCCCGCGCCTGTTGCGGGGTGACAACCGACACATCGAAAAACTAACGCCAAACGTGTCACACCCGTGAAGGAAAACCGATTTGTTGTCATTGTCGTGACAATTTTCTGCGGCTTGGCTGCGATCAGCTGACAGGTATCCCGCCGACTGCACGTTCACGTGCGTACGAACGGACGAACCCTCAACGACCCGGCCGCGCTGCGGTTACGCCCGAATCTTGTATCATGTGCTTGATACAAGCGGAGGAGGAACCGCATGCCGTGGGACAACGTGCTCGGGGTGGCCCTGATCATGGGCCTGTTCGGGCTGGCGATCCTGATCGTGCTCTGGCCGGGCGAGAAGCACGGTAAGCGCTTGCTGGAGCGGTGGGGCGTTTCGGCCCCGGACGCCGGGGAGGTGGCGCTCGCCGTCCGCTACCTGAAGCGGCGCCGGCTCTGGTACCCGTGGCTGTTCCTCGCGCTCCCGCCGCTGCTCGACGACACGTCGGCCGGCACGATCCTCGCCACGCTGCTGCTGGGCGGCCTGATCGCGGAACTGCTCGCGCAGCGCCCGGCCCGTGGCCCGCGGCGGGAAGCCGAGCTGGCGCCGCGAACGCTGCTGGGGGTCGTCCCGGCGTGGATCGTGGTGCTGGGCGGGCTGGCGGCCGCGGGCTCGCTGCTGCACCTGGGCCTGACGGCGCAGTGGCGGCTGCTGGCGGTGGCCGCGGGCACGGCGCTGGTCAGCGCGGCGATCACGCTGCTGGCGGTCCGCCGCCCACCGTCGGGTGCGGCGCGGGCCGACCTGGCGCTGCGCACCCGCAGCGCGCGTGTGGCCATTGGCCTGGGCATCGGCGCCTGCACAGCCGTCGGCTGGCCGGTGGGCGGCTTCGGGTCGTTCCTGGCGGTGGCGGCGGGCCTGGCGGCGTTCCTGGCAGTGACGGCCCCGGCGAAACACCGGCAGGCGGCGGCGTGAAGATCGTCGTCGACACGGAGAACGGCGTCGCGCCGTGGCGGCAGGTGCACGACCAGGTGATCCGCGCGGTGACGGCGGGAGCGTTGCCGGAGGGGGCCAGGCTGCCGCCGATCCGCCAGCTGGCGCGAGATCTGGGGTTGGCGTCGGGAACGGTGGCGCGGGCCTACCGCGAGCTGGAGGCGGCGGGCTGGGTGGCGACGGCCCGGGCCCGCGGCACGGTGGTGACGATGCCGTCGGGCCGCCCGGACCGCTCGGCCCTGCTGGCGGCGGCCGCGGCGGAGTTCGCGGCCCAGGCGAGCGACCTCGGCGCCGACCTCCACACAGCGCTGGAGGCCGTCCGCGCGGCCTACCCGTCGTGAGTGGTAATTCGGGTTGGAACCCTAATTGCCACTCATGAGCAGCCGCCCGATCGCGGCCACCACCGGTTCCAGGACCTCGACCTCGCGCGGCGTGCCCACGCACTCCGTGATCCCCGCGCCCACGACGTCGAACCGGGCCAGGGCGTCCAGCTCCGACACCAGCCTCGCGATCGTCCAGCCGTCCGGCTCCGGGTAGTTCTGGCCCGCGAACTCGGCCGGGTCCAGCACGTCCAGGTCCACGTGCACGTACAGCTTCTCCACGCCCGCCAGCTCGCCCACGGACGTCACCGCCAGGCCCCGCGCCACCGCCGCCCGCTCCTCCGGGTCGAACACGCGCGTCCCGGCCAGTGCCACCTTGCCGGGCTCCAAGGCCGGTGCGGCCGCGAACTCCGGGTCGCCCTCGCCGAACAGTGACCGCAGCACCATGCCGTGGAACGCGCCCGACGGCGACGATTCCGCCGTGTTCAGGTCCGCGTGGGCGTCGAACCACACGACGCCCAGTCCGGGGCCGTACCTGAACCGCGCGACGCCGATCGGCACCAGCTCGACGCCGCAGTCGCCGCCGATCGTCAGTACCGGGCCGGCCGGCGCCTCCAGGGCCGCCAGCTGGGCCGCGCGGTTCGGGCCCGTCAGCACCGCCCGGGAGGCGATTCCACGGTCCACTTCGGACACCGAGCGCGTCTGCCGGACGTGGTGCACCGGCCGGCCGAGCACGTGCCCGGCCAGCTCGGACAGGGCCACACAGCCGTCCGGCAGCTCCGCCGCGCGCGGTCCGGCCGCGCCCTGCCGTTGCGGTACCGCGTTGATCAGCATCCGCCGAGCGTATCGCTCATTCCAGGACCAGCAGAAGGTCACCGCCCTCGACCTGCTGCACCGACGTGATCGCCAGCCTGGCCACCTTGCCGCCGTTCGACGCCGTGATCGAGGCCTCCATCTTCATCGCCTCGATCGTCGCGACCGTCGCCCCGGCTTCGACCGTGTCGCCCTCGGCGACCTGCAGCGTCACCACGCCCGCGAACGGCGCCGCGACCTGCTTCGGGTTGCCCTTCTCGGCCTTCTCGGTCGCCGGGATGTCCGAGGCGATCGAGCGGTCGCGGATCTGGATCGGGCGCAGCTGGCCGTTGAGCGTCGACATCACCGTGCGCACGCCGCGCTCGTCGGCCTCGCCGATGGCCTCCAGCTCGATGAGCAGCCGCACGCCCGGCTCCAGGTCGACCGGGTACTCCTCCCCCGGCCGCAGCCCGTAGAAGAAGTCCTTGCTGGGCAGCACCGACGTGTCGCCGTAGGCCTCGCGGTGCGCCTCGAACTCCTTCGTCGGCCCGGGGAACAGCAGCCGGTTCAACGTCCGGCGCGGTTCCGCCGCCAGCGCGGCGCGGTCCTCTTCGGACAGTTCGGCGACCGGCTTCGCCGCCGCGCGGCCCTCCAGGGCCTTGGTGCGGAACGGTTCCGGCCAGCCGCCCGGCGGGTCGCCCAGCTCGCCGCGCAGGAAGCCGATCACCGAGTCGGGGATGTCGAACTTGTTCGGCTCCGCCTCGAAGTCGGCCGGCGAGACGCCCGCGCCGACCAGGTGCAGCGCGAGGTCGCCGACGACCTTCGACGACGGCGTCACCTTCACCAGGTGGCCGAGGATCTTGTCCGCGGCCGCGTACATCGCCTCGATGTCCTCGAACCGGTCGCCCAGGCCCAGCGCGATGGCCTGCGTGCGCAGGTTCGACAGCTGCCCGCCCGGGATTTCGTGGTCGTAGACGCGCCCGGTCGGCGACGCGAGCCCGGCCTCGAACGGCGCGTAGATCTTGCGCACGCTCTCCCAGTACGGCTCCAGGTCGCCGATCGCCCGCAGGTCGAGCCCGGTGGTCCGGGCCGAGTGGTCGGTGGCCGCCACGATCGACGACAGCGACGGCTGCGACGTCGTGCCCGCCATCGACGACACCGCGCCGTCGACGGCGTCCGCGCCCGCGTTGATCGCCGCGAGGTAGGTGGCCAGCTGGCCGCCCGCGGTGTCGTGGGTGTGGATGTGCACCGGCAGGTCGAACTCCTTGCGCAGCGCGGTGACCAGCTTGGTCGCCGCGGGCGCGCGCAGCAGCCCGGCCATGTCCTTGATCGCCAGGACGTGCGCCCCGGCGCCGACGATCTGCTCGGCCAGCTTGAGGTAGTAGTCGAGCGTGTAGAGCTTTTCGGCCGGGTCGGACAGGTCCGAGGTGTAACAGAGCGCGACCTCGGCGACGGCGGTCCCGGTCTCGCGCACGGCTTCGATGGCCGGGCGCATCTGCTCGACGTCGTTGAGCGCGTCGAAGATCCGGAAGATGTCGATGCCGGTCTTCGTCGCCTCCTGGACGAACGCGGTGGTCACCTCGGTCGGGTACGGCGTGTACCCCACGGTGTTGCGCCCGCGCAGCAGCATCTGGAGGCAGATGTTCGGGACGGCCTCGCGCAGCGCGGCGAGGCGCTCCCACGGGTCCTCGGCGAGGAACCGCAGCGCGACGTCGTAGGTGGCGCCGCCCCAGCACTCCAGCGAAAGCAGCTCCGGCAGCGTGTTCGCGACGACCGGCGCCACCGCGAGGAGGTCCTTCGACCGGACGCGGGTGGCGAGCAGCGACTGGTGCGCGTCGCGGAACGTCGTGTCGGTGACGCCGATGTGCGGCGACTTCCGCAGCCACTCGGCGAACCCGGCCGGGCCCAGCTCGACGAGCTTCTGCTTCGAGCCCGGTGCCGGCTCGGCGTCCTTGGGCAGCTTCGGCAGCTTGAGCGTGGCGTCCGGCGTCTTCGGGCGCTCGCCGTGCGGCTTGTTGACCGTCTGGTCGGCGAGGTAGGTCAGCAGCCGCGTGCCGCGGTCGGCGGAGTGCCGCGCGGTGAGCAGGTGCGGGCGCTCTTCGATGAACGACGTCGTGACGCGGCCGGCGCGGAAGTCCGGGTCGTCGAGGACGGCCTGCAGGAACGGGATGTTCGTGGCCACGCCGCGGATCCGGAACTCGGCGACGGCGCGGCGCGCGCGGCCGACGGCCGTGGAGAAGTCCCGGCCGCGGCAGGTGAGCTTGACCAGCAGCGAGTCGAAGTGCGCGCTGATCTCGGTGCCGGAGAAGGCGGTGCCGCCGTCGAGCCGGATGCCGGAGCCGCCCGGCGAGCGGTAGGCGGAGATCATGCCGGTGTCCGGGCGGAAGCCGTTGGCCGGGTCTTCGGTGGTGATGCGGCACTGCAGGGCGGCGCCGCGCAGGTAGATCCGGTCCTGGCTGAGCCCGAGGTCGGCGAGGGTCTCGCCGGAGGCGATCCGCAGCTGCGACTGCACGAGGTCGACGTCGGTGACCTCTTCGGTGACCGTGTGCTCGACCTGGATGCGCGGGTTCATCTCGATGAAGACGTGGTTGCCGCGCTTGTCGAGCAGGAACTCGACGGTGCCGGCGTTGCGGTAGCCGATCTGCCGGGCGAACTTGACGGCGTCGGCGCAGATGCGGTCGCGCAGCTCGGGGTCGAGGTTGGGCGCCGGGGCGAGCTCGACGACCTTCTGGTGGCGCCGCTGCACGGAGCAGTCACGTTCGAAGAGGTGGATGACGTTGCCTTCGCCGTCGGCGAGGATCTGCACCTCGATGTGCCGCGGCTCGACGACGGCCTTTTCGAGGAAGACGGTCGGGTCGCCGAAGGCGGACTCGGCCTCGCGCGCGGCGGCCTCGATCGACTCGCGCAGCAGGGCGGGGTCCTCGACCCGGCGCATCCCGCGCCCGCCGCCGCCCGCGACGGCCTTGACGAAGACGGGGAAGCCGAGTTCGCCGGCCGCCGCGACCAGGGCGTCGACGTCGCTGGAGGGTTCGGACGACCCGAGCACGGGCACGCCGGCCTCGCGCGCGGCCTTGACCGCGCGGGCCTTGTTACCGGTGAGTTCGAGGATCTCGGCGCTCGGCCCGACGAAGGTGATGCCGGCCTCTTCGCACGCGCGCGCGAGATCGGGGTTCTCCGAGAGGAAGCCGTAGCCGGGGTAGACGGCGTCGGCCTTGGCCTTCTTGGCGGCGGCGACGATCTCGTCGACCGAGAGGTAGGCGCGCACGGGGTGACCGGGTTCGCCGATCTCGTACGCCTCGTCGGCCTTCAGCCGGTGCAGCGAGTTGCGGTCTTCGTGCGGAAACACGGCAACCGTGCCGGCACCGAGTTCGTAGCCGGCGCGGAACGCCCGGATCGCGATCTCCCCGCGGTTGGCCACCAGAACCTTGCGGAACATGCCCGGTCCTTCCCTCTTGGATCGGTAAGTCAACGCACGTTACCCGGTTTTTCCCGCTCTGCGGGAGTTGAGTCCCGGGTGATGGACATCATGCGGACCAGGAGGTTCGGTGGTCACCCCTGGTGGCACTCTTCGACGACGCCTCGGCGCGTGGAGAGCCGGATGCGGTGGGGGTTGAGCTCCAGGGTGACCCACGGGTGCCGGTCCAGGTCGATGACCTGCACCTGGAAGCCGTCGCGCGCACAGCGTTCCCTGACGTCTTCGGTCTTCCGGCCGACCAGCTCGGCCAGGTCGAACGAGGGTTGCCGTCGCTGCACGATGTGCACCTCCTCGTGGGTCGGCTTTCCGGAGCCGGGCCGCGGCCGCCCTGGGCCCCCGCGCACCAGCGGCCCCGACGCAGCACCCACCCTCCCAGGGGGCCGGTCCCAAATCCATCCTATCGGGACCGGCCGACAAACCAGCCGGCAAAGCCGCAGATCAGACAAGGTGTCCACACCCCTGCCGGGTTGTGGACAACCCAGCGTCTCAGCTGCTCGGCGGCGCGTACAGCAACCGGTTCGCCGTGCCCTCCGGCACGCCCTTGAGCACGTCCGGCGTCGCGGCTTTCACGAGGGCCTCGCCGACCTGGGCCGGCGTGTCCTCCGGGTGTTGCGCGCGGTACAGCGCCGCCACGCCGGCCGCGAAGGCCGCCGCCACCGAGGTGCCCGATTCCGGGCCCGCCGTCGTGCCGCCCGCTATCGGGGACGGGATGTCCGTGCCCGGGGCGTACAGGTCGACGTCCTGGCCCGAGTTCGACGACTTGTCCGGCCGGTCCTGGGCGTCGGACGCCGCCACCGTCAGGGCCTCGGGCACCCGGCCCGGCGAGAAGCCGCTCGCGTCGGCCGTCTCGCTGCCCGCCGGGACCGCGATCGGCATCACCGCCGCCAGCCGCTTCACCGCGGCGTCGAGCTGGTCGTTCGGCACGCCGCCGATGCCGAGGAGCGCGACCGCCGGCTGCTGGGCGTTCTGCGCGACCCAGTCGATCCCGGCGATGATCTGGTCGGTCGCGCCCCCGCCGCCGGAGTCGAGCACCCGCACCGGCACGATCTGCGCGCCCTTCGCGACGCCGTAGTCCTTGCCCGCGGCGATGCCGGCGAGGCGGGTGCCGTGGCCGTTGCTGTCGGTGGTGTCGGAGCCGCCGTTGAGGAAGTCCCGGCCCGGCGCGACGCGGCCCTGGAAGTCGGGGTGCTTCGCGTCGACGCCGCTGTCGATCACGTAGATCGTGACGCCCGACGCGTCGCTCGCGTAGTGGTAGGCGTGGTCGAGCCCGGTCCGCTGGTCGATCCGGTCCAGCCCCCAGCTGGGCGGGTCCGGCTGCACCCCGCCGGCCGAAACCTGCCCGGCGAGCACGGCGACGGCCGCGAGAAGCATCTTCATGATCGTCGTGGTACCCCGGCGGTGACCGGGTGACAACTCAGGGCTGTCGCCCGATCGGCTGATTCCGGGACAGGACGACCGTGTCGATCACGAGCAGCACGAGCGCCACGATGGCGATCACCTGGCCCGCGTAGGTCAGCGAGGAGTGGTCCTCCAGCGCGGCGGAGGTCGGCGCCAGCACGCCGGCCAGGCCGGCGAGGCCCGCCGCCAGCACCGCGCAGCCGACCGGACGCGGGCTCAGCACCACGGCGACGACGGGCACGACGACGGCCAGGAGCGCGCCGAGGACGAAGTAGGCGGCGTTGCGGCCGGCGCCGTCGGAGTCGTAGGCGGACAGTTCCACCAGCTGGGCGATCCACCCGGCGCCGAGCAGCACGCCCAGCCCGATCGCCGCCCAGGCCGCCCAGCCGCGCACCGGCCCGGTACCCAGGCCGACGGCGGGGTTCCGGCGCAGGGCCACCAGCGCGCAGGCCCCGGCGAGCACCCACGCCAGGTGCGCGAGGAGAACGAAGGTGAAGCCGGCGTTCAGCCCGGTGCCCGAAGATTCGGCGGCCCTTTCGCCGGCGAACCCGGCCAAGGTGTACCCGGCGGCCGAAGCCGTGGACAGGGTGACGCTCTCGCCGACGAACCGCGCCAGCCCGAACAGCGCCGCCAGCCCCACGCCGGTCAGCAGCGCGGGCCCGGTCCGCGCGCGCGTTCGCGGCACGAGGGTCAGCACCCCGGCGAGCAACGCGCAGGCGGCCACGAGCCCGACGTAGTACTCCATGCCGGGGCGGTATTCGGCGAGGGTGTAGCTGTCCCAGCGGTACTTCAGCGGCCATCCGGCCACGGCGAAGACGGTGCCGGCGATCGCGAGGACCCCGGCGAACCCGCCGACGGGATCCACGGCGCCGGTCCGGGCGGCAGGCTCGGCATCGGCAGTGCGCCCCAATGTGGCGGGGGGGGGGGGGGGGGGCCCCCACCCCCCCCAGTGGGGGGAAGAAGCCAACAAACCCACATGGGGGGGGGGGCGGCCGCGGCGCCCGGGGGGGGGGCCCCCCGGGGGGGGGGGGGGGGGCCGCCCCCCCCCCCCGCCACATTGGGTGCGTCAGACGCAACCAACGCCACATTGGGGTGGTCGGCCGGCTCCGGTCCGGGGCGCGCCGGGGCCGGCCGGGGGACCTCGTCCGGTTGCGGCCCGCGCTTCGGCTCCCGCTCCGCGGTCGGCTCCGGCTCCGGTGTGGGCCCCGCAGCCACCGCCGAGCCGGCCCCCGCCGCAGCCCGGCCGGCCCCGGCTGCCGAGCCCGGCTCGACCTCCGCCACCGGCAGGGCCTCGATCTCCACCGTCACCACGGCGTCCCCGGTCGGCCCGCTCACCACGACCTTGCCGCGCCGCACGCCCGCTTCCCCCGCCGTCACGGCAAGCGCAGCTCCGCCCGGAACCTCCGTCACCGCTATCCACGGGTGGGACGCCTCGAACCGCACCTCCCGCGCCACCGGCGGTCCCAGCACCCGCAACGACCCCGCCGCCGACCCACCCGCCGGCGCCGACAAGCGCACCGACTCGACGTCCGGTCGCACCACCGCGGACGACATCGCCTCCGATGCCGCCGCGGCCACGTGCTCGATGTCCGTCGATGCCATCGCCCGCAGTGCCTCGAACGCGCCCACCGCCACCGGCAGGTTCGGGCTCGACAACCGGCGGCGCAGCTCCGCCACCGCGCCCAGCCTGGTGAACGGGTTCTCCGCGCCGATCGCCGCCGCCAGGTCGGCCGGGATCGGGGATGGCTTGATGCGCCGCCTTCTGCTCTTCGCCAGGTACAGCTCGCCCTGCATCTCGATGTCGCGGCTCGGTGTCTGCTTCGGGTTGCGCTCGCGGACGCGGTCGAACAAGTACTCGTACAGCTCACCCAGCGCGATCCAGCCGTCCTCGTCACGGTCGGCTTCGCCCGTGCGCAGGCCCTCGACCAGTGCCGACGTGAACACCGACGGCTGGGCCGGCTCGTCCGAGGCCAGCTTCGCCCCCTCGAACGCGTACTCGATCGAGTTCGACGCCGTGATGACCGCCCGGCCGCGGCCGCCGCGGAAGCTGTCGAGGACGTTCGCGTCACCGGAGGCCCGGACCGCCACGCCCTGGCCGAACGCCCCGCCGTAACAACAGTCCAGCAGCAGGACGATGCTGCGGGACCGGCTCTGCCGGATGCACTGCTGCACGAACTGCGCCGGCACCGCCGTCGACCGCAGGCGGTCCGGCCGCGTGTTGCGGGCGGCGAAGTACAGCCCGCCCGAGTCGTCCTTCAGGCCGTGGCACGAGAAGTGCATCAGCAGGACGTCGTCGGGGCGGCCCTCCGCACAGAGGTCCTCGATCTCCGCCTGGACGACGTGCGCGGTTTCGTTCCGCACCACGCACACCTCGAAGTCGCTGATCGCCCGGTCGCCGAGCACCGCGGCCAGGGCGTCGGCGTCCGCCGCGGGTGAGCCCAGCCGCTGCAGCCCCGCGTTGTCGTACTCGCCGTTGGCGACGATCAGCGCCCGCCTCCGCCCGGCCATATCGGTAGGAAACGCCCGCCCGGCGCAGTGCGGCAATCAGCCGAACGGGCGCACCTGTTCGGCTCGGCCCGCGAAAATCGTTTCCTGCTTTTCCAGGCAAACCACCGCGTCGAACGCCGAAGCGACATCGACCGACACGGCCATGTGCGCGTGCCGGATGCCCGACGCCGCGGGACGCGCGACCACGCACGGCGCCCGCGAAGCCAGCTCCGCCTCCACGCTGCCTTCCGCCGGTTCTTCCAGTGCCTGCTCGAACATCCGGAACCCCAGCGGGAAAGCCGGGTCGGGCACCAGCCCGGTCGTCGTCCCCGAGACGGCGGTCAACGCGAGCGCGAAGTACCTGTCGCCCAGCTCCGCGGCCAGGTGCGTGCCCGCCGACGGCGCCGTCATGCCCGGCATCGGCGAGAACGGTACGCGCTGCAGGTGTCCGTTGTGGATCATCAGCACGATCTTCTCGCCGGGGAACTGCCGCCGCAGCAGCCGCACGGTGGCCGCCATGTAGGTGTCCCGCGACGAACTCTGCGGCTCCGGCGCGCGGCCCGCCATCAGCGCGGCCAGCTCCCGCAGGTACAGGTCGACGCGCAGGGCGCCGTCCGCGTGGTGCTCGGCGACGGCACCGTACCGGAGGGACTCCACGTGTCCCTTGAGGACGGTCAGCGCGGTCGTCGCCGCGTCCCGGGCCTCCTGGCTCATCTCCCCGTAGCGACCGGGCGCGACCGCGCTGCTCACCGACGCGTACGGCTCGCACGCGGCCAGCGCGTTGTCCACAAGGGACACGTTGGCCGGGTCCACGCGCAGGACCTCCGCCCGCAACGCCCGCAGCGCCGGTACCGGCGAGCCGGCCGAGCTCGGCACGTCGAGGCCGAAGAACCGGACGTCCCGGCCGCGCAGCCACGTCAGCATCTCGTGCACCTCGGCCGAGTCGCCGAGGCCGAAGGTGAAGCCGTCCCGCGCGATGTCGGCGACCTCGCCCGGGCCGCCCCGCAGCCACGCGTCGACCAGGTGCCCCTCGGGGAAGCCCCCTTCGAACCCGAGCACGGTGAAGCCGCGCTCGGTGACGAGGTGGCGCAGGAGGCGGTCGCGCAACACGCCGAACTCGCGGATGTGATGGTTGTTCTCGCCGATGGCGACGACCTCGGCGTCGCCGATCAGGTCGGCGAGGGCGGCGACGGTGACGGTGTCTGGCATACTGAGCACACTAACGCAACAGGAGTAGCAGTTGGCAACCGAGATTTCCGGGACGAAGCGCCCGGGCGGCCGCACCGAGCGGACCCGCCTGGCCGCGCTCAACGCCACCTTGGAGCTGCTCGGCGAACGCGGGTACGCGGAGCTGACCGTCGAGGCGGTCGCCGAGCGCTCCGGCGTGCACAAGACGACGCTCTACCGCCGCTGGGAGTCGGCCGAAGGCCTGGTCGCGGCGGCCCTGCTGCTGGGCGCCGAGCAGGACTGGGCCGTGCCGGACACCGGTTCCCTCGAAGGCGACCTGCGGGCGATCAACCTGGAGCTGGTGCGCTACTTCACCACCCCGGGCGAGCGCGAGCTGCCGATGGCGTCGATCTCGGCGGCGTTCCTCTCCCCGCGCGCGGCCGAGGCCCTGCGCGAGTTCTACGTCGACCGCCACGCCCGTTCGGCGGCCGCCGTGCACCGCGCGCTCGAGCGTGGCGAGGTCCCGCCCGGCACCGACCCGGTGGAAGTGGTGCGGGTGGCCTGCGGGCCGGTTTTCTACCGGCTGCTGATCTCCCGGGAGGGCGTCACGCCGGAGGACGCCGGCGTCGCCGCGAGAGCCGCGGCGGTGGCCGCGAAAGCCGGCGTGTTCACGGCAACGGACGGCTGAACCGCACCACGTCGAGGGTGACGTCGTCGAGCTGCTCGGTCGCGCTTTCGCCGTCGTCCACCCAGCCCTGCCGCAGGTAGAAGGCCTTCGCCCGCTCGTTGGTCGCGAGCACCCACAGCACAGCGGTCTCGCCGGGCATCGCGGCGACCACCCGGTCGTGCAACGCCTGGCCGAGCCCCCGCCCCCAGAACTCCGGCAGCAGGTACAGCGCGTACAGCTGCGAAGGCCCGAAGGCGGCGAAGCCCACAACGACGCCGTCCTCCTCGACGACCAGCACCTGCCCGGCGCCCTCGCGGATGCGCTGCTCCCACGAAGCCGCCCGTTCCCCGGCCGAGAGGCGCGCGAGGAAGTCCTCGGGCAGCAGGCCCGCGTACGCCGCCTGCCACGACCGCACGTGGACGTCACCGATCGCGTCGGCGTCGGCGGCCGTGGCCGGGCGGATCAGCTCTTCTCCAGGTACTCCGCGCGCTCGACGTCGACGACGTCGGCGACCATCTGGGCCAGGCCGCGGTACTTCGTCAGCTCCGGGTCCTGCGTGACGAGCTCCTGCGCCAGCGCCCGGGACGCGGCGATGACGTCCTCGTCGCGCAGCAGCGACAGCAGCTTCAGCGTGGACCGCTTCCCGGACTGCGCGGCGCCGAGGATGTCGCCTTCGCGACGCAGCTCCAGGTCCAGCCGCGAGAGCTCGAAACCGTCCGTGGTGGACTCGACCGCCGCCAGCCGCTCGCGGGTCGCCGTGCCGTCGAGGGCCTCGGTGACCAGCAGGCACAGCCCCGGCACGCTGCCCCGGCCGACGCGGCCGCGCAGCTGGTGCAGCTGGCTGACGCCGAAGCGGTCGGCGTCCATGATCACCATCGCGGTCGCGTTCGGCACGTTGACGCCGACCTCGATCACCGTGGTGGCCACGAGAACGTCCAGCTTGGCCGCCGAGAACGCGCGCATCACCGCGTCCTTGTCGTCCGGGGGCATCCGGCCGTGCAGCACGCCGATCTTCAGGCCCTGCAGCGGGCCGTGCTCCAGCTCGGGGGCGACTTCGAGGACCGCGAGCGGCGGCCGCTTGTCGCTCTTGTCCGACGGCGGCTCGTCGCCGATCCGCGGGCACACGACGTACGCCTGGTGCCCCTTGCCGACCTCTTCGCGCACCCGCTGCCAGATCCGCTCGAACCAGGCCGGCTTCTCGGCGACCGGCACGACCGTGGTGGCGATCGGCGACCGCCCGACCGGCATCTCGCGCAGCGCCGACACCTCCAAGTCGCCGTAGACGGTCATCGCGACCGTGCGCGGGATCGGTGTCGCGGTCATGACGAGCACGTGCGGGCTGGTGTCGCCGGACCCGCGGGTGCGCAGCGCGTCCCGCTGCTCGACGCCGAAGCGGTGCTGCTCGTCGACGACGGCGAGGCCGAGATCGGCGAACTCGACGTGGTCCTGGATCAGCGCGTGCGTGCCGACGACGATGCCCGCCTCGCCGCTGACGATCTCCAGCAGCGACTTCTTGCGCTCCTTCGCGCCCATCGACCCGGTGAGCAGCGTGACGCGGGTGGCAGTCTCCGCCGCGCCCAGCTCGCCCGCCTGGCCGAGGTCGCCGAGCATCTCCCGCAGCGACCGGGCGTGCTGCGCGGCCAGGACCTCGGTCGGCGCGAGCATCGCGGCCTGCCGCCCGTTGTCGACGACCTGCAGCATCGCCCGCAGCGCGACGACCGTCTTGCCCGAGCCGACCTCGCCCTGCAGCAGCCGGTTCATCGGGTGCTCGGACGCCAGGTCCGCGGCGATCTCGTCGCCGATCCCCCGCTGGCCGGCGGTGAGGTCGAAGGGCAGCCGCTTGTCGAAGGCATCCAGGAGACCGCCGCTGACGTGCGGGTTCGCCTTCGCCGGGCGCGAGATCGCCGAGTGCCGCCGCTGCGCGAAGATCAGCTGGACGGCCATGGCCTCGTCCCACTTGAGCCGCTTCTTCGACGCCTCCAGGTGCGCCCAGTTCTCCGGGCGGTGGATGCCGCGCAGCGCGTTGTCGAGGTCGGCCAGCTTGTGCAGCCGCCGCAGCTCCGCGGGCATCGGGTCCTCGTCGACCTCGAGGACGTCGAGGACCTGCCGGACGCACTTGGCGATCGACCAGGTCGGCATGCCCTGGGCCGCCGGGTAGACCGGGATGATCGCGGCGAGGAAGTCGTCCATCGCCTCTTCGGCGCGGTCGGCCTCGAACAGCTCGTACTCGGGGTTGGTCAGCTGCAGGGTGTCGCGAAACGCCGACACCTTGCCGGCGAACAGGCCGGTCTTGCCGGGCACGAGGTCCTTCTCCCGCCAGGCCTGGTTGAAGAACGCGCAGGTCAACCGGCGTTTCCCGTCGGTGATGACCATGTCGAGGATGGTCCCGTTGCGGGCCTTCATCCGCCGCTTGCTCACCTTTTCGATGCGCGCCAGCACGGTGGCGTGCTCGCCCAGCTCGAGGCCGTGGATGTCGGTGAGCTCGCCGCGCTCGGCGTAACGGCGTGGGTAGTGGCGCAGCAGGTCGCTGACCGTCTCGATGTCCAACGACGTGGCGAGCGCCTTAGCCGTCTTGGCGCCCAGGAGCAGCGGCAGCTTGTCGCGCAGTCCGGCCATCTCGCTATTCGACTCCCATCAGCAGCACGGCGCCGGTCTGGCCGCTGGCGTAGCCGGCCAGCTCCACCTCCGGGTGCTCCACCCGCAGCTGCTCCGCGAGCTCCTCGGCGACGCCCGGCGGGGCCGCCGCCCCGCTCAGCACCGTCACCAGCTCCCCGCCGAGCGCCAGCATCCGGTTCAGCACCTTCATCGCGGCCGCGACCAGGTTCGTCTCGGACGCGGGCGCCGGCTCGATCAGCACCACCTCGTCGTCGACCAGGCCGACCACGTCACCGGACTGGGCCCGGCCCACCCAGGTTAGCGACTCCTCCTGCGCGATCCGCAGTTCGCCACGCCTGGTCGCGGCGGCCGCTTCGGCCATCGCGACGACGTCGTCGTTGGTGCGGCGGCCGGCGTCGTGCACGGCGAGGGCGGCCAGCACCTGCACCGGCGACGCGCACGGGATGACCACGACGTCGCGGCCCGCGGCCATGGCGTGCCCGGCCGCGGCGTCGGCCGCGGCGGTGAGCGCGACGCTGCCGGGCAGCACGGTCACCTGCTGCCCGGCGGCCTCGTTGAGCAGGCCGATCATGTCTTCGACGCTCGGTGTCGCGCCCTCGGGCACCGCCAGCACCGGGATGCTTTCGGCGCGCAGCAGCTCGGCCAGCGCGCCGCCGTGGACGACGGCGACGACCGTGCGGTCGATCCCGCCGCCCGGCTCGATCGGCGTCGGCGTGAGCAGCGGCTCGACGCGGATCCTGCGCGGGCGGCCGAGCGCGAGCCCGGCCTCGATGGCGGCCCCGATGTCGGCGCAGTGGACGTGCACGGCGTGGCTGCCCGAGCCGTCGCCGGCCACGGTGACGCTGTCGCCGAGGCCGCTCAGCTCCTTGCGCAGGGTCGGCAGGCTCGCCTCGTCGACGCCGTCGAGCAGGTACATGACCTCCCAGGCGTAGGCCTCGGCGTGCGCGGGGGCTTCGAGGGCGTGGTCCTGCTCGACGGGGGCGCCGGTGAGCACGCCGACCAGCGCGTCGAGCACGGCGACCAGGCCGCGCGCCCCGGCGTCGACGACCCCCGCCTTGGCCAGCGCGGGCAGCTGCTCGGGCGTCTTCTCCAGGGCGTGGGCGGCCTCTTCCGCGGCCTTCCGCGCGACTTCGCCGAGGGGCGCCGTGTCGCCGCGGACGGCGAGGGCGACGGCGTGCAGGACGGTCAGGATGGTCCCGGCGACCGGCCGGCTCACGGCACCGGTGGCGACCTCGTCGGCGTGGCCGAGCGCCCGGGCCAGCCACGCGCCGTCCAGGTCGCCCTCGGCACGGTCGGCCAGCCCGCGTACGACCTGGGAGAGGATCACCCCGGAGTTGCCCTTGGCGGCGGCGACCGCGCCGCGCGCGAGGATCTTCAGCGCGCCGGCGGCGGTTTCCGGTTGCGCGCTTTCCAGCTCGGCGGCCGCGCCGGTCATCGTGAAGAGCATGTTGGAGCCGGTGTCGGAATCGGCGACGGGGTAGACGTTGATCTCGTCGATGGCCGGCCGCAGGCTCGCGAGACTGCGCACGCAGCCTGCCGCCCAGGCCGACACCGCCGCCGCGTCCAGCACCCGCACCCCGCAACCTCCTGACCGGTCACGGGGCAGCGTATCGACCCGGTGCCCGCGCCCGCTCAGCCGGGCGAGGATGCGGAGCACGTTCGTGACACATCATCTCAGGCGCCCGCCGGAAAAGAAAACCCGCCCTGATTCGCACACTGGCCGATATGTGAAATGGCGGCTGTTTTGAGCCGACGCGAATCCTTTTTGTGGCATTGCCGGCCTACGGTCCGCGGGCCACGAAATTCTTTTCGCCGGCGCCAATCCGATGGCGAAGGTGCTCGCCGAGGCCGGGCTGCGGGTGGTCGGCGCCTTCCCGGCACAGGACATCTGGCTCGATTCACCCGGCTGACCCAGAACGAGGAGACGGCCGCAATGCCGGACGACGTCCGCCAGCTCGTGCGCTCGAAGAACTCCTACGGCTACGTCGCCTTGACGACCGCCGAGCCGACGGTCCGGGCCGGGCGGGATTTCGGCGCGGACCTCGCGGCCGCCGTCTCCCCGCTGCTGATGGGCTGGCTGGTCGACCGCTTCTCCTACACGGCGGCCTTCGGGCTGCTCGTCGCCACGACCGCGGCCGGTGCGGTGGTCGCCTGCCGGCTCCCGCAGGGAACCGCCCAATTCGGCTTCACGGCAACCGCGGCGCGGCGGACGGACGACAGCGAGACCGGGCCGAGCCGGGCGGCCGGTGCCGACTAGCATGCTTTTCCATGACCCAAGACGGAGAGCCAGTGCTGTTTTCGACCTCTCCGGAGTACTTCCAGGACGCCAAAACGGAGCTGCTCGGCGCCTACGCCGCGAACCAGGCCGGGCCCGTCAGCGTGCACCGGCTCGGCCCGGACCTCGGCAGGCTGTCCGGCCCGGGAGTCCAGCTCGGACAGCTCGCCGGGATGTGCCGCGACCAGCCGGTGGTTTTCGTGAAGCACCTGACCGCCGAGCGGGCGAGCCTGCCGCTGCCGGTGGCCCGCGACCTGGAGGCCGCGGCCGCCGCCGTCCAGCAGGTGGCCACCGCGGCCGGTGGCGACGAATTCGCGATCCAGGCGTGGGTGAGCGGGCAGAACCCCGTGCCCTACGGGTCGGGAGAGCTGGCTCGGCGCTGCACGGCGGCGCTGGCCGACCTGGGGAAGAAGACCGGGCACGCCGGTCTGCCGCGAACGCTGTCCCTCTGCCTCACCAAGACCGGGTTGCTGGTCGGCCTCGCCTCCCCCGCCGAGCAGCTGAGCGACTGGCCGGGCGGCCGGACCCGGCTGGCCCGGAGCGACGACCAGGTCTCCCGGGCCGAGTTCAAGCTGGAGGAGGCGTTCCAGGCGTTCGGCATCCGTCCCCCGGCATCGGGAACGGCGCTCGACCTCGGCGCGAGCCCCGGTGGCTGGACCCACGTTCTCCGCCGCTACGGAATCACGGTGTGGGCGGTCGATCCCGGCGACCTCGACGACAAACTGCGCCACGATCGTGGCGTGCGTCATGTGCGGATGACCGCGGGCGCCTTCTTCAGGAGCGAACGACAGCGGTTCGACATGGTCGTCAACGACATGAAGATGGATCCGCAGCTGTCGTGCAAGCTGATGCTGGACGCGGCGGAGCGGCTGCAGCCGGGCGCCTTGACCGTCATGACGTTGAAGCTTTCCGCACACCGGCCGGTGAAGACCGTGCGCGACTGCCTCGACCTGCTGCGCCGGCGTTACCGGGTGCGCACCGCACGGCAGCTGCACCACAACAGGCACGAAGTGACCGTGGTCGCCGAATGCCGGTGAACCGAGAATGGTGAGGCGCGGCGCGAAACGGCGGAGAAGGGGACGCGGGGCGCCCGGCCGTGATCGAAATCCGCCGGCGACGAGACCGGCCGCACCGGCGACGGCGGTGCCCGGCCGGTCGGGCAGGTGCGTCAGGCGGATCGAACCGGGGCCGGCCGTGGCTGCCGCCGGGCCGCGCCCCCAGCCCGACCAGCCTCACGCCCACCGCCCGCGCCACCACACGGGCCGGCCGCCATGCCCGCGCACGCCGGACCCGTACGTCAAAGCCGGGCGTAATTGTGCGCAGGCCGGCTCACCGGCCCGAAAGCTTGAATCAGGCTGCCGAAGGCTTCCGGGCAACCTTGCCCTTCTTCAGGCACGAAGTGCAGACCTTCAACCGAACCGGGGTGCCATTGATGACGGCTTTCATCGCCTGAATGTTCGGGTAAAACATCCGAGCCGAGCGGCCCTTGATCCGCCGCTTTTGGGCACGGACACCGAGACGCGCCACCTGCCTGCCGAAGGCAGGTTCCTTGCCGCATACGTCACAGCGTTTAGACATCGAGCTCTCCGTTTCAATACGCGTCCCAGGCGCAGATCATCGCCGTCCTCTCGGAGGACCCTCTGCCGCCTACCCGTAGTGTAGACTCTGGGAATCGACGCTCCTTCGGCACCCCGTCGGAGCCATGGTCACCCGCGTGCCCGACGGCCGCTAGGGAAGTTTCCAGTCTACCGGTGCCGCGCCCTGCTGCTCCAGCAGCTGATTGGCCCGGCTGAACGGCCGCGAGCCGAAGAAGCCGTTGTGCGCCGAAAGCGGGCTCGGGTGCGCCGACTCGATGCACGGCACTTCGCCCAGCATCGGGCGCAGGTTCCGCGCGTTGCGGCCCCACAGGATCGCCACCATCGGCTCCGGCCGGGCCGCGAGGGCCTTGATCGCCTGCTCGGTGACCGCTTCCCAGCCCTTGCCCTGGTGCGAGTTCGACTTCCCGGGCTGCACGGTCAGCGACCGGTTGAGCAGCAGCACGCCCTGCTCGGCCCACGGCGTCAGGTCGCCGTTGGCCGGCAGCGGGTGGCCGAGGTCGTCGCAGTACTCCTTGTAGATGTTGACCAGGCTCTTCGGGATCGGCCGGACGTCCGGCGCCACCGAAAAGCTCAGGCCCACCGCGTGCCCCGGCGTCGGGTACGGGTCCTGGCCGACGATCAGCACGCGGACGTCGTGGAACGGCTGCTTGAACGCCCGCAGCACGTGTTCGCCCGCCGGCAGGTAGGTCCGGCCCGCGGCGATCTCCGCGCGGAGGAACTCCCCCATCGCGGCGACCTGCGGCGCCACCGGTTCGAGGGCTTGCGCCCAGCCTGCCTCGACGATGTCCTGCAGCGGTCGTGCGGTCACGGCGCGCAAGCCTACCGGGCGTGGCCGGCGTCACCCGAGCGGGTCGAGCCGCCTCAGCTCGGTCCGGAACCGCTTCCCGCGTTCCACGTAGGAATCCACGACCATCGCGATGCTTTCCGGCCCGAACGACTTGTTCTCCCGCACCTTCGCCGGCACGCCCAGCGCGATCTCGCCGGTCTTGACGCGGCTGCCGTACGAGAGCACCGCGCCCGCGCCGACCATGCCGCCGTCCTCGACGACCGAGCCGTTGAGCACCACCGAGCCGGACGCGATCAGGCAGCCGGTGCCGATCGTCGCGCCCTCGACGTGCACCGCGTGCCCGATCGCCGACGACGGCCCGAGGATCGTCGGGTGCCGCTCGGTGCAGTGCAGGACGCAACCGTCCTGGACGTTCGACCGCTCGCCGATCTCGATGTACCCGTGGTCGCCGCGCAGCACGGTCTGCGGCCACACCGACGCGTGCGCGCCGATCCGGACGTCACCGATGACCGTGGCGTCCGGGTGGACGTAGGCGTCGGGGTGGATCGTCGGCTCGAGAGATCCGAGTGCGTAGATCGGCATGCCGCCTCCGGGGGTGACCGCGGTTTCACTTCCCGTGCGATTGGATCACGGCATCGCCGCGAAGCAGAAAACCAGCCCGCTCGTGCTCCTCCTCGTCGTACTGACGTGGCTGCTCAGCCTGCCCACGGCGGCCCCCGCACTGGCGAACGGCCTGGCCGGCACCCCGCCGATGGGCTGGAACAGCTGGAACCAGGTCCGCTGTCACGACCTCACCGAGGACGTCGTCCGCAAGGCCGCCGACGCGCTCGCCGACACCGGCCTGCGTGACGCGGGTTACCAGTACGTCGTCGTCGACGACTGCTGGCAGGCGCCCACCCGGGCCGCCGACGGCTCGCTGCGGGCGGACCCGACGCGGTTCCCGCACGGGATCGCCGAACTCGCCGACTACGTGCACTCGCGCGGCCTGCTGTTCGGCATCTACGCCGTGCCCGGCAGCCGGACCTGCGCGATGGCGAACGACGCCTACCCGGCGTCGGGCATCGGCTCGCTCGGCCACGAGCGCCAGGACGCCGAGACGTTCGACCGCTGGGGCGTCGACTACCTGAAGTACGACTGGTGCAACGCCGACACCGTCGACGGCCTCGACCGGAAAGCGGCGTTCGAG
This sequence comes from Amycolatopsis sp. MtRt-6, assembly GCF_017308975.1. GTDB lineage: Bacteria > Actinomycetota > Actinomycetes > Mycobacteriales > Pseudonocardiaceae > Amycolatopsis. Next base: position 205,146 of record NZ_JADWPD010000014.1, on the reverse strand, counting down.
AAGATGCGCGACGAGCTGGCCGCGTTGCCCCGCCCGATCGTCTACGCGATCTCCGAGTACGGCGTCTCCAGCCCGTGGACCTGGGCGCGGCCGGTGGCGAACCTCTGGCGCACCACGAACGACCTGGTCGCGACCTGGGATTCCGTGCTGGCGACGATCGACCAGCAGGCCGCCGTCGCCGTCCACAGCGGCTCCCCCGGCGGCTGGAACGACCCGGACATGCTCCAGGTGGGCAACGGCACGCTGACCGCCGACGAGTCCCGCGCACACTTCAGCGTCTGGGCGGTGCTGAACGCGCCGCTGTTCGCCGGCACCGACCCGGCGAAGCTGAGCGACGCCGACCTCGCGACCCTGGGCAACGCCGAGGCGATCGCCGTCGACCAGGACTTCGCGGGCGGCCAGGGACGGCGGCTCGACGCGGGCCCCGGCTACCAGGTGGGGGGTACCCCCGGGGGGGAGGGGGGTTCGGGGGTGGTGCTGCAAACCCCCGCCACCCCCCCCGCGACCGTCTCCGCGTCGATCCCGGGGTCGTGGAACGTCCGGGACCTGTGGGCCCACCGAGACGTCGGCACCGACGTCTCGGCGACCCTGCGGCCGCATCAGGCGGCCCTGCTGAAGCTCACACCCCGGTGAGTTCCTTGCCGAAGCAGAGGCTTTCCGGCTCGTTCTTGTAGACGCCGAACTTCGGGATCTCCGTGTAGCCCGACGACGTGTAGAGCGCGATCGCTTCCGGCTGCTTCGTCCCGGTTTCCAGGACCGCGCGCTTGCGGCCGCACAGCGCGGCCGTGCGCTCCAGCTCGGACAGGATCATCCGCGCGAAGCCGCGGCCGCGGGCGGAATCGGCGACGTACATGCGCTTGAACTCGGCGTCGCCGTCCTGGAAGTCGGGCGCCGGGCCGTCGTGGGCGCGCCACGCCCCGCAGGCGACCGCTTCCTCGCCCTGGTAGCCGACGAGGAACACGCCCTCCGGCGGGTCGAAGTCCGCGGGACTCATCGGGGTGGCGTCCTCGCTGCCGTAACGCTCGACGTACACCTGCTGCACCGCGGCCATGAGCTTGGCCGCGTCGGGGTGGTCGTAGGGGACCGGAACGATTCTCACGCTTCCGCAGCCTAGATCAGCGCCAGTGCGTCCAGCCGCCTTCTCGCGAAAACGGTTTCCCGTCGACGGTGATGCCGGACTCGGCCATGGTGACGACGCCGATCACGCGCCAGCCGTCGGGCAGCTCGGTGAACGGCGGGAACGTGGCCGCCAGGGCGTGGTCCTCACCGCCGGTGAGCACCCAGTCCAGGGGGTCTGCGCCGAGGGCGGCGCCGACCTCGGTGAGCCGGGCGGGGATGTCGAGGTCGGCGGTGCGGACGTCGATGCCGACGCCGGAGGCCTCGCCGATGTGGCCCAGGTCGGCGAGCAGGCCGTCGGAGACGTCGATCATGGCCGTGGCCCCGGCGAGCGCGGCACGCGGCCCGGCTTCGTAGGGCGGTTCCGGGCAGCGCTGGGCGTTGACCACACCGACCGGGGACCGGAAGCCGCGGCCGAGCACGGCCAGGCCGGCCGCGGCCCAGCCGAGCCGCCCGTTGACGGCGACGACGTCACCGGGCCGGGCCCCCGAGCGCGTCACCGGCTCGCGGTCGCCGAGGTCGCCGAGGGCCGTGACGCTGATCACGAGCTGGTCGGCGCGGACCATGTCGCCACCGGAGACGCCGACGCCGGCGCGCTCGGCCTCGGCCCACATGCCGTCGGCCAGCCCGGTGACGACCGCGCGCGGGGTGTCGGGCGGACAGGCGAGCCCGACCAGGACGGTGGTCGGGGTGGCGCCCATGGCGGCGACGTCGGCCAGGTTGACCGCGACGGCCTTGCGCCCGACGTGCTCGGGCGAGGACCAGTCCAGGCGGAAGTGGACACCTTGGACGAGGACGTCGGTGCTGGCGACCACCCGCCCGTCCGGGGCGGCGACCACGGCGGCGTCGTCGCCCGGGCCGAGCAGGGTGCCCGGGGGCTGGCGCCGTCCTTCGGTGACGGCTCTGATGAGCGCGAACTCGCCGGTCTCGGCGACCGTTCCGTCGTTCGGTGACACCGGTCACCTCTGCTTTCTCTACCGGGACAAAGATCGATCACCGATAGTCGGATGCCCTATGTTTTTCCGTGAGCTGGCGATACGTTGCTGATGACGTTCCTACCTTGAGCCGATCGATCCCGACGAAAGGGCGCGCCGTGGTCCACGCATACATCCTCATCCAGACCGAGGTCGGCAAGGCGGCCGCGGTGGCAGCCGAGATCTCCAGCATCCCGGGAGTGACCAGCTCGGAGGATGTCACCGGACCGTACGACGTCATCGTCCGCGCGGCCGCCGACAACGTCGACCAGCTGGGCCAGCTCGTGGTGGCGAAGGTGCAGAACGTGGAAGGGATCACCCGGACGCTGACCTGCCCGGTCGTCCACCTCTGAGCAGTGGTGTAGTGGTCGGGTGCCTGACTCCGACACTGGTGCGCCGCCGCGAGTGGTGCTCGTCACGGCGGCCGCGCTGGCCGTGGCCCTGGCGGTCGCCGTCGCCGTGTTCGCCCTGACCCGGCCGTCCCCCGCGGACTCCGCGGGGCCGCTGCCGCTCGTTGCCGTGCCGGCGCCGTTCGCGGGGTCGCCGGGGTGTACGACGTTGCTCGGGGCGGTGCCCACCGAGCTGACGTCGAACGGCGCTTCCCTGAAGGTGCGCGCGCTGGCCGACCCGGCCCCGCCCGCGACGGTGGCCTGGGGTTCCGGCGATCCCGTGGTGTTGCGCTGCGGCCTCGACCGGCCGCCGGAGCTGACGCCGACGGCCCAGCTGCGGCTGGTGAACAAGGTGCAGTGGCTGCAGGTGCCGGGCGAGGGCGCGTCGACGTGGTACGTGGTGGACCGGGAGGTCTACGCGGCGCTGACCGTGCCGGACAGCGCCGGGACCGGCCCGCTGCAGGCGATTTCGGACACCGTGGCCGCGAAGCTGGCTCCGAAGCCGCTGCGGTTCTCCTAGCGGAGACCGGTTCCCCGGGCGATCGCGGTCTCGACGAGGGTGGTCAGCAGCGTCGCGTAGTCCATGCCGGTGACCTCCCACATCTTCGGGTAGGCGGACTTCGTCGTGAAGCCCGGCATGGTGTTGACCTCGTTGATGATCAGTTCGTGGTTTTCGGTGACGAAGAAGTCGACGCGCGCGAGCCCCTGGCAGTCGAGCGCCCGGAAGGCTTCGACGGCCATCGCGCGGAGCTTCTCGGTGAGGGCGTCGTCGAGCTTGGCGGGGATGTCGAGTTCGGCGTCGTCGCCGAGGTACTTGGTTTCGAAGTCGTACCAGGCGTTTTCGTCCTCGGAGAGCACGCGGATCTCGGCGGGCAGCGAAGCCTCGACGCGGCCGTCGGGGAATTCGAGGACCCCGCACTCGACCTCCCGCCCGACGACGGCGGCCTCGACGAGCACCTTCGGATCGGTGGCACGCGCGAGTTCGATGGCGGCGTCGAGTTCGGCCCAGTCGGCGACCCGCGAGATCCCGACGGAGCTGCCCGCCCGCGAGGGCTTGACGAACACGGGCAGCCCGAGCTTGCTTTTCTCGCGCTCGTCCAAAGTGGACTGCCCCCGCTTGAGAGCGGAGTAGGTCCCGACCGGAAGCCCTTCGGCGGCAAGGAGTTTCTTGGCGGTTTCCTTGTCCATGGCGGCAGCGCTGGCGAGCACGCCGGGCCCGACGTACGGGATGCCGGCGAGTTCGAGCAGGCCCTGGATGGTGCCGTCTTCACCGAAGGCACCGTGCAGGACGGGGAAGACGACATCGACCCGGGAGAGCATTTCGCTTTCCCGCCCGGGTTCCACGGCGACGAGGCCCTGACTGGAGGGATCCCCGGCGAGGACGAGCCCCTTACCGTCGTCGACGGACGGCAGTTCCCGGCCGCGGATGGCGAGCTGAGCGGAGTCACCGGTGCCGAGCACCCACCGGCCTTCGCGCGTGATCCCGACGGGCACGGCCTCGAACCGGTCGGGATCGAGGTGGCCGAGGACGCTACCGGCGGACAGGCACGAGATGGTGTGCTCGCTGCTGCGCCCGCCGAACACGACGGCCACCCGGATCTTCTCGCTCATGGTGAGCCACCGTACCCGGTGACCTCAGGGAACAGCCGAGCCCGGTGCGGCGGGCGGGCGGTGGTGAGCGGTGAACGCAACCGGTGACGGGCTTGGCACGTCTTGTGTATCGGAGGGCTTGGCAGGCCCTTGGCTGGGCTCGGTCGGCTGGGCCGGACTCACCGGGCCGGCTCCAGCCGCGCCACATCCGCCGGCCGGAACCCTCTCGTCCCACGCCCCCGCCCCCAAGACAGGACCCGCCCACCCAGGGGGAACCACCACCGAATTGACAATATCGCCCCCGCCCGACAAAAACCCCCGAAAAGCCCCCGCCCAAAGCGAGCTTCTCCACATCACGGCCACCCTGTGGACAACGGCCCGGAACAAACCTCAGCGCAGCAAAGCCACCAGCGTCGGCAAAGCCGCCACCAAAGCCTCCCGCGAACAACCCGCGTACCCGATCGCCACCCCGTGCGCCGACGGCGGCCCCGCGAAGTGCCGCGCCAGCCCGTCAAGCCGGATCCCCCGCCGCTCGGCCGCCGCGATCACCGACGCCTCCACCGCGGCCGACGAAAACGGCGCCACCAGGTGCGCCCCGGCGTCGTCCCCGCGCACCGGTACCCCCGCCGCCGACAACGCTCCCGCCAGCAGGGTCCGCCGCTCCGCCATCTCGCGGCGCAGTTTCCGCAGGTGACGGCCCAGGTCCCCGTTCCGCGCGAACTCGTACAACACCCGCTGCCCCGCCGGCGATGGCCGCGTTCCGGTCAAATCGCGGTACGCCAGCACCGCCGAAGTGATCGCTTCCGGCGCCACCATCCAGCCCGCGCCCAAAGTAGGCGTCAGGATCTTCGACGTCGTCCCCAAATGCACCACCACGTCCGGCGCCAGCGAAGCCAGCATCGGCAGCGGTGCCACGTCGAACCGCAGCTCGCCGTCGTAGTCGTCCTCGATGACCAGCATCGAAGAGGCACGCGCCCGCTCCACCAGCGACACCCGCCGCGCCGCGCTCAGCCTGCTGCCCATCGGGTACTGGTGCGCCGGCGAGCAGTACACCGCCCTGGCATCGGGCGGAATCGCGGAAGGACGCAGCCCTTCGTCATCCACCGGCACGCCCACCACCCGCATGCCCGCCCGCCGGAACGCCTGCACCGCCCGCTGGTACCCCGGTTCCTCCACGGCGACGACGTCCCCGCGCTCCAGCACCGCCGCCGCCAGCTCGACCACCGCCGCCGTCGTGCCGCCCGTGGCCAGCACCGATCCCGCCGCCAGCCCGCGGTGGCGCAGCAGGTGCTCCGACACCGCCGCGCGGTACTCCGGCAGCCCCGCACGGTGGGCCCGCACCAGTGGCTCCGGGTCGGCCGCCGCCCGCCAGGCCCGGCGCCAGGCCGCGCGGTCCAGCCCCGCCGCCCACGGCGTTCCCGGGCCGAGGTCCAGCAGCACCGGGGACACCGCCTCGACCGCCGGGACAGCCGGCGCCGGGACCGAGGAAGCCGAGGACGAAGGCGGTGTCGTCACGTACGTCCCGGAGCCGTGCCGGCCCGCTATCCAGCCCTCGGCGTGCAGCTGCTCGTACGCCGCCGACGTCACCGTGCGGCTGACGCCGAGGCGGCCGGCCAGGGCCCGCGTCGAAGGCAGCCGGTCGCCGCCGCGCAGGTGGCCACTCGCCGCCGCTTCGCGCAGCGCGTCCGCCAGCTGCACCGCCAGCGGTGTGACCGCCGCGCGGTCCAAGCTGACCGGAAGCGCGGTGTCGGACACGGGACCTCCTGCGAGAGTGGACTTCCCAAGTGTACGAGAAGTGGCCGTTCTCCGAGGCCACTGACCCGGGAGACGCTGGTCGCATGTTGTCGACCACGCCCCGCACCACGCTCGGCCGCAAGAAGCACCGCGCCGTCACCGACCGCTCCGCGCTGCACGCCGTCCTGGACGAAGGCCTGATCTGCCACCTCGGGATCGTCCGCGACGGCGTGCCGCTGGTCCTGCCCACCGGTTACGGCCGCGACGGCGACACGCTCTACCTGCACGGCTCGACCGGCGCGGCCAGCCTCCGCACCGCCGCGCACGGTCTCGACGTCTGCGTGACCGTGACGCTCCTCGACGGCATCGTCTATTCACGCTCGGTCAACAACCACTCGATGAACTACCGCAGCGCCGTCATCCTCGGCCAGGCCAAGCCGGTGCTCGACGCCGAAGCGAAGACGCACGGCCTCAAGGTGCTCACCGACCACCTCGCGCCGGGCTCGTGGGAGCACGCCCGCGAGGTCAACGCCAAGGAGTTCGCCGCGGTGTCCGTGCTCGCGCTGGACCTCGCGGAGGCGTCGGTGAAGATGCGTGCCGAGGGCCCGGACGACGAACCCGAGGACGTCGAAGCCGACGTCGCCTGGGCCGGCGTGCTGCCGGTGCGGACGGTCTACGGCGCGCCCGAGCCGTCCGCGGACCTCTCCCCCGGCTGGACCACCCCGGAGCACGTCACCGCGCGAGCGGCAACCGGACGGTGAACGTGGTCCGGCCCGGCGCCGAAGCCACCGAGACCGTGCCGCCGTGTGCCGCGACCAGGGAATGGACCACCGACAGCCCGAGCCCGGTGCCGCCGTTGCCGCGGGTGCGGGAGTCGTCGACGCGGAAGAACCGGTCGAAGATCCGCTCCTGGTCCGCCACGGCGATCCCGGGCCCGGTGTCGGTCACCTGCACCACGGCGGAACCGTCCGAAGCGGCCACCGAGACGTGCACCGACGTCCCGGGCGGGGTGTGCACGGCCGCGTTGGCCAGCAGGTTGTCCAGCACCTGCCGCAACCGGACCGGGTCGGCGTCCACCGACGCGGAAGAAAACGACGAGGTCAGCGGGTGGTCCGGCCGCCCGGCGGCGAACGCGTCCGCCGCGTCCCCGGCCAGCTCGGCCAGGTCGACGCGCTCGGGCCGCAACGGCGTCTCGGCGGCCCGCGCGTCGAGCCGGGCCAGCAGCAGAAGGTCGTCGACGAGCACGGTCATCCGCGCGGTCTCCTCGCGGATCTTCGCCAGGTGCGCCTCGCGCTCCGCCGGCTCGTTCGCCGCCGCGTAGCGGAAGAGGTCGGCGTAGCCGCGGATCGACGTCAGCGGCGTCCGCAGCTCGTGCGAGGCGTCCGCGACGAACCGGCGCAGCCGCTCGTTGGCCTCGGTCTTCGCGGCCAGTGACGTGTCGATGTGGGCCAGCATCACGTTGAACGCCGTCCGCAGCTCCTCGACTTCGGCGCCGCCGCCGGTGCCCGCCGCGCGCACCGGCAGGTCCGGGTTCGCGGTGAGGTCGTGCGAGGCGATGTCGTGCGCGGTGCCCGCCATGTCGGCCAGCGGACGCAGGCCGCGGCGCAGCACCAGCCGCCCCACGATCACCAGCACGGCCAGCGCGAGCGCGAACGCGCCGACCTCCACCCAGATCAGCTGCCGGACCGTGCCCTCGAGGTCCTTCTGCGGCGCGGCGGACAGCAGCACCGAATCGGTGTCGACCGGGCACGCCCGCACCCGGTACGGGCCGTCGTCGCGCAGGTAGACGGTGCGGGTGACGTCGCCGTTCACCGCCTCGGCGGCGATCTTCGCCAGCTGCTTGGCGTCGCCCGGCAGCCGGCCGCCCGGCTCCGGGACGGCGACCCCGCCGGAGACCTTGTACAGCGCCGAATACCAGGAGTACACCGACTGCGGCGAGCCGTGCGTCTGGCGCAACATCGGCACCTGCGTGTTCTGGCTCTTGGACAGCTGTTCGTCGAGCCGCCGGTCGAGGTAGCCGTGCATGATCCCGACCGTCGTGACACCGACGGCCGCGAACACCACCAGCGCGAGCGCGCCGAGGCCGAGGGTGATCCGGGTGCCCAGCCGGGTGCGCTGCCAGGCCCCGTACCACCGGCGGAAGAAGCGCTTCACCGGTGCGCCTGCCGCACGACGTAGCCGACGCCGCGCACGGTGTGGATCAGCGGCTCGCCGTCGCCCGCATCGACCTTGCGCCGCAGGTGCGAAATGACCAGTTCGACCACATTGGACCGGCCGCCGAAGTCGTACTCCCAGACGTGGTCGAGGATCTGCGCCTTGGTCAGCACCGCGGGCGAGCGGCGCATCAGGTAGCGCAGCAGCTCGTACTCGGTCGGCGTCAGCTCGGCCAGGACGTCGCCGCGGCGGACCTCGCGGGTGTCCTCGTCCAGCGTCAGATCCCCGACCCGCAGCACGGCGCCGCGTGCCTCGGGCTGGTGGGCGAGGCCGGCGCTGCGCCGCAGCACCGCCCGCAGCCGCGCCATCAGCTCCTCGACCGAAAACGGCTTCACGAGGTAGTCGTCACCCCCGCGGGTGAGCCCGGCGATCCGGTCGGCCGTCGCGTCCTTGGCCGTGAGGAAGACCACGGGCACGGCGCTGCCGTTCTCGCGCAGGCGGTCGAGCACGGTGAAGCCGTCCAGGTCGGGCAGCATGAGGTCGAGCACGACGATGTCCGGCCCGAACTCCGCGGCCCGGCTCAGCGCGGCCTGGCCGGTGCCGGCCGTGACCGCCTGCCAGCCCTCGTACCGGGCGACGGTGGCGACGAGGTCGGCGATGTGCGGTTCATCGTCGACGACGAGCAGGCGCACGGGGTCGGAAGTCTGCACCCCCGCATCTTCTCCCGCCGCGAGCGTGCCGGGCGACCCGAGACGGCGGCCGACAGGATTCCGACAGCCGGTACCCAGACTCGCCACAGGACGGGCGGCGAGTCTGGCCTTCGTGAACCGAACCGAAGGGGAATCCGTGTGACCACCATGACGCAGACCGCCGAGGCCGCGCGCCCGGCGATCCGCCCCCGGATCGCCGCGAAATCCGGCCTCTTCCTCTTCCTCGGCGCCAACGTGGCCGCCGTCACCGTGCTGTTCGCGCAGGCCGGGGTTTCGCAGAACGTGCTGATCACGATCGGCAGGCTCGCCGGGATGTACGGCGCGCTGGCGATGGCGTTCCAGCTGCTGCTGGTGGCCCGGCTGCCCTGGCTGGACCGGCGGCTCGGGATGGACCGGCTGACCACCTGGCACCGCTGGACCGGCTTCACGATCCTCTGGACCCTGCTGGCGCACCTGGTGTTCATCACCATGGGCTACGCGGAGGTCACGGACAAGGGCGTCGTCGACGAGCTGGTCGAGATGGCCAACACGCTCGAAGGGATCCTGCGGGCGCTGGTCGCCTTCGCCGTGATCCTCGTCGTCGGTGCGGCTTCGGCGAAGTTCGCGCGCAAGCGGCTCGCCTACGAGACGTGGCACTTCATCCACCTCTACACCTACGCGGCGGTGTTCCTGGCCTTCTCGCACCAGATCGCGCTGGGCCAGTCGTTCGCCGGCTCGGAGACGGCGAAGGCGTACTGGTGGACGCTCTGGCTCGGGGCCGGCGCCGCCGTGCTCGCCGGGCGCGTCGTGCTGCCGATGTGGCGGAACCTGCGCCACCAGCTGCGCGTCACGGCGGTGGTTTCCGAGTCGCCGGACGTCGTCTCGGTGTACATGTCCGGCAAGCACCTGGACAAGCTGCCTGCCAAGGCCGGGCAGTTCTTCCTCTGGCGGTTCCTGACCAAGGACCGGTGGTGGCAGGCCAATCCCTTCTCGCTGTCGGCCGCGCCCGACGGCCGTTCCCTGCGGCTGACCGCGAAGGCGCTCGGCGACTCCAGCGCCGGGCTGCGCAGCCTGCGCGTCGGGACGCGCGTGTTCGCCGAAGGCCCGTACGGCGCCTTCACCACGATCCACCAGACGCGGCCCAACGCGCTGCTCGTGGCGGGCGGCGTCGGCATCACGCCGATCCGCGCGCTGCTGGAGGACATCGAAGGCCACGTCGTCGTGCTGTACCGGGTGCGGTCACAGCAGGACGCGGTGCTGCTGCCGGAGCTGAACGAGCTGGCCAAGGCACGCGGCGCCAGCGTGAGTGTCCTCACCGGACCGGACCAGGCGGTCGGGCCGCGCGGGGTGATGCTCGGGCCGGCGAACCTGCACATGATGGTGCCGGACGTGCACGAGCGTGACGTGTTCGTCTGCGGCCCGCCGGGGATGACTTCGGCGGTGCTGCGCAGCCTGCGCGAGCTGCGCGTGCCGAACTCCCAGGTCCACGCCGAACGTTTCAGCCTCGCGGCCTAGGGGGAAGTTGTCGTGAAGAAGACCATTTTCGTCGTCGCGCTGTCGATCGCCGGGTTCATCGCGGTCTGGCGGTTCGAGCCGGGGCCGGTGCAGAACACCTCGGCCATCGCCGAGGCGCCGCCCGCCGTCACGGCACCGTCCACATCGGCCGTTCCGACGACCGAGCCGCCGCCACCGTCCACTTCGGCCGGTCCGCCGCCTTCGTCCACTTCGGACGCGCCGGCCACCAGCGACACCGCGAACGAGACGGTGACCACGCAGGGCACCGCGGAGTCCAGCCGGTACGGCACCGTGCAGGTCCAGGTGACCTTCACCGGCGCCCGGCTCACCGCCATCACGCTGCTGCAGGCCCCGGACAGCGGCCGGTCGCTCACCGCGCTGCCGAAGCTGCAGGCGGAAGCGATCAAGGCGCAGAGCGCCGACATCGACACGGTGACCGGTGCCACCGAGACGAGCGAGTCGTACAAGACGTCCCTGCAGGCCGCGATCGACGCGAGAGGAAAGCAGCGATGACCACCCGCGTCGAACAGGTGATGGGCCTGCCGATCTCCCTCGACCTGCGGGACGAGGGCGACTTCGCCGAGGTCGTCGACGACGTCTTCGCGTGGTTCCGCGACGTCGACGCCCGGTTCAGCCCGTTCAAGCCCGGCAGCGAGGTCAGCCGGTACGACCGCGGCGAGCTGACGGCCGACGGGCTCAGCGACGACCTCCTGGAGGTGCTGGAGCTCTGCGCGTACTACGAGCAGCTCTCCGGCGGCGCGTTCCGCGCGCGGCTGCCCGGCCGCGGCCTCGACCCGTGCGCGGTCGTCAAGGGCTGGGCGGTGCAGCGCGCGGCCGACATGCTGAAGGCCGAGGGCGCGACGACGTTCTGCCTCAACGCCGGCGGCGACGTCGTCACCGCCGGCGAGCCGGAGCCGGGCCGTCCGTGGCGGGTCGGGGTGCGCCATCCCGAGCAGCCCCTGGCCGTGTGCGCGGTCCTGGAGTCGCGCAACGGCGCGATCGCGACGTCGGCGGCGTACGAGCGCGGCTCCCACATCCTCGACGGCCGCTCCGGCACCCCGGCGACGGGCCTGATGAGCGTCACCGTGGTGGCCGGCGACCTGGTGACGGCGGACGCGCTGGCCACGGCGGCGTTCGCGATGGGCGCGGAGGGCATCACCTGGGCGGCCGACCGGCCGGACTGCGAGATCCTCATCGTCGACGACAGCCGCCGCGTGCACCGGACGGCGGGGCTGGCGCTGGCGTCGTAAAAACGGTTCGCCCCCGGGCGCGGGCGGGGCCACACTCGGACGGTCCGATACGTCGCTTTCCGAGGAGTGCCATGCCGTCGTCCGTGCTCAACGTGTCCGTCGACTGCGCCGACCCGTACAAGCTGTGCCAGTTCTGGAGCGAGGTCACCGGGAAGCCGATCCCGGACACCGACTCCCCCGGCGACGACGAGGTCGGCTTCGAGCTCAACGACGGCACCACGCTGCTCTTCCTGCGCGTGCCCGAGCCGAAGACGGTGAAGAACCGCCTCCACCTGTGCCTGCAGCCGGACATCCCGCGCGACGAAGAGGTCGAGCGGCTGCTGGGCCTGGGCGCCACCTTCCTCCACGACCTGCGCAACCCGGACGGCACCGGCTGGGCGGTGCTCGCCGACCCGGAGGGCAACGAGTTCTGCGTGCTGCGGAGCGCGGCCGAGCGCGCGGAAAAACCGTGACGGACTCGTTCGCGATCAACAAGGCCAACTGGGACGAGCGCGCGGTCCTGCACGCGGCGTCGCCGGACTACGCCTTCGCCCGGTTCGTGGCGGATCCGGCGCACCTGAGCGGTGTCGTGCGGTTCGACCGGCCCCGGCTCGGTGACCTCACCGGGCTGCGCGCGGTGCACCTGCAGTGCCACCTCGGCACCGACACGGTTTCGCTCTCCCGCCTGGGCGCGACCATGACGGGCCTGGACTTCTCGGGCGCGGCGCTGGCCGAGGCTCGCCGGTTCGCCGAGGCGGCCGGCGCGGCGATCGGCTTCCACGAGGCCGCCGTGTACGACGCCGTCGACGTGCTGGGCGCCGGCCGGTTCGACCTGGTCTACACCGGGATCGGCGCGCTGTGCTGGCTGCCTTCGGCGGCGCGCTGGGCGGCGGTGGTCGCCGGGCTGCTGCGGCCGGGCGGGCGGCTCTTCATCCGCGAAGGGCACCCCATGCTGTGGGCGCTCGACGAGACGGCGGTGCCGCGGTACCCGTACTTCGAGCACGCCGAGCCACTGGTCTTCGACGACCCCGAGACCTACGTCGCCGTCGACCGGCCGCTGGAGCACACCGTCACCCACGAGTGGAACCACTCGCTGGGCGAGATCATCACGGCCCTGCTGGACCACGGCCTGACGCTGACCGCGTTCACCGAGCACGACAGCGTGCCGTGGAACGCCCTGCCCGGGCAGATGGTCCACGACGAGGCCACCGGCGAGTGGCGGCTGAAGGACACGCCGGCACGGCTGGCGGCGAGCTACACGCTCCAGGCGGTCAAGACCGGCTGAATAGGGTGGCCGCATGCCCTTGATCGCGGTCGCCATGCTCGGCGGCACCATTTCGATGGCCCCGGCGGACGGCGAAGGCGGCGCCGTCCCGCGGTTCGGCGCGGCCGACCTGCTCGGCGCCCTCGGCGACCTGCCGATGGACGTCCTGGCGGAGACGCTCGCCGGGATCGGCAGCGCGTCACTCGACTTCGCGACGCTGCTGCGGTGCCGCGACTGGGGCCTGCGCCAGGACGCCGACGGGTTCGTCGTCGTCCAGGGCACGGACACCTTGGAGGAGACGGCGTACTTCCTGGACCTGCACTGGCCGTCGGACATCCCGGTGGTGGTCACCGGGGCGATGCGCAACGCCGGCCTGTTCAGCCCGGACGGCCCGGCGAACCTGCGCAACGCCCTGACGGTCGCGGCCGACCCGCGCAGCCGCGGCCGGGGTGCGCTGGTGACGCTCAACGACGACGTCCACGCGGCGCGCTGGGTGCGGAAGGCGCATTCGAGCCACCTGGAGGCGTTCTCGTCGGCGCCGGCGGGGCCGCTGGGCATGGTCGTCGAGCACGCGGTGCACTGGTTCCACCCGTCACCGCCGCGGCTGCCTTCGCTGTCCGGTGACGACTTCGGCGGCTTGGTCCCGGTGGTCGAGGCGGGGCTGGACGACTCGGGGTCGGTGCTTTCCGCCGTGGCCGCGCAGCCGGAGGTGCGCGGGGTCGTCGTCGCCGCGACGGGTGTGGGTCACGTCTCGTCCGGCACGGCCGACGTGATCGCCCGGCTGGTGCCGTCGCTGCCGGTGGTCGTCGCGTCGCGGACGGGCGCGGGCCCCACGCTGCGGTCGACGTACGGCTTCCACGGCTCGGAGTCGAGCTTGATCGCGATGGGCGCGACGATGGCGGGCTGGCTGGACGCCAGGAAGTCCCGGATCCTGCTGCACGCGCTGCTGGCGTCCGGCGCGGACCGCGCCCGGATCGAGCGGGAGTTCCGCGCTCGCGGCGACCTGGACTGAGGCGGCGGCCCGCCCCGAGCGCCCCAATGTGGCCTTGGGTGCGTTCAACGCACCGAAGGCCACATTGGGGCGCTGGCGACGGGACAACAGCGGTCGCCGGTCAGTCCAGCACCGGGCCGCCGATCGGGTCCAGGTGGTACGGGCGCATCGCGCGGCCCGCGTCCCGGTAGACGTGGACCGAGATCGCCGGGTCCGGGCCGTCGTTGCGGACCTCGTGCACGTACCCCGGCCCGAACACCCGCGACTGCCCCGCCGAGAGCGCGTGCAGCTCGGTGACCGCGCGGCCGTCCGGCGCGCGGCGCGCCACGGCCTCGGTCAGGTGGCCGCTGACCACGGTGAACGCGCCGCTGGCGAACGCGTGGTCGTGCAGGTCGGTGTGCTGGCCGGGCAGCCAGCTCATCAGCCACACCTCCTGCTGCTCGTCCTTCGACACGAGCGTCGCGAACCGCTCGTCGGGGTCGTAGCGCAGGAGGTGCTTCCAGCGGTCGCGGTCGGCGGCGACCTCGAGGGCGACGCGCACGGGGTGGCGCAGCGCGGGGTTCTCGGGACGCAGCAGGGTGTTGTCGGGAACGGCGAACATGCGGGTCCTCACGGGAAGAAAGGGGTGTCGAGCTGGGCCGGGGCTGGGTTCACCGACAACAGCGACACGCGCGCACGACGGAGCCGAGGCCGGTGCGGCCCCTCGACTCGGACATGGCGTACGCGAACATGCGACCAGAGTCCCAGCCGCGTCCTCCCCGGTCAAGCCGTCCCACGGATCAGGACCATTCGTGTTTCTGGGACCGCCCGAGCAGCTCCGCGCCGGCCTGGCGGGGGTCGACGCCCTCGTGGCAGACGCGGTGCATGGCGTCGGTGATCGGCATGTCGACACCGAGGCTCTGGGCCAGCGCCCGGATCGACGAGCACGACATCACGCCCTCGGCGACCTGCCCGCCGGCCGCCGCCTGCGCCTGTTCGAGGGTCTCGCCGCGGCCGAGGCGTTCGCCGAAGGTGCGGTTGCGCGAAAGCGGCGACGAGCAGGTCGCGACCAGGTCGCCCACGCCGGCGAGCCCGGCGAAGGTGAGCGGGTCGGCGCCCAGCTTCGCGCCGAGCCGGGCCATCTCGGCGAGGCCGCGGGTGATGAGCGTCGCCATCGTGTTGGTGCCGAGGCCGAGGCCGGCGGCCATCCCGGTGCTGAGCGCGATGACGTTCTTGCAGGCGCCGCCGAGCTCGCAGCCGACGACGTCGGTGTTGGTGTACGGGCGGAAGTAGGAGTTGGCGCAGGCCCGCTGGATCGCGACGGCGCGTTCGTGGTCGGCGCAGGCCAGGACGGAGGCCGACGGCTGCCCGGCGGCGATCTCCTTGGCCAGGTTCGGCCCGGTGACGACGACGACGTCGCCGGCGTCGATCCCGACGATCTCGCCGATCACCTCGCTCATCCGCTTGAGCGTGCCGAGCTCGACGCCCTTGGCGAGGCTGACGAGGATGGCGTCTTCGGGCAGCAGCTCGCGCCACGCGGTCAGGTTGGCCCGCAGGCTCTGGCTGGGCACGGCCAGGACGACGGCTTCGGCGTTTTCCAGTGCCTTCGCGGGGTCGCTGGTGGCGGTGATGTTCCCGGGCAGGGTGACGCCGGGCAGGTAGGCGCTGTTGGTGTGCCGCTCCCGGATGTCCTCGGCGACCTGTTCGCGGCGCGCCCAGACGGTGACGTCCCGTCCGGCGTCGCCGAGCACCTTGGCGAAGGCGGTGCCCCACGACCCGGCCCCGAGCACGGTGACCCGCTGCACGTCGGCGCGCATCAGGAGAGGTCCTCCGGCTTCTTCGCCGGCGGTTCTTCCTGCCGGATTTCGGCCAGCAGCCGGGTCACCTCGTCCATCATGACCTGGGTGACTTCCCGCAGTTTCGTGGCGCTGCGGGTGTTGCCGCCCCGGTAGGCGGACAGGTCGAGCGGGTCGCCGACCGAGTGGGTGATCGTCTTGCGCGGGAAGGGCGTGAACTTCTTCGTGTAGCCGTTGAAGATCTGGCTGGTGCCCCACCGCGCGATCGGGATGATCGGGACGTCGTTTTGCAGGGCGAGCCGCGCGGCGCCGGTGAAGGACTCCTTCGGCCAGCCGGCGGGGTCCTTGGTGATGGTGCCCTCGGGGTAGATGACGACGATCTTGCCCTCTTCGAGAGCTTGGTGAGCGGCCTTGAGACTGTCCCCGGCGGCGGCCGAGCCCCGCGAGACAGGGATCTGCCCGGACCCGGCGACGATCGGGCCCAGGATCGGCGCGCGCATCAGGCTCTCTTTGAAGAGGAACCGGGGGACGCGCTTCTGCCGGTGCACGAAGACGGCGTCCACGGCGGGATCGAAGTGGGAGATGTGATTCATGACGAGCAGCGCGGGCCCCTGCCGCGGGATCTTTTCGGCCCCGACGTAAACCCGCCGCCCGATGGCGGTGAGCGGGTAGAACAGTACGGCGGCGAGCCCCACCCAGAAGCCGCCCTTCTCACGCCGGGCCACGATCTCCTCCTCGCTCACGTCACGTCCGAGGGTTGATCCTGCCGCGCCGGGCTCGGGGCAGTCCAGGGAGGGTCGGTTCCGCCTGGCCAGGGGTGATGTGCAGCCCGCGGGCCCCAGACACAGCCCGCCCACCCAAGGGGGCCGCCATCCCCCACCGGGGCACCCCCGATTTTGACGCTACCGCCCCCACCCGACAAAACCCCCACCCCAAGCCCACCCACCCAACCCCTGTCCACAACCCCCGTCGCCTGTGGACAACCCACCCCGCCCACCACCGCCCACCCCGGGTTTCGGGTAAAGATGGACACGTGGACGTGGATCTGGTCGTGCCGATGAAACACCCCCGCGACGGCAAGTCGCGGCTGCGTGGTGCCGTCGAACCCGCCCACCACCCCGGCCTTGTCCTCGCCCTCGCCAAGGACACCCTGGCCGCCGTCGTCTCGAGCGCGCAGGTCAGGCGCGTCCTCCTCGTCGCCGCCGACCCGGATGCCGTCAAAGAACTCGCCGAGCTCGGGGTCGAGATCGTCGAAGAACCCGCCGAAAAGACCCTCAACGCCGCCTTCCGGCACGGCGCGGCCCTGCTCAAAGCCGACGATCCGGACACGATCGTCGGCGCCCTCCAGGCCGACCTCCCCGCCCTGCGCGCCGGTGATCTCACCGCCGCGCTGGCCGAAGCCGCCGGGAAAAGGGCCTTCGTCGCCGATCGGCAGGGCACCGGCACCACCCTGCTGCTCGCCGCGCCCGGCGAGCCGCTCGATCCCCGGTTCGGGCCCGGCTCGGCGCGAAGCCACGCGGAGTCCGGCGCGATCCCGCTGCGCCAAGCCCTGCCGACCCTCCGCAGCGACGTCGACACCCC
Organism: Amycolatopsis sp. MtRt-6; assembly: GCF_017308975.1. Lineage (GTDB taxonomy): Bacteria > Actinomycetota > Actinomycetes > Mycobacteriales > Pseudonocardiaceae > Amycolatopsis. Next base: position 188,145 of record NZ_JADWPD010000014.1, on the reverse strand, counting down.
CGATGATCTCGCGCACGTCCGCGCCCTGGGTGTCGGGAAACACACCTCGGCGTACCGCGCTGAGCTGTTCATCTGACCTTCACCGCGGTCTGCGCAATTCCGCGTCCCGTAGTGAAGAATGGGGGCCGTGAGCACAGACGACGGCGGCACGCCCGCACCGCGGAGGCGACGGAACCCGGCCAACGGAACTTCGGGAGCGGCGAAGAAGACAACCACCGCCAAGAAGGTCCCGTCGAAGTCCACCGCACGCGACACCGCCGCCCGTGCCACCGCCGGCAAGGCCAGAACAAGCAAGACCACGGCCGCCGCGGCCACCCCACGGCGCCGCAGCTCGACGCAGGGCAACCCCCGCAACGCCGAGGAGTTCCGGGCCGTCCCGTCGGCGCCGCCCGCGGTCACCGTCGCGCCGACCGCCGTCGAGACGCTGCCCGACGACCGGTACTTCAACCGCGAGCTCTCGTGGCAGGACTTCAACGCCCGCGTGCTCGCCCTGGCCGAGGACGAGTCGCAGCCGCTGCTCGAACGCGCGAAGTTCCTCGCGATCTTCGCGTCCAATCTGGACGAGTTCTACATGGTCCGCGTCGCCGGCCTCAAGCGCCGCGACGAGACCGGCCTGCTGGTGCGCAGCGCGGACGGGCTCACCCCGCGCGAGCAGCTCGGCTACATCGCCAAGCGCAACCAGGACCTGGTCGAGCGGCAGACCGGCGCCTTCGAGAAGCACCTGCGCCCCCAGCTGGCCGAGCAGGACATCCACATCGTCGGCTGGGCCGACCTGGCCGGCGCCGACCAGCTGCGGCTGTCGAGCTACTTCTCCGAGCAGATCTTCCCCGTCCTGACGCCACTGGCCGTCGACCCGGCGCACCCGTTCCCCTACATCTCGGGCCTCTCGCTCAACCTCGCGGTCACCGTCCGCGACCCCGAGGGCGGCACCGAGCGCTTCGCCCGGGTGAAGGTGCCGAGCAACGTGCCGCGCCTGATGCGCGTCGAGACCGAACGCACCAGCCGCACGGCGACCTTCCTCCCCCTCGAAGAGCTCATCGCCGCCCACCTCGGCGAGCTGTTCACCGGCATGGACGTCACCGAGCACCACGTCTTCCGCGTCACCCGCAACGCCGACTTCGAGGTCGACGAGGACCGTGACGAAGACCTCCTGCAGGCCCTCGAGCGCGAGCTGGCGCAGCGCCGCTTCGGCCCGCCGGTGCGGCTCGAGGTCGCGCAGGACATGAGCGAGCACATGCTCGAGCTGCTGCTGCGCGAGCTGGACGTCGACCCGGCCGACGTCGTCGAGGTGCCCGGCCTGCTCGACCTGACCTGCCTGCACCAGCTGTCCGCTGTGGACCGCAAGGAGCTGAAGGACCGGCCGTTCGTGCCGGCGACGCACCCGGCGTTCGGCGAGCGCGAGACGCCCAAGAGCGTCTTCGCGACGCTGCGCGAGGGCGACGTGCTGGTCCACCACCCGTACGACTCGTTCTCCACGAGCGTGCAGCGGTTCATCGAGCAGGCGGCGGCCGACTCGAAGGTCCTCGCGATCAAGCAGACGCTGTACCGCACGTCCGGTGACTCCCCGATCGTCGACGCGCTGATCGACGCCGCGGAGGCCGGCAAGCAGGTCGTCGCGCTGGTGGAGATCAAGGCGCGGTTCGACGAGCAGGCCAACATCACCTGGGCGCGGACGCTGGAGCGCGCGGGCGTGCACGTCGTCTACGGCCTGGTCGGGCTGAAGACGCACTGCAAGGTGTCGATGGTGGTGCGCCAGGAGGGCTCGACGATCCGGCGCTACTGCCACATCGGCACCGGCAACTACAACCCGAAGACCGCGCGGCTCTACGAAGACCTCGGCCTGTTCACCGCCGACCCGAGCATCGGCGCGGACGTCACCGACCTGTTCAACGTGCTGACCGGCTACTCGCGGCAGGACACCTACCGGACGATCCTGACGTCGCCGCACGGGATCCGGCGCGGCATCGTCCGCGCGATCGGCGAGGAGATCGAGCTGGCGCGGGCCGGGCAGCAGGCCGGGATCCGGATCAAGTGCAACTCGCTGGTCGACGAGCAGGTGATCGACGCGCTCTACCACGCGTCGCAGGCCGGGGTGCCGGTCGAGATCGTCGTGCGCGGCATCTGCACGCTGAAGCCGGGTGTCGAAGGGCTGTCCGAGAACATCCACGTCCGGTCGGTGCTGGGCCGGTTCCTGGAGCACTCGCGGGTGTTCCACTTCCGCGCGGGCGGGACGCACTGGCTCGGCAGCGCGGACATGATGCACCGCAACCTCGACCGGCGGATCGAGGCGCTGGTGCGCGTCAAGGACCCGAAGCTCACCGCGCAGCTCGACAACATCTTCGACTCGGCGCTCGACCCGGCGACGCGGTGCTGGGTGCTGACCGCGAGCGGCGAGTGGTCGCCGTTCCCGGCCGACGGGTCGCGGGTGCGTGATCACCAGCTGGAGCTGGCGAAGCTGCACGGAGCCGCCGGATGACCCAGGAGGTACGGGCGGCCGGCGCGGTGCTGTGGCGCGTCGCCGGGGGCGCGACGGAGGTCGCGCTGGTGCACCGCCCGCGGTACGACGACTGGTCGCTGCCGAAGGGGAAGCTCGATCCGGGCGAGACGCTCGCCGAGGCCGCGGTGCGGGAAGTGCGCGAGGAGACCGGGTTCACCGCGGTCCTCGGCCGGTACCTGGCCCGCACCGCGTACCCGGTGCCGTCGCGGGACGGCGCCGGGACGGTGCCGAAGACCGTCGACTACTTCGCCGCGGAAGCGGTGTCCGGCGCGTTCGCGCCGAACGACGAGGTCGACGAGCTGCGCTGGCTCGACCCGACGGCGGCGGAGAAGCTGCTGACACGACCGGAGGACGTGCGGGTGCTGCGCGCGTTCTGCGAGCTGCCGGTCGGCCTGACGACAGTGCTGCTGGTGCGGCACGCCAAAGCGGGCAAGCGCGACGAGTGGTCCGGCGACGACGACCTCCGGCCGTTGTCGGAAGCGGGTCTGCGCCAGGCGGCGGCGCTGCGCCGGGTGCTGGCGTTGTTCGGCCCGGACCGGGTGCTGTCGGCCCCGCGGCTGCGCTGCGTGCAGACGGTGCACGGCGTCGCGGAGGACGTCGCGTCCGAGGTCCGGCACGAGCCGTTGTTCTCGGAAGAGGGCTACTGGCCGGACCCGGTCCTGGGCGTGGCCCGCCTGCTGGCGGTGGCCGGCGACGGCGGGACGCCGGTGGTGTGCAGCCAGGGCGGCGTGATCCCGGACCTGGTGAGTGCCTTGGCGGACCGCGACGGCGTGGAGCTTTCGGCGGCGCGCGGCGGCGTGGTGCCGAGCAAGAAGGGTTCGTTCTGGGTGTTGTCGTTCCGCGCCCCGACGGCCGAGGAGGGCCCGGTGCTGCTGTCGGCGGACTACCACCCGAGCGCGCTCCCGGCACCGTCCCCCAGCCACTCCTGAACGACGGGCCCTCGCCGCTGCCGGCACGAGACAGCGCCGTGACAGTCGATCTTGGTGTACTTGTTCCGGGTCCCGCTGGGCTGCGCCGGGCTAGGGGTACGGCGCATCCCCGGGCGAGGGGGTATCTGTCGGCACCGTGGCCAGCAGAGCCTGCACCTCCGCGACGCGGGGGTCGCCGAGGCGCTGGCTGACGGTCAGCGCCTCGGCCCAGTGGCCGCCCGCCTCGTGTGCCCGGCCGGTGCGGTGCTTCAGGCGGCCCAGGGTGATCTGGACGTCGATGGTGCCGTAGTCGGCGTTCAGCTCCTTCAGCTCGGCGAGCGCGGCCAGGCCGGCCTTCTCCGCTTCGTCGTGCCGTCCGGCTCCTTCGAGGGCTTCGGCGACGTTGCCCAGCGCGAGCGCCGCGTGGTAGCGGTCGCCGAGTTCGGCGAAGGCTTCGTGGGCCGCCTGCGCGGCTTCGGCGGCGTGGTCGTAGTCGCGCAGGCCGATGCGGCTGGCGCTGACGTTGAGCAGCGCGTGCGGGACGAACGTGCGCTGGCCGTGGTCGCGGGCGAGGTGGACGGCTTGGAGGGCGTGGCGCTCGGCTTCGGCGTATTCGGCGCGGACGTAGTACGCGCCGGCGAGGTTGGACAGGATCGCGACGGTCAACGCGGTGCCGTCGCCGCCCTCGGACGCGGCGCGTGCTTCCTCCAGCGCCGCGATCGCCTTGTCCGGCTGGAGGGTGCGCAGGTAGGCGGAGCCGAGGTTGTTGGCGCTGTACTGCAGGCCCGTGCGGTCGCCGGCGTCGCGGGTGGCGGCGACGGCCGCGCGCGCGGTCGTGATCCAGTCGTCGCGGTCGTGGCGTTCGGCGAAGAACCCGCGCAGGAGCCAGGCGAGCTTCCAGGCGTGCGCGGTCCAGCCGTGCCCGGCGGCGATGCCGACGAGCGCGGTGAGCGCCTGGCGTTCGGTGGTGTACCAGGCGATCGTCTGCTCGTGCTGTGCGAAGCGGACGGCGGGCAGCGGCGCCGGGTCGAGCGTGATGTCCTCGGTGAGCAGGTCGGGGCGGACGAGCTTGTTCGCTTCGGCGACGCTGGCGAGGTACCAGTCGACGAGCCGGCGCAGCGCCGCCGCGCGCTCGGCCTCCGTCGTCTCGGTTTCGACGAGCTCGCCGGCGTAGACGCGCAGCAGGTCGTGGAACTGGTAGCGGTCGGTGCCCGGCTGGTTGAGGAGGTGGGTGGCGGCGAGCTGGTCGGCGAGTTCGCGGGCTTCGCGCAGGTCGGCGCCGGCGAGCGCGGCGGCCGACGCCAGGCTGAACCCGTGCCCGGGGTGCAGGCCGAGCAGCCGGAAGAAGCGGGCGGCGGCCGGGCGCAGTGCCTTGTAGGACCAGGAGAACGCGGCGCGGAGGTCGGTGCCGGCGTCCTGCGGGTCGCGCAGGGTGTCGAGCCGCAGCCGCTGGTCGCGGAGCTCTTCGACGATGCCGGCGAGCGAGACGCCGGAGAACCGGGACGCGCGTTCCCCGGCCAGCGCCAGTGCCAGCGGCAGGCGGCCGCAGAGCTGCACGAGTTCGGCGACGGCGGCGGGTTCGGCGGCGAGGCGCTGCGGCCCGACGCTGCCGGCGAGCAGCGCGGTGGCGTCACGGTCGTCGAAGGAGCGCAGGGCGATGCGGCGGGCGCCGTCGCGGGCGACGAGGCCGCGCAGCTGGTTGCGGCTGGTCACCACGACGAGGTTGCCGGGGCCGGGCAGGAGCGGGCGGACCTGGTCGGCGTCGCGGGCGTTGTCGAGCAGCATGAGGGTGCGGCTGCCGGCCAGCCTGCTGCGCAGCAGCGCCGAGCGTTCCTCCACTGTGGAAGGCACGGTCTCGGCCGGGACGCCGAGGGCGCGCAGGAACCCGGCCAGCGCGGCGCCGGGCGTGACCGGGGTGTCGGCGGAGTGGCCGCGCAGGTCGAGGAACAGCTGGCCGCCGGGGAAGCGGTCACGGACGCGGTGGGACCAGTGCACGGCCAGCGACGTCTTCCCGACACCGGCGGTGCCTTCGATGACGACGATGCCGGAGGCACCACCGGGCGGCAGCCGGTCGAGCTCGGCGAGTTCGGGGCCGCGCCCGGTGAAGCCGGCGACGTCGAAGGGCAGCTGCCGCGGCACGGCGGGCACGGTGGGACCGGCGTCGGCGGCGAGCAGTTCGGCGTGCAGGCGCCGGAGGTCTTCCCCCGGTTCGACGCCGAGTTCGTCGGCCAGCAACGCCCGCAACCCGGCGTAGCGCGCGAGGGCTTCGGCCCGGCGCCCGGACCGGGCGAGCGCGCGCACCAGCCGTTCCCACAGGGATTCCCGCAGCGGATGCTGGGCGACGAGATCGGTGAGTTCGGCGACGAGGCGAGCATCGGGAACGAGGCCGACATCGAGGTCGATGCGCTGTTCGACGGCGAAGAGGTACCGCTCGGTGAGCAGCGGTTGCCATTCGGCGGCCAGCGCGGGCGAGCCGACGCCTTCGAGGGGAACACCGCCCCAGCAGCCGAGCGCATCGGCGAGCAGTTCGCGCCGCCGGGCGGGCTCGGTGGCGGCGGCGGCCTGGTCGAGGGTCTGGAGGAAGCGCAGGGCGTCCACCCGGGACGGGTCGACGACGAGCCGGTAGCCGTCCGGTTCGGTGACGACGGAGTCTTCGCCGCAGAGGCGGCGCAGGCGCATGACATAGGTTTGCAGGCTGCCCCGGATGTGCGCGGGCGGCGTTTCCCCCCAGACGCCCCGGGCGAGGGAGTCGATGGAAACGAGCCGCCCGGCGGCGAGCGCGAGGGTGGCGAGCAGCGCGCGTTGCCGGGAACTGGTCAGCACGACCGGCGAAGAGTCGACGAGCACCTGGAACGGGCCGAGCAGCCGGATGTCGATGGTGGTCGCCCCCAGGTTTCGCCTTGCGCACCGCCGAGGCCCGCGCCGCATGCGGGCCCCGAGGAACGCAGCGTGGCATCACTCGGCCGGGCGCTCAAGCAACTTTGCGAAATTGGACGGAACCGGTGCCGGAGGGCTGGTTGAGCCGGGCGGGTGAGGTGCGGAGCGCCGGTGTTGGCTGTCGGTGACTTTGCCGGGTGGTTCGCGGGGCTCGGTTTGGTTGCCGGGACAGTGGGTGGTGCCCGGTCTCGGTTTGATCCGGGCATCGGACGGCCGGGCACGCGAACCGACGCTCCCGGCACGCCGGCCGACTCTTCGGGCGCCCAGCCGCCTCTCCAGGTACCCCAGCCGACTCTTCCGGCACGCCAACCGAGTCCCCCGCCACCGCGGCTCCAAGCGCCCCAATGTGGCCTTCGGTGCGCTCAACGCACCCAATGTGGCCTTCGGTGCGTCCAACGCACCCAATGTGGCCTTCGGTGCATGCCGGCCGACCTTCCCGGTACGCGAGCCGACCTTCCCGGCGTCCCAACCGACCTTCTCGAAAGGGCTGCCGGCCTTCCGGTTCTCCCGCAGCGCCCGGACATGCGGCAGGGCCCCGCGCACGTCGCGCGGGGCCCTGCCGAAAAGCTGCTCGTCCAACAGGGGGTCGCCCCCTGGGGGTCCCCCGAATTTCACGTTACCGCAGGGGTCCGACAGTTTTGGGCGGCTCAGTCCTTCTTCGCCGCGGCCGAGGTCCGCCTCGCCGGGGTCTTGGCCGCACCCGTCTTGGCTGCCGCACCCGTCCTGGCCGCCGCGCTCGTCTTGGCCGCTGCGGTCTTGCGGGCCGCGGTGGTCCTGGCCGGAGTCGCCTTCGCCGCCGCAGGCGCCTTCGCCGCCGTGGTCTTGGCCGCCGTGGTCCTGCGAGCCGTGGTCGTCTTCGCGGCCGTGGTCTTCGCGGCGGGCGCCGCCGTCGCAGTCTTCGCCGCGGTGGTCTTCGCCGTCGCCGGCTTCGCCGTCGCCGCCGGCTTCGCCGTCGTCGCAGCCTTCGTCGCCGTAGCCCGTGTCCGGGTCGTTGCCGGCTTCGCCGCCGCTGCCTTCGGTGCCGCCTTGGCCGCCGCTGCCCTCGTGGTCGCCGCCGGCTTGGCCGCCGTCGTCCGGGTGCGTGTCGTGGTGGCCGGCTTCGCCGCGGCGCGGGCCGGGGCCGCCGCCGTGCGGGATGTGCTCGTGCGCTTGACCGGGGTTGCCTTCGGCAGCTTCTTCGCTCCGGAAACCACGTCCTTGAACGTTGTCCCGGCGCGGAACGCCGGCACGTTCGTCTTCTTGACCCGCACCGCTTCGCCGGTGCGCGGGTTGCGGGCCGTCCGTGCCGCGCGGGCCCGCTTCTCGAACACGCCGAAGCCGGTGATGTTGACCTTTTCGCCCTTGTTGACCGTCCGGATGATGATGTCGACCAGACCGTCGACCGCCTCGGCAGCGGCCTTCTTGTCGCCCAGGCGCTCGGTCAGCGCCTCGATCAGCTGGGCCTTGTTGGCCATGTCCAGTCCTCCAGGAAGGCTCCACGGCCGCGTCGGCCGGCTAGCGACACGGTATTACCAACGCAGCACAAACTCCAACGGCCTGCGGAACTTTCCCTTACCCCGGGACGGGTCCGGCACCCCGCTGACAGGGAACAAAACAGCAACCATGAAAACGGGCGGGATCCCTTGCACATCAAGGGATCCCGCCCGAAAACAGGTCAGCCCGCGGTCACCGGCGTCGTCGTCGGCTTCCAGGACGGGCGGGTCGCCTCGTAGCTGTCGATCTCACCGGCATGGCGCAACGTGAGAGCGATGTCGTCGAGGCCCTCCAGCAGCCGCCAGCGGACGTAGTCGTCGATCTGGAAGGGCGCGGTGAAGTCCTTGGCCCGCACGGTCTTGGTCTCGAGGTCGACCGTGACCTCGGTGCCGGGCTCGTTCTCCAGCAGCTTCCAGAGCAGCTCGACGTCGTGCTGCTCGCACTGGGCCGCCACCAGGCCGCCCTTGCCGGAGTTGCCGCGGAAGATGTCGGCGAACCGGGCGGAGATGACGACCCGGAAGCCGTAGTCCATCAGCGCCCAGACGGCGTGCTCGCGGGAGGAACCGGTTCCGAAGTCCGGTCCCGCGACCAGCACGCTCCCGTTCCGGAACGGCTCCTGGTTGAGGATGAAGTCCTCGTCGCCGCGCCAGGCGGCGAACAGGCCGTCCTCGAAGCCCGTGCGGGTCACCCGCTTGAGGTAGACCGCCGGGATGATCTGGTCGGTGTCCACGTTGGACCGGCGCAGCGGGACGCCGACGCCGGTGTGCTGGGTGAACGGTTCCATGGCGATAACTCCTCGAAAAAGGTCAGCGGGCGGCGGTCAGCAGGTCTTCCGGCGACGAAAGCGTGCCCCGGACGGCCGTGGCGGCGGCCACCAGCGGCGACACCAGGTGCGTCCGGCCGCCCTTGCCCTGCCGGCCCTCGAAGTTGCGGTTCGACGTCGACGCGCTGCGCTCGCCCGGCTTCAGCTGGTCCGGGTTCATGCCCAGGCACATCGAGCAGCCGGCCTGGCGCCACTCCGCGCCCGCCTCGGTGAAGACCCGGTCGAGCCCCTCGGCCTCGGCGGCCTTGCGGACCCGCATCGAGCCGGGAACCACCAGCATGCGGACCGAGTCCGCCACTTTCCGACCGCGCAGCACCTCGGCCGCGGCCCGCAGGTCCTCGATCCGGCCGTTGGTGCAGGAGCCGAGGAAGACGGTGTCGACGGCGATCTCGCGCAGCGGCGTGCCCGGCTTCAAATCCATGTAGGACAGGGCTTTTTCAGCGGCGATGCGGTCGTTCTCGTCCGGGATCGCCTCCGGGTCGGGCACCTCGGCACCCAGCGGGAGGCCCTGGCCGGGGTTGGTGCCCCAGGTCACGAACGGCGTCAGCGCGCTCGCGTCCAGGTGCACCTCGGCGTCGAACTCGGCGCCGTCGTCGGTGCGCAGTTCCTTCCACGCGGCGACCGCGGCGTCCCAGTCCGCGCCCCGCGGCGCGTGCGGGCGGCCCTTCAGGTACTCGAACGTCGTCTCGTCCGGGGCGATCATCCCGGCGCGGGCGCCGGCCTCGATCGACATGTTGCAGACGGTCATCCGGGCCTCCATCGAGAGGGCCTCGATGGCCGAACCGCGGTACTCCAGGATGTAACCCTGGCCACCGCCGGTGCCGATCTTGGCGATCACCGCGAGGATGATGTCCTTCGCCGTGACGCCGGGGCGCAGCTGCCCGTCGACCGTGATCGCCATCGTCTTGAAAGGACGCAGCGGCAGCGTCTGGGTGGCCATGACGTGCTCGACCTCGGACGTGCCGATGCCGAAGGCGATGGCGCCGAACGCGCCGTGCGTCGAGGTGTGGCTGTCGCCGCAGACGACGGTCATGCCGGGCTGGGTCAGGCCCAGCTGGGGGCCGATGACGTGCACGATGCCCTGCTCGGCGTCACCCATCGGGTGCAGCCGGACACCGAACTCCTTGCAGTTGCGGCGAAGGGTGTCGACCTGGGTGCGCGAGACCGGATCGGCGATGGGGAGCTCGATGTCGACGGTCGGGACGTTGTGGTCCTCGGTCGCGATGGTCAGGTCGGGACGGCGCAGCTGCCGCCCGGCCAGGCGGAGGCCGTCGAAGGCCTGCGGGCTGGTGACTTCGTGCAGCAGGTGGAGATCGATGTAGAGCAGGTCCGGTTCGGCGCCTTCGCCTCGGCGCACGAGGTGGCTTTCCCACACCTTCTCCGCCAGCGTGCGGGCCTTGCCGGTCGGGCTGGTCATCTCCGGCTCCTTCCACGGTTCGTCGACGAACTCGGGCGCGCACCTGCGGAATTCGGGTGCGAGCCGCGAAGGAGGAGCGCAGCTCGAGTTCAGGGTTTCCCAGATGCTGGACTTCCCAAAGTGCGGGACGCTAGTATCGGGTCGTGGGACAGCATAGCGGTATCGGAGTACTGGACAAAGCAGTGGCCGTCCTGCAGGCGGTCGCGGACGACCCCTGCGGCCTCGCGGAACTGTGCACGCGGACCGGCCTCCCCCGGGCCACCGCGCACCGGCTCGCGGTCGGCCTGGAGGTGCACCGGCTGCTGCGCCGCGGTCCGGACGGGCGCTGGCGCCCCGGTACGGCGCTGGCCGAGCTCGCGGGCGGTTCGACCGACCCGCTCCTCGACGCGGCGGGCGTGGTGCTGCCGAAGCTGCGCGACGTCACCGGGGAAAGCGTCCAGCTGTACCGGCGCGACGGCGTCCAGCGCGTGTGCGTCGCCACGGCGGAGCCGCCGAGCGGCCTGCGCGACACGGTGCCGATCGGGTCCCGCCTGCCGATGACGGCCGGCTCGGGCGCGAAGGTGCTCGCGGCCTGGGCCGACCCGCACACGCAGCGCACGATCCTGACCGACGCCGTCTTCGGCGAGCGGACGCTCCTGGAGGTCCGCCGGCGCGGCTGGGCGCAGAGCGTGGCCGAACGCGAGCCGGGAGTGGCGAGCATCTCGGCCCCGGTCCGCGACTCGGCGGGGACGGTCGTCGCGGCGGTGTCGGTTTCGGGCCCGATCGAGCGGATCGGCCGCAAGCCCGGCGCGCGGTGGGCGGCCGACCTGCTCGCCGCGGCCGACGCGCTGCAGGAACGGCTCTGACCCTGCCCCCGTTCGGGTGACCCTGGCCGAAATCGCGTATTCGGTGACCCCGGCCACGTCTCCTCATAGTCGGCACCACAGAGGGGGATGACCATGGACACCGAACTGAATCGCCGGGCGATGGCGATGTTGCGGGCCGTCGGGGCCGGCCGCGCCGAACTCACCTGCAGCTGCGAGCCCGACCTGCGGGTCGACGGCCTGCCGTGCTGCGACCAGGCCACCGCGCACCAGCTGGCGCGGGCCGGGCTGATCCGGCCCGCGCGGGTCGTCGCCGTCGGGCAGTGGACGCGGGCCGAGCTCACCGAGGCCGGCGCCCGGGCACTCGGCGGTACGCTCGCCGCGGCCTGACGCAACCTTCCGGGCCCCTCGCGCGTGTACCGGCAAACACGAGGGGGTTCGGAATGAAGATCGCTGCCGCTCTGCTCGGCGCCTGCCTGCTGCTGACCGCGTGCGGGAACAATCCGGCCGCGCCGGCGCCGCCGCCTGCCGCCGAGAAGCCGAGCCCGGTCCAGACCATCCCGGTCCAGCCGGCCGCCGACCCGGCGGCCGTCAGGTGGATGGACGGCTTCTGCGCCGCCGTCCACGGCTACCGGGAGCGCACCAACCGGGAAGCCGAGACCGGCCGGCCGTCGCCCCAGTCGATCGCCGAGTCGCAGAAGGCGCTCAGCGCGACGCTGGGCGGCATCGCGGCCCGCACCGGCGAGGCGGTGGACAAGCTGACCGCGCTGCCGCCCGCGCCGGTGCCGCTCGGCGAGACCGTGCGGCAGGGCTTCGTCGCGAAGTTCACGAAGGCCCGCGACCGCGCCATCGAGGCGAAGGCCAAGCTCGACCGCGCGAAGCGGGGCGACGAAGCGTCCCAGGCCCCGGCTGCCGACGCCGTCGAGCAGGCGCAGCGTGACCTCGACGGCACCTACGACCCGGTCGGCGCCGTGACGGCGTCCCCGGAGCTGATGACGGCCGCCGCGACCGCGCCCGGCTGCCGGGCCTGAGACCGCGGCTCAACCGTTTCCCCGGCTCGAGCGTGGAGAGACCACCAACGAGAGGGGACTGAACCATGGTCAAGAAGACCCTGATCGGCCTGCTGGCCGCGAGCGCGGCAACGCTCGCCCTGCCGGCTCCGGCCAGTGCGGCCGACGAGGTCGGGTGGATCCTGACTTCGGAGGTCGAGCCCGGCGGCCGGATCGACGCGCAGGTGTACACGGGGATGAGCCACGGGTGCACGCCGGCCGGGCCGGTCACGTCGGCGGGCTTCACCGCTCCGATCACGATGGTCGGCATGGGCAACTGGGGCCGGATGGGTGGCAGCACGACGGCGATCCAGCGGCCCGGCAAGTACACCGCCTCCTTCCCGTGCCAGGACGGCCGGAAGGCGGTCGGCTCCTTCACGATCACCGGCACCCCGCCGCCCACCACGACGAAGCCGTCGACGACGAAGCCGAAGCCGCCCACCACCAAGCCGAAGCCGGCGAAACCGGCCAAGCCCGCGAAACCGCAGGTCGCGGTCAAGCCGGCGGGGGCGCCGCAGACCGGGGACGGCTCGCTGGCCTGACCCTCCACACCGGACACCCGGGGCGGCGCATTCCCCAGATCGCCGCCCCGGGGCCGGGTCAGCGGGCCGCGGCCAGCCGCAGCGCCCGGTAGACGAACTGCTGGTCGCCGAGGCGGTGGCGCAGGTCGCGCTCGAGCCCGGCGATCGGGTAGAGGTTCTGCGGCGCCCGGGAGTCCTTGTAGGCGACCGACGCAAACCGCCCCAGCACCGACTGGGTGACGTTCGCCAGCTCGGCAACCTGCTCGCGGCCGAGGTGCGGCGCCGCCTCCACGCGCACGACCCCGGACCACGGCGGCCCGCCGGCCGACGGCAGCCGCAGGTACCACGAATGCCGCACCCACGTCGTGCCCATCAGGAACACCGGCGTCCGCTGGTGCGCGCCGAGGCTGCCGACCAGCGCGTTGAGCTCGCCGGGCAGGTACGTCGTCTGGTGGCTCTTGATGAACCCGACCGCCCGGTCGAGGTGCGCGCGGCCGCGCAGCGGGCCGTCGACCACGAGCAGGTCGTCGCGCGCGTGCCCCGCCGTGCGCGCCTTGACCGCCGTCTCCTCCTCGGCCAGCGCCAGCTGCTCCTGCAACGCCGAGGACAGCACCACCGGCAGCGGCTTGTCCTCCTTGGCCGCCGCGCGGTGCGCCGTGTAGATCCCGGCCGGGGTGACGATGTCGTCGGCCCGCGGGGCGACGGTGAACAGCCCCCGCCGGACGTCGGTGCCGACGACGTGGGCCTGTCCCTCGCAGCAGCACACGACCCCCGCCGCGTAGGACGCGCAGATGCCGATGGACGCCGAGTTCGTGCCGGCCGGGTCGTCGATCCAGACGCGCGCGTCGATCCGGCGGACGCCGTCGACGAACAGCACCGCTTCCGGCGCCGGGACCGGCGACGGGTCGATCGGCGCCCATTCGGCCTCGGGGACCTCGACGTCGAGCTCCACCTCGGCCTGGGACCGGCCGAGCTCCTCGGCCTCCATCGAGCTGCCGTAGCCCGGGTCCCAGGCGTCGATGCTGAAGTTCATCCCGGCGATCGCGGTCACGCGCCCTCCCTGGCGATGTGCGAGCCGGTGCCGTCCCGGGTGACCAGGAACCGCACCGGGACGCGCTCGGCGAGCGCCGGCACGTGCGTGATCACCCCGACCATCCGGGAGCCGGACGCGGCGAGGTTCTCCAAAGTGGACGCCACGACGTCGAGGGTGGCCTCGTCCAGCGTGCCGAAGCCCTCGTCGAGGAAGATCGACTCCAGCTTGGTCGCTCCTTCGGCGGCCATGGCGCCGAGCTGCGAAGACAGCGCCAGGGCCAGGGCGAGCGACGCCTGGAACGTCTCGCCGCCGGACAGGGTCTTCACCGGGCGCCGGGCGTCGGCCTCGTTGTGGTCCACCACCAGGAAGTCGCCCTTGTCGTGGGTCAGCTCGAACTGGCCGCCGGACAGTTCGAGCAGCGACGCGGAAGCCTCGGCGACCAGCGTGTCGAGCGCCCCCGCGATCAGCCAGCGCGGGAACTTGTCCGAGCGCAGCAGATCCGCGAGCAGCCGCGCGACCTGGGCGTCGGACTCCGCGGCCGCGATGTCTTCGTGCAGCCCGGCCACGTGCGCGACCCGCCGTTTCATGTCGGCGTGGTCGGCTTCGGCCCGGGCGCGCGCGGCCGCGACGGCGACCGGGACGCGGTCGCGCACCGGCCCCTCCGGCAGGGTCACCCCGAGCGCGGTGACGTCGGCGGCGACCGCGCGTTCGGCCGCTTGCAACGCTTCGGCGGCTTCGCCCTCGGCAGTCTTCGCGACGGCCAGCCGCTCGCGGTGGGCCTTCGCCTGCCCGGCGGCCCAGTCCGTGAGGGCGGTCCAGGCGTCGAGGAGGCTTTCTCCGTCGATCGGCGGGGCGCCCAGGCCGACCAGCGGGTCGCGCGCCCGGAACAGCTTCTGCCGTTCGGCGTCGACCTGCTTCGCGACCTCCGCCTGGCTGTCCGCGGCTTGTTTCGCGGTCGCGCGGGCCGTCCGCAGCCCGGCGTCCGCCGTTTTCGCGGCCCGCTCGAGTTCCGCGACGCGGGCGAGCTGCTCGGCGACCACGTCGGCGGCGGGCGCGCCGTCGAGGGCCGCCGCCAGTTCCGCCTGCCGTTGCCGGGCGGCCGCCAGTCCGGTGCTCGCCGCCTGCTCGGCCAGCCCCGTGTCGACCGCCCGGGTGCGCCGCTGCTCGGCGTCCCGCTCGGCGGTCCGGAAGTCCTCCGCCGCCACGACGGCTTCCTTGCCCGCGGCTTCGGCGGCCGCTTCGAGGGCGGCCAGCACGGTGCGCCGTTCGTCCAGCGCGGAAGCCGCCCACGTGGTGAGGCGCTGCCACCCCGCCGGGACGTCGTCGCCGTCGAGCGCGGGCGCCCCCAGCTCCACCAGCGGATCGCGGGCGGCTCGCAAGGCCTCGCGGGCCGCCGCGAACGACTGCGCCACGACTTCGGCCGCTTGCTGTGCCTTCGTGCGTTCGGCGCGGGCCGCGGCCAGTTCCGCGTCGGCGGCGCGCGCGGCTTCGGCGACGCGGGTGCGGCCGTCGATCGTCCTCGACAGCCACTCGCCCCGCTCGCGCACCGCGGCGACGAGGTCCGCGAAATCCTGCTCGGCGAAAGCCGCCTCGACCGGCCGCAGCAGCACCGCCGACGCCGGCGGGCCGTCGACCTCCGCGAGCACCGCGCGCAGTTCTTCCGCCTGCGCGGCCGCCGACGCGGCCGAGTCGGCGTCGCGGTCGACCGCCCGTTCCAGCTTGCGCACCGCGGACTCCGCGGCCGTGCGGTCCCGTTCGGCACGCTCGAGGCGTTCGCGGGCCTCGGCCAGGTGGGCGTGGCCGCCGGCGTCCGGCAGGGCCGTGACTTCCCGCTCGCACACCGGGCACGGGTGCCCGACGGCGAGCCCGGCCCGCAGCACCAGCGCCTGCCCGGCCCGCTCGGCTTCGGCCAGCGCGGTCTTCGCCGCGGTGAGCTCGGCGTCGGCGGCGGCGAGGGTCGCCCGCGCCGTTGCGAGCCCGGCCCGGCGAGCGGCCTGCTCCGGCGCGGCTTTGCGCTGCGCGTCGCAGATCGTGTAGAGCGTGCGGGCATCGGACCGCGCGGCCGCGAGCGGGGCGACGTCGGGCTGCGCTTCCAGGGCCTGGCGTGCTTCGGCGTCGGCGGCCTCCGCGGTCCGCAGGCGCGCGTCGGCGGCCGCCGCGCGCTGGGCCACCTTCGCCGATTCCGCCGACAGGTCCCCGAGATCCGCCGGCGGCCGCAGGCCGGCGAGCCGGTCGCGGTCCTGCCGGGCGCGGGCGGCTTCGGCGGCGGTGTCCTCGGCCGCCCGGGCTGTCCGGTCCCGGTTCGCCCGGGCCGCGTCGAGGACGGACACCGCTTCGCTCGCCGCCGTGGCAGCAGCTTCCTTCGCCTGCTTCGCCGCTTTCGCCGCTTCGTCGAGGCGCGGGAGGGCCTGCTCGATGTCGGCGAGTTCGGTGCGAGCGGCCCGGATCCGTTCCAGCTCGCCCCGGTCGGGTGCCGCGGCGAGGGCGGCCCGGGCGGTTTCGTCCGCCGTTTCCGCCGCCTCCAGCGCGGTCCGGGCGGCCGTGGCCGCGTCCGCTGCCGCGCGACGCCGGGTTTCGAGGTCTTCGACACCGGCCGGGCGTGTTACACCGTCGAGGACTTCCAGCTCGCTCGTGAGCGCGACGACGCGTTGGCGGGCTTCGTCGTGCGCGCGGGTGGCGTCGGTCAACCCCGGCAGGGCCGCGTTCACCCGCGAGTCCAGTTCTTCCAGGGCCGTCATCCGCGCGGCCAGCTCGGCGACGGCTTCTTCGGTGGCGTCGGCGTAGCTGCCGAGCTGTTCGGTGAGGACGGCGGCGCGCTGCTTCTGCTGCTCCGCCGTCACGCCGGCCCGGCGGCCGATCCGCTCGTAGACCTCCAGGCCCAGCAGCTTGATGAGGATCTTCTGCCGGTCGGCGGCCTTCGCGTGCAGGAACTCGGCGAAGTCGCCCTGGGGCAGCGCCACGCAGGTGCAGAAGTGCTTGAACGTCAACCCGAGCAGGCGTTCGACCGCCGGGGTGACCTCGGAGTCCGCGGCGACGGGATCGGCGTCGTCCTCCGGCCCGCCGAACGCGGCGGGGTCGATCAGCCGTTCCAGGCGCACGTTCTTGACGCTGACCGTGGGTTTCTTCCCGCCGCTGCGCCGGACTTCCCGCACCACGTGGTAGCGGGCGCCGCCGGCGTCGAAGACCAGCCGCACGGTCGCGCGGTTCACCGTCGGGGCGAGCGCGGGCGCGACGAGCCCTTCGTGGTCCCAGCGGGCGACCGAGCCGTACAACGCGAAGGTGAGCGCGTCGATGACCGTGCTCTTGCCCGCGCCGGTCGGCCCGACGAGCGCGAAGTAATCGGTGTCTTCGAAGCTGACTTCGGTCTTCTCGCGGAAGGACGCGAAGCCGGTCATCTCCAGCAGCACTGGCCGCATGTCACACCCCGCTCGTCTCTTCGTCGTGCAGCCGCGCGAAGAGCGCCTGCACGCGCTTGTCCTCGACCGTGCGTTCGGCGCAGTAGCTCGCGAACAGCTCCCCCGGCGAACGGTCCGCGACCGCGCGGTCGCCGTTCGACGTCGTCACCGGCGCGGCGAACTCCGGGTCGATGCGGATTTCCAGGGCGTTCGGCAGGGCTTCCTGGATCTCCTCGCGCAGGCCGGCCCTGGTCGCTTCGCGGATGTAGACGCGCAGGTAGTCGTCACCGAACTCCTCGGCGCGGCCGGTCAGTTCCGCCACCGTGCCGTGGACCGTGCGCAGCTTCCGCCCCGCTTTCAGCGGGATGTCGGTGATCTTCGCCGGCGTCGCAGGACTCACCTCCACCGCCAGCACGACACTCGTGTTGTCCTGCTCGCCGAAGTCGACGGCGAACGGCGATCCGCTGTAGTGCACCGGGCACGCGGCGGGCAGCGACTGGCGCCGGTGCAGGTGGCCCAGCGCCACGTAGTGCGGATCGGCGCCGAACGCCGTGGCGGGCACGTGGTACTCGAAGATGGACTGCGCCGCGCGTTCCCCGCCGCCCATCGTCCCGCCGGTCACCGTCAGGTGCGCCATGACGAGGTTGACCGCGCCGGGCGTGAAACCCGTCTTGAGGTGCTCCAGGATGTCGCGCACGCGCTGGTCGTACTCACCGACGTTGTCCGCCGGGGTGCCGGTGAGCAGCTCCGCGACGCGGACCGCGTAGCGCTGGGAAAGGAAGGGCAGCACCGCGACGTTGACGCGCTCGCCCGTCGAACGCGCGTCGAACGAGAAGACACCGCCGTCGTGGACCGGGCGGGGATCGCCGGTGAGCTGGATGCCCGCGGCCAGCAGCAGCGGCCGGTACGCCTCGAACGTCGCGGCGTGGTCGTGGTTCCCGGCGATGGCGACGACCTCGGCACCGGTTTCGCGCAGTGCCATCAGCGCCCGCACCACGAGTTCCTGCGCGGCCGCCGACGGCGCCGACGTCTCGTACAGGTCGCCCGCGACGAGGATCGCGTCGAACTGCTCCTCCCGCGCGATCCGGACGATCTCGCCGAGCACGGCCCGCTGCTCGTCGAGGCGGTTGCGGCCCTTGAGCGTCTTGCCGACGTGCCAGTCGGAGGTGTGCAGGAACTTCACACTTCGTCCTTCCGTTCGGGTGGTGGGCAGTGGGCTCGCGGTGGGCTCAGAACGGTGGCGGGTCGTCACCGAAGGGATCGCTGCCCCGCGAAGGGAGGCCGGCGAAGGGATCGCTCTTCTTCGACGTGGCCGTGGCCGTGGCCGAGGGGATCTGCCCGGCCTCGGAAAGCCGCGTGGCCCAGGCGGGGAACGGGAAGCCGACGGCGATCGGCACCGGGATCTCCGGCTGGCTCACGAACATCGTGCCCGGCGTGGCCAGGGTGGCGCGGACCCGCTGGCTGGCCGGGAGGAAGCCGTACTCGGGCCGCGAAGCCTCGGCGGCGTCGAGGCGCCCGACGATGCGGACCGAGCTGTTGCTGACGATGCGGCGTTCGACCTCGCTGGCGGTCTGCTGCGCGCCGATCAGGATGACGCCCAGGGAGCGGCCGCGCTCGGCGATGTCCAGCAGCACCTCCTTGATGGGGCTGCTGCCTTCCCGCGGCGCGTACTTGTTGAGCTCGTCCAGCATGGTGAACAGCAGCCCGCCCGGGCCGGCCGCCTCCTTGCGCGCGGTCTCCGCGGCCAGCGTCACGCCGACGACGAACCGCTGCGCGCGCTCGACGAGGTTGTGGATGTCCACCACGGTCACCTGCTGGTTCTCCGTGGACAACCGGCGCGCGGGGTGGTCGGCGAGGTCGCCGCGGATGAGGCCGGAGAGGGCGCGCTGGCTCGAGCGCAGGCGGCGGATGAAGGCGTTGACCGTGCCCGCCCCGGTGACCGCACCCGCCCAGCTCGCGCGGGTTTCCTCGTCGGTGACGCGCTCGCAGATGACGTCGACGAGCTCGGCGTAGGTGCGGCACAGGACGCCGTCGACGTTCGCGGCGCCGTCCTTGCCCGCCGGGGTGCTGTCGAGGCGCAGCCGGTTCGCGACCTGGTGGATGACCATCGTGTACTGGTTGCGCTCGTCTTCGGCGTCGGCGAAGACGTAGGGCAGCAGGTCCTGGGCGCAGAACTCCGCGATGGTCCACCAGAACGCGCCCACGCCCGAGGTCCGCCCGGTGACGTAAGGCTTCCCCGTGGTGTCCGACGGCGTGGGCGGCGCGTAGAAGCCGACGGACGCGAAGGGCTCGGCGGGCAGGCCCAGCTTGAGGTATTCGCCGGTGAGCTTCTCGTCGAGGTGGACGTTCGGGGTGTCGAGGAACAGCAGGTCCTCGCCCTTGACCGAGAAGACGAGGGCCTTGGCGTTGTGGGCGTTGGGCAGCGCGCCGCCGCGGAAGATCGAGTGCAGCAGGAACAACGCGAACGACGTCTTGGTGGCCACGCCGGAGACGCCGCTGATGCTGACGTGCGCGCCGCGGGTGCCGTCGAGGAAGTCCATGTTGAGGTAGACGGGTTCGCCGTCCCGCCCCAGGCCCACCGCCACTTGGCGGGTCATGTTGTCGAAGTACAGCGCCTGCGCGCGATCCTCCCCCACGGCCCGCTGGACCTGGCTGCCCGGCTTGGGCGGCACGTAGCACTCGGGCTCGACGCGGGTGGTGGCGATCTCCGCGATCTCCTGCACCTGGGCGGGCAGGACCCCGTCGGAGATCAGGAAGACGTCGCTGCCGAAGCTGGCGCCCTCGTGCCGCGCGGTCACCTGCGTGACCACGCCGTAGGAGGTGACTTCGCCGAGACCGGGGAGTTCCCGCCTGGTCACGACGACGTCGTCGAGCTGCAGATAGGCATCGGGATCGACGGCCACGCAGAACTGCAGCGGCGTCGAGTCCTCGGTGCCGGCCACCCGGCCGACCACGGTGGTGAGCGTCTCCTGGTCCACGGTTCTCCCTGTCTCACCCGGCGCTTCCTCCCGCGGCAGAGTAGCCCGCCGGTACGACAGTCCCGCGGCCAACACGGCGATGCCGACGCGCTGTCCGCGCAGGCCAAGACTGCGCCGAACGAGTGAGTTCACCCTTCGGGGAGGACCTTTCGGCCCCGCCGCAGGGCATTCCGGGAGCGGACCGGTTGCGCCGCAACGCCGTGCCCGGGGGTCGCGCCGGGCGGGCCCGGCGTTACGGCCGGGCGCTTCCGCCTGCCGCCACGGCGAAGGGCCTCCGGAGCGGGCCGCGATCCCCGATCGCAGCGCGGGATCGGGGCCGGGGTGGGCCCGGGGTGGGCTCGGACACACGCCGGGACGCCCGCTCCGGCGTGTCGCGGGAAAAGTTCTCCGAAAGGGCCTCGGGTCCTATATGGACGACCACTGTGGACGGCACCCACCGGGTATTTTCCCTGCTCAGGGGCATGGCGAAGGTTCGGCCCGCGTTCCGGGTGCCGTCCGGCGGCGGGCCGCGCGGGGCCGGAACCCGCCCCCGCACAAGGAAATATTTCGACCCCCGGTTGGATTTTGTGCGGTATTGGTAATACCGTGTGCAGTGTCGGCCGAGATGGGCCGTGACGAGTAGTTCCACTATGGAGGACTGGAATGACGAACAAGGCCCAGCTGATCGAGGCGCTGTCGGAGCGTCTGGGCGACAAGAAGGTGGCTTCGCAGGCCGTGGACGGTCTGGTGGACATCATCATCCGGACGGTCAACAAGGGCGAAAAGGTCAACATCACCGGCTTCGGGGTGTTCGAGAAGCGCGCCCGCGCCGCTCGCACCGCCCGCAACCCGCGTACCGGTGAGGCCGTCCGCGTCAAGAAGACCAACGTGCCCGCCTTCCGCGCCGGCACCACCTTCAAGGACGTCATCTCCGGCACCAAGAAGCTCCCCAAGGCCACCCCGGTCAAGCGCGCCACCGCGGCGACGTCGACCCGCGCGACCGCCACCAAGACGGCGGCTGCGGCCCCGGCCAAGGCCACCACGACCCGCACCACCCGTGCGGCCGCGGCCAAGCCGGCCACCACGCGTTCGACCACGACGCGCACCCGCGCGGCGGCCGCGAAGCCGGCCGCCAAGGCCACCGCCACCAAGGCGGCCCCGAAGGCGGCCGCGGCGAAGACCACGGCGGCCAAGGCCACCACGGCGAAGGCGACCACGACGCGGGCCAAGGCCGCCGCCAAGCCGGCCGCGACCAAGACCGCCGCCGCCAAGAAGCCGGCCGCCGCCAAGGCCCCGGCCAAGCGCACCTCCGCCGCGAAGAAGAAGTAACACCCCTCGCGACGATCGGAAGGGCCCCGCACCTGCCTGGTGCGGGGCCCTTCCGGCATTCGGGGGCAGGGATGTCGCGGGCCGGGTTGCTCCGAGCCGGGTTGGCCGGGCCCGGCTGCTCCGAGCCCGGCTGCTCCGAGCCAGCTGTTCCGAGCCCGACTGCTCCGGGCCAGGCTGCTCCGGGCCAGCTGTTCCGAGCCAGGCTGTTCCGGGCCGAGAGGCGGAATTCGCCCCCGGCGGGGCGCACCGGGCCGCGCCGAGCAGGCCGAGGCATCCGCCGCACCCAGGCCGCCTGCCCGGCGCCGATGACTCGCGGACCCCGCTGAGATCGCCACTCCCGGCTTGCCGGCCGAACCCGGCTCCGGCGCCCGCTGATCGTCCCAGCGCCGCTCTCCGCCGTCTTGAACACTGTCCACCGGCCATCGTTCAAACGCGCGCCCAGCAGGCACCGACCGGCGGGGAACCCGCCCGCCGTCCTTTCCCGCCGCATTCCCCGCTCGCGGAACCGGTCCCGGTCACCTCCCCACCCGATCCCGCGCCGGCCCCCGAAGAATTCACCGCCACCACACGTTGGGGTGAACGCTCCCCCACCTTTCCGCCCGCGGCCCGCCACGGTTGCGTTCACGGCTTCGCGGGTAGCCGTCCCGCAGGGAACGCAATCCGACCGCAAGGAGTCGCGATGACGGAGAACGAAAACCGGCCCGAAGCGGACCTCGCGCACAGCCGGCAGCTCATCAAAGAGGCAAAAGAAGCCGCCGAGCAGGCCGAACTGGCCGATCCCGCCGAAGGAGCCGCCGACGAGGCGCTGGCCACCGATCCGCCCTACCACCACGGCGAGCAGGGCTCCACGCCGTCCGGAACCTAGATTCCCGGCGCGATTTCCGTCGTCGTTCCGGACGAAAGGCCACGACCCGGCCGGAACGACGGCGGGCCGAGCCGGTCCTATCAGGACCACCCCGGGCCGCCTCCGTTCCACTTAACCGGGAGGAAATTGCCGTACCTCTCCCCGGGTGGATACACTCCACCGAAGAACGCCGACCATTGTGCAACTTGTCACACGTCGCGTTCCCCGGACGCACATCCAGCTGAGGAGCATTCACGTGGCCCAGAAAGTCCTCGTCGAGATCCTGGACGACATCGACGGCAGCACCGCCGCCCAGACCGTTCAGTTCGGCCTCGACGGCGTCACCTACGAAATCGACCTCTCGGACGAGAACGCCACCGCCCTGCGCGACGAACTGGCCCGCTACATCGCGGCCGGACGGCGCATCGGCGGCCGCAAGGTCCGCGTCGCCACCGGGCAGTCGACCACGACCAGCACCACCGACCGCGAGCGCAACCAGCAGATCCGCGCCTGGGCCAACGCGAACGGCTACGAGGTCTCCGAGCGCGGCCGCCTCTCCTCCGAGGTGATCGCCGCCTACGAGCAGGCCCAGGTCGAAGAGGCCGAGGCGCCCGCCACGCCGCCGCGCAAGCGTGCCCCGCGCAAGAAGGTCGCCGCCGCCAAGAAGTAACGCGGTGGCCGCCAGATCACTGGGGAGAGATCACGGCAGCGCCGGTGGCGAGGGCTGAGCGCCCTCGCCACCGGCATTTCGGCACCGGGCGTGGGAGGCGTCACAGCCTCCGCGTTGTCAGGAATTGTCAGCGCATTTCGCGCGGTGTTTCCGGAAACCCGCGCAACGCCGGCCCGATCCACCGGCGGACGAGGGCGCGCAGCTCGTCGTCGGTCAGCGGCGGCGTCGAGGGGTACTGCAGGAACGACAGGAACAGCCGCATCAGGACCTCGGCCAGGCCCCGCAGGTCCTCGTCGGAGGCGATCCCGGCGGCCGCCCAGTCCACCGGCAGGTTCCGGAGGATCCGCGCGCCGTAGGAAAACGCCAGCGGCGAAACGACGCCGTCGGTGAAGAAGTCCGCTTCGCCCGCCTGCAGGAGCAGGCCCATGCGCGGCTCGCCGGGCAGCGTCCGGACGGCGAACACCACCGACTCCACCGCGGCTTCGGCGGCCGTGCCGAACGTGGCCAGGTGCCGCTCCATCCGCCCGGCGAACTCCTCGACCCCGGCCAGCGCCACCGCGCGCAGGATCTCCTTCAGGCCCGGGAAGTAGCGGTAGACGGTCTGCCGGGTGACACCCGCCTCGGCGGCGACGTCCGAGAGGCTCGTCTTGGCCAGGCCCGCGCGGTCGAGGCACGCCGTCGCCGCTTCGACGATCCGGCGGCGTGCCTCGTCTTCGGTGCCGGGCGGGTTGCCCTGCCAGCCGTGGTGCCCCATGCGCCCCATCTTCCCCGAGGGATCGCTCAGCCCGGGACGGGGGCGCGGTCCTTCCGGTACAGCGCGACCAGCAGCAGACTGGCCCCGGCGAAGCAGGCCAGCGCGTACGGCCCGCTGCCGATCGGGGTGCCGTCCGCGGTGACGCCGTCCTTCGCGGCCAGGTACCCCGGCAGGGCGGCCAGCCAGCACACCGCCATCCCGCCCAGGTAAAGGGCGGGGTAGTACCGCGCGAAGGCTGTCAGCGGCTCGCCCGGTTCCCCGGACCGCAGATGCGCCACGACGATCCACGCGCCGGCAAGCCACAGCAGGCCCAGTTCGACGCCGAGGATCCACGCCCGCGCGGTGGTGCCGTCGCCGGCGAAGCTCGACGGGATGCCGGCGATCGCCATGGTCGGCGGCGTGAGGACGCCCGCCAGCAGGACGCGCAGGGGCAGCCGGCGGCGTGGTGGGCCACCCGTCAGGCGCACGACGAGGTACGTCATCGCGGCCATCGAGACGGAAGCGAACAGCAGCATGCTGTTCAGCGGCACCGAGGCCAGCGCCGGCTGGTTGACGACCGTGTTGCCCGGGTTCCACGCCCACCACTTCAGCTGCGGGCCGACGTGGTCGAAGACCTCGTAGAACACCTGCAGCACGAAGGCCACGGCCACCGAGCCGCGCAACGCCCCGCGGCGGAAGAGCCCCAGCGAGCGCACGACCTCGTAGGCGAGCTGGCTGATCACCGGGTAGAACGCCACGATGTAGAGCGGCAGCCGGTCCGCCATGAGCTGCACGGTGAAGAGGTTGTGGGCGAAGATGAAGCCGTAGAGCCGGTCGAGGCCGAACCACTCCGGGAAGTACAGCGGCGGCTCGGTGACGAAGAGGTAGACCAGCGAAGCCCACCACAGCGCCAGGTTCACCGGATCGCCCGCGCGGTACCGGCGCAGGGCGTGCACCAGCGCGAACACCGCGCCGCCGACGATCAGCAGCTCCAGCAGCGGCATCGTCCAGTGCGCGAGCGCCCACGGCGGCCGGAGCGAAACCACCGGCGAGACGTCGTGGCAGTCGAAGCCGAGTCCGCGGGTGACGGCTTCGGCGTCCGGCCCGCACGCCGTGCTCATCACGCGGTCGCCGTCGAATAGTCCTTGGCAGGCGGTTCGGCCTGGGGATCGAACCCGAACGGGACGCGGTGCCTGCCCAGCGCCGCGCGGACGCGGTAGCGCAGCAGGCCCGCGAGCACGCGCGGGTTGCGCAGCATCTGCCCCAGCGATTCGTCCAGGTTGAACACCTTCGCGAAGTGCTCGTCGACCACGGCGTCCTCCCGCGCGGCGCCGACGACGAGGCTGAACGCCGGGGCCGACATCGCCGCGACGACGCGCCGCCGCCACTCCGGCAGCCGCTCGGTGCCCACCGCGCACGCGTAGCCCTGGTCCCGGGCCATCGCCAGGCGCCACGGCACGCGCAGCAACGTGCGTTGCGCGGCGAAGAACCGCGAGGTGAACTTCGCGTCGAGCCGCTCGGCGCGTGCCAGGTGTTCGCGCAGCAGCAGGGCCGAGGCCGACGCGGAACTGATGCCCTGGGCGTAGAAGGGGTTGAACGCGCAGATCGAGTCGCCGACGAACACCAGCCGCCGCGGCGGGGTGCGCAGCCGGTCGTAGCGGCGCCACTTGTTGCCGGTCGACCGGGTGAGGTGCACCGGGGAGGCGGGGGCGCACCGGTCCATGGCGTCGGCGAACAACGGCGTCCGCACCCGGCGCGCGGTTTCGACGAACGCGTCGGTGGTGCTGGGCATCTCCAGTCCCCACGAGCCCATGCAGGCGATGACGCGGTTGCCCTCGATCGGGAAGAAGTTGACCAGGAACTCGTGCTCGGCCGGGTGCTCGCCCTTGTCCGGCGTCGGCATGATCACCAGGTGCCGCCACCACCAGGACGCCGGGCGTTCGGCGGGCAGGTCGTACCAGCGCGAGGTGTAGGTGACCTTGGCGTCGAGCGTCCGCACCGGCGGTTCGGGCCAGCCGGCCGCCGCCAGCCAGCCGGAAACCGGGGAGCCGCGGCCCATCGCGTCCACGACGAAGTCGGCGTCGACGTGCTCGTCGCCGTCGGCGGCGGAGAACCCGACGCCGGTGACTTCCCCGTCCGCGGTGGTCAGGCCGCGCACGGCGACCCCCTCGCGGACGACGACGTTCGCCAGCTCGCGCACCTTGTCGCGCAGTACGCGCTCGATGAGGATCCGCGAGCCGTAGACCATCGTCATGGCGCTGCGCTTGCGGGCCGACCAGCCCGGGCCGTCGAGGTAGGCGGCGTCCATGGACGGCATCAGCAGCAGCCCGCCGGCCGCGATGAGGTCTTCTTCGAAGCCGGGGAACAGCGCGCCGATCGCGCGCCGGCCCGAGTTCAGCAGGAAGTGCGGGTGCTTGCTCTGCGGCACGCCGCGGCGGTGCTCGGCGCCGTCGGGCAGTTCGTCGCGTTCCAGCACCAGCACGCGGTCGAAGTGCGGGGCGAGCGCTCCGGCCGCGCAGAGACCGGCGGCACTGCCCCCGAGGACGACGGCGGTCTTGCCGAGCCGCATGCGGATCAACTCCCGTCATTCATACACATCGGCATCGAATGTATGAATGATGCCCACGCGGCGTCAACCCCCTGGCCGCCGTCGGCTTATTCCGAGGTCAGCTTCGCCAGTTCCCGGTCGAAGTCGAAGGCGCGGCTTTCCTCCCCGCGCGGCAGGGCCTCGCAGGTGCGGTAGAGGAAGTCGACGATTTCGGCGGTGCCGGCTTCGAGCGCGACGCGCCCGCTCGGCGACCGCAGCTCGATCACGGTCACCGCGGGGTCGGCGGCCGGCGCGACCCGGACGTCGCCGAGCCCGGCCGGCGCGTGCAGGCCGTCGATGAGCAGCTCCCGCGCGGCGAGCCACTCGACGGGCCCGCGTCCGGTGTGGAGGGTGAGGGCGACCGCGTAGGGCTCCCGGCTGTCGTAGCGGAGGTCGGCCCGCAGGGGCGTGCTGCCCCCGGTCGCGGAGCGCACCTCGAGCACGAGGATCGCCTTGATCACCGTGTATTCCGAACTCAACGGACGAACCTCCACCCCGGCGGCACCCGGCTACCGCCAGTGTCGGCCGATCGGCCGCCGGGCGCCAACCGGACGCGCCGTTTTCCGAAGGGCGCGGAAACCGCCCCCGTCAACCGCGGCCGGCCGGGTGCACCGTGCTCGCCGGCTCGGTGAAGATGGCGCCGTTCCCGGCCGGGGCCTGGTTGAGGACCCACAGGCCGATCACCACCGCCACGGTGAACACCACCGCGACCAGCAGGGCCAGCACCAGGCGGCGCCGTCGTTCGCGGCGGAGCCAGTCGCCGCGGGCCGTGCGGTAGGCGTCCGGGGCCGGGTGGACCCCGCCCGCCAGCGTGTCGAGTGTTTCGCGCAGGCGGCGTTCCATGTCTTCGGGGACGGTGTTCATCGCCGGGCCTCCATTCGCTGGGTCAGGGCGGCCATCCCGCGCGCGGCGTGGGTCTTGACCGATCCCGGCGAGATGCCCATCGCCGCCGCGATCTCGGTTTCCTTCAGGCCCTGCCAGTACCGCAGGACGAGCGCTTCCCGTTGCCGCGCGGGCAGTTCGCGCAGGACGCCGACCAGGGCCCGCTGGTCGTCGCGCAGCAGCACGGAGTCCTCCGGCGAGGCCACCGGCTCCACCCGCAGCGCCGGGCTGTTGCGGCGGACGACCTGCAGGTGGCGGATCCGCATCCGGGTGAGGTTGCAGATGATCGACCGCAGGTACGCCTCCGCGGCCCCGGCGTCGCGGACCTTCCGCCACTTCCGGTAGATCTGGTAGTACGCCTCGGCCACGACGTTCTCCGGATCGTCGGCCCCGAGCAGGGCGGCCAGCCGCAGCATCGCCGGGTAGTGCAGGTCGAACAGCCTCGCCACGCCCGCCTCGCGCTCGGCGTCGCCGCCGGTCACGGACGGCTGCGGCCGGGACTCGGTCCGTCTCATGGGTTCACTCCGCTCTCGGGGGAGTCCTTCGTGGGCACGAGCAGCGCGGCCGCGGCGAAGGTGACGGCCAGGTTCACGACCAGCGCGACGACGCCCGCGTAGACGCCGGCCGGCCCGATCGCGACCACCGGGGAAAACCCCGCGTGCACGACGGCGAACGTGCCGCCGGCCATCCCCGCGGCCCAGCCCGCCAGCAGCGCCCGGTGGGGCAGCCGCCGCGCGGCCAGGCCGAGGACCACCGCCGGGAAGATCTGCAGGATCCACACCCCGCCCAGCAGCTGGAGGTTGATGGCGTCCTGGTCGCGCAGGCCGAAGACGAACGCGATGGCGCCGACCTTCGCGGTGAGGGAAACGGCTTTCGCGATGCGCACCTGGCGCTTCGGCGTCGCGGTCGGGTGGAAGTACTCGACGTAGACGTTGCGGACGAAGGACGTCGCGGCCGAGATCGACATGACGGCGGCCGGGACGAGCCCGCCGACGACGAGGGCGCCGAAGACGAGCCCGGCCGCCGGTGCCGGCAGGACCTGCTCCACCAGCAGCGGAACCGTGGCCTCGGCGCCGCCGGGCGCGGTGCGCACGCCGGCGGCGAAGGCGGCGATGCCGAAGAAGGCGAACACCGCGAGGATCGCGGTCCAGGCCGGCAGCGCGACCGCGGCCTTGCGCAGGGTGTCGCGGCTGTTCGCGGCGAAGCCCGCCGTGAGGACGTGCGGGTACATGAACAGGGCGAGCGCCGAGCCGAGCGCGAGCGTGGCGAACGCCGGTTGCTGCGCGGGGGTGAGCAGCAGCGCACCGCGCTCGGAAGCGGCGTCGAAGATCTCCCCTGACCCACCGGTCCGCCCCAGGACGAACCCGAGGACGAAGACGGCCGCGCCGAAGACGGCCACGGTCTTGAACGCCGAGATGACCGTGGGCGCCCGCAGGCCACGCTGGTACGTCGCCATCGCGAGCCCGGCGAAGAGCGCCACCATCACCAGGTCGCCGGCCACCGTCCGGGCGGGCAGCCCGGCCGCGACGAGGACCGCGCGGATGCCGACCAGCTGGAGCGCGAGGTACGGCATGGTCGCGAGGATGCCCGTCAGCGCCACGACGAGCGCCAGCGCCGACGAGCCGTACCGGCCGCGGACGAAGTCGGCGACGGTGACGTAGCCGTGCTCGCGCGCCACCGCCCACAGCCGCGGGAGGAGCACGAAGGCCAGCGGGCAGATGACCACGGTGTAGGGCAGCGAAAAGAACGCGGGTGCCCCGGTGGCGAACACCAGCCCGGGCACGGCGATGAACGTGTAGGCCGTGAAGATCGTGCTGCCGAGCAGGAACCAGGTCCACACCGGACCGAGACCGCGGTCGGCCAGTGCCCAGCCGTCCAGCGTCGGCAGCTCTTCGGTGCGGTGGAACCGGCGGGCGGCGACGGCGAGCAGGGACGCCCCGCCGACGACGGCGAGCGCCGTCATGAGGTCTCCCGACATCGGTCACCGCCTTCGGCACGCCCGCTCTTGTCTGCCAGTTGCCGGACCACCGGATCCGGAGGACAGGAATCCGCGGAAAACTTTCGCCGCGCACGCGTGTCCACCGGAACCGGGGACCGGCAACTCTCGCACAAGGCGGGCCTCGGCGCCCACCTCGTCAGTTCCTCCCGATCCGAGGAGTCAACCTTGTCAAGATTCGTCGTGCCCGCGGCCAGGATCCGGCCGATCCTGCTGTGGACCACCGTGGCGCTGGCCGGTGCCGTCGGCTGGGCCGTGCTCGCGCTGTCCCGCGGGGAACGCGTTTCGGCCGTCTGGCTGCTCCTGGCCGCCCTGGGCTCCTACCTCATCGCGTACCGCTTCTACGCGCGGTTCATCGCGCGCCGGGTGCTGCGGGTCGACGACCGCCGGGCCACCCCGGCGGAGCGGCTGGAGGACGGCGCCGACTACCAGCCGACCGACCGGCGCATCCTGCTCGGGCACCACTTCGCCGCGATCGCCGGCGCCGGACCGCTGGTCGGCCCGGTGCTGGCCGCCCAGATGGGTTACCTGCCGGGGACGATCTGGATCGTCGCCGGCGTGATCTTCGCGGGCGCCGTGCAGGACATGGTCGTGCTCTTCCTTTCGCTGCGGCGCGACGGCAAGAGCCTCGGCCAGCTGGCCAGGGACGAAATCGGCAAGGTGGGCGGCGCGGCCGCGCTGCTCGCCGTCTTCGCCATCATGATCATCCTGCTGGCGGTGCTGGCCCTGGTCGTGGTCAACGCGCTGGCGCACTCGCCGTGGGGCACCTTCTCGGTCGTCATGACGATCCCGATCGCCCTGCTGATGGGCTGCTACCTGCGGTTCCTGCGGCCAGGACGCGTCCTGGAGGCGAGCGTGCTCGGGGTGGTCCTGCTCCTGCTCGCCATCGCGGGCGGCGGCTGGGTCGAGCACTCCGCGCTCGCGGCCGCGTTCACCTGGAGCCCGGCGACGCTCGTGCTCGGCCTCGCCGGCTACGGGTTCGTCGCGTCGGTGCTGCCGGTGTGGGCACTGCTCGCGCCCCGCGACTACCTCTCGACGTTCATGAAGATCGGCACGATCGCCCTGCTGGCGGTCGGCGTGCTGGTCGTCGGGCCGGTCCTGCAGAGCGGCGCGGTGACGCGGTTCGCGGCCACCGGCACCGGCCCGGTCTTCTCGGGCACGCTCTTTCCCTTCCTGTTCATCACGATCGCGTGCGGGGCGTTGTCCGGTTTCCACGCCCTGGTGTCGTCCGGGACCACCCCGAAGCTGATCCAGAAGGAGTCCCAGGTCCGGCTGATCGGCTACGGCGCGATGCTGATGGAGTCGTTCGTGGCGGTCACGGCGCTGATCGCGGCCTGCGCCCTGGATCCCGGGCTGTACTACGCGATGAACGCCCCGGCCGGCGTGCTCGGGTCGACGGCGGGGTCCGCCGCCCGCGCCGTGACCGAGCTCGGGTTCACGATCACGCCCGATCAGCTCGACGCGGCGGCGCAGGCGGTCGGCGAGCACAGCCTCGTCGCCCGCACCGGCGGCGCGCCGACGCTGGCGGTCGGCATGTCGGAGATTCTTTCCGGGCTCTTCGGCAGCGAGTCGGCGAAGGCGTTCTGGTACCACTTCGCGATCATGTTCGAGGCCCTGTTCATCCTCACCACCGTCGACGCGGGCACCCGCGTCGGGCGCTTCATGCTGCAGGACATGCTGGGCAACGTCTGGAAGCCGATCGGCCGGGTGACCTGGAAGCCGGGCAGCTGGCTCGCCAGCGCCCTGGTGGTGGCGGCCTGGGGCTACTTCCTCTACGCGGGCGCGACGGACCCGCTCGGCGGGATCAACCAGCTCTTCCCGCTCTTCGGCATCGCCAACCAGCTCCTCGCCGTCGTCGCGCTCGCGGTCACCACGACGGTGCTCGTCAAGTCGGGCCGGCTGCGCTGGGCGTGGGTGACCGGGATCCCGCTGGCCTGGACCATCGCCGTCACGTTCACGGCGAGCCTGGAGAAGATCTTCTCGGCCAACCCCCAGATCGGCTTCTTCGCCCAGCGGGCCCGGTACGCCGACGCGCTCGACGCCGGCCGTGTGCTGCCGCCCGCCAAGACCGCGGCCGACATGCACGCGGTGGTCGTGAACTCCACTGTGGACGGTGTGCTGGTCGCGGTCTTCCTGCTGCTGGTCGTGGTCGTGGTCGGCAACGCCGCGGTGGTCTGCGTCCGTTCGGTGCGCGGCCGCGGGACACCGTCGTCGAGCGAGGCGCCCTACGTCGAATCGCTGATCTCCGCCGGCGGCCGGAGGTGAAGGTACTGCGCCTGCTCCGCTGGTACGTCCGGGAGATCGGCGGGGCGGCGGAGTACGAACGGCACTGCGCCCGCGCGCGGGCGCAGTGCCCGGACCGGCCGGTGCCGACCCGCCGGGCGTACGAGCTCGAACGGCTGCGGCGGCGGGAGGGCCGTCCGCCGGATCGCTGCTGCTGACTCCGCCGCCCGAAATCGCCTGTAGCGAAGCCACCGCGTCCTACGATTGAGTGGACAGCCGGGGTTCGGGGCGGAGGAGCGTGGATGCAGGCACGGATTCGGGTGACCACGGCGGACTCCCGTGACAGGCTCCGCCCGCTCTTGACCTGGCTGCGGGCCGAAAGCGAACTGCGGGGGCGGCTCGAGCTGACCGGCGGCGCCCCCGCGCCCGGCGAGATGGGCGCGGTCGCGGACGTGCTGACCGTGGCGCTCGGCGGCGGGGGCGCGGCCGCGGTGCTCGCCCGGTCGCTGTCGACCTGGCTGCGTCAGCAACGCTCGGACACCACGATCGAGATCACCACCGACGGCGACGGCGCCCGCTCGGTGAAGGTCACCGCCCAGCGGGTCGCCGACGCCGAAGCCGTCATCAAGAGCGTCCTCGACGCCGAGCGGGAGAGGTAGCCGGTGCGCCTGCCCGATCCGGGGAGGTCCCGCGTCATCCTCGTCGGCACCGCCCGCTACCCCGGCGACGACAGCCTGCCGGACCTGCCCGCGGTGCTGGGCAACGTCACCGGCCTCGCCGACCACCTGACCCGCGAGGACTTCGGCGGGTTCGCGGCGCGGCACTGCACGGTGATCACCGACCCGGACAACAGCCACCAGCTCGGCTCCCGGATGGCCGAGATCGCCGAGCAGGCCGAGGACACCCTCCTCGTCTACTACGCCGGCCACGGCCTCGTCGACGCCGACGGTGCGCTCTACCTCGGGCTGTCCTCGACGCGGGCGCAGCGCGTCGCCTACTCCGCGCTGCCGCTCACCATGATCGACCGGGTCTTCCGCGAAAGCCCGGCGATCCACAACATCCTGATCCTCGACTGCTGCTTCTCGGGCCGGGCCATCGAAGCGATGGCCGATCCCGGCTCGGTGGTGTCCGGGCAGATCGACATCCCCGGGCGCTACACCCTGACGTCGTCCGCCGCCAACGAAACCGCCAACGCCCCGCTCGGCGCGCCCCACACCGCGTTCACCGGGGAGCTCCTCCGGCTCCTCGGCGACGGCCTCGCCGACGGCCCCGAGTTCCTCACCCTCGCCCAGATCTACCGGCACCTCCTGCGCGCCCTGAACGCCCGCGGGCTGCCGAAGCCGCAACGCCGTGGCGGCGGCACGGTGGACGACCTCGCGCTGGCCCGCAACGTCGCCTGGACGACCGGACCGCACGCCGTTCTCCCGCCCGCGGTCGCCCGCGCCCTGCGGGAACCCGTGCCGCAGGACCGCGCGGAAGCGATCGGCATGCTCGTCACGCTGGTCAAGGGCGACGAGCCGCTGCTGGCGAGGGCGGCGCTCGAGGCGTTGACCGCCCTCACCGACGACGACAGCCGGTCGCTGGCGAGCAAGGCGGCCGAAGCCCTCCGGGAGCTGCGCGGGCAGCCGGCCGCCCGGCCCGTCCCGGAGCCGCCTGCCGAGCCGCGGGAACCCGAACGGCCGAAGGCCGACGAGCCGCCGCGGCGGCAGCTGACGTCGGTCGGCATCGACTTCGGCACCACCAACTCCGCCCTCGCCACGCTCGAAAACCGCAGCCCGTTCCTGGTGCCCAACGCCGAAGGCACGCTCACGACGCCGTCCGTCGTCGCGTTCGCGAAGTCGGGCGAAGTCTTCGTCGGGCAGTCGGCGAAGAACCAGGCGGTGACGAACGCGGACCGGACGTTCCGCTCGATCAAGCGGCTCATCGGGACGGACTGGAAGTCGCCGCCGGTCGACGGGCGGCGCTACACGGCGCAGGAGATCGCCGCCCGCGTCCTGGCGAAGCTCAAGCACGACGCCGAGGACGGGCTCAACGCGAAGATCACCGACGTCGTGCTCACCGTGCCCGCCTACTTCACCGACCACCAAAGGCAAGCCACGAAGGAGGCCGCCGAGATCGCCGGGCTGAAAGTCCTGCGGCTGCTCAGCGAGCCGACCGCCGCGGCGCTGGCCTCCGGGCTGGGCGCCGCCGACGACGCCACGGTGCTCGTCTGCGACCTGGGCGGCGGCACGTTCGACGTCTCCCTGCTGGAGTGCGGCACCGGCGTCTTCGAGGTCAAGGCGACCAGCGGGGACAACCAGCTCGGTGGCGACGACTGGGACCAGCGGATCGTCGACCACGTCGTGGCCCGCTTCCGGCGCGCGCGGGGCATCGACCTCCGGGCCGACCGGATGGCACTGCAACGGCTGCGGGAAGCCGCGGAGCAGGCGAAGATCGCGTTGTCCAGCGTGCAGCGCACGACGATCGCCCTGCCCTACATCACGGTGAGCGCCGAGAAGGAGCCGTTGCACCTCGACGAGGCCCTCACCCGCGCCGAGTTCGAGAGCATCACCGCGGACCTGTTGGACCGCGTCCGCGGCCCGGTCACCGACGTCCTCCGCGAAGCGGGCATCACCGCGGCGCAGATCGACCACGTCCTGTTCGCCGGCGGCGCCGCGCGGATGCCGGCGTTTCTCGCGCTCGTCCGCGAGCTGCTGGGCGGGACCACCCCGAAGCAGCGGTTCAGCGCCAACGAGATCGTCGCGGCCGGCGCCGCCCTGCAGGCCGGCGTGCTGGCCGG
Source organism: Amycolatopsis sp. MtRt-6 (assembly GCF_017308975.1). GTDB lineage: Bacteria > Actinomycetota > Actinomycetes > Mycobacteriales > Pseudonocardiaceae > Amycolatopsis. Next base: position 154,289 of record NZ_JADWPD010000014.1, on the reverse strand, counting down.
CGAGGTGCAGGACACGCTCCTGCTCGACGTGAACCCCGTTTCGCTCGGCATCGAGACCAAGGGCGGGGTGTTCACGAGGGTCATCCCCCGCAACACGAGTTTCCCGGCGAAGCGTTCGGAAATCTTCACCACGGCCGAGGACAACCAGCCGTCCATCCAGGTCAGCGTGTACCAGGGCGAGCGCGAGATCGCGAAGGAGAACCGGCACCTGGGCACGTTCGAGCTGACCGGCCTGCCCCCGGCACCCCGCGGCGTCCCCCAGTTCGAGGTGACGTTCGACCTCGACCCCAACGGCGTGATGCACGTGTCGGCCCGCGACCTCGGCACCGGCCGCGAGCAGTCACTCGACATCTCCGGCGGGGTGGGCCTGTCCCGCGACGAGATCGGCCGCATGGTGCGCGACGCGGAACGCTGGACGGAGGACGACCAGCGCCGCCGCGCGGAGGCGGAGCTGCGCAACCGCGCGGAGACGTCGATCTACCAGCTGGAGGGGTTCGTCCGCGAGCACGGCGGCAAGTTCCCGTTCGCGATGCAGGGCCAGGCCCGCGAGGCCATCGACGTGCTGCGCACCGCCCTCGCCGGCACGGACGCCGACGCGATCAGGACCGCGGCGGCCCGGCTGGACGAGGTCAGCCAGCAGATCGGCGTGGCGATCTACCGGCAGCGCCCCAGCTTGTAGCCCCGGCTCGCTGTTGACCTTGAAAGCGCATTCTGTTCGAATGCGCACGGCAGGGTTCGCTGCGGGGATCGACGTGGGGGAGAAAGCGATGCGGGCGGGGATCACGATCCTTCCGGAGTACCGCTGGGCCGAGGCGAAGCCGAGGTGGCAGGCCGCGGAGGCGTACGGCTTCGCCCACGCGTGGACGTTCGACCACCTGGGCTGGGGACCGCTGGTCGGCGAACCGTGGTTCGGCTCGGTGCCGACGTTGAGCGCGGCGGCGCTGGCGACGTCGCGGATCGAGCTGGGCTTCATGGTGGCGTCGCCGAACTTCCGGCACCCGCTGCCGTTCGTGCAGGAAGTCACGGCGCTGGACGACCTGTCGGACGGCAGGCTGACGGTGGGCCTCGGAGCCGGCGGGGTGGACGGCTACGACGTGGACGTCTTCGGTGGCACCACGAAGGCCACGAGCCCGGCGAAGCGGTACCGGGAGTTCGTGGAGCTGCTCGACACGCTGCTGACCACGGGGACGGCCGACTACTCCGGCGAGTACTACACAACGGTGAACGCCCGCACCGCCCCCGGCTGTGTCCAGCGTCCGCGCACCCCGTTCGTGCTGGCGGCGAACGGCCCGAAGGCGTTGGCACTGACGGCCCGGCACGGCCAGGGCTGGGTCACCATCGGCGCCGTCCACGACAGCATGGCGGGGTGGTGGAAGTCGCTGGCCGAGCTGTCGGCCCGGTTCACCGACGCCCTGTCAGCCGAAAACCGCGACCCGGCCGAGGTCCGCCGCTTCCTCCAGACCGACGCGGCGCCGGTCTTCAGCCTGTCGAGCATCGAGGTCTACCGCGACTTCCTGGGCCGCGCGGCGGAACTGGGGTTCACCGACGTCCTGGCGCCGTGGCCGCGGCGGGAGGGTCCGTTCGCGGGTGACGAGGCGATCCTCGACACGGTGGCCACGGACGTCCTGCCGGCGCTGTCCTGACCGGTGCTTCCCCTGCCCGCCCGATGAACGACCGGTCGACACTGGCCGTCGCCATCCACGACGGCTACTACGGCTGCGGAACCGGCGCCGGCTACGCGAACCACGGCTTCCTCGAAACGCTGGTTTCCGTCATACCGGACGACGTCCGGCTTGCCGTGCTCCCCGTCTTCCTGCACCCGGCCGGCACCGAGTACCACGCCCACTGGCACGCCCGGGCCCGCACGCTGCTCGACCGGCCACGCACTTCCGTGCACCCGGTCTCCAACGGGACGGCGGGTACCGATCGCTGGGGCACGCTCGAGAACTTCCGCACCCTGGTGCGCGACACCGCGCGCCGGTTGGCCGTCGAGGTGCTTCCCGGAGCAGGCCCGGCACTCGTTGTCGCCTTCGACGCCCCGTTTCTCGGCCTGGCCGCGCTGCTGCCGCCCGCGCGTCGCCGGGACGTCGTGCTCATACCGCGGTCCAGCGCCCTGATCCACGCCCCGTGGGACGCGCCCCGGGTCGCCTGGGAACGAGCCGGGCTGCACGCGGGCCTGGCCGACGGCACGCGGGTCGGAGTCATCTCGCCGTTCCTCGGCCGGCATCTGCGCGAAAACTACGGCGTGCCGGCGCGGTCGATGGTCGCCGTCCGGGACGGGCTCGCGGCGAGTGATTGGGAAAGGTTCTCGGGGACCGCGGCCACCGCCGGACATCCGGGGGACTTCGTGCTGGCCATGGGACGCGCTGAGCCGTACAAAGGGTTCGAAGACCTGATCGACGCCTACGCGCTCGCCCGGCGAGCGGGGCACGACTTGCCGCACCTGCTGCTGGCCGCGACCGCGGAGGCCGACGAACCGACCCCGTACCAGCGCACGCTCGCGGCCCGGCTGCAAGCCCTGGGCGTCGACGCGAGCATGAGGTACCGGTTCACCCCGGAAGTCGCCGGGCTGCTCCGGCATCCCGGCCTGCGGGCCGTGGTCGTGCCGTCCCGGGCCGAACCGTTCGGCCGCATCCCCATGGAGGCCTTCGCGGCCGGTGCGGTGCCGGTGATCACCACCACAGCCCAAGGGCTGGCGGGGCAGGTCGTCGACGGCGAAACCGGCTTCACGTGCCCGGCAGGTTCGCCGCCCGCCCTGGCGGCGGCCCTGGGCAAGGCACTCGAACTCGACCCCGGGCAGCGCCGGGCCATGTGGCGGCGGGCCCGGCAGCAGGCCCTCCGCGACCACGACCACGCCGCGGCCGTCCGGACGTTTCTGCGTCACACCGCCCCGTGGCTGCGCCTGCCCCGGGCAGACGATCGGCTACGGTGGCTGAGCACCACCGCCCCACCAGCCGAAACGAGGAATCCCGTGTCCGCGCCGCCCCCGGTCAAGGTCCCGATCGGCCTGCAGGCGCCGCACTGGACCACCGTCGAGCCGGACCGGTATGTCCTCGTCGTGGCACACCACGTGACGTCGCTCCTGCGGCTGCTCGACGTGATCACGGTGTTCGACGCCGACCCCCGCGTCCAGGTCGTCTTCACCTGGAACGGGTCGGACCCGTTCCGGCACGGCCTCGACCGGCTCCTCGACGAACTCGGCGTCGTGCTCATTCCCTGGTCGCAGGCCATCGACACCGAATTCGACCTGGCGATTGCCGCCAACCACGGCGGCCTCACCGAAATCACCGCCCCCCTGGTGATCATTCCCCATGGCGTGGGATACACTAAAAATTCGCCCGGAAACCGGAAACCGGAAACCGGAAACCGGAAACCGGAAACCGGAAACCGGAAACCGGAAACCGTTCCGTGTTCGGGCTTTCCCCGGAATGGCTGCTCTACAACGGCGAGCCGATCGCGTCGTCGCTGGTCGTCGCCCACGAGAACGAACGCGAGCGCCTGGCGCAGGCGACCCCGGCGGCCGCCGGCACCGCCGTGGTCGCGGGCGATCCCTCCTACGACCGCATGGTGCGCAGCCGTCACCTGCGGCCCCGCTACCGTGAAGCCCTCGGCGTCCGGCCCGGCCAGAAGCTGATCACCCTGGCCACCACGTGGTGGCACCGCTCCCTGCTGGGCAGCTGGCCCTCGCTGTTCCGCGAGGTCCTCGCCTGCCTCCCCCGCGACGAATACCGCGTGGCGGGGTTGATCCACCCGAACATCTGGCACGGCCACGGCCCGTGGCAGGTCCACACCTGGCTCGCCGACTGCGTCCGCGCGGGCCTGATCCTGGCCGGCCCGATGGAAGGCTGGCAGGCCGTCCTGCTCGCCTCCGACCTTGTCGTCGGCGACCACGGCGCGACCAGCTGCTACGGCGCTTCCCTCGACCTGCCCGTGCTACTGGCGGCGTTCCCCGAGGCCGACGTCGCGCCCGATTCCGTCGGCGCGCTCCTGGGCCGTACCGCACGACGGCTCAACCGGCGCGAGAACCTGCGCACCCAGCTCGACCGCGCCTTCGCCGAACACCGTCCCGGCACGTTCGACCCGCTCCGCGACCTCGTCACCTCCTGCCCCGGCGAGTCCGCGCAGCGGCTGCGCGCCCTCTTCTACGGTCACCTCGGGCTTGCCGAACCGCACGGCGCGGCGATCCTCCCGGTCGTCCCGCCCGAGGCGGTCGCCACGATCCGGCCCTCCCCCGTCCGCGCGGACCACGTCGTGTGCCGCCTGAGCGGCACCACCGCGACGATCTCGCGGTACCCGGCCGACGTCACCACCGAGGCCTCCGGGCATCTCGACACCGCGTTCCTCGTCGCCCACGAAGACCACCCTCGGCAGGCACTCCCCGGGGAGGCACCGGTCGTCCTCACTTCCCTCCCCGCCTGCCACGACGAACCCGGGGACGTCCTGGCCGACGTGCTGCGGCGGCACCGGTCCGCCCGGATCGCCGCGCTCCCGCACGACACGGGCAGCTTGCTGCTGACGCACGACGGTCACCTGGTGACGGCCTCCACCACCGATCCGGCCATCGCGGCCGCGCTCCTGTACGAGTCGCTCATGACCGGATCGTCCACATTGCCCCGGCGGTTCGACGTGGTCCAAGGCACCGAGCAGACGCCTGTCGAGCTGTGGTCAGCCGCGGTCCAGCCGGGCGCGTAAGGCCGCGGCGCGCTGGAGGTCGTGTTCCTCGAACAACCGCTGGGCGTGCTCCAGCAGGTTCCGTCCCTCGTCCGGCCGGCCGCCCCGGGTCAGGAGGTCACCCAGCAGCTCGCTCGTGTGTGCCTCCCACCAGCCGAGCCCGCGTGCCCGTTCGAGGGCGAGTGCCTCGCGGAGCACGCCGACGGCCTCGTCCCGATGGGCCTCTCCGGCGAGGGCGAGCGATTCGCCCAGGTTGGCCACCGCCTTGGCGTGGTTGTGCTGTTCGGTGCCCTCGGCGAGGTACGCGACGGCACGCCGTCCGACGGCGAGGGCTTCCTCGAACCGGCCCACCTCGGCGAGCATCGGCCCGCTGTTCATGTCCAGTAAGGCGTTCTCGCGCGCCCGCAACGCGGCCGGGAACCGCGGATCCGCGATCAGCGCCCGGGAGCGTTCCGCGGCGGCCACCGCGACCTCCGCGTGCCCGAGCCGCCGGTGGACCAGTGCAGTCCACACAGTCATCTTCGCCCGGTGCACCACGGAGACCTCGGCATCGTCGATCTGTTCTGCCAGCGCCGCGGACGTCTCGAAGTGCCGCAACGCGGTCTCGTGCTCGTGCACCATGAAGTACGCCGTGCCCAGTTCCGCGTGCATCCGCAGCTGCGGCCGCCGGTCACCGGTTCGCCCGGACACGTCTTCGGCGGCCGGCAGGCCGAGACCGTGCACCGCGATCGCGTCCGCGTAGAGGTCACGCTGGAAGTAGAAGGTCACCAGGGCTTCGCACAGTTGCCACGCCAGGTCGAAGAAGCGTTCGTCCACCGCCACCCGTACCGCGCGCCGCAGGTTCGGCCGCTCCCGCTCGAGGTCGGCAACGGCCCGATCCCATGCGCCGGCCCCTTGGTAGGCAGGAGCGATCCGGCCGTCGAACCGCTCACCCCACCGCACCCGCGTGCTGAGCACGAGTTCACGTGCGACGGCGAAGTCGAGGTAGAAGTCCACGAGCCGGCGCACCGCTTCCCACAGCTCAGCGGCGTTCTCGTCCTTCCCGGCCAGCGCGGCTGCATGCTGCCGAACCAGGCTGTGCAGCTCGTAGCGGCCAGGTCCGACGTCAGTGAGCAGACTCGCCCGCACCAGCGCCCGGAGCGCGTCCTCCACCTCGGCCACCGGGTGCTCCGGCCCGAGCAACGCCGCCGCGGCTTCGACACCGAACTGGTCGCCCGGGTGCAGGCTCAGCAGCCGGTACAGCCGCTGTTCCGGCTCCTTCAGATCCTGGTAGGAAACCTCGTAGACGGCCTCGACGACCCGCTCGCCGTCGATCGTGAACTCGGCGAGAAGAGCCTTCGCCGCCCGCAGCCGCTCGGCATACGCCGCGACGCGTCCGCCGTGCCGGGTCCGCAGGTGCGCCCGAGCCACTCGCAGGGCCAGCGGCAGCCGGCCGCAGAGCTCGGCGACCGCCGCCAAGTCCTCCTCGGCACCGGCGTCGTCCATCCCGTAGGTCAGCAGCTGCTTCGCGCTCGCGAGATCGAACAGTCCGACGGACACCGTGGTGAAGCCGTATTCCTCGAACCCCTCCGACCGGCGGCGGCTGGTCGCGATGACCACGCTGCCCGCCGAGGCCGGCAACAGCTCGTTCAGCTGCGCCGCCGACTCGATGTCGTCGGCGAACAACAGGATCTGCAGTCCCGCGGTCTTCGCCCGGTAGGTGGCGAGCATCCCGGCTCCTGTCGGCGGCAGCGACTCGACCCCGAGCTGCGGCAGGAAGATCGTCAGCGCGTCCTCGACGGACAACGCCTGCGAAGACGCGCCCATGCTGACGCAGAGCACGATGTCGAACGGCCCTTCCAGCTGGTGAGCACACCAGAGCGCCAGCGACGTCTTGCCCACCCCCGGCAACCCGGTGAAAACGAACACCCCCTGCTCACCGGTCTCCCGCGCGGCCGCGACCTCGAGCACGAACGAGTCCCGCTCCGGCTCCCGGTCGACGAACATCCGCGGCGGCGGCATCAGTCCGCTGCCCGACGACCCGCTCACTGCTCCACCCCCACGCCGTAGCCGACAGTCACCGTCGGCAACCCTACCCACCTCCGCACGCTCCCGCTGCCGTCCGGCGGTGGGCGGCACCGGGCCAAGGGCGCACCCGCACCATGGCCGTTCCGATATGGGTTGGCACAGAAGCAAAGGAGGTACTGCCGGAAGGTGCGCCGGTCAAGGCAGGGCACCTGCCGATCACGAAGCCCAGCCCGGCGCGACGAACTGCCTTGGTCCCGGCCGCTCCGAGTTCGGGCCTGACGTGCACGAAAGGCCCCGCACCAAGCCGGTGCGGGGCCTTTCGGCGACAAAGCCGGGTTACTTCTTCTTGGCCGCGGAGGTGCGCTTGGCCGGCGCCTTGGCAGCCGTGGTCTTCGCCGCGGCGGTCTTGGCGGCAGCCGGCTTGGCGGCGGCCGTCTTGGCCCGCGTGGTGGCAGCCTTGGCCGTGGTGGCCTTCGCCGTGGTGGCCTTGGCCGCCGTGGTCTTGGCGGCGGTCTTCGGGGCCGCCTTGGTGGCGGCGGCCTTCGCCGCCGGCTTCGCGGCCGCCGTGCGGGTGCGGGTCGTGGTCGCGGCCGGCTTGGCCGCGGCGGCCCGGGTGGTACGGGTCGTCGTCGCGGCCTTCGCCGGAGCGGCGGCAGCCTTCGCGGCCGTGGCGCGCTTGACCGGGGTGGCCTTCGGCAGCTTCTTGGTGCCGGAGATGACGTCCTTGAAGGTGGTGCCGGCCCGGAACGCGGGCACGTTGGTCTTCTTCACCTTCACGGCCTCACCGGTACGCGGGTTCCGCGCCGTACGAGCCGCGCGAGCACGCTTCTCGAACACCCCGAAGCCGGTGATGTTGACCTTCTCGCCCTTGTTGACCGTCCGGATGATGATGTCCACCAGACCGTCCACGGCCTGCGCAGCCACCTTCTTGTCATCGCCCAGACGCTCCGACAGCGCCTCGATCAGCTGGGCCTTGTTCGTCATTCCAGTCCTCCAAAGTGGAACTACCAGTCAGGCCCATCACGGCCGACAGCGCACAGGGTATTACCAAACCTGCACGAATCCAAACAGCGGAAGCAGCTTAACCCTGTTGTGTCGCGCGGAATTCCGACCCCAGCCGTAAGCCGCGCTCACGACCTGCCCCCCTGACCTGCGAATTCACCCTCTGGGCCTGCTGAACAGCGGAAGCAACGTCCTCATAGGACATGTGCCCGACACCACGACCGTCCCGACAGGACGAACGCAAAATCGAACAATTGATCGACGCCCCAACCGTTCTGCGGCCGGCGAGCAGGCAATGCGCTCGCCAGGACACCGGTCTCATCGTCCAGCTCCACGTCGAGAGAGGCCACGAGCGCGATGAGCTTGCCCGCTGTCTCTCGCACCCCGGCATGGTTTCCGGCGCGGTACTCGATGCGGAGCAAATCCCGGTAGAGGATCTCGCTCCGCGGCTCGGCCGGCAGTCCGCGCGTCATCGCCGGGCGCGCAGCCGCGAAATCGCCCGCCTTCTGTAGGCGTCGGCCAGGGTGGACTCCCTTTCGGCGAGACCGCGACGCGCGAGGTCCTGGAACGCATCCCCAGCCGGAGGTGAACGAGTCCGACATCCGGTGTCCCACGCCGCGCATCGACGTTCGGTACGGACAGCTCGTCGTTCTCGTCCCGGCCCAGCCAGGTCCGGAGGCGGGAGATCTCGCCGGCCGTCACTCCGGGATGCAGCGTGAGAAACGCAGCCGGCTCCGCAAGGCGGTCGAGCTTTCTGCCCTCCACAGCCTGCGGGTCGGCTCCGTACAACCGAACGGGCCCCAGCGACTGGAGCGGGACCACCGGTGTTCACGCCTGGACAGGTTCTGGTGCGCCACTCTCCGCCGACGGGACGTTCCGGTACTCGCCGGCCAGGACCTCGGCGGGCACTTCGGCGGCAGCGAAGCCGCGACGAGTTCGCTGACCTGCTCCGGCTGGAGCCTCTGCAGGCTCCCGCGGCCCACGGGGACGCAGCCTGATTCCGTCAGGCCCGGCCTTGACCGCTCGCAGTCCGGGCAGGTTGTCTCCGAGGCGCTCTGCGAGCGTTCGCAACGCCTGGTCGAGATCGTCGATGGAAGCCGGAAGCCGGCCGGCTGAGCTGGGAGGGGTTCGCCCGCCGGGTGGCTTCGGCGGCGGCCGGAGCTCCACCGCATCCCGCGGCGGGGTTTGGCGGGCGGGGTATGCGCAGGACGTCGCCGGGGTGGATTCGCGTCCGGGGTCGTCCAGCAGGCGTCCGTTCGACCGGGATCGTCCGGCAGTCGGGGAATCCAGCCTGGGCGAAGCAGGCTCGGGTCCTCGAGGAAACGGTCGTCCGGCCGGCGGACGCCGCGGTTGAGATCGAAGTCCTCCCGGTATCGCGCCACGCTGCCGAGTTCGCCGGCGGCGATCTTCGTCAGGCGGAACGCACCTGTCGCCGCAGATCAGATGCGGGGGCCGACTTCTGGGACCACACGGCCCGCGCTCGGGTCCGGCACTGCACCGATCGCCGGATTGACGGCCATCTCGTCCAACCGGCCGCGACCCTCCTTCGCGCTTGCGGAGGGTCCGCGTCCGGAACGGCGTTCGCTACGCTCAGGTCGTCGGATTGGCGATCTTTGGGGTGTCACCGTAGATCCGTTGTCGTCCGCTCTGGTCGGTGCTCTCGGCGCCACGTTTTCCGCGCTGTACCAGTGGGCCGTCGAGTGCAGCGCCGACAGGCTGGGCAAGCGGCGCGGATTCCGCGCCTTGGGCGACCGCCCTCGGTCAGCCGGCTTGCCCGCCCCGACGCACCCAGCGACGTGGGTCAGCGCTCGGCCGCGAGATCGACCACCTTGCCGGACTCCACCAACTTCAAGGCCAGCGTCGAAGAGTCACCGGTCCCCCCGAGTTCCACCTTTCGCAGGCGCGGCAATGAGACCATCTTGCCGACGACCTCGTCGGCGTTGAGGTCGATGCCATGGCAGTTGCGGATCGACAACTCCTCCAGGCTTTCCGCCCACTGGTCGATTCCGTCGATCCAAGAAAGCTCTTGGCAGTTCTCGAGGCGAAGAATTTTGAGACACTTCGCAAAACTGAGTGCTTCGAGATCCTCGAGTCCGAACACGTTGTCGAGGTGAAGCTCGACGAGCACCCAACTCGCCATGGTAGCCAGCGTCGGCGCGGAGACCGCATTGCACATGGACAGCTTCACCACTTCCATCCTGCGTAGTTCATCGAGGTTGACGACGGTCACGTTGTTCGCTGTAAACGAGTTCAGACGCGTCTTCCCGCCCAGTTCACCCTCGAGGCTCACCGTAATCTCGCCGCTGGCGTACCTCGCGGATACACTGAGCGAACGCAGCGTATGCGACCGAGAGGCGACCAGGTGGGTGTCGAATTCGATGCTCAAGTTCAGCTCTTCCAGTTGCGGCGGAAGATCCCCGAGGACGACGACCCGGCCGGCCGGACAGGTCAGTTTCCGGACGTTCGGCAGCAGCGCGCACGCGGACAACATCGATGGGTCGGCCAGCGCGACACTGTCGACAGGCAGATGGGAAAGCACACGCTCTGCGTAGAGGTGTGGGTCGAATCGAGGCCAGTGCCGCAAGATCTCTTGATGCACTGCACCCCGACGGTCGTCCCGGAACCTGGCAATGACGGGCACTGCCTCGTTCAAGCCCGTCCCCGCCGCTGCCCGGATCGTGTAGACAACCTCCCGCACCGATCGAGGTTGCACCGTGCCGAGAAGGTCGAGTGCGAACGATCCAGCCGCCGCCAACGTGTCGGCAATGGCCTCGGACGACGGAGGCAGCAGCGATGCGGTGCTGTCGAGGATGCGTTGCCGCAGCGCCGGCTCCAACTCGGGCGCTGTCTCCAGCGCCGCGACTGCCAGCAGCAGGAAGGTCGCGTTGTTCTCCGCCCTTCCCCGATCCAGCAAGCCCTCGAGCAGCTCCTTCCGCTGAGAACTGGTCGCGTGACCGGCCGCCATCACGATGACCTGGCTCCACTGATCCTTGTCCGCGTTGCCCACGAGGACTCCGATGTCGTCAGAGTCCACGACGGCGCTACGCGCGGCCAAGTACTCCTGGAATGTGCGGTGCACGAAATCGACACGGTCCGCGGTTGACTCCCGCAGCAGCCCACTGCGTTCCACGAGGTATCGATAGACCGCGGCGACACCGCCTTCGACCTGCGCCATCGACTTCAAACGTCCGTCGATCCGCGCGATCGCGCGATCGACGGCCACATCCGCGGCGTCGTTGCGGATGAGCCAGTAGGCGAGATCACTCAGCAAAAGGGTCTTCTCGGTGCGGTGGAGGCCGTCAAGTGATCGGATGTTGCGTTCGGCGTCGAGCCTTTCCAACAGCATCTGCAAGGCCACGTCGTAGAGTTCCATCCGGTTGCTCGGCAGCGCCGCACGGCGGTCACGGTGCAACGCACACAGCAAGGCGCAGAGCAAGGGGTAACCCGCAAGTTTGCGCAGATGTCCACGAAAGTCGATCTGCTCGAGGAAACGAGCCTGGTACATGTCGAGTTCCGCTTTTTCGGCTTCATCGACACACTGGACGCGCATCGCGTCGTACCAGCGATCGATGAACACCCTCGTGTCGGATGGTGTCATGGGCTGCAGATCCAGAACGTTGAAGCCTTCATGGTCCAGCCAGGTCGCCGAGGCCGCGCCCGGCCTCGAAGTCACCACGTACCTGGCGTTCGGGAAGCTGTCCACGAGCTCGTGGATCCAGTCCCGGACCTCCTGGCGCCGGTGCTCGGCGAGCTCGTCGACGCCATCCACCAGCACGACCGCGGCTCCCGAATCGAGCTGTTCGCGGACCCACCCGGGTGGCATCTCGTCGGATATGTGCCGGCCGACCTCGAACAAGAACTGCTGGGGCACCGGAAGATCGCGATCGGCATACCTGCGCAGAGGAATGAAGAACGGCACCAAGCCGTTCCAGCGCGTCAAAGGTGCGCCGAAGTCTCCGCGAGCGCAGTGGACCGCGATCCACCGGAGCAACGTCGTCTTGCCGAGCCCTGCCTCACCGCGGATCAGATGACGATAGCTGTTCGTCAGGTGATCCTCGACCCGGCGCCCCTGCTCGTACGGCGATTGGCTGCTCTCGGCCACGGTGAGGCTGATGTACGCGACCGACAAGGGGTAACGTCTGCTGGCGTCGGAGACCGTGGCTCCGAAGAGTTCGACGTGATCGAGCGTCCTCGCCACGAGCTGCCGGTAGTCGTAGACGAACCCGGCCTCTCGTCCGCGGGGCGGCAGCCGGGCCAGTACTTCCTTGATGCCGTCCAAGACCTGGCGCTCCCGTTGAAGCAGTTCGGTGAGGGCGTTCACCGTGAACGGCGGAAGTCCACGTGAAATCTCGATCACGTAGCCGCAGCACTCGAGCAAGAGCAGGTCGAACAGCGCCACAGCATCGGCCGAGAGGTCCCTCGTGACCTCCAGGCCGGCTCCTCGCACGGTCCGATCGAGGTGGCGTGCATCCAGGTCCGCGGCGAAGAGGTCCCTGTCATCGAGCTTGGCCCTCTGGAACACGTCCACCACCGCCAGTACCGCAGCGATCCGCTCGTTCGCGGGAAGGCCGCGGAACTCGATCTCCAGAATCGGCTCGAGCCGCTCGATCACGGTGTCCTCGAAGTTCTCGACCATCCGAACGAATTTGCGTTTGTCCCGCTCCCGGCTGAGTCGCGCGGCAACAAGATCAATGGCGTGGCCGCCCACCTCTTCCGCGATCTTATTGTCGCTCAACCACAACTTGACCGCCGACCGCACTGCCACGGCGCCCAGCTGAATGAGCGCAACTTCAACTGCCATACAGCCATTTAAGCGCACTGTCGGCAAAACCGGGGGGCGTCGTCGAGGCGGATCTAAAACATGCCCGATCGCCAGCCAAAGATCACTCGTTCAGCCGTCACGACCACTTCGGAAAATGATTCGCCCCAGCCTTCACGCAGAGGTGACTTTATCCCGGCAGGGCAACTGCTCGGCCCGCCTGGGACGCTCCTGAGTGAGACGAACCTCTACGGGTCCTGATGAACTCTCGGCTTCGTCGCTGTCGCCATGCCCTGGCCGAGCGCGACCCGAAAGCCGATACTCGCCTTCGGGCCGTCCGCAAGCGTCGAAGAATGATTACACCACAGTTCGTGTTCATCCCGGATGTACATGCCGCCGCCGCACACGACAACATACTCGTTACCGTAATTGCCGACCTTGACAGTACTCGTCCATTCCCGGACGTTGCCGACTGTGTCCGCAACGCCGTACGGGCTGTCACCTTCGGGCGAGAACGCTGTCACCGGCACGGTGCTCCGTCGGCGATGCGAGCATCGGGCGGGGTCGAACTCATCTCCCCACGGAAACCGGCGGGCGTCGGTACCACGAGCGGCCTTCTCCCATTCCAGTGCGGTCGGCAGGCGGAACGGCTCCCCTGTCTGTTGTGCAAGCCAATAGCAGTACGCCCTGGCCTTGACAGCGGTGATCCGGACGACCGGATGATCGGCGATCTCGTCCGGCGGCGTCGCACCTTCCCAATAGTGCGGCGGTTTCCAGACGGTGGCGGCGACGAACCTGGCGAACTGCCGGTTCGTGATGGGGAACTTGCTGATCGAGAAACTCGGAACGAACACTGTTTCGCCCGAAGACCGGAATCCCGCCGCGTCGGGGAACTCACCGGAAATCTCCACCAGTTGCCCTTCGGTCATTCCACTGAAGAAGTCACCTTCCGGGACCTCGACCAACCGGAGATCCGCGACGACGACCGCTGCGGGATCCGGGGCGATCGAGACGGCAAGCTCGCCCCAACGCGTGACTGGCCACGGGGCGAGATAGAACGATCCACTTTCCGCGAGGACACTGCGCCATTCGATCTCGTGCGGCTCGTGCGCGAGCAGATCGAGCAGGCGGGAAACCAATCCGTTCTTGGCGCGGGAGGCCAATGCCGAGATCCGCAGGAAGTTCCGGACCCGTTCCCCGCTCCGATCCCGGAATCCGTAGTTCCACCGGCTCGAACCGGTGAACTCCGCGAGCTCTCGCGTCTCGTCCGTGATCACCACTGCGCCGGCGCCGCTTGCGACGAAGACGTCACGAATGTCGGCCAGCGTGACGAAGGCCCCGTCGTCGAGCATCCACCCCACGTCGTCCTCCGCCATAGCCATCCCGCAGTCCGCCGACACGTGCAGCCAGAGCAGATCCTGCTCGGTTGCGCCCTCGGCAAGCCAGTCGAGATCGGCGATCAACGGGCTCGTGGTCACCACGTCGGCCTGCACTCGCGCCTCATAGCCGAGCTCGCTCAGCCGCTTCCCGAGCCGTTTCGCGTCGGCCGCACCGCCTTCGAGACCGACCGCTACCGCTCGACACCGCGTGATCCGCGGCCGCTCCGGTACGGGCCGGAGCACGACCTCATGGTTTTCGTTGAGCAGGGTGTAAGCATCCGTCGCACGGCTCCCGAGAAACCTGTCGAGCGACGTCCCGGTGACCGTCCCCCGCTCGGACATCGCCCCGCCGGACAGTGCGCTGACCACCTCGGGGACCGAGACTCCGCTGTAGCCGAGCACTGCGGCTCGCGGAGGCGAGTCGATCCGCCAGCCCTCCATCGGCTCACCCTGGGTCAGCGTCACGGTCGCGAACTCGGGAAAAGCCGTCAGTGCTGGGACGAGGGCGAGTTCGCTGTAGACGGCGACCTCCCGCTGGGGCCACTGGGCCCGGCCGAGCATCAGAACGAACAGCAGGCCGGTCACCGGCTGCTGGGCGGCCGCCTCGCGAACCGCGTGCTGGAACGACTCCCGCACGAAGTCGCCTCGCAGCCAGGTGATGCGCTCCACCGGAAATCCGTTGTCCCGCAACCACACCCAGAATTCCTCCAGGTCGTGGTCACCGATCAGGATCGCGTGGGCCCACGGCAATCCGGCGGGCGCGGACGGCACCGGCGGGGACGCTGCGGACACCGGTGCCGACCGCAGGCCAAGGCGGTCCAGCAACGAGGCGCCGACCTCCGCGAACGGGAGGAACGCCGGGTCGGCCTCGGTCTCCCCCGTTACGCCGGTCAGCAGCGCGGTGAAGCTCGCACTCGCGCCGATGGTGCGTTCCAGGTACTGCGCCACCGCGCGGAAGATCTCCAGGGTCCGGCTGCCGGTCAGCGAGCCCTGCAGCACCTCGCGAACGCCGGGGACGAAGTCGTAGGCGACCTCGTCGGGCGGCAGATCAGCGGGGTCGAGCCGACGGATCAGGCCGCTCGCGAAGACCTCCGCGAGGTGTACCGGGTCGTGGCTGCCAAGAATCGCGTACTGCACCATCCTGGCCACCGGCAACCGGATCGGCACCGCGGCCAGGCATACCGCCAGCTGGTACGCCTCAACCGACACGGTCGCCTTGACCGCGGCCACCCGGGCCGCCGCGGAGATCTCCGAGGGCCGGTCAGGCTCGTCGTAAGCGGGCCCGACGGGCACGCCGGCGACCGGGACGTCGGCGTGGCCCATGACCATCCGCGCCCAACGGGCAAGATCCGGCTCGGTCAGGGCGACGACCGGCACCACCCCGCCCGGCTGGTCCTCTCCGCCGAGCGACCACCACGGCCAGGTGACGCGCAGACCGCTGTTGGGCTGCCCGGGGCGGTAGCCGCTGACGCGGACGTCGACCGGGCCGAGCGCGGTCGACTCCCACAACCGCGGCGGCAGGGTCTGGACGAGTACCACCGGGCCGCGCCGGCCCCACTGTCGGATGATCGGCCACAGCGTCTCGCCGTACCAGGGCGCGCCGACGCAGTCACTGATCACCATGGTCAGCCGGCGGCCGTCGTGGCTGCCGACCCGGCCGGGGTGCTGCCGCTGCCCGGCGTCGGTGAGCAGCCAGGGTTCGCCGTCCTCGTCGACCAGACGAAGCCGCCGGACCCGGCGGAAAGCACCGTGGCCGGCCAGGAGCCGGGCCAGCTCGGCCGTGGTCTGGGCCCAAACATCCATGGTCGGGCCGGCGTCGACGACCAACGTCACGTCGAACCAGCGTTCCGAACCCGGGCGCAGCAGCGGAACCAGCAGTCCGGTGTCACCGTACAACTCGATGGTGGCGTCGAGATCGAACTCCTGGAGCCGCGACGCCGGGTGCCGCTGTTTGAACGCGCGCAGGGCACGACCGAGCCGGAGCCTGCCGGGCAGGGCGACTGGGGCGGGCAGCCGGACTTCGACCGCCTCGCCCGGCGCTGACCGCTGCGGAACGAGGTACCTCGGTGATGGCTCCGGAATCTCCTCCGGCTCCCGCGTCAGCGGTCTCGGCGGGATCGGGCCAGGCGCCGGAGCGTCGAGCAGTTCGGGGGCCTCCTGCGCTTCATCCTGGTGAGAGCGCACGGGATCCGGGGTGCGCCGGGTGGCGACCCAGAGGATTTCGGCGAGCTGGACAGCATCGGTGTCGACCCCTGCCTGCCGCAGCGCGCGGGCGAGCCGCTCGATCACAGCAGGTCGCTTTCCAGTTCCTTCAGCAGCATCCGCACGATCCGCTCCCGTTCCTCCGGTACGGGCGTCGTCTTCGTTACGACGAAGATCGCATTCAGCAGCTGGTCGGTGGCCTGCGCGTGGTTCGCGCCGGCCCGCTCGGAGAAGTCTTCGATGAGCGCTTCCGCTGCCTCGGCAACGCCCTCACCAAGGTGCGCGACGACGATCCGGCGCAGCAGCAGTGGATCCGGGTCGGGCATCCGGAACTGGATGCAACGGCGTAGGAAGGCCGGTGGGAAGTCGCGCTCGCCGTTGCTCGTGAGCACGACGAACGGGAACTGCAGGCACGTCACCTTCCCGTCGGTGATCGGGAATCGCTCATCGCCACCGTCCTCCTGGATGTCGACCGAGTCCTGACCCAGCCGCGCCAGCTCGGGGATTTGGAACTCGCCGCGCTCGAACACGTTCAGCAGGTCACTGGGCAGATCGACGTCACTCTTGTCGATCTCGTCGACCAGCAGCGCGCGCGGCGTGGCGGTCGGCAGCAGCGCCGTGCCCAACGGACCGAGCCGCAGGTAGGAACCGATGTCCGGCGCCGAGCCCGTAACCTGGAACTCCTGCAGCCGGCCCAGGGCATCATAGGAGTACAGCGCCTCACGCAGGGTGCTCGACGAGGTGATGTGCCAGCGCAGCACTTCCCCCAGTCGCAGTTCGCTCGCGACCGACTCGATCAGCGTCGACTTCCCGGAACCGGGCCGCCCGGTCACCAGCAACGGACGGCGCAGGTGCAGTGCCGCGTTGACCGCGTCGACCATCTCGGGCGTGGTCTGGAACCAGGCGGCCGGTTCGAGTTCGGGGATTGTCCGCTCCCGGACCACGGTGCCCTTGAACCGCCGCCACGGCGGCGCCTCGGACATCGTCATCGCACGGGGTACGCCGTCGCCGCGGTAGAGCTGCCACAAGCCCGGTCCGGTCATGCCGTCCTCACATCGATTCCGGTCAGCTGCCCGAACTTGGGCAGTAGCTCCTGGTCGTCCCACAGCACCCGGATGCCCGTGCACGGACCCGCGTCCTGCCGGATCCGCAGGGTGCGGGCCGGCACGCCGTCGAACGCGCCGTTGCGCACCAGGGCCGCTATCTCCGCCTTGGCGAGTGCCCAGTCGGCCGGCGGTTCGTCGAGCCAGATCACGTACGGGGCGCCGGGATTGATCGCCGCGACGATCGGGTCTCCCGGCAGCGTGCCGCGCAAGGGGCCCGGCACGTCGGTGAACACCACGCAGGCGGCGTTCGTGCCGCGCACCGCCTTGGTGATCGCCCTGGCGTCCAGAGGCGCATCGATCCACAGAATCTCGGGTGCGGCCAGTTCGATGTCGTCGGCGATCTGCCGCAGACGCTCCCGCCACCAGACCCTGGCGCGTGGCACCCGGATCCGGTCGCCGGAATGCAGCACCAGCGGGTACTCCTCACCGAGCGAGAGCTCGCCGGACATCTCGTCGACGTAGGTCCAGCGCTCCGGCACGTCGTCGAATCGCGCCCGGGAGACCAGGAACCCGAGCGTCAGCGCCGGCTCTCCGGCCAGACTCTCGTGTGCCCAGGTGATCAGGCTGTTGACCGCGCCGAGAGCGCCCGTCCGGCTCGCCGGACAGGGAATCGTCTGCTTCGCCCATTCCCCGCCGCACCTGCGCAGATACCCGCTCACCTCTTCGGGCCACTGGTCGCCGGACAGGTGCAACACCAGGTGGCAGCCGCTGCCGGCACTCACCGCGCGCCGTTCGACCGCGCGCAGGTGCTCCAGCCGAGCTGGGGAAAGCCCGAACCAGTCCGCCTCCAGTGACGTGCCGGTGAACAGTTCCAGACGTGCCACGAACCGCAGCAGCGGCGCGGATTCGTCGGCCTCGCCGAACTCGGCGAGATGCTCGAGCACCTCGTCCAGTTCGATCAGTTGCGGCGCGAGCTGACGGTCGGGCACCACGTCGTAGTAGGCGCGCAACTGCCGCGGCGGCACGGCCCGGAAGTGCAGCAGCGGTTCCGCGATCCTCCGCTGGAGACGCCAGTGCCGTCTGACCTGCTCGACTGCCAACCGCCGATCGTCGCCCTTGGCCTCGGTGGCCAGCTCCGAGAAGAGCTGGTCCATCGCCCTGCGCCGGAAGGCATCGGCGACTCTTTCGGCACCGACCTGGAGCGGGCCGGCGTTGAAGGCATGGATCATCCTGCGCAGTTGCGACGCGGTCATCCCCGCTTCGTCGGCGGCCTGGCGGGAGTCACCCGAAACAGGAATTCCCCCGTACTCGCATTGCACCTCGCTCCCGGTCCAGCCGGTGTTGCGGGACAGGTACACCGGGTTGGCCCGCGTCTGCCCAGTCTCCCGCAGCCGCTCGAACTTCGCCGCCACCGAAGCGGACAGCCCCGGCATGTCCGGTGGCCACTGCGGGCCCTCACCGGGATGGAGCACCCCCAGCACGGCGTCGGAGAACTCGCCGTGCTTGGCGGCCTGGTTGTGGCCCGCGATCTCACCTTGCGCAGCCGCGTAGAGGACGAACTGCCGGACGCCCGGGCGCGGCCGGCTGACCGGGAAGGTCGCATGGGTGCGGCTGGTGCGGCTCTTCATGTCCGCGGCGAAGTTGGCGCAGGCGTCGATGATCACAACCTGGTCGTGGAAGCCGCGGATCTCTTTGTCACGCAGGAAGCCGAGCAATTCGTCCACCCGCACCGTGCGCTGGTCGACCGTGTGGGCGTCCGCGGTGAACAGCGCCCGGGCGTATCCGTCGTCCAGGACGCCGTGCCCGCTCCAGAAGACCACCAGGTGACAGCCGTCGATCTCAGTCAGTTCCTTCGTGAAGAGGTCGATGATGTCGTCGCGCGTGGCTTCGCGCACGGACAAGCCGAGCTCGGCTGCGTCCCGCCTGACGTCGTCTTCGTTGTCCGGCAAGGCATCGACGGTCAGCCGGATCCGGTCCGCGGGCACACCCGCGGCGCGCAGCCACGCTGCTGCGCGCAGAGCGTCGCGCGCGGCGCCGTCCAGCGACCACCCCGCGTCGTACCGTTCGATCCCGATCACGACCGCGAAGGTGCCCGCCGGGTCCATGTCCACCGTCATGCCAGGAACTCACCCACCGCCGCCCACACCGCACGGTTGTCCCAGTAGGCGCTGTGCGCTTGCGGGAACGGCTGCCGGTTGTCGACCTCGACATCGGTCACGCGGCCGGGGAACACTTCCTGCCCGACGTAGCCCAGGAAATCGCGCGGGTCATAGATATTCAGCCAACTCGGGAAGTGCCCTGGCAACGGATCCGGCGGCTCCAGACTCGCCAGCGCACCAATCTCGTACAGGAACGGCGCTTGCGAGCCAACCGTGACCAGCCGGTCGACCTCAGGGATCTTCCCCGAAACCAGCAGATCGACACAGGCGATCCCGCCCAGGCTATGGGCCAGCAGGGCAACTTCGGCCGCGCCGCTGTCGGTGACCGCCTGCCGGATCGCGTCACGAATGCCCGCACCTCTGGCCTGATACCGCAAGATGTCGCCGGCCGCGGGCGAAACCGCGTCGGTGACGCTCCCGCGGCGGCGCCCGACCAGACTCGTCACGGTCCGGGCGGCGATACCCTTGAGTGGCCGGGCCAGCCAATCGCCGATGCCCCGGCCGTAGCCGTGCAGCTCGTCGATCAGTCGCTCGACGAGTGCATCTCTGGTCTCGCCGTCGATCGCGCAGGCCGTGGCCACCAGTGCGTGTGCGAGCACCGCCCTCGCCACGGCCTTGCGGTGCTCGACCGGATCGAGCGCTGCAGTCTCGGCCGCGTCGTCGAACTCAGGCGACGCAACCAACGCGGTCAGCGCCTCGCCGAATGCCTGCTCCAGCCCGGCGGCGGCGAGTTCCGTCCGCAACGGGTCCGAGGGCGTGAATCCCTCGACCTGTGCCCGCAGCGCGACCGCCGGCGGAACGGCTCCCGGAGGGAGATTCTCCGCTTCGTCACCGGCGTATCGGAGCAACCGCAACTCATACCAAGGATCAGTGTAGAGCACCGCCCAGAGCGCGAGTTCTTCCTCTGCCGCGGCGTCACGCTCGCCGCGAGTACTGTCATAGCGAGGCACCGAGACCCCACCCGCGCTCAGCCGCGCCCCCTCCGTCGCACCCCAGAAGCACCCGCTGAACTGCGTTCCGCCGGGTAAGGCCGCCTTGATCCGGGCGAATGAGCGGGCATACGACTCACCTCGCACCCCCGTCCCGTGCACGAACACGACCGCTCGACTCATCAACGCGACCTTTCCCGGGGCTCCCTCACCTCACTGAGTCGCTGATCCCCTGCCTGATGTAACAGCGCACGCCGGCACAACATCGCGAATGATTCGAGTTCGGTAAGCAGCAGCGGCGGTTGCGCCGCGCAGCCACCACCGGAGCGCGCCGGGCTACACCCACGTCGCCGAGCTGCGATAGCGCTGGTCGCCGAATTCGTGTACCAGAACCGCTTCCGACAGTTCGCCCCTGCGTCCTCCTGTGTGGCCACCAGCCAGACGCATCGCGCGGCAGGATCGGCCGGTGCCAGTCGGCAGCACCGCGCTGTCGACGTGTATTTGGTGAGCCGTATGTAGGTAAGCTTCGTGAGATCGCGGCACTGCGATGCTTGATCGCCGACCAACGTCGAGGTTCGTCATCGCACAGCCACGGCGAAATCGGGGTACGTCGGTTCACGCGATGTCCAATCGCGCCGCCTGTTGAACTTCCTTGCACTCGTCTCGAAAGGCCCGTGAGGACGTGACCGCGCCGGCTCCTTGGCTGGGCGAGCCGCTTCGCAACCCTCGATCTCGCCTCGTCGATCACGAGACCAGCCGGGCGTCCGCCCGGTGGTCACGTCCGGCTCCGGAACGGGTGCGAGTCGGCGTAGCGGAAGATCGCCGCCAGTGAGGTGCCGGTCACAGGTCAACTACCCGTTGATCACTTACCCAAGACGGCACAACCCACGGAAAGGATCTCCGAAGCCACGGCGCCCACAACAAAACAAGCCGTGCTGACCGAGGTCAACACGGCTTGCCTATCTGTACCCCCGATGGGATTCGAACCCACGCTACCGGCGTGAGAGGCCGGCGTCCTAGGCCGCTAGACGACGGGGGCTAGGATCTCCTCCAGTTTCCCGGAGACTTTTTCTTGCTGGAGAGAACCTACCAGAAGCGATTTCCCGCTTCGCAGGGGGGTCACTCTCCGCAGCTGGGGTACCAGGACTCGAACCTAGACTAACTGGACCAGAACCAGTCGTGCTGCCAATTACACCATACCCCAGTGAGGTACCGATCCGGCTGGCCGGTTCAGCACCGCACGAGGAGAAATACTAGAGCACGCCGTTCCGGACCGTGAACGCGGGGGTGCCACTGCGGCGCTGGGCCGGGACGCCGATCGTCGCGTATTCCGAAACCAGCAGCTCAGGCAGCTCCGCCAGGCCGGCCACCGCGTGGACGCCCTCGGGCGCGCGCTCGCCGATGCGGTCGCGGTCGAGCCAGACCGCCCCCAGCCCCGCGTCGCGGGCGCCGATCGCGTCCGTGTCCAGTTTGTCCCCCACGTGGACCGCCTGGGCCGGGGCGCACCCCAGGCCCAGGCACACCGTGTGGAACATCACCGGATCGGGTTTGGCCACGCCCAGCTCGCCCGCGATGGCCACGTGGTCGAAGAACGGCGCCAGGCCCAGGTCGGCGATTTTCTTCCGCTGGTGGACGCCCGAGGCGTTCGTCACGGCGGCCAGCATCAGGCCGGCCGCGCGCAGCCACTCCAGGCAGTCGAGGACGTCGTCGAACAGCTGCCACGAGTGGTCGAGCAGCTCGCGGCGGCGCCGCTCGAAGGAGCTCACCTGCTCGGCGTCGGCGCAGATGCCGATTTCGGCGAGGAAGCAGTCCGTGCGCCGCTGGTGCATGGTCGCGTAGTCGAGTTCGCCCGCGACCACCAGGGCGACGTGCTCTTCGGTGATGAGGTCCCACAACGGCCACAGGTCGCCCCGGCCGGTGAGGATGTGGAGGCTGCGGCGGATCGCGGCGGTGCAGTCGATGAGCGTGTCGTCGATGTCCAGGCACACCAGCCGGAGCTCGGGGGGCGCCCAGGGCTCGGACGCCGCCGCGGCGGGCGGGGCGATTCGCGAAGGGGTCCGGGGTGCCAGGGCGAAATCCACCCAGTGAGGCTAGGGCAACCGCCGCGTTCGCGACGCTGCCAAAGAGGTGATTGCCGCTCGCCTGTTCCGGCGCACCGGCTCTACTCCCAGTTGGCGAACCGTCCCCGATCGGTTACCCGGCACCGCACGCCGGAGGACGCGCCGGTAACCGATTGCCGCGGAAAACCGTTGTTCCGCTTGGGAATCCGCTCCGTCCACAAGCACACTTCGGCGCGTCGCCACCGAATCCGCGCACCACCGGAACGCGGCCGACCAACTGTCGCGTTTGGACGGTTTCTGGTCACCGGAACGCGGCCTGCCCCGGTCGTCGCCCGATCAGCGTATCTCCGGTCACACCCCTTGACGCCGGCGCCCGGCAGGTGCATCCTCAAGTTATTCAACACGCGATGAATAAGGGAGATGGTCGAGATGACCGAGCGCACGACCTGCGTCGTCATCGGTGGCGGGCCGGCCGGGATGATCACGGGGCTGCTGCTGGCCCGGGCCGGCGTCGAGGTGACGGTGCTGGAGAAGCACGCCGATTTCCTGCGCGACTTCCGCGGGGACACGGTGCACCCGTCGACGTTGACGCTGCTCGACGAGCTGGGCCTCGGCGAGAAGTTCCACGCGCTGCCGCACAGCGAGCTGCGCTCGGCCGGGTTCCCCGAGGAAAACGGCGAAATGATGAAGCTGGCCGACTTCACCCGGCTGAAGGTGGCGCACCCGTACATCGCGATGGTGCCGCAGTGGGACTTCCTCGACCTGCTCGCCGAAAGCGCGCGCAAGGAGCCGACGTTCGTCCAGCGGATGGAGACCGAGTGCACCGGCCTGGTCCGCGAGCACGGCCGGGTCGTGGGCGTCACCTACCGCACCAGCGGCGGCGAGACCGGCGAGATCCGCGCCGACCTGGTGATCGCCGCCGACGGCCGCTGGTCGCTGGCCCGCCGGGAGGCCGGCCTGGTGCCGCGGGAGTACGACTGCCCGTTCGACGTCTGGTGGTTCCGGCTCTCGCGCGGCGCGGACGAGGAAGGCGGCATGCTGATGCCGAAGATGCGGGACCGCCGCTTCGCGGTGCCGCTCCCCCGGCCGGACTTCTACCAGGTCGCCTACCTCGCGCCGAAGGGCGACGACCTGCGGAAGCAGGGCATCGAGGCGTTCCGGGAGAACGTGGCGCAGATCTGCCCGGAGTTCACCGACCGCGTGCACGAATTGGCGGCGATGGACGACGTCAAGTTCCTCGACGTGCGGCTCAACCTGCTGCGCAAGTGGCACGTCGACGGGCTGCTGTGCATCGGTGACGCCGCGCACGCGATGTCGCCGATCGGCGGCGTGGGCATCAACCTGGCGGTGCAGGACGCGGTGGCGGCGGCGACGCTGCTGGCCGAGCCGCTGCGCCGGGGCCGTCCCACGGAGGCCGAGCTGGCGAAGGTGCGCGCGCGGCGCCTCGCGCCGACGCTGATGGTGCAGGGGCTGCAGCGCCTGCTGCACCGGACCGTGGTGCGCGGGGTGATGACCGGCAAGCGCAACGGGCCGCCGGCCCCGATGATCAAGTTGTTCGCCCGGTTCCCGCGGCTGTCGTACGTCCCGGCCCGGCTCCTCGGCCTCGGGCTGCGGCCGGAGCACGCTCCGGCGTTCGCCCGGCGGCCGATGGAGCCGGCGACCAGGGACTAGACGTTCTCGACCGGGTTGGTCAGGGTGCCGATGCCGTCGATGGTGATCGAGACGGTCTGGCCGCCTTCGATCGGGCCGACGCCCTCGGGCGTGCCGGTGAGGATGACGTCGCCGGGCAGGAGCGTCATGACGCCGGAGACGAACTCGACCAGCTCGGGGATCTTGTGGACGAGGTCCGAGGTACGGCCGTCCTGCTTGAGCTCGCCGTCGACCTCGGACCGCAGCGCCAGGTCGGACGCGTCGATCGCGGTCTCGATCCACGGGCCGATCGGGCAGAAGGTGTCGAAGCCCTTGGCGCGGCCCCACTGGCCGTCGGCCTTCTGGAGGTCGCGGGCGCTGACGTCGTTGGCGATCGTGTAGCCGAGGATGGCGCTCGCGGCGCGGGCGGCCGGCACGTTCTTCACCGGCTGCCCGATGACGATCGCCAGCTCGCCTTCGAAGTCGACGCGGCCGATGCCGGACGGGCGGCGGATGGCCGCGTGGGGCCCGATGACCGTGGTCGACGGCTTGATGAACAGCATCGGGTCGCTGGGCACCTCGTTGCCGAACTCGGCCGCGTGCTTGGCGTAGTTGCGGCCGACGGCGATCACCTTCGACGGCAGGATCGGCGCGAGCAGCCGGACGTCGGCCAGCGGCCACCGCTTGCCGGTGAAGTTCGGCTGGCCGAAGGGGTGCTCGGCGATTTCGAGGACCTGGGCGTCGTCACCGTCGCCTTCGATCGAGGCGAACGCGACACCACCGGGATGAGCAATACGGGCTAGGCGCACGCCGTAAGTCTACGTGCGCCCGGCTCACGGCTTTCGGGGGTTCCGGGTGGCGGAGCCCCCGGCCCGGGCCGAAGGCCCGGATGTCACAGCGGCTCAGGCCACGGTGGTGCTCTTGTGCACGAGCGCGTCGCACAGCGCCAGCCAGCTGGCCTCGACGATGTTGCCGTGCACGCCGACCGTGGTCCACTCGCGTTCGCCGTCGGTGCTCTCGACCAGCACGCGCGTCACCGCGTCGGTGCCGGGGTGGCCCTGGAGGATGCGCACCTTGTAGTCGGCCAGCTCCACACTGTCCAACCAGGACAGGTGCGGGCTCAGCGCTTTCCGGAGCGCGGCGTCGAGGGCGTGCACCGGCCCGATGCCCTCCGCGGTGGCGATGACGCGCCGGCCGCCGACGTGCACCTTGACCGTCGCCTCGGCCATCACCTCGCCGTCCGGGCGGTGGTCGAGCACCACGCGGTAGGACTCGAGCTCGAACGGCGCTTCGACGGGGACGTCGGCTTCCTGACGCAGCAGGAGTTCCAGGGAGGCGTCGGCGGCTTCGAAGGACCAGCCTTCGGCTTCGAGGCGCTTGACCTTGGTGATGGCGCTCGTCAGCGCCTCGGGCCGGCCGGCAAGGTCGACCCCGAGCTCACGTCCCTTGAGCTCGAGGCTGGCCCTGCCGGCCATCTCGGTGACCAGTACCCGCATGTCATTGCCGACGGAAGACGGATCGATGTGGTTGTACAGCAACGGATCCACCTTGATCGCGCTCGCGTGCAGCCCCGCCTTGTGGGCGAAGGCCGACGCCCCCACGTAAGCCTGGTGGGTGTAGGGGGCGAGGTTGGCGATTTCGGCAAGGGCATGGGAGACCCGGGTGAGCTCGGCGGCGCCTCCGGTCGGGAGGACGTCGAGGCCGAGCTTGGTCACCAGGTTTCCCGTCACGGCGAACAGGTCGGCGTTGCCGGCCCGTTCCCCGTAACCGTTGGCGGTGCACTGGACGTGCGTCGCGCCGGCCTGCACCGCGGCGACGGAGTTCGCCACGGCGCAGGAAGTGTCGTCCTGACAGTGGATCCCGAGCCGGAACCCGGTCTTTTCCTTGATGCTCGCGACGGTTTCGGCCAGGCCGAGCGGGAGCTGGCCGCCGTTGGTGTCGCAGAGCACGAGGACGTCGGCGCCGGCGTGGGCGGCGGCGTCCAGGACCTTGAGGGAGGTCTCGGGGGAAAACGCGTAGCCGTCGAAGAAGTGCTCGGCGTCGAGGAACACCCGCCGGCCTTCCCGCGTGAGGAACGCGACGGTGTCCCGCACCATGGCGCAGGCCTCGTCGACGTCGACGCGCAGCGCCCGCTCGATGTGCCGGAGGTCGGACTTCGCGACGAGGGTGACGACCGGCGCTTCGCTGTCGAGCAGGGCCCGGACCTGCGGATCGGCGTCGGCGGTGGTCCCGGCCTTGCGCGTCGCCCCGAAGGCGACGAGTGCGGCGTGCTTCAGGTGGAGCTCGCCCTTCGCGGCGCGGGCGAAGAATTCGGTGTCCTTCGGGAGCGCCCCCGGCCAGCCGCCTTCGATGAACCCGACGCCGAGCTCGTCCAGCAGCCGCGCGACGGCGAGCTTGTCCTGGACGGAGTAGGAGATGCCTTCCCGCTGCGCGCCGTCGCGCAGGGTCGTGTCGTAGAGGTGGAAGGCGTCGCCGAGCGGGGTATCGGCGGGCTCCTTGCGGTTCACGGGTCTCTCCTAGCTTTCCTGGCGTTTCGGGGCAACAAAAAAACCTCCCGCATGGGTGCGAGAGGTTGCGCGCCGGGGGCTCTTGTGGAGCTATCGTCCGGCGCGCTCGTCGATAATGATCGCGAAGCTGGTCACACTCGCATCATGCCACAGGGTTTCCGCGAAAGTCCACAAGCTGGGTCAAGCTCCCACCATCCGGGAACGCCACGGACACGAAAAAGCCCCGCGCCCACCAGGAGGCGCGGGGCTTTTTCGCAGAATCAGGCAGTACGCACGTTCGACGAGACCAACGCCGCCAGCCGGTCGCCGATGGCCTGCGTGGCCCCCGGCGAGGACTGGTCCCGCGTCGCCAGGTCGAACGCCACCGACGCCTCGATCCGGCGGGCCGCTTCCTTCTGGCCCAGGTGGTCCAGCAGCAGCGCCACCGACAGCACCGCCGCCGTCGGGTCGGCCAGCCCCTGGCCCGCGATGTCCGGCGCCGAACCGTGCACCGGCTCGAACATGCTCGGGTTGCGGCGGGTCATGTCCAGGTTGCCGCTGGCCGCCAGGCCGATGCCGCCCGTCACCGCCGCCGCGAGGTCGGTGATGATGTCGCCGAACAGGTTGTCCGTGACGATCACGTCGAACCGGGACGGGTCGGTCACCAGGTGGATGGTCGCCGCGTCCACGTGCGAGTACGCGACCGTCACCTCCGGGTGCTCCAGCGAAACCTCTTCGACGATCCGCGACCACAGCGACCCGGCGAACGAGAGCACGTTGGTCTTGTGCACCAGCGTCAGGTGCTTGCGCGGCCGGGCCTCGGCGCGGTTGAACGCGTCCGCGACGACGCGCCGGACGCCGAACGCCGTGTTGACGCTGACCTCCGTCGCGATCTCGTGCTCGGTGTCCTTGCGGATCAGGCCGCCGGTGCCCGCGTACGGACCTTCGGTGCCTTCGCGCACGACGACCATGTCGACGTCGCCGGCGTCGGCCAGCGGGCCCCGGACCCCCGGGTAGAGCCGCGCCGGACGCAGGTTGACGTGGTGGTCCATCTCGAACCGCAGGCGCAGCAGCAGGCCGCGCTCGAGGATGCCGCTCGGCACCGTCGGGTCGCCGACCGCGCCCAGCAGGATCGCGTCGTGCTGGCGGAGCTCGCCGAGGACCGACTCCGGGAGCAGCTCACCCGTCGAGTGCCACCGGGCCGCGCCGAGGTCGTAGTTCGTGATCTCCGCCGTCGGTACTACCTCGCCGAGCACCTTCAGCGCCTCGGAGACCACCTCGGGCCCGATCCCGTCTCCTGGGATCACCGCGAGCCGCATCCACACACCTCCGTCGACCGGACCACCGACCGCACCGATGGCCCACCGCAACAAAACGCCAGCAGCCGGAAGGTTACCGGCCGTAGACAAACGGCCGTAGCCGCACCACCCTTATGCCGCATCCTCCCGCAGGGTGAGACACCCAATCGGGTGAACCCGAGCGGGGCGCCCCCGGCGGAAATCCGCCGGAGACGCCCCTGCTCCTGCACAAATCGATCTTGCCGGGGACTAGCGGCGACCAGCCCCGATCGGCTGACGCTCGTTCCCCGGCCGGGCGCCCTGCGTCGCGTCCACCTTGACCGCGTTCGCCCGGTTGCCCGCGGCGTTGTGGTGCTCGATGGCCAGCAGCCCGAGGGCCTTGTCGGCCGCGGCCGACGCCGCGTTGCGCGTCACGACCAGCGCCGTGCCCGGCTTCGCGACGTAGCCCAGCGCGGCGTCGCCGCCACCCTGCACCGTGTAGCCCGGCGCGAGCGCGTCGAACGAAAGCGGCGTGCCGACGTAGTCGATCAGCCCGTTCGTCGTGCCCGGCGCGACGTAGAACCCGCTGACGCCCACCGTGTAGGAAATGCGGTGGCTGTCGGAGTTCGCGTCGATGCCCAGCGCGGCCAGCGAAACCGGCAGCGTGATCACGTTCGTGTCGAACACGTTCGTGTCCACGTCGCCGAGCTGGCCGTTGACGGCCTGGACGTCGACGGTCGGGAAGCCCGGGGTCAGCGCGACCGTGACGGCCAGGAGGACGTCGGTCGACGTCGCCTTGGTCACGTAGGTCTCGAAGTCCGGCGTCCCGTCCCCGGTCGTGTCGATGTCGACGAACGGCGAGGTGTTGCTGCCGATGTTCGCCCAGTCACCCCAGGTGGAGAGGCCGAACGCGAGGGTCGCGTTCTCCGGCTCGCCCTGCGCCTTCGCCAGCGGAGCGGTCGACGCCGCGCCGATGTAGCGGAGGTCGCCGCCCTTGGCCGTCTTGTTCAGCGTGCAGTCGGTGACCACGTCCGCGTCGCACTCGGGCAGCTGCGGGGACTCCGCCTGCAGTTCGAGCACGCTGATCAGCGAGCGGTACCGCTGCGCGCCGGCACCCTGGTCGACACCCTTGCCGGTCAGGTTGAGCACGGCCTGGGTGGCGTCCGGGGCGAACTTCACCGACGACGGCGTCGAGATGGTCGACACCGGCTTCGGCGCGGAATAGACCGAGACCCGCAGCGGCACCTTGGCGCCGCTGACCGGCGTGAAGGCGACGCGGCCGGAAGCGTCCGCGACGAACTGCCGGGCCAGGCCGGCCTGGGTGGCCGCCATGGTCGGGTCCATGACCTTGCGCAGCGCCTTCGGGTCGGTGATCTTCAGCGTCACCTTGACCTTGGCGGTGCCGCGCGGGGTCAGCTTCACCGACTGCTTGTCCACTGTGTACTCGACACCCGGCAGCGCGTTGACCGCCTGGTAGCCCACGGTGTACTCGGCGGGCGTGACGCCCTTGTTGACGAGCTTGATCGTCTTCGACAGCGTCACCGGGCCGGCGGCCTCGACGGTGCCGAAGCTGACGCTGACCGCGCCCGGGTCGTCGACGACGTAGGCGAGCACCTGGTTGTCCAGGGCGGCCTTGGCGTCGATCCGGCCGCTGCCGACGCGCTGCGGCGCGTAGGTGTGGCCCGCGCCGTCGGTGACGTCGTGGCCGGCGGTGTCGATGACCGAGGCCTTGACCTCCTCGACCGACCAGTCGGGGTGCGACTGGCGGATCAGCGCGGTGATGCCCGCGGTGTGCGGGGCGGCCATCGAGGTGCCGCTCAGCACGGTGCGGCCGTTGCCGCTGCCGCGGAACGCCGAGGTGATCGTGTCACCGGGGGCGGCGACGTCCGGCTTGACGGCCGGGCCGCGGGTGCCGCGCGAGGTGAACGAGCTCGGGGTGTCGACGATCTTCTTGTCGTAGGTCTGGATCGAGGCGCGGCCGGCGCCGTAGAGCCGGACCTGCAGCGTGCCGGCGGTCAGCGCGGCGCGCAGCGTCTGGGTGGCGGAGCCGGTGAACTGGAACACCGGGATCGCCGCGTTGCCCGCGATGCCGGCGCTGAAGTGCTCCAAAGTGGACGAAAGGAGCGCGCCCTTGGCCCCGGCGGCCTGGGCGTTGTTGGCGCGGCCCGCCGAACCGCAGGCTCGGGTCGCGTCGTTGTCGTCCCACTCCAGGAAGACGAACTTGCCGGCGGCCTTCGCCTTGTCCTCGGCGGAGTACGGCGCGCAGCCGGCCGCGTTCGCCGCCGACAGGGCGACGACCGGCGCCGTCAGGTCGAGGGTGTCGTAGCCGGTGTAGTTCTGGCTGTACTGGCCGGTCTTCTGGCCGGCGGCCGTCGACGGCGCCTTGACCTCGGCGGCGTCGCGGAGGATGCCCACGTCGCGCGTGCTGGCGACGGTGAGCGCCTCGGGGGTGTTGCCCGGGGAGCCGGCGATGTCGTTGATGTCGCCGCCGTTGCCCGCGGAGATCACCGGGAGGACGTTGTTCGCGGCGAGCTTGCGCACGAACAGCGAGTCCGGGTCGTCCGGGGCGCCGAAGTCGGAGCCGAGCGAGAGGTTGACGATGTCGAGGTGGTCGGTGAAGTCGCCGTCGCCGTCGGGGTCGAGCGCCCAGTCCAGGGCCTGCGAGGTGACGTTCGTCGAGCCGGCGCAGCCGAACACCTTGATGGCGTAGAGCAGCGACTTCGGCGCCGTGCCCGGGCCGATCCGCATCGCGTCGACCTTCTTGGCGTCCAGCTTCTTGTAGTCGCCCTTGAAGGTCTTGCCGTCGGCGGTGACGCCGAAGCCGCCGATGGTGCCGGCGACGTGCGTGCCGTGCTCGCCGCAGGCCAGCGGGTTCGGGTCCGGCTTCGGGGTGGTCTTGCCGGGCGTCCCGGCGTCGTAGTCGTCGCCGACGAGGTCGGTGCCGCCGACGATCTTGGCGGTCGGGAAGAGCGGGGTCGGCTTGGTGCCGTCGATGCTCTTGTAGGCGGCCTGCGTGCCGGGGCCGCCGAAGTCGGCGTGGGTGTAGTCGATGCCGTCGTCGATGACGCCGACGCGGACGCCGTCGCCGAACCTGCCGGTCTGCTGCCAGGCGGTGAGCGTGTTGGTCAGCTGCGCGGCGCTGGCGTTGGTGCGGGTCTTCGGCACGACCGTGCGCACCGCGACGACGTCTGCCCGCTTCGCGACCTCGCGCAGCTTCGCGGCGTCCGCGGTGAC
The DNA here is from genome assembly GCF_017308975.1 of Amycolatopsis sp. MtRt-6. GTDB lineage: Bacteria > Actinomycetota > Actinomycetes > Mycobacteriales > Pseudonocardiaceae > Amycolatopsis. The sequence continues at coordinate 123,449 of NZ_JADWPD010000014.1, read as the reverse complement.
GACCACGCCGGGAACGGCGTTGGCGGTCCGGGTGACGACCTGCGGCTTGGCGTCGGCCGCGCGTAGCTGGCCGACGACGGAGTCGACCGCGGCGGCGGTGTCGGCCTTGGCGGCCTTGGCGGCCCGCTTGGCCTGCTCCTTGCCCTGCGGCTGCGCGGCGGTGAACGCGTCGACGGCCGGCTTCTTGGCCAGCTCGACGAACGCGGTGACCCGGCCCTGCGCGGCTCCCAGGCGCGGCGACAGCTTCCCCTGCAGCTTCGCGTCGTCGATCTTGGCGGGTGCCACGCCGTCGGCGAGCGGTGCGTCCGCTGCGCTCGCGACCGGCGCCCCGAGCGCGGCCGCCAGAACGACGGCGAAGGCCGCCGTCGTGGCGCGCGCGGGGAGGCGGGATCTGCTCATGAGTCGGCCCCTTACCCGAGGTCTGGACCCGAACCTGCCTGCCGCTCCTGACACCCCCGACGGTGAAGCGCGGCACAGCGCCGTGCCCTCGACGGCGCGTGGTTCGACCTCGCGCAGAGAACCTAATCCCCCAAAACACCTACTTACGTAGGCAAAGGACTCCGTTATGTAGTTGTGATTGCGTGCGAAGACCCCCTGCCGAGTGACAGGGGGCCTTCGAACGAGTTACGTCAGTTGAAGTCGACCGCGCGAATCGTGTGCGCGCCGACCGAAGCGCCGATCGGCTCCAGCAGGTGCGCGTCGATGTGGCGGTCGACGCGCAGCAGCATCACCGCGTCCGAGCCGTCCGTCGTCTGGCTGATCTGCGCGGCCTCGATGTTGATGCCCGCCTCGCCGAGCAGCGTCCCGACCCGGCCCATCACGCCCGGGCGGTCCGGGTACTCGACCAGCAGCACGGTGCCCTCGGCCCGCAGGTCGAAGCCGCGGCCGTTGACCTCGACCAGCTTCTCGACCTCGTCCAGGCCGGTCACCGAACCCGAGACGCTCAGCACCGAGCCGTCGGCGTGCACCGCGCGCACCGTGACCAGGCTGCGGAACTTGGGGCTCTCCGGCTCGGTCTCCAGCTCGACCTGCACGCCCAGCTTCTCCGCCAGCTGCGGCGCGTTGACGAACGTGACCTGGTCCTCGACCACGCCGGTGAACACCCCGCGCAGCGCCGCCAGCTGCAGCACGCCGGTGTCCTCGTTCGAGATCTCGCCCTTGACCTGCACGGTCACCGACGTCGGCGACGTCGGGTTGAGCGCCGTCAGGAGCTGGCCGAGCTTCTGGACCAGCGACAGGTACGGGCGGACGTGCTCGCCGACCGCGCCGCCGCCGGAGACGTTCACCGCGTCCGGCACGAAGTCGCCGCGCAGGGCCAGCAGCACCGACTTCGCGACGTCGGTGCCCGCGCGGTCCTGCGCCTCGGCCGTCGAGGCGCCCAGGTGCGGCGTCACGACGACGTTCTCCAGCTCGAACAGCGGGCTGGACGTGGTCGGCTCGGTGACGAAGACGTCGACGCCGGCACCGCCGACGTGGCCCGAGCGCAGCGCGTCGGCCAGGTCTTCCTCGACGATGAGCCCGCCGCGGGCGGCGTTGACGATGATGACGCCCGGCTTGGTCTTCTTCAGCGCCTCGGCGTCGATGAGGCCCTTGGTCTCCGGCGTCTTCGGCAGGTGGATGGAGATGGCGTCGGCGCGGGTCAGCAGCTCGTCGAGGGTGACGAGCTCGATGCCCAGCTGCGCGGCGCGCGCCGCCGAGACGTAGGGGTCGTAGGCGATCAGGTGCGTGTCGAAGGCGGCCAGGCGCTGGGCGAACAGCTGGCCGATCTTGCCGAGGCCGACGACACCGATGGTCTTGCCCTGCAGCTCGACGCCGGAGAACGAGCTGCGCTTCCACTCGCCGCCGCGGAGGCTCTGGTCGGCGGCCGGGACGCGGCGCGCGACCGACAGCAGCAGGGCGACGGCGTGCTCGGCGGCGGAGACGATGTTCGACGTCGGCGCGTTGACGACCAGGACACCGCGCTCGGTCGCGGCGGGCACCTCGACGTTGTCGAGGCCGACTCCGGCGCGGGCGACGACCTTGAGTTGCGTGGTGGCCGCGAAGACCTCGGCGTTCACCTGGGTGGCGGAGCGAACCAGGAGCGCGTCGGCGCTCTTCACCGCCTCGAGCAGCGCGGACCGGTCCGTGCCGTCGACGTGCCGGACCTCCACCTCGTCACCGAAGACACTCAGCACGGAGGGGGCGAGCTTTTCCGCGATGAGGACGACGGGCTTGCTGGGCTTGCTCACGATACGGCTCCCACTATCTGGTCATTTCCAGGACGCTCGGTGTCGACAAACGGTCATTGCACGTCGTTGTGCCCCGGTCGAGGCGGAGTTTAACGCCCCGCGGCACCCCGTGGCGTCCCCCGGCGTTAACTCGCCCGTAATCCCTCGAAAACAAGAGCCAGCAGCCGGTGCGTGCCCCCCTCGCCGGGCAGGTGCCCGCCCGCCCAGGATGCCGCGTGCAGCAACAGAAGCAGCTCGTGCGCCGTGACGTCCTCGCGCAGCTCGCCCGCCCGCTTCGCGCGTTCCACCAGCTGGGAACCGAGCTCGCGCATGGCGTGGCACGACTCGTACAACCGGGACGTTTCGTCGTTCAGCGCGTCCGCGGTGAGCTCGGCCAGGCCACGGTAGGCACCGGTGGCGTCCCCCAGCCCGGTAAGCCACGCCCGCAGGGCGGCCAGCGGCTCGGGGTGGGCGAGCAGCTCGCGGGCCCGCTCGGCCTGGGCGTCGAACCGGGCGCGCAGGAGCGTCTCGAGCAGCGCCTCCCGGGTCGGGAAGTGCCGGTAGAGCGTGCCGATGCCGACCCCGGCGCGGCGCGCGATGTCCTCGAGCGACGCCTCGACGCCGTGCTCGACGAAGGCGCGTTGAGCCTCTTCGAGGAGGCGCTCGTAGTTGCGGCGGGCGTCCGCGCGCATCGGTCTGACGTCGGTCATCGCGCTCCCGACCATACCGGGTAGCCAATCGGAGGCCACCTCCGTATATTAACCGGAGGCAGCCTCACTTTACTGGAGGGACTGAGGATGACCCTGATCGAAGACACGCGAGCCCGGCTCGGCGCGATCGGTGCCTGGCTGCCGAGCGCCCCGCTGCACCCACCCCCGGACGTCGAACGCGCCGCGACCCGCCGGCTCGCCGACGCCGGCTACCGCTCGGTCTGGAGCGGCGAAGGACCCGGCACCCGGGAGGTGTTCGCCCGGTTCGGCGACCTCCTGGCCGCCGTGCCGGACGTCGTGCTCGGCACCGGCATCGCGAACGCCTTGCTGCGGCGCGGAACGACCACGTACAAGGGTGGCGCGACACTCGCCCAGGCCCACCCCGGCCGGTTCGTGCTCGGCATCGGCGTCGGACACGCCTTCCAGGCAGCGAAACTCGGCGAGGACTACCGGCCGCTCGACCGGATGCGGGCCCAGCTGTCCGAAATGGATGCGGTGGCCGCCGAAAACCCGGCGCCCGTCCCGTTCCCCCGGGTCCTGGCCGCGGTCGGTCCGAAGATGCTGGCACTCTCCCGCGACCACGCGGACGGCGCCCACCCCTTCGCCCAGCCGGTCTCGCACACGCCGTACGCCCGCGAGATCCTCGGGCCGGACAAGCTGCTCATCCCGCAGCAGACGGTCCTGCTCGGCACGCGCGAGGACGCTCGCGAAACCGTCCGGCACCGGGTGGCGCAATCGCGCGAGCACCGGGTGACGGCGTACCTCGCCGGGTGGAAACGGCTCGGCTACACCGACGCCGACATCGACGGGCCGAGCGACCGGTTCGTCGACGACCTGGTGCTCTGGGGTGACGCCCCGACCATTGCGAAACGCCTCGGCGAGGTGCTCGACGCGGGCGCGGACCACGTACTGCTGACGCCGGCCGCACCCACGTTCGAGTCCACTGTGGAAACCCTGCTCGAACTGGCCGCGGAGGTGACCCGATGAGCGTCGGGATCTGGCGGTTCTTCGACGGCGCCCCGATCGGCGCGCTCCGCGCAACGGCCGCCGAGGTGGAGGAACTCGGCTTCGACGCGATCTGGTTCGGCGAGTACGCCGGCCGGGAAGCGTTCACCCAGGCGGCGCTGCTGCTCGCGGCGACGTCCCGGCTCACGGTCGCCACCGGGGTCGCGCGGTTCGACCAGCGCTCCCCGCTCGCCGCGGAAGGCGCCATCCGCGCCCTCGGCGAGGCGTACCCGGGCCGGTTCATCGCCGGTCTGGGCGGGCACCGGCCGGGCGCGCGGCCGCTGACGGCGTTGCGCGAGTACCTCGACGGGATGGACGCGGCCGAGCTGCCGGGCCTCCCGCCGCCGTCGCCGCGGCCACGGCGGGTGCTGGCGGCGCTGGGCCCCAAGCTGCTGGACCTCGCGGCCGAACGCGCCGACGGCGCCCACCCGTACTTCGTCCCGCCGGAGCACACGGCGATGGCGCGCGAGCGGCTGGGGCCGGGCAAGTACCTCGCCGTCGAGCAGGCGGTGGTCCTGGACGCCGCACCGGACGTCGCCCGCGAGCACGTCGGCCTGTACGTCCGGCAGGCACCGCACCACCAGGAAAACCTGCGGCGGCTCGGCTTCACCGACGACGACCTGGCCGACGGCGGCAGCGACCGCCTGGCCGACGCCATTGTCGCGACCGGCGAGCAGGCGGTGGCGGACCGGATCCGCGCCCACCTCGACGCGGGCGCCGACCACGTCTGTGTCCAGGTGCTGGCCCGCACGGAGACGTCCTACCGCAGGCTGGCCGACCTGCTGCCGTGAGCGGGGTAAGGTGGCGGGGCGCGGTGGGGTCCGCGTCCCGTCCGCGGTCAGGGCCGAGCCCAGCCCCGCTTCACCGCACCACCAGCTCCGCACCTTCTTTCCTGCCCGGTGCCGGCGGACCACGGGCGTCGAGGGAAGGAGGCACCATGGGCACGTTGCCCGCGAAACCCAGCCTGGACCAGCTGCGCAAGCGCGCGAAGGACCTCGCGCGCGCCGAGAACGTCAAGCTCGCCGAAGCGCAGTTCCGCATCGCGCGGGACCACGGCTTCCCGAGCTGGCCGAAGCTGCAGGCGTACGTCCGGCGCGTCACCGAGCACGGGGACGCCCTGCAGCACTCGTACCACCAGGACGTCGGGTACTACGCCGAACGCGCGCTCGGCCTGCTCGCCTCGGCCGAGGACGAGACGCCCGGCGCGCGAGAGCCGTTCGACCGCTGGGGGCAGCCGCTCACCCGTGACGGCGCCCGCGCGGTCGTCGCCCGTGAGCACGGTTTCGGTTCCTGGAAAGCACTTCGCAGGCACGTCGAGTCGCTTGTGGACAGTGGTGAGCCGTTCGCCCGCGCGTACCGGGCGATCGAGGCGCGGGATCCGGACCAGCTCGCCTCGCTGCTGGACGCGTTCCCCGGCCTCGTCACCGCCCGCGGCACCAACGGCAACGACCTGCTCGGCATGGCCGGCGCCACGCACGACGAGCGGCTCAGCCGGATCCTCCTCGACCACGGCGCCGACCCGGGCCGCGGCAACGTCCACGGCTGGACGCCCCTGCACCAGGCCGCCTACAGCAACCTGCCGCACCTGCTCGACCTGCTGCTGGAGCGCGGCGCGCCGGTCGACGTCCACGCCCGCGGCGACGGCGGCACTCCCCTGGTCGTCGCCCTGTTCTGGGGTCACCGCGAAGCCGCCGGAAAACTCGCGGAACACAGCCGGGCGCCGGGCAACCTCCGCGTCGCCGCCGGGCTGGGTGACATCGAACTCCTCGACGAGCTCCTGACGTCGGGCCGCGGCGGCGCGCACCGGGGCTTCTACCGTCCCCACAGCGGTTTCCCGCGCTGGCGGCCGACGGACGACCCCGCCGAAGCCAAGAACGAAGCCCTCTCCTGGGCGGCCCGCAACGACCGCGTCGACGCGCTGAGAACGCTCGTCGCGCGGGGCGCCGACGTGGACGCCGACGTCTACCGCGGAACGGCGCTGGCGTGGGCGGCGGCCTCGGGCCGGCTCGCCGCCGTCCGGACGCTCCTCGACCTCGGCGCCGACGTGAACTTCCGCGGCACGTTCGGCGGCCCGCACCACGGCGAGGGCGTCACAGCCCTGCACCTGGCCGCGCAGTCCGGCCACGTCGACGTCATCCGCGCCCTCGTCGAAAGCGGTGCCGACCCCGGCGCGCGGGACGCGATCTTCGGCAGCACCCCGGAGAAGTGGGCGGAGGTGTGCGGGCAGCCGGCCGCGCGGGAGCTGCTGAGGTAGCCAACCGGAGTCGGTAGTCCGTATCGTCATAGGCGGACTACCGACTCCGTTTTGCTACTGGGAGGACCGTATGAACGCGCCCCGCGAGGTGTTCCACGCACTGTCCGACGGCATCACCGAAGGACGCTGGGAAGACCTTTCCGCGCTCTACGCGGAAGACACCGTCGTCGAGCACCCCCAGGCGGTACCGCGGCCGGCCCGCATCACGGGTCGCGCGACGGTCCACGAACGGTTCACCGGCGCCCTCGCCGGCACGATGCGGTTCAAGCGCAAGAACGTCGTCGTACACGAGACCACCGACCCCGAGGTGATCGTCGCCGAATACGACTACGACGCCGAATCGGTGCGGACCGGGCGGACGATCCCCACGGCCAACGTCCAGGTGCTGCGCGTCCGCGACGGCCTGATCGTCCATTCCCGCGACTACCACGACTACCTGCGGTTCGCGGTCGTCCGCGACGGCGTCGACCAGCTGGTGCAGGCCTACGAACAGGCTCCGCCGCACGAACTTTCCCCGGTCACGCCGGAGAGCGGGGACACGGTGTTCGAGCGGCTCGTCCACGGCGTCGCCGCCGGGCGCTGGGACGGACTGCCGGAGCTGTACGCGGAGGAAACACACGTCACGCACCCGTTCCTGCCGGGCTCCGAGGTCATGCGCACCCGCGACGAGCTGCGCGCGCACTTCGCGGCGGGCAAGGCGCTGAACCCGGGGTTCGCCGTTACGGACCTGGTCACCTACCGGGGCACCGATCCGGAAGTGCTGATCGGCGAGTTCGCCTACCAGGGCAGCTACGGCGGAAAGCCGGTGCGGGTGGCGAACCTCTTCGTCATGCGGATCTCGGGCGGGCTCATCGTGGAGTCCCGCGACTACGGCGACCACCTCGGGATCGCCGGCGAGCTCGGGAAGATCCCCGAGCTGGCCGCGAAGCTTCCCTAGGCCTCGGGCAGGTCGAACTCGCCGTCGCGGACGCCCTTGAGGAACGCGTCCCACTCCGAAGGGGTGAAGACCAGGACCACGCCGTCGGGATCCGTCGACTTCCGCATCGCGACGTAGGTGACGCCGTCGGTGTGCGGCACGAACGCGTACTCGACGACCTCGTCGAGCGTGACGCCCGCGGGTTCACCCCGGATCCACTCGGCCCGCGACAGGTCGAGGTGGTGCCGGATGTGCTCCTTGTCGTCGGTCATGCGGTCAGCGTAACGAGACACCGAAGGGGACGCCCGGTAGCGGGCGTCCCCTTCGGTCCAGGCAACTGTGTTACCGATAAGAACGTCAGGCGGTCTCGGTGATCGGCCGGTCCACCCACGACATCAGGCCGCGGAGCTTCTTGCCGGTCTCCTCGATCGGGTGCTGGTTGCCCTGCTCCTCGAGCTTGGTGAAGTTCGGCCGGCCGGCCTCGTCCTCGGCCACCCATTCGCGGGCGAACGTGCCGTCCTGGATCTCGCCGAGGATCTTCTTCATCTCCTCCTTGACCGCCGGCGAGATGACGCGCGGGCCGCGGGTCAGGTCGCCGTACTCGGCGGTGTCGGAGATCGAGTAGCGCTGGCGCGCGATGCCGCCCTCGTACATGAGGTCGACGATCAGCTTCAGCTCGTGCAGCACCTCGAAGTAGGCGATCTCCGGGGCGTAGCCCGCCTCGGTGAGCACCTCGAAACCGGTCTGCACCAGCGCGGACGCGCCACCGCAGAGCACGGCCTGCTCGCCGAAGAGGTCGGTCTCGGTCTCCTCGGTGAACGTCGTCTTGATGACGCCGGCGCGAGCGCCACCGATGGCGGCCGCGTAGGAGAGCGCGAGCGCCTGGGCGTTGCCGGAGGCGTCCTGCTCCACGGCGATGAGCGCCGGGACGCCCTTGCCGTCGACGAACTGGCGGCGGACCAGGTGGCCCGGGCCCTTCGGGGCGACCATCGCGACGTCGACTCCTGCCGGCGGCTTGATCAGGTCGTAGCGGATGTTGAAGCCGTGCCCGAAGAAGAGGGCGTCGCCGTCCTTGAGGTTCGGCGCGATGTCCTGCTCGTAGATGTGGCGCTGCTTGGTGTCCGGCGCCAGGATCATGATCAGGTCGGCCTCGGCCGACGCCTCGGCCGGGGTGAGCACGCGCAGGCCCTGCTCCTCGGCCTTCGCCCGCGACTTGGACCCCTCGGGCAGGCCGATGCGGACGTCGACGCCGGAGTCGCGCAGGCTCAGCGAGTGGGCGTGGCCCTGGCTGCCGTAGCCGATGACAGCGACCTTGCGCCCTTGGATGATCGAGAGGTCGGCGTCGTCGTCGTAGAAGATTTCCACTGCCATGGGGGTACTGCTTCCTTTCCTGACTTACTTCTTTATCGCGGTGATGTGGCGGTGATCGAACGGGCGCCGCGACCCACCGCGACCATGCCGGACTGCACGAGCTCGCGGATGCCATACGGCTCCAGCATCCGCAGCAACGCACCGATCTTGTCGGACGTCCCGGTGGCCTCGACGGTGAGTGCCTCCGGAGAGACGTCCACCACCTTGGCCCGGAAGAGCTGGACGGTTTCGAGGACCTGGCTGCGCACGGTGTTGTCGGCGCGAACCTTCACCAGCAGCAGTTCGCGCTGCACGGCGGTCGACTGCTCCAGCTCGACGATCTTGATCACGTTGACCAGCTTGTTGAGCTGCTTCGTCACCTGTTCGAGCGGTAGCTCTTCCACGGCGACCACGATCGTCATGCGGGACACCTCGGGGTTTTCCGTGGGCCCGACGGCGAGGGACTCGATGTTGAACCCGCGGCGGGAGAACAGGCCCGACACGCGCGCGAGCACACCGGGCTTGTTCTCGACCAGGACACTCAGCGTGTGGACGCTCATCTCAGCGCTCACCTTCCGCGGCGGCTTCGGTCGTCTCGACCGAAACCTCGTCGTCGTCGAACAGCGGCCGGATGCCCCGGACCGCCATGATCTCGTCGTTGCCGGTGCCGGCCGCGACCATCGGCCACACCTGGGCATCCTTCCCCACGACGAAGTCGATCACGACGGGGCGGTCGTTGATTTCCATCGCGCGGCGGATGGTGGCGTCGACGTCTTCGCGGGTCTCGCACCGCAGGCCGGCGCAGCCCAGCGCCTCCGCCAGCAGGACGAAGTCCGGGATGCGGTGCTTGTGCGTGCCGAGGTCGGTGTTGGAGTACCGCTCCGAGTAGAAGAGGTTCTGCCACTGCCGGACCATGCCCAGGTTGCCGTTGTTGATGACGGCGACCTTGATCGGCGCGCCTTCGATGGCGCAGGTGGCCAGCTCCTGGTTCGTCATCTGGAAGCAGCCGTCGCCGTCGATCGCCCAGACCGGCTTGTCCGGGACGCCGAACTGCGCGCCCATCGCGGCGGGCACCGCGTAGCCCATGGTGCCGAGGCCGCCGGAGTTGATCCAGGTGCGCGGGTTCTCGTACTTGACGAACTGCGCGGCCCACATCTGGTGCTGGCCGACCCCGGCGGCGTAGACGGCGTCCGGGCCGACGAGCTCGCCGATCCGCTCGATGACGTACTGCGGCGACAGCGAACCGTCGTCGGGCCACTCGTAGCCGGCCGGGTAGGTCTTGCGCCAGTCGTCGGCCTGGGTCCACCAGTCGGTCAGGTCCGGCCGGCCGCTGTGGTCGAACTCCGTCGTCACGGCGGTGATCAGCTCGCCGATGATCTCCTTGCAGTCGCCGACGATCGGGACGTCGGCCTTGCGGTTCTTGGAGATCTCGGCCGGGTCGATGTCGGCGTGCACGATCGCGGCGTCCGGCGCGAACGACGACAGCTGGCCGGTGACCCGGTCGTCGAACCGGGCGCCGAGCGCGATCAGCAGGTCGGCGCGCTGCATGGCGGCGACCGCGGCGACCGAGCCGTGCATGCCCGGCATGCCGAGGTGCTGCGGGTGCGAGTCGGGGAACGCGCCGCGCGCCATCAGCGTGGTGACGACGGGGATGTTCGTCAGCTCGGCGAGTTGCTTCAGCTGCTCGTGCGCCTCGGCCTTGATGACGCCGCCGCCGACGTAGAGCACCGGGCGCCGCGACTTGGCGATCAGCTTCGCGGCTTCGCGGACCTGCTTGCCGTGCGGGCGCAGCGTCGGGCGGTAGCCCGGGAGGCGCAGCTCCGTCGGCCAGGAGAACGAGGTCATCTCCTGCAGCACGTCCTTGGGGATGTCCACCAGGACCGGGCCGGGGCGGCCGGTCGCGGCCAGGTGGAACGCCTCGGCGATGGTCCGCGGGATGTCCGCGGGGTCCGTGACGAGGAAGTTGTGCTTGGTGATCGGCATGGTGATGCCGCAGATGTCGGCTTCCTGGAACGCGTCGGTGCCGATCAGCGCGCGGGACTGCTGCCCGGTGATGGCCACGACCGGCACCGAGTCCATGTTCGCGTCGGCGAGCGGGGTGACCAGGTTGGTCGCGCCCGGGCCCGAGGTCGCCATGCAGACCCCGACCTTGCCGGTGGCCTGCGCGTACCCGGTGGCCGCGTGGCCGGCGCCCTGCTCGTGGCGGACCAGGACGTGGCGGACCTTCGTCGAGTCGAGGAGCGGGTCGTAGGCGGGCAGGATGGTGCCGCCCGGGATCCCGAAGACCACCTCGGCGCCGACGGCCTCGAGCGAGCGCACGAGGGACTGGGCGCCGGTGACGCGCACCGGCGTTCCCGCCGGTGGAGCCGGCTTCGGACGTGCTCCGGGCGTTCCGGGCGTCGGCCCGGGCTTCGCGTCGCTGCGCGACGTCGCACTGGTCATCGGATCTGCCTCGTGGGTCTCGGTGTCACTCGTTCGGGTCGGTTTTGTGCGGTGGGGCGGGGAATTGCTTCCCTAGGGCAACAAAAAACCCTCGCCGACCGTAAGGTCGCACGAGGGTTCGCGCGTCGACGCAGCGGAAAGTCTTCCCTAAGCGTCGACGCGCTTGGGAAGTACGAGGCCGGTCAGCGGTGTCACGGCGATGACGCTAGACCGAACGCCATGCGGGTGTCAACTCTGCGGGATGACATGTCCGCATCGTGGACGTGGGTCACACCGGCGAGACCCGGGTCCGGGCCGGTCGGCGGCGCGGTGCACCATTTCGGGGTGGCCGAAAAACAGCAGGACGAAGGCCGGAAGGCCGTCTTCCGCGTCCCCCGCACGTCCTTCATGGCGATCGCCCTCCTGACGATCTGCGTGACGCCGATCGCGCTCGGGGAGATCCCGTACCTGCAGTGGCTCTACGTCTTCCCGATCGCGCTGGCGGTGTTCGTGATCCGCCACCGCACGGTCGCGACGCGCTCGGGGCTGGCCGTCCGCACGATGTTCGGCCACCGCGACATCCCGTGGTCGGCGTTGAAGGGGCTGGCGATCACGAAGAAGGCGCGCGTGCAGGCGGTGCTGCAGGACGACACGAAGGTGCCGCTGCCGACCGTGCGGACCCGGCACCTGCCGGTGCTGTCGCTGGTCAGCGAGGGCCTGGTCGCGGACCCGAGCGGGGTGCTGCAGGCCGAGGACCTCAAGCCCGGGACGTCACCGAGCGAATAACCCCGCGGCTCGTCTCGGGAGCCGGGCAGCGTAAATTGGTAGGACCAGTTTCGCCGGCCACCCTTTGACCTGGGAGTTCCCGTGCCGCCTCTCCGTTCCCGGACCACCACCCACGGCCGCAACGCGGCGGGCGCGCGCTCGCTCTGGCGCGCCACCGGCATGACCGACAGCGACTTCGGCAAGCCGATCGTGGCGATCGCCAACTCCTACACCCAGTTCGTGCCGGGCCACGTGCACCTGAAGGACCTCGGCGAGATCGTCGCGGACGCGGTCAAGGAAGCGGGCGGCGTCGCGCGCGAGTTCCACACGATCGCCGTCGACGACGGCATCGCCATGGGCCACTCCGGGATGCTCTACTCGCTGCCCTCGCGCGAGATCATCGCCGACTCGGTGGAGTACATGGTCAACGCGCACCAGGCCGACGCGCTGGTGTGCATCTCCAACTGCGACAAGATCACCCCGGGCATGCTCAACGCGGCGATGCGCCTGAACATCCCGGTGGTGTTCGTCTCCGGCGGCCCGATGGAGGCCGGCAAGGCGGTCGTCGTGGGCGGCGTCGCGCAGGCCCCGACCGACCTGATCACCGCGATCGCGGCGTCGGCGAGCACGGAGGTCGACGAGGACGGGCTGGCGATCGTCGAGCGTTCGGCCTGCCCGACGTGCGGATCGTGCTCCGGCATGTTCACGGCGAACTCGATGAACTGCCTCACCGAGGCCCTCGGCCTGTCGCTGCCGGGCAACGGCTCGACGCTGGCAACGCACGCTGCCCGGCGCGCGCTGTTCGAGGAGGCCGGCCGCACGGTCGTCGAGCTGTGCAAGCGCTGGTACGAGGAGGACGACGCCTCGGTGCTGCCGCGCTCGATCGCGTCGAAGGCGGCGTTCGAGAACGCGATGGCCCTCGACATGGCGATGGGCGGTTCGACGAACACGGTGCTGCACATCCTGGCGGCCGCCCAGGAGGGCGAGGTCGACTTCACGATCGCCGACATCGACGCGATCGGCCGCCGCGTGCCGTGCCTGTCGAAGGTCGCGCCGAACTCGGACTACCACATGGAGGACGTCCACCGCGCGGGCGGAATCCCGGCGATCCTGGGCGAGCTGTACCGCGGCGGCCTGCTCAACACGGACGTGTGGTCGGTGCACTCGCGTGACCTGGAGTCCTGGCTGGCTCAGTGGGACATCCGGGCTTCGTCGCCCTCTCCCGCCGCTCTCGAACTGTTCCACGCGGCGCCGGGCGGGGTCCGCACGACGGAGGCGTTCTCGACGTCGAACCGCTGGTCGTCGCTGGACACGGACGCGGCGGAGGGCTGCATCCGCGACGTCGAGCACGCGTACACGAAGGACGGCGGCCTGGCGATCCTCCGCGGCAACCTGGCGGAGAACGGCGCGGTGATCAAGGCCGCGGGCATCGACGAGGACCTGTGGCACTTCGAGGGCCCGGCGCGGGTGCTGGAGAGCCAGGAGGAAGCGGTCTCGGCGATCTTGAAGAAGGAGATCCAGCCGGGCGAGGTCCTGGTGATCCGCTACGAGGGCCCGGCAGGCGGCCCGGGCATGCAGGAGATGCTGCACCCGACGGCATTCCTGAAGGGATCGGGCCTGGGCAAGAAGTGCGCCCTGATCACGGACGGCCGGTTTTCGGGCGGTTCGTCGGGCATCTCGGTGGGCCACATTTCGCCGGAGGCGGCGGCGGGCGGCCTGATCGGCCTGGTGGAGAACGGCGACCGGATCCTCCTGGACATCCATGAGCGCCGGCTGGAGCTGCTGGTCGCCCCGGACGTCCTGGCCGAGCGCCGCGCGAAGATGGAGGCGTCCGAGAGGCCGTGGCAGCCGAAGGACCGCCAGCGCCCGGTGACGGCGGCGTTGCGCGCGTACGCCCGGATGGCGACGTCGGCGGACACGGGCGCGGTGCGCGACGTGAACAAGTAGGTCAGGCCGTTTTCGAGAAGGCCGTCCCGGCTCGCCGGGGCGGCTTTTTTCTTGCCACAACATCCCGGCCGCGCTGGCGAGTTCCCTTGCCGCAACACCTCGGCCGGGTTCGTCCGGGCGGTCGTGAGCCGGTCGTGGCAGCGGGTTCGAACGTCCTGAACGACTCGTTCAGCGCACCGGCAACAGCTCCACCGGCCCTCAGCGCGCCCTCGGTCTCCCGCGAGGGGCCCCTGGAGTTCGACTTTGCTGGGCCCCTGCGGCCACTCGGGTGCCGCCCTTGCCACAACACCCCGGCCGCTCGGGGAGCTCCCTTTCCCCAGCACTCCCGGCCGCCCGGGAAGCTTCCCTTGCCCCCCAGCCGCTCGGGGGACCCCCGATTTCAACGTTACTCGCGGCCACCGACATTTCCGGCCCCGCGCACCGCAGTTGTCCACAACCGCGGCCGGAGCCACCGAGTTGTCCCCAACCCGGCCGCTACCGCGTCAGGACGATGACCACCACAGTCGCCGCCGCGGCAAGCAGCAGCGACACCAGCCCCAACGGCAACGGCCGCTTCCGCCACGGCGTGTTCCGCTCCAGCGAAATCGGCCCCGCCCCGGTGAACAGCAAGCTCAACGCCACGGCCCCCAGCACCAGCTCGAACTCGAACCCCTGCCCCGCCCCCTCGAAGAACCCCCCGTGGAACTTCGCGTACACCGCGTTCGCCGCCACCCCGAGCAGCCCCGCCGCGGCCAGCGGCGTGAACAGCCCGACGATCACCAGCACCCCGCCACCCACTTCGGTGATGCCCGTGATCCACGACAGCAGCGTCGTCTGCTTGTGGTAGCCGAACGTTTCCAGCACCCGCGCGAACCCGCCGATGCCCGGCCCGCCGAACAGGCCGAACAGGTGCTGCAGGCCGTGCGCGCCCATGGTCACGCCGAGCGCCAGCCGCAGGATCAGCAGGCCGAGACCGAGCCCGCCCTGGCGCGGCGTGTCGTCCGACCGATCGTCCTCGACGCCCGACAGGAGGCTGGTGGGCTGCTGCGAAAAGTCGTCTCCACTGTTCACCCGCGCAGGTTAGGGGAATCCCGCGGGCCTGGCGAGCTCAGTATTCGCCGTGCACCAGGTTGTCCGGCAGCTCGCCGCCGGCGTACCGCGCGATCTCGGCCGCGGCGACCGCGTACGAACGACCACGAACCCCGCGCACCGCCCCACCGACGTGCGGCGTCAGCAGCAGGCCCGGCACCGTCCACAGCGGGTGCCCGGCGGGCGGCGGCTCGGGGTCGGTGACGTCGAGGGCGGCCCGCAACCGGCCCGTGGTCAGTTCGGCGACCAAAGCGTCGGTGTCCACGACGGCGCCGCGCGAGACGTTGACCAGCACCGCCCCGTCGCGCATCCGCGACAGGAACTCCGCGTCCACCATCCCGCGCGTGCGGGACGTCAGCGGCACCATCAGCACCACGACGTCGTGCAGTTCGAGCAGCCCGGGCAGCTCGCGCACGCCGTGCACGCCCTCCCGCGCGGTCATCCCGACCATCGTGCAGCGCGCGTCGAACGGCTCGAGCCGCCGCCGCAGGTGCCGGCCGAGGTCGCCGGCGCCGATGACGAGCACGCGCTTGCCCTGCAGCGTGTCGGCCGTCTGCCGCTCCCACCGGCCTTCGCGCTGCGCCGCGGCGAAGACGTCCAGCTTCCGGTACATCGACAGCAGCGCGGCGACGACCCACTCGGCGGTGCTCCCGCCGTGCGCGCCGCGGCAGGTGGAGAGCAGGACGCCGTCGGGGACCCTGCCGATCCAGTCTTCGGCGCCGGCGGACAGCAGCTGGATCAGCTTCAGGTTCGGCAGCGCGCGCCACAGCTGCTCGCCCGGCGGGTGCTTGCCGGGGATGAGCACCTCCGCCTTCGCGGCCTCGGGCGGCACCGGCTCGCCCCACTGGTAGCGCACGGGCAGGACCCGCGGGACCTCGGCGAGCACGTTCATGCCCTCGTCGTCGGGCACCAGCACGGTCAGCGTCATGATCCCCAACGTAATCGAGGAGTACTCACCCATGGTTCACGCACCGGCGCCTAGGCTGGGGGATCATGCGCACCCGGTACCGCTCGGCCCTGCTGGCGATCTTGGCCTGCGGCGTCCTGCTGCCCGCCGGGTGCGCGCGGTTCGACGACACCGCGGCGGGCCAGACGTTCAGCCCCGCCCCCGTGCCGAGCCCCGAGTCGCCGCCGGAGGTCCAGGGCCCCGGCGCGGACTCCGGCAGCGGCCCCAAGCCCGCCCGGCCCGGCCAGTCGGCCGCGCCGGTGCCGCCGCCGCAGGGCTGCAAGGACTTCGACCCGTCGGTGATCGCGACGTGCCTCGACACCGTCGCCGCGGTGGCCGGCCTGCCCGGTGACGGCTCGACGCCGAGCGCGCTGGCCGGCGAGCGCAAGAGCGGCCGCGTCCTGCTGGCGACGGCCGGCAAGGACGCGACGGACTTCGCGAAGCTCGACGTGCGAGCCGACGGCGACGGCGGCCTGACCGGGCTCGCGCTCTCGCCGTCCTACGTCGAGGACCAGCTGGTGTTCGCCTACATCACGACCGCGACCGACAACCGCGTCGTGCGGTTCGCCAAGGGCCAGGCGCCGAAGCCGGTGCTCACCGGCATCCCGAAGGGCGCGTCGGGCAACCGCGGCACGATCGGCACCGACAACCGCGGCGCGCTGCTGGTCGCGACCGGCGACGCGGGCAATCCGAACGCCGCGGCCGACCCGAACTCCCTCGCCGGGAAGCTGCTGCGGATCGACACCTCCGGCAAGGCACCGGCGGGCAACCCGAACGGCTCCCTCGTGGTGGCGGCCGGCCTGCACGCCCCGGGCGGCGTGTGCGCGTCGGCCGACGGCGGCCGCGTCTGGGTCACCGACCGGCTCCCCGACAAGGACGCCCTCTACCGCGTCCAGGTCGGCCAGCCGCTGACGACGCCGGCGTGGACGTGGCCGGACAAACCGGGCGTCGCGGGCTGCGCCGACTTCGTCGACGCCAACGGCGCGCTCTCGATCGGCACGTCGCTGACCGGCAGCCTGCAGAACCTGCCGGTGGCGCCGGACGGCGCGATCAGCGGCAAGCCGACGGTGAGCCTCGACGGGAAGACCGGCAAGCCGCCGGTGACGTACGGGCGGCTGGCCGGCATGAGCATGATCAACCCGCAGCTGGCGGTGGCGGGCACGGTCAACAAGGACGGCGGCGCCCCGGTCTCCAGCGACGACCGCGTGGTGCTGATCACCCCGGCCACCTCCGGCGGCGGCAACGGCAAGGACTGAGCCGGCCGGCTGCGCTTTTCGTCATCGGAAGTGACGTCGATCACTTCCTTTTGGCTGACCGGCTCCGGACCGCCACCCGGAGCCGGCGAGCCACGGCGGCTCAGGCGAGAGGTTTCAGCTCGACCCGCCGCCCCTCGGCCGACGACGTCAGCCCGGCCTCCGCCACCTGCAGCCCCCGGGCGGCCGAGAAGAAGTCGTAGCGATGCTGCCGCCCGGCGACGACGTCCCGCACGAACTCCTCCCACTGCGCCTTGAAGCCGTTGTCGAACTCGGCGTTGTCCGGCACTTCCTGCCACTGGTCGCGGAAGGGCTCGGTGGCCGGCAGGTCCGGGTTCCAGACCGGCTTCGGCGTCGCCGAGCGGTGCTGGACACGGCAGCGCCGCAGACCGGCGACCGCGCTGCCCTCGGTCCCGTCGACCTGGAATTCGACCAGCTCGTCGCGGAAAACCCGCGTCGACCACGACGAGTTGATCTGCGCGATGACCCCCGACTCGAGTTCGAAGATGCCGTACGCGGCGTCGTCGGCCGTCGCCGCGTACGCCGCGCCCTGCTCGTCCCAGCGACGCGGGATGTGTGTCACGGCCTTCGCCGTCACCGCCGAGACGCGGCCGAAGAGGTTCTCGAGCACGTAGTTCCAGTGGCAGAACATGTCGAGCACGATCCCGCCGCCGTCCTCGGCTCGGTAGTTCCAGCTGGGGCGCTGCGCCTCCTGCCAGTCGCCCTCGAAGACCCAGTAGCCGAACTCGCCGCGCACCGACAGGATCCGGCCGAAGAACCCGCCGTCGACCAGCCGCCGCAGCTTCAGCAGCCCGGGCAGGAACAGCTTGTCGTGCACGACGCCGTGGCAGATCCCGGCATCCCGGGCGAGCCCGGCCAGCTCCAGCGCCGCCGGCAGCGTCTCGGCGAGCGGCTTCTCGGCGTAGATGTGCTTGCCCGCGGCGATCGCCGACCGCACCGACGGCTCGCGCGCCGACGTCAGCTGCGCGTCGAAGTAGATGTCGACGTCCTGCAGCGCGGAATCGGCGTCGGTGGTCCACGCCGTCAGGCCGTGCCGGTCGGCGAGGTCCTTGAGTTTCGCGGCGTTGCGCCCGGCGAGGATCGGCTCGAGCTGGACGCGGCTGCCGTCCGGCAGGGCGACGCCGCCCTGCTCGCGGATCGCCAGGACCGACCGGAGCAGGTGCTGCCGGTAACCCATCCGGCCTGTCACCCCGTTGAGCAGCACTCCGATGCTGGACTGGTTCATCTCTGCAAGCCTTCCTGGTCGAGCGGGATGTCGTATTCGGTGCGGCGGCCGCACATGCCGTAGCCGTCCGGGTTCGACGGCGTCGCGACCCGCAGCCCGGACTTCTCGAGGTGGCTCCCGTCGCCGTCGGCGAGCGCCTTGAGGTGCGCCCCGGTCAGCTCGGCGGCCTGCAACGCCCCGGCCCGCCAGCGCGGTACCCACTCTGCGACCTTCGGCCCGACGAGTGCGACGGCCGCCCGGTGGAATGCCCGCAGCGGTTCGAGGTCGCCGTCCCGCAGCGCGTCACGCAGCGGCAGGTACCCGCGAACGGCCAGGTCACGGCGCTGTCGAGCGGCCTGGTCGGTTTTCGGCAACGCGGCGGCCTCGGCGTAGGCGGCCGGGTCGGCGAGCACGTCGGGCGGGAAGGTGAAGACGGCGTCCCCGGCCTCCGGCAGCCCGCTGTTCTGCATGAGGACCGTGACGCGCAGACCGTCGTCCTGCACCATCCGGTGCACGGTGCCGGGCGTGAACCACGCGACGACGCCGGCTTCCAGGGCCGTCTCGGCGTAGCCGCCGGCGCTCAGCGTCTGGACGGCACCCCGGCCGCCGGTGACGACGTAGGCCTCGGTGCACGCCAGGTGGACGTGCGGACTGCCACCACAGACGCCGTCCTCGGCCGCCCAGTCGTAGGCACGCAGGTGCGAGAGGCCGACGCCACCCGGCAGCGGAAAATCGGTCATGACCAGCCGTGCCCGTCGAGGTAGCGGCCCACCCGGTCGCGGTCCCAGGCCCCGTCGGCGACGACGATCCGGTAGCGGTAGGCGAAGCTCTCACCCGGCGGCAGTTCGAATTCGTCAAAAAACGCCCACGAGAAGGCGACCATGGGCTGGTCCCCGGATCGGACGAACCAGTGCGACTCGTGGATCGCCTTGTCGTTCTCGGGCGCGTGCGCGAAGACGAGCGTCGAATGCCCGTCGACGTCGTCGTGCTCGCCGACGAACGCGAGCCAAGGCGCCTGCGCGCCCATCATCGCCTCGCCCTCGAGGTCGCCGGGCCCGAGCACCCGGCCGCCACCGAAGTCCCGCGGCCCTCGCCAGTGCAGGCCGGTGTAGCCGGCCAGCTCACGACCGGCGGTGGTCGGGCTGCCGAACACGAGCGGGACGTCGCGGACGTTGGTCAGCTCGATCGCCCAGTCGAGTGCCCAGGACCCGTCGTCCGGCTCGACGGAGTGGACGGCGATGTCACGTCGTTCCCGAGCCCATTCTTCGCCGCCGTTGGCGACCCAGGTGAGGTTTTCGGTGAAGTTCAGCCGATCGTGTTCGACGGTGAAGGCGGCGAACTCGTCGTGCCGCATGGAGCCGATCCGGTCGGGCAGCTCCTGGTACCAGTCGCCGGGGACGTAGGTGTGGCCGCCCCAGAAGTTCTGCCCGGACAGGTGGCTCGACGTCATCTGGAGGCCCTTGTGCCACCGGTGGTCGGCGGGCCGGTACCCGCTGACGTGCCGGCCGCCGAGGGTCCGCAGCGGGTGGGCGTAGGGCTTGCGCGACTCGAAGGCCACCGGATCGGGCTTGTACACATAGGACATCAGCTCGACGCCGCCCGCCTCGACGGACACGCGTTCGCCGTACCGGTGGGTCACCGTGATCGTCGCGCTCATCCGCGGTCTCCTGCCTGGTCGCCCGCCATGGAGCGGTAGAAGGGGTCACCCGGCCCGATCTCCCCGCGGCGCACACCGAGCCCGGTGGCCGCGGACTTGTAGAGCGCGGCGATGAACTCGAGCACCTGCCGCCCGTCGTCCCCGCTGCACGGCGGCCGCCGCCCGGCCCGGTAGGCGGCGAGGATCGGCGTGAACGCGGCGGCGTGCGAGCTGTCGAGGTCGGTGGCCGGGCTGTGCCACCGCTCGACGGCCTCCCCGGCGACGTGCGGCGCCGGCGTGTAGCGCCAGTCCTTGACGCCGTAGCCGTAGAGGTGGGTGAGCTCCGCGGTGGCGTGTTCGCAGTCGATCCGGATCCGGCTCACCTCGTCGGGCGAGAGGACGCTGTTGACGACGGTCGCGAGCGCCCCCGACGCGAACCGCACCAGCGCGGTGGAGACGTCCTCAGTCTCGACGTCGTGCACCAGCCGGGCGGTCATCGCGCGCACCTCGGCCCACTCGCCGAGCAGGTGGAGCAGCAGATCCATCTGGTGGATGCCGTGCCCCATGGCCGGCCCGCCGCCCTCGGTCTCCCAGCGCCCGCGCCACGGCACCGCGTAGTAGGCGGCATCGCGGTACCAGGTGGTCTGGCAGTGCGCGACGAGCGGCCGCCCCAGCTCCCCACCGGCGAGCAGTTCCCGGAAGTGCGCGGCGGCCGAACCGGACCGCTGCTGGTAGACGAAGGCGACGTACGGCCCACCGTCTCGTTCGGCGACGGTCATCTCGTCGTATTCGGCGAGCGACCGGCACGGCGGCTTCTCGCACCAGACCCAGGCGCCGCTCTCGAGCGCCTGCCGGGTCTGCTCGACGTGCAGGCTCGGCGGCGTGCAGATCGAGACGAGATCCGGTTCCTGCTCGGCGAGCAGCGCGCCCAGCTCGAGATACGGCTTGGCGTGGTCGGTCTCGGCGCAGAAGGCGGCGACCCTTCCCTCGTCGACGTCGACCGCGGCCACGATGTCGACGTCGTCGCGGTGGGCCTCGTAAGCGGTCCGGTGGCTTTCCGCGATGGCCCCGGTTCCGACGACGGCCACCCGCAAGCGCTTTCCCTGGACCACCCGGGTCTCCCTCCTCGGCTCCGGCGCCCCAGCAGCGCCGATCCGCGCCGCCCGTCCGCCCGCGGGGACGGCGACCTCCGCGGCCGGGCTGCGCCTCTCCGACCGTTCCAGAAAGCGCTTTCTCATGCAACGGGCGACCACGATGTCAACGTTGTCAACGATCGCGATCCACCGGTCGGACGCTCCGGGCACCCGGTCGGAAATTCTCCCGCGGCAGGACTCTTACCGAAGTGCCCGGACGGCACCCGCGAAGATCACGCCCGCTTGCTACGGCTCTTCCGCGGCTGCCGGCTCTCGGCCCGCATGGCCCGCACGTCCAGGAAAGCGACAACGCCGGACACCAGCGCCGCGAACAACCCGAGGAACCGGCCGAAGCCGGGTCCGATGGCGACCCCGGCCGCCTCGAAGATGCCGCGCTGGTCGGCGTCGAACTCCCAGTCCAGGGTCAACCAGCCCAGCGCCATCAGCAGCAGCGACGCCGCGGCGACGACCAGCCACAGGTGCGGCAGGCCGCTGACCCGCAGGTTCCGGATTCGCCCGAAAACGACCACGGCCACCCCGGCCAGGAGCAACGGCAGCGGCGGGCACCAGGCGAAGAAGCTCGAGTGCCACGCATCGCGGACGACGTCACCCCGCGGCAGCTGCGCGAGGATGTCTTCGATGTCCGGTTTGGTGGCGCTCAGCGTGGTCCACGGCAGGAACGTCGAACCCAGCGCGAGCAGCCCGGCCGCCAGGCCGAGCCACTCGCGCCAGGTGACGCTTTTGACGAATCCCGGCTGTGTCATGAAACCGGTCAGGAACCGACGCGCTCGATGATCAGCTCACGAACCCGCTTGGCGTCCGCCTGTCCCTTGGTCGCCTTCATGACCGCACCGACGATGGCACCCGCCGCGGCGACCTTCCCGCCGCGGATCTTGTCCGCGACGTCCGGCTGCGCCGCGAGGGCCTCGTCGATCGCCGCGAGCAGCGCCGAGTCGTCCGAGACGACCTTCAGCCCGCGCTTCTCGACGACCTCGCGCGGCTCGCCTTCGCCGGCGAGCACGCCCTGGACGACCTCCTTGGCGAGCTTGTTCGTCAGCTCGCCGGACGTCACCAGCCCGATCACCTCGGCCACCTGGCCCGGAGTGATCGCCAGCTCGGCGAGCTCCACCTCGCGGGCGTTGGCCTCCTGGGCGAGGGTGTTGACCCACCAGCCCCGGGCGTCATCCGGCGACGCGCCGGCCTCGACGGTGGCCGCGACCAGGTCGACGGCGCCGACGTTCAGCAGGTCACGCAGGGCCTCGTCGGAAAGTGACCATTCCTGCTGGATCCGCTTCCGCCGTTCCGAGGGCATCTCCGGCAGCGTCCCGCGCAGCTCCTCGACCCACTCGCGCGACGGCGCGATCGGGACCAGGTCGGGCTCCGGGAAGTACCGGTAGTCCTCGGCGGTCTCCTTCGTCCGACCCGACGACGTCGTGCCGTCGGCCTCCTGGAAGTGCCGCGTCTCCTGCTTGATCGAACCGCCCTCGGCGAGGATGGCCGCCTGCCGCGTCATCTCGTAGCGGACGGCGCGCTCGACGCTGCGCAG
The DNA here is from genome assembly GCF_017308975.1 of Amycolatopsis sp. MtRt-6. Classification (GTDB taxonomy): domain Bacteria; phylum Actinomycetota; class Actinomycetes; order Mycobacteriales; family Pseudonocardiaceae; genus Amycolatopsis. The sequence goes on along the minus strand of NZ_JADWPD010000014.1, from coordinate 101,067 downwards.
CGAGTTGACGTTCTTCGTCTCGGTGCGCGTCCCGAACTCGGTCGCGTCCTTCGCCATCAGCGAGACGTTCGCGTCGCACCGCAGCGAGCCCTGGTCCATCCGGACGTCGGAGACGTCGAGGGCACGCAGCAGGTCACGCAGCGCGCTCACGTAGGCCCGCGCGACCTCGGGCGCCCGTGCGCCGGTGCCTTCGATCGGCTTCGTCACAATTTCGATCAAGGGTACGCCGGCCCGGTTGTAGTCGAGCAGCGAGTGCTCGGCACCGTGGATTCGCCCGGTGGCGCCACCGACGTGCAGCGACTTGCCGGTGTCCTCCTCCATGTGCGCGCGCTCGATCTCCACGCGCACGACCTCGCCGTCGTCGAGCGTGACGTCGAGGTAGCCGTTGAAGGCGATCGGCTCGTCGTACTGCGACGTCTGGAAGTTCTTCGGCATGTCCGGGTAGAAGTAGTTCTTCCGCGCGAACCGGCACCACTCGGCGATCTCGCAGTTCAGCGCGAGACCGATCCGGATCGCGCCCTCGACGGCCTTGCCGTTGACGGCCGGCAGCGCCCCGGGCAGCCCCAGGCAGGTCGGGCAGACCTTGGTGTTCGGCTCGCCGCCGAACTCGTTCGGGCAGCCGCAGAACATCTTCGTGTTCGTGTTCAGCTCGACGTGCACCTCGAGCCCGAGCACCGGGTCGAACCGCTCGACGACGTCGGCGTAGTCCATCAACTCGGCCACGGCAGTCACTTCGTTCCTCCCAGCTCCGGGACCTTGTGGATGAGCGCCCCGCCGGCGGCGGCGTCGCGGGCGGCCTCGTAGGCGGCGCCGACCCGGTAAAGCCGGTCGTCGGCGAGCGCCGGGGCCATGATCTGCAGCCCGACCGGCAGGCCGTCCTCGTCGGACAGCCCGCTCGGCACGCTCATGGCGGCGTTGCCGGCGAGGTTCGACGGGATCGTGCACAGGTCGGCGAGGTACATCGCCATCGGGTCGTCGACGCGCTCACCGATCTTGAACGCCGTGGTCGGCGTCGTGGGCGAAACGAGGACATCGACGTGCTCGAAGGCGGCGTCGAAGTCGCGCGTGATGAGCGTGCGCACCTTCTGCGCCGAGCCGTAGTAGGCGTCGTAGTAGCCGGACGACAACGCGTAGGTGCCCAGCATGATCCGCCGCTTGACCTCGGCGCCGAAGCCCTTCTCGCGGGTGAGCGACATGACCTCTTCGGCGCTGTGCGTGCCGTCATCGGCAACGCGCAGGCCGTAGCGCATGGCGTCGAACCGCGCGAGGTTCGACGAGCACTCGCTCGGCGCGATCAGGTAGTACGCGGGCAGCGCGTAGACGAAATTCGGACAAGACACCTCGACGACGTCCGCGCCGAGCGCCCGCAGCTGCTCGACCGCGGCCTGGAACGACCGCAGCACGCCCGGCTGGTAGCCGTCGCCGCCGAACTCCTTCACGACGCCGACCTTGACGCCCTTCAGGTCGCCGTTCGCGCCCTGGCGCGCAGCGGCGACGACCGGCGGCACCGGAGCGTCGATGGAAGTCGAGTCCCGCGGGTCGTACCCGGCGATGACCTCGTGTAGCAGGGCCGCGTCGAGCACCGTCCGCGCACAGGGCCCGGCCTGGTCGAGCGACGACGAAAAAGCGACCAGCCCGTACCGCGACACCCCGCCGTAGGTCGGCTTGACCCCGACGGTCCCGGTGACGGCCCCCGGCTGCCGGATCGACCCACCGGTGTCGGTGCCGATGGCGATGGCGGCCTCGAACGCCGCGATCGACGCCGACGAGCCACCGCCCGACCCGCCCGGGATGCGGGCGTGGTCCCACGGGTTGTGCGTCGGACCGTACGCGGAGTTCTCGGTCGAGGACCCCATGGCGAACTCGTCCATGTTGGTCTTGCCGAGGATGACGACACCGGCCTCGCGCAGCTTGCGCGTCACGGTCGCGTCGTACGGCGGCAGCCAGCCTTCGAGCGTTTTCGAACCACAGGTCGTCGGCACGCCCTGGGTGGTCAGGACGTCCTTGAGCGCGAGCGGCACGCCGGCCAGCGGCGACGCGGGCGCCTTGCCGTCGGCGAGGCCCTCGTCGACGGCCTTGGCCGCGGCCAGCGCGCCCTCGGTGTCGACGTGCAGGAACGCGTGGATGTGGTCGTCCACCTCGGCGATCCGGTCCAGGTGGGCCTGCGCGACCTCGACCGCGGACACCTCGCGCGAGTGGATCTTGCCCGCCAGCTCGGCGGCGGTCAGCTTGATGAGCTCGGTCACTGCTCTTCCCCCAGGATCCGCGGCACCCGGAAACGGCCCTCTTCGGCGGCCGGCGCTCCGGCCAGCGCCTGCTGCTGCGTGAGCCCGGGGACGACGACGTCCTGTCGGAAGACGTTCGTCAGCGGCACGGCGTGCGACGTGGGCGGCACGTCGGCGGCGGCGACCTCGCTCACCTTGGCCACCGAGTCCAGGATCTGGTCGAGCTGGCCGGCGAAGACGTCGATTTCGTCGTCGGTCACGGCCAGCCTGGCCAGCTTCGCGAGGTGCGCGACCTCGTCTCGGGAAATGTTGGGCACGCGGGTGACTCCCGGGTTGTGCTGTGCGGGTTGTCTCGGAAGCTGCAAGTCTATGGTGGCGGCGCGGGCGCACTCGACTGGGTTACGCCCGGCGCAGGCCGGCTGCCGTCCGGCGACGCTCACATCCCGCCCGGCGGACAGCAGGTCCCGCGGGCCGGGCGGGTCTGTCACAATCGGCGACCGGCATCGAGCGTCCCACGGCAAGGATGGGACGCCAGAGGCGAGAGGGGCGCGTGGTGTCGTTCCTGATCCGGGTCCTCCTTCCGGACAGCCCGGGGACCCTCGGCGCGGTCGCCACGGCGCTCGGCACGGTCGGCGCCGACATCCTCAGCGTGGACGTCGTCGAGCGCGGCAACGGCGTCGCGGTCGACGACCTGGTGGTCGAGCTGCCGTCGGGCCGCCTGCCCGACGCGCTGATCACGGCGGCCGAGAGCGTCGAAGGCGTCGAAGTGGACGCGGTCCGTCCCTACGCGGGCGTCCTGGACACGCACCGCGAACTCGAGCTCGTCGAGGAAATCGCCGCGCAGCCGAAGTCCGGCCTCGACATCCTCGCCGAAGGCGTCCCCCGCATCGTGCGCGCCGGCTGGGCGATGATCGTCGAGCACTCGGAGACCGGCGCGGTCCGGCTGGCGTCGTCCAGCGCGGCCCCGGAGACCGCGATCACCGACCTGCCGTGGCTGCCCCTCGAGCGAGCAACGGTCCTCGACAGCGAAGAGGCCTGGATCCCGGAGACGTGGAAGGAGCTCGGCACCGAGCTGGCCGCGACCCCGCTCGGCAAGCCGGGAAAGGCCCTGTTGGTCGCCCGCCCCGGCGGCCCGAACTTCCGCGCCGCCGAGGTCGCTCGCCTCGCTCACCTCGCCGGCATCGTCGCTGTCGTCCTCGACGGCTAGCGAGAAATCCGTCACGTCCTCGAAAGGGACGAGCCCGCGCGGCTCGTCCCTTTTTCGACAACGCCCAGGTCAGACGTCGATCTTATAAGCGATCAGGGTGATGTGCGGATATAACCGCCAGTCCCGCTCTGCCAGGCGCGTGAACCCGAGACGTTCGTAGAGCCGATGCGCGCGGTGCATCCGGTCGACGCTGCTCAGCACCACCTTCCCGAGCCCCAGCGCGCGAGCGCGGTCGAACACGGCCTTGATCAAGGCCTCGCCGATCCCGCGGCCCCGCGCCGACGGCGCCACCGCCAGCATCCGGAACTCCAGCTCGCCCGGGCGTGAAATCTCGGCGTACCCGGACCCCGGGTGCACGATGGTCACGGTGCCGACCACCTCCCCCGTCCCGTTCACCGCGACGAGGACCTCGGCCTCCTCGACCCGCCGCGCGACGTCACGCAGCATCGCGTCGTAGCCGACGTCGTCGGCCAGGTGACCGTCGGCTTCGTACGCCAGCACCGTGACCTCGCCCGCCGCGGCGTACTCCTCGGGCCGCGGGGGCCGGATTTCGACATCACTCATCCGTTCCCCCAGTCACGTCTTCGGCGGTCTCGTCGCCGGCCGGCAGCGCCACCTCCCGCGCCGCGTCGGGCCCCTGTTCCAGCAGGATCCGGAAGCCGGCTTCGTCGAGCACCGGCACCTTGAGCTGAACCGCCTTGTCGTATTTCGAACCAGGCGAGTCACCGACGACGACGAACGCGGTCTTCTTCGACACCGACCCGGCGGCCTTGCCGCCGCGGGCCATGATGACCTCCTTGGCCTCGTCGCGGGAGAAGCCCTCGAGCGAGCCCGTCACCACGATCGACAGCCCCTCGAGGTGGCGCGGGATGGACTCGTCCCGCTCCTCCGCCATCCGCACGCCGGCGCGTCGCCACTTTTCGACGATCTCGCGGTGCCAGGCGACGTCGAACCACTCCTGCGTCGCGTGGGCGATGGTCGGACCGACGCCGTCGACCGCCGAAAGCTCCTCCTCGGTGGCCTGCTCGATCCGTTCGATCGAACCGAACTCGCGGGCCAGCGCCTGCGCCGCGGTCGGCCCGACATGCCGGATCGACAGGGCGACGATCACCTTCCACAACGGCCGGTCCTTCGCCGCGTCGAGGTTGGCGAGCAGCTTCCGCGCGTTCGCCGACAACTCGCCCGCCTTGGTGCGGAACAGCGCGACCTCGGCGAGGCTGTCCTCGTTCAGGTCGAAGACGTCGCCCTCGTCGGCGACCACCCGCGCGTCGAGCAGCGCGACCGCCGCCTCGTACCCGAGGACCTCGATGTCGAAGGCGCCACGCCCGGCCAGGTGGAAGAGGCGCTCCCGCAGCTGCGCGGGGCAGAACCTGGTGTTCGGGCAGCGGATGTCCTTGTCGCCTTCCTTCTGATAGGCGAGCTCCGTGCCGCATTCCGGGCAATGGGTGGGCATGACGAACTCGCGCTCCTCGCCCGTGCGCGCGTCCACCACCGGCCCGAGGACCTCGGGGATGACGTCACCCGCCTTCCGGATGACGATCCGGTCGCCGATGAGCACACCCTTGCGCTTGACCTCCTCCTGGTTGTGGAGGGTCGCCCTGGCCACGGTCGACCCCGCGACGGTGACCGGCTCGGTGACCGCGAACGGCGTCACCCGCCCGGTCCGCCCGACGCCGACCTGGATGTCCAGCAGCGTGGTGATCGCCTCTTCCGGCGGGTACTTGTACGCAATCGCCCAACGAGGCGCGCGCGACGTCGTGCCCAGCCGCCGCTGCAGGGTCACCTGGTCGACCTTGATGACCACGCCGTCGATCTCGTGCTCGGCGTCGTGCCGGTGCTCGCCCCAGTAGGCGATGTGCGCGGTGAGTTCCTCGGCCGAGGTCAGGACCTTGCTGTGCGGCGAGACCGGCAGCCCCCACGCGGCCAGCGCGTCGTACGCCTCCGACTGGCGCTGGGGCTCGAACCCTTCACGTTTGCCGAGCCCGTGGCAGATCAGCCGCAGCCGGCGCTCGCGAGTGATCTTGGGGTCCTTCTGCCGCAGCGAGCCGGCCGCGGTGTTGCGCGGATTCGCGTACGGCGGTTTGCCGGCTTCGACCATCTTCGCGTTCAGCTCGAGGAAGTCTTCAACGCGGAAGAAGACCTCGCCACGTACCTCGACCAGGGCAGGCACCGGAAACTGGTCGGTGCCGGTCAGCGTCTGGGGCACCTGGTCGAGAGTCCGGACATTGAGCGTGACGTCCTCGCCGGTCCGGCCGTCGCCCCGCGTGAGCGCCCGGGTCAGCTGGCCGTTTTCGTACAGCAGGTTGATCGCCAGGCCGTCGATCTTCAGCTCGGCCAGGAATTCGGTGCGCCCGACCTCCTTCTCGACGCGTTCCACCCACGCCAGGAATTCGTCCTGGTCGAACACGTTGTCGAGGCTGAGCATGCGCTCGAGGTGGTCGTGCGCGGTGAACTCGGTCGAGAACGTGCCCCCGACTCGCTGGGTCGGCGATTCGGGCGTGACCAGCGCCGGGTGCGCGTCCTCGAGCCGCTGCAGTTCGCCCAGCAGCTCGTCGAACTGCCCGTCGGAGATGATCGGCGAGTCCAGGACGTAGTAGCGGAACTGGTGGTCGCGCAGTTCCTCGGCGAGTGCGCTGTGTCGCTCACGCACGTCGGCCGGGACGTCGGCGACGTCCTCCGCGGCCACCGGGGCGTCGACCGCCGCGACCTGGTCCTGGGGAAGTTCGGTGCTGCTCACGGGTGGTAACCCTAGTCGGCGGTACCGACAATTTCGTTCGGTCCGTTGCCTAGTCCGCGGACCAGTTCACGAAACTCCAGAAGGGTGATGGCCCCGGCCGGCTCGACCGCCGCCGTCTCGACGCGCCGTAACCGTTCGGCGGCGAGCCGTTCACCCAATGTCGCGTCGAGCGGCAGGAACGTCATGGTCCGCCGGGTGGCGTCGTCGAGGTCGCCGAAGCGGGGGTGGAAGACGGCGACGTCGACCACGTGCTCGTCGTCGTCCACCTGAGCGACGACCCGGACGTCGGCCAGCGCGATGCGGTGCTCGCCGAGGTTCACCGTGACCTCGGTCGGATCCGGCACCGGCGGGACGGAGTCGTGGTACTCCCAGATCGCGTCGTCCGGCGGCGCGGCTGCCCGCCAAGCGTCGGTGAACGGCCGCACTTCGGGGTCTTCCTGACCGGTCACGACCAGGGCGTAGATCGCCTGGCGACCACGCTCCAGCGAGAAGTGCAGCCGCGGGTGCAACGCCTCGACAAGCCCGCAGAGTTCGTGCTCGACCCGGTGCGGCTCGCCCTCGCCCAGTGCCGCACTGACCATCGGGAGCAGCTCGAACCAGCCGTGCCAGAACGCCTCCGCGGCGGCGGCCGGGTCGTCCGGCACGGGCTGCTCGGGCCACGCGGTGCGCGGATCGGGCGGGTCGGCAGCGGTGCTCTTTCGGCGGAAAAGACGCATGATCTCGGGTGGTCCTCGTTCAGTCGGCTACCTCGGCAACGCTACTTGCCGGCCGAGGCGGACGTCGGCGAGTTGGCGGATTCCGTCACCAGCCTTCCGGCGGCTCGACGAAGGCTTTGCCGAGGTCCCGCGTCAGCGAAAGGGCACGGCGCATCCATTCCGGCGTCGCGCCGGCGAGGCCGCAGGCGGGTGTCGGGACGGCCCGTTCGGCCAGGACGCTGCGGTTGAAGCCGAGCCGGTCGGCCAGCCGGAACGCCGGTTCGCCGACGTCCTTGAGGCTCGGCGAGGATCCGGGCGTCGTGGCCGGGACCGCGCCCAGGAACAGTGTTGCCCCGCCGTCCCACACTTCGCCGATCTCGTCGAGGAACGCCGCAGAAGCCCCGTCGAGCGCGGCGAGGTCGAACGCCAGAGCATCCGCACCCGCCTCACGCAGCAACCCCAGAGGCGGTTTCGCAGCGCAGCAGTGCAAGATCACCGGGCGGTCGGTGATCCGCCGGGCGCCGTCGATCACGGTGGTGAGCAGCTGGCGGGCCTCGGGCGCCGGCACCGCCGGGACGTTCCCGTAGCCGGACGGCGTCGACAGGCCGCCGGTCAGCACCGCGGGCAGGGACGGCTCGTCGAACTGGACCACCACCGGCGCACCGGTCCTGGCCCGCACTTCCGCGACATGCTCGGCGAGGCCGTCCAGCAGCGACGACGTGAAATCCCGCAAGGCCCCGCGGTCGGTCAGCACCCGATGCCCCCGGGGCAGCTCGATCCCCGCGCCGAGCGTCCACGGCCCGGCCAGCTGGATCTTGAAGACCGGCGGGGTGGCCCCCGCCTTCTCCCGCGCCTCCTGCACGGCGTCGAGATCCCAGCGAAGCAGGTCGACAGCCCGGCGGTGCTCGCGCCCGGGCCTGGGCGCAACGCGGTAGCCACTCGGCACGACGTCGACGGCCAGGTCGACGAGCAGCGCGGCCGTCCGGCCGAGCAGGTCAGCTCCGACTCCGCGGGCCGGCAGCTCGGGCAGGTGCGGAAAGTCGGGCAGCTCACCGAACACGACCGCGGCCGCTTCGGCGGGATCGTTGCCCGGCATCGAGCCGATCGCCGTCGCGGCTCCGCTGGGCCAGATTCGCTCACTCACGACCACCGATTCTGGTCGTCCCCTGAGCGCCGGTCCCACCCGGGGCGCCAGGATGCGGACATATACCGCATTTCCCTTGAGCAGCACCATGAACGGGTCCACGGCGATAGGCTGACCGGTCATGACGAGTTCGCCACCGCAGCCGGGCTGGTACCCGGACGCGCGGGACCCCCGTCTGCACCGATGGTGGGACGGCCAGGCCTGGACTGCCGACACGCGGCCGGCCTACCCATCCGCGCCACCCGGCGATTCCGCGCCGATCGAGCTGGACATCGAACGCGCCCACGACCCGGCGCGGATCCAGAACCAGGTCAATCGCGCGACACGCGGCCGAGGCGGCGCTCGTAGCGGCGGCGGGACCCTGTTCACCGAGCCGGTCCTCGTCGTCAACCAGCGCGCCAAGCTGATCGAAATGGCCAACGAGTTCGGCGTCTTCGACCAGCACGGCAACCAGCTCGGCGGGGTCGTCGAGGTGGGCCAGAGCACGCTGAAGAAGGCGATCCGGCTCCTGACCAACTACGACCAGTTCCTGACCCACAAGTTCGAGGTCCGCGACGCCAACCACAGCACGGTGCTCAAGGTGACCCGGCCGGCGAAGGTGTTCAAGTCGCGGTTCCTCGTCACCAGGGCCGACGAGACCCCCATCGGCGAGATCGTCCAGGAGAACGTCTTCGGCAAGATCCGGTTCGGCTTCGTCGTCGACGGCCGCTCGGTCGGCGGGATCTTCGCTGAGAACTGGCGTGCCTGGAACTTCTCGATTCGCGACCACGCCGGCACCGAGGTCGCCCGGGTGACCAAGACCTGGGGCGGCTTCCTCAAAGCCGCGTTCACCACGGCGGACAACTACGTCGTGGAAATCCCTCACCCGCTGCCCGATCCGCTGGCCAGCATGGTGGTCGCCGCGGCTCTGACCATCGACACCGCCCTGAAGCAGGACACCGACTGACCAAGTGACCGGCGTCTCATCTCCTGCCGGTGGACAGCGGGACCGGCACGGCTCAGGGTGAAGAAAGGCCGGGACACCGCAGTCTCGCCGGGACGGAGGTCACCGTGGAACCGTTGCCGGAAAGCAGCGACAGGAACTGGACCGAACCCGGCATCTACGAGGTCTCGGCCGGCGTCTACCGGATCCCGTTGCCGCTGCCCAATGACGCTTTGCGCGCGGTCAACGTCTACGCGGTCACCGACGGCGAGAAGCTGGTTCTGGTCGACTCCGGGTGGGCGCTGACCGTGGCCCGGCAGCAGCTCGCGGACGCCCTGGGCGGAATCGGCGCCGAGCTCGCCGATGTCAGCGAGTTCCTCGTCACCCACGTGCATCGGGACCACTACTCGCAAGCAGTGGTCCTCCGTCGTGACTTCGGTTCGAAGATCGCCCTCGGCCAGGACGAAGAGCCGTCCCTCAAGGCGTCCGGCAATCCCGACCGGCTGCCGATGGAAGCCCAGGTCGACCTGTTGTTCCAGGCCGGGGCCGGCGAGGTCGTGGAGGCACTGGCCCGGCAGTTCGGCACGAACCGGCGGCACACGGAAGCCGACCTCTGGGAGGCACCCGACGAATGGCTGACACCGGGGCCACGGCCGATCCTGCCGGGGCGCGAATTCGAAGTCGTCGCCACGCCGGGGCACACGTCCGGGCATGTCGTCTTCGTGGACGACACCGCCGACCTGTTGTTCTCCGGTGACCACGTACTGCCGCACATCACCCCTTCCATCGGGTTCCAGCCGGTGCCGGCCGAGTTGCCGCTCAACGACTTCATCGACTCGCTTCGCCTGGTGCGCGCGATGCCGGATCGCCGCATGCTCCCCGCCCACGGCCCGGTGTCGGAAAGCGTGCACACCCGGGTCGACGAACTGCTGGAACACCATCGGCAGCGCCTCGAGACGATTGCCTCGCAGATCGCGGCCGGCGCCAGCTGCGCGTATGAAGCCGCACACCGGATCAGCTGGACCCGCCGCAACCGCAAACTGTCCGAAATGGACTACTTCAACCAGATGCTGGCGGTACTTGAAACCGCCGCACACCTGGATCTCCTGGTCTCGCAAGGCAAACTGAGCGCCCAGGTCGCCGATGGGGTCCGGCGATACAGGCTGACCTGAGGCATGTGCGGCAGGCACTCCGGGTAGCCGCCTCGTCGCAGTTATGTCCACCGTCGGACCTCCTGCATACTGGGTGAAATGGAGGTCATCAGACGTGCCCGGGCAACGGACATCGAGGCGCTGGTGCGCCTGTTCGGCGCACCGGGCGAGCCGTTAGCAGCCGCCCTCCGGGAGCTCACGAACACGCCGCACGTCACGCTGGTCGTCGCCGAAGACGACAACGGCGTCGCCGGCACCGCACAACTGACAGTGCTGAGGGGCCTCGCCTGGGACGGCGCGCCCCGCGGTCTGCTCGAGGGCATCCGTGCCGCCCGGCGCGGTGTGACGAGCGCACTCCTGACCTGGGGCATCGACGAAGCCCGCCGACGCGGCTGCACGCGTATCCACCTCGATTCGGGCCTCAACCGCGGCGACCTGCGGGACTTCTACGCACGCTTCGGATTCGAGTACAGCTACCAGGGATTCGCCCGCGCCCTGTGATACTGACGTCGTGGCCGACTACACCATCCGCAGGGCACAACGTGAAGACGTCGGTGCGATCGTGCACATGCTGGCGGACGACCAGCTCGGCGTCACCCGCGACGATCCCGCCGATCTCGAGCCATACCTGCACGCCTTCGACCAGATCGACGCGGATCCGAATCAGCTCCTGATGGTCGTCGCGTCCGGCGACGAACCGGTCGGCACCTTGCAGCTGACGATCATTCCGGGCCTGGCCAGGCGCGGCGCCCTTCGCGGTCAGATCGAAGCCGTCCGGATCCACTCCGACCATCGGGGTTCCGGGCTGGGCGCCGATCTCGTGCGCTGGGCGATCGACGAGTCGCGGCGGCGCGGGTGCACCCTCGTGCAACTCACGTCGGACACGTCCAGGGCGGAAGCTCACCGGTTCTACGAGCGTCTCGGATTCGCGCCGAGCCACACGGGATTCAAGCTCAAGCTCTGAGCCAGAGAATCCTTTCCACACCACAAGCCAACGCCTGTCCATTTCGGACATTTGCCCTCCCTTGATGACAACGCGGACGTCCACGCACGCGCACGATCCCGAAACAATTGCGATCCGTCAAGCTTCGGAGGGCGCGAAAGGGCTGGTTCGCGACGTTTTACCACCCATTCTCCTGAATCTCGATGACTTTCCCCGCGAGCCGTCGTACGGTCGGGCTCATGACTTCACAACCAGTCGGCAAGATCATCCCTGCGGCCGCTTCCCCCGGTGCCAACGGCGAGCTTCCGTTCGTGCTGCTTGCGGTCCGCAACGACCCGAACACGTTGCAGCGCATGAAAGACGACCAAGTCATCGACCTGATCCGCGACACCGACGCGGAGATCTCGAAGCTGCAAGCACTGCAGCTGAGAGCGATCGCGGACCTGAGTGTGCGCCGGAGACGGGCGCCCAGCGCGTCATCGGAAGTCGCTTTGGCCTTGTCCATAACGGAACATCGCGCCAGCGCCATCGTTTCCGCGGCCAACGCGCTGATCGCTCGTCTCCCCTGCATGCTCAACCTCATGGACGACGGCCGGCTCGACCTCTATCGCGCCATGAAGGTCACCGACGCGACGGCATGGCTGTCGGGAGATCACGTCCGTGTCGTCGACGCGACGCTTGTGGACCGGGTGCCGGGCCGGAACGCCACCCAGGTCCGCCGGGCCGCGACCTACGCGGCAGCGCAGGTCGACCCCGAAGGCGCAGCGCTCCGCACCGAGCGAAAGCTCGTCGAGCGGCGGTTCACCCTGCACCACCAGGACAGCGGCCTGACCCACCTGTCGGTCAACAACGCACCGACGGAGAAGGCAACCGCCGCCTATGCCCGCGTCGACCAGGCCGCCCGGGCGTTGAAGACGCCGGACGAACCGCGAACGCTGGATCAGCTCCGAGCGGATGTGGCCATCGATCTGCTGCTCAGCGGCACGGGAGGCCCGAGCGAACGCACCGAAGTCTTCCTGCACATTGACCTGGCCACATACGTCGGCATCAACCAGTCACCGGCTGCGTTGGCCGGTCGCGGCCCCATCGCGGCCGCGCTCGCTCGCCACATCCTCGGCGGAGCCAACACGACCCTGCGACGAGTGCTCACCGATCCGCGAACCGGTCACGCAGCCGAACTGTCTCCGACGCGCTACCGGCTCGAGCAGGACGAGTTCATCCGAGTTCGCGACCAGGAGTGCCGGCAACCCGGATGCACACGTCCTGCGCAAAGCTGTGGGATCAAGGCGACTCCGCCAAAGGACGGCCCCGAAGGAGCCACGGACCAGCCGGTCACGTTCTGTTCGCGACACAGCAAGCTGCACGAACAGCCTGGTTGGGACTACGAAGCCTCTTCGGACGGCACCGTCAACGTCGCGACACCGTCAGGACGGGTGCATTCGACAACGCCACCGTCGATGCACCCCGGTCGCCGACGAGCGAACCGCCTCCGGAAGAAGCCACGGGACGACCGACGATCAGCGAGTGCCTGAGATCTTGGCGCTGCCGAGGACGACGTCCCCGCTTTCGGGATCAGGACGGTAGAGAACGACGACCTGGCCCGGAGCGACTCCGCGCAACGGCTCGCGCAAGTGCAGCGTCATGGTGTCGACGTCCGCGTCGGCGACCGCCTCCACGATGCCTCCGTGGGCCCTGACCTGAATCACACATTCGGTGGGTTCGGTCAGATGCCGGCCGCTGGGCCAGATCGCCCGGTCGGCCTCGATCACCTTGACGCCGAGCCCGGCCACGGAGCCGACCTTGACGGAGCCCGAAACCGGTTCGAGCGACAGGACGTACCGCGGACGGCCATCCGGCGCCGGAGCGTCGATCCCAAGCCCCTTGCGCTGACCGACCGTGAACCCGTGGACCCCGGTGTGCCGGCCGAGGACCGCACCGGTCTCCGCGTCCACGAGCTCGCCGGGACGCTGCCCCAGCCGGTTCTCCAGGAACTTCTTGGTGTCGCCGTCCGGGATGAAGCAGATGTCGTGGCTGTCCGGCTTGTTGGCGACGGACAGGCCTCGGCGCTCCGCCTCGGCCCGCACCTCGGTCTTCCAGGAGTCGCCGAGGGGGAACATGGCGTGGCTGAGCTGTTCCGGTGTCAGCGAAGCGAGCACGTAGGACTGGTCCTTGCCGCTGTCCGCGCTGCGGCGCAGCTCGGGCACACCGTCGACCACAGAGAGGCGCGCGTAGTGGCCGGTCGCGACCGCGTCGAATCCGAGTGCCATCGCCTTCTCGAGAAGCGCCTCGAACTTGATCTTCTCGTTGCAGGTGACACACGGGTTCGGTGTGCGGCCGGCGGCATATTCGCCGACGAAGGTTTCAACGACCTCTTCGGTAAAGCGCTCGGCGAAATCCCAGATGTAGAAAGGAATCCCAAGGATGTCGGCGGCCCGGCGGGCGTCGTGCGAGTCCTCGATCGTGCAACACCCGCGTGAGCCGGTCCGCAAGGTTCCCGGTTTGGCAGACAGGGCCAGGTGCACACCGACGACGTCGTGCCCGGCGTCGACCGCGCGTGCCGCGGCGACCGCCGAGTCCACTCCTCCGCTCATCGCGGCCAAAACCCGCATTGTCTTACACCTCTTGCTTCTGGGTCTGCTTGCGCATTCCGGCGAGACCGGCTTGCCGGGCGCGCATGACGACGCCGCCGATCTCCGCGGCCACGGCCTCGACGTCCGCGCCGGTCGATGTGTGGCCGAGGGAGAAACGGAGGGAACCACGGGCCGCAGCCGGGTCCGCCCCCATGGCGAGCAGCACGTGGCTCGGCTGGGCGACGCCTGCGGTGCACGCAGATCCGGTCGAACATTCGATGCCCTTGGCGTCGAGCAGCATCAGCAGGCTGTCGCCGGCGCACCCGGGGAACGTGAAGTGGGCGTGGCTGGGCAGCCTCTCGCCGTCTCCACCGTTGAGGACGGCGTCGGGTACCTCGCGTTGGATGGCCTCGACGAGCTCGTCTCGGAGTTCCTCGACGCGCTTCGCGTATTCGGCTCGGGTCGCGACGCTGATTCGGACAGCAGTCGCGAAACCCACTATCGCCGGGACGTCCAAGGTGCCGGAGCGGACGTTGCGCTCCTGGCCTCCGCCGTGCAGCAAGGGCGTGCAAGGCACGTCACGCCCCAGCAGAAGCGCCCCCACTCCGAACGGACCGCCGAGCTTGTGACCGGTCAAGGTGAGCGCAGCGGCGCCGCTGGCCGCGAAGTCGACCGCAGCGGCCCCGACGGCCTGAACCGCGTCGGTGTGGAACGGGATGTCGAACTCGGCGCACACGGCCGCCAGCTCGGCGATCGGGTTGATCGTGCCGACCTCGTTGTTCGCCCACATCACGGTGGCCAAGGCCACGGTCTCGGGATCGGCCGCGACGGCTGCGCGCAGGACGTCAGGTGACACCCGCCCCTGGCTGTCCACGTCGAGCAGAACGACCTCGGCGCCGCTGTGAGTTTCGAGCCATTCGACGGTGTCGAGCACAGCGTGGTGCTCGGCGGCGCCGCACAGGATGCGGCGACGGCGCTCCTGCTCGTCGCGGCGAGCCCAGTAAATGCCCTTGATCGCGAGGTTGTCGCTCTCGGTGCCACCGCCGGTGAAGATCACCTCGGACGGACGGGCGCCCAGCGCCTCGGCGATGGTTTCGCGGGCTTCCTCGACCATCCGGCGGGCCCGGCGGCCCGAAGAGTGCAGCGCCGAGGCGTTGCCCACGGTGGACAGCGCCTCGGTCATCGCCGCTATGGCTTCGGGCAACATCGGAGTGGTCGCCGCGTGGTCGAGATAGGTCATCGCCGCTCCAGGGTAGTCCGCTCCAGCGCGTGACGAAGCCCACCCTGGTCCTCGAAGTGGGCTGTCACACCTTTGACGGCCACCGCCCGGTCAGCCGGACACCCACCATCGCGAGCGCCACCAAGGCCACGGTGAGCAGGGCCATCGCCGGTGACGGGTCGAGAACCGAGCCGACCACGCCGAGCAGGACACCGCCCAAGCCGATGAGCAGCGCGGAGCCGACCCAGTCCGCGAGCTGCAGCGCCGAGGTGTTGAACCCGCGCTCGCCTTCTGGCGAGTATCGGAACAGGAGGACGGAGATGGCGGGCATCGCGATCCCCATGCCGGCACCGCCGACCGCGCACGCCACGAACGCGACCCAGCCGGGGAACCATGGCTGCGAAACCAGGCCGAAGCCGACCAGACCGGCCGCGACCAGCCAGAACCCGGTGCGCAGCGATGCCTCCCGCGACCAGTCGAGGAACCGGCCCTGCGCCGCCGACGCGGCGGACCAGCCCAGGGCCGTGATGGTCAGCGGCAGGCCGGCGAGAGCGGGGCTGTAACCGTGGACCGCGCTCATCGTCAGCGGCAGATACGCCTCCATGCCTGCGTACGCGCCGGCGATGAGGGCGCGGGAGGCGATGACCGTCGGCAGGCCGGGACGGGCCGTCAACGTCCCGGCCGGCAACAACTTACGGAGGGCGTACCCCAATGCGATGAGCCCGACCGTGCCGTAGCCGAGCGCGAGGAGCGACTGGTGCTGGGCCGCCCACGTCAGCGCTGCGACGCCGAGGGCGGCGATGATCGCCTGGGACACACTCGCTTGGCGGCCGTCCGTGGCGGATGCGTGTGCGGGCAAGCGTCGGACGACGACCACGAGCATGAGCACACCGACGGCCACGAGCGGAACCAAGCCGAGGAACACCCACCGCCAGCCGACGCTGACCGTGACGACCCCGGCCACCGACGGCCCGATGACCGCGGGCAGGACCCAGGCGGCAGCGTTCGCCGCGTAGATGACCGGGCGTTCGTGGTCGGTGAATGTCAGCGCGATCAGAAGCGAAACCGAGACCAGGAGCAAGCCCGAGCCGAAGCCCTGCAGGGCGCGGCCGAGCAGGAGCATCGGCATCCCGCTCGCCGTCCCCGCGACCACGAGGCCGACGGCGAACAACACGGGTCCCGCCAGTAGTGCCGGCGCTGGGCCGCGGCGGTCGCCGATCCGGCCTGACAGCACCGTTGCCACCACGCTGGAGATCAGGAAGATCGTGAACGGCCACGAATAGAGCGACGCCCCGTGGAGGTCGGCGACCAGGGTGGGCATCGCCGTTGCCACGCCCATGCTCTCGAACGCGACCAAGGTGACCACAAGCAGCAGCGCGATGGTGGTCAGCCGGTGTTCCGCACTCCAGAGCACACTTCGGCGACGGGGTGTCGAGTCGATCGTCGAGGCCATGATCAGCAGCGTGCAACCTCCAGCCCGCTGGAGGTCAAGGCGGACTCAGGCGGAGCGGTGTGCCACCGGCTCCAGCGGCAGGTCGCGGGCCAGCGCGGCCGCCTCGCCGCGGGAACTCACGTCGAGCTTGTCCAGGATGTTGCGGACGTGGAACTTGACCGTGTGCTCGCTGAGCTGCAGTTGTTCGGCGATCTGCCGGTTGCGCAGACCTTGGGAGATACCCGCCAGAACTTCCAGTTCGCGCGGGTTGAGCCGATCGAGCGGACGCAGCTCCGGCGGTTCGGCCACGCCGAGCGGGAGGACCGCGGTGACCGTCGTGCCCCAGCCCGGCGCGGCGTCGACCTCCCAGCGGCCGCCAAGGGCCGTGAGCCGCTCGGTCAAGCCTCGGGGCGGGATCGCGTCGGCGACGTCGGGGCAGTCGTCGCGGACCGTGATCCCGAGCATCGAGCCGTCCAGGCGCCACGATGCCCGCAAGCGCGTGGTCGCGGAACGGTCCAGGGCGGCGAGTACCAGGCCGCGAGTCAGCGTCCGTGCCGTGTGGGCGATGTCCTGTGGGAGGGACGCGTCGCCAACCGGGTCGACGAGCTCTACGTCGACCTCGGTGTGCCGGACCAGGTCGGCCAGCTGGGTCTTGAGGACGGCGAACGCCGCGTCCGCCTGCTCTGCGGACAGGACCTCGTCGCGGTCGACGGCCCCTCTGAGCTCGAGCAGCGCGTCGGCGGCGAGGTCGACCGCCGTGCGGCGGGCGACGGCGTCGGAAAGCCGGCCGGAGCGGAGGACCGCCAGGAGCGTGGTCAGGGTTGCCGCGTGCGTCTGACCGAGGTCGGTGATCGCCTGAGCGCGCGCGGACGCCGCGGCAATGCTGCTGGCCAGGACGTCCGGGCCCGGGTCCGTCGCCCGCTGGCCCGCGTCGGTGCTGACGATGTCCCACAGCTGGGCCGCCAGCTCCAGCTCCGCGGACGGCGGCTCCGCGGCCACCGGTACCACGGCGATCACCGCACCCTTGCCGACGGCCGGTGTCGAGGTGAGCAGGACCAGCCGGCGCTCGGCGCCGCCGAGCATGCCGTCGATGACCAGCGCCTTGCCCGGCTCGCTGCGGTCGGCCAGCCGCTGCAGCTCGACGCTCGTCACGGCCTGCGTGACCGCTTCGTCGCCGATGACCTTGAGCGGGCTGCGGGGGCAGTCGCCCGTCTGCATTGCGGCCGCACGGTGCGGGATCAGCTTGCCCAGCTCGGCGGCGAACCGGCTGAGCAACTGGGGCCGCGGTGCCGACAGGAGCCGCTCGACGACGTCCAGTACGTGCCGGGGATCCGACCAGGAAGCGTCCATGGCCTCCAAGGTAGGCGCGTCCGCGATGCGGCGACCTGCTCGTCCGGCTAGTGAACACTGCTCGTCCGGGCGGTTCGGCCACTCGGCCGGGCGGGTTGACTTGCGAGAGAGGACATTCGAACCGAAGGTCACGAACCGAGGAGCGAGACAACACCATGCGAGCGATCACCTTCTCCGCATACGGCGGGCCGGAAGTCCTGGGGCAGGCCGACGTCCCGGTGCCGGAGCCCGGCCCGGGACAAGTGCGGCTGGCCGTCCGGGTCGCCGGGGTCAACCCGATCGACTGGAAGATCCGCAACGGCGCCATGCAGCAGAACTTCCAGGTCCCGTTCCCCCACATCCCCGGCCTCGAAGTCGCCGGGGTCGTCGACGCCGTCGGGGCGGGCGCGGACTTCGCCGTGGGCGACGAAGTGTTCGGCTGGTCGGAGACCGGCGCCTACGCCGAGTACGCGCTCGCGAAGACGATCGCGCCCAAGCCCGCGAGCCTCTCGTGGGCCGATGCCGCCGCGCTGCCGGTCGCCGGCGAGACCGCGCTTCGCGTCCTCGGGCTGCTCGGGGTCCGCGAGGGCGAGACGCTGCTGCTGCACGGCGCCAGCGGCACGGTCGGGCGGTTCGCCGCTCAGGTCGCCGTCGCGCAGGGGGTGACTGTCATCGGGACCGGGGGAAGCCGGAGCCTCGACGACCTGAAGTCGCTGGGTGTCGTGCCCGTCCGCTACGGCGACGGCTGGGTGGAGCGGGTCCGCGAGGCCACGTCCGGCCCGGTGGACGCCGTGTTCGACGCGACCGGGCACGGGGTGCTGCCGGAGTCCGTCGAGCTGCGAGGCACCAAGGACCGGATCATCACCATCGCCGATGCGGCCGCGTTCGAGCTGGGGATCCCGTTCTCCAGCGGGGGCGAACAGTCCCGTGCGGTCCTCGAGGGGATCGCCGGCTGGGTGACCGACCGCGGTGTCGGCGTCGCGCAGGGCAACAGCTATCCGCTGGCCGAGGCGGCCGCGGCGCAGGTCGAAAGCGAGAGCGGCCACCCTGGCGGAAAACTGACCATCGCCATCGGCTGACCGACGCGACCCCACCCGGGCCTGTCGCCGGGTCGCGGCGACAGGACCCGGGTCACTTCGCGGGAGGCGAAGCCAGCGGGGCCGTTTGGCGGCGTGGGGTCCGGCGCCGCTGCTGGGCCGGGATCTGCACCGTGCCCAGTGCCGAGTGGACCGCTGCCTCGGCGAGGGCGGCCAGCTCGCGGCGGGTCTCCGCGCGACCCGGGGCGATCTCCGGGCAGACATGGATCTCGAGCACCAGGCCGCGCAGGGCCGCGACGCGGCGCAGGGACGCGATCAGCGACTCCGGCCCGATGAACGCCGGACGGCTCGTCTCGCGGCCGTCGGCGAGGCGGTACCGGAGTGCGATCGGGCGCACCGGGACGCCGCCGTCGATGGCCGCCTGGAACGTCGCCGTCGTGAAGCGGCCCGAGGCCAGGCCGCACCACGTCGTGCCCTCCGGCGTCACGCTCACCAGTGAGCCCGTCCGGAGCGCGTCGGCCAGCGACGCCATCGTGGCGGGCAACGTCGTCAGCCGTTCGCGGTCGAGGAAGATGCTGCCGCCGCGGCGGACCAGGCCGCCGAGCACCGGCCAGCCCGCGATCTCCTTCTTCGCCAGCGCGCGCATCGGCCGCAGCGCGTTGATCGCGACGATGTCCAGCCAGGAGATGTGGTTGTTGACCACCAGCGCGCCACGGCCGGCGGGCGCGGTCAGGAAGTCGGCGCCGCCCCGGATGTCCAGCCGGACGCCGAACGCCCGCAGCATGCCGCGGAAGACCAACCGGAGCAGGCGGTCACGGCCCGGAGCGACGAGCAGCAGGGGCGCGGACACCACCGCCGCGAGGACTACCGAGATCGCCGCCGTGAAGCGCAGGGCCCGTCGCCAAAAACCGACCACCGGGTCGTCGGCCGTCAGGCAGCCGTCGCCGCACGGCGAGGACGGCATCCAGGCGTGGCTCATCCCCGGCCCCCGAGGAAGAACTTGAGGTACCGCTCGTCGACGTTGTGCAGGTCCAGCACCACGAAAAAGTCCGCGACGCCGAAGTCGGCGTCGAGCGCGGGCGGCCCGCAGGCCTTGGCGCCGAGCCGGACGTAGCCCTTGATCAACGGCGGCAGGATGGCTCGCGCCGGGCGCTCGATGCCCGAGGGGTCCCAGGGGATCAACGGCCTGACGCGCGTGGCCTCGCCGGAGTAGTGCTTGGTGCGCAGGACGTCCCACACGCCGGCGGCGACGGCGCCGTCGTCCACCAGCGGGACGGACGCGCAGCCGGCGAGGTAGCGGTGGCCGGAGAGCAGCATGTAGCGGGCGATCCCGGCCCAGACCAGGCTCACGACGGCGCCGCTGCGGTGGTCCGGGTGCACGCACGACCGGCCGGTCTCGACCAGCGACGGGCGCAGGGCGTCGATGGCGGTCAGGTCGAACTCGCTGTCGGCGTAGAGCTTGCCGGCCTGGGCCGCGCGCTCCGGCGGCAGCATGCGGTAGCAGCCGACGATCTCGCCCGTGTTGTCGTCGCGGACCACGAGGTGGTCGCAGAACTCGTCGAACTCGTCGACGTCGAGACCGGGCCGCGGGGAGTGGAGGCGCGCACCCATTTCCTCGGCGAAAACCCGGTGCCGCAGTTTCTGCGCGGCGACCACTTCGTCGTTCGCGTGCGCGACGAGAAGCGAGTACCGGGGGGCGTCGGCGGGGAGTTCGGCACCCGCCTGATCAGTGCTGACGAGGAGCTGTGACGTCGTCATGGTCAAGGTGTACCTGCGCGGAGGAAGCCGCGGAGAGTGCCATCCGATGACCGATAAATGCACGTTCAGTTAATGGCGGGTTCTCTGTCCCGAAAACGCGCGAAGGGCCTTCCGGGGCATCCCGGAAGGCCCTTCGTGGGGCGAAGATCAGCCCTTGCGCTTCTCGACCGCCTCGGTCAGCTGCGGCGCGACGTTGAACAGGTCGCCGACGATGCCGAAGTCGGCGATCTCGAAGATCGGCGCCTCCGGGTCCTTGTTGACGGCGATGATCGTCTTCGACGTCTGCATGCCGGCGCGGTGCTGGATCGCGCCGGAGATGCCGAGCGCGATGTACAGCTGCGGCGAAACCGTCTTGCCGGTCTGGCCCACCTGGAACTGCGCCGGGTAGTAGCCGGAGTCGACGGCGGCACGCGACGCGCCGACGGCCGCGCCGAGCGAGTCGGCCAGCTTCTCGACGACGTCGAACTTCTCCGCCGAGCCGACGCCGCGGCCACCGGAGACCACGATCGACGCCTCGGTCAGCTCCGGCCGGTCGCCACCGGTCACCGGCTCGACGCCGGTGATCTTGGTGGCCTTCGCCGCGTCGACGGCGGGGAGCTCGACGGTCTCTTCGGCCGCCGCGCCCTCGGCGGGCTCGGCCTCGACCGCGCCCGGGCGGATGGAGACGACCGGCGCGCCCTTCGCGGACTTGGACTTCACCGAGAACGCGCCACCGAAGATGGACTGGTCGATGACGCCGTCGCCGTTGACGCCCACGGCGTCGTAGATCAGGCCGGAGCCCAGGCGCACGGCCAGGCGGGCGGCGACCTCCTTGCCCTCACCGCTGGCGGTGACGAGCACAGCGGCCGGGGACGCCTGCTGCGCCAGCGCGGCGAGCACGTCCACCTTCGGCGTGACCAGGTAGTTCGCGGCGTCGTCGCCTTCCGCGACATACACCTTGGCGGCGCCGTGCGACGCCAAGGCCTGCTTCGCCTTCGCGGCGGTCCCGGTCGGGCCGACGACGACGGCCGACGGCTCACCGAGCGCGCGGGCGGCGGTCAGCAGCTCGAGCGTGACCTTCTTGACCTCACCGTCGACGTGGTCGACGAGGACGAGTACTTCAGCCATGGTTCTACTTCCTCCTCGAAGAGCCGTTGTCAGATGAGCTTCTGGCCGACCAGGTACTCGGCGACCTTGGTGCCGCCGTCACCCTCGTCCTCGACCTTTTCGCCGGCGGTGCGCGGCGGCTTGGGCGCGGACTCGGTCACCTGGGACCACGCGTTGGCGAGACCGACCTCGCCCGCGTCGACGCCCAGGTCGGCGATGGTGAACGTCTCGACCGGCTTCTTCTTCGCGGCCATGATGCCCTTGAAGGACGGGTAGCGCGGCTCGTTGATCTTCTCGCCGACGCTCACGATCGCGGGAAGGCTCGCCTCGAGGTGGGTCAGGCCGTCCTCGGTCTCGCGGGTGGCCTTGATCGTCGAACCGTCGACGGTCAGCTCACGCACGTAGGTCACCTGCGGCAGGCCGAGCAGCTCGGCGAGGATCGCCGGGATGGCGCCACCGCGGCCGTCGGACGACTCGTTGCCGGCGATGACCAGGTCGAAGCCCTCGACCTTGCCGATCGCGGCGGCGAGCACCTTGGCGGTGGCGATCGCGTCGGAGCCGTGGAGCGCCTCGTCGGAGACGTGGATGGCCTTGTCGGCGCCCATCGACAGCGCCTTGCGGATGGCGTCGGTCGCGCGGTCCGGGCCCACCGAGATCACGGTGACCTCGCCCTCGCCGGCTTCCTTGATCTTCAGCGCCTCTTCGACGGCCTTCTCGTTGATCTCGTCGAGCACGGCGTCGGCGGATTCGCGGTCAAGGGTGTGGTCGGACCCGTTGAGCTTCCGCTCCGAGTAGGTGTCCGGTACCTGCTTGACCAGGACGACGATGTTGGTCATGGGTCTGCTTCGACCTCCCGGTTCGTGGCCCGCGGTCGACCACGGGACAGTGCTCTACTGGCCGGTAGATTAGGGGCTTTCCGCCTGGAGTACCCGTCGAGGTGACGCCATTCACCTGGATGAGCAATCTACTGGGACGATCGTCCCGGTAGTCGACCGGTTACCCCACCCGAACTGCCGTTCGTCCGATCGGACCAACCACGGCCTACTCGCAGTGGGTGTCAGGCATTAACCTCCCCCACCATGCCCGCGCGCATCGCCGTCATCACCGACTCGAGCTCTTGCCTGCCTGACCTCGTCGCCTCCCGCTGGGCCATCGGGGTCGTCCAGATCCAGCTGAACCTGGGTGGTCACTTCGACGACGAAAACCGCTTCGACCGCGGCGAGGTGCTCGACGCCATGAGAGCCGGGCAGACGATCACCACCGCGCCCCCGGATCCGGGGGCGTTCTTCTGGACCTACCAGGAGGCGGCCGCCGCCGGCGCGACCGCCATCGTCAGCATCCACATCTCCGGCCGCATGTCCGACACGGTCCGCGCGGCCCGGGAGGCCGCCCAGCAGATCCGCATCCCGGTGCACGTCCTGGACAGCCGGACCACCGGCATGAGCCTCGGCTTCGCCGCCGTGTCCGCCGCACGGGCCGCGGCGGCCGGCGCGGACGCCGGCCGCGTCATCGAAGCCGCCGAACGCCGGTGCACCACGAGCACCGAGTTCATCTACGTCGACACCCTCGAGTACCTCCGCCGTGGCGGCCGGATCGGCGCCGCGCAGGCCATGCTCGGCACCGCGTTCTCGATCAAGCCGCTGCTCACGGTCAAGGACGGCGAGGTCGCGCCGCTCGCCCGCGTCCCCGGCACACGCCGTGCGCTGGCGAAGATGGTCGATCTCGCGGTCAAGAAGTCCGGCGGCTTCCGCGCCGACATCGCCGTGACCCGCTTCGGGGCCAGCGACCACGAGCTGGAGATCGGCAGGCAGATCGAGCGCCGGGTGCCGGCGATGGCCGAAAGCATGGTCGTCGAGGCGAGCACGGTCATCGGCGCGCACCTCGGCCCCGGCGCGCTCGGCATCACGGTGTCGCCGGTGGGCTGACCCGCCGCGCCGGGAGCAGCAGGACCACCAGCGGCAGCAGTACCCCGAGCCCGGTCGTCCCGATGACGAGCACCTGGTCGATCCGCTCGAAGTGCGCGACGTGGCCGAGGTGGTAGAGGAAGTGCGGGACGCCGAACAGCAGCGCCGAGACGGCCGCGAGCCGCGCGACCGCTGTGGTGCCGATCACGGCGGCCCCGATCAGCAGCGCCGCGAGGCCCAGGTTGAGGCCGCCGAAGTCGCGCAGGAGGTGCTCGTTGAACGGTCCGTCCATCGACACCCAGCCGGTGCGGAAGCCGGGAAAGTCCTGGTAGAACCCGGTCGGCGACACCAGTGGCCAGATTCCGACCACCGCCTCGACCAGGCCGAAGACGACGAGCAGTACGCGGGTGATGGTTCGTTGCATGACCACGGAACGAGACGGCGGTGCCGGACGTGACACCCGCTAGGGTCGCGGAGGTGACCACCCCAGCCACCCGGGCCGAGGCGCTGCACCTGACCGGCGAGCGGACCGTCCCCGGCATCGCCGAGGAAAACTACTGGTTCCGCCGCCACGAAGCCGCGTACGCCGCCCTGCTCCCCCACTGCGTGGACGCGACGGTGCTCGAAGCCGGCTGCGGCGAGGGCTACGGCGCGAGCCTCCTCGCGACGACGGCCCGCCGGGTGCTCGCGCTGGACTACGACGTCCCGACCACCGAGCACGTCGCCCGCCGCTACCCCGAGGCCGCCGTCGCGCGGGCGAACCTGGCCTTCCTGCCGCTGCGGGACTGCGCGGTCGACGTCGTGGCCAACTTCCAGGTCATCGAGCACCTGTGGGACCAGGCCGGGTTCCTCGCCGAGTGCCGGCGGGTGTTGCCGGAAAACGGCAAACTGCTGGTCACGACGCCGAACCGGCTGACCTTCACCCCGGACAGCGACACGCCGCTGAACCCGTTCCACACCCGCGAGCTGGCGCCGTCGGAGCTGGCCGGGCTGCTCACCGACGCCGGCTTCGAAGTCGAGACGCTGCACGGGCTGCACCACGGCGAGGCCGTGCGCGCCCTCGACGAACGCTACGGCGGCTCGATCATCGACGCCCAGCTCGACGTGGTCATGGGCAAGCTGCCGGGGCAGGCCGAGTGGCCGGAGGCCCTGCTCGCCGACGTCGCCGCGATCGAGGCCACCGGGTTCGACATCCACGGCGACGACCTCGACGCGAGCCTCGACCTGATCGCCGTGGCGGTGCGCCGATGAGCGAGGGCACCTTCTGCCTCGTCGTGCACAGCCACCTGCCGTGGCTGCCGCACCACGGGAGCTGGCCGGTCGGCGAGGAGTGGCTCTACCAGGCGTGGGCGCACTCCTACCTGCCGATGGTCGAGCTCCTGGAGCGCTTCGCCGACGAGGGCCGCCAGGACGTGCTGACGCTGGGTGTCACGCCGGTGCTGGCCGCGCAGCTCGACGACCCGTACAGCATCCGCGCGTTCCACGACTGGCTCGGCCACTGGCAGCTGCGCGCCCAGCACGCGGCGACGCTGTGGCGCGGCGACCCGCTGCTGCGCGAGCTCGCCGCGGCCGAACACCGGACCGCCGTCCGCGCGGCCGAAGAGCTCGGGACGCGCTGGCGGCACGGCTTCTCCCCCGTCCTCCGGTCCTTGGTCGACAATGCGACCATCGAGCTGCTCGGCGGCCCGCTGGCCCACCCGTTCCAGCCGCTGCTCGACCCGCGGGTGCGGGAGTTCGCGCTGAACGCCGGGCTCGCCGACACGGCCCTGCGGCTCGGGACGCGGCCCGAGGGAATCTGGGCGCCCGAGTGCGGCTACGCGCCTGGTATGGAAAACGACTACGCCGCCGCGGGCGTGCGGCGGTTCCTGGTCGACGGCCCGTCGCTGCGTGGCGAGACCTGGGCGGCGCGGCCGGTCGGCGACACCGACGTCCTCGCGTTCGGCCGGGACCTCGAGGTCACCTACCGCGTCTGGTCGCCGAAGGCCGGCTACCCCGGTCACGCCGCCTACCGCGACTTCCACACCTGGCAGCACGAGGTCGGGCTCAAGGCGGCGCGGGTCACCGGCAAGACGGTCGAGCCGCAGGACAAGGCGCCCTACGACCCGGCGCTCGCCGCCGACGTGCTGGGAACGCACGTCAAGGACTTCGTCGAGACCGTCGTGACGCGGCTGCGGTCGCTGAAGCGGCAACACGGGCGTGAGGCGCTCGTGGTCGCCGCGTACGACACGGAGCTGTTCGGGCACTGGTGGCACGAAGGACCGGCGTGGCTGGAAGGCGTGCTGCGCGCGCTTCCCGAGGCCGGCGTGCGGGTGACGACCCTGCGGGGCGCGATGGAAGCGGGGCACGTCGGCGCGCCGATCGACCTGCCTTCCTCGTCGTGGGGGTCGGGCAAGGACTGGCGCGTCTGGGACGGCGAGCAGGTCAAGGACATGGTGGCCGCCAACGCGGCGTTGCAGGACCGGCTGCTCGACCTGGTCCGGGGCCTGGACCGGACGGCTCGGGACGTCGTCGCCGACCAGGCCGTCGCCGAGGCCATGCTGGCGCTGGAAAGCGACTGGGCGTTCATGGTCACCAAGAACTCGGCCGCGGACTACGCCCGTCGTCGCGCGGCGGTCCACACCGAGCGCTTCGACGCGCTCGCCGGACTGCTGCGCCGCGGCGATCGCGCGCGGGCCGAGGAGCTCGCCGCCGCTTACCGGGCCGACGACGGACCGTTCGGGCACCTCGACGCCCGAGCGCTGAAGCACGACTGAAAGGGACTCACCCGATGGGAATCCACGAAATTCCGCTCAAGACCCTCGATGGGCGGGACAGCTCGCTGGGCGAGTTCGCCGGCAAGGCGCTGCTCGTGGTCAACGTGGCGTCGAAGTGCGGCCTGACCCCGCAGTACTCCGGTCTCGAGCGGCTTCAGGAACGCTTCGGCGCGCGGGGTTTCTCCGTCGTCGGGTTCCCGTGCAACCAGTTCGCCGGTCAGGAACCGGGCAGCGCGGAGGAGATCCAGACGTTCTGCTCGACGACCTACGGCGTCACGTTCCCGCTGTTCGAGAAGATCGACGTCAACGGCGAAGACCGGCACCCGCTCTACGCCGAGCTGACCGAGACCGCCGACGCCGAGGGCATGGCGGGCGACGTCCAGTGGAACTTCGAGAAGTTCCTGATCGGCGCCGACGGCGAGGTCCTGGCACGGTTCCGGCCGCGCACCGAGCCCGAGGACGAGACGGTCGTCAAGGCCATCGAAGCCGCACTGCCCGCGTGACAGCACGGCGGGGGACACCAGTCCCCCGCTCGTCGCCGGAATTCACCGGATCGGTGGAAATCAGCGGCCGTTCAGGTATCACGCAAACGCAACCGAAAATGATTGTCGTGAGCCGGACGGTCGAATTGCGGGTGACCAGCCTGTCGTTTTCCCCGGATCGCCCCGAATAATTCTCCCGGCGCCATTCCGGCGCCGTCTCGGGCGAGAAGGGATCACCGATGAGCACAACCAGACACCGGGCCGCGCTGGCCGCGTTCCCCGTGGCACTCGGACTGCTCCTGGCCGGCCCCGCGGCGGGCACGGCGTCGGCCGCGCCGCGATACGGGGCGGACGTCCAGGCTCGCCACTGCCTGCTGGTATGTGTGGGCCACCACCACCATCACCACCACCACGGGCACATCCACATCCTGGGTCTTCACCTCTGGTTGCACCTGTAGGTCCCGACCGTGCCGGGGCGGCCGCCGCCCCGGCACCTTCACGCATTTCGCGGAACAGCCGAAATCAGGACGAGCCCATTTCGATCACCGCACGCACGCACTTCGCGACCACTGCCGGATCCACCTTGACCACGCGACGGTCGTAAGTCAGTAGCCCGTTGACCTCGTTTTCGACATCCGTCGTCTGGGTGTAGACGGCCCCGGACAAACCGCGCTCCGCCACGACCCGCTCGAGGGCGGCGCTCACCTCGGCGTAGCGCTCGGTGAGCCGCTCCCGCGTCGGCGTCATCTCGTACGCGTTCGGCGGGCCGGGCCAGCGGTGGTCGTCCAAAACCAGACCAAGACCGCCGTACTCGCCGTCGACGATCGCGCGGCCGTCGCGCACCGACGGGGCGCCCGGACCCACGTACGTGTGGTCGTCGTAGACGTCGCCCGCGCCGCTGTCCGGCCGCGAGAAGCAGCAGTTGACGCCGCTGTTCGCGATCACCAGCCGGGCCGGGTCGAGGGTTTTGACCAGTTCCGCGACACGGGCCGTGTCGAACTCGCCCCAGCCCTCGTTGAACGGGACCCAGCCGACGATCGACGGCACCGCGCGCAGCTGGGTCACCAGTTCGGCCAGCTCCGCCTCGAAGCGCTCGCGTGCCCGCGGGACGGGGTCCGGCGCGATCCCCGGCGGGCCGTCGAACGACACGGTCAGCGACGGCATGTCCTGCCAGACGACCAAGCCCAGCGTGTCGGCCCAGTAGTACCAGCGGGCCGGCTCGACCTTGACGTGCTTGCGGACGAAGTTGAAGCCCAGCTCCTTCGTCTTCTCGAGATCGAACCGCAGGGCGTCGTCGGTGGGCGCGGTCGAGATGCCGTCCGGCCAGTAGCCCTGGTCGAGCGGGCCGTGCAGAAAAGTGACACGGCCGTTGAGCGCGATCCGCGGGCGTCCTTGCCGGTCCGGGACCAGGCCGATCGTCCGGAGGCCGGCGTAGCTGCCGACCTCGTCCGAAATCACACCACGGTCGTCGAGCAGCTGGACGCACAGCGAGTAGAGGTGCGGGTCGTCGGGCGTCCAGAGGCGCGGCGAGGGAACGTCCACGCGCACCGCGGCGCCGGCCGGACCCGACGCCCGCGCCACCTCGGTGCCATTTGCCGAAATGACGACAACGACCTCGGCGCCGCCGGTGACCTGCGGGAACACCGTCACACCGGTCAAGTCCGGGGTCAGGTCCAGCCGCTCGATCCGGGTCTCGGGGACCGGCTCCAGCCACACCGTTTGCCAGATTCCCGACGACGGCGTGTAGCAGATCCCGCCGGGCGCGTTGCGCTGCTTCCCGACCGGAAAGGGCTCGATGTCGGTGCGGTCTTCGGCGCGGACCGTCAGCTCCTGCGGTCCCGAGGCGCGCAGGACGTCGGTGATGTCCGCGCTGAACGCCGTGTAGCCGCCTTCGTGGGTGGCGACGAGCTGGTTGTTGACCCAGACCTTCGCCGTCTGGTCGACCGCGCCGAAGTGCAGCAAGATCCGCTGGTCACGCCAGTCCGGCGGAATTTCGACCAGGCGCCGGTACCAGAGGACTTCGTCGCGTCGTCGAATTCCCGACAACGCCGATTCGGGCGGGAACGGGACCAGGATGCGCTCGGCGTAACCCGACGGCCGTGGTTCGTCCGGCGACGACGGCCAGCCCGCGTACTCCCAGACGCCGTTGAGGTTCAGCCAGCGCGGGCGGGTCAGCTGGGGCCGCGGGTACTCGGGCAGGGCGTTGTCCGGAGCGACGTCGCCGCTCCACGGGGTCGGCAGAGTCGGGTCGAGCCGGCGCCAGGCGAGGTCCTCGGGAGGTGTCATCCCGGCCGATGGTGACAGAGATCGCCACGCTCGCCAGTGATCGAGGTCACATGTGAACACTTCGCGAGCACGGGCGCGTCGAGGCCTTCTGACTCGCGAGTAACCTCTGCCCATGCGAGTGCTGATGCTGTCCTGGGAGTACCCGCCCGTGGCCATCGGGGGCCTGGCTCGGCACGTCCACGCGCTCGCCACCCACCTCGCCCGCCAGGGCCACGAAGTCGTGGTGCTCTGCCGGCACGCCGCGGGCACCGACGCCGGGACGCATCCCCGCACCGACCGCGTCGTCGAGGGCGTGCGGATCGTCCGGGTCGCCGAAGACCCGATGCACGTGACGTTCGAACGGGACCTCGTCGCCTGGACGCTGGCCATGGGGCATGCCATGATCCGCGCCGCGCAGGACATGCTGCGCACCTGGCAGCCCGACGTCGTCCACGCGCACGACTGGCTGGTCGCCCACCCGGCCATCGCGATCGCCGAGGCCGCGCGCGTGCCATTGGTCGGCACGATCCACGCGACCGAGGCCGGCCGGCACTCCGGCTGGCTGTCGCACCCGCTGAACCAGCAGGTTCACTCGGTCGAGTGGTGGCTGGCCAATCGCGCCGACGCGCTGATCACCTGCTCCCAGGCCATGCGCCGCGAGGTCGCGCACCTCTTCGAGGTCGAGGCGGCCGACGTCACGGTGATCCACAACGGCATCGAGGAGCGCGGCTGGCAGGTGCCCGCGGACGAGATCGCGCGCGCCCGCGAGGTCTACAGCCCCGCCGGTGCGCCGCTGTTGCTCTATTTCGGACGACTCGAGTGGGAGAAGGGCGTGCAGGACCTGCTGGCCGCGCTCCCCCGCATCCGGCGGCGCCACCCGGGCACCCGCGTGGTCGTTGCCGGAAAAGGACGACACTTCGACGAGCTGGTCGAACAGTCGCGGAAGCTGCGGGTACGGCGCGCGGTCGACTTCGTCGGCCACCTCTCCGACCGCGACCTCCGCGCGGCGCTGGCCGCGGCCGACGCCGTGGTGCTGCCCAGCCGGTACGAGCCGTTCGGGATCGTCGCGCTGGAGGCCGCGGCCGCGAAGGCGCCGCTGGTCGCTTCGACGGCCGGCGGGCTCGGCGAGGTCGTCGTGCACGGCGAGACCGGGCTGGCCTTCAGCCCCGGCGATGTCGCGGCCTTGGCCAACGCGGTGACGACGGTGCTCTCAGATGCCGACGCCGCGGCCGAGCGCGCGCGGGCCGCGCAGTCCCGGCTGGCCGCGGACTTCGATTGGGGCCGGATCGCCGAAGCGACCGCCGAGGTCTACCGGCGGGCGAAGCCGGGCGAACCGATCGAGCTGCCCCGGCCGAAGATCGCCACCGGCAACGCCTTTGAACCGGTCCCGGCCGAGATCCCGGAAGTCTAGGTAGCCGGAACCTCAGAACCGGCACGGCCGGACGCAGTCCGGACCGGCCGGGACGGTCGTGGTCGCAATTCCGTCCACGGCGAACGCGAGCGAAAACTCGGCGAAAACGATGGCGACGGCAACTCTCAACCTGATGGTCATGGGGACTCGGGGAACGGCGGCGATCGGCGCCTCGGTTCACCGGGTTCCGGTCAGCAGCCGGACCCGGACGCGTTCCCGCAGCGGACCGTGCGGAGCGACCGCCGCTCGGATGCGTTCAGTGAACGCCGGCCTCGCGTCCGGGCCCGGCAGCTGCTCCGGGCTCATGGCCGAAAAAAGACCACCGGCGATTTCCTCGACGCTGAGCGGCGCGGAGTACTCGACAACCGTCGAGGCCACGGCGTAGCCGGCGGCCGCGAGGGCCTTCGCGTACCGCTCCTGGCTCGCGTCGTCCGTGCCGCAGGTCCGGTGCAGCGGGACGCCGAGGTAGGCGGCGACGACCTCCCGCAGCGCGGCCGACCACGCCGTGTCCTGCAGCCACAGCGGCTCGCCGTTGGTCACCACCGCGACACCGCCGCCGGGACGCAGCAGCGGGCGGACCGCCGCGAACAGCCGCTCGGGGTCCATCCAGTGCAACGCCTGCGCCACCGTCACCACGGCCAGGCGTCCCGGCCCGAGGGCCGACGTCAGCGCGCCGACGTCGGAGTCCGCGCCGAGCAGCCAGCTGACGTTCGGCTCCGTCGTCGCCTGGCGGGCCTGGGCCAGCATCGCCGGTTCCGGGTCCATGCCCAGTACCGCCCCGACGCGCGGAGCCAGGGCCCGGGTGAGCTGGCCGGTGCCGCAGCCGAGGTCGAGAACGACGTCGTCGCGGGTGAGCGCGAACGCCGTCGCCACCTCCTCCGCCACCTCAGGCGGGTAGCCGCGGCGGAACCGCTGGTAGTACTCGCTCACTTCGCCGCCGAACGCCGAGGTCGTCATGGCCCGAGCATGCCCACGGTCCGGAACGGCCGGACGTCGTTCCGCCGAGAGCGGACTCAGAAGATCGGCAACAGCACGCCGTGCTCGGACTCCGGCCGCGGGCCGAAGATGCGGCGGTCGGCTTCGGTGATCGGGACGTCGTTGATGCTCGCTTCGCGGCGGCGCATCAGGCCTTCGTCGCTGAACTCCCACAGCTCGTTGCCGTAGCTGCGGAACCACTGGCCCTCAGCGGTCCGGGACTCGTACTGGAACCGGACGCCGACGCGGTTGCCGCGGAAGCCCCACAGCTCCTTGCGCAGCGCGTAGTCGAGCTCGCGCGCCCACTTCCCGGTCAGGAACTCGACGATCCGGGCGCGTCCGACGACGTATTGGTCGCGATTGCGC
Source organism: Amycolatopsis sp. MtRt-6 (assembly GCF_017308975.1). Taxonomy (GTDB): domain Bacteria; phylum Actinomycetota; class Actinomycetes; order Mycobacteriales; family Pseudonocardiaceae; genus Amycolatopsis. The sequence continues at coordinate 69,456 of NZ_JADWPD010000014.1, read as the reverse complement.
CAGACCGAGTCCTCGGTGTACGCGAGCGAGACGCGCTCCGGGTCGCGGGTGTTCCACGCGTCTTCGGCGGCCTGGACCTTCTGCCGGGCGGTGTCCTCGTCGAACGGCGGGAACGGTGGGCGCGGGGTCATGAGAGCTCCTTCCGAACGCGGAGAACGTACGTTCTCCACTGCTCCCGCTAGACTAGAGAACGATCATTCTCAGCGCCAGGGACAGGTGACATGGATTCCACGGAGGCGACCGACCGGCTGCTGGCGGCCGCCGAAGACCTCTTCTACGCCCACGGCGTGCAGGCGGTCGGGATGGACGCCGTCCGCGAACGCTCCGGCGTCTCGCTCAAGCGGCTCTACCAGACCTTCCCGGCGAAGAACGACCTGGTCGAGGCGTACCTGCTTCGCCGCGACGAACGCTGGCGGGGGTCGTTGCGCGATTTCGTCCACGCCCGCGGCGACGACCCGTTGGCCGTGTTCGCGTGGCTGAAGGACTGGTTCGCCGAGCCCGGCTTCCGCGGCTGCGCGTTCATCAACTCCTTCGGCGAGTTCGGCGAGCCCACGCCGGGCATCGCCGCCGCGATCCGCAAGCACAAGGACGAGGTCCGGGCCTACCTCCGTGGTCTCGTTTCCGACCAGAACCTCGCCGACCAGCTGTTCTCGCTCATGGAGGGCGCGACCGTGCTCGCCGCCATCACCGGCGATCCGCGCGAAGCGGAGACGGCCGGCGAGGCGGCGAAGGTCCTGCTGGCCGCGCGGGGGTGAGCGTCAGCCCCGGATCGAGCGCGAGCCGGGTGACGGTCGCCCGGATGGGGCCCCTGTGCGCCTGTTCCGTCGTCGAGGCCGGCGGGCGAGCCTGCACGCGTCGCCGGACGACGGGCCGGCGTTCGTCAAGTGGCGGTTTCGTCTCGCTGACGCACAAATGAACCGGTCCCGGTGGCGGGGAGCCACCGCCACCGGGACCGGTCCGGACCCACACCATCCCAACAGTGTGGAATCCGGCCTCCCCTCGTCAGGTAGGGGAGGCCGGGGCCCCTGCTACCGGGCGTCCGTGAGGTACCGCGCGTAGGCACCCGTGGTGAGGAAGCTCGGCAGCTTCTCGCCCAGCGCGGTTTCGGTGAAGATCTCGTACGCGTCGTCGAGGCGGTTGCCCGCGCCCAGCTCGGCGCGCACCGAGGCGAGTTCGTCGTCCAAGAATTCGACAGCCAGCTCGCGGGTCAGCGCCGTGCCGTCCTCGAGCTTCGTGCCGTTGCGGATCCACTGCCAGACCTGGCAGCGGGCGATCTCCGCGGTGGCCGCGTCCTCCATCAGGTTGTGGATCGCCGCCGCGCCGGTGCCGCGCAGCCACGCGTCGACGTAGCGCAGCGCGACGTTGATGTTCGCGCGCACGCCCGCCTCGGTGACCTCGCCGCCGGCGCTGGCCACGTCGAGCAGGTCCTCGGCGGTGACGTGGACGTCCTCGCGCAGCTTGCCGAGCTGGTTCGGCCAGCCGCCGAGCACGCCGTCGAAGACCTCGCGGCAGATCGGGACCAGGCCGGGGTGCGCGACCCACGAGCCGTCGAAACCGTCGCCGGCCTCGCGTTCCTTGTCCGCGCGGACCTTCTCGACCGCGGTGGCGTTGACCGAAGGGTCCTTGCTCGGGATGAACGCGGCCATGCCGCCGATGGCGTGCGCACCGCGCCGGTGGCAGGTGCGCACGAGCAGCTCGGTGTAGGCCCGCATGAACGGCACGGTCATCGTGACCTGCGCGCGGTCCGGCAGCACGAAGTCGGCGCCGTGCGCGGCGAAGTTCTTGATGAGGCTGAAGATGTAGTCCCAGCGGCCGGCGTTCAGGCCCGCGGCGTGCTCGCGCAGCTCGTAGAGGATTTCGTCCATCTCGAACGCGGCGGTGATCGTCTCGATCAGCACGGTGGCGCGGATCGTGCCGCGCGGGATGCCGAGCTCGCGCTGCGCCAGCAGGAAGACGTCGTTCCACAGGCGCGCTTCGAGGTGGTTCTCCAGCTTCGGCAGGTAGAAGTACGGGCCGGCGCCGCGGGCGAGCAGCTGGCGCGCGTTGTGGAAGAAGTACAGGCCGAAGTCGACCAAGCTCGCCGACACCGGACGGCCGTCGATGCGGATGTGCTTCTCCACCAGGTGCCAGCCGCGGGGCCGCGCGACGATCGTCGCCGGGTCGTCGCCGATCGTGTAGCGCTTGCCCGCCTCGGTCGTGAAGTCGATGTTGCGGCGGATCGCGTCGTACAGGTTGAGCTGGCCGTCGATGACGTTGTGCCACGTCGGCGACGTCGCGTCCTCGAAGTCCGCCAGCCAGACCTTGGCGCCGGAGTTCAGCGCGTTGACCGTCATCTTGCGGTCGGTCGGGCCGGTGATCTCGACGCGGCGGTCCTCCAGGCCCGGCGCGGTCGGGGCGACGTGCCACGACTCGTCGTCGCGGATCCGGCGGGTCTCGGGCAGGAAGCCGAGCGGCTTCTCGCCCGACTGCAGTTCCTCGCGCCGCACGCGGCGGGCGTCGAGCAGCTCGCGCCGGCGACCGGCGAACGTGTTGTCCAGCTTGGCAAGGAAGTCGAGTGCCGCCGGGGTCAGGATCTCCGCGAACCGGCCCTCGACCGGCCCGGTGACCTCGATGCGGTAGTTCAGCCGATCAACCATGGGATGCCTCCACGAGCTGTGCGGGGAAGAAGGGGAGGGTCGCGGCCCGGCGGCGGAGGGGGTTGCCGCCGCCGGGCCGCGGCCGGGATCAGTGGAACTGGGCTTCTTCGGTGGAGCCCTTGAGCGCGGTGGTCGAGCTCTCCGGGTTCAGCGCCGTCGCGACGTTGTCGAAGTAGCCGGTGCCGACCTCGCGCTGGTGCTTGGTGGCGGTGTAGCCACGGCTCTCCGAAGCGAACTCGCGCTCCTGCAGGTCGACGTAGGCGGTCATGCCCTCGCGGGCGTAGCCGTGCGCCAGGTCGAACATCGAGTAGTTCAGGGCGTGGAAGCCGGCCAGCGTGATGAACTGGAACTTGTAGCCCATGTGGCCGAGCTCGCGCTGGAACTTCGCGATCGTGGCGTCGTCCAGGTGCTTCTTCCAGTTGAACGACGGCGAGCAGTTGTAGGCCAGCATCTGGTCCGGGAACTTCGCCTTGATCGCCTCGGCGTACTTGCGCGCCACCTCGAGGTCCGGCTCGGAGGTCTCCATCCAGAGCAGGTCGGCGTACTGGGCGTAGGCCAGGCCGCGCTCGATGCACGGCTCGATGCCGTTGCGGACCTCGTAGAAGCCCTCGGCGGTGCGGCCGCCGGTGAGGAACTGCTGGTCGCGCTCGTCGACGTCGCTGGTCAGCAGCGTCGCGGCCTGGGCGTCGGTGCGGGCGACGACCAGGGTCGGCACGTTCAGCACGTCGGACGCCAGCCGCGCGGCGTTCAGCGTGCGCTCGTGCTGCTTGGTCGGGATGAGGACCTTGCCGCCGAGGTGACCACACTTCTTCTCGGACGCGAGCTGGTCTTCCCAGTGCACACCCGCGGCGCCGGCCGCGATCATGCCCTTCATCAGCTCGAACGCGTTGAGCGGTCCGCCGAAGCCGGCCTCGGCGTCGGCCACGATCGGGGCGTACCAGTCGATGTCGGTAGTGCCCTCGGCCCAGCTGATCTGGTCGGCGCGGCCCAGCGCGTTGTTGATGCGGCGGACCACGGCCGGCACCGAGTTGGCCGGGTAGAGGCTCTGGTCCGGGTAGGTCTGGCCCGACAGGTTGGCGTCGGCCGCGACCTGCCAGCCGGACAGGTAGATCGCCTGCAGACCGGCACGCACCTGCTGGACGGCCTGGTTGCCGGTGAGCGCGCCCAGCGCGTGGATGTAGTCCTCGGTGTGCAGCAGGTCCCACAGCTTCTCCGCGCCGCGGCGGGCCAGGGTGTGCTCCTCGACGACGCTGCCGCGCAGCTTGATCACGTCTTCGGCCGAGTAGGAGCGCTGCACGCCCGCCCAGCGGGGGTCGCTCGCCCACTGCGCGGCCAGCTCCGCGGCCGCCTGCTTGGCCTGTTCCGTCATCGGACTCTCCCGGTGTTGCGAAGTTTGCGATTGCTCGCCTTGCTTGCCATGACCCTGACACGCCAGCGAAAACGCGGTCCAGTTGTCCAATTTGCCAATTTGTGCGAAGGGTCCGTAGGCTCTTTGCAAAGGTTGCGAATCGAGTGGTTCGCAAGTGATCGAAAATCCGCGTTCTTGACCGTTCACGTAACCGTTCAGGACCGGAAACCTTCCGGAAAGGAGGGCACGAATGGAGAAGACTTTCGCCGGCGCGCGGCTGCGGCACCTCCGCGAAAGCCGCTCGATGAGCCAGGCCGATCTCGCTCGTGTGCTGGAGATCTCACCCAGTTACCTCAACCAGATCGAGCACAACTCGCGCCCGCTGACCGTGCCGGTGCTGCTGCGGATCACCCAGGCCTTCGGCGTCGACACCGAGTTCTTCGCCAACAACGACACGTCCCGGCTGGTCGCCGACGTCAAGGAAGCGCTGCTCGACGAGGCCCTCGGCGTCGACGTCACCACGAGCGAGCTCAACGAGCTGGCCACCAACCTGCCCGCCATCGCCCAGGCGCTGGTCAAGCTGCACCGCAGCTACCGCAACGCCGTCGAGAACACCGCCGTGCTGACCACGGAAAACGGCCTCGGCCTGCACGGCAGCGCCGCCGCGCCGCTGCCGCACGAGGAGGTCCGCGACTTCTTCTACGAGCGCGAGAACTACGTCGCCGAGCTGGACGAACGCGCCGAAAGGATGGCCGCCGACATCCCGCTGCAGCGCGGGCAGGTCCTCGGCGCGCTGAAGGAACGGCTGTTCCAGCGCTACGGCGTCGAGGTCACCAGCGAGGGCATCGACGAAGCCGCCGGCCAGCAGCACCGCTACGAGCCGGTGACGCGGGTGCTGCGGCTGGCGCCGAGCCTGCGGGTCGGGCAGCAGGCATTCCGGATGGCTTCGCAGATCGCCCTGCTCGAATACGACGACCTCATCACCGAGCTCGCCGACTCGTGGGCGTTCTCCGGCCCGGCCGCCCGGTCGCTCGCCCGCGTCGGCCTGGCGAACTACTTCGCCGGGGCGCTGATCCTCCCCTACGGCCCGTTCCTGGCCGCGGCCGAGCGCTTCCGCTACGACATCGAGCGGCTGTGCGACCACTACGGCGTCGGCTTCGAGACGGTCTGCCACCGGCTGTCCACGCTGCAGCGGCCCAAGCAGCGCGGGGTGCCGTTCTCGTTCGTGCGGGTGGACCGGGCCGGCAACATGTCGAAGCGGCAGTCGGCGGCCGGGTTCCACTTCTCCCGCGTCGGCGGGGCCTGTCCACTGTGGAACATCTACGAGGCGTTCACCCAGCCGGGCAAGATCCTCACCCAGATCGCCACCCTGCCCGACGGCAAGAGCTACTTCTGGGTCGCGCGCACGGTGTCGCGCAACATCGGCGGCTACGGCAGCCCGGGCAAGACGTTCACCGTCGGGCTCGGCTGCGAACTGCGGCACGCCGGGCGGCTCGTCTACTCGACCGGCCTCGACCTGGACGAGCCCGCCGCGGCGACGCCGATCGGGATGGGGTGCAAGGTCTGCGAACGCCCGGCGTGCTCGCAGCGCGCGTTCCCGACGATCGGCAAGCAGCTCACCGTCGACGAGAACACGAGCACCTTCGTCCCCTACCCGGCGGTGCCCAAGGGCTGATCAGCCGATCACGCGCGTGGTCCACTTCGTCTCGTCCGGGCCGAGCAGCGTGATCCGGCTGAGCAGTTCCTTCGCGGTGACGCCGCCGATCTTCGGCTGGTTGAACGAGACGCAGGCCTGCAGCTCGTTCTTCGTCACGCACTCCGGCTTGCCGAGGCCGTCCGTGGGGCCGCCGGGGGGCGAGACGTTGATCGTCGCCAGCCCGCCCTCCGCCGTGTACTGCAGCACCAGCCGCCACGGGACGCCGTCCTGGTCGGGGCGGCGCTGCAGGTAACCGTCGGTGAGCGAGAACCCGCTCGGCAGGCTGGTGATGTGCAGCGGCAACGGGACCGCGTGGATCCCGACCGTGACGTCGCCGGCGACCCGCGTCAGCACCTGCTGCAGGTCCGGGCCGACGAGGTAGTACGCGTGCAGCTGGGCCCACTTGCCGTCCCGGGTCCGCCAGCGCAGGTAGCTGTCGCCGCGGTTCAGCGGGTCACCGGGGGCGTTCGTGAGCCAGTAGCCGTCCTGGCCGCCGATCCGGACGGGGATCCGCGACGGCTGTCCGCCCAGGTCAGGAGGCACCGGCGGCTCCTGGTCGAAAACCGACAACCAGATCATCGGCGCCAGTTCGCCGTGGCCGATGGCCAGCGTGGTGTCGCCGTGCGCGCCGACGGTGTACTCGATGCCCTTGATCTGCTCCGGCAGCCAGCCGAAGCTCGCCTTCGCCTCCATCGGGTCGGCCACGGGCACCGGCGTGACGGGCGTGATCGGGGCCGACGCGGATCCGGGCCCCGTGGCCGCCGGCGCGATCGCCAGCGGCGGGACCGGCCGGAACAGCGACACCGCCGTCACACCGCCGGCCGTCACGACCGCGGCACAGCCGAGGGCCAGCGCCGTGGTCCGCGCGCGACGACGGCGTCCCCCGATCCGGCGCGCGCGGTCGAGGTCGATCCGCGGCGGCGGGGCCGGCGCTTCGGCCAGTTCCTTCAGCTTGGTGGCCAGCTCGTGGTCGGTCATGCTCGTCCCTCCCGGATCGGTTCCCGCAGTAGCTCGCGAAGCGTGTCCACGGCCTTCGCGGTCTGGCTCTTGACGGTGCCTTCGGAACAGCCCAGCGCCCGCGCGGTCTCCGCGACCGGGAGGTCGCAGAAGTAGCGCAGGACGACGGTCGCGCGCTGCCGGGCCGGCAGCCGCTCCAGCGCGGCCCGCAGGTCGAGGGCCAGTTCGACGTCCGCGCCCGGAGCCGTCGGGTCGTGGTCTTTTTCGCGCAGATCCACCCGCCGCCACCACGACGTCCGCTGTTCGGCCAGGAACGTGTTGACCAGCGTGCGGCGCGCGTAGCCGTCCACGTTGTCGGCGCGGGAGACCCGTGACCAGTGGGCGTAGAGCCGGGTGATCGACGACTGGACCAGGTCGTCGGCCCGGTGCCAGTCGCCGCAGAGCAAGTACGCGACCTTGCGCAGCCACGCCGCCCGCGTGGTCACGTACTCGGTGAATCCGGCGTCCATCGGCGCCCCCCATCTCGTTCGACACCCCTCTGATGCGCCCGGAGGCCCGAACGGTTGCCCGGGACGCGCGAGTCGTAGATTCACCGGGGTGCACGACATCGACACGGTGACCGCGGCGACGATCGAAAAGGCCGCCGAGCGGCTGGCCGGGGTGGTGACCAGGACGCCGCTGGAGCCGAGCGCCCGGCTCTCGTCCCGGGTGGACGCCCAGGTCTGGGTGAAACGCGAGGACCTGCAGACCGTCCGCTCGTACAAGATCCGCGGTGCCTACAACTTCATCGTCCAGCTCGACGAGGACGTCCGCGCGCGAGGCGTCGTCTGCGCCAGCGCCGGCAACCACGCCCAGGGCGTCGCGTACGCGTGCCGCCGGCTCGGCGCCCGCGGCCGCGTGTACGTCCCCGGCACCACGCCGCGCCAGAAGCGCGAACGGATCGCGACGCTCGGCGGCGCGCACATCGAAGTCGTCGTGGTCGGCGAAACGTACGAGGACGCCTTCGCCGCGGCCAACGAAGACGCCCAGCGCACCGGCGCGACCCTGGTCCCGGCGTTCGACGACGTCCGCACCGTCGCCGGCCAGGGCACGGTCGCGTGCGAGGTGATCGAGCAGCTCGGCTTCGTGCCCGACGTCGTGGTCGTCCCGGTCGGCGGCGGCGGGCTGCTCGCCGGGGTCGGCAGCTGGCTGCGCGAGCGGCACCCGGAGGTCCGGATCGTCGGCGTCGAGCCCGCGGGCGCGGCCTGCATGGCGGCCGCCCTCGCGGCGGGGCACCCCGTGCGGCTGCCGGAGCTCGACTCGTTCGTCGACGGCGCCGCCGTGCGCGAGGCCGGCGCGGTCACCTACCCGCTGATCCGCGAGAGCGGCGCCGAGCTGACCGCTGTCGCCGAGGGCGCGGTGTGCACCGAGATGCTGGCGATGTACCAGTCCGACGGGATCATCGCCGAGCCCGCGGGCGCGCTCGCCGCGGCGTCGCTCGGCACGGTCGTCGAGGTCGAGCCCGGCCAGACCGTCGTCTGCCTGGTCTCCGGTGGCAACAACGACGTCAGCCGCTACGGCGAGATCCTCGAACGCTCGCTGATGCACGAAGGGCTGAAGCACTACTTCCTCGTCGGGTTCCCGCAGGAGCCGGGCGCGCTGCGGCGGTTCCTCGAGCAGGTGCTCGGGCCCGAGGACGACATCACGCGCTTCGAGTACGTCAAGCGCACCAACCGCGAGATGGGCCCGGCACTGGTCGGCATCGAAATTGCCCGGCCGGCCGACCTGCCGGGGCTGCTGGCCCGGATGGACGCGAGCCCGCTGCAGGTGGAGCGGATCGAGCCGGGCAGCCCCCTGTTCCACTTCCTGCTCTGAGCGCGTGGTCCACTAGGCGGATGGTGAAGGTCGACGGTGTCCGCAGTGTCGAGGCGTTGCGCGAAAAAGTCCACGAAGGTGCGGAGCCCGAGTACCTGCTGTTCTACGGGCACACGCCCGCGAAGTCCGGCCGGGTGACGGCGAGCTGCCTGAGCCAGTGGTGGCTCGACCCGTTCGAGGCCGACGGCGTCGTCTACCCGACCGCCGAGCACTACATGATGGCGGGCAAGGCGCTGTTGTTCGGTGACGTCGAGAAGGCCGAGCTGATCCGGCAGACGCCCGACCCGAAGACGGCGAAGGTGCTCGGCCGCGAGGTCGCCGGCTTCGACGCCGCGACCTGGGAGGCGCACCGGTTCGACATCGTCGTCGACGGCAACCTGGCCAAGTTCCGCGCCCACCGCGACCTGCGCCGGTTCCTGCTCGGGACCGGGGAGGCGGTGCTCGTCGAGGCGTCCAAGAAGGACCTCGTCTGGGGCACCGGCCTCGCGCGCGAGGAGAAGAACGCGACCAAGCCGGACTACTGGCGCGGGCTGAACCTGCTCGGCTTCGCGCTGATGGAGGTCCGCGACCAGCTGCGGGCGCGCGTCTGAGTCACGGCTTCACGGCGCCGGGACCGGCGCGCCCGCGCACGACGCCGACGTCGTCTTGCCCGTGTCGAAGAAAGTGACCACGGCGTCGGCGCAGGGCAGCGACGACAGCGAACCGTGGGCGTCGTCCTCGACGGTCAGGAGCGTGCCGCCGATCCGCTGCCGCATCGCGAGCGCCCACCCGATGGGCGTGACGGGCTCGTAGCGGTGGCCGGCCAGCTGGAGCGGGCTTGTCCCTTTTTCGAACGACCACGGCCGGGCGGCCAGGGGCCAGCCGACGCAGAGCTGTTCGTAGAAGCCGTAGCCGCCCGCGACCGGAAGGCGCTTCATCCGGTCGAGGCGGTGCTGCCAGACGGTCTCGAAGTCGCGGGGGCTCGGTGACTCGTTGCAGAGCAGCGCCGTCTGCTGGAAGTGGTTGAACGCGTGCGGCTCGCCGTCCCAGGCCAGGCCGCCCGTGGTCGCTTTTCCGGCGACGACCCCGCCGCCGTCGCGGATGGCCGCGAGCTGCTTCGCCAGGCCGGCCCACTCGCGGCGCGGGTTGGCGAGCATGCCGTTGACGGTCGCGCCGTGCTTGTCGCGCAGGTCGAGCAGCGCTTTCGCGACCTCCGGCTCCGTGGTCCCAAATCGGTAAATGGCGTCGTACCTGGCGATCCACGCCGCGAACTCGTGGAAGGTGTTCTCACCCGCGGTCGCCTGGCCGTCGTCCATCGCGGTGACGTTCAGGTCCGGCGGCATGACGGAGTCGAGCAGCATCTTGCCGACGTGGTCGTCGAAGAGCGACCGGTACTGCGCGCCGAGCGCGGTCCCCCACGAGACGCCGTAGTAGCCGATCTTGTCCTCGCCGAGCGCGACGCGGATGCGGTCCAGGTCCCGGGCGATCGTCGGCGCGGTCAGATTCCGGACGAAAGCCGGGTGGGCCTCGACGCACCGGCGGTTCGCCTCGGCGGCGCGTTCGGCGGCCTCGCGGGCCTTCTCCTCGTCGGTGATGCCCGGCTCGGGGAACTCGGTCGGGCACGGCAGGTCGGCGCTGTACCCGACGCCGCGCGGGTCGAAGCCGACGAGGTCGTGGTGGACGCCGAGGCCGCCGGCGTGGCTGTCGGCGATGTCGCCGGGCATGGTGAGGCCGGACTGGCCGGGTCCGCCGGGGTTCAGCAGGATCGCGCCGGTCCGCGTCCCGGTCGCCCGGATCCGGCTGACGGCGATGTCGATCTTTTGACCACCGGGGTCGGCGTAGTCGAGCGGGACCGGGACGAGCGCGCATTCGGTGCGGTGGTCGTCGGGGTCCCAGCCCTTCGCGACAGTGGCGCAGAGCTGCCAGGCGAGCCCGTCCGCGGCGGCGACCGCGGGGACGACGGGGAGCAGCGCCGCGGCGGCGAGCATCGGGACGGCGAACCGGGTGATCGACATGGGCCCCAGGCTGCCGAGACCGGGGCGTGGCGGAGATCGGCCGATCAGCCGAGGATCGCCGCCGAACGGCCGGGAACGAGCGTGGTCGTTTCTCGACCACACGACAAACCGCAGGTCAGCGCGCCACGGCAGGGGTCAGCCGCCCGGGCAGTCGCTGTCGCCGCCGCTGCGCTCGACGCAGTGCCTCGGCTCCGAGGGCGGCGGGCCGGGGTGGGTCCCGGCGCCGGGGTGGGTCCCGGCCCACCAGAGCGCCACCACGGCGACCACGGCGACAGCGATCCCGTAGAACCAGGCCCAGCCCCGGCGCCGCGTGGTCACCGAAACGACCACGCCCACGACCGGGATGCCCGCACCCAGCCAGCTCGCCCACGTGAAGGTCGGACTCGCCGCGGCGGGATCACCGGACCCGAACCCGATGCCGTATGCCGTCAGCGCACCCGTGACGAACATGAGCGGGACGACGATCAGCCAGACGACGGCCGCCAGGGCGAGCAGGATGGACACGACGGCCTCGCGGTACTCCCCCATGCCGCCACTATGCCGCGAAAAGCGACCACGCGGCCTGAGTAGTCCTACTGCTCTCCGAGGGTTTTCTGCAGGGCCTTGTTCGCCTTGCGGGCCATGTCCGCGACGGCCTCGCGACGCGCGGCGTCGGCCGCGTAGTCGTCTTCGCGGTTGCGGACCACGCGGGCCGGCGCGCCGACCGCGATCGAGTAGTCCGGAATGTCACCACGGACGACCGCGTGCGCGCCGAGCACGCTGCCACGGCCGATACGGGTGCCCTTCAGGACGCTGACCTTGGTGCCGAGCCAGGTGTCCGGACCGATCCGGACCGGGGACTTCACGATGCCCTGGTCCTTGATCGGCACGTGGATGTCCGAAATGACGTGATCGAAGTCACAGATGTACACCCAGTCCGCGACCAGGGTGGCCGCGCCGAGCTCGATGTCGAGGTAGCAGTTGATCACGTTCTGGCGGCCGAACACGGACTTGTCGCCGATCCGCAGCGAGCCCTCGTGGCAGCGGATGGCGTTGCCGTCGCCGATGTGGACCCAGCGGCCGATCTCCAGCCGCCCGTAACCAGGGCGGCAGTGGATCTCGACGTTCTTCCCGAGGAAGAGCATCCCCCGCAGGATGATGTGCGGGTTGGCGAGCCGGAACTTGAGCAGCCGGTAGTACCGGACCAGGTACCAGGGCGTGTACGCGCGGTTGCGCAGCACCCAGCGCAGCGAGTCGGCGGTCAGGAACTTGGCCTGCCGCGGGTCCTGCCGGGCGCGGCGCCAGGCCCGCACCCGCGACAGCGCGGGCGCACCCCACATCGACGTCATGCCCGTGACCGTAACCTGTGTGCGGGACGGGTTCGCAGGCAAGGGGAGCGGGATGGGCACGAAGCTGATCATCGACACCGACCCGGGCGTGGACGACGCCTTGGCGATCGCGCTGGCGGCGCTGTCCCCGGACGTCGACCTCCTGGGCGTGACGTCGGTTTTCGGCAACGTCCCTTTGGACCGCACGACGTCGAACGCGCAGCGGCTGCTGGCGCTTTTCGGCCGCGACGACGTGCCGGTGGCCGCCGGGGCGGCGCGGCCGCTCGTCTACTGCAAGCCGCGTGACGCGAAAGAAGTCCACGGCGGCGACGGCCTGTCCGGCCACTCCTACACGCTGCCCGAGGCGAGCCGTCCGCTGGAGGAGCGGGACGCCGTCCGGCTGATGCTCGACCTCCTCGAGGCCGCCGACGAGCCGGTGACCATCGCCCCGATCGGGCCGCTGACGAACGTCGCCGCGCTGCTCGCGGCGCACCCGGGCGCGGCGGCCAAGATCGCCCGGCTGGTGATCATGGGCGGCGGCGTGACGTTCGGCAACAGCACGACCGCCGCCGAGTTCAACATCTGGAGCGACCCCGAGGCGGCCCGGCGGGTGCTGGTCGAGGAGGACGTCCCGGTCGTGCTGGTGCCGCTGGACCTCACGCACCGCTGCGCCGTCGACGGCGAGTGGCTGGCGAAGCTCGCGGCGTCGGGGCCGATCGGCGCGACCCTCGAAGGGCTGACGTCGACCTACCGGCAGCACTACACGCGCGTGTTCGGTGAAGACCGGATGGTCATGCACGACGCCGTCGCGGTCGCCGAGGCGATTTCGCCCGGGATCCTGCGCACCGAGACCTACCGGGTCGACGTCGACTGCGGCCTCGGCCCTGCGCGTGGTCAAACCCTGGTCGACCGGCGGCGGCTGGGCGAGGACGATCCGCAGTTCACCCCCGGCCGCCCGATCGAGGTCGCCATGGACACCGACCTCGACGGCCTGCGCGGCTTCGTGCTCGACCGGCTCACGGGGGCGGCCCGGTGAGCGAGGAGCCCGAGGTCGTCCCGGCCGACACACCCGACACACCCGAGTCGCCCGAACCGCCCGCACCCCGCCGCCGGACGCCGTTGGTCGTGATCGCGGCCGTGGTCGTCGTCGCGGGTGCCCTGGTGGCCGGCATCCTGCTCGCGCCGGAGCAGCAGGAGACCACGAACGCCGCCGCGACGGTCACCCCGGCGTCGTCGCCGTCGCCGACGCCCTCGAAGCCGCCGACGACCACGCCGCCGCAGACCTCGACGCCGCCGAAGGTGCCCGAAGCGAGCGAGTTCGACGCCTGGGCGTCCAAGACCAGCCAGTGGCTCGACGTCCCGCTGCGCGCGATGGTCGGCTACGCGAAGGCGACGACGAAACTGAGCAAGGACATCCCCGGGTGCCACCTTTCGTGGGTCACGCTGGCCGCGGTCGGAAAAGTGACCACGGACCACGGCCGGGCGCGGGGCGGGCAGTTCGGCACCACCGGGGTCATGGACAAGCCGCTCGGCACGATCGAGGTGCGCGACTTCTACAACAAGATCGTCTCGACGGCGAACGCCGCCGGGCCGATGCAGCTGTCCCCGGCGATCTGGGGCAAGTACCAGGCGAGCGCGTCCGGCGGGAAGCCCGATGTCCAAAACATCGACGACGCCGCGCTGACCACCGGCCGCGCGCTGTGCGCCGACGGCCACGACCTGTCCCAGGGCCAGGTGTGGTGGGACTCGGTCGGCACGCTGCAGCCGGCGCCGCTGTTCCTGCACCGGACGCTGGCCACGGTCAACGTCTACGGCACGGTCGGCCAGGGCTCGGCGGCGCCGAACCCGGCGGTGCTGAGCGCGGTGAACTTCGCGATCGACAAGATCGGCCTCCCCTACATCTGGGGCGGCAACGGCACCGGCGGCAACGACCCGGGCTTCGACTGCTCGGGCCTGACGACGGCGGCGTACGGCAGCGCCGGGATCAAGCTGATGCGCACGGCCGACACGCAGTTCCGCAGCGTGCCGCACGTGACCGACCCCCAGCTGGGCGACCTGATCTTCTACGGCGAGCCGGCGACGAAGATCCACCACGTCGGTCTCTACATCGGCAACCAGCAGATGATCGACGCGCCGCAGACCGGCCAGGCGGTCCAGGTCCATTCGTACCGCCGGCCCGGCGACGACTACGCGGGAGCCGGCCGCCCGACGGCCTGAGCCGCGGTTTGCGTTCCGTTCGCGGCCGCGCCGGTCGGCGCCAGGCTCACGATCGTCGTGGCGTGGCGCCCGCGGTGTGCCCGGCGTCGTGCTCGTCGAGCGATTCGATGTGGCGCAGGGCGATCTCGGCCGCGTGGTGCATGACGGCGCGGGTCCGTTCGGGTGGCTCGCCGAGCCGGAGGCTGGCGACGGCGGCGGCGCTGACGGCGCCCGTCAGCGCACCGACGAGGCCTGCCGCGGTGACGTCGTCGAGGGTGTCCGGGTAGGCCTCGCGCAGTGCCGCGGCGATGCGGGTCTGCGCGGTGAACAGGCTGTGCAGTACGCGGGCCTGAACGGCGGGTGTGGTGACCACGAGCCGGGCGCGGATCGCCGCCAGCCCGTTCGGCAGGTCGCCGCCGGCGGCATTGTCGATCATGCGGTTCGCCGCCTCGGCCAGGACCTCGCGCAGCGGCGCGCCGGGTCGCCGTTCCTCGATGGCCCGCACGGCTTGGTCGATCCTCGTGCCGCCGTCGGCCAGCAGCACGTCCTCCTTGGTGGCGAAGTGCAGGAAGTACGTGCGCTTGCTGACGTCGGCGGCTTCCGCGATGTCGGCCACGCTCGTCTGCTCGTAGCCCCGTTCGGTGAACAGGCGGACGGCCGCGTCCACCAGAGCCTGCCGGGTGAGCTGCTTCTTGCGTTCACGACGTCCCAGTTCGCCTGTCACAGAGGGAAGACTAGTGCACCGCGTAACTCAATTCACTCAGTGAATGAGTACACTGAGTGCATCAATGCTCGGCGAGACGGCGCCGAGCGCGGAGAGAGGTGTCGCGATGGGCGAGCTGACCGGACGGACGGTGTTGATCACCGGTGCCGGGCGCGGGATCGGCCGGGCGGAAGCGCTGTACCTGGCGGCCCGCGGTGCGAACGTGGTCGTGAACGACCCTGGCGTGGAGATCGACGGCCGCGGCGGCGACGAGGGTGTCGCCTCCGCGGTGGTCGCCGAGATCCGCGCGCGAGGCGGGCGGGCGGTGGCCGACACCGGCAGCGTCGCCGACTGGGCGGACGCCCGGCGCATGGTCGAGCTGGCCGTCGCCGAGTTCGGCGATCTGCACGCGGTGGTCAACAACGCCACCATCGAGGTCAACAAAGGGCTCGAGCGCCTGACCGAAGCGGAGTTCGACGACGTTGTGGCGGTCAAGCTGAAAGGGTCCTTCGCGGTCAGCCGCTGGGCCGCGGCCTACTGGCGCGAACAGGTGGACGCGGGCAAGCGCGCCGGCCGCGCCATCGTCAACACCGCTTCCGGCTCCGGCCTGCTCAACCCGCTGCCGACGCAGACGAACTACGCGGCGGCCAACGCCGGAGTCGCGGCCATGACAACCGTGCACGCCCTGGAACTGCGGCGGCTGGGGGTCCGGGTGAACTGCGTCAGCCCGTCGATGGTGCGCACCCGGCTGACGACCGCCGTCCCCGGCATGGACCGGACGGCGCCGGAGGGGCACCCGGACCCGAAGGACCCTGCCGTGGTCGCCCCGCTCGTCGCGTACCTGGTCAGCGAGGGATGTCCCGTGACCGGACAGGTCCTGTCGGTGCGCGGCGGCTCGATCGCGGTCAACCACGGCTGGACGCAGGGCGCGCGGATCGACAAGGACGGGGAGCTCTGGACGCTTCCCGAGCTCGCGGAGAACCTGGCCGCGCTGCCGCTGGAGGAACCGTTCGACCGGCTGGCGACCGCACTCGGCGGCGCCTTGGGCAGCCAGGGCCGCGCCGAATTCGAGGCGATGGTCAACGCGGAACTCGACAGGACCTGAGCAGCACAGCCCGCGAGGCCGGCCGCCGGGAAAGGAGTGGACGGGGTCACGCCCGGGCTTGTAGCTTGCCCGGGACCGTGACACCGCCCGAGGAGGTGAGACCCATGAACGCTGGATCGACGTGGGTGCTCCCCCGCCAGTCACGGCCGGGCGATTGACGCAGGTGTCGCCGGGAGCGCCCCCAGGCACTCCCGAAAGGCACCACCCATGGACTTCACCACCGAGCCGTTCGACGTCATCATCGCCGGCTGCGGGCCGACCGGTGCGACGCTGGCCGCCGAGCTGCGGCTGCACGACGTGCGGGTGCTCGTCCTCGAACAGGACACCGAGCCCGCGTCGTTCGTCCGGATCGTCGGCCTGCACATCCGCAGCCTCGAACTGATGGCGATGCGCGGCCTGCTGGACCGCCTCCGCGCCCACGGACGGCAGCGGCCGGCCGGCGGATTCTTCGCCGCGATCCCCAAGCCCGCGCCCCGGGACCTCGGCTCCGCGCACGCCTACCTGCTGGGCATCCCGCAGCCGGTCGTCGTCCGGCTCCTCGAAGACCACGCGATCCAGCTGGGCGCCGATGTCCGGCGCGGCGTCGCCGTGGTCGATTTCGAGCAAGACGACGAGGGCGTGACCGTCGAGGCGGCCGACGGCGAACGGCTGCGTGCCCGCTACCTCGTCGGCTGTGACGGCGCGCGCAGCACGGTGCGCAAGCTGAGCGGCGTCGGCTTCCCCGGCGAGCCTTCGCGGACCGAGACGCTGATGGGCGAAATGGCCGCGGCGGCGCCGCCGGCGGAGATCGCCGCCAAGGTGGCCGAGGTCGGCGAGCTCCACCGGCCGTTCTGGCTCCGGCCCTTCGGCGAAGGCGTCTACAGCGTCGTCGTCCCGGCCGCGGGCGTCGGCGATCGCGCGACGCCACCGACCCTGGACGATTTTCGGCAACAACTGCGTGCCCTCGCCGGAACCGACTTCGGCGTGCACTCCCCGCGCTGGTTGTCGCGCTTCGGCGACGCCACCCGGCTCGCCGAGCGGTACCGCGCCGGGCGGGTGCTGCTGGCCGGCGACGCGGCGCACATCCACCCGCCCCTCGGCGGCCAGGGCCTCAACCTGGGCGTCCAGGACGCCTTCAACCTCGGCTGGAAACTGGCCGGGCGGATCCGCGGCTGGGCGCCCGGTCCCCTGCTGGACACCTACCAGGCCGAACGCCGTCCGGTCGCCGAGGCCGTCCTCGACAACACCCGGGCGCAGCTGGAGCTGTCGTCGCCCGGACCGGGCCCGCGGGCCGTGCGCCGGCTGCTCACCGAACTGATGGACTTCGACGAGGTCAACCGCCACCTGATCGGGAAGATCACCGCGATCGATCTTCGGTATGATTTCGGCGAAGGCCCCGACTTGCTCGGCCGCCGCATGCGCGACATCGACGTGCGGCACGGCCGCCTCTACGACCGGCTGCACCGCGGCCGTGGTCTGCTGCTGGACCGCACCGGACGCCTGACCGCCGAAGGCTGGGCCGGCCGCGTCGACCACCTCACCGACCCGGCCGCGGCCCTCGACGTCCCGGCGATCCTGCTGCGCCCGGACGGCTACGTCGCCTGGGCCGGCGACGACCAGCGGGACCTGGACGACCACCTGACCCGCTGGTTCGGCTCACCGCTCCGGTGAGGCCGCGTGGACGGCGTCGCGGCGGGCCGGCTCGAGCCGGAGGTCTCCCGCGGCGACGTTGTCCGCCGAACGACCAGGGGTGCCGGCGCCGGGGATGACCAGCACGTGCGGTCCTCGCCGTAAGCCCGGCGAACGCCTGGTCGTTTCGCGGCAACCGCATCGCGCCGAAGCCGATGCGGTCGACCGTCAGGTCGCCGAACGTCCAGGTGCCTGCCGTCTCCGAGGTCGCCGGTGGATCACCGGCTCAGCCGAGGTGGTCGTTCGCCCCGCTCACCCAGGCGATGTAGCGCTCCGCTGACCGGCGCACCGCGCCCTTGGCGTCCCCGAGGACCTTGCCGCCGAGGAGGCTGTAGAGCCGGTCGAACTCGTACGGCTCGAGCCGGTCCACGATCCGCCGCACCAGGCCCGCGGAGAGCGGGATCCGGTTGGGGTAGCTGCGCATGAACGTCACCCACCCCTCGGCCGCCACCGGGATCATGGTGTCGCCGACCAGTAGGGCACCGCCGGTGTCGTTCTCGACGTGGGCGACCGCGGCGCCGGGGAAGTGTCCGCCGGCCTCGACGAGCGTCACCCCGGGCAGGATCCGCTCGGTGCCGGCCCACTCCCGGATCACGGCGTCCTCCCGCTGCACCCACCGCCGGTCGGCGGCGTGGACGAGGACGGGGGCGTCCCCGAGCCGATGGCTCCAGCTGACCTGCGAGCCGTACATGTGCGGGTGGCTGGCCACGATCACCGCGACCCCGCCGAGTTCTTCGAGCTTCGCCGCCAGCGCCGGGTCGAGGTGGTTCGGCGGGTCCCACAGCAGGTTGCCGCCGGAGGTCTGGACCAGGTGCGTCCACTGGCCGATCCCGAACTCCGGTTCGCGGTGGAACCCGTGCAGGCCCGGTTCCAGCTCCCGGTGCACCGTTTCGTGGACCTCGGCCGCGAGCTTGTCCAGGGTCGTCCACACCTGTCCCGAGGCGGGCACCCACTGCCGGTCGTCGGCGCAGATCGCGCAGTCGACGGCGGGTGGCCGTTCGGTGTCGGGGTGTTCGACCCCGCAGGTTCCGCAGATCCAGATCGTCATGCCGTCAGTCTTGAAGCTCGACCTTGGTGGAGGTCAAGGGGCGTCGACCTGGTGTGAAGTCGCCTCCCGCACCCGCAGCGAGGGCGCGAGGAAGACGATCGCGAAGGTGACCACGACCGCCGACGACAGGGCCCAGTGCAGGCCGACACGGGTGGCGAGCGCCCCGACCAGCACCGGCTCCACCAGGAACCCCAGGTACCCGCAGGCCGCGACGGCGGCGACCGCCCGGGCCGGCGCGTCCGCCTGCTTCCGGCTCGCCACGCTCCAGGCGATCGGCACGATCCCGGCCACGCCGAGCCCGACGACCGCGAAACCGAACACCGCCGCGACCGGCCAGGGCACGGCGAGGACCACGGCGAACCCCAGCACCGCGACCGTGGCCGCGACCCGGACGAAACCGACCGCACCCGTCCGCGCCACCACGCGGTCGGCGACCAGGCGGACCGCGATCATCGTCCCCGAAAAGGCGAAGTAGCCGAGCGAGGCCAGCGCGGGCGTCGCGCCGGTGACGTCGGCGAGGTACACCGCGCTCCAGCTGTTGACCGCGCCCTCGGCGACGAAGCCGCAGAAGGCGATCACGCCCAGCGGCACCAGCGCCCGGCTCGGCCACGCGAACGCCGGGCCGCCCTGGCCGCGGTCGGCGCCGTCGAGGAACCGGGTGCGCGCCGCCCACAGCGCGAGCGCCAGCAGCGCCGCGCCGGCGACCGGGAAGTGCACGGTCACCGGGACTCGCGCGGCTTCCAGCAGCGCGTCGGCGCCCGAGCCCGCGAGGCCGCCGATGTTCCAGAAGGCGTGGAAGCCGGCGAAGATCGGGCGGCCGTAGCCCTCCTCGACGCGGGCCGCGTGCGCGTTCATCGCGACGTCGAGCAGGCTGTTGCCCACCCCGAGCACGACGAGCGCGGCGCAGAACGCCGGCGCCGACCACGCGAGCGCCACCAGCGGCAGCCCCGCGCACAGCACGACGGCGCCGAGCACGACAGCCGCCCGGCTGCCGATCCGGGTGAGCAGCGCGCCCGCGCCCAGCAGCGCCAGCACCGAACCGGCGGCGAGCCCGAACAGGCCGGTCGCCAGCTCGCCCGTGCTCAGCCCCAGCCGTTCCTGCACCGCGGGCACCCGGGCCAGCCAGGTCGCGAACGCGGCACCGCACACCGCGAACACGACGGAAACGCCCACCCGAGCCCGCTTCAGCTCCCCAGTCACCCCGCCACCCTACGGATCTTGGACGCGGGCTTCCTCGTTGTCCAGGTACGAGGAGGTCGTCTTCGGGGCAGCCGATCATGACCCCACGGCCGCCGTCATCCGGCCTACGGTGGCGGGGTGAAGTCTCTGAGCCACGACCGGCTGGCCGGCGCCCTCGTCACCGAAGCTGACCTGTTCGGCGCGGCGATCGACGGCGCCGATCCGGACCTGCGCGTCCCGACGTGTCCGGAGTGGACACTGCGGGACCTGACCTGCCACGTCGGCGTCGCCTACCACAAGTCCGCCGCGATCATCGCGAGCAGGCCCACGGGCTACGTGCCGTTCGAGGCCGTCACGATCGACGACCCGCCCGCGTTCGAGGCCCTCGGCGCCTGGTTGCGCGACGGCGCGGAGCGGCTCGTCGCCGCTGTCACCGAGGTCGGCCCCGAGACCCCGACCTCGACGTGGACGCCCGACCGGCGCGCCGGGTTCTGGACGCGGCGGCTCACCCACGAAACGGTCGTCCACCGCGCGGACGCCGCCTTCGCGACGGGCACGCCCTACGACGTCGCCGCCGATCTCGCCGCGGACGGGATTGCCGAGGGCCTGGGCCTGGTCGCCGTCTTCTCGCGGCAGCAGCACCCGGCCCTGGACCGGACGGCGTTGCGGGGCACCGGCGAGACGCTGCTGTTCCACGCCACCGAACCCGAGGCCGGCTGGCTGGCCCGGCGGACGCCGTCGGGGGTCGAGGTCAGCGAGGAAAGCGGCGAAGCCGACGTCGTCGTCGAGGGTCGCGCCGCCGACCTGCTCCTCGCGCTCACCGGGCGCGTCGCCGCGGACGACCCGCGGCTCGCGGTGTCCGGCGACGCGGCGCTGTTCACCCACTGGCTGGCGAACACGCGCTTCTAGCCGGCTTGACGGCGGTCGTATAGTCGGTTCCGACTAATAGGGAGCGACTAGTGCCGCCACGCAAGATCCGCAACACCCTCGCGCTGGCCCTGCTCGGCCTGCTGCTGGAACGCCCGATGCACCCGTACGAAATGGCGTCCACGCTGCGCGAGCGCTACAAGGACTCGACGTTCAAGATCAACCCGGGCTCGCTCTACGACACCGTGGAGTCGCTGGCGAAGCACCGCTGGATCGAGCCCGTCGAGACGGTCCGGGAGGGCAACCGGCCGGAGCGGACCGTCTACGCGCACACCGAGCTCGGCCGCCAGGAGTTCGTCGCCTGGCTCGACGAGCTGGTCCGCGAGCCGGTCGCGGAGTACGCGAAGTTCGTCGCGGCGGTCAGCTACCTCGGCGCACTCGGCCCGGAGCGGGCCGCCGACGCGCTGGAGGAACGCGTCCGCCACCTCGCCGAACGCATCGACGGCGCCGGCACCGCGCTGGCGGAAACCGTCGGCAAGGGCATGCCGCGGCTGTTCATGATCGAAGTCGAGTTCGCCCAGCACGCCTGGCGCGCGGAGCTCGACTGGGCGCGCCGCACGGCCGCCGAAATCCGGTCCGGCTCCCTGCCGTGGCCCGAAAACTTCTGAGGGGAAACCATGTCCGATGTCCTCGTCGCCGGCGCCGGTCCGGCCGGCCTGCTGCTCGCCGCGGAGCTCGCGCTGGCGGGCGTCCGCACCACGATCGTCGAACGGCTGCCGGAGCGTCCGCCGTACTGCCGCGGCTTCAACCTCAACGCGCGGGCGCTGGATCTGCTGGCCCGCCGCGGCCTGGCCGAGGGGCTGGTGGCCGAGGGGCACCGGGTGCCGCACGCACCGGCCACCGGCCTGCCCGGCCCGCTCCTGCTCGACGGCACGGCGACCGATCACCCGTTCTCGCTGGGCATCCCGCAAACGCGCGTCGAAGAGGTCCTGGAGGCACGAGCGCTCGAGCTCGGCGTCGAAATCCTGCGCGGCCACGAGCTGCGGTCGTTCACGCAGTCCGCGGACGACGTCACCGCGCTGATCCACAATGGACGTACCGAAAGGACGATCAACGCCCGCTTCCTCGCCGGTTGCGACGGCGGCCGCAGCACGGTGCGCAAGCAGGCGGGAATCGATTTCCCGGGGGTGGCCGCGCGCTGGTACGCACTGCTCGGCGACGTCGAATGCGAGCTGCCGTACGGACCTTCGACGGGGCCGGACGGGCGGAGCGTGTTCGTCATCCCGCGGCCCGGGTACGTCCGGATCGTGGTCCGCGAGGACGACCCGCCGCCGGACAAGGACACGCCGATCACGCTGGAACGCCTGCAGGAGCAGGTGGAGGCAGTCCTCGGCCGGCACGTCGAGCTGCGCGCACCCCGCTGGCTGAGCAGGTTCGGCAACGCGGCGCGCCTGGCATCGCGGTACCGCGAAGGCCGGGTGCTGCTGGCGGGCGACGCGGCCCACATCCACCCGCCGGCCGGGGCGATCGGCGTGAACGTCGCCCTCGACGACGCGTTCAACCTGGGCTGGAAGCTGGCGGCAACGGTGCGCGGAACGGCGCCGGAGGGCCTCCTGGACACCTACCACGCCGAGCGCCACGCGGCGGGTGCCCGGATCCTGGCGAACACGCAGGCGCAGGTGGCGCTGGAGGAAGCGGGCGCCGAGCCGTGGGCGGACCTGATGCGCCGCGTGGCCGCGCACCCGGCGGGGAACCGGGCACTGGCGGAGATCATCACGGGACTGGACGCGTGTTACGAGCCGGGCGGACACGCGTGGCTGGGCAGGCTGGCGCCGGACGTGCCGCTGCGGGTGCCGGGAGCGGAGACGCACTTGGCGGAGTTGCTGCACACCGGACGGCCGGTGCTGGTGGACCTGACTTCGTCGGGGACGTTCGCCGCGTGGTCGGCGGGGGTTGCGGTGGTTGCCGCGGTATCGTCCACTTCGGACACTGCCGGGGTGGATGCGGTGCTGCTGCGGCCGGACGGGCACGTCGCCTGGGTGGGCACGCCGGGCTCCGGCGATGCGGGGCTGGCCGAGGCGGTGCACCGGTGGGTCGGCGATGTTCCGGTGCCCGCCGGGGCGTGACCAAAGGGCGGGGCGGGCGCACTCCCCGCCCACCCTCAGCTCGGGCGTTCCAGGACCGCTCGCTGCTCCACCCGGCCGTCCAGCACGAACCTGCTGTGCGGCGCGAACCCGAGTTTCTCCACCACCCGCCCCGACGACTTGTTCACCGGTTCGTACACCGCCAGCAGGCGGTCCGCCCAGCCCGACTCGAACGCCCTGTCCCGCACCGCCTTCGTTGCTTCCGTCGCGTAGCCGCGGCCCCAGCCCGAGGGCGCTATCCACCAGCCCATCTCCACCGCCGGCAGGCCGAGGCCCGACTCCGTCGCGGTGCGCCGGACCAGTGACACCACTCCGTCGAACGAGCCCGGCGCCGCCGAGACCGCGAACCAGCCGAAGCCGTGCTCTGCCCAGTGCGTCAGCGTTGCGCGGTGCTTGGCCAGCGTGTACTCGTGGCTCCACGGCTCGCCGGTTCCCACGTACCGGACCGTCTCGGGGAGCTGGGCCAAGGCGAACAAGCCGTCGAAAAACTCTTCGGACCACGCGTGCAGCGTGAGCCTCTCCGTGGTGATCAACACCGCTGCCAGTCTAATAACACGGCGATCCCGTCGAGCTGACGCCGCAGGCCGAACTCGAACGCGTCGTCGAGGCCGACGTCCTCGAGGCCCGTCATCACCTCGGCCAGCACCGGGAACCGGCCCGATCCCAGGTACTCCGCGAGCAGCGCCATGTCGGCCGCCAGCCGCTGGTCGCCGGTGATGCCCGTGTCCTGCTCCGCCTGGACCTCGAACGCGTTGCTCACCGCCAGCCCGCCGACCCAGCCGTTGAGCGTCATGACCACCTGCAGCTTCACGCGCCGCTTCAGGCCGGTGCCCGCCAGTGCGCGCAACGACCAGTCGACCAGCCTCAGGCCCGCCGCCAGCACCGGGGGCCGGACCAGGGAATTGAGCACGATCGGTGCCAGCCACGGGTGACGGCGGTACGCCCGCCACTGCGCGCGGGCGGCCAGTTCGAGGCGCGGCCGCCACTGCGCCGGGCCCGGGTCCGGCAGCTCCGCCTCGCCCAGCGCCACGTCGGCCATCAGCCGCAGCAGCTCCTCCTTGTCCGGAACGTGCCGGTACAGCGCCATCGGCCCGACGCCCAGCCCGGCCGCCAGCCGCCGCATCGACAGCGCGGCCAGGCCTTCCGCGTCGGCGAGCGCGATCGCCGCGCGCACCACGGCGTCGCGGCCCAGCGGTGGTTTGACCGGCGTCCGGTCGGCGACGACCGTGCCACTGCCCGGCACCGCGCGCACCCAGCCCTGCTCGCCCAGGACGGAAAGCGCCTTCGCCGCCGTGGCCATCGCGACACCCCACTCGCGGACCAGCGCCCGCGTCGACGGGACGCGGTCGCCGGGTCGCAGCTCGCCCGCGGCGATCCGGCGGCGCACGTCCGCCGCGATCCGCAGGTAGGGCGCTTCGGACAACCCGGGCTCCGTACTAGAACACTTGGCCGACAGTACCTAGAACACTTTCAGGGTACTCCCCCATTGTTCCCACCATCGATTGCCGCCACTTCTCCACACTCAATACGGTCCGGATACACCGTACGAAGTGAGGATCCGATGACGACGATCGAACGGCCGGCCGCCGAGGTCCGGCGCACGAAGACGTGGTGGCGCCGCCCGTGGGTGTTCCCGCTGGGCCTGCTCGTCGCGGCGTTCCTGGCGTTCTCGCTCCCGCCCTACCTCGGGCTGGACCCGGCGCGGTCGCGGATCCCCGCGCCCGAGGGCGTCGGCTGGTACTACCCGGTGCTGGTCACGCACGTCGGCTTCGCCAGCGTCGCGATGGTCGCCTGCGCGCTGCAGATCTGGCCGTGGCTGCGGCAGAAACACCCGGCGGTGCACCGCCGCACGGGACGTGTGTACGTCTTCGCCGGGGTGCTCCCGGCGTCGATCGCGGGGTTCGCCATCGCGCTCGCGTCGCCGTTCGGCCCGGTCAATTCCGTTTCGGGGGTGCTGCTGGCCCTGCTCTGGTTCGGCTGCACCGCGCAGGGCTACCGGATGGCGCGGGCGCGGCGCTTCGGCGACCACCGGCGCTGGATGGTCCGCAGCTTCGCGCTGTGCATGTCGATCATCAGCAACCGGATCTGGGGCGCGGTGTCGACGATCGCCCTCGAACCCCAGCTGAACACGACGTTCGGTGGCAGCGAGGTCGCGCTGGGCCAGGCGATCGCCGGGATCAGCGCGTGGACCGGCTGGGTGCTTCCGCTGCTGCTCGCCGAGTGGTGGCTGGAGCGAGGCCGGGGACGCCGCCGCGCGCCCGCCTGAGCGACGCACCGTGACCGGGGTGACCCATTCGGCCTATGGTCCACACCACACTAAAAGGTCTATACCAATAGGGACCGTTTCCGCCGCCGCGCCCGAGTCGTGGAGGTTCCCGTGCGTCTTCGTTCCCTGCTGGCCGTCCTGGCCGGCGTCACCCTGTTCGGCGGCGGGGTCGCCGGCGCCGCGCCCGGCTCGCCGATCCCGGTCGGTCCCTATGTCGACATGGGTGCCTGGCCGACGCCCAGCCTGTCGGCGATGTCGGCCGCGAGCGGCGTCAAGGGCTTCACGCTGGCGTTCGTCAACTCCTACGGCTGCAAGGCCAGCTGGTTCGGCGCCTACGACCCGCGCACGGCGTGGCAGCGGGAGGAGATCGCGAAGATCCGCAACGCGGGCGGCGACGTCAAGATCTCCTTCGGCGGCGCGTCCGGGATCGAACTGGCCCAGGCGTGCAGCACGTCCGCGCAGGTCGCGGCCGAGTACGACGCCGTCGTCAAGGCCTACAACCTCAAGTACGCCGACTTCGACATCGAAGGCGCGGCCGTCGCGGACCCGGCGTCGATCGCGCGCCGCTCCCAGGCGCTGAAGACGCTGCAGAACAGCAACCCGGGGCTGAAGATCTCGCTGACCCTGCCGGTGCTGCCGACCGGCCTCACCGCGGACGGGCTCAACGTCGTCAAGGCCGCCAAGGACGCCGGCGTGAACCTCGACCTGGTCAACATCATGGCCATGGACTACTACCAGGGCCCCGCCGACCAGGGTGCGAAGGCGATCTCAGCGGCGAAGGCGACACAAGCGCAGCTCAAGTCGCTGTTCGGGCTGAGCGACGCGGCGGCGTGGAAGAAGGTCGGCGTCACCCCGATGATCGGCGTCAACGACTCGCAGAACGAGATCTTCACCCAGAAGGACGCGCGGGCGCTGGTGGCCTTCGCGAAGACGGTCCACCTGGGCATGCTGTCGTTCTGGGAGCAGGGCCGCGACGCCAACGCGTGCACCGGCGCGCTCTACCGGTGCACCAACGTGCCGCAGGCGCCGTACGAGTTCGCGAAGATCTTCGCCGGCTACACCGGCTGACCCACCACCCGGCGGAGTCAGTCCTCGACCAGGTCGATCGAGTCGACCACGTTCGGGTAGAAGGCGACGTGGTCCTTGATCGGCGCGACCGCGTCGTACGGCTTCTCGTACGTCCAGACCGCGTTCTCGGCCCGCACGGCACCGACGTTGAGCGAGTAGTAGCTCGCTTCGCCCTTGTATGGGCAGTACGTCTCGTGGTCGGTCCGCTCGAGCACGCCCGCGTCGACGTCCGCCAGCGGGATGTACTGGACCGCCGGGTACGTGGATTCCTGGAGGGTGAACGCGTTGCGGCTGTCCGCGACGACGCGCCCACCCGCCTTGACCACCACACGCGCCTTCGTCGGCTCGACGGTGATCGGGTGGTCCGGGCCCGGCTGCAGAACCTGCTTCGCCATGTCAGCTCCCTGAGAGTCCTGTGTCTCAGGTGCAGCGCGCCGGGCCCGGCCGATATTCCGGCTCGAAGGGTCAGGGCAGGTAGTACATCGGGTTCGGCAGCTTGACCGGACGCAGCGCGTAGCCGCCTTCGAGGTCGCTGAACTGGTCGCCGAGGTTCAGTACGATCTTCGCGCCCGTCGCCTCGATGTGCGCCCGCGTGCCCGACTTGTACTGGACCGTGGTGCAGGTCAGCCCGCACGGCAGGTAGTCCGGCGCGGTCGTCTTCGGCTTGAAGAACGCGCCGGCCGGGGCCGGGTAGCCCTCGTTGGCCAGGTTCTTCAGCGACTGCGGGCCCTGGAACTCGTTGCGGCCGGTCAGGAAGTACACCTTGACGCCGCGCTGCGCCGCCCAGTTGGCCAGCTCCAGCACCGGCTTGTTCGCCACGAACGTGCCGTTGTCGATGGCCTGCTGCTGCTTGACCGGGTCGAAGCCGAAGTCGTTGTCGGCCTCCCAGCCGTAGGTGATCTCGGACGTGTCGTCGACGTCCAGCACGACCGCCGGGTTCTGCACCCGGCCCAGCTGCTGCTGCAGGTAGCGCTTCGCGTCCGAGACGATCCGGGTGGTGTCCTTCACGAACTGGCTGGTGTCCGAATAGTGGTGTTTGCCCGCGGCGTCGAGGTAGTCGCCGTAGTACGCCTTGACGTCCAGCTTGACCTGGCCGATGTTGGCCGGCTCCTTCGAGCGGGCGGCGGTGGAGTCGTCGGACCCGGCCAGCGCGGTGGCCCCCGAGGCGACGGTGGCGCCGATGGCCGCGGCGGCGGCGAGCTTGACGAGACCAGACCATTTCTTCGACACGACGACCCTCCGGTGAAACTCGGCAACCGGAGGAACCTACGTCACCCGCAGCGGGACTTCCACCCCTCGAAAGTTCCTGCCTACGTGATCCGTTCGGCACGGCACAGGAACGCGACCGGCGACCGGCCGATCCGGGTCAGCACCACCGACGCCTCCGCGCCACCACGGGGTTTCAGCCGCCGCCGCAGCGCGTCCGGGTCGACGTCCAGGCCCCGCACCAGGATTTCCAGCCGTCCGACGTCGTGTCGCTTGAGGACGGACTTCAGCGCCTTCTCCGTGTACGGCCCGTGTTCCAGGACGCGGAACGCCCGCACCCCCGGCGGCGGGGTGTGCCCGGTCAGGTACGCGATGCGTTCGTCCAGCTGCCACAACCCGTGCCGCGCCGCGTAGTGGCGGACCAGCCCGGCCCGGACGACGGCGCCGTCGGGATCGACGATCCACTCTCCCGGGTCCTTTGCGGGCAGTTCGTCCGGTTCGTCGTCGGTGACCGTCCACTGTGTCCCGTCCGAGCGCAGCACGGTCGCCCGGCGGGCGACGCCGGTGCCCAGGCCCCGCCAGAGGCAGGATTCCCGCACCTGGCCGTCCAGGGACACCAGCTCGACCTCCTCGGCCCACGGCGTGAGCGCGAAGTCGAGGCCGGGAGCGCACTTCACGGACAGGGCTCGCCCCGGGTAGGCCTCGACCAGCCCGTCCAGCGGCGGGGCGAAGTCGGCGGGCTGCCACGCCCGGCGCCCGGCGGAGTCACGCCGCGCCGGGTCGGCGACGACGACCCCGGACCGGCTGACCGGACGCAGGGCGTCGGCCCGCGCGAGCCCGAACGCGACACCTGCCGCGGTCCCGTTGTGCCGTGCCATTTCCAGCCGCACCGGGTCCACATCGGACCCGAGTGCGCGCCGCGCGACACGGGCGATTTCGACGAGGTCCGCGCCCACCGAGCACGTGACGTCGTGGACGTCGAGACCCGCCAGCCGCGAAGCCCGGTGCCGCGCCACGACCGACGCGCTCGCCTGCTGAAGCGCCTCAGACGTGAAGAACCAGTCCGCACCGGACAGCTTGCCGGCGGCTTTGCGCCGCAGCAGCACGGTTTCCAGGACGGCGGCCGCGTGCTGTTCACCGGTCAGGCGGCGCACCTGCGCCACGGACTTGATCGGGTCGGTCAGCGGCAGCGCCGAAACCTCGGCGAGCGCCGCCGTCCCCGCGTCGGAACGCAGGTAGGCGACGTCGCCGAGGCTGAACGAATATCCCAACTCAGGACGGCCGCTTGGTCCCGGTGATCATGACGTTGTAGAACAGCTCCCGCGGCAGGATCTTCGAGAGCACCTTCTTGTCCACAGCGGACAGCCGCAGCCACAGGTGGTAGGCGAACAGCCGCCAGCGCACGGTCAGCTTCTCCGACGGCACCGCGGCCTCGAACGTCCGGATCGGCCAGCCGGCGAGGGCCGCGGCGAACTCCTCGGTGACCGCGCGGACGTCCTGGGCGCCGGCCCCGCGGGCCCACGACTCCAGCTCCGACGGGTCGAACGTGTGGATGTCGACCACGGCTTCGAGCGCGGCGGCGCGCGAGGATTCGTCCAGTTCGGACTGCGGACGCCGCCAGCCGCGCAACGCGGGCAGCTTCGTCACGCGCGTGGTCAGGAACCAGGTGAACTGGCCGAGCTTGCGCGCGTAGAAGTCGCCGACCTTGGTCGGCTCGCCGGCGAAGACGAACCGGCCGCCCGGCTTGAGCACGCGCAGCACCTCGCGGAACGCCGCCTGGACGTCCGGGATGTGGTGCAGCACCGCGTGCCCGACCACCAGGTCGAACGTGTTGTCGTCGTAGGGGATGCGCTCGGCGTCGGCGACCCGGCCGTCGACGTCGAGGCCGAGCTTCTCGGCGTTGCGCAGCGCGACCTGGACCATGCCGGGCGAGAGGTCGGTGACCGAGCCCTTCTTGGCGACGCCGCCCTGCATCAGGTTCAGCAGGAAGAAGCCGGTGCCGCTGCCCAGCTCCATCGCGTGCTGGTAGGGCTGGCCGTCCTCGCCCGCGACGGCGTTGAACACGTCGGTGGCGTAGGAGATGCAGCGCTCGTCGTACGAGATCGACCACTTCTCGTCGTAGGTGCCGGCTTCCCAGTCGTGGTAGAGCACGTTCGCCAGCTTGGGGTCGGCGTAGGCCGCCTGGACCTCTTCGGCGGTGGCGTGCGGGTTCGGGGCCGGGTCGTTCACGTCGGTCAAGGCGTCATTTCCCTTCGAAAGTGGCCTTGCCGGGCCCGTTTTCGATGAACGACTTCATGCCGTTCTGCTGGTCTTCGGTCGCCCAGAGGGCGGCGAACAGGTGCGACTCGAGCTTGAGCGCGTTCGGAAGGTCCATGTCGAGGCCGCCGTCGATGGCCGCCTTGGCCGCGCGCAGGGCGACGGCGGGGCCGTTCGCGAACTGCGCCGCCCACTTGTGCGCGGCCGCGTAGACGTCGTCCGGGGCGACGACCTGGTCGACGATCCCCAGCTGCAGCGCTTCTTCGGCCTTGACGAACCGGCCGGTGTAGACGATGTCCTTGGTCTTGCTCGGTCCGATCAGCCGGGCCAGGCGTTGCGTGCCGCCCGCGC
Source organism: Amycolatopsis sp. MtRt-6 (assembly GCF_017308975.1). Classification (GTDB taxonomy): domain Bacteria; phylum Actinomycetota; class Actinomycetes; order Mycobacteriales; family Pseudonocardiaceae; genus Amycolatopsis. The sequence continues at coordinate 39,607 of NZ_JADWPD010000014.1, read as the reverse complement.
CGGGGATGACGCCGAGCTGGATCTCGGGCTGACCGACCTTGACGTTGTCGCCGGCGACCCGCCAGTCCGCGGTCAGCGCCAGTTCGAGGCCGCCGCCGAGGGCGTAGCCGGTGATGGCCGCGACGACCGGCTTCGGGATGTTCGCGATGGCCGCGAGGGTGCCGGTGAGGTTCGCGCCGAACTTGGCGATCTCCGGGTAGGTGCGGGTGGCCATCTCCTTGATGTCCGCGCCGCCCGCGAAGGTCTTCTCGCCGCCGTAGAGGATCACCGCGCGGACGTCGTCGCGCTCGGTCGCCTCCTTCGCCAGTTCGGCGAGCTCGGCGGTGACCTGGGCGTTCAGGGCGTTGACCGGCGGCCGGTCGAGCCGGATGGTACCGACCCCGTCCTTGACCTCCAGGGTTACGAACTCTCCCACGCCCATCCTCCTCGTTGACGATCTGCCAGCACGCTACCGGTCGGTAGGCACAGCCTAGCGACGGCGGGCGAAGAAGCGATCCCCGGAACGCTCGAGGACCAGGTCCTGGTCGAACGTCTTCGACAGGTTTTCGCTGGTGATGACGTCGTCGACCAGCCCGGACACCACCGCGTGGCCGTCACGCAGCAGCAGCGCGTGGGTGAAGCCCGGCGGGATCTCCTCGACGTGGTGGGTGACCAGCACCAACGCGGGCGCGTCGGGGTCCATCGCCAGGTCGGAGAGGCGAGCGACCAGGTCTTCGCGGCCGCCGAGGTCGAGACCCGCGGCCGGCTCGTCGAGCAGCAGCATCTCCGGGTCGGTCATCAGCGACCGCGCGATCAGGGTCCGCTTGCGCTCGCCCTCGGACAGGGTGCCGAAGGTGCGCTCGGCCAGGTGCCCGATGCCCATCGCTTCCAGCAGCTCGGTCGCGCGGGCCATGTCGAGGGTGTCGTACTCCTCACGCCAGCGGCCGAGCACGGCGTAACCGGCGCTGACCACGACGTCCTTGACCAGCTCTTCGCCCGGCACGCGCTGGGCGATGGCGGCCGAGGTGAAGCCGATGCGGGGACGCAGGTCGAAGATGTTGACCTTGCCGATCCGCTCGCCGAGCAGGTCGACCTCGCCGGTGGTCGGGTGCAGCTCGGCCGCGGCCAGGCGCAGCAGGGTGGTCTTGCCCGCGCCGTTCGGGCCGAGCACCACCCAGCGCTCGTCCAGTTCGACGGTCCAGTCGAGGCCGGCGAGGAGGTCGTTGGTCCCGCGGCGGACGCCGACACCGGCCATCCGGACCACGAGGTCGTCAAGTTCGCTGGGCTGGATCGGCTCGCTCACGAGGCCCATTCTGTCTGCCGTCGCGCGCGCGTGCGCACCCGCCCGGGTGAGATGGTGAACACGCAGGTCGCCGCGTGTTCCACGACATGGAACGCCGCGGCCCGGCGGCCCGCGTGTGGCAGTATCACCGTATGTCCGCCGACGCGCCCGTGACCCCGGTGACCCGGGGCTCGTTCTGGCGCCGTCGCGCGATCGACCTGCTGCTCGTCGCTTCGGCCGGGTGTACGCGGGCGCGGCTCCGCTGATCCCTCGCGTCCTCGTGTGACGCGTGCGGTGCCGCGCTGACCCCGCGACCCGTTCACTCCACGTTGCGAGGAGCACCCGCGTTGACCACGTCCCTGGTTCGCCCGCCCATCGAGATCCACCCGCAGCTGACCGACCCGCTGCTGCCCGAGCTGCTGCACCCGTCGCGGCTGCTCTGGACGCCGCGCGAGCTGGCCGACCTGACCACCACCGTGACCACCGAGCTGACCGCGGGCCTGCGCGGCATCCTGCGGTTCGACGAGGACCGCCGCTGGTGGGCCCGGCTGGCGCTGACCGACGGCGTCGAGCTGTGGCTGCTGTCGTGGCTGCCGGGCCAGCACACGAAGCCGCACGACCACGGCGGCGCGTCCGGGTCGTTCACCGTCCTGCAGGGCGAGCTCGGCGAGGAGTACCGCTACCCGGGCGGCCCGGTCCGGCGGCGGACGCACGCCGCCGGCGAGGGCCTGGGCTTCGGCGCGGGCCGCGCCCACCAGGTGACCGGCCTCGGCGACCGGCCGGCGGCCAGCGTCCACGCGTATTCGCCGCCGCTGGTGGCGACGCGGGAGTACGCCTCGCTCGCCGACGTTCCGGCCGAAATCCCGCCGCTGCCCGCTATCGTCCGGTCATGAGCGCTGTCGATTCGCTGCTGGCTTCCGCGAGGTCCGGCCTGGACCGGGTGACACCGGTCCGGGCCCGCGAGCTGCAGGAGGCGGGCGCGCTGGTGGTCGACATCCGGCCGCTGGCGAACCGCGCGGCGGAGGGCGAGATCCCGGGCGCGGTGATCGTCGAGCGGATCCACCTGGAATGGCGGCTGGCGCCGGACAGCGAGTGGCGGCTGCCCGCGGTGACGCCGGACTCGACAGTGATCGTGGTGTGCAACGAGGGATATTCGTCGAGCCTGGCGGCGGCGGACCTGCAGCGGCTGGGGCTGCCGGGAGCGACCGACCTCGAAGGCGGGTTCCGCGCCTGGGCCGCCGCCGGCCTGCCCGTGCAGGACGGCGGCAGCCCGGCGGTGCCTTAGCAGCCCCCGTTTTCCACGCTACCGAAGGGGACCGACAGTTTTTCGGCCGGCGCTGTCAGTCCGCCAGGGCCGGAGCGACGTGCTTGGTGAACAGGTCGATGCCGGTCCGGTCGTACGCGGCCTCCGGGAAGTTGACGATCGTGTACGACATGCCCCGCTTGCCCAACGCGGCCAGGTGCTCGGCGACCTGCTCCGGGGTGCCGGCCGTCGGGCCGCTCGCGAAGGTGGCGACCGCCCGCTCGGCGTCTTCGGCCGGGACGTACTTCGCGTAGTGCGCCTTCAGCCAGGCCTGCTTCTCCTGGACGTCACTCTCGGTCTCGCCGAGGACGACGCTGACGTTGCCCGAGCGCACGATCGCGTCGAAGTCGGTGCCGACGTCCTTGCAGTGCGCCGCGAGGATCTCGGACTTGCGCGTGAACGCCTCCGGCTCCGGGAAGAAGTTCGTGTACCGCGCGTACTTCGCGGCGATCCGGAGCGTCTTCTTCTCGCCGCCGCCGGCGATCCACAGCGGGATACCGCCCTCCTGCGGAGGCAGCGGGCGGAGGATCGCGCCATTGGTCTGGTAGTGCTTGCCGTCCAGTGTGGACGTTCCGGTCGTCCAGAGGTCGCGCATGATCCGCACGCCCTCGTCGAGCTGGCCGAGCCGCTCGCCCGCGGACGGGAAGCCGTAGCCGTACGCCCGCCACTCGTGCTCGTACCAGCCCGCGCCGATGCCCATTTCGACCCGGCCGCCCGAGATGAGGTCGGCCGTCGCCGCGACCTTCGCCAGGTAGGCCGGGTTGCGGTAGCCCATGCAGGTGCACATCTGCCCGAGCCGGATGGTCTCCGTCGCGGCCGCGAACGCCGAGATCAGCGACCACGCCTCGTGCGTGGCCTCCTCGGTCGGGACCGGCACGGTGTGGAAGTGGTCGTAGACCCAGATCGATTCGAAGGGGCCCGCCTCCGCGTGTTTCGCGAGGCCGAGCATGGTCTTCCAGTGGTCCGCGGGGTCGATGCCGGCCAGGTCGAGCCGCCAGCCCTGCGGGACGAACATTCCGAAGCGCATGCCTCCAACTTAGCTTTGCTCAGCGTTCCGCGCGGCGTGATTTCCGGCTGGAGCGCACTCCAGGTCAGGCTGGGCGCGCGAAGTACTCCAAAACGGCGTCGGAGAGGTCCTGCACGTACTGCGGGTCGCCGAACCGTGGCAGACGCGCCTCCCTGGGCCCACTCTCCGGCACCGCGGCGGCCGGCCGAGCCGGAGCGGTGACGGGCTCGGGCAGCGCCGTACGGATCGCCTCGAACTCCTCCGTGGCCGCCCGCCACACGGCTTCCAGGCGCTCGGCGGCCTCGACCCGCTGCTGCTCGAGCCGGGCGAGGGCGTCGGACGCGGTCTCGTGACGACGGCGTCCTTCCAGCTCGGCGAGGATCTGAACGTAGTCGTCGGCGGCCCCCGCCGCCGCTTCGTAGGCCGCGGCGCCCGTCAGGCACTGCTTGGTCAGCCGGTCCCGCAGCTCTCCGTAGGCGTCGGCGGCCCGGCCGGCCCAGCCTTCGGGCTCCACCGACCGCAGGTCGGAAGCCAGGTCGTCGAGCGTGGTCGCGATGTCGGCGAGCCGGACGGCTTCGTCGCGCAGCAGCTTGATCGTCCCGGGTGACCACGTCTGGTCCGCTGCCATGTCGTGCCGCTCAGCCCGCCGCGCGGAGGCCGCGCGCGATCCGGTCGAGCCGGTCGCGCACGTCGTCCTGGTGGTCGGCGTACCGGTGGGCGGCCAGCTCGAGCCGTTCGCCGAGCCCGTCGGCGTCGGCCAGGAGCACCTCGGCCGCGGCGGACGAAGCCCGTTGCAACTCCTTCAGCGCCGCGCCGAGCAGCACGTCGCCGACGAGTTCCGGACGGGCCGCGTAGCGCAGTGCCGGACGGTCGGCGGATTCCTTCGTCAGCGCGCGGACCCGGCTCCCCGCGGCGCGCAGCAGGATCGGATCGGCTTCGAAGCCGTTCATTCGCGAATGGTCCTTGTCGTCAGCGGTGGGCGGTGATCAGCCCGACGAGCACGGCAGGGGGCAGGGCGAGCGATTCGGCGGTCCCGGTACCCCGCCGGTCGCTCGGGTTGACGAGGATGCCGGCGGGCTCCGGCCGCAGGAGCGCGGTCCCGACCAGCTCACGTCCTTTGCGGACGACCTCCGCCGGCCACGGGGCGCCCGTCGCCGCGCGGTAGCCGGCCAGCCTGGCCGGGGTGTCGAAGACGCAGACCCAGGAGCCCCGCGCCCCCAGTGCCACGGTCACCGGATCGCCGTCCCGGCCGGCCGGCGCACACCAGGAATGGACCGCGAACGACCGGAGGAAATGGTCGACCTCGCTCCGCGGAACGCTGAGCGCGGCGGGCCCGTCTTCGCGCGCGCCGGATTCCGCGATCGCCGCTTGCGGTTCGAACCGGCGTTCCGCCCGGCGGAGTTCGTCCGGGTCGAGCCGCGGCTGCGGACCGGCCAGGCTTTTCGCCAGCAGCTTTTGGAACGGCTCCAGCCGCCGGTCGCAGGTTCGTGGCGAAGGGCCGTCGGGCAGGCTTCTCAACCGGTCGCCCTTGTTGCCGGCGAGCGGGCGGGTACCCGTGTTGTACGCGGTCCGGACGATTTTTTCGAGCTTCGCCCGGTTCAGCCGGTCGAGGACGGCCTCGAGCCGCAGGAACACGATCGCGGCCACCCGGGACGGCGGGTCTCCGGCCGCGATGTGCCAGATGTGCCGCAGGTCCGGACCCAGATCGCCGTGGAGGTCGAGGCGCCGGACGCCGTCCCCCTTCTGCAGGCCCGCGGCGGCGTCGGCGGCCCGGGCGATCGCGGCAGCGGACGGCACGCCGCCGGTTCCGGGCTGAGCCGTGCCGATCATGGTTCCCCCTCGTCCCTCACCGGAGTGAACATCATAAAGGACCGTTTCGCCTTTTGCGCACTGTGTGTTCGTTTCCGCGGACGGGTTCAGCAAACCGCCCCTGCCTGCGGTTTTGCCAGATTGTGGACAGTTCCGGAGCGACGTCCGATCGGTTTGCCGTGACCGGTTTTCCGGTCACGGCAAACCGTACGTCCGTTCGATGACGTGTTTCTGACCGAAAGCGCTGATCACGGGCTCGGAATGGCGGCGCTTGCTTACCGTGGTTTTCGACGGCCGCGGCGAAAGCGGCCCGCGAACCCGGGAGAAACCGTGGAGAACACGTTGATCGTCCTCGTCACCGCGCTCGCCTTCCTGGCGGGCGGCCTGACCGCCACGATGGCCGCCACGTGGTGGTCCCGGCACCGGCCCGGCGAGGTGCGCCGCGAACCACCGCGCGAGGATGCCGGCTGCCGGCGGCCGAGCACCTGCTGCTGCACGGCGGCCCACCGGTGAGTGACGTCCGGCGCCGCCCCGCACGGGGCGGCGTCAGGCCAGCACGACCCGCGCGAGCTCCGCCGGCGTCGCCAGCAGGCCGTGCTTCGGCAGCACCCGGACCGTGTACCCGATCGATCCCGGCCGCGGGAGCTTCACCCGGGCCGAGAAGGCGCCGATGCCGTCGCCGGTCATCGGGACCGTCACCGGGTCGCGGAGCTCGTCGTCGTCGCCCACGCGGCCGACCACCGCCTGGATGTCCACTTCGGACGGATCGAGGCCGGCCAGGTCGATGCGGGCCCTGATCGTCACCTCGGTGCCCACCACCAGGGGCTCGGTCGCCGCCACCAGCAGCTCCGAGTCGAAGATGCGCAGCCGCGGCCACGACACCTCGAGCTTCGTGCGGTAGTCCGCCAGCGACAGCGCGCCGCGGTAGCCGTCGCCCGTGGCCGCCGCCACCATCCTCGACGCCGGCAGGTAGCCGTTGTCGACGTACTCGCGGACCATCCGGGATGCCTGGACCCGCGGGCCCAGCGTCTCGAGCGTGTGCCACACCATCGACAGCCAGCCCGTGGGCACGCCGCCGTCGGAACGGTCGTAGAACAGCGGCGCGATCTGCTGGCCGAGCAGCTCGTACAGCGCCGCGGCCTCGAGGTCGTCGCGGCGCAGCGGGTCGGCGACGCCGTCCGCGGTCGGGATCGCCCAGCCGTTGCTGCCGTCGTAGCACTCGTCCCACCAGCCGTCGCGGATCGAGAGGTTGAGCCCGCCGTTCAGCGCCGACTTCATCCCCGACGTCCCGCACGCCTCCAGGGGCCGCACCGGGTTGTTCAGCCAGACGTCGCAGCCGCGGTACAGGTACCGGGCCATCGACATGTCGTAGTCGGGCAGGAAGACGATCCGGTGCCGGACGTCCGCGCCGTCGACGAACCGGACGATCTGCTGGATCAGCTGCTTGCCGTTCTCGTCGGCCGGGTGCGACTTGCCGGCGACGACGACCTGGATCGGCCGCTGTTCGTGCAGCAGCAGCGTCCGCAGCCGGTCGGGGTCGCGCAGCATCAGCGTCAGCCGCTTGTAGGTCGGGACGCGGCGGGCGAACCCGACGGTCAGCACGTCGGGGTCGAAGACCGAGTCGACCCAGCCCAGCTCCAGCGGGGACGCCCCGCGCTGCAGCCACGCCGCGCGCACCCGGCGCCGCACCTCGTGCACCAGCTTCTCGCGCAGCTCGCGCCGCAGTTCCCACAGCTGGGCGTCGGACACGCCGTCGCGCAGCGGCCCTTCGCCGACGTCGAGGCCCCACTCGCGCCCGAGCAGCGTGCTCAGCTCGCGCGCCACCCACGTCGGGCCGTGGACGCCGTTGGTCACCGACGAGATCGGCACCTCGTCGTGGTCGAAGCCGGGCCACAGCCGGGAGAACATCTTGCGCGTGACGCGCCCGTGCAGCTGCGAGACGCCGTTCGCGCGCTGCGCCAGCCGCAGGCCCATGTGCGCCATGTTGAACAGGCCGGGGTTGTCCTCGGCGCCGAGCGCGAGCACGCGGCGCGGGTCGATGTCGGGCACCAGCCTGCCGTCGGCGAAGTAGCGCTGCACCAGGTCGACCGGGAAGCGGTCGATGCCCGCGCTGACCGGCGTGTGCGTGGTGAACAGCGTCCCGGCGCGGACCGCGGGCATGGCTTCGTCGAACGCGAGGCCGTCGGCCTGGACGATCTCGCGGGCGCGTTCGAGGCCCAGGAACCCCGCGTGTCCCTCGTTCGTGTGAAACACCATGGGCTGCGGGTGCCCGGTCAGCTCGCAGTACTTCCGCACCGCGCGGAAGCCGCCGATGCCGGCCAGGATCTCCTGCCGCAGCCGATGGTCGGCGTCGCCGCCGTAGAGCCGGTCGGTGACGCCGCGCAGGTCTTCGTCGTTGGCCTCGGTGTCGGTATCGAGCAGCAGGAGCGGCACGCGCCCGACGCGCGCCTGCCAGATCTGCGCGCACAGCTCGCGCCCGCCCGGCATGGCGACGCCGATCAGCACCGGGCGGCCGCCCGCGGTCAGCAGTTCCAGGGGGAAGGCGTTCGGGTCGATCACCGGGTAGTGCTCGACCTGCCAGCCGTCGAGCGACAGCGACTGGCGGAAGTAGCCGTTGCGGTAGAGCAGGCCGACGCCGACCATCGGCACGCCCAGGTCGGACGCGGCCTTGAGGTGGTCGCCGGCCAGCACGCCGAGGCCGCCGGAGTAGTTCGGCAGCGCTTCGGTGACGCCGAACTCCATCGAGAAGTAGGCGACCGCCGGCGGCAGGCCGTCGTCGTCGCGCTGCTGGTACCAGCGCGGCTCGGTCAGGTACTGCTCCAGGTCTTCGGCCGCGGTTCTCGCACGCTCGAGGAAATCGTCGTCGACCGCCAGCTCGTCCAGGCGGGCCGGCGGCAGCGCGGTGAGCATCCGCAGCGGGTCGCGCACGGCGTTGAAGAGCTCGGCGTCCATCGACGCGAACAGGTCCCGCGTCGGCGGGTGCCACGTCCAGCGCAGGTTGGTGGCCAGCGCGCCCAGGCCGGACAGGGAATCCGGGAGGCTGGCGCGGACGGTGAACCGGCGGACTGCACGCATGGGAAGCGACGATATCGGGCCGCCGCCCGGCCTGCGCAGGGAGTAGTTCGGGGATAACGTGCACGCTCCGCGTATGCCCTGGGTATGGTCCTGCCCGTCGGGTACCGGGTGGGCACGAGAGCGAGTGAACAGAATGATCCCAGGGGGAGGACGGCGGGCGCTGGTCGCGCTGCTGGCCGTCGCGGCGGTCGCCGTGAGCGGGTGCAACAGCAAGGGCGGCGCGAGCGGCGACCCGGCCAAGGACACGGGCGCGGGCTCGGTCTCCGGGCTGCCGGTGACGCACTTCGAGAGCGGCCTCAAGCCGGACGCGCCGACGCCGGACCTGAACGTCCGCAACGCCGACGGCGGTGAGGACGACAAGCTCGCCACGGCCGCGATCGCCGACGTCCAGACCTACTGGGCCGAGACGCTGCCGGCCAACTTCGGCGACCAGTTCGAGCCGGTGAAGTCCCTGCTGTCCTACGACGCGCAGAGCGACACCGAGGAAACCGGCTGCGGCAGCGTGAAGAAGCTCGTGAACGCGTTCTACTGCCCGGTCGACGACTCGGTGGCGTGGGACCGCGGCGTGCTGCTGCCGATGCTGCGCCAGCGGTTCGGCCCGATGTCGGTGGTCGTCGTGCTCGCGCACGAGTTCGGCCACGCCGTCCAGTACCGGCTCGGGGACAAGGCGGGGATCGCCAAGAACACCCCGACCGTGGTCAAGGAGCAGCAGGCCGACTGCTTCGCCGGCGGTTACTTCCGCTGGGTCGCCGAGGACAAGAGCAAGTACTACCGGGTGTCGACGTCCGAAGGCCTCAACCAGGTGATGGCGTCGATGTTCCTGATCCGCGACCAGGCGGGCACCAGCGCCGCCGACAAGGGCGCGCACGGCACGGCGTTCGACCGCACCTACGCGTTCCAGGCCGGGTTCGAGAAGGGCCCGAAGGAGTGCGCGGGGATGACGGCCGAGAACATCAAGCCCCGGCTCACCGAGCGCCCGTTCGACAAGGGCGACAAGGGCAAGGGCGACGCGAAGTTCAACGCCCAGACCGTCGCGCTGCTGAAGAAGAGCCTCGACGAGGCGTTCAAGGGCGCCGGGGTGGCCGCGCCGGAGATCACCGACAGCGGCAGCTGCCAGACCACGCCGCCGGCGTCGTACTGCCCGGACGACAACACGGTGAGCATCGACATGGCCAAGCTGGCCCAGCTCGCCCAGCCGATCGACCGCGAGGCCGAGATGAAGGGCGAGGACCCGGGCGGCATGGGTGACTTCGCGGCGTTCTCGGAGGTCGCGGCGCGGTACGCGCTGGGCATCCAGAAGGGCGTCGGCGCGTCGATCGACAACGCCAACGCGGGCCTGCGCACGGCGTGCCTGGTGGGCGCGTGGGCGGCGTTCACCAACCGCCCGGGCGACCTGCGGCTTTCGGCCGGTGACCTCGACGAGGCCATCGCGGACCTGCTGCAGCCGGAGAGCCTCGTGTCTGCGGACGTCAACGGGAAGCGCCCGGACAGCGGTTTCGACCGGGTCGAGGCGCTGCGCAAGGGGTATCTCGAAGGTTCGTCGGTCTGCTCGAAGGCGTACGCCTGACGCTTTGTGAAAGGGGCCCCCACCGCGCGGTGGGGGCCCCTTCGTCTTAGAAGAGAGCGCTCGCCAGGTCGCGGCGGGCCTTCATGACGCGGTCGTCGGCCGGGTCGAACAGGTCGAACAGGGCCACCAGGTGCTCGCGGACCTTGTTGCGGTCGTCGCCCGCCGTGCGGCGGACGGTGTCGATCAGGCGCTTGAAGCCGGCTTCGACGTCGTTCGCCGCGATCTCGAGGTCGGCCGCGTCGAGCTGGGCCGCCAGGTCGGACGGGTCGGCGTCCGCCTTGGCGACGGCGTCCGGGTCGGCGCTTTCGGCGCGAGCGGTGAACTTGACCTGGGCCAGGGCGTTCTTGGCCAGCTCGTTGGCCGGTTCGACGTCCAGGATGCGCTCGTAGGCGGCCTGCGCGGCGGCGAAGTCGCCCCGCTCGAAGGCCTCCTCCGCCTCGGTGAAGCGCGGGTCCTCCGGCTCCTCGACCGGGCCGGCGGCCGCCTCCGCGTCGCGGATGCCCGGCAGCTTGTCGCGCAGGGCGTCCAGGAGCGAGTTGATCCACTTCCGGATCTCGGGCTCGGGCAGCGCGCCGGAGAAGGCGTCGACCGGCTGGCCGCCGGCGATGGCGACGATCGTCGGGATGGACTGCGCGCCGAACAGCTGCGCGATCCGCGGGTTGGCGTCGACGTCGACCTTCGCGACGACCCACGCGCCGCCGGACTCGGCGGCCATCCGCTCCAGGACCGGGGACAGCTGCTTGCACGGGCCGCACCACTCGGCCCACAGGTCGACGACCACGAGCTGGCGCAGGGACCGCTCCACGACCTCGGCCTGGAAGGTGGCCTCGGTGACATCGATCACGGCGCCACTCTCGCCGGAGCCGGGCCGCGGCGGCCCGTCACCGGCCGGGCGGGCGGGCGGGGCCGCCGGCTGCCGTTGCGCCGCTTCGGCACGGGCCTTGAGCGCGGAAAGGTCGACCGCGCCGGACAGGGCGGCGGACAGGGCCGCTGACTTCGCTGCAGATCCGCGTGGTTGTGTCACGGTTCCATCCTGGCACGCGCGCCGGAGGAGTTTCACCGGGTGCCCGGCCCTCGCGCTGGGCAGGACGGCGGGCCGCGGGGTTCGGCACCCGCGCGCCCCGTCCGCTTGGCAGGACGGCGGCGCTGGGGCAGGCTCGGCCGGGTGCACATCCGGCGTGACGTGAAGGTGGTCCTGTCGATCGTGGCCGCCGTCGTCTGGATCGGTGCGGTGACGTTGCTCATCGTGCACGAACCGGACCCCGGGGCCACCTCGCCCGCCGAACTGCGCGACCGGCTCGCCGCCGCCCTCTCCGGGCACGACGCCGACGCCCTGGCCGATCTGCTCGACTACCCCGGCTCGGGCGGCGGCGACTTCGCGAAGGACTACGTCTCGGTGCTCGCCGGCCGCGGGGTGCGCGACGTGCGGGTCGAGCTGGGGCCGGATGCCGGCGCCCCGACCCGCGCGACCGTCTCGGGCGCGCTCGGCGACGGCAGGCCGTTCACCTACCCGCTGACGGTGACCAGCGAAGACGGCCGGTGGACGGTCGCCTTCACCCCGCCCCTCCCCTGACCCGGCTCAAGCGCCCCAATGTGGCCTTCGGTGCGCTCAACGCACCCAATGTGGCCTTCGGTGCGTCCAACGCACCCAATGTGGCCTTCGGTGCGTCCAACGCACCCAATGTGGCCTTCGGTGCGTCCAACGCACCCAATGTGGCCTTCGGTGCGTCCAACGCACCCAAGGCCACATTGGGGCGCTCTGGGCTCAGGACTCGCGGAGGTGGGCTTCGATCCGGTCCACCTTCGCCTCCAGCTGACCGGAGAAGCCCGGCCGGATGTCCGCCTTCAGGACCAGGCTGACCCGGGACGAGCCTTCGCCCGCCGCCTCGACCGCGCGCTTGACCACGTCCATGACCTCGTCCCAGGAGTCACCTTCGATGTTCGTGAACATCGCGTTGGTCGAGTTGGGCAGCCCGGACTCGCGGACCACCTTCACCGCGCGGGCCACGGCTTCGCTCACCCCGCCGTCCGGCTCCCCGCCGGACGGGCTCACGCTGAACGCGACGATCATGCTCGGAAGTCCCTTCTTCGTGGTCATTTCCGCCAGTCGTGCGACACCCGCCGGTACCCGCTGGTAACTTCGCGTGTCATGAACCGTCCGCTGCCGTTCGACCCGATCGCCCGCGCGGCCCGGATCTGGGAGGACCGGATCGGGCCCTCCGGGACCATGGCCGCGGTGACCGGGGTGATGCGGGTCCAGCAGATCATCCAGTCCGCGGTGGACGGCGCGCTCAAGCCGCACGGCTTGACCTTCGCCCGGTACGAAGCGCTGGTGCTGCTCACCTTCGCCCGCAGCGCCAGCCTGCCGATGCGGGTGATGGGCGAGCGGCTCCAGCTGCACCCCACCAGTGTCACCAACATAGTGGACCGCCTGGAGCGCGACGGGCTCGTGAAGCGCGTGCCGCACCCGACGGACCGCCGCACGACGCTCGTCGAGATCACCGACGAGGGCCGCCACCGCCGCGTGGCCGCCACCGAAGCCGTCACCGCCATCGACTTCGGGCTGAACGGGCTGACCGAACGGCAGACCGAACAGCTGACGGACCTGCTGACCAAGGTGCGCCGCGCCGCCGGCGACTTCAGCGAGTAAGCAGAAAGGGCCCGCACCGGAGTGCGAGCCCTTTCTCACGTCCTGGGAACTCAGGCGGCGACGGGTTCCTTCGCCTGGAACAGGCCGACACCGCCGTGGGACAGCCGCTGCGGGCCGTCGAGCTTGCCGTTGCGCAGCGCCCACTTCTCGAACAGCCACGTGAACAGCGGCGGGATGCTCGCCAGCAGGGCCAGCACCAGCGTCTTCGGGCGCCAGCCGAGCGGCTTCGCCACGGACAGGGAGATCACCACATAAAGGACGAAGATCACGCCGTGCACCATGCCGAGGACCGGCACACCACCCTCGTGGGAGGCGTGGACGACGTACTTGAGGAACATCCCGACCAGCAGCCCGGCCCAGGAGAGGGCTTCGGCTACCGCGGCCACGCGGAACACTAGAGCGGCCTTGCTGGACACTTCTTCCTCCTGTGGGGTCTCACCACGTTGGTTCGTGACATGACAAACGTCCGACGGCACCGTCCACGGCGGACTGCCTGTGGACGTCAACGGCGCTGTCGGACGTGCTGAGACCAGTGTGAGGCGTGACGGCCCTCACGGGAACACCGGGGCCCGTGACGATGCTCACGGCCGTGGTCCACTGTGGTCTGAACCACGGCCGTGAGCGCCGCTGTCTACTCCGCGCAGGGCGAAGCCGGGGCGGACGAAGGTGACGTCCCCCACTTCGCCGTCGCGTCGCCGGTGAGCCCGAAATCGAGCGTCGTCCCGCGGTTGAACTGGTCGACGTTCACATACACGCGGTCACTGGCCTTGCCGTCCACGCGAAGGGACGACACGTACTGCAGCCGCGAACCGGAAGCACCCGGCGCCTGGATCGTGATGTCGCGCCCGTTCTCCAGGTGCAGGACGGATTTCGCGAAACGCGGAGCGTTGAGCACGAAGTTCCCAGTCCCCGGGACGGCGGGGTACAGCCCCAGCGCGCTGAAGACGTACCACGCCGACATGGTGCCCAGGTCGTCGTTCCCGGTGACGCCGTTGGGCGCGTTCGTGAACAGCGTGTGCGCCGCCCGCACGACCGTCGACGTCTTCGACGGCTGCCCGGTGAGCGCGTACATCCACGGCGAGTGCAGGTCCGGCTCGTTGTTCGGGTTGTACCGGAACTGGTCGTAGTAGTCGTACGGACCGACGACCCAGTTCTCGCGCACCGCCGTCGCCGGGTTCTTCACGAGCTCGTCGTAGGCGAAGAAGTCGTCGAGGCGCTTCCCGGTGGCCGCCGGGCCGCCCATCCGCCGCACCAGCCCGGGCACGTCCTGCTGCACGAGCCACTGGTACTGCCAGGCCGTGCCCTCGTGGAAGCCGTCCTGGCTCTGCGGGCTGTAGGGCTTGTCCGCCGGCGAGAACCACGCGCCGCCGAGCACCTTCGGCCGGAAGAAGCCGGTGAAGCCGCGGTCGGTCAGCGTTTCGTCCCACAACGTCCGGTAGGTCCGGCCCTTCGCGGCCAGCGCGGCGGCGTCGTCCTCCTTGCCGAGCGCGGCCGCCATCACCGACAGCGAACAGTCACCGAGCGCGTACTCCAGGGTGGCCGAAGCGCCGTGGTTCGGATCGGTGTCCTGGCCCTTCTTCGGGAAATTCGGGTCGTACTGGACAAATCCGTCCTTCTGGTAGCTCTCGTTGCCCGAACGCCCTTGGAACGGCAACGCAGCGGGCGGGAGCTCGCGCGAGTTCTGCAGCAGCGCCTGGTAGGCGTGCATCTCCTCGCCCGGCAACGCGCCGAAGCGCCAGAGGTCGACCAGGAACGGCGTGACCGGGTCGCCGGTCATCGTGTTCGTCTCCTGGCTCGCGTACGCCCACCGCGGGAGCCAGCCGCCCTGGTCGTGGATGGCCAGGATGCTCTTGGCGATATCGCGAGCGCGGTCCGGCCGCAGCAACGCCAGGAGCTGGTTCTGCGTGCGGTAGGTGTCCCACAGCGAGAAGAAGTCGTAGTACGTCCAGCCGACCGCGCGGTGGACCTTCTTGTCGAAGCCGTAATAGCGGCCGTCGGCGTCGTTGGCCGTCAGCGGCTGCAGCAGCGCGTGATAGAGCGACGTGTAAAAGACCGTGCGGTCGTCGGTCGTCCCGCCCTTGATGTCCACAGAGGACAGCTCACGCCGCCAGGTGCGCTGGACGGCGTCCTTGGCCGCGTCGAACGACCGGATCCGCTCCGACGCGAGGTTCCCCCGCGCGCCGGCGGCGTCGACCTGGGAGATCGCCGTGGTCGCGGTCACCTGCCCGCCACCGAACGTGAGCCACGCGCCACGCAGGCCCGCTCCGCCTGCGGAGGAGCGCGAGCCGGGTGTGCCGCCGTCCGGCGACCACGTGCCGAACGCCTTGAACGGCTTGTCGAACTTCGTCGTGAAGTACGTCGTGTAGGCCTTGCCGCCGCAGAACGCCTGCGACTCCACGGTGCCCTCGACGGTCCGGTCGTCGACGACGCGGATGCTGCTGCCCGTCACCGGTTCCTTGTCGTTGGCCTGCCCGACGTTGACGAAGACGTTGGCGTCCCCCGGCTTCGCGAACGTGTACCGCTCGACACCCGCCCGCGTCGCCGCCGTCGTCTCGACGTCGACGCCGCCGTAGCCGGTCAGGCGCACCTTGTAGTAGCCGGGCTTGCCGACTTCGCCGTCGTGGGTGAACGGCGAGACGTACTGCTTCTGGTCGAAAGTGGCCGGCTTGGTCGTGTCGAACGCCTTGCCGGGACCCACTTCCCCGGTCGTCGGCAACGTCGAGACCAGGCCGCCCTGCTCCCAGCAGCCCGCGCCGGACAGGAAGAAGTGCCCGAACCCGCGGATCGCGGTGTCGGTGTAGCGGTAGCCGGCGTAGTGCGAGGTGATCGGGCTGACCTGCGTCATCCCGAACGGCGCCGAAGCGCCGGGGAACGTGTTGCCCTCGTCCTGCGTGCCGATGAACGTGTTGACGGCGTCCAGGGCGTCCCCGCCGGCCGCGGCCGCGGCGGGGATGAGCCCCGTCGCGGCCGCGGTGAGCGTCAGGAAACCCGCCAGGATCTTGCCCCTCATGCGCCGATTCCGATCGCGAAGACGTGCAGGGCACCGCCGCTGACATTGGACGGCAGCGTCACGCTCGCCACGGTCTTGCCCGCGTCGAGGGTGATCGGGTTGGTCCCGAACACCATCGTGCGGATCGGCTGCGGATCACCGCCCGAAGCGTTGCGGTACGGCGTGGACAGCACGATCCGGTTGCCGAACGCCGGTTGGGCGTTGCCGCCGCCGAGCGTCCAGTCGGAGAACCCGATGGTGGCGTTGGACGTGCTGCCGTCGGTGTAGGTGACGGTCAGCGTGCCCGACGCGTTGCCGTTGGACGCCGAGCCGAGCAGCGCCAGCCGCCCGGCCCCGCTCACGTTCACCGTCTGGCCGCCCGCGACCACGTTGTCCGGGTCCCCGGCCGGGTATGTCGGCCAGGTGAACTTCAGCCCGTCACTGGTCACCGTGCCGCCCGGGGTGGCGCCGGCCGCGGCGAGGGCGTCGGCGGAGTAGCTCCAGCCGCCGCCGTCGAAGTTGGCCGCGCCCGAGTTCGAGTCCGGGGAGATGCCGGCGTTGTTCACCGTGGCCAGCCAGCTGTCCGGCTGCGCGACGAGCACGGTCAGCACGGCCTGCGACGAGGCCACGCCCGGTGCGGAGAACGTCACCGGGATGCGCCGGGCGCCGTCGGCGAGCCCGGCCGGGACGCTGACCGTGAGCTGAGCGCTCGCCTTTCCCGCGGCGGGCACCGCGATGCCGCCGGTCGCCGGGGTCAGCGTGATCCCGTCGACGCTGCCCGCGGAGTACGTCCAGCTCCGGGCGGTGCCGGAGAGGTCCTGGACACCCACCGAGACCTGGGACGTCGACCCCGACGGCGTTACCGCCCGTGCCGGGTCCACGAAGGACAGGCTCGGCTTCTCCTGCTCGCGGAAGGACGGCGGGGCGTCGGCCGCCGCGCTCCCCCATGAGGTCGCCGTGGCGGAGCGGGTGTAGTCGAGCGTGCCACCGCCGGAGATCAGCGCCTCCGGCAGCCACGCCTTCGCGGCCGCGCCGCCGTTGACCTTCAGGCTGCCCACGTAGTCGCCGGTGCCCGGCGCGTTGATCGTGATCTTCTTGCCGGCGCCGGTGGTGAGCACGGCGCGGGAGAAGCGCGGCGTGACCAGCAGCGTCTCGGCGCGGCCCGGGATCTCCGGGTAGATGCCGAGCGCCGACCACACGTACCAGGCCGACATCTGGCCGAGGTCGTCGTTGCCGATCAGGCCTTCGGGACGCGGGTTGTACAGCTCGTCCATTGAGCGGTGCACGATCGCCTGGGTCCTGGCCGGCGCGCCCGCGTAGGAGTACACGTACGGCGCGTTGGAGTTCGGCTCGTTGCCCATGAAGGCGTACGGCTCCTGCGTGCCCGCGTTGAGCTGGGTGAAGAAGGTGTCCAGCCGCGACTGGACCGCGGTGTTGCCACCGAACGCCGTGACCAGGCCGCCGAGGTCGTAGGGCACCATCCAGTCGTACTGCGCGCCGTTGCCCTCGACCCAGCCCTGCGAGCTTGCGGGGTCGTAGGTGCCGGCGAAGGAGCCGTCGGCATTGCGCGGCTGCAGGTGCCCGGTTCCCGGGTTGTAGAGGTTCTGCCAGTACTGCGCGCGCTTCATGAACGTCGTGTACGTCGCGCTGTCGCCAAGCCGCTTCGCGAACTGGGCGATGGAGAAGTCCGCGCTGGTGTATTCGAGGGTGTCCGCGCCGGCGCCCGGCACGTAACCCAGCTTCTGGTAGTCGTCCAGGCCGGGCCGTTCGGTGTAGCCCTGGGTCGGCTGGGTGGCGCCCTTGATCATGAGCAGCAACGCCTTCCGGGCGTCGAAGTCCCGCGCCCCGAACGCGTACGCGCTGGACACGATGATGTGGTACGGGTCGCCGTTCATCACGCCGGTGTAGTCGTTGGCCACGGTCCAGCGGTCCCACGAACCGCCCTGTTCGGCGTAGGCCATCATCGACCGGACGATGTCCGACGTCTCCTTCGGCGCGATCGTCGCCAGCAGCGGGATCTCCGAGCGGTAGATGTCCCAGCCGGAGAAGTTGGTGTACATCGCGTGGCCCGTGTCGGCGGTGTGGATCCGGCCGTCGAAGCCGATGTACTGGCCGTTGACGTCGGAAAACACGTTCGGCTGAATCAGCGAGTGGTACAGCGAGGTGTAGAACGTCGTCATATCGGCGTCGGAGCCGCCGGTGACGGCGATCTTGCCGAGCTGGGCGTTCCACGCCTTGCGCGCGTTCGACGCGACCGTGTCGAACGACTTGCCGGTGTTCTCCGCCTTGAGGTTGGCCTTCGCGCCGTCGACGGATACAAAGGACAGTCCGACCTGGACGTTCACCTGGGCCCCGTTGAGGTTGGCGAAGGTGACGTACCCGCCGCTGCCCGGGCCGCTGACGGTGGTGTTCTGCGGCGTGACCTTGGCCGGGCGCGCGATCGAGGCGTCGACGCCGTTGGGCTGCGCCACCTTCGCCCCGGCCCCGCCGGTTTCGGCGGCCTTGTTCGGCGTGACGGCGCCGTTCTTCCAGGTGCCGATCGACGCGAACGGCGTGTCGAACTTGGCCGAGAAGTAGACGCGGTAGCTGTTGCGCGCGCCGCAGAAGCGGCCGCTCGTGGCCCAGCCGCTGATCGTGTCCTTGCCGATGGTGATCGACGCGTCGTCGGTGCCGTTGACCGAGCCGGAGGTGTTGACCAGCAGCGTCGAGGACGCGCCCGCCGGGTACGTCAGGCGCGCCGAGCCGGTGCGCTGGGTCGCGCTCAGCTCGACCTTCGCTCCACTGTCGAGGGTGACGTCGTACGCGCCGGCCGTCGCGTGTTCGTTGGCGTGCGAGAACTTCGACGTGTAGTGGCCCGGGTCGGTGGCCGGGGAAGTCGTCACTTCACCGACATAAGGGATGAACGGAATGTCCTGATAGGTCGAACAGCCCGCGCCCGACAGGTGCGTCAGGCTGAACCCGGTCAGGGCGTCGTCGTCGTAGAAGTAGCCGCCCGGCTGGGATTTCACCGTGTCCGGGCTCCACTGGACCATGCCGAACGGCGCGACCGCGCCCGGGAACGTGTTGCCGGCACCGCCCCCGGTGCCGTGGTCGGCCCCGCCGGGCCGGGTGCCCACGAAGGGGTTGACCCACTTCGCGAAATCCGTGCTCGTGGCCGCCGCGGCGGGCACGGCGGGAGCCACCGCCGCGGTCACCGCCAATGTCAGGAAAGCTAAACCGGCTCTGAAGCGCGCTCGCGCCATGGCCATCGCCTCTCCACCTCGTCAGCGCGACCGGAACCGGGTGACATGACAACCTTGTCGCGCCGGGCCACCTTCGGCAACGGCTCACCGGACAGTCAAGGGACACGTGAAGACCTGTCCACTTCCGGACAGCGGGATCCGCCGATCGCGGAACCGAATCGGCACAATCCACGCACGAAGCGTTGACAAGGCGCCGGTCGGGGAGTTCAATCCCGGTCACTATGACAACGTTGTCTCCTCTCGGCCGGGACCGGGACGGCAGCACGCGCACCGCGAGCAGACGGGCCACGATGAGCGACGTGGCCCGGCTGGCGGGCGTGAGCATCAAGACCGTCTCGCGCGTGGTCAACGACGAACCGGCGGTCCACCCCGACACCGCCGAGCGGGTCATGGCGGCCATCGAGCAGCTGGGGTTCCGGCGCAACCTGGGCGCGCGCAACCTGCGCCGCGGGTCGACGACCGGCACCATCGGGCTGATCGTCGAGGACGTCGGCAACCCCTTCTACTCCGAGCTGAACCGCGCGGTCGAGCGCATCGCGACGTCGTTCGGGCGCCAGGTGCTCACCGGCTCGTCCGAGGAGAACTCCGACCGCGAGCGCGAGCTCGTCCTGGAGTTCTGCGCGCGGCGGGTGGACGGCATCCTCGTCGTCCCGGCCGGGCTCCAGCACGGCTACCTGGTGCCGGAGATGCGCGCGGGCACGCCGGTGGTGTTCATCGACCGGCCGGCCGGCGACATCGTGGCCGACACCGTGCTGGTGGACAACCTCGGCGGCACCATCGAAGCCGTCACGCACCTGGCGGAGCACGGGCACCGGCGGATCGCCTTCCTCGGCGACAGCCCGGACATCTTCACCGCGGCCGAGCGCCTGCGCGGGTTCCGCGAAGGCTGCGTGCGCAACGGGATCTCCTACGACGAGTCGCTGGTTTCGATGGGGACACCGACACCGGACGCGATCGGCGACGCCGTCAGGCGGCTGCTGACCGGGCCGGACGCCGCCACGGCGGTGGTCGCCGGCAACAACCGGATCGCCGTGCACCTCCTGCGCGCGCTCGCGCACGCCGAACGCCGCCCGGCGATGGTCTGCTTCGACGACTTCGAGCTGGCGGACCTGCTGAACCCGCCGGTCACCGTGGTCGCGCACGACGTCAGCGCCCTGGGCCACGCCGCGGCCGAGCTGCTCTTCGCCCGCGTCCAAGGAGACCAGTCCCCGCCCAGAAAGGTAGTCCTGCCCGTGCATCTCGTCGCCCGTGGTTCCGGTGAGGTCGCCCCGTGACCCTCGAACCGATCCGGCTCGCCGCCAACCAGCCGCCGCAGTTCTACCGCGGCGGCGACGCCATCGCGGCGCTGCGCGGCGCGTCTTCGGACAAGAAGTTCGGCCCGGAGGACTGGGTCGCCTCGGCGACCACGATGTTCGGCCAGGAGACCAACGGCCTCACCCGCCTGCCCGGCGGCGCCTGGCTGCGCAACGCCGTCGAGGCGAACGCGAACGGCTGGCTCGGCGCGAAGCACGTCGAGGCGCTCGGGACGTCGACCGGGCTGCTGGTGAAGCTCCTCGACGCGGGCCAGCGGCTGCCGGTGCACTTCCACCCCGACGACACCTTCGCGAAGCGGCACTTCGACTCCCACTTCGGCAAGACCGAGGCGTGGATCGTGGTCGGCACCCACGGCGACGACCCGCGTGTCTACCCGGGTTTCAAGGAGACGCTGTCGAAGGCGACGGTGTCCGAGTGGACGCGCGAACAGGACGTGCCGTCGATGCTGGGCGCGCTGAACAGCATCCCGGTGTCCGCGGGCGACACCGTCTACATCCCGGCCGGGCTGCCGCACGCGATCGGCGAGGGCGTGTTCGTCGTCGAGCTGCAGCAGCCGACGGACTTCTCGCTCACCATCGAGTGGCGCGACTTCCTCGCCTCGCCGGAGAAAGGCCACCTCGGCCTCGGCTTCGACACCGCCATCGAGGCGCTGGACACGTCCGGCTGGGACGCCGACCGGCTCGAGACCATCATCAAGCGCACCGCGGGCGACCCCGCGTCCACTGTGGACCTGCTGGCCGGCGGATCGGAGCGGTTCTTCCGAGCCGAACAGCTGCGCACCGACAAGATGACAACGTTGTCACTCGATCCGTCCTTCGCCGTCCTGGTCGTTCTCGACGGCGAAGGCACCCTGCGGACCGAGCACGGCGGCGAGCACGCGCTGGCGAAGGGCGACACCTACGTCGTCCCCTTCGACGCCGGCCAGACCGAGCTGTCCGGCACGGCGACGGTGATCCGCTGCCGCCCGCCGGCGCCGGAAGAGAGGCACGGATGAGCGAAATCCTCCTGGACGCGGTTGACCTGACCAAGCGCTACGGCTCCGTCGAAGCCCTGCGCGGCGCGTCCTTCCAGGCCCGCGCGGGCGAGGTGACGGCCCTGATCGGCGACAACGGCGCCGGCAAGTCCACGCTGGTCAAGTGCCTGTCCGGCGCGGAACAGCCGACGTCGGGGCAGATCCTCCTGGACGGCGCGCCGGTGCACTTCGACTCCCCCACCACGGCCCGGCGGCTGGGCATCGAGACGGTCTACCAGGACCTCGCCGTCGCCCCCGAGCTCGACCCCGCGGCCAACCTGTTCCTCGGCCGCGAGATCCACCGCAAGGGCATCCTCGGCAAGCTGGGCATGCTCGACAAGAACGAGATGCGGCGCCGGGCGATCGAGGAGTTCCAGCGCCTCGGCGTGACGCTGCAGAGCACCGACGTCCCGATCGGCTCGCTGTCCGGCGGCCAGCGGCAGAGCGTCGCGGTCGCGCGTTCGGTCGTGTGGGCGTCGAAGGTCGTGTTCATGGACGAGCCGACGGCCGCGCTGGGTGTCGTGCAGCGCGAGCGCGTGCTCGACGTCATCAAGAAGGTGCGCGACAAGGGCATCGCCGTCGTGCTGATCAGCCACAACATGCCCGAGGTGCTGTCGGTCGCCGACCGCGTCGAGGTGCTGCGGCTCGGCAAGCGCGTCGCCCGGTTCGCCGGCTCGGACACGAAGCTCGAAGACCTCGTCGCCGCGATGACCGGCGCACTCGTGCAGGAGGAGGCGGCGTGAGCGTGTCCAGTCCCCCGAAGGACATCCAGGAAGCTCCCGACGCGGGCTTCGGCAAGCGGCCGCTGGGCAAGCGCCTGGCCGGCGCGAACACGTTCTGGATCGCGCTGGTCCTGGTCGCGCTGATCGTCGTGTTCAGCGCGATCGCCCCCGGCGAGTTCCCGACGCTGTTCACCTTCCAGACACTGCTCATCGAGACGTCGGTGCTGCTGGTGCTGTCGGTCGGGATGACGTTCGTGATCATCACCTCCGGCATCGACCTGTCCGTCGGCTCGGTGCTCATCTTCGCCGGCATGGTCGCCGGCAAGGTGATGGAGGCGATGTCCGGCGGCAACGCGTCGAACGCGGGCTGGGGCGTCATCACCGCCGGCCTGATCGCCGCGGTCGTCGCCGGGACCGTCTGGGGCCTGGTCAACGGGTTCCTCATCGCCGTGGCGGGGATCCCGCCGCTGATCGTCACCCTCGGCACCATGGGTGCCGCCCTCGGCGCGGCCTACCTGCTCAACAACGGGTCGGACGTGCGCAGCGTGCCGGTGGCGCTCAACCAGACCCTCGGCTACGGCACGTCGTTCGGCGTCGTGCCGAACCTGGTCATCGTCGCCGTGGTGATCACGCTCATCGGGGCGTGGCTGCTACACACGACGAAGTTCGGCCGGTACACCTTCGCGGTCGGGTCCAACGCCGAGGGCGCGCGGCGCGCCGGCATCGGCGTCACCCGGCACCTGCTGAAGGTGTACACGCTGACGGGGTTCCTGGCCGGCATCGCCGGGTTCCTCTCGCTGGCGTACTACGCGTCGACCACGATCTCGGCGCACACCACCGACAACCTCAACGCGATCGCCGCGGTCGTGATGGGTGGCACAAGCCTGTTCGGCGGCGTCGGCTCGGTGCTGGGCACGGTGATCGGCGTGTTCATCCCGGCCGTGCTCAAGAAGGGCTTCAACATCACCCACGTCCAGGACTTCTGGCAGATGATCGCCGTCGGCGCGGTCCTCATCGCCGCCGTCTGGTTCGACCAGCGACGCCGCCGCCGGCGCAATTCCCGCTGAGTTCCCCACTGAGTACAAAGAGGTGCTTATGAAGCTGACCAAGACTCTCACCGCCCTGGGTGCCGTGGTCTCCGCCGCGGCGCTGCTCACCGCGTGCGGCTCCGGCACGGTCGGCCAGACCGGGTCCGGCGATCAGGCCCAGCCCGGGAACAAGAAGCTCGCGCTCATCCCGGGTGTGCAGGCCGAGCCGTTCTACATCTCGCTGCAGTGCGGCGCGCAGGCCGAAGCGAAGAAGCTCGGCTACGAACTGACCACGCAGGCGCCGCAGAAGTTCGACGCGGCCCTGCAGACCCAGCTCGTCAACGCGCTCGGCTCGAACCCGCCGGCCGCGCTGCTCATCGCCCCCACCGACGACACGGCGATGCTCGCGCCGATCCAGCAGGTCAAGAACCGCGGCGCGAAGATCGTCGAGGTCGACACCTCGCTGAAGGACACGAGCGTGGCCGTGTCGTCCGTGTCCTCGGACAACACCGCGGGCGGCAGGCTCGCCGCCCAGACGATGGCGAAGCTCGCGGCCGGCAAGAGCGGTTCGGTGCTGGTCCTCGACACGATCGCGGGCACCTCCACCACGGCGGCCCGCGCCAAGGGCTTCGAGGACGAGCTGAAGAACACCCCGAACCTCAAGTCGATCGGCGTCCAGTTCACCCAGAACGAGCCCGACCAGGCGGCGTCCAAGGTGACCGCGGCCCTGTCGTCGACCCCGGACCTCATCGGCATCTTCGCGACCAACCTCAACACCGGCGAAGGCGCGGCGACCGGCCTGCGCAACGCGGGCAAGGTCGGCGCGGTCAACCTGGTCGGCTTCGACGCGAGCCCGTCCGAGGTCGAAGGCCTCAAGAACGGTCAGTACCAGGCCCTGATCGCCCAGGACCCGGCCGCGATCGGCACCCAGGGCGTCCAGCAGGCCGTCGCGGCCATCGAGGGCAAGCCGGTGACGCGGAACCTCACCGCGGAGCTGCACTCGATCACCAAGGCGGACATGGACGCCAACTCGCAGTACTTCTACAAGCAGAGCTGCTGATCGCGTCCGTCAGGGTCCTGTGGGTGGTGCGCGCCGCTCACAGGGCCCTGACCAGCGGTGTTCACCGCCGGTGAACACTGCCTGCCGGTCACCGCGGTGGGGGAACCGCTCACCGCACTGTCCGTTTGCCCGGACGGGTGTCTGGCGTCACACTCATCTGCACATGCATCTGCACTTCCAAATGCATGATCGCAGGGAGGGTGCGATGAAGTACGAGCGGCCGGCCATGCACCGGACGATCTTCGCCGTGGACGTCGAGGGCTACGGCGACCAGCGCAGGACCACACCACACCGGCTGGCGCTGCGCGAAGGGCTGTACCGCGCGCTGTGCCGGGCGTTCGACGACGCCGGCGTCCCGTGGGCGGCCTGCCGGCGCGAGGACTGCGGCGACGGCGTCTTCGTCCTCGTCCCGCCGGAGGTCCCGAAGGGGCTCTTCGTCGAGTTCCTGCCCGCCGCGCTCGCCGTCGCGCTGCACCGGCACAACCGGACGCACGACCCCGGTGCCCGGATCCGGCTCCGGATGGCGCTGCACGCGGGCGAGATCGCCTACGACGAGCACGGCGTCACCGCGCCGGCGATCAACCAGACGTTCCGGCTGCTGGAGGCGAAGCCGCTGAAGGAGGCGCTCAAGGCGTCACGCGGCGTGCTGGCGCTGATCACGTCGGCGTGGTTCTTCGACGAGGTCGTCCGGCACAGCGACGGCCTCGACCCGACGACGTTCCGGCCGGTGCCGGTGGCCGTCAAGGAGACTCGCACGACCGGGTGGATCTCGCTGCCGGACCGGCCGTACCCGGCGAACTCGAGCCTGCTCGGCAATGTCACGTCGATCGACCACTACCGGACCTGGCGCCGCTTCCGCCGCCACGCCCAGGTGCTGGCCGACCGCGACGGCCCCGCGTAGCCGTAGGATCTACTGCCCTGGACACCGTCGCCGAGGGGAGGCCCGAAGACCGTGCACCTGCGCCCGGCGTCCCGCGCCGACCCGCTGCCGGTGCTCGCCGCCGCCCGCCGCGTCACCGACGAGCTGCGCGACGGCCTGGCGGGCACCGCCGCCCGCCGCGCCGCGCACCACCTGCGCCGGCTCTTCGGCTTCCCCGGCCTGGGCCTCACCGACCTGTCCGGGTCCCTGCTGTGGTCGGGACGGCCGGGCCCGGACGCGGTCGTCGCGAGGGTGCTCGACAGCGTGCTCCACAGCGAGGAACCGGAGTCCGCGCCGGACGTCCTGGTGCTGCCGCTGCACGTCCGCGACGAGCTGGCCGGGGCGCTGCTGGTCGTCGGGGACGTCCGGGAGGCGGTCGCGGCCCAGGCCGCCGACCTCGTCGTGCAGGCGCTGGAGCGCGGGCGGCTCGAGGCGTCGGCGGAGCAGGCGGCGCAGGCCGAGCTGCGGGCGCTGCGGGCGGAGATGTCACCGCACTTCGTCTACAACGCCCTGACGGTGATCGCGTCGCTGGTGCGCTCGGACCCCGACCGCGCCCGCGACCTCATGCTCGACTTCGCCGACTACACCCGCTACAGCCTCGCTCGCCACGGCGAGTACACCGTGGTCGCGGAGGAGTTCCGCGCGATCGAGACGTACCTGGCGCTGCAGAAGGCGGTGCTCGGCGAACGGCTGCGCGTCCAGGTGCGGGTCGCGCCGGAGATCCTCGCCGTCGCGGTGCCGTACCTCGTGCTGGAGCCGTTGGTGGAGAACGCGATCCGGCACGGCATCGAGCCGCGGTCGGGCACCGGCCAGGTCCAGGTGCACGGCCAGGCGGAAGGGAACGACTGCGTGATCTTCGTCGAAGACGACGGGGTCGGGATGGACCCGAAACGGGCGGCGGACATCCTGGCCGGGCGCACCGGCGAGGACGACCCGGCCGGGCTCGGGCTGGCCAATGTGGACAGACGGCTGCGGGACGTCTACGGCGCCTGGTACGGCCTGACCGTCGAAACCGAGGTCGGCGCGGGCACCCGGGTGATCGTGCGCGTCCCGCGGTTCCAGCCGGGGGTGCTGCCGTGACCGGGCTCCGCGTGCTCGCGGTCGACGACCTGCCGCCCGCGCTGGACGAACTCTGCACCATGCTGCGCGAAGCGCCCGAAGTCGGCGAAGTGGTCGGGGCGGGTGACGCGCTGAAGGCGTTGAAGCTGCTTCAGGCGGATCGCTTCGACGCGGTGTTCCTCGACATCTCGATGCCGGGCCTCGACGGGCTCGAACTCGCGTCGCTGCTCGCGAAGCTGAGCGAGCCACCGGTGATCGTGTTCGTGACGGCGCACGACGGCCACGCGGTGGCGGCGTACGGCATCGGCGCCGTCGACTACCTGCTCAAGCCGGTCCGCACCGAACGGCTGTCGGCGGCGCTGGCGAAGGTGCTGCGGATGGCGACCCCGGCGTCCCGGCCGATCCCGGACGCGATGGCCGCCCTGCCGGTCGAGTCGGGCGGCCGCACCCGGTACGTCCGCCGCGACGACGTCCTGTTCGTCGAGGCCCACGGCGACTACGTCCGCCTGCACACGCGAGGAGGGGTCCACCTGGTGCGGATGCCGATCTCGCGGCTGGAGGAGTACTGGGAGGGCACCGGGTTCAGCCGGGTCCACCGCGGGTTCCTGCTGGCGGTGGGGGCGGTGCTGGAGCTGCGCAGCGACACGGCGGGCGGCCTGCTGGCCCACACGGAGGCGGGCGACGTCCCGGTCAGCCGCAGGCACGCGCGCGACCTGCGCGACCGGCTGCTGGAGGCGGCCCAGCGCGGCCAGCTCGGATCGGATTCGCGATGAGCGGCGTGCGGCCTGAAGCCCCCGCCCGCGGGCCCGGCCGGCCCGCGATCGGCCGCGACCGGCACCCCCGAGCCGCCGCAGCCCGGCCGGACTCGCGATGAGCAAGATCCGCCGGGTCGCCGTCACCAGCCCGCAGACCCGCCTCGCCCACGCCCGCCGCCGGTCGCGCGGCCGCTGGCGCCAGCCCCGGCTCCCCGCGGGCGACACCCAGCGCGCCACCGCCCTCTACACCGCCCAGCGCCGTCGCGGCATCCCCGCGCTGGTCCTCATGTTCGCGCTGCTGCTCGGCCTCCCCGGCGTCTTCGCGCTCTTCCCGGCCCTGGACTCCGTACGCCTCCTGGGCATTCCCCTGTCCTGGCTGATGCTCGCGGTCCTCCCCTACCCCGCGATGGCGCTGCTGGCCCGCTGGCAGCTGCGCCGCGCCGAGCGCCTCGAGGACGACCAGTGACCCGAGCGCCCCAATGTGGCCTTGGTTGCGTCCAACGCACCCAATGTGGCCTTCGGTGCGTCCAACGCACCGAAGGCCACATTGGGGCGCATGAGTACGGCAGGGGACGGTAGTGGGCGTCGCGCTCGCCGTCGCGCCGGTCGTGCTCGTGACGCTGCTGATCGGCGTCCGCGGGGTCGCCGCCATGCGCACGACGTCGGACTTCCTCGTCGCCTCGCGCCGCATCTCGCCGCTGGTGAACTCGGCCGCCGTCTCCGGCGAGTACCTGAGCGCGGCCTCCTTCCTCGGCATCGCCGGGCTCGTCGTCAAGGACGGCATCGGCGCCCTCTGGTACCCGGTCGGCTTCACCGCCGGCTACATCGCCATGCTCGTGCTCGTCGCCGCGCCGATGCGGCGGTCGGGCGCCCTCACCGTCCCCGACTTCGCCGAAGCCCGACTCAACTCCCCCGCGCTGCGCCGCCTCACCGCCGTCGTCGTGCTGGTGATCGGCACGATCTACGTAGTCCCGCAGTTCCGCACCGCCGGCCTGGTGCTCGCCGCGGTCGGCGGCACGCAGTACTGGGTCGGCGTGGTGGTGGCCGGCGCCGCGGTCAGCGTCACCCTGGCGCTGGGCGGCATGCGCGCGGCGACGTACGTGCAGGCGTTCCAGTTCGTGCTGAAGCTGGTGCTGTTCCTCATCCCGGCGATCTGGCTGGTGCTGCAGGCCGGCGCGGTCAACCGGACCGACGCGCTCAACCCCGTCGAGTTCACCCACTTCGCCCGCGAGACGCCGGTGCGGTTCGAAGTCGACGTCACCATGGAGATCCGCGAGCCGACCCCGGTGCGCCGCAACGGCGTCGTCGAAATCCTGCCCCCGGGCGAGTTCACCGCGCACAGCCAGGACGAGGTCGTGTTCGGGACGGGCGCGGCCGTCCCGGCGGTCCGCGGCGGCGCCGCGCTCGGCGGCCCCGACTGGCAGCGCCCGCTGCTCGACCTCGGCGACCAGGGCTACCCGCTGCTCGGCACGTGGGCCGTGCTCATCGCGACCATGCTGGGCACGATGGGCCTGCCGCACATCCTGATGCGCTTCCACACCAGCCCGGACGGCCGTGCCGCACGCCGCACCGCCGCGATCACCGTCGCCCTGCTCGGCGTCTTCTACCTCTTCCCGGGCGTCTACGGCGTGCTCGGCCGGGTGCTCGTCCCCGGGCTCTACCTCTCGGGCGCGACGGACACCGTGGTCGTCGCGCTGCCGGCCCAGGTGGACAGCGGCTGGGCGGGCGGGCTGTTCACGGCGCTGCTGACCGCGGGCGCGTTCGCCGCCTTCCTGGCGACGTCGCTCGGGCTGCTGCTGGTGATGTCCGGCGCGCTCGCGCACGACCTCGTCCCCGGCGGGCTGCGCCGGCTGCGGATCGCCGTGTTCGGCGTCGCCGGGGTGATGGTGCTGCTGGCGCTGCGTTCGGCCTCGCTCGACGCCGGCGTCCTGGTGACGTGGGGGTTCACGGTGGCCGCGTCGACCTTCTGCCCCCTGCTGGTGCTCGGCATCTGGTGGCCGCGGCTGACCGCGACCGGCGGGATCGCCGGCGTGCTGACCGGGCTGGTGGCGTCGTCCGGCTCGATCCTGTTCGCGTTGGCCGGGCCGCCGCTGCGCGGCTGGGTGGCGATCCTGGTGCAGCAACCGGCACCCTGGTCGGTACCGTTGGCGTTCGGCGTAATGGCACTGGTCTCGCTGCGGGGCAGGCCACCCGCCTGGTCGACGTCGGCCATGCTGCGCCTGCACCTCGACGAACCCCGTTCGTCCCGGCCGCGCGACCGTTCGTCAACCGTTCGTCGTCTGGCCCGGCTGTTGAACCGTTGAACCTTCACTCAGCTCTCACACGTCCCTACGGTGTCGCAGGTCACTTTCCGCAGCGTCGCAGGGAGCAGCGATGAGCACGACGGGCACCGGCGGGCCCCCGGAGACCTCAGAAACGATCTGGGAACGAGCACACGAGAGCACCGAGTTCCGCGAACTGCGCAGCCGCCTGCGCCGGTTCGTCTTCCCGATGACGGCGGTGTTCCTCGTCTGGTACCTGCTGTACGTGCTCCTCGCGGACTACGCGCACGGTTTCATGAGCACCAAGGTCGTCGGCAACATCAACATCGGCCTGATCTTCGGCCTGCTGCAGTTCGTCTCGACGTTCGTGATCACCGGGCTCTACGTCCGCTACGCGAACCGGAAGCTGGACCCGGTCGCCGAGAAGATCCGTGAGGACATCGAAAAGGGCACTGCAAAGGAGCACGAATGAACGCCACCCTCGCCGCGAGCGTTGAGGGCAGCAACCCGCTCCTCAACATCGGTGTCTTCGCCCTCTTCGTGATCATCACGCTGGTGATCGTGTTCCGGGCCAGCCGCAACACGAAGACGGCGTCGGACTACTACGCCGCCGGTCGCGCGTTCACCGGCCCGCAGAACGGCATCGCCATTTCGGGTGACTACCTGTCGGCGGCGTCGTTCCTCGGCATCGCCGGCGCGATCGCGATCAACGGCTACGACGGCTTCCTCTACTCGATCGGCTTCCTGGTGGCGTGGCTCGTCGCGCTGCTGCTGGTCGCGGAACTGCTGCGCAACACCGGCAAGTTCACGATGGGCGACGTCCTCGCGTTCCGGATGAAGCAGCGCCCGGTGCGGGCCGCGGCCGCGACGTCGACGCTGGCCGTGTCGTTCTTCTACCTGCTCGCGCAGATGGCGGGCGCCGGCGGCCTCGTGGCCCTGCTGCTCGGCGTCGAAAGCAGCTTCGCGCAGGCCGTGGTGATCGCCGTGGTCGGCGTCGTCATGATCGCCTACGTCCTGATCGGCGGCATGAAGGGCACCACCTGGGTGCAGATCATCAAGGCCGCGCTGCTGATCGTCGGCACGCTCGCGATCACCCTCTGGGTGCTCGGCAAGTACGGCTTCAACTTCTCCAGCCTGCTGCAGGCCGCCGTCGACAAGGCGGGCAAGGCCGGGGAGTCGCTGCTCGGCCCGGGCAAGCAGTACGGCGCCACCGGCACGTCGAAGCTGGACTTCTTCTCCCTCGGCATCGCGCTGGTGCTGGGCACGGCGGGCCTGCCGCACGTCCTGATGCGCTTCTACACGGTGCCGACGGCCCGCGACGCGCGCCGCTCGGTCGTCTGGGCGATCGCCCTGATCGGCCTGTTCTACCTGCTCACGCTGGTGCTCGGCTACGGCGCCGGTGCGCTGGTCGGGCCGGACGCGATCAAGAAGGCGCCGGGCGGGGTGAACTCCGCGGCACCGCTGCTCGCGCTCGAACTGGGCGGGCCGGTGCTGCTGGGCCTGATCTCCGCGATCGCCTTCGCGACGATCCTCGCGGTGGTCGCCGGCCTGACGATCACGGCGTCGGCGTCCTTCGCCCACGACGTCTACGCGAACGTTATCAAGCGGGGCAAGACGTCGCCGGATTCGGAGGTCAAGGTCGCCCGGATCACCGCGGTGGTGATCGGCATCGTCGCCATCGGCGGCGGCATCCTGGCCAACGGGCAGAACGTGGCGTTCCTGGTCGCGCTGGCGTTCGCGGTCGCGGCGTCGGCGAACCTGCCGACGATCCTCTACTCGCTGTTCTGGAAGCGGTTCAACACCCAGGGCGCGCTGTGGTCGATCTACGGCGGCCTGGCGATCACGGTCATCCTGATCATCTTCTCGCCCGCGGTGTCGGGCAAGAGCACGTCGATGATCAAGACCGCGGACTTCGCCTGGTTCCCGCTGAGCAACCCGGGCATCGTCTCGATCCCGGCCGCGTTCATCCTGGGCTGGCTGGGCACGATCCTGTCCAAGGAGCACGACGAGAAGAAGTACGCCGAGATGGAGGTCCGCTCCCTCACCGGCGCGGGCGCCGAGAAGGCCGTCGCGCACTAGTTTCACCGACCCCGAAGGCCGTCGCGAGGGTGTTCCCGATCCCCTCGCGGCGGCCTTCGGCCATGTTTCAGTACGGCAGTTTGCCCTGCGCGACGCCTGTCACGGCGGCCTCGAACTGCTTCCGGAGGTGCTGCCAGAGCCCGCCGCCCAGCGAAATCCTCGCCACCCCCAGTTCGGCGAGGCCTCCGAGACCGGGGCTGCCCGGCCAGGCGGCCGTGTTGACCGCCCCGCCGACCCCCTGGACGAACTCGGCGATCAGTTCCGGCGTCCGCAGGTGGATCGGGTAGACGCAGTCGGCGCCCGCTTCGAGGTAGGCCTTCGCCCGGGCGATGCCCGCTTCGAGCGCTTCCTCCGGGTCCACCCCGCGGAAGGAGTCGACGCGGGCGTTGATCACCAGGCCGTCGCCCGCCGCCGCACGCAGGGCGGCGATCCGCTCCGCCTGCTCGGCGACCGGCCGGACGTCGCCGGTGGCGTGGTCGGTGTCCTCGAAGTTGCAGCCGACCGCGCCGGCGTCGGACAGCCGTCCGGCCAGCTCGGCGCCGGAGAGGCCGTAGCCGGACTCGGCGTCGACGGTCACCGGGACACCGACCGCCTTGGCGATCCGCGCCGCGGCGGCGAACATCTCGGCCGCGGGCGCCTGCTCGCCGTCGGGGAACCCGAGCGCGGCCGCCACGGCGACCGAGCTGGTCGCGACGGCGGGGAACCCGGCCGCCTCGACGAGCTTCGCGGTGTCGGCGTCCCAGACGTTCGGCAGGACGAGCGGCTTGCCGGGGACGTGCAGCGCCTTCAGCGCGGCGGCGCTCACGCGTCCCGCTTCGGCAGCGGCGTGTGGCTGGTGATGGTCATCCGGTTCCAGCTGTTGATGGCGATGATCTCCCACGCCACCGCGCGGTACTGGTCCTCGGTGAACACCTTCGCGGCCTGCTCGTAGACGTCGTCGGGCACGGTCTGCGTCGCCGACAGCTTCGTCATCGCTTCGGTGAGGGCGAGAGCGGCCTGCTCCTGCTCGGTGAACAGGTCGGTCTCGCGCCAGCCGTCGAGGACGAACAGCCGCCGCGGCGACTCGCCCAGCTCGAGCGCGTCGCGGGAGTGCATGTCGAGGCAGTACGCGCAGCCGTTGATCTGCGACGCGCGGTTCTTCACCAGTTCCAGCAGTTTGGGGTCGAGCCCCGCGTTGGCGCCGGCCTTGTTCACCTCGGCCTGCAGGTTCGCCATCGCCTGGTAGAGCTCGGGTGCGCCCCCGAGCCCGATTCGCTTGGTCATGCCGTCCAGGCTAGTGCGAACTGGTCCACGAGTATGGTCCAGTCACATGACGGAATCGTGGTCCAGTTCCGGGCTCGACGTCCACCTCGGCTGGCAGCCCGCTTCCGGCCGCGCCGGGCTCGCGGCGGCGATCCGCGCGGCCATCCGGGACGGCCGCTGGCAGGCGGGCGCGGCGGTGCCCTCGACCCGCGCGCTGGCCCACGACCTCGGCGTCGCCCGCGGCACGGTGACCCGCGTGTACGCCGACCTCGCCGCCGAGGGCTACCTGCGCACGGCCCAGGGCGCGCCGACCCGGGTGGCGACGGCGGGATCGCTGCCCCAGTCGGCGCCGCGGCAGGCCCCGCGCGACCCGGCGCCGCGCTGGGACCTGCGGCCGGGCCGTCCGGACCTGACGGCGTTCCCCCGGCAGGCCTGGCTCACGGCCACCCGCCGGGCCCTGCTGCGGACGCCGGCGTCGGCGCTGGGCTACGAGTCGGAGCTGGGCGCGCCGGAGCTGCGGGACACGCTCGCCGGGTACCTGGCCCGGGCTCGCGGAGTGGTCGCCGACCCGGCGCGGATCGTGGTGTGCCACGGGTTTTCGCACGCCATCGCGGTGGTGTCCCGAGCCTTGTTCTCTTTGGGTACGCGCGAAATGGCGTTCGAAAACCCTTCGCTCGGGCTGTACCGGTCGATCACGGCGGCGCAGGGCCCGCGAATAGTCGGCGTGGACGTCGACGGCCACGGCCTCGACGTGTCCGCTTTGGACAGTCCGGCGGTGGTCGTCACCCCGGCGCACCAGTACCCCACCGGCGTCACGCTGGCCCCGCCGCGCCGCGCGGCACTGGCCCGCTGGGCGGGCGAGTCGGGCGCGTTCGTGCTGGAGGACGACTACGACGGCGAGTTCCGCTTCGACCGCCAGCAGGTCGGGGCGTTGCAGGCGCTGGCGCCGGAGCGGGTGGTGTACGCGGGCACGGCGAGCAAGACGCTCGCCCCGGCCCTCCGGCTCGCGTGGCTGGTGCTGCCGCGTTCGCTGGTGGAGCCGGTCCGCGCGGCGATGGCCGACAGCGGTTCCCGCCCGGCGTTGCTGAACCAGCTGGCGCTGGCCGAGCTGATCGACTCGGGTGCCTACGACCGGCACGTCCGCCGCAGCCGCGCGGAGTACCGTTCGCGCCGAACGCGCCTGCTGGCGGCCCTGCCGGACTCGGTGCGCCCGCACGGCATCGCGGCGGGCCTGCACCTGCTGCTGATGCTCCCCCCGGACGGCCCGTCGGAGGCCACGGCCCTGGCGGCCTGCCGCCGCCGAGCCATCGGCATCGAGGGCCTCGCCGGCCACTGGATGACCCCCAACGCCCCCGGCGGCCTCATCGTCGGCTACGCGGCAACCCCGAAACACGCGTTCACCGGAGCAACCCAAAACCTGGTGGAGGCCCTGGCAGAAATAACCCCCTGACCCCCGCCCCACCACCCAAGTCCGCCCCCAAACACGCGTGATGCCCCTCCAATCACGCGTGATGCCCCCTCAATCACGCATGAAGCCCGCCGGATCACGCCGAATCCCCCGCCGAGCACCCCCGGGGAGCCGCGGGGCGCCCCCCCGCGCGCCCCCCCCCCCCCCCCCCCACCCCCCCCCCCCCCCAACCCCAAACAAGTACGAGCGCCACACCCGCGAGCCCTCGACCCCCCCCACCCCCCCCCCCCCCCCCCCGGGGCCGCCGGGGCCCCCCACGCGGCGCGCCCCGCGACCACGGTCAGAACCAGCAGTCCGGCCGAACCCGAAGCAGTTCCGTCCGCAGCACCGGCGTGCCGTCGACCGGCGCCGGGTCCTCCGCGGTCGGCTGGATCCCGCCGGCCGCGACCTTGTCGAGCGTCTTCAGCCCTTCCGCACCGACCGTGCCGAACACCGTGTAGTTCGGCCGCAGCGCGGAATCGCCGTAGACGACGAAGAACTGCGAACCGTTCGTGTCCGGCCCCGCGTTGGCCATCGCGAGCAGGCCGCGCGCGTAGACGCGCCGGGCGCCGGTCGGGTCGGTCGGCGCCGGCGGCAGGTCGACCGGCAGTTCGTCCTTGTACTTGTAGCCCGGCCCGCCTTCGCCGGTCGAGGTCGGGTCGCCGCACTGCAGCACCTTCAACGTCGGGTACGCGGTCAGCCGGTGGCACACCGTGTGGTCGTAGAACCGGTGCCGCGCCAGGTGCAGGAAGCTCTGCACGGTGCACGGCGCCTTCGCGCGGTCCAGCTTCAGCGGCAGCGCACCTTGGCTGGTCGGGATGGCGACGTCGACCTGGCCGCGGTTCGGCGTGTGCCGCGGGTCGGGCGGCAGCGGCACCGGCCGCGCGGGCGGTTCGTCCGGGGTTTCGGTGTACTGGCACGGCCCGTGGGTCGTCTTCGGCGGCGGCGCGTCGGCCGCCGTGGCGACGCCGTTCCCGGCCACGAACAACGCGCCCGCTGCCAGCGCGGTGACGAGTGTCTTCTTCATCCTGCACGCCCTCCCAGTGATCGCCCGGTTCCGGAGCGCCCCGCAGTCTAGGGCGCGGCACCGACAGCCAGAACCGGCGAAAGTCGCCCGTGTCAGCCGGTCGGGTGAACCTGCCGGCCGATACCCCGGAAATTGTCGGACCCCCGGCGCACGATGGTCGGCACGCGGCAAACCCGTCGCGGACGCAGGGAGGGCATCATGGCAGTTCGGCGAAGAACCGTTGCAGTGGCACGGTTTCTGCTCACACGGCTCGCGTCGGCGATCCGGCGTGCGCTAACCCCGCAGGTCCGCGATCAGCTCTTCGGCGGCGGCGAACGGATCGATCTCCCGCGCCACGACCCGCTCGGCGACCCCGGCGAGCCGTCCCCCGCCGCGCAGGTCCACCAGCTCGGCCCGCAGCCGCCGGAGCGCGATGGCCTCGACCTCGTCGCGCGCCCGGGCCACCCGGCGCCGGGCCAGCTCGCCGTGCGCCACCAGCCAGTCGTGGTGCGCGGCCAGCGCTTGCACGACCTCGTCGACGCCTTCGCCCTTCGCCGCGACGGTCCGCACGATCGGCTGGCGCCAGCTCGGTCCCCGGATCTCCCGGCGGGCCAGCGAAATCATCTGCTTGAGGTCGTGCACCGTGGCGTCGGCACCCTCGCGGTCCGCCTTGTTCACCACGAAGACGTCGGCGATCTCCAGCACGCCGGCCTTCGCCGCCTGGATGCCGTCACCCATGCCCGGGGCGAGCAGCACCACCGTGGTGTCGGCCAGTTTCACGACGTCCACTTCGGACTGGCCGACGCCGACGGTCTCGATCAGCACCACGTCGAAGCCGGCGGCGTCGAGCACCCGCACCGCCTGCGGGGTCGCCCACGAGAGCCCGCCGAGGTGCCCGCGCGTGGCCATCGAGCGGATGAACACGCCGGGGTCGGTGGCGTGCTCGGTCATCCGGATCCGGTCGCCGAGCAATGCCCCGCCCGAAAACGGCGAAGACGGGTCGATCGCGAGCACCCCGACCCGCTTGCCCTCCGCGCGCAACGCGGTGAGCAGCGCCGAGGTCGATGTCGACTTGCCGACACCGGGTGGGCCGGTGAGCCCGACGACCCGGGCCCGCCCGGTGTGCGGGGTCAGCGCCCGCGCGATCTCGGCGACGCGCGGGTGGGCGTCCTCCACGAGCGACAGCATCCGCGCGACGGCACGGGGCTGTCCGTCCCGCGCGCGGCCGACGAGGTCGTCGAGGTCGAGTGGTCCGGCCACTTACGCGGACGGCACCCGCAGCAGGAGGGCGTCGCCCTGGCCGCCGCCACCGCACAGCGCGGCCGCGCCGAGCCCGCCACCGCGGCGGCGCAGCTCGTGGATCAGGTGCACGGCGAGCCGGGCGCCGGAGGCGCCGATCGGGTGGCCGAGGGCGATGGCGCCGCCGTTGACGTTGACCTTCTCCGGGTCGAGGCCGAGCTTCTCGGTGGAGACGAGCCCGACCGCGGCGAAGGCTTCGTTGATCTCGACGAGGTCGAGTGCGTCGGCGGTCAGGTTCGCCTTCGCCAGCGCGGCGAGGATGGCGT
Source organism: Amycolatopsis sp. MtRt-6 (assembly GCF_017308975.1). Taxonomy (GTDB): domain Bacteria; phylum Actinomycetota; class Actinomycetes; order Mycobacteriales; family Pseudonocardiaceae; genus Amycolatopsis. Next base: position 3,236 of record NZ_JADWPD010000014.1, on the reverse strand, counting down.
TCGACGGCTGCTCGTGCAGGCTCGCGTCGGGCCCGGCGACGACACCGTGCGCGCCGATCTCGGCGAGCGGCGTGATGCCGAGCTCCTCGGCCTTCGCGCGGCTGGCCACGACCACGGCGGCGGCGCCGTCGGAGATCTGGGAGGCCGAGCCCGCGGTGATGGTGCCGTCGGAGGCGAAGGCCGGGCGCAGCTTGGCGAGGCCTTCGGCGGTGGTGTCGGCGCGGACGCCCTCGTCGGTGTCGAAGACGACCGGGTCACCCTTGCGCTGCGGGATGGAGACCGGCGCGATCTCGTCGGCGAAGTAGCCGTTCTTGACGGCTTCGGCGGCGCGCTGGTGGGAGCGGGCGGAGAACGCGTCCTGCTGTTCGCGGGTGACGCCGTAGCGGGCGTTGTACTTCTCCGTCGAGGCACCCATGGCGACCTGGTCGAAGGCGCAGAAGAGGCCGTCGTGGGCCATGTGGTCGACGAGCGAGGTGTCGCCGTACTTGTAGCCGGAGCGGGACTTGGGCAGCAGGTGCGGCGCCTGGGTCATCGACTCCTGGCCGCCGGCGACGACGAGGTCGAACTCGCCGGCGCGGATGAGCTGGTCGGCGAGCGCGATGGCGTCGAGGCCGGAGAGGCAGACCTTGTTGATCGTCAGGGCGGGCACGTCCATCGGGATGCCCGCGGCGACCGCGGCCTGACGGGCCGGGATCTGCCCGGCGCCGGCGGTCAGCACCTGGCCCATGATCGTGTACTGCACGGCGTCCGGGGACACCCCGGCGCGCTCGAGGGCCGCCTTGATCGCGACCCCGCCCAGCTGAGCGCCCGTGAAGTCCTTGAGGGAGCCGAGCAGGCGCCCGATCGGCGTACGGGCGGCACCCAGGATCACGGAACCGGACACGGCGTCCTCCAAGCATCGGCGCATGGGCAGTTTTCCCGACCATACCCGGGAGCAGGGCTTCTTGATGGAGCCAGTGTGAGGCGAGGCACGCGCCGATTCCGCCTCGACGCGGCCCGCGGGTCCCCTATCCTGCCTCCATGAATGACGCCCTGCGGCCGTTCGTGACGGCCATCGACCACGTCGGCATCGCGGTCCCCGACCTCGACGCGGCCATCGAGTTCCACCGCGCGCACTTCGGCCTGGAGGTCACGCACGTGGAGGTGAACGAGGAGCAGGGCGTACGCGAGGCGATGCTGCGCGCCCCGGGCTCGGCGGGCACGGAGACGCAGATCCAGCTCCTGGCCTCGATCCGGGACGACTCGGCGATCGGCAAGTTCCTGTCCAAGAGCGGCCCGGGCCTGCAGCAGGTGGCGTACCGCGTGTCCGATGTGGACGCAGCGGCGGCGGCCCTGCGCGAAATGGGCCTGCGCGTGCTGTACGAGGAGGCGAAAAGGGGCACATCGAACAGCCGGGTGAACTTCATCCACCCCAAGGACGCGGGCGGAGTCCTGGTGGAGCTGGTGGAGCCGGCCAAGAAAGCGACGGAGCACTGACCCGTTCCGGCACAACGGTTCGACGCGGAGCCGCACGCCCGTAACAAGCAACGGGGACACGGCCGGGCACGCCGGCGAGCCCTGGGCGGGCGGCCAAGCACCGGCAACCGCCGACGGGACGACCGCGGGCCTCGAGCGCGGACACGCCAGGTTGAGCGGCGCAGGCACGCCCGAGGCCCAGCCCGCCGAACCGGCCCGGGCGTCAAGCAGTCCGGCCAGGTCGGCACAGCCGCCAGCCCGGCCCGGCCAAGCCCGCACGGCCCGGCTAACCGGCGCAGCCCAGTCAAGTCGGCGCAGCTCCGCGAAGCCAGCCCGGCCACCGGCGCAGCCCAACCAGCGCAGCCTGGCCAAGCCGGCACAGCTCGGCCAAGCCGACCCAGCCCAGCCCAGCCCAGCCCAGCCCCAGCCAAGCCAGCCCAGCCCAGCCAAACCGGCGCGGCCCGGCTAAGCCGGCGCGGCCCGGCTAAGCCGGCGCGGACTTGGACGCCAAGGCGTCCGCAATGAACGTCAACTCGCCGTCGAACTCCGCCGGCAGGTCATCCTCCGAGTGCCGGGCCGTCGCGTGCCGGTGGCTCACCGCCCGGGCCAGCAGACCCGATGCCCGGTCCACATCAGCCGTCGGCAACCCGCCGCCCGTCGCCGCCACTATCACCGCTCGGACCTGCCTCACCAGCACCTGGAACCGCTCGTGCAGCGCGTCGCGGACCACGTGGTGCGTGTCCGCCTCCCGCCACAGCAGGTGCGACAGCCCCAACGACCTGCTGAACCGGTGGTCCAGCTCGCGGACCAGCCGGCGCAGGCTGCCCACCAGGTCGCCGGGGACCACCACCACCGCCGGCTCGATGCGCTCGTCCGGCAGGCGCTCGACCAGCGCCGTCAGCAGGTCGGACTTGTGGCGGAAGTAGTAGTGCACCAGCCCCTTCGGCACACCCGCCTGCTCCGCTATGCGGGACGTCGGGGTGGCGTCGAAGCCGGACTCGGCGAAGAGCGCCTCGGCTGCGCAGAGGATGCGCTCCTTCGCCGAATCCTCGGTCATGCCTGTGCCTCCTGTGTTGTCAGTGCTGTCCTGCCGTGCGGTGCGCGGCGTTCGCGACCGGCATCGCTGCCGCGCCGGCGATGACCGTCAGGACCCCGGCGATCCAGGACGTCCAGGACGCGCCGTTGAACTCCGTGTACCCCATCACCCACGGCGCGATGAAGAGCAGCACGCCGAGCGCGATCTGGATGCCTTCGCCGTAGACCATGCCCGGCATCGCCAGCGAAACCAGGCCGTCGAGTGCGATCAGCACGCCCAGGACGACCATCGTCCACATCGCGGTCGTGTCCGTGCTCAGCCAAAGGGGTGAAAGAGCGGCGACCACCCCGATGACGACCTCGGCCCAGTCGTGGGGCCGGGACCACGCGCGCGTAGAGACTTCACTCATTCGTGCTCACCTCCGTCGGTGAAACTGCTGGTCGGGTGGGTGTACCCGACGTCGATGATCCGCTTGACTGGCCGACCGGTCAAGTCTGCCCGATCACAGTTCGGCGTGTAATCGTGCTGTCCGTCTCGTACAGTTGTGGACGCGTGTTACCGGCGAGTAATTTCTGCCGCCAACGCCCCCCATCTCCGCGGAGGAACCGATGACGCAGCTCGGCGAGATCCAGCAGGCCATCCTGACCGGTGAGGCGGCCGTGGTCGGCTCGTTGCCGGTGCCCGAGAGTTATCGCGGGGTGACGGTGCACGCGGACGAGGTCGGGATGTTCGAGGGCCTGGAGAG
>NZ_JADWPD010000013.1 GCF_017308975.1 Amycolatopsis sp. MtRt-6 | reverse complement strand
CCCGCTGGCGAGCACTCCGCCACATCAGCCTCTGCCCCCACCGCATCGGCCACATCGTCCAAGCCGCCCTCGTCCTCACCCACCACGAACACCACGGACGCTACTGAGAAAACCTCATTGGGGCGCTTGTTCCGACAAGGAGCGCAGCCCGGGTGCGCACCGCACCCGCCCGTGAACGCCGACCGGTCAAGATCAGCCGGCGAGCTGCCGGATGCGGTCCATGGCCCGCCGGACCTCAGCGAAGCCGGTGGTGAGCGGGCTCAGCCCGATGCGGATGCCGTCGGGGCGGCGGAAGTCGATGAGCACGCCGTGGTCGATGAGGACGCGCGAAAGCCGTTCGGCGTCCGGGTGGCGGAGGGTGACGTGGCCGCCGCGGCGGTCGTCTTCGCGCGGTGAGGCCACCGTGAACCCGAGCGGGACGAGCCACGCGTCGGCCAGGGCGATCACCCAGCGGCCCAGCGCGACGGCCTTCGCGCGCACGCGGTCGAGGCCCGCTTCCGCCAGCAGCGCCACGCCTTCCCGGACGCCCACCATGCCGAGCACCGGTGGCGTGCCCGACAAGGCCCGCCGGATGCCGGGCGCGGGCACGTACTCCGCCGCCATGCCGAAGGTGTCGGCCGCGCCCATCCAGCCGGTGACGGGCTGGCCGAACGTCTCGTGGTGGCGCGCGTTGACGTAGAGGAACGCGGGTGCGCCGGGGCCGGCGTTGAGGAACTTGTACGTGCAGCCGACGGCGAAGTCGGCCTCGGCCTCGTCCAGCTCGACCGGGATCGAGCCGACGCTGTGGCAGAGGTCCCAGACGACGAGGCCGCCGCGCTCGTGCACCAGCCGCGTGACGGCGGCCAGGTCGGTGATCGCCGCCGATCGGTAGTCCACATGGGACAGGGTGACCACCGCGGTCCGGGGACCGGCGACCGCGGCGACGTCGTCGTTCTCCACCCACCGGACGGTGAGCCCGAGTTCGGCGGCGACGCTCTCGACGAGGAACCGGTCGGTGGGGAAGTTCGCGGTGTCGGTGACGATCTCGTCGCGGCCGGGCCGCAGCGCGACGGCGGCCCGGAGCGCCTTGTAGAGGCACACGGACGTCGAGTCGGCGACGATGGTCTGCCCGGCCGCGGCCCCGAGCGCGACCCGGCCCAGCTCGTCCCCGATTTCTTCGGGCAGCGTGAGCCAGCGTTCTTCCCAGGACCGGATGAGCCGTGAGCCCCACTCGTGCGTGACGAGTTCCTGCAGCCGCTCGGCGGTGGCCCGCAGCGGGCGGCCCAGCGAGTTCCCGTCGAGGTACGCGACGACGCCGGGATCGGTGATCGGCACGAACCGCTCGCGGAAGGCGGCGAGCTCGTCTTCGGCGTCGAGGCGGTCCGCGGCCTCGGCCGAGAGGTCGGCCTTCAGCTCTTTTCCTTGAGCCGTACCGCTTCCTTGCGCACCTCGGCCTGGGTGGCGCGCTCCCGGACCAGCCAGTCGGGGCTTTCCGCCTTGAGCGCGTCGATCTGCTCGGTGGTGAGCGGCTCGGTGATGCCGCCGCGGGTGAGGCCGCCGATGGAGACGCCCAGTTTCGCCGCGACCACCGGGCGCGGGTGCGGGCCGGTGCGGCGCAGTTCGCGCAGCCACTCCGGCGGGTCGGCCTGCAGGGCGTTGAGCTCGTCGCGCGTGACGACGCCCTCGCGGAACTCCGCGGGGGTGGCTTCGAGGTACACACCCAGCTTCTTCGCCGCCGTCGCGGGCTTCATCGTCTGGGTGGTCTTGTGCGACGTCATGCCGTCCAGGGTAGCCAGCGTCACTCCCGGTAACCTGACCCGGTGACCACTTTCAAGCTCGCGTACGTCCCGGGGGCGACGCCCGCCAAGTGGGCGCGGACCTGGGGCGAGCGGGTGCCGGAGGTGCCGCTGACCCTGGTCCCGGTCGCCGCCGCCGACGCGGCGGGCCTGCTGCGCGCCCGGGACGCCGACGCGGCGCTGCTGCGGTCGCCGATCGACCGGGACGGCCTGCACGCGATCCCGCTCTACACCGAGACGACGGTGGTCGTCGTGCCCAAGGACCACCTGATCGCGGCGGCGGACGAAGTGTCCACCGTGGACCTGGCGGACGAGGTGGTGCTGCACCCGCTCGACGACACGCTGGAGTGGCCGGCGCTGCCCGGCCGCCCGGCGGTTTCGCGGCCCGAGACGACGGCGGACGCGATCGAGCTGGTCGCGGCCGGGGTCGGGGTGCTCGTCGTCCCGCAGTCGCTCGCCCGGCTGCACCACCGCCGTGACCTCACCTACCGGCCGGTCGGGGACGCGCCGCAGTCGAGCGTCGCGCTGTCGTGGCTGGAGGAGGAGACGACGGACCTGATGGAGCAGTTCATCGGGATCGTCCGCGGCCGGACGGTGAACAGCACGCGCGGGCGGCAGCAGGCGCCGGCGGAGCGCAAGCGCCCGGAGCGCAAGCCCGCCGAACGCAAGCCCGCCGCGGCGAAGCCGGCGCGGCGGGGCGGCGGGCCGCCGGGGAAGCGGCGCCGCCGGGGTTGAGCGGTTACGACGTCGCGCAGACGCAGTTGCCGTCGGCGCGGTCGGTCAGGTCGGGGTCGTCGAACCAGTGGCCGTTTTCGCCGAGGTAGCGGAACTGCAGGACGGTGCCCGGCGCGACGTCGACCGACGCCGACCGGCGGCCGTTCGACCGCGGGGTGAGGTGGTGGCGGCCGGGGGTCCAGTCGTTGAACGAGCCCACGACGCTCACCCGCCCGGGCGGCGCGCCGATCGGCAGGCTGAAGGTGACGCGCTGGGTGCCGGCCCGGTTCTTGCTGATCTTGATCACTCGGGGGCCTTTCGCGGGGGTTTACGGAGGACGTGCTCGGCGCTGAGCGCGGACATGATCGCACAGCTGTGACGATTTGGTCACGCCCTGTGCCCGATTGGGTTACGGCGCCGCTCAACGGTTCGCCACCGACCGGGTGGTCCTCGGGTAAACCATGATCATCTCGGGGTTGCTTCTCGTGGGCGGTGGGAAACTGACTGCCGTGACCGTCGCCGCTGATCGTCAAGTCAAGGACCCGTGTGCCTGGCTCAGCGCCGTCACCCACGAGCTCGCCGACGCCCCTCCGGCCGACACGCGAGCGGTGCTCTTGACGGTGTGGGACGGGTTGGCCGCCGCCCGGCTGGCCGGGCTGCACGCCGCCGCGGCTTCGCCCCGCTGGCGGGCCAGGCAGCGTCACGCCGAAGCGGTCGAGTTCGATCTCGCCGTGCAACTGGCGCGCAACTGCACCGTCGGCACCGGCCTGGCCATTCCGGCCCGGCTGCCCGGAGCCGCGGTCGCCTGGCCGGCGGAGCGCGCCGACGCGGCGGTCGCGGCGGTGGTTTCCTTCTGCGGCACGGCGGAAGCGGTGCTGCGCCGCGCGGGCGAGCTGACGCCGGTGTGGGAGGACAGCCTGCTCGGGCCGGTGGCGCTGACCCGCTGGCTGGCGGACTGCTGGACGGGCCGCCACACCGGCTGCCCCCTGCGGCTCCCGGTGCCGCCGCCGCCCTGGTGGCGCTGACGGCCGTGTCCGTCAGGGGAAGTCTGGTGTCAGGGAGAGGAGGTCGAGGGTGACCGACCCGTTGCCGAGACTCCCGGAGGCGACCCGCGCGGCGGTCCGCGCCCTCCTGCTGGCCGAGCTGACGGCGGCCGGCCGGCGGGCGCGGGCCGCGGGCTGCCCACCCGACGTGCTGACCGCCCTGTTCGAGGCCCGCAGCCGTTCTCTCGAGGACGGCTGACGGGCGCCAAACCGAGCGCCCCAATGTGGCCTTGGTTGCGTTCAACGCACCCAAGGTGGCCTTCGGTGCGTCCAACGCACCCAATGTGGCCTTCGGTGCGTTCAACGCACCGAAGGCCACATTGGGGCGCTCGGGCGAGGTGGTCAGCGGTCCAGGATCGTCAGGACCGTCGCCACGATCCCGTCCAGCCGGGTCCGGTCCGCGAGTGCCGCTGCCACCCAGGCGTCGCCACCCGAGGGCGCGTGCTCGCCGAACACCGTCCTGACCACCGTCGACACCGCCGTCACCGCCGCCTCGCCGCGGTCCAGCCGTGTCTCGATCGCGCGCAGTGCCTGCTCGGCCAGGCTCGCGAGCCGGGCGTCCGCCAGCTCGTGCGAAGCGACCAGCTCCAGGGCCGGCAGCTCCGCCGGCATCGGGGCGACCGGCGCCTGCTTGTGCCCCAGCGGGCGCTCGACGTGCTCGGCGTACCACTTCGGCCGGGTGCGCATCGCCGCCAGCACCCGGGCCACGTCGTCGTCGAGCGGGTCGCGGCCGGCCACCGGCTCGCCCGTCACCTCCGCGCGGCGTGCCGCCCAGCCGTCCAGGGGCCACAGCTCGGCGCCCGCCGTGGCCGGCACGCCCACCCAGACCAGGATCTGCACCGCGAGGTCGCACAGCCACGGGTCGCCACCGAGCTCTTCGGCCAGCCACGCCGGGAGGCGCGGCCGCTGCAACGCCCCGATCTCGCCGCGGCGGCGCCGGTGCGCGTCGACCGTGGCCGGGTTGAGGCGGGTCGTCAGCCAGCCCTCGAGGTTCTCGATCGGGCCGGTCGCGCGTCGCAGGGCGTGCTCGACCACGGCCTCGACGTCGTCGTGGAAGCGGTCGAGGCAGTCGGGCCGCAGCCACTCGAGGCCGCGGGCGCAGTCCGCGTGCCGGCGCCGGTGTTCCTGCGGCTTGGTGATCCGCGTGAAGACCAGCGGCCAGGCCACCGAGTAGACGCCGCCGCGCAACCGGGCGAGGGCCGGGGGCGGGGCGGCCGCCGCCGAGCCGGCGAGCAGGCCGTCGCGGGCCAGCCGGCGCACCCCGGCGACGTCGGCCGGGCGGGTAGTGTCGAGCAAGCGTCCTCCCCGATGTCGACGGGAAAATGGTCGGGCAGCCGGAGAATGGGAAAAGGCCGCGCGCGGGCCGAAATCGCGGGAAACTGGCCAACGCCTGGCCACCGCGGAACCACCTGATCGGCCCAGCCGGTGCCGCCGATCGCCGCGAACCGCGCGTGTCACAATGGAAATCCCATGGCACACAAGGACGGGCTGCTCCGGGAACTCACCACTTTGCGGCGCGGCTGGGGGTTGGAGGCCGACCGGCTGCGCAGCCGGCTCGGGCCGCTCGTTTCCGGCTGGTGCGAAATCCACCGGACGACGAGCGACCGCGAAGCGCGGCGCGTTCTGCGCGAGGCGATTTCTTCCGCGATCGCGGAATTCCCGGCCGACGACAGGCTGGCGGTCAACGTCGCGCTGGGCATGGCCCCCGGCACGCAGCACGCCCTGCTCAGCGCGCGGATCGGCGTCCTCGCCGACCGGTTGCGCATTTCCGAGCGCACCGCCCGGCGGCGGGTCGACCGGTCGTTCGCCCGGCTCGCCGCGGAGATCGAGGCCGGCGCGCGGCCGGGCCACGGCGTGCCCGGCCCCGACGAGGGCTGGTTCGTGAAGCGGCTGAAGGTGCTCGTCCGGCTCGACACCGCCGAGCCGGAGGTCACCGAGGAGCGGCTGATCGTGGCGACCCGCGAGGGCCTCGGCCGGATCTCCGCGCAGTTCACGGTGCCCCGCACCGAAGACGGCCTCGACGGCGAGCGCGACGTCACCGTGGACGCCCGGCACGGCGTCCGGGTCACCGGTGGCACCCGGGAGGGCCAGCGGCACTTCCGCTGGCTGCTCGACCTGCCGCGCCCGCTGTCCCGCGGCGAAAGCCACACCTACTCGCTGGCGTACCGCATCCGCGACGGCCTGCCGATCCGGCCGTCGTACGTGTTCGTGCCGCTGGTGACGTGCGAGTCGTTCGACGTCCGCGTCCGCTTCGACCCGCAGCGGCCGCCCCGGGTGGTGTGGCGGCTGGACCGCGTCCCGCCGTCGGTGCTCGCCGACCCGCCCCAGCCGGGCGACGCGCTGCCGCTCGACGGTGCGTGCGAGGTGGCGCAGGAGTTCGCCGCGCCGCAGCTCGGGTACGCCCACGGGCTGCGCTGGCTCCCCGGACAAGATATTCCTTGACGTGAATATTCTCCTGTGTGAATACTAGTCCTCATGGACCGGACCGCCGCAGCGCTGGGAGACGCCGCCCGGTGGCGCATCGTCGAACTGCTCGCCGAGCGCCCCCGCTCGGTCGGGGAGCTGGCCGAGCTGACCGGGCTGCGGCAGCCGCAGACCACCAAGCACCTCCAGACCCTCGCCCGCGCGGGTCTGGTCACCGTCTTCCCGCTGGGCCGGCGCCGCGTCCACGCCCTCGAAGCCGAACCCCTGGCGGCGCTCGCGGGACGGCTGCGGGAGCTGGCCGACGCCACCGAGGCGCACGCGGGTGAGCGGGACGTCGTCGCGCGGTACCGCGCGACGATCGAGGCGGATGCGGCGGCGGCGGACTCCGACCGGTGGGCGGACGGGCGCACGTTCTCGTTCGAGCGGCTGCTGCCCGCGCCGGTCGACGCCGTCTGGCGGCACTGGACGGACGCGGACCTGCTGGCGTCCTGGTGGGTTCCGCCGTCGCTGACGGTCACCGCCTGCGTCCTCGAGCCCCGGCCGGGTGGCCGGGTCGTGCTCGGCTACCGCGACGCCGACGGCGAGTACCACTCCGAAGGGCGGGTGCGCGTCGCCGACGAGCCCGGCCGCCTCGGGTTCGACCTCGCGGTGACCGGCCCCGCGTCCTTCACCGGCCACTACGACCTCGAGCTCGACCCGGACCCGGCCGGCACCCGCCTGCGCCTGGATCTGCGCATCACCGCGACGACCGTCGACGCGGTCCCCTTCATCGCCGGCATCGAAACCGGCTGGGGCCAGGTGCTCGACCACCTCACCGACGTGCTTTCCGAACGAAAGGGCTGAACGCATGACCGAGCCGACCGGCCGCCGGGTGACCGCGAACCTGAGCCTCACCCTCGACGGGCGCTACCACGGCCCCGCCGGGCCCGCCGACATGGGCGCGATCCTCCCGTACGCCACCACCGAAGTCGCGCGGCGCCACCTGACGAGAATCTGGGAAGGCGCGACCATCGCGGTCCTCGGCCGGCGCAACGCGGAGGGCTTCCTGGGGTTCTGGCCCACGGTCGCCGCCGACGAGAACGCCGACCCGCGGGACCGCGGCTACGCGCAATGGCTGGTGGACGCGGAAAAGGTCGTCTTCTCCACGACGCTGGCCGAGGTGCCGTGGGAACGCACCCGGCTGGTGAACGCGCCGGCCGCGGACGTCGTCGCCGAGCTGAAGGCGGCGGACGGCGGGGACATCCTCGTCAACAGCAGCGCGAGCGTCATCAAGCCGCTGCTCGCGGCGGATCTGCTGGACCGCCTGTACCTGATGACCTGCCCGGAGATCGCGGGTGGCGGACCCCGGCTGTTCGACGACGGCCTGCCGTCCTCGAAGTGGCGGCTCACCGGCCACGAAACCGGGGAACTGGGGGAGACGGCGATGGTCTACGACCGCGTGCGCTGACCGGACGTTTCGTCCGGCGACGAATGGTGGGGCGGGCGGGGCTCGAACCCGCGGCCAAGGGATTATGAGTCCCCTGCTCTAACCAACTGAGCTACCGCCCCCTGGGCCCGGCACAAGTCACACGAGGTTTGCATGTGCACAGAACGCTCGGTTTGCTTCAAGTTATCACAGCGGCCATCCGGGCAGATCCGGTAGGCCAAACAGGTTGAAGTGGCCACCGACCGGCGCACGCTCGTCTAGGTTGCAAGGGCGTCACCGCTGACCGGAACGGCGGGAGGAAAAAATGGCCTCTGCCACCTCGTCCCGTTCCCGGGCAACCCGGCTGGCGTTGCTGAACGCGTTCACCGCGGGGGCGGGCCTGGGCTACCTCGCGCACGAGTACCGGGAGGTCGTCGTGGCGAACCCGGGGATCATCGGCGTGACGCTGCTGCTCGTGTTCGCGGCCGGCTACCTGATCCGCACTGCCGCGCGGGCCTTGCGCCGCGCGGGTTCGCGCATCGAAACCATTTTCGCGGAAGAGCTGGGAAAGAAACCTTCGCCCCGCCCGCGGTGACGGAAACCCTTGGCGGGCAGGGCGAAAGCCACGGATTCCGCTTAACTGCCGCCGCCGCTGGGGGCGGTTGTGGCGAACGTGGGAGTCGGGTCGGCGGATGTGGTGGGTGGCGGTGTCGTCGGCGTCGGCGTCGGCGTGGGGAAGGTGCTTGAAGGCGGCGTGATGGTCATCGTCGGCGTGGTCGGTGGCGCCGGTGCGGCGTAGGCCGCGTAGCTGAACCAGATCTGGCCATACGTCTTCGGCGTGGTCTGCGAGAACATCGCCCGCACCTGGAACGTGGTCGCGGTGAAGGACCCCTGCACCGTGTTGAGCATGAACCCGTTGTACGGGTTCGGCGTGTTCGCCGACACCACGATCGCCTCCGGCAGCTTGCCGAGGCCGTGCGTCACGGTGCAGAAGCCGCCGCCGTCGGTCACGCAGGTCGCCTGCGCCGCTTGGACGATCGGGTCCGGTGACGGGCCGACCGCGGCCGAAGCGCCCGCGAAGATCACCGCGCCTGCCGTGACCACCGCGGCGCCGGCCAGTGCGGCGAGCGCGGTGCGTGCCTGGATCCCCATGAAACCTCCCCTGGTCGATGTGGCCCCAGAGTCGCTTCGCCGGCCTGCGCCGTTACTCGTACATCCGGCTTTGTACGGCCTCTGTACGCCGCCGATGGACGCTCTCGCCGTCGTTCGAACCAGGAGGCGAGCCGTGTCGCGGAATCCCGTTCAGTGCATCACTTCGAGAGCGCTTTCCCGGCGCTCGCTGCTCCGCGCGGGAGCCGCGACCGCCGCCGCGCTCGGGGCCGGTGCCCTGCTCACCGGGACCGCCGGGACCGCCGCGGCCGTCGAGGGCGAAGGCATTCCGGCGTCGCCCTACATCGATATCACCCAGTCGTCCTCGGACCTGTTCCGCAGCAAGATGCTGCACGAATCGCACCACGTCATGCAGGGGTTCGCCTTCGACAACGTGAACCGGCGCCTCTTCGTCGTCCAGTTGCAGAACGGCACGTCTGGTGACGACCTCTGCGTCAACCAAGTCAGCTTCAGCGGCGAGCTGCTCGGCTCGACGCACGTGCCCCACGCCGGGCACGGCGTCTCGATCGGGGTCGAACCGGTCGGCACGGCGTCCTACATCTGGATGGAGTGCGACGCCGACGGCACGGCCACCGACGCCCGCGGTACCGCGCTGGCGCGCTTCAAGTTCGTCAACGGCGGTACGCCGTCGATGAAGAAGTTCCTCACCGGCAGCAAGACGATCACCTGTGCGACCGACCCCGTCTACCAGCGGATCGCCGTGCGCCGCAGCGAAGGCGGCCGGATGTGGTACAGCGTGTTCCCGCTCGCGAGCGCCGCCGCCGGTGACTTCTCCAAGCCGCTGGTGCGCTTCCCGCAACCCGCGCTCAGTACGGCGAGCGTCGTCTTCCAGGGTTACACCATCCTCGGCAGCAGTCTGTACACATTGGACGGTTCCGGGCACGCCGACCCGGCCGGCATCGACTCCTACGTGACGCGCATCGACATGAACACCGGCAAGGTGGTGGCCCGGGACATCACCCGGGCCGGCTCGACGCTCGTCTTCCGCGAGCCGGAGGGCCTGGCGATCTACCGCACCGCCGGCGGCGAGACCCGCCTGTTCCTCGGCTTCGGCTCACGCAGCAGCATGGACAACGTCAACCGGTACGCCAACCTCTTCTACAAGAACGTCCTGGTGGGCTGAGCCGGGGAGTCCCAAGTAGACAGTCAGGCCGGCACCAGTTCCCGCTCGTCCTCGGCGGCGTACCGCCGCGCCAGGGTGGCGCAGACGATCAGCTGGATCTGGTGGAACAGCATCAGCGGCAGCACGATCAACCCCACCTGCGCGTGCCCGAACAGCACCGTCGCCATCGGCAGGCCGCTGGCCAGGCTCTTCTTCGACCCGCAGAACACGATCGTGATCCGGTCCGCCCGCGCGAACCCCAGCAGCCGGGCGCCCCAGCCGGTCGCGGCCAGCACCGCCGCGAGCAGCATGCTGCACACCACGCCCAGCACCAGGAGGTGCCCCAGGTCGAGCCGGTGCCAGATGCCCTCCGTCATGCCCGCGCTGAACGCCGTGTACACCACCAGGAGGATCGAACCGCGGTCGACCAGTTTCAGCGGTGCGGAATGGCGGCTGATCCAGCCGCCGATCCAGCGGCGCGCCACCTGGCCGGCCACGAACGGCGCGAGCAGCTGCAGCACGATCCCGAGCACGGCCGAACCGTCGACGCCGGCGCCGTCCCCGGCCAGCAGCAGCGCCACCAGCAGCGGGGTGAGCACGATACCGGCCAGATTGGACAGTGACGCGCTGCAGATCGCCGCCGCGACGTTGCCGCGGGCAATGGACGTGAACGCGATCGACGACTGCACCGTCGAGGGCAGCACGGCCAGGAACAGCACCCCCGCGGCCAGTTGGGCCGGCAGCACCGACGTCGGCAGCATGAAGAACGCCAGGCCGAGCAGCGGGAACAGGACGAACGTCGCCGCGAGCACCACCGCGTGCAGCCGCCAGTGCCGCAGCCCTTCGAGGGCCTCCTGCGTGGACAGGCGGGCGCCGTACAGGAAGAACAGCAGGCCGACGGCGATCGTGGTGGCGACGCCGAAGCCGCCGGCCACCGCGCCCGAGGCGGGCAGCAGGGTGGCGACGCCGACGGTGGCGAGGATCGCGAGGACGAACGGGTCGAGGCGTAAGCGGGACATGGATCTCCTTTCGTGGCAATTCTCGGCGACCCCGCGCTCATTGTGAACCCCGATGACTGGACTGACTGTCATCGCGAATCGCGATAAGCTGCCCCCGTGCTGGACCCCCGCCTGTGCCGGACGTTCCTCGCCGTCGCCGAGACGCGCAGCTTCACCGCGGCCGCGCGGCGGCTCGGCGTCGGCCAGCCGACCGTCAGCCAGCACGTGCGACGGCTCGAACGCGATTCCGGTGGCCTGCTGTTCGCCCGCGACACCCACACGGTGGAACTCACCCCGCGCGGGCAGGCGATGCTCGGGTTCGCCCAGACGGTCGTCGACACCGAAGAGCGCGCGGAGCGGCACTTCCGCGGCGCCGAACTGCGCGGCCGCGTGCGCTTCGGCGTCTCGGAGGACTTCGCGCTGGGCGAGCTGCCGGAGATCCTGCACCGGCTGCGCCGCAGTCACCCGCTGGTGGACGTCGAGCTGACCGTCGAGCTGTCGGACGTCCTGGCGCAGCGGCTGCGTGCCGGGCAGCTGGACCTGGTGCTGGGCAAGCGCCGTCCGGGCGCGCACCACGGCCGGCTGCTCTGGCGGGAGCCGCTGGTCTGGATCGGGTCGGCGGCCACGGTGCTGGAGCCGGGCCGGCCGGTGCCGCTGGTGCAGTACCCGATGCCGTCGATCACGCGGCAGCTGGCGGTGGAGGTCCTGGAGCGCGCGGGCCTGGAGTGGCGTGCGGCCTGCCAGACGTCGAGCCTGACGGGCCTGCGCGCCGCGGCGGCGGCCGGCCTGGGCGTCACCCTGCACGCCCGCAGCCTGATCCCGGCCGGCCTGACCGAGCTCGAGGGCCTGCCCGAACCGGGCGACATCGAGTTCATGCTGCTGGCGCGGGAGTCGATGGAGGGCCCCTCGGCGGCCCTGGCGGAGTTCGTCCTGGAGCGGGTCCGGCGGTAGGCGCCGTCAGTGGTCAGCCGTCCTCGCCGGTGAGCAGCCGGCGCAGGCGGCCGAGCGCGCGGTGCTGGGCCACCCGCACCGCCCCCGGCGTCGACCCCACCGCCGCGGCCGTCTCCTCCGCCGACAGCCCGACCACCACCCGCAGCACGACGATCTCCCGCTGCTTCGGCGGCAGCACGTCCAGCAACCGGGCCAGGCGCTCGTTCAGCTCGAACCGCAACGCCCGCTGCTCCGGCCCCGCCGTCTCGCTGACGCTGTCCGGGACCTCGGACACCGGGTCGGTCCGGTTGCGGGCCGCGGCGCGGTGGGCGTCGGCCACCTTGTGCTGGGCGATCCCGTAGACGAACGCCAGGAACGGCCGCCCCTGGTCGTGGTACGACGGCAACGCCGTGAGCACCGCGAGGCACACCTCCTGGGCCACGTCGTCCGCCGAGGCGAACGAACGCTCGTGCCGTCCGACGCGGGCCCGGCAGTAGCGCACCACCAGGGGCCGGATGGTGGCGAGCAGCCGGGCCGTCGCCGCGTCGTCCCCGGCGATCGCCGCCGCCACCGGCTCGTCGTGGCGCCGCCAGTGGGCGGGGAACGCTTCGGGTGGCTGCGCGGCGGCGATCTCCCGGACGAGCGCGCGGCTGCGGACGCGCAGCAGCGTGCCCTCCACGTCGAGCCCGGCGCGCAGCGAGTCGTGCAGGGCGGCGCTGGACTCCCGCAGCTGCTCGGTGATCGCCCGATCCCCGTACTCGGTTGCCGGCATTTCGCTCACCTTTCCCTGTCCCGCTGGTCACCGGGCCGTGCGGCCCGGAGTCGCCTGAGGCGTTCCCGCACGTGGCGGAGGGTGGAACGAACGGTCGCGGGGGCGATCCGGAGCGCCTCCGCGATCTGGGTGGGCGTGAACCCGTCGAGCGACCACGCCAGGACCATCCGCTGCTTGCCCGGGAGGGTGGCGAGCAGGTCGATGAGCCCCGCGTGCTGCTCGACCAGCCCGGCGAGCTCCTCGTCGTCCCGGGGGTCGCCGGCCAGGTTCCAGTCCGCCCGCGCGTCGCCCGCGGCGTCGAGCAGCCGGCCGGCCACCCGGCGCACCCAGGCACGCGGGTCCTCGGCGGTCGGCCACGCCTCCAGCGCGTGCAGCATCGCCTCGGCGGCGACGTCGCGCGCGGTCTCGACCTCGAACCCGGCCTTGCAGAGGAACGCCACGAGGGCCGGGAAGTCGGCGCGGAAGAACGCGTCGAACTCGTCGTGACCACCCACGGACCCCTCACCATCCCCTCGCCCTCACAAGGACAGGTGCGCTGAGGTGACCGCTACGTGTAACGATTCGATCAAGACTGCCCGAGAGAAGTAATGGACCGCGTTGCGTTGGTGACGGCTCGTGACGAATGGTCGCGGAAAAGCCGGGTACCCCTCTTCCGATGACGCCCCGAGACACCATCGAGCGCCCGCTCCCGGAGGCCGCGCGACCGGCCGGCGGCGAGCGGGCCGGCGATCGACGGCCCGCGGGTCCGCGAACGGCGGATTCCGGACACGGCGGCGTCGGGCGGGCGGCGGTGCGGCCGAGGGCCGGTGGCACCCGGCCGCCGCGGCGGTGTTTCGGCCGCGCCTGGGGTGGAAAGCCTTGCGGGGTGCGGCAAAGACCCGCGCGCTGAGGCGATCCGGCGCTGTCGCGCGGTCACCCGGGCGGGTGGCCGCGGGGCGCGGACTTCGCCGATCGGGTGACGTGATCGACATCGAGATCCCGGGAAGAAGGGCGTACTCTCATGTGTTGCAGTCTTGGTTGCCCGGAGGGTGAGCCGGGGACCGAAGCCAAAACCCCCTTGACCCAGGCGGATGCGCTCGCGCGTCTGCCGAAGTTAAGTCGGTTGACGCGCCCCAACAATGGGAAGCAGTAAGAGAAGGAGGTGAACGAAGGAAATGGAAGCCACGATGACGGGCTGGGCGGAACTCGCGGCCTGTAAGGACGAGGACCCGGAACTGTTCTTCCCGATCTCCGAGGTCGGCCCCGGCGCCCGGCAGACGGCGACGGCGAAGGCCGTGTGCGCGCGCTGCCCCGTGCGCGCCGAATGCCTCGGCTACGCGCTCGACAACGGCCTCGACCACGGCGTCTTCGGCGGCACCACCGCGGACGAACGTCGCCGGCTGGTGCGCACCGCACCGCAGCGGCACCGAGTGGCCTGACGGCCCGGCCGGTGACCTCTTCCCGGCGGCCTCGAGCACAACCACTGAATCCGGAAGAAATGCGATTCCGGTCGTGTGCGCGCCCGGGTGGGTGATTCCCTCCGAATCACCCACCCGGGCTTTTTTCCGCGTGCGATGGCTATGCGCCGCTTGGCGTCTTTTCCGCCGGCCCGTGGTCATCGTGCGCACCCGGCCACGTCTCCGGCAGCCCGAACGCCGCCGCCGAGGCCGACTCGAACGCGGCCATCGCCGTGATCGCACCGTCCTCGACCGTGAGGAGGGTGACCCCGAACCACCGGTAATCGTGCTCTTCCGGGCGCCGCAGGTAAGCGGCCACCGCGGGCTGGCGGTTGGCGCGCACCGGCAGCATCCGGAACCGCCCGGCGCAGTCCGGCGACGCCGGGTCCAGTGAGAGCGACAGCGCCTGGGCGATCGACGCGCGGTTGCCGAACCACAGCGTGTACGGCGGCATGATCGCCTGGGCGTCCTCGTGCAGCAGGCGGGCGACCGCGGCCGGATCGCCGGCTTCGTACGCGGCGATGAACCGCTTGAGCAGCGCCGCTTCTTCGGCCGTCGGCTCGCCGACCGTCCACTCTGTACGCCGCGCGGGCAACCGCTCACGCAACGTCGCGCGCGCCCGCTGGAGCGCGCTGTTCGCCGACGCCACGCTCGTCTCCAGCAGCGCCGCCGTCTCCTTCGCCGACCAGCCGAGCACGTCCCGCAGGATCAGCGCCGCCCGCTGGCGCGGCGGCAGGTACTGGACGGCGGCGAGGTAGGCCAGCTCGATGGTCTCCCGCTCGATCACGGCGTCGTCCGGGGCCGCGCCGTCGAGCAGCCGGTCCGGGTACGGCTCCAGCCACGGCAGGTCGGCGGCCTCGATCGGGCCCACCGGCTCCCCGGCCGGGCCGAGCTGGTCGGGCAGCACCCGCCGCGGACGGCGGGCGAGGACGTCGAGGCAGGCGTTCGTCGCGATCCGGTACAGCCAGGTGCGCACGCTCGCCCGGCCCTCGAACCCGTCGCGGCCCTTCCACGCGCGCAGGAACGTCTCCTGCGTGAGGTCTTCGGCGTCGGCGAGCGACCCCAGCATCCGGTAGCAGTGCACCTGGATTTCCCGGCGGTGCCGTTCGACGAGCGTCTCGAAGTCCTGACCCACCCGAGAACGCTAGCGCACCCGGGCTGGAAGACTGCTGTGTTGAAACCGGGGCTCCGCCCCGGGCCGGGGGCTCCGCCACCCGGAACCCCCGAAAGGAGACGGTTATGAGCGGAACGGTGCTGGTACTGGGCGGACGCAGCGAAATCGGCCTGGCCGTGGCGAAACGCCTGGTCAGCGGGGATGTCCGGCGGTTCGTGCTGGCCGCGCGGCCGGGCGCGGACCTGGCCGGGGCGGTCGCCGCGCTGCGCGAGGCCGGCGCGGAGACGGTGGAAACCGCCGAGTTCGACGCCGACGACCTCGCCGCGCACGGCCCGTTCCTGGACAAGGTCGCGGCCGAGCACGGGCCGCTCGAAACCGTCGTGCTCGCCTTCGGCATCCTCGGCGACCAGGCCCGCGCGGAACAGGACGCCGCCCACGCCGCCGCGATCGTGCACACCGACTACGTCGCCCAGGTCGGCGTGCTGACCCACGCCGCGAACCTGCTGCGCGCCCAGGGCCACGGCCGGCTCGTCGTGTTCTCCTCGGTGGCCGGGGTGCGCGTGCGCCGCGCGAACTACGTCTACGGCTCGGCGAAGGCCGGCCTCGACGGCTTCGCGAGCGGTCTCGCCGACGCCCTGCACGGCTCCGGCGTCCAGCTGCTGCTCGTCCGCCCCGGTTTCGTGATCGGCCGGATGACCGAAGGCATGACGCCGGCGCCGTTCTCCAGCACGCCGGACCAGGTGGCGGAGGCGACGGTCGCGGCGCTGCGCCGCGGGCGTGGCGTCGTCTGGGTGCCCGGAATGCTCCGTCCGGTCTTCTTCGCGATGCGCCTTCTGCCGCGCGCGATCTGGCGCAAATTGCCGCGGTGACGCGATAGTGTCCTCCGCTGTGGCCGGTGCCACAGCACTCCGGTGTACGCACGTCCCTACGGTGCGTGGCAGAAATCGGCCGATGGGCCGGAATCCGCTCGGCCGATCGGGCAGCGTCACGAGTTTCCGACAACTTTCTCAGCTGATTCCCAGCAAACCCGGTGATCCTCGAAGGAGGGGAAACACAGGGAAGCAAGGGGAACGTCGTGTTGTTGTCGTCGCGGGGGAGCCGCATCGGCGGCCGGGTCGCGCTCGGCGTCGTCTCGACGGTGGTGCTCGGCGCCACCGGCTACCTGTGGACGCAGCTGAACACCCTGGACGCCGGCCTCGTCACCGCCGACGTCATCCCGCCGGCCGCGCAGATCGACACCGAGGACACCCCGCCCGGCGAGCCGCTGCAGGTCGCCCAGAACATCCTGCTCGTCGGGATCGACGCGCGCACCGACACGTACGGCAACCCGTTGCCGCAGAACGTGCTCGACGCCCTCCACGCCGGGGGCGGCGACGACGGCGGCGACACCACCGACACGATGATCGTGGTCCACATCCCGGCGGGCGGCGCCGCGGCCACCGCGATCTCGATCCCGCGCGACTCCTATGTGGACATCGCGGGCGGCTACGGCAAGCACAAGATCAACTCTGCCTACAGCCGCGGCAAGAGCGCCGCGATGTCCGGTTTGCGCGCCCAGGGGCTTTCCGGCGCGCAGCTTGAGGTGGCGGCGAACGAGGCGGGCGCGAAGACCGCGATCCAGACGGTCGAGAAGTTCACCGGGCTGACCATCAACCACTACGCGGCGATCAACCTCGCGGGCTTCGACGCGCTCTCGCAGGCCGTCGGCGGCGTCGAGGTCTGCCTCAAGGCGCCGGTGCAGGACAAGTACTCCGGCGCGAACTTCGCGGCCGGCCCGCAGACGCTGTCCGGGGCGCAGGCGCTCGCGTTCGTCCGGCAGCGCCACGGACTGCCCAGCGACCTCGACCGCATCGCGCGGCAGCAGGCGTTCCTGTCCGGGATGGCGAAGAAGGTGCTGAGCGCGGGCACGTTCACCGACCCGTCGAAGCTGAGCTCGCTGGTCAACGCGGTGCAGGGCTCGGTCGTGCTCGACAAGGGCTGGGACATCCTGAGCTTCGCCCAGCAGCTGCGGGGGATGAGCTCGGGTGCGATCGCGTTCGTCACCATCCCGGTGCAGAGCCTGTCCCTGCCGACGCCGTCCGACGGCGACGCGGTGAAGGTCGATCCGGCGCAGGTCCAGCAGTTCGTCCGCACGGCGATCAACTCGGCGGCGGTCCAGGCCTCGGGCGACGACACGACCGGCGGCGTGAAGCCGGTGGCGGCCACCGGCACGAATGCGCCGGGTCCTTCGTCGAACACGAAACAGCCGGCGACCAGTACGGCCGCCGGCTGCGTGAACTAGCGCCTCACCTCACACGAAGGCGCTCTGCCCGGTGATCGCCTTGCCGACGATCAGGGTGTTCATCTCGCGCGTGCCCTCGAAGGAGTAGATCGCTTCGGCGTCGGCGAAGAACCGCGCGACGTCGTACTCGAGGACGATCCCGTTGCCGCCGAAGATCTCCCGGCTCCAGGCGACGACCTCGCGCATCCGCGCGGTGACGAACGCCTTGGCCAGCGACGAGTGCTCGTCCTGGAAGATCCCCGCGTCCTGCAGGCGGGCGAGCTGGACCAGCATGCCCCAGGAGGCGGTGATGTTGCCGAGGCTCTTCACGAGCAGGTCCTGCACCAGCTGGAAGCGGGCGATCGGCCGGCCGAACTGCGTGCGCTCCTTGGCGTAGCCGAGTGCGAGCTCGTAGGCGCCGACCATCACGCCCAGTGCCTGCCAGGCCACGCCGCCGCGGGTGGCGCGCAGGATCTCGGCGACGTCGCGGAAGGAGTTGATGCCCTGCAGGCGGTTTTCTTCCGGCACTCGGACGTCGGTCAGGGTGATTTCGGCGTTTTCGACGATCCGGAAGGCCGTCTTGCCCTGGATCTTCTCCGCCACGAAGCCCGGCGTGCCCTTCTCGACGACGAAGCCCTTGACGTGGTTGTCGTCGAGGTCACGCGCCCACACGACGACGTAGTCGGCGAAGGTCGCGTTGCCGATCCACTTCTTGGCGCCGTTGAGGACCCAGCTGTCGCCGTCACGCTGCGCGGTGGTGCGCATGCCACCGGCGACGTCGGAGCCACCGAGCGGCTCGGTCATCGCGAACGCGCCGATCTTGTCCATCGCGGCCATCTCGGGCAGCCAGCGGTCACGTTGCTCCTGGCTGCCACCGCTGTAGATCGAGTACATCGCGAGTCCGTTGTGGACACCGAAGAACGTCGCCACCGAGGCGTCCGTGCGGCTCATCTCCATCGCCATCATGCCGGTGAGGAGGTTGCTGACGCCCGCCTTGTGCTCGCCGTAGCCCTCGTAGGGCAGGCCCGCGAGACCGGACTCGCGGAAGAGGCCGATGAGCTCCTTCGGGAAGGTGCCGGCTTCCCAGTTCTCGTTCACCAGCGGCTTGACGTCGGTGCGCATGAAGTCGCGGGCCTTGACCAGCAGCTTGCGCTCGTCGTCGCTCAGCAGTGTCTCGTAGTTGTAGAAGTCGGCGGTCAGCTGGCCTTCGAGTGCTTCCATGTTCATGTCAGTTCTCCTCCAATGCGGACAGGACGGCGAGCTGCTTGCGGTCGCGCGTCTCGGCGAGTTCCGAGTACGTGGAGGAGCCGTAAGCCTTTTCGACAGCTTCGATGAGCTGTTCCTGCTCTTCGGGGCTCTGGCTGGGGTTGCCCAGCCCGGCCCACATCTGCTTCATGGACTTGCCGATGTGCTCGGCCATGTGCCGGTAGCCACCGGGGCCACCGCCGAGGTGCGAGCCGAGGAACGGCCCGACCGTGGCCCAGCGGATGCCGAGCGAATTGGTGATCACCTTGTCGAGGTCTTCGGGTGTCACCACGCCCTGCTCGACGAGGTAGATCGCCTCGCGGCCGAGCGCGTTCTGCAGCCGGTTGCCGACGAACCCGGGGATCTCCTTGCGCTCCACGACCGGCGTGCGGCCGAGGAAGGTGTAGAAGCCGACGGCCTGCCGCACGGACTCGTCGCTGGTGCGCTCGCCGGGGACGACCTCGACCAGCGGGATCAGGTGCGGCGGATTGAACGGGTGTCCGATGAGGACCCTGGAGGCGTCTCCCAGCTCGCTGGTGAACGCCGTCGAGGGGATGGCGCTCGACGAGCTCAGGAGCAGCGCGTGTTCCGGTGCTTCCTCGACGAGCTGCTCGAACAGGTCCTTTTTGAACTCGACGTTCTCGGGGCCGTTCTCCTGCACGACATCCGCGTCCCGCACGGCTTCGGTGACGTCGGCGGCGATCCGCACGCGGCTCGCCAGCTCGGCGGCGGTCGTGCCGAGGTGCGGGGCGAACTGGGCCAGGGCGGTTTCGACGGCCTCGGCGAGGTCGGGGCGGGGGTCGGTGACCCGGACGGTCAGGCCGTGGTGGGCGAACAGCGCCGTCCAGGACAGGCCGATGGTGCCGGCGCCGATGACTGCGGCGTTCTTCATGCCTGGGCTCCCTTCAGGTAGTCGAAGACCGGCTTGACCGGGGCCAGTGTCAGGTCGGTGAGGATGTGGCTCGCGGAGACGACCTCCAGTACCGGCAGGTCGGCCAGTGGAGCCAGGACGTGCTGGAACAGCTGCAGCCGCGCGGGGCCGGTGTAGGCCTCCTTGACCACGACGTCGGTGATCTCGGTGCGGACCAGTTCCTGGACGCGCGGGGCGCCGTCGTAGCCGGGGATCGTCTTGAGCATGAACGTCGGGACGGTGATCTGGCGCTCGGCCTCGCGGGTGTCCAGTTCGTGGTGCTTGTAGCCCATGGTCGCGGTGGCCACCCGCAGCGTTCCGTAGTCCAGCGTGCCGACGAGAACGCCGTTGTCGACATAGAGACCCGGGGTGCCGGCGGTCTTCGGGTACGCGCTGACCTCGCGGCCGGACGCGGTCGCCGGGAAGTTGTCGAGGTACATCGCGTGCAGGTACTCGCCGCGCTCACCGTCGAAGCTGACTTCGATCGCCTGGCCGGACTCGGTGTACGGGCCGTAGCCGGAGACGTCGCCCATCTTCATGACCTCGAAGCGCACCAGCGGTTCCTCGACCCGCAGCGGCTCCGGGACGACCGCACGCAGGGCGTCGGTGTCGGTGCGGTAGACGATGTTGAGGTACTCGCGGTTCGTGAACCGCGGGACCACGGGCGCGAACGCGGGGGCGGTCAGCGGGGTCGTCACGTGCCGCCGGACTTCTTCGATCTTCATTCGCCTGTCCACTTCGGAGTGCGGCGCTCGGCGAAGGCGGTCATGCCCTCGCGGACGTCCTTGGACTGCTTCAGCTTCTTGAGTTCCTCGCGCTGCGCGGCCGCGGGATCGGCGGCACGCACGATCTTCTTGACGGCGGCCAGTGCGAGCGGCGCGTTCTCCGCCAGCTTCTCGGCGAGCTGGAGCGCGACCGCGGCGGCGTCACCGTTCGGCGTCACGCGGTTGACCAGGCCCAGCTCGCCGGCGCGGCGGCCGGTGACGGGCTCGCCGGTGAGCAGGAACTCCATCGCGAGGTGGTGCGGGATCCGCTTCGGCAGCCGGATCACGCCGCCGCCCGCGGCGATCAGGCCGCGCTTGACTTCGGGGAGGCCGAGGCGGCTGTGTTCACTGGCGACGATCAGGTCGCAGCCCAGCGCGAGTTCGAACCCGCCACCCATCGCGAACCCTTCGACGGCGGCGATCAGCGGCTTGGCCAGCTCGGCTTCGGTCAGGCCGCCGAAGCCGCGGCCCGGGATCTCCGGGGACTCGCCCTTGAGCGCGGCCTTGAGGTCCATGCCGGCGCTGAAGGTGTTCTCGGCGCCGGTCAGGACGCCCGCCCGGAGGGTGGGGTCGCTCTCGAGTTCGTCGAGGGCGGCGGCCAGCTGGGTCGCGACGGCGGCGTTGACCGCGTTGCGGGCCTGGGGCCGGTCGATCGTGATCAGCAGGGTGCTGCCGATCCGTTCGGTGCGTACTTCACTCATGACACTGTCTTCTTTCAGAGTTCCGCGAGGACTTCGGCGGTGTCCTGGCCGGCCAGCGGGGCCAGGCGGCGGATCGAGCCGGGCGTCGCGGAGAACTTCACCGGGATGCCGACCGTGCGGATGGTGCCCTCGCTCGGGTGCTCGACGGTGTCGAGCAGGTGGCCGTCGCGGACGTACGGGTCCTCGTGGGCCTTGTCCAGTTCCAGGACCGGGGCCATCGGGATGCTGTGCTTGGCGCACACCTCGGCCCACTCTTCGGTGGTCAGCGCCGGGGCGCAGGCCGCGATCTGCTCGCTCAGCCACTCGTTGTCGGCGCGGTTGATCGCGTCGCCGTTCACGCGCGGGTCCTCGGCGAGGTCGGGGCGCTCGGCAGCGGCGAAGAAGTCGCGGAAGTTCTGCGGGTTGTAGGGGATGACGCAGGCGAGGCCGTCCTTGGTGCGGACCGCGGCGTGGCCCTTCGTCATCGACAACGCGAACCCGGTGGGGCCTTCGGCCGGCTCGTAGGTGTGCCCGGCGAGGTGTTCGACCAGGTTGAACGCGATGAGCGTGTCGGTCATCGGGATCTCGATCTGCTGGCCCTCGCCGGTCTTGTCCCGGTGGACCAGCGCGGCGAGCACGCTGTAGGCGATGGTCAGCGACGACACCTTGTCGCCGATGATCGTCGGCAGGTAGACCGGCTCGCCCAGGGCGCGGTTGGCCACGTCGACCAGGCCGGAGGAGGCCTGCACGGTCTCGTCGTAGGCGGCGTTGCCGGCGCGGTCGGAGTCGCTGCGGAAGCCCTGCGCGTGGGCGTAGACCAGGCGGGGGTTGCGCTCGGCGACGTCGTCGTAGTTCAGGCCGAGGCGGGCCAGCGCGCCGGGGCGCATGTTGGTGATCAGCACGTCGGCGGTGTCGATCAGCTTGAGGGCCTGCTCGCGCTCGGCGTCGTCCTTGAGGTTGAGGGCCACGCTGCGCTTGTTGCGGTTGACGTTGAGGTTCAGCGCGGTCATGCCCGGCGTGGTGCGGTACTCGCCCACCCGCACGGTGTCCGCGGGGGACTCGATCTTGATCACGTCGGCGCCCAGGTCGCCGAGGATCTGCGCCGCGTACGGGCCCATGACCACGGTCGAGAGGTCGATCACGCGCACGCCGTCCAGAGGTCCGGTCGTCATCTTTCCGTCCTTTCGCGCCTTGGTGTCTTGCTCTACTTACGAACGTAGGCGCGGTCGGCGGGAAAGGGAATGATCATGATGCGCACAATGGTATGACCACGGTGGTCATACCATTTTCAGCTGCTGAGGGGTTCCGCGAATATCCCTTTTGCGGCATTGACGAGGTCGCGCAGGTCACCGTCGGTGCGGTCGCGCCGCCAGAGCAGGCCGGTGTCCAGCTGGGGGCGGAAATCGGTGAACGGCAGCACGATGACGTTGTCAAGCCGGTAGCCGTGCATCGGGCTCCTGGCGTCGAGCATGGAAATGGAGAACGCTTCGCCGCTGGAGATGATTTCCGACGTCCCGCCGTAGCCGGTGTTGGTCAGCCGGATGCGCTTTTTGACGCCGAGCTCGTTCAATTGGTGGTCGAGCTGGTCGAAATAGGCGGGCGTGATTTCCTCCGGCGAGGCGACGTACGGGAAATCGGCCAGTTCGGCGAGGCTGACGGAGTCCCGCCCGGCGAAGAGGTCGGCCGGGACGACGGCGCCGAGCCGTTCGGTCATCACGGGCAGCTGCTCCAGCGCGGGATCGGTGACGGGCAGCCGCGCGAGGGTGAGGGCGAGCTTGCCGTCGTGCACGCCCTGCACGAGGTCGGCGGTGGTGCCGGGCCACCGTTTGAGCTCGTAGCTGTCCCGGACGCGTTCGGCGAGCGCGTTGACGCGGTCCCGCAGATCGGGGTGCACGCCGGCGGGCATGCCGAGGAAGACGGTGCTGCGCTGCGGCTTCGTGGCCTCTTTGAGCTTCCACGGAATGGCACTGACCTGCTCGAGCACGTCCCGCGCGAGCGGAAGGAGCGCGGCTCCGGCATCGGTGAGGGTGACGTGGTGGGTGCTCCGGTCGAACAGCTGCTGCCCGAGTTCGTGTTCGAGGTCCTTGATCCGCTGGCTGAGCGGCGACGCGGCCATGTGCAGCTTCCGCGCGGCCGCGGAGAAGTTCAGTTCCTCGGCGACCGCGACGAAGTAGCGCAGGTGCAGCATCTCCATACCCCGACCCTAACGACCCACCGTGATGCCCCTCCAATCACGAGTGATGCCCCGCCAATCACGAGTGATGCCTCCGCAATCACGCGAGATGCCTCCCGGATCACGCGAGTCCCGGCAACCGGGTTGGCGGACCTGCGTGCCCGGAGGGGCGACTCGTGTGATCGGGCGGGCATCTCGCGTGTCTGGAGGGGCATCACGTGTGATTGGCGGGGCATCACTCGTGATCAGGGGGTCGACACGGCTCGGCGGACCAGGTTCAGGAGGTGGGGGGTGCGGGCCGGGGCGTTGGCGAGGGCGACGCCCGTCGCGAGCAGGAGCAGGTCCAGGGGGTCGGTGTCCGGGGCGATCGCGCCGGCGGCCTTCGCGCGGGCGACGAGGGCGGCCGCGGTGGTGTTCACCGTGGTGTGCCACTGGGCGAACAGCGTCTCGTGGTCGCCGGCCGGGGTGGTCAGGGACAACGCGAGGTCGCGCTTGGTCCGGACGTGCTCCACGAACATCGCGAGCCACGCGAACAGTGCCGCGCCCGCGTCGGCCGCGTCGAGACGCGCCTCCGAAGTCAGCGAAGCGACTTCGCTCGCGTACACCGCGATGAGCAGCTCGCGGCGAGTGGGGAAGTGGCGGTACATCGTCGCGTTGCCGATGCCCGCGCGCCGGGCGATGCGATCGAGCGGGGCGTCCGGGCCGTCCTCGGCGAACACCGCCTGGGCCGCCGCCAGCAGGAGCGCGCGGTTGTCCCGGGCGTCGGACCGGCGGGCTCGTGCGGGCATCGGTGCTCCTTGCCAAGTGGGGAGTTCCCCGGTTAGCCTACCGGCACACTAACCGGGGAACTCCCCACTTAACGGAGGCCACGATGACCCCGTCCGAAGTCCACGCGCGGCTGGTCGAACTCTGGACCGCCGGCCGGTTCGAAGAAGGCCTCGCCTACATCGACCCCGACGTCGTCGACCACCGCGGCGGCACCGCAGGCGACCACCACGGCATCGACGCCTGGCGCGCGAAGTGGGACCAGAAAGCCGACGTCGCCGTCACGATCGAGCAGAACGTCGCCGACGGCGAATTCTCGGTCAACCGCTACACCAGCGCCGGCCCCGGCTACGCCGTGACCAGCATGGACATGGTCCGGGTCCGCGACGGCCGGGTCGTCGAGCACTGGGCACTCATGGACGTCACCGCCCGCTCGGCTCAGCTGAGCGCACGGGGAACGTGAGGGTGAACGCGGCCCCGCCTTCCGGAGCGGGCCCGGCCGTCAGCGTCCCGCCCATCCGGGTGACCAGCCCGTGGACCAGGGCCAGCCCGATGCCCGACCCGACCGGGCGGCGGTCGCGGTACCGCGCGTTCAGGACGCCGCGCTCGAACGCCACCGGGTAGTCCTCCGGCGCCAAGCCGGGTCCGCCGTCCCGGACCGACAGCGAAGCCGACGCATCGGACACCGTCAGCGAGAACACCATCGGCGCCCCCGCGGGCGTGACGCGCAGGGCGTTCTCCGCCAGCCCGTCGACCACCTGACGCAGCCGGCGGGCGTCCGCCAGGACCGGGACCGGGGACGAAGGCACGAAGGCGGACAGCGCGACGTCCTCCCGCGCGCACCGCAGCTGCCACACCTCCGCGCAGTCGCGCACCAACGCGGCCAGGTCCAGCACCGCCATGTCCAGCCGGAACTCGTCCGCGCCCAGCCGGGCCAGCTCCAGCAGGTCTTCGACCAGCCGCGAAAGCCGCGCCGCCTCGCGCTGGATCGTCTGGCCGGCCCGGACCGCGTCCGGCCCCGTGGCCACGCCGTCCGCGATCGCCTCGGCGAAGCCCGTCACCGCCGTCAGCGGCGTTCGCAGCTCGTGTGACACCGACAGCAGGAACTCCCGCTGCCGCGCCTCGCTGACGGCCAGCGCGTCGGCCAGCGAGTTCAACGACCCGGCCACCTCGGCCACCTCGCGCGGCCCCCGCACCGGCACCCGCACGTCCCGGCGGCCCGCCCGCAGCGAGCCCGCGGCCAGCGCGGCCCGGCGCAGCGGACGCCCCAGCAACCGCCCGGAGACGAAGCCCGCGACCGCCGCCACCAGCAGGCCGATGCCCAGCGCCAGCAGGATGTTGCGGACCAGCGCCCGCTGCGTCGCCTGGGCGTTGCGCGCGGGCAGGACCAGTGCGAACGCCGCCCCGCGCGTGCCGACCACCCGCGTCTCGACCAGGTACTGCGCACCCGCGACCATGACGCGTTCCGAGTGGTCCGCCCCCAGACCGGCCTTGACGGCGGCCTGGACGGCGGCCCCTTCCCCGAGCGCCTGCCCGCCCGCCCGGCGGACCACCACCGAGATGCCCTGCCCGCGCACGACGTCGGCCACCTTGCCGACGCCCAGCCGGTTGCCGATGCCCGTTTCGTCCAGCTGTGACGCCACGACGTCGGCCTGTGCGGCCAGCGACGACTGCAGCGCGTTGTCCGCCGTGGTCCGGATCAGCCGGGCCGCCACCAGGCCCGCGACGATCACCGCGATCCCCGCGACCGCCAAGCACACCAGCGTGATCCGCCCGGCGAGGGTGCCTCTCATGCCGGGTCCGCCGCGTAGCCGATGCCCCGGACCGTCCGAATCGGACTCGACGGCCCGAGTTTCGCCCGCAGCTGCGCCACGTGGACGTCCACCGTCCGCGTCCCCGCCGCCGCGGCGTAGCCCCAGACGGCGCTGAGCAGCTGGTCACGCGAAAGCACCTGCCCCGGGTGCCGGAGCAGGTGCGTGAGCAGGTCGAACTCGGTGGACGTCAGGGTGACCTCGACGTCGCCCGCCCAGGCGCGGCGGCTGGTGAGATCCACCCGCGCGCCGCCGGCGGTCAGCACCGACGCGGCCGGCGCCGCCCCCGACGCGCGGCGCAGCACCGTCCGGACCCGGGCCGCCAGCTCCCGCGGGCTGAACGGCTTGGTGAGGTAGTCGTCCGCGCCGATCTCCAGGCCCAGCAGGCGGTCGAGCTCGTCGTCGCGGGCGGTGACGAACAGCACCGGCGTCCAGTCGCCGGTCGCGCGCAACGCCTTGCAGATCTCGATACCGTCCATTCCGGACAGTCCGATGTCGAGCACGATCGCCACCGGCTTGAGCCGCCGGACCGCTTCGAGGGCCCGGCCGCCGTCGGCCTCGACGTGCACGCCGAAGCCGTCGCGCCTGAGGTAGAGCGCCGCCAGCTCGGCGATCGCGGCCTCGTCCTCGACCACGAGGACGAGGCCGCGTCCCGGTGACCCCATGCCTGCTCCCGTCTCCGCCGTGTTCAGAGGGGAGACGCTAGCCGGTCAGGGCGAGCCATCGCTGTTCATGTCGGACTCGATGCCGTTCAGCGTCGACTCGATCCCGCTCAGTTCGGCGGAAGGCGACGACGACGGCGGCGGCGGCGCCGAACCCATCAGGTTGTCGCGGCACGCCGAGCAGCCGAGCATGACGAGCGCCGCGGCCACGGCGATCCCGGCGCGCTTCACTTGGCGGGCCGGCAGTGCGCGGCCGCGAACGCGTCCAGCTTCTGCTTGGCCGTGGTCAGCTCGCCGATGCGGCCCTGCCGCTTGGTGGCGCGCTGGTCCAGCTGGTCGGCTCGGGCGGTGTGCCCGGCGGCCCGCTGGCCGGCCGCCCGCGCCTTGAGGTTGGCGACCGAGCCCTTGACCTCGGGACCGCCGTTGATCCGCTTCTCCAGGTTCGCGGCCCGCTTCTGCAGCTTCGGCACCCAGTCCGCGCAGACCTGCTGCGACTCCTCGGGGCTGAGCGTGATCGGCGCCGTCTGGGCCGACGCCAGCGGCGCGGCCACCAGCAGGCAGGCCGCGCTCGCCCCGCCCGCCAGCGCCAGCCGCGTCCAGGTGGTTCCTCGCATCGTCTCTCCTCGTCCGTCCGGGGGTACGAGGAGAACTCTGGCCGGGTCGTGTTCGAAGGGCGTCCGCCTAGTGTTCGGGCTTTGTAAGGCCGACGGTGACCGACGTCCGCGCGAGGTCGAACGTCAGCGTGTCGCCGAAGTTCGGCAGCGCCGGGTCGAACAGCAGCCCGTCGGTGCCGCCGAGGAGCAGCCCGAGCCGGTGGCCCGCCGGGACGACGTGGTCGAGCGCGGTGAGGTCGAACGTCATCGTGTAGGCCCGGCCCGGGACGAGCGGCTCGCCGTGCCGCAGCGACGCGTGGTGCCCGAGGTCCGCCCAGCCGGCGGCGACGATCCGGTGGTCGACGCTCACCACGTCGGAGACGGTGTCGAGGAAGCACGCGCTGTCGACGGCACTGCTCGAACCCCAGCACGACCGCGTCGCGAGGTTCTTCACCCCGCTGCCGTAGAACGCGGTGTTGCGCGTTTCAGCCGGACCGTAGTCGACGAGCGCGACGCCGAGCCGGGCGGCGGTCTTGTCCGACGACGCCGTGATCGTCACCGACGGCGACCCGGCGATCCGCACCGGCGCGGGCAGGGGCGGCCCGGTGAACCGCGCGGCCGACACCCCGGCCGCCCAGTCCTCGCGGGTGACGGCGGGGTCGTCGACGACGCTCGCCGTGCCGGACCCGGTCAGCCCCAGCGTGCCGCCGGCCGACGGCCGGAGCGTCACCGGGAGCGCGGCGGGCGGCCAGCTCCGGACGTCGGTCCACCGGTCCGGCGCGGTCTCGAGGTGCACGGCGGGCTCGCGCTCGACGCCGTTGCGCAGGCCGAGCAGCCAGCGGTCGAACCAGCGGTGCAGCGTCTCGACCCACTGCGCGCGCCGCAGGTCGAAGGGGTCGGTGTGGCCGGCCTGGCTCAGCCACGCCTTGCGCGGGACGCCGGCCCGGCCCAGCGCCTCCCAGTAGCCGGCGAACTGGTTCGGCGCCACGGCCCAGTCCCCGAAGCCCTGCGCGATGAGCACGCTCGCCTGCCCGGCGCGCGGCACGTGGTTCCGGCTTTCCCAGTAGGCGTTGTAGTCGCCGTTCGTGCTCGCGAGTGCTTTTTGCTCGGCCTCGAACGGCTTGCACAGCTCGGCGGCGCGCTCGTTGTAGGTGAAGGCCGACCCGGTGTTCTCCGGCGTGGCCAGCGGCGCGCCGTTCGCGATGAGCTGGGCGTAGTTGTTCGCGACGCCTTCGATCGGCACGATCGTCTTCAGCCCCGCGACGCCCGAGGCGGCCATCCCGATCGCGGTGGCGCCGTCCTGCGACTTGCCGATCGCGCCGACGTCGCCGGTGGCCCAATCGGCCTTGACCGGACGGCCGCCGTCGGGGGTGTCGAAGGCCTTCGCCCGGCCGCCCAGCCAGTTCACGACCGCGTTGCCGGAGGCGACGTCGTCGAAGCAGCCGGACGACCGGCTCGTCCCGCCGACGTCGGCCAGCACGACGGCGTACCCGCGCGGCACGAAGTAGTTGTCGTAGAACAGCGGGAACTGCTGCGGCGTGCCGTCCGGCGCGTACGTCTTCTTCTCTTGTTCGTTGCCGCGGCCGCAGCACGCGTAGTACGGGCTGACGTCGAGGATCACCGGGACGCGCACGCGAGCGTCCGGCCGGATGACGTCGGCGGCGACGCGGTCGGGCTTGCCGTCCCGGTCGTGGTCGGTGCCGGTCTCCACCCACGCCGTCTCGCGGATCGCGTCGGCGTAGGAATAGACCGGCCGGCTCTCCGAGGACGCCACAGGCGCCGCGGAAGCGGCGGGCGTGAGCGCCGATGTCGTCAGCAAAGCGGCCAAGCACCCCAGTATCAGTCGCATCGGACCAGGGGATCACGGTTTTTCGTACAGCGCCAGGAACTTGTCCATGGCGGCGTCGACGGCTTCGCGGTCGCCGGTCGTGACGAGGTCGAGCAGCAGCCCGCGGGCGACGGCGAGCCCGAGCCGGGCGTGGGCCGGCCGGTCGGCCTCGGGGACGCCGAGGTCGGCCAGCAGCGCTTCGACCGGGCCGAGCCAGTCGTCGATCACGCCGTCGAGGAACTCCGCCGTGCCCGGGGTGCCGCCCAGGGCCTGGCCGTAGAGCTGGAAGAACAGCTTTTCGTTGGCGCGCAGGCTTTCGTCGGTGAGCCGGCGCCAGAACTCCGCCGGGTCCAGGCCGGCGAGCGCGGCGCGCTGCCGGGCTTCGACCTCCCGCGCCACCGCGGTGAGCAGGCCTTCCTTCGAGCCGAAGTGGTAGATCAGCATGCGGTGGCTGGTGCCGAGGTCCGCGGCCAGCGCCCGCAGGCTCCGGTCCGCCCCGCCGTGGTGGGCGATGTGGTCGATCGCCGCGTCGAGCAGCTTGGCGCGCGGGCTTGTGCCGATCATGTACCAGATGGTACACGTACCAAATGGTACAAAGGATTTCGGTGCACGCCCGGACGGCAGCTCCGGCCGACGCCGTGTATGCCTTGCTGCGGGACGGCGCGAGCTGGCCGCGGTGGTCGCCGCTGGGGTCGTTCGAGCTGGTCCGCGCGGGGGAGGGCGAGCCGGAAGGCCTGGGCGCGATCCGGCTGTTCACGACCGGCGGCGTCCGCTCGTACGAGAAGATCGTCGCGCTGGAGCCGGGCCGCCGGTTCGGGTACGCGCTGGAGCGTGGCCTGCCGCTGCGGGACTACGTCGCGTACGTCGACCTTTCGCCGCGCGACGGCGGCACCGACATCCACTGGCATGCGACGTTCGAGCCGAAGATCCCCGGCACGGGCTGGTTCTACCGGTGGTTCCTCGGCTCCTTCATCAAGCGCGTGGCCACGGGTTTGGCCCGCGCCACCGCCTGACCGGCGTGTTACTCTCCCCGGGAGAGTGAGGAGGCGTGCCGTGGGCCCCGATCCGTACGACCGCAACTGCCCGACCCGCCAGCTGCTCGACCGCATCGGCGACCAGTGGACGGTGCTGATCGTCGGCGCGCTCTCGGACGGCCCGCTGCGGTTCACCGAGATCGGCCGCCGCGTGGACGGCATTTCCCAGAAGGTGCTGACGCAGACGCTGCGCAGCCTGGTCCGCGACGGCATCCTCGCCCGCACGGCGTACCCGACGATCCCGCCGAAGGTCGAATACGAGCTGACCTCGTTGGGGCGCAACCTGTCCGAGCCGCTGGACATGCTGGACCGCTGGGCCCGGCAGCACATGTCCTCGGTCCAGCAGGCCCGGGACGCCTACGACGCGGAACACACGCCCGCCTCCGCGTAGGGCTGGTCCATCCGGGTGACCGGTCGGCGCGCCCTCGCGTCGCCCGGGACGCGGATCGGAACACTGTGCGGTTCGTCGAAGCCGTGAGTGGTGGTGCCGGTGCAGAGGTGGGGCTGGGTGGCGTTCGCGCTGCTCGCCGGGACGGCCGTCCTCGCGGTTCCGGCCGCGCTGAAGGCGGCGGGAGCCGGGAACTCGTGGTGGGCCGGTGCCGCCGCGGGGGCCGCGGTGCTCGTGACGCCGTTCGTCAAGGTGGCCGCCGACCGCGTGCGCAGCCGGGTTTCCCGCCGTGACGACGGCAAGCTGTCGGTCGTCGACGGCTGCCTGGTGACCGCTCGCGGGAGCTTCCCCAAGGTGCGGCAGGTCGCCGATCCGCGGCGGCTGGGCGTGCACCCCGCCGCCCAGCTCGATCCCGCCGGGCCGGAAGGCGCCGCGGGGACGATGCCGGCGTACGTCCCGCGCGACGTCGACGAGCGGGTGCGGGCGCGGATCGCCCGCGGGGGATTCGTGCTGCTCGTCGGTGACTCCACCGCCGGGAAGTCGCGCACCGCGTTCGAGGCGATCCTGGCGACCGTCCCGGACCACGTGCTGGTGGCCCCGAAGGACCGCGCCGCGGTGAAACCCGCGCTGGAGCGCGCGATGCGGGTGGGGAACTGTGTGGTCTGGCTGGACGACGTGGAGCACTACCTGGGACCGGCAGGTCTCACCCGCGAGATGCTGGGCCGCCTGCCGGCGGGTTCGCGGCACATCGTGGTCGTGGGCACGATCCGGGCGCTGGAGCGTGCCCGGTTCGCCGATTCCGGCGGCTTGGACGAGGCGACCCGGGAGATGTACCGCGCGGCGCGCGAGACGCTGGCCCTCGTCGACGACGAGGTCCGCGTTGAGCGGCTGCTGAGCGGCGCGGAGACCGAGCGCGCCGCCGACCGGGCGTGGGACCCGCGGATCGCCGACGCGATGGACCACAGCGGGGAGTACGGGCTGGCCGAATACCTCGCCGCCGGCCCCGAGCTGCTGCGCGCCTGGCACGACGGATGGGACGTCGGGGCGAACCCCCGGGGTGCTGCGCTCGTGACCGCCGCGGTCGACGTGCGCCGGGCCGGCCTCGAGCCGCCGCTTTCCGGCCGGTTGCTGGAAGACCTGGCCGACGACTACCTGCGCCGGCGCGGCGGTGACCGGCTGCGCCCCGAATCGACGGCGGCGGCCTGGGAATGGGCGTCGCGCGCCCGGCGGGCGACGACGTCACTGATGACGGGGTCCGCCAAGACCGGGTACGACGTGTTCGACTACCTGGTCGACGAGGCCCAGCGCGTCATCGGTCCCGAGGGGTACGTGACGGAGCCGACGCTGCGCGCGGCGCTCGACATCTCGGACGGCTCCGAGGCGATGGCCATCGGGGTCACGTGCACCAAGCAGGGGCATTACGCGCTGGCACTCGAGGCCTTCTCCCGGGCCACGCGACGGCTGACGAGCGAACTCGGGCCCGAGCACCCGGATGCCCTGACGAGCCGGGTCAGGCTGGCCAGTGCGTGCCACGAGATGGGGCGCTTCACGGAGGCCGAGCGGGAAACCCGCGCGGTACTGGAAATCCGCACGCGGTCGCTGGGGCCGGAACACCTGGATACGTTGGCCTGCCGCAACAATCTCGCCAGTGTACTCGGCGACCTGGGCAGATTGGCCGAGGCCGAGCACGAGCACCGGGCCGCGCTCGATGTGCTGCTGCGCCTGGTCGGCGCCGGGAGCTGGTACACGTTGACCGTCCGGGGCAACCTCGCCGTCGTCAGCGAACGACAGGGCCGGTGGGCGGAGGCCGAGCGCGAACACCGCGCCACGCTCGACGGAATGAAACTCCTGTTCGGCGCGGAAAGCCCGGAAACACTCACCTACCGCCACAATCTCGCGCGTGTGTTCTGCAGCTTGGGTCGCTGGGAAGAAGCGGAGCGGGAGCACCGCGCCGTCCTCGAAGCCCGCGTACGTACGCTGGGCGCGGAGCACCCCGAGACATTGACCAGCCGCAGCAACTTCGGGCTCACGCTGTGCCGGTTGAGACGGCTGGCGGAGGCCGAGCGCGAAGACCGCGTCACTCTCGACGCGCGTCGCAAGGTCCTCGGTCCCGAACATCCCGATACGTTGACCAGCCGCAACAACCTCGCGGCTGTGTTGAGCTACTTGGGCCGGTATGACGAGGCCGAACACGAACACCTGGCCGTTTTGGCGGCTCGCGTCCGGATTCTGGGCGCGGAGCACCCCGACACCCTGTACAGCCGCAACAACCGCGCCCTCGAGCTGTACCACCTGGAACGGCTGGAGGAGGCCGAGCAGGAAGGCAGGGCCACGCTCGAAGCGCGGACCCGGGTTCTGGGCGCCGAACACCCCGACACGCTGACGAGCCGGAGCAACCTGGCGGCCGTCCTGGGCAAGCAGCTCCGGCTGGAGGAGGCCGAGCGCGAACACCGCACGGTTCTCGAAGCGCGTACCCGGCTCCTCGGCGCCGAGCATCCGGATACCCGAGGCAGCCGCAGCCACCACGCGGTGACCCTCCACGGTCTCGGGCGGTGGGACGAGGCCGTGGACGGACACCGTGCCGAGCTCGAAGTGTCCTGCCGCGTCCTGGGGCCGGACCACCCGGACGCCCTGTTCCAGCGTGACCTGCTCGCCGCCGCCCTCCGCGACTCGGACCGGACGGGGGAGGCCGAGCGGGAGTACCGGACCCTGTTCGAGACCCGGACCCGCGTCCTCGGGCCGGACCACGCCGACACGCTGACCAGCCGCGCCAACCGGGCGATCGCGCTCAGCGAGCTGGGCCGGCCGGCGGAGGCCGAGCGGGAGCACCGAGCGGTTCTCGAACTCCGCGAGCGCACCCTCGGCCCGGCCGACCGCAGCACGTTGACCAGCCGCTACCACCTCGCCAAGGTGCTCGGCAAGCTGGGCCGGGTCGACGAGGCCGAGCGGGAACACCGTGCCGAACTGGAGACTTGTTCGCGAGTCCTGGGCCCGGATCATCGGGACACCCTGCTGAGCCGGGACGCGCTCATCGCCACCTTGCTGGAACTGGGCCGGCTCGCGGAGGCCGAACACGAGTTCCGCGCCGTGATCGAGACTCGGGTGCGGGTGCTCGGTCCCACGACCCGCGACACCGTGGTCTGCCGGCTCAACCGGGCCGCTTTGCTGCTCAAGCTGGACCGGCGGGACGAAGCCGAGCGGGAACACCGGCTCGTGATGGCGATCTTCATGCGGATCCTCGGCCCGGACCTCCGCACCGTGTTGCACAGTCCGGACGCTCAGGCGATCCGCCTGGGCCGGCTGCCCTCTTCGCCGCGTAGCACTTGACAGCTCCTGGACAGTTCCTCCCGACGGGGGTACGCCCCGTCGCGGCCGCGGGGACACTGTCGCGGTGCTCAACGAGACCGTGCCCGCACCGGGCTGGGAGGTCGCCGGGATCGCCGCGTTGTTCGCCTTCGCGGTGTCGCTGACCTCGGTCGTCACGCTGCCCAGTGGCCGGCCGAGCCTGCTGCGCACCGCCAACGTCCTGGGCACCCTGTTCCACGAAGGCGGTCACGCGCTGGTGAGCCTGCTGACCGGTGGTGACGTCTCCCGCGTCGCCATCACCAGCCCGGGCGGTGGCTTCACCCAGCAGAAGCACGGCTCGGCACTCGCCGCCGTGCTGGCCACCGCCGCCGGGTACGCGACGCCGCCGCTCGCCGGGCTGGGGGTGGCCGTGCTGCTGCACCGCGGCCACGTGCCCGCCGTCCTCGTCCTGACCCTCGCCGCGCTGGCGTTCCTGCTGTTGTTCGCCCGGGACCTGCTCACCGTCGCCGTGATCGTCGTCGTGGGGGCGGTCGTGTACGCCGCCTTGCGCTACGCCCCGGGCTGGCTGCGCACCGGCATCGCGTACGCCGAAGCCTGGCTGTTGCTGACCAGCGAGATCGACGGGGTGCGGATCCTCGTCGTCAACCGCGTGCGCGCCGGGTTCCGCGACCGGACGGACGATGCCGCCGCGCTGGCCAGGCGCACGGCCCTGCCGTCGCCGGTGTGGATCGGCGGGTGGTTCGTGTTCAACGGCTGGGCGGTGTGGCAGGCCTTTCCGCTGCTGTGGCCTTAACGGGCCACCAACCCGGCTTCGTGGGCCAGCAGCCCGGCCTGCGTCCGGTTCGCGCAGTCCAGCTTCACGAGCATCCGCGAGACGTAGCTCTTCACCGTCGCCTCCGCGAGGTGCAGCCGCGCGCCGATGTCCGCATTGGACAGTCCTTCGCCCAGGCAGGCCAAGACGTCGCGCTCGCGCTCGGTGAGACCCGCGGTGCGCCGGCGCGCGTCCTCGCCGCGTTCGCGGCCGTCCGCGGACAGCGCCACCAGGCGGCGCGCGGCCGACGGCGAAAGCACCGTGTGCCCGTCCGCCGCCACGCGGACCAGGCCGATCAGGTCCTCCGGCGGCGTCGACTTCACCAGGAAGCCCGCCGCGCCCGCGCGCAGCGCCCGGATCACGTACGTGTCCGCGTCGAACGTCGTCAGGGCCACCACCGCCGGCGGGTCCGGCAACGCCGTGATGCGCGCGATCGCCGTCAGCCCGTCCACGCCCGGCATCCGCAGGTCCATCAGCACCACGCGGGGCCGGTGCCGGATCACGGCCTCGACGGCTTCGGCGCCGTCGGCGGCCTGGGCGACCACCTCGATGTCGGCCGCCGAGCCGAGGATCGTGCGCAGGTGCGCGCACACCATCGGCTCGTCATCGACCACGAGCACCGGGATCACTGCGCGCGCCTTCCGCCGTCGGGACGTAGGCGGGCAGTATCGCACCGACCCGGAACCCGCCGCCGGGTTCCGGGCCCGCGGCGAACCGCCCGCCGACCAGTTCGACGCGCTGCCGCAGCCCCGCCAGCCCGGCACCGGAACCGCTGCCCGCCAGCGCCGGGTCCGGTGGCCGCGCGGCCGCCGTGCTCGCCACCGAGACGTCCAGGCCACCCGGGTGGTAGCGCAGGCCGACCGTCGCCGACGCGCCCGGCGCGTGCTTGCGCACGTTCGTCAGCGCTTCCTGCACGAGCCGGTACGCGGTGCGCGCGACGGTCGGCGACACCTGCGCCGGGTCGCCGTCCACGACGAGCTCCGTCGCCACCCCGACCGACCGGGACTCCTCGACCAGCCGCGCCGGATCGCCGGGCTCGGCCGGGCTGAGCGTCCGCGGCCCGGCCTCGGCACCGTTGCGCAGGACACCGACCAGGTCGCGCAGCTCGTCCAGCGCCAGCGCGCCTTCACGGCGGATGTCCTCGGCCGCCGTCCGCACGGCGGGGTCGGCCGACGTCACGCCGAGCGCGCCGGCGTGCAGCACCATCAGGCTGAGGCGGTGCGTGACGACGTCGTGCATCTCGCCCGCGAGCCGCCGCCGTTCCGCGGCGAGGGCCTGCTCGGCGAGCAGGTGCTGTTCGCGCTCGGCGCGTTCCGCCCGGTCGCGCAGGGACTGCAGCAGCTGCTTGCGGGCCTCGACGTAGAGCGTGATCGCGACCGGCAGCGCGGTGCTGAGCAGCCCGAACGGCGTGGTCGCCCAGCTCGGCGTCCACGGCCGCATGGCCACGACCGCGAGGATTCCGGCCAGCCACAGCACGGTCCGCCGGTCGAGCACCCGCACCGCCTGGGCCAGCAGCACCGGGGTGATGGTCGGCACGGTCGTCAGCGCGATCGGCTGCACCGGCACGAGCAGCCCGGGCGCGAACAGGTCGGAGGCCAGCATCGCGAACGCCGCGGCCGTGACGAACCCGGTCACCAGCGCCGGGAACCGGAACAGGAGCACCAGCGAGAAGTCGCAGGCCACCTGCAGCACCAGCCCGGCCGCCGGGCCGAGCGCGCCGGTCGTCCGCTCGCCGAGGACCTGGTAGAGGACGTTGAGCCCGGCGAACACCGCCGCCGGCAGGAACAGCCAGAAGGCGTCGGCGCGGCTGGGCCACATCGGCCGCCGGGTGCTGGTCACGCCGTCACGGTAGCCGCCGGCGCGGGGCATCGCCCCGGACGCGCAACCAAAGTTGCGGGCCGCGCAACGTTCGTCGCCGCGATCGCCCTCGTCGTGCGGTTTCGCGTGGGCCGGGGCCGGCGGTGGACTGGGGACATGAACGAGCTGTCCTTGCCCGCCCGGGCGTACCTGCTGGCGTGCGACACCGGGCGCGACCGGCTGCCGCACCGCGAGCGCGTGGCGCTGCTGGTCCGCGCGGCGGCGCTGACGGACCTGGTGCTGCGCGGCCGGATCGCCGACGACGGCGGCCGTCCGGTGGTGACCGGCGCCGGCCGCACCGGCCATCTGGTGCTCGACGACCTGCTCGCCGAGCTCGCCGCGGACCCGCACCGGACCTGGCGCGCCCGGGTGCGCCGCGGGGCTCGCGGGACGCTGCAGTCCCTGGAGGCCCAGCTCGACGCGGCGGGGGTGATCACGCTGCGGACGTCCCGCGTGCTGGGGGTGTTCCCGCGCCGCAGGGCGGAGGTCCGCGACCCGGCGACGGCGGCCACGCTGCACGAGTCGGTGCGGGCGGCGGTGCGGAGCGACGCGCCGGTGTCCGCGGACGTCGCGGCCTTGACGTCGCTGGCCGCGGCGGTCGAGCTGGGCGCGGTGCTCCCGCGCGCCGCCCGCCGGCGTCACCGCGACCGGCTGGCCCGGCTGGCGGAGCAGTCGGGAGCCGCGGTCCCGGCCCTGCGCAAGGTGATCCGCGAACTCCAGGCCGCCCGCTCGGCGACGGTCGCCGCGACGTCGGGCGGCAGCGGCTGACGTCAGGGGGTGAAGAGGCGGTCGAGGTAGTAGTCCACTGTGGAGATCGCCTGGGCGGGAGTGCGGTGGCCCATCAGGATTTCCGAGCCCTGGGAGTCCGCGATCGCCCAGAGCAGGGACGCCTCGGTTTCGGGGTCGGCCGACGCCGGGACGTCGCCCGCCTGCTGGGCCTCGCGGACCTGGCCGGCGAAGAACCGCAGGAGCTCCGGCATGCCCTCGCCGAAGGCCTTCGCCATCGCCGGGTCCGCCACGGCGCGGATGAAGTACGCGACGCCGATCAGGAAGTCGGCTTCGCTGTCGGGGTCGCGCGGCAGCATTTCCACCAGGCAGGCGCGCAGGATCGACCGCGGCGTCGGCGGTCCCTCGGCCAGCACCTTCGCGGTGATCCGCTCGCTGCGGAGCTTGTGGCGGTGCTCGAGGGCGTAGCGCAGCATTTCGTCCTTGGTCCTGAAGTAGTGCTGCACCGACCCCATGGACATGCCGGCTTCGGCCGCGACCTGGCGCAGGCTGACGCCTTCCAGCCCGGCACGCGTGGTCAGCCGCTGCAGCGCCTCGGCGATCTGCACCCGGCGCTGCTCGTGGTCCACCTGCTTCGGCACGTCCGCTCCCGTTGTCATGCGATCGCATTGCGAAAACCGGGGGTCCGCCGTTACGATGCGGTCGCATTGTAAAACAACTTCGGGGGGTAACCGGTGGAGACCGGGAAACTACGGCTGCGGCCACCACGTCACGCACTCGACCGCCGCGCGATCGCCTGGTGGCGCGCGCAAGGAGCGCTGACGTTCGGGCCCGCGGTGCTCGTGCTCGCCGTCCTCGGCCTGCTGATCCCACCGGCGGCGGCCTGGCTGCTGGGGCCGGCCGTCGTGGTCGCCGTGCTGGGCGCGGTCTGGTGCGCGGTCCTGCCGCGGTGGTGGTTCGGCCTGCACCGCTGGGAGGTGACCGACACCGCGGTGTACGTGCGCTCGGGGTTCCTGTGGCAGGAGTGGCGGGTGGCGCCGTTGTCGCGAGTGCAGACGGTCGACACGCTGCGCGGCCCGCTCCAGCAGCGCTTCGGGCTCGCGACGGTCACGGTGACGACGGCGTCGGCCCGCGGCGCGGTCCGCCTCCGCGGCCTCGACGCCCAGGTCGCGGCGGATGTGGCCGAGCGGCTGACGGAGCGCACGGACGCCACGCCCGGGGACGCGACATGAGCGGCGAGCAGGGCCGCGGGACGCGCGCTGCCAGGCATGACACGAGCGGCGGAACCCGCTCTCCCGAACAAGAAATCGGCGAGCCGCGCCCCGGCTCCGGCGACACCCCCGCCGGCTGGCGTCGGCTGGACCGGCGTGCCCTCGGTGTCACCGCAGTCATCATGGCCGGTGTTGCCGTCTCCGCCGGTACCCCCGTCGCCATCGGCACGCGCTCCCTCTGGCTCCTGCCGGCCGCCGTGCTGCTCGTCGGCGCCGGCGTGCTCGCC
This sequence comes from Amycolatopsis sp. MtRt-6, assembly GCF_017308975.1. Classification (GTDB taxonomy): domain Bacteria; phylum Actinomycetota; class Actinomycetes; order Mycobacteriales; family Pseudonocardiaceae; genus Amycolatopsis. Next base: position 210,654 of record NZ_JADWPD010000013.1, on the reverse strand, counting down.
GAATACCTCCGCTGGCGGTACACCCGGTTCCGCTGCACCGCCGAGCGCCTCGAAACCGAGTTCCGCTTCGCCGTCCACACGCGCAAATCCCTGCCCCGCGAACGCATCCGCACCGTCGACCTGACGGCCAACCCGCTGCACCGCGCGTTCGGCGTCGCGGCGCTGTCCGTCGGCACCGGGCAGCAGGAGCGGCTCACCCTCTCCCCGCTCGCCAGGGCCGACGCCGAGGCCCTGCGCGCCGAACTCCTGCACCGGCTGCCGGAGCCGTCCACTTCAGACGGTCCACTGGCGACACTCGACCCGCGCTGGATCCGGTACGCGCCCATCTCGTTCGTCGCGCCGACGCTCGGCCTGACCGCCTTCGGCGCGTTGTTCAAGGTCGCCGACTGGTTCGGTGCCGGCGGTGGGCTGCTGACGTGGCTGCTCGACCTCTTCGGCGACCTGCCGCTGACCACGAGCATCCTGCTCCTGCTGGCCGTGGCGATGGTCATCGGCGTCGCAGGCGCCCTCGGCGTGTTCGCCGAGATGTGGTGGCACTACCGGTTGGACCGCGAACCCGGCGGCACCCTGCGCGTCCGCCGCGGGCTGCTCACCACCCGGTCGATCACCCTCGAGGAACGGCGCCTGCGCGGTGTCGAACTGGTCGAGCCGCTCGGTGCGCGGCTCGCCGGGGCCGCCCGGGTCGACGCCATCGCCACCGGCATGCGGCAGGAGGACGACGACAAGACCGAGGCCAAGACCCTCCTGCCCGCGGCGCCGCGGGAAACAGCGCTCGACGTCGCGGCGCGGGTCCTGGGCGAACGCGTCGAGGCCGCCGGCCTCGTCCCGCACCCGCCGGCGGCCTGCGGACGGCGGCTGCGGTGGGCCCTGCTCACCGCGCTCGTGCCGCTGCTCGTCCTGGTCGTGCTCGGCCTGCTGCTCACCGACGTCCTGCTGGTCGTCGCCGGTGGCGTCGCCGTCGTCGCGCTCCCGGTGGCGGTTCTCCTCGCCCTGGACGCCTACCGCGGCCTCGGCCACGGCCGCCACGGCCGGTACCTGATCACCCGCGCGGGCACCGTCCGGCGCGGCACGGCCGTGCTGGCGCGGGACGGCGTCATCGGCTGGACCGTGAAGCAGTCGGTGTTCCAGCGCCGGCGCGGCCTCGCCACGTTCACCGCGACCACGGCGGCGGGCGCCGGCGCCTACGCGATCCTCGACGCCGACACCGGCGAAGGCCTGGAGTTCGCGGCGGCCGCCGTGCCGGGGGTGCTGACGCCGTTCCTCGAGACTTCGGCACCCGCCGAAGCGTCGCGGACCTAGATTGCCGGGCATGGACGAATTCCGTGCCCTGCACGTCCCCGGATCCCCGCTGCTGCTCCCCAACGCGTGGGAGTTCGGTGTCGGCGCCTTCCTCGCCGCGCAGGGCTTCCGCGCGCTGGGCACGACCAGCCTGGGCGTCTCCGCGGCCGCGGGCGAACCGGACGGCGCCCCGTCGACGCGCGACGCGACCGTCGCCCTCGCCACCCGCCTGGCGCGGCTGGACGCGCTCGTCAGCGTCGACATCGCCGACGGCTTCGGCGCCGGCCCGGCCGCGGTCGCCGACCTCGCGGCCGAGCTGGCCGGCGCCGGCGCCGTCGGCGTGAACCTCGAAGACGGCCGGGCCGACGGCTCGCTCGCCCCGGTCGACGTCCAATGTGCCCTGGTCACCGCGGTCAAGGACCGGGTGCCCGGCCTGTTCGTCAACGCCCGGACGGACACGCACTGGGTGGGCGGCCGCTCGCTCGCCGAGGCCGAGCGGCGGGTGCGGGCGTACGCGGCGGCGGGCGCGGACGGCGTCTTCGTGCCCGGCCTCGCCGAGCCCGGGGACGTCGAGCGGATCGTCGCCGCCGGCGTGCCGCTCAACCTGCTGTTCCTGCCTGGGAAGGTCACCGTGGCCGGCCTGGCGGACCTCGGCGTCGCGCGGATCAGCCTGGGCTCACTGCCGTACCGGATGGCGCTCGCCGCCGCGGCCGCGGCCGCAGCGGCTGTGCGGGACGGCCGTGAGCTGCCGCTGACGCCGCCGTCCTATGCCGACGTCACGGCCCTGCTGCCGTGAACCGGCCGAAATCGGGTGAACCGGCCCGGCCGGATCTGCTTGCCTGGGACCATGCGCGCCTTCGGAACCGACTTCGCCGCCCCACCCGGATACCTGAACACCCCCAGCGTGGGCATCCCGCCCGCGCCGGTCGCCGCGGCGGTGGCCGAATCGGTGGAACGGTGGCGGACCGGGGCGACCCGGCCGGGGGAGTTCGACGAGTACGTGACGCGCGCGCGGGCCGGATTCGCCCGGCTGCTCGGCGTCGAGCCCGGGCGCGTCGCGAGCGGCGCGTCGGTCTCGCAGCTCATCGCCAACGTCGCCGCGGCGCTGCCCGCCGGCACCCGCGTGCTCGCCGCCGAAGGCGACTTCACCAGCGTGACCTTCCCCTTCGCGGCGAACCCCGGCGTCACGGTGACCGAGGTGCCCCTGGACGTGCTGCCGTCGCGGGTCGAGGGCCACGACGTCGTCGCGGTGAGCGTCGTCCAGTCCGCCGACGGCCGGATCGCCGACCTCGCCGCGCTGCGGGCCGCGGCCGAGGCCGCCGGGGCGGCGGTGCTGCTCGACGCGACCCAGGCGGTCGGCTGGCTGCCGTTGGACGTCGCCTGGGCGGACTGGGTCGTCGGCGCGGGCTACAAGTGGCTCTGCTCGCCGCGCGGCACCGCGTGGCTCGCGGTGCGGCCGGACGCGCAGGAGCGCACGCGCGCGGTCGCGGCGAACTGGTACGCGGGGGACGACCCGTGGGCCGCGGTCTACGGCCTCCCGCTGCGCCTGGCCGGCGACGCCCGCGCGTTCGACCTCTCGCCCGTGTGGCTGGCCCAGGTCGGTTCGGCGGTGGCCCTGGAGTACTTCGGCGGGCTCGACCTCGCCCAGGTCCAGGCGCACAACACGGGCTTGGCCGACACGCTCCTGGAGAAGCTCGGCCTGCCGCCGCGCGGCACCGCGATCGTGTCGCTCGACGCGGACCCGGAGCGGGTGGCGGCGGCGGGCATCGTGTCGAGCGTCCGCGGCGGCCGGGTGCGGGTGGGCTTCCACCTCTACAACACCCTTGACGACGTCGAACGCGTCTTACCCGCATTCGAGTGAACCGCGGCCGGCGGGTGAACTACCGTATGTCCCCGTGGTTGGTGCGCATTTCACCCCAGGCCCGTCCGACACGGCCCCGCTGGGCGCGGTACCCCCGCAGCCCCGCCCACCCGTGCCGGGCCCACCGGCCCGCGACACCCGGTCCCTGCTGCTCAGGGGCGCCGGGCTGGTCGCGATCGCCGTCGTCTCCGGGCTGCTGTGGTTCCTGATCCGGCACGACTCGGCGCCGGACGAGCCGGTCGCGCAGCCGCCGGTCCAGAACACCGGGCAGTTCCAGTACACGCTGGTCTCCGGGCCGGCGAAGACGGCGGACTGCGTCGAGAAGTCCTACGGCAAGACGAAGGACTTCTTCGAGGGCACCCCGTGCCAGTCGCTGGTCCGCGCGCTGTACACGACCGAGTCGGGTGGCGCGAAGGCGCTGGTGTCCGTGGCGGTGGTGGGCATGCCGGACTCGGCGAAGGCGAAGGCGCTCAAGACGCTGACCGAGCAGGACGGCACCGGCAACGTCACGGACCTGGTGAAGGACAAGACCTTCGCGGGCACGGGCACCCCGAGCGTGAGCGGCAAGGACTCGGCGTACTCGTCGAAGGTCGACGGCGCGAACACGACGATCGTGCTGGCCGACTTCTACGCCAAGCACAAGGACGAGGCCCTGATCGAGCGCATCGCCGACGACGCCCTCCGCCTGTCGGCCGACCTGCACAGCTGACCCGCCCCCAAGCGCCCCAAGGTGGCCTTCGGTGCGTTCAACGCACCGAAGGCCACATTGGGTGCGTTGAACGCAACCAAGGCCACATTGGGGCGCCTGAGCGGGGTCAGCTCGACTGGCCGGGCATCGCGATCGCCACCGGCTTCTCGCCCGCCTCGGCGCGCCAGGGCGTGCCCCGCCGGGAAGCCGCGACCAGCGCGTGCAGGGCCGTGGTGCGCAGGCCGGCGTCGTCGGTGTGGTCGATCACCGCGAGCCACGCCGACGCGCAGTCCGCCTCGGCCGTCGCCACCACCTGGGACGCCGACTTCGCGTCCGTCACCGGGTTCTTCGGCACGTACGCCGCCTCCGGTGGCACCGGTGTCGCCCCGGCCGCCGAGAGCGCCGTCTGGAGGAAGTCGCGACGCAGGGCGTGCTCCGCCGCGCCGGCCTTCTCCGCGTCGCCGAAGTCGCCCGGCAGGAACGCGCCGACCAGCCCGTACACCCACACCGCGGCGTGCTCGGCCGCCAGCGCCACCTGCAGCGGGTCCACCGCCTCCGAGGGCACCGCGCCGGCCGGCGTCGCGCCCACCTTCGGGGCGTCCTCGCCCGGGCCCAGCGCCGGGGCGATGCGCTGCAGCGACGCGCAGCCCGCCGCCACCGCCGCGACCAGCCCGGCGCGGTAGCGCGGCAGCCCGCCGACGAGGTCTTCGGCCTGCTTGCGCGCGGCGGCCAGGCGCTCCTTCATGGCACCCAGGTCCGCGGGAGCCGGCGGGTTCGGCGACGGCGTGGGCGTGGGCCGGTTCAGCCGGTCCACTTCGGACTTGAGGGCGGCCGCGTGTGCCGCGCGCGCGTCGGCGAGCTGGCCGGCGGCGTCGGCGTCCGCGCCCTTGGCCAGCGCCCGCGCGGCGTCGGCGTCGGCCTGGGCGGCGGCCAGCAGCGGCTGGAGCGGGTCGGGGCTTTCGTCGTAGCCGGGCCCGCAGGCGGCGAGGGGAACGGCCAGTGCGGCCAGCGCCCCCGCGCGGAGGGCGGTACGGCGGGTCAGCTCGGTCGGTCTTCCGGTCACGCCGCCCCATCCTGCCAGGCGCCCGGGCGGCGCCGCCGCTCGCGCGGGGTGAGCGGGCGACCGGATAAGCTGGTCCACCACCGACCCGCACGACCCCGGTCCGAACCAAGGAGAACCCCACGTGCCAGGAGAACTCGCCAGCCGGCTTCAGCCGATAGTGGCCGAAGCCGTCACCGCCGCGGGTTTCGACCTCGACTCGTTCGAGGTGCAGCAGGCCGGCCGGCGGCAGCTGGTCAAGGTCGTCGTCGACGCCGACGACGGTGTCGGGCTGGACGAGGTCGCCGAGGTCAGCCGCAAGGTTTCGGCGGCGCTCGACGAGAACGACCACGTGCTGGCGAGCGCCTACACGCTGGAGGTCACCTCGCCGGGGCTCGACCGCCCGCTCACCCAGCAGCGCCACTGGCGGCGCGCGCGGTTCCGGTTGGTCAAGGTCACCCCGGCCGACGGCGAGGCCTTCATCGGCCGGGTCGGCCACGCGGGCGAGCACGCCGCCCGCGTCCTCGAAGGCGGCAAGATCCGCGACGTCCGCTACGCCGACGTGGCGAAGGCGGTCGTGGAGATCGAGTTCAAGCAGCCGCCCGCCGAGGACCTGAAACTGCTCGAAGACGACGCGTCCGGCTTGATCACGGCCGAGACGGAGAAGGGGTCGAAGTGAACGTCGACATCGCCGCGCTGCGGGCGATCGAACGGGACAAGGACATCCCCTTCGAAACGGTGATCGAGGCCATCGAAACGGCCTTGCTCACCGCGTACAAGCACACCGAGGGCCACCAGCCGCACGCCCGCATCGACATCGACCGCAAGACGGGCCTGGTGCGCGTGCTCGCGCACACGCTGACCCACGACGGCCAGGTCGACGAGGAGTGGGACGACACCCCCGAGGGGTTCGGCCGGATCGCCGCCACCACCGCGCGCCAGGTCATCCTGCAGCGGCTGCGCGACGCCGAGCACGAGAAGACCTTCGGCGAGTTCTCCACCAAGGAGGGCGAGATCGTCGCCGGCGTCATCCAGCGCGACGCCCGCGCGAACGCCCGCGGCATGGTCGTGGTCCAGGTGGGTGACACCGAGGGCGTGCTGCCGTCCGGCGAGCAGGTCGCCGGCGAGTCCTACGAGCACGGCAGCCGGATCAAGGCGTACGTGGTCACGGTGTCGCGCAGCAACCGCGGCCCGCAGATCACGCTCTCGCGCTCGCACCCGAACCTGGTGCGCAAGCTGTTCGCGCTGGAGGTGCCGGAGATCGCCGACGGGACGGTCGAGATCGCCGCCGTCGCGCGCGAGCCGGGGCACCGCACGAAGATCGCGGTCAAGTCCACTGTGCCGGGCGTCAACGCCAAGGGCGCCTGCATCGGCCCGGTCGGCGCGCGCGTGCGCAACGTGATGAGCGAGCTGGCCGGCGAGAAGATCGACATCATCGACTACTCCGAGGATCCCGCTCGCTTCGTCGGGAATGCGCTGTCGCCCGCGAAGGTTGTTTCGGTACGAGTCGTGGACGAACGGGCGAAGACCGCCCGCGTCGTGGTGCCGGACTTCCAGCTGTCGCTGGCGATCGGCAAGGAGGGCCAGAACGCCCGCCTCGCCGCCCGCCTGACCGGCTGGCGGATCGACATCCGCAGCGACGCCGCACCGGCGGACGACGAGGGTGATCAAGACCACGCCCGTCCGCCGCGGCCCGCCGCGACAACCGGTTCGGCTGAGTGAAGGTCGAAGCGCTAGACTCAGGAGTGGTTCGAAGCCCGCGGCGGGTAGCCGAGCACCAGCCCCACCGGAATTCCCCGGTGCGGACTTGTGTCGGCTGCAAGCGGCGGGCATTGATCGGTGAGCTGCTGCGCGTGGTCGCGGTGGCCGGGCGGGTGGTCGTCGACGAACGTCGGCGGCTGCCGGGCCGGGGGGCTTGGCTGCACCCCGACCCGGACTGCCTGGCCAAGGCCGAACGGCGGCGAGCCTTCCCGAGGGCCCTGCGGGCTCCCGGGGCGGCCGACGCCCGCGAGGTCCGTGAGCACGTCGAGCGCACCACCACGCACCACGAACCCGGGATGTCCCCGGGGTCGCGAGGAAGCAAGGAAGCAGGTCGACCCGTCATGAGTCAGCCGTGAAGCTGAAGCCATGAGCGTCAGACAATAAGGACGAGGTCAGCGGGTTTTCCGCCTGGCCTCCCCTAGATGAGGAGAGTTGTGCCAGGCAAGGCCCGCGTACACGAGCTCGCGAAGGAGCTCGGCATCACCAGCAAGGACGTGCTCGCGAAGTTGAAGGAACAGGGCGAGTTCGTCAAGTCCGCGTCGTCCACGGTCGAGGCGCCCGTCGCCCGCCGTCTCCGCGACGCGTACGCCCCCAAGGGCGCCAAGAAGCCCACCCCCACTCCCGGTCCGTCGGCGCGCCCCGGCCCGCCGGCCGCCAAGCCCGGGCCCGCCGCCCCGAAGCCCCCCGCGCCTGCCCAGCAGGCTCCGGCGGCCCAGGCGGCACCCGCTCCGGCTCCGGCCGCACCCCAGCAGCAGGCGCCCGCGGCGGCGAAGCCGGCCACCCCGGGGCAGCGCCCCGGTCCGCGGCCCGGCCCGCGTCCGGCCACGCCCGCACCCCAGCAGCAGGTCCCGGCCGCCAAAGCCGAGACCCCGGCCGCGCCCAAGCAGGACACCCCGGCCACGCCCCCCGCGGGCGGCACCGGTTCGGTCGTCCCGCCGAAGCCGCAGGGCCCCAAGCCCGGCGGTCCCAAGCCCGGCCCGCGCACCCCGCGCGTCGGCAACAACCCGTTCGGCGTCGGTTCCGGCGCCCCGGCCCCGCGTCCGCAGGCTCCGCGCCCCGGTGGCGGCCAGGGCGGCGACAACCGGCCCCCGCGTCCCGGCGGTGGCGCCGGCGGTGACCGTCCGGCCCCGCGGCCGGGTGGTGGCGCCGGTGGCAACCGGCCGAGCCCGGGCAACATGCCCCCGCGGCCGAACCCCGGCATGATGCCGGGCCGCACGCAGCGTCCCGCCGGTCCCGGTGGCGGCGCCCGCGGTGGCCCCGGTGGCGGCGCGCGTGGCGGCCCCGGTGGCGGCGGTCGTCCCGGTGGCGGCGGCGGTTTCCGCGGCGGTCCCGGTGGCGGTGGCGGCGGCGGTGGCTTCCGCGGCGGCCCCGGTGGCGGTGGCGGTGGCGGCGGCTTCCGCCCGGGTGGCGGCGGTCCCGGTGGGGGCGGCGGTGCCCCGGCCGGTGGCGGTGGCTTCCGCGGTGGCGGCGGCGGTCGTGGCGGCCCCGGTGGCCGTGGCGGTACCGCGGGTGCCTTCGGGCGTCCCGGTGGTCCCTCGCGCAAGGGCCGCAAGTCGAAGCGGCAGAAGCGCCAGGAGTACATGGACAACATGCAGGCGCCCAGCGTCGGCGGCGTCCGCCTGCCCAAGGGCAGTGGCGAGACGATCCGGCTGCCGCGCGGTGCCTCGCTGACCGACTTCGCCGAGAAGATCGACGCCAACCCGGCTTCGCTGGTGCAGGTGCTCTTCCACCTCGGCGAGATGGTCACCGCGACGCAGTCCGTGTCGGACGACATCCTCGAGCTGCTCGGCGGCGAAATGAACTACAACGTTCAGGTCGTCAGCCCCGAGGAGGAGGACCGCGAGCTCCTGGAGACCTTCGACATCACGTATGGCGAAGACTCCGGCGAGGAAGCGGACCTGCAGGTCCGGCCCCCGGTCGTCACCATCATGGGTCACGTCGACCACGGTAAGACCCGCCTGCTCGACACGATCCGGAAGACGAAGGTCCGCGAGAGCGAGGCCGGCGGCATCACGCAGCACATCGGTGCGTACCAGATCGAGACCGAGCTCGAGGGTCACCCGCGCCTGATCACCTTCATCGACACCCCGGGTCACGAGGCGTTCACCGCCATGCGTGCCCGTGGCGCGAACTCGACCGACATCGCGGTGATCGTGGTGGCGGCCGACGACGGTGTGATGCCGCAGACGGTCGAGGCGATCAACCACGCGCAGGCCGCCAAGGCCCCGATCGTGGTCGCGATCAACAAGATCGACAAGGAAGGCGCGAACCCGGACAAGATCCGGCAGCAGCTCACCGAGTACGGCCTGGTCGCCGAGGAGTACGGCGGCGACACGATGTTCGTCGAGATCTCCGCGCGGCAGAACATCAACATCGACGGCCTGCTCGAGGCGATCCTGCTGACCGCGGACGCCGCTCTGGACCTCCGGGCCAACCCGGACATGGAGGCCCAGGGTGTCGCGATCGAGGCGCACCTCGACCGCGGCCGCGGCCCGGTGGCCACCGTCCTGGTCCAGCGCGGCACGCTGCGCGTCGGTGACTCGGTCGTGGCGGGTGACGCCTACGGCCGCGTCCGCCGGATGGTCGACGAGCACAACGTCGACGTCACCGAGGCGCTGCCCTCGCGTCCGGTCCAGGTCATCGGCTTCACGTCGGTGCCCGGCGCGGGCGACACCTTCCTGGTGGTCGACGAGGACCGCGTCGCCCGGCAGATCGCCGAGCGCCGGTCGGCTCGCACGCGCAACGCGCTCAACGCGTCGCGCCGCAAGCGGGTCAGCCTCGAGGACCTCGACTCCGCCTTGAAGGAGACGAACAGCCTCAACCTGATCATCAAGGGTGACAACTCGGGTACGGTCGAGGCCCTCGAAGCCTCGCTGCTGCAACTGGACGTCGGCGACGAGGTCGAGCTGAACGTGGTCCACCGCGGTGTCGGTGGCGTGACCGAGTCGGACATCGACCTGGCGACCGCGTCCGACGCGATCGTCCTCGGGTTCAACGTCCGCGCCCAGGGCAAGGCGACCGAGCGGGCCACCCGCGAGGGCGTCGACGTCCGGTACTACACGGTCATCTACCAGGCGATCGACGAGATCGAGCAGGCCCTCAAGGGCATGCTCAAGCCGGAGTACGAAGAGGTCGAGCTGGGCCGCGCGGAGGTCCGCGAGGTCTTCAAGTCCTCCAAGATCGGCACGATCGCGGGTTGCCTGGTCATGTCCGGCGAGATCCGGCGCAATGCCCGGGCCCGTCTGCTCCGCGACGGCACCGTCGTGGCGGAGAACCTGCCGATCAGCTCGCTGCGGCGGTTCAAGGACGACGTGGTCGAGGTCCGCGAGGGCTACGAGTGCGGTCTGACGCTCGGTTCGTACGGCGACATCAAGGTCGACGACCAGATCGAGACGTACGAGCAGCGCGAGAAGCCGCGAGCGTAATGCGTGTGTCCCCGGGTGTGCGGCTTTCTGCCGCACACCCGGGGTTCCCATCCCTACGACACCACCAAAACTGCCTATGTTCGTCGGAGCTCTCGAGCTCGACATCCTGCTCGGCGACGTCCATTCGCTGAAGCAGAAGCGATCCGTGGTCCGTCCGGTGCTGGCCGAGGTGCGCAAGCGCTTCGCCGTGTCGGTGGCCGAAGCCGGGCACGCCGACCTGCACCGCCGGACCCTCATCGGGGTGGCCGTGGTCGCCGAAGGTGGCGAGCACGTCCGGGACGTGCTCGACTCGTGTGAGCGGTACGTGGCGAGCCGGCCGGAGTTCGAACTGCTCTCCGCGCGCCGCCGGCTGCTCGGCCCAGACGATTAGATCTTTTCCTAGGAGAACGACATGGCCGATCCTGCTCGAGCTCGCAAGCTCGCCAAGCGGATCTCGCAGATCGTCGCGTCGGCGATCGAACACGAGGTCAAGGACCCCCGGCTGAACTACGTGACCATCACGGACACGAAGGTCACCGGCGACCTGCACGACGCCACGGTGTACTACACGGTCCTCGGCGAGAAGCTGGACTCCGTCCCGGACTTCGCCGGTGCGGCGGCCGCGCTCGAATCGGCGCGCGGCGTCCTGCGCACGAAGGTCGGGCAGGGCACCGGTGTCCGCTACACGCCGACGCTGACCTTCGTCGCGGACACGATTCCCGAGGAGTCGAAGCGGATCGAGGACCTGCTGGCCAAGGCCCGCGAGGCCGACGCCGAGGTGGCGCGCCGCGCGACCGGCGCCCAGCACGCGGGCGACGCCGATCCGTACAAGGCCCCGCGCGAAGCCGACGCCGAAGACGACGAATTCGCGGAGGAGGAGAGCCGGGGCTGACCCGTGCTCTCCCGCCGCCGCCTGCTCGCCGGCAGCGCACTGGCGCTGCTGGCGGGCTGCTCGTCTGCCGAACCCCCGCCTCCCGGACCGCCCCCGGTGCCGGTACCGGCGCGGCCGGCCGCGCCGCGTGACCCGGTGACGGTCCAGCGCATGCACTCCGCCGCCCGCGGCACCGACGTCGACCTGGCGCTCATCACGCCCGAAGGCGTCCCGGCCGCGGGCTTGCCGGTGTGCCTGGCCCTGCACGGCCGCGGCGCCCGGGCCCGGACGTTCCTGGCGCTGGGCGTCCCCGCTGTGCTCACGGCAGCGGTCCGCGCCGGCACCCCGCCGTTCGCCATCGCGGCCCTCGACGGCGACCACTACTGGGTGAAAACCGGCGGCGCCGACGACCCGCAGCGGATGCTCACCGACGAGGTCCCCGGCTGGCTGGCGGCCCGCGACCTGCGTCCGCCGTCGGCGGTGTTCGGCATTTCGATGGGCGGCTTCGGAGCGTTGCGGCTCGCCCGCGCCCACCCGGACCTGAAGGCGGTGGCGACGGCGAGCGCGGCGCTGTTCGTCAGCTGGCCGGACGCCCGCAGCCGCAAGGTGTTCGCGGACGAGGCGAACTGGCGCGCGGAGGAACCCCTGCTGCACACCGCCGAGCTGCGCCCCGGCGGCTTGGGCGTGTGGTGCGGCGAGTCGGACCCGTTCGTGGGCGCGGACCGCCGGCTGGTGAAGGCGGTTTCGCCCGAAGTGTCCCGGTTCTCCCCGGGCGGCCACGATGACGAATACTGGCGGGGCGTACTGCCGGAGATCGTGAAGTTCGTGGGGGAGCGCCTGTCGTGACCGAGGTGTCCAAGGCCGTCTGGACCGACGCCGACTTCCCGCAGCTGGGCTGGCACGACTGCCGGATCCACGCGGCTGCCCTCGTCGAGGGCGACGACGACCTCCCGCCGGACCGGCTGCTGCTGGACCTGGACTACATCGTCCGCTGGGTCGAGCCGGCCCGGCGCGAGAAGCACTTCACGTTCTGGATCGCCCCGGCGACCTTGGTGTTCGACGAGGCCTGGGACATCACCGGCGAGATCGGCCCCCTGTACGGCGGCTTGGAGATCGCGGACCTCCACCGCCTCACCCCACCGGACGACAAGCCGTACCCGGTGTGGCACCTGGAGGGACACGAGTTCGACCTGAAGTTCCGGGCCCGGGGCTTCCGCCAGTACCTGCGGACGGCGCCGAAGCACGTTCCCCGGCAGGTCCTGACCATGACCGAGCGCGGGGGACTCAGCTTCGCCGAGCAGGCCTTCGCTCAGGTGTGTTGACGACGGCCGGCTCGGCGGCGGTGTCCTTGTGGCCGAGGAGGGCGATGGAGGCGAGCAGGGCGCCCATGATGGCGGCGCCCGCCCACATCGCCTGCTGCCAGCCGTCGACGAAGGACTGTTGGGCCGCGCGGAGCAGGTCCGGTGCGTGCGGGCCGGCGCTGCCCGCCACCTCGACGGCGTTGGCGACGCCTTCACGGGCGGTGTCCGCGGCTGCCCGGGGGATGCCGTCCAGCCGGTCGTCGATGGCGCCGCGGTAGCCGGCGGACACGAGCGCGCCGAGCAGGGCGACGCCGAGTGCGGTGCCGAACTCGCGGGTGACGTCGTTGAGGGCGGAAGCGACACCCTGCTGCTCGCGCGGCAGGGAGGCGGTGATGGCCTCCGTGGACGGGGTCATCGACAGACCCATGCCGACACCCATGGCGAGCAGGCCGGGCAGGACGGAGAGGTAGCCGCCGCCGACCGAGACGAACAGTGCCATGAGCGCCATGCCGGCGCCGGCCAGCGCGATGCCCACGACCATGGCCGAGCGTGCGCCGACACCGGCGGCCACCTTGGGGGCCAGGCCGGAGGCCAGCATCATCGCGAGGGCCATGGGCATCATCGCGACCGTGGACAGCAGGCCCGACCAGCCGAGCACGGCCTGGAAGAACGGGAAGAGGACCACGCCGATACCCGCCTGGACACCGAAGACCACCAGCAGCGTGAGCGAGCCACCCGACAGTCCGCGCTCCCGGAACAGGCGCACGTCCAGCAGCGCGGCGTCGCGGCGGCGCAGCTCCCAGGCCACGAAGCCGAGGGCGGCGACGAGGCCGACGGTCAGGCTGACCAGTGTCGCGGGCGCGGTCCAGCCGCGTTCGGGACCTTCCTGCAGGACGAAGATGAGGCCGGTCACGGCGATCACGGAGACGAGGGCCCCGACGGTGTCGAACCGGTGGGCCGAGGTCTCGCGGGAGTTGGGCACCGACTTCAGCGTCATGGCCAAGGCCACGAGGATCAGGACCACCGGCAGGGTGAACAGCCACCGCCAGTCGGCGATGTCGACGAGGAGCGCGGCGAGGAACATCCCCAGGATTCCGCCGCCGCCGGCGACGCCGGTCCACACGCCGATCGCCTTGCCGCGCTGTTCTTCGGGGAAGGTGGAGGTGATGACGGCCAGCGTGATCGGCATGATCATCGCGGCGCCGACACCGCCGGCCACGCGCGCGGCGAGAACCACTTCCGCTGCCGGAGCCAGGGCGGCGACCACGGTGGCGACGCCGAACACGCCGAGCCCGGCGACGAGCACGGGCTTGCGGCCCAGCCGGTCACCCAGGGCGCCGAGCGGCAGCAGCAGCGCGGCCAGGGCGAGGGTGTAGCTGTTGATGATCCACAGGACCGTGCTCTGGGAAGCGCCGAACTCCACGGCCAGGTGGGTCTGCGCGACGTTCAGCCCGGTCGCCGAGGCGATCACCGCCATCAGGGCGATCGAGACGGCGATCAGGATCGAGCGCAGCTGACGCGCGTCGGGGGCGGGCTGGTTCGTACTCATGGATTCCTCTCGAAAGGGCAGGCCGAGTCAGGCCCCGCCGCCGGGTGAAGGGGCTGGGGCCACGCCGACGCTAAGCGCGTCTTGCCGAGAAGGCATACGATCTTGCTCATGACGCAAGAAGATGGCGACCTGGACAGCCTCGTACGCAAACGCATCCGCGCCCTGCGGGTGGCGCAGGGCTGGTCACTGGAGGAACTGGCCTCCCGCGCCCACCTCAGCCAGTCCTCGCTGAGCCGCATCGAGAACGGTCAGCGCCGGCTCGCGCTGGACCAGCTGGTCACCCTCGCGCGCGCCCTGGACACCACCCTGGACCAGCTCGTGGAGACCGCCACCGACGACGTCGTCACCAGCCCGATGATCGACGGCACCCACGGCCGGATGCGCTGGACCGTCAAGGCCGACCCGGGGCTGAGCGTGGTGCGCCAGCGCATGACCGAACCACCGCCCGAGAACCCGGCCCGCATGCGCGCCCACCCGGGCCGCGAATGGCTCGTCGTCCTGTCCGGCACGGCGACGCTGATGCTCGGCCACCGCCGCTTCCGCCTCGAGACCAACCAGGCCGCCGAGTTCCCCACGATGCTGCCGCACGCGATCGGCGCCGAGGGCGGCCCCTGCGAGATCCTGGGCCTCTTCGACCGGGACGCCCGTCGTGGTCACCAGAGCGACAACGGCGACGACGCCCAGGGTGCTCCCGGATGATCGCGCGGGCCGCGCGAACGCCTAGGCCACCATCGCGAAGGCGCCGTAGTACTCGCCGTCCATCGTGCGGGTGCCGCTGCGGTCGGGGCTGACTTCCGCGCCCACCCAGCCTTCGAACGTCCCCGAGTCGTCGATCACCTGCAACATCGGCCGCACGTGGCTGTTGAGCAGGTAGCAGCCGTCGTACGACAGGCACTCGCACCAGAACTCGTAGCTGTTGCGCCGGCCGCCGAAGTCGCCGGTCAGGTAGTAGAACCGGCGGTCGCCGCTGTCGGCGAGCTTCTGCACGCAGGCGGCGTACCCGGGGGTGGCCGTCGTCCCGCAGCAGGACGCCGCGTCGCAGCCCGCGTTCTTCTGCACGTAGCCGAGGCACGAACCGTCCGTGCAGGCGTTCCAGGCCGGTCCCACCGTGAAGCTGCCGGCCGAACCCCGCGCCACGGTGGTGATCTTCTTGTTGTTCCAGCTGTGCGCCTCGTACACGTACGAGCGCTGCGTGGCGCGGACGGTGCTCATCGACGCCTTGCTCGTCTGGGCCAGCGAGGCGTTGCTGCCGTACGCGTAGCCGCCGGTGATCGAGTACGTGTCGCTCGCCAGCTGCATCCGGCCCAGGCCCGGGCGCAGCTCGGAGACCGCCCAGGTCTCGCCGAGGTTCACCGCGGTCGTCGAGCCGTTGATCGTGCTGCTCGTCCAGGTGATCGTCACCTGACCGGACGTCGAGTTGTAGACGTAGGTGCCGGTGAAGTGACCGTTCGGGTCACCGGTGAAGCCCGGCGCCGTCTTGATCGCGCAGTTGTTCCGCGGGTTGGTGCCCGGCTGGAACTCACCGCAGTAGTAGACGTCCCCGCTGTTCACCGGAACGGGGTAGTCGCGCTGGCTCCAGGTCCAGAAGTTGTGCTGGACGGCGTTGCTCGACGGGTCGAACACGAGGTAGCCCAGCCGCAGGTAGTTGCTGCCGGACGCGTCGGTGAACCCGGCGACGCTGACCACCCAGTTCTGCTTGCCCAGGGGCGTCGCGGCGTGCGCGGCGGACGCGCCGAGCAGCACCGTCGACGCGAGCGCCGAAAGGAAAACTGTCACGAACACGCCGATCCGGCGGAAAACCCCCGTCTTCATGACGGGAGCGTAACTCATGAACTTCGCTGTTTCGAAGCGAAGAGAATCCCCTGGGAAACCTCGGCCCCGGGGCTCAGCAGCCATTCCGCGTCCACGGTGAACCCGGCTTCCCGCACCCGCCGGGCCAGCCACCACGGCTGCCGGAGGTGGACGTTGACCCGCATCGGGTGCCCGCCGTAGCCCTGGGTCTTCAGCCGGGTGCCGACGCCGACGTGGTAGCCGATCACCAGCAGGCCGACCGGCCGCAGCACGCGGTGGAAGTGGCCCAGCGCCACCGGCACCGCCTCGTCCGGGATGTGGATCAGCGACCAGAACGCCAGCACGCCCGCGACCGACGCGCCGGGCTGCGCGAGGTCCGTCATCGACCCCACGTCGAACCGCAGTTCCGGGTGCGACCGGCGGGCCAGGTCGATCATCCCCGGCGAGAGGTCGATGCCGGCCGCGTCGACCCCCAGCGAAGCCAGGTACGCCGTGAAGTGCCCCGGGCCGCAGCCGACGTCCAGCGCCGGCCCGTCGACCTGCGCGGCGAACAGCGTCAGCGCCGCCTTGAGGTACGGCTGTTTCTCGAGCGCGTCCGAGACGAACTCCGCGTAGCTTTCGGCCACCGTGTCGTACGAGGTGGCGGTGTCCGCGAGCCAGGTCATCGCGGCCGCACCCCCTCGAGCACCAGGGCGAGCCCGCGCTGCCAGTCCGGCGCCGCGGACGCCCCGGCGAACACCACCGCGAGGTCCTCGTTGCGGAAGTCCGGCCGCAGCGCACCCGCCTCCTGGGCGCGCGCGATGATCCGCTCGATCCGGGACGCGTTGGCCTGCTTGGCTTTCTCCAGCCCCGACGCCGGGTCGAACGCCCGCATGCACACCTGCGTGAACCCGCGGTCGGTCACCTGCATCCGGACCGACCGCTCGACGAACAGCACGAATCCCGCCCACGGGTCCTCGCACGCGAGGGCTTCCTCGGTGACCGCCCGCGCTTCCTCGAGCACCGGCAGGAACGCGGCTTCGACGAGGTCCGCCCGCGTCGGGAACCGGTTGTAGAGGGTGCCGATCGCGACCTCGGCGCGCCGCGCGATCTCGTCGAGCGGGGCGTCGACCCCCTTGGCGCCGAACACTTCCCGCGCGGCGGCGACGAGTGCTTCCCGGTTGCGCCGGGCGTCCGCGCGCAGGGGACGTTGCTCGACGGTCACGGTTCGCGAGTATAGCGACGGCCGCTCAGGAAGCCGGTTTCGCCGCGACGACCAGGTCGCGCAGGATGGCCTGGTCGACCCGGTGGGCGAACTCCTCCCACGGCCCGCCCTCGCGGACGTCGAGCCCGGCCTTCCGGAGCACCTCGACCAGCTCTTCGCGCGGCAGCACGGTGGTGTTCCACGAGATCCCGAGCGCGCCGCCGGGCTTCAGCACCCGCGTCCACACCGGAACGGCCGCCGCGAGCAGGTCGCGCGGGCTGCGCTGCAGGCCCGCCTCGCGGTGGCTGCCGTGCTGGACGCCGTAGGGCGCGTCGGTGACGATCACGTCGCAGGAGCTCGCCCGCAGCACCTCGTCGGTGGTCAGCGTGTCGGCGTTGAAGTAGGTCAGCTTGCGCGTGTCGCCCGCTTTGTACGCTTCCTTGTCCAGCGCGTACTCGATGTCGAGCCGGCGGCCGAGCCGGACCTTGTTGCGCCGCAGGTGGCCCGACTCCGCGGTGTGCTTGACGCGCTTGTTCCGCAGCCACGTCTTGATGAACGCCTCGTAGGCCTCGAAGTCCTTGGCGTCGACGTCCAGGCCGGTCGCGTGCAGGCCGTACATCATCGCCTGGTTCAGCGTGGTGCCGCGGCCGCACAGCGGGTCGAGCAGGTACTTCGGCCGGTCCGAGAACGGGTCGGCGGTCGCCATCAGCGTCACGTTCACCAGCAGCTTGGTGAACAGCTCGTTCGTCTTGCCCGCGTACTTCTGGATGGTCAGCAGGTCCGAGTCGGCCTTCGCCAGCGGCGTCACCGGCACCGGGCGGAGGACGCCGTCACCCAGCTCGAACAGCGCATACAGCGACGACAGGTTCGACAGGAGTGCGAGGTCGCGCTCGCCCAGGGGCGCCGAGCTGGTGAAGCGCACGTAGCCGACGCCGCCGAGCTCGACGTCCTCGATCGCGGACAGCTCCGCCGCCAGGCCCGCGCCGAACACCGCCAGCTCGGCGCGCAGCAGCGCGGGGGAGGAGGCGGCGTAGACCCGGTTGGCCGAGGGGTAGACCAGCATCGCGTACTCAGGCATCCCGCAGAGCGTAGCGTGACGCACTGTGACCTCTACTTCGGCTTCGGTGCAGGACATCCGGGACGCGGCGGCACTGCTCGCGCCGGCCACGGACGTGACGATCCTCGGCCACGTGCGGCCGGACGCGGACGCGCTGGGCAGCGCGCTGGCCCTCGGGCGGGCGCTGCGGCAGCGCGGCGCCCGCGTGCGCGTCTCCTTCGGCGAGCCCGACGAGGCCCCGGAGACGCTGCGGTGGCTCGACGAGGACGGCCTGCTCACCCACCCGGACGCGCTGCCGGACGCCGAGGAGCTGCTCGTCTGCGTCGACACGCCCACGCCGAAGCGGCTCGGCCGGCTCGCCGGGCGCGTCGAACTGGCCGGCGCGGTGCTGGTGATCGACCACCACGCGACGAACACGTTCTACGGCACCTGCCACGTCGTCGACGAGAGCGCCGAGGCCAGCGCGGTCCTCGTGTTCCGCGTCCTCGAGGCGCTGGGCGCGGAGCTGGACGAGCCGATCGCGCGCGGGTTGTACGCGGGCATCGTCACCGACACGAGCGGCTTCCGCCGCGCGAGCCCGGAAACGCACCGGATGGCGGCCCGGCTGCTGGAAGCAGGCGCCGACCCGGAGGCGATCGTCCGCCGGATCGTCGACGAGCGCCCGTTCGCCTGGCTCCCGATGCTCTCGGCGGTGCTCCGCGAGGCCCGGCTGGAGCCGGAAGCGGCCCAGGGCCGCGGCTTCGTGCACGCGGTGGTCGGCCTGGAGGCGGCGCGCACGGTGCGGGGCGAGGAGGTCGAGTCGGTCATCGACGTCGTCCGCTCGGTTCGCGAGGCGGCGGTCGCGGCGGTGCTCAAACAGGATCCGACGCAGCCCGGGCAGTGGCAGATCTCGTTGCGCAGCACCGGAATCGACGTCTCGGCAGTGGCGGCCGAATTCGGCGGCGGTGGGCACCGGCAGGCGGCGGGGTGCACCATCGCCGGGTCCGCTCCGGACGTCGTCGCGGGGCTGCGCGAGGCCTTGGAGCGGGCACCGCTGCTGTGAGCGGCGTCGGATCGCGGGGCCGGAAAGTTCCCCGGTTCCCGCCGGTCAGAACTGTCGGTGGGGGCGGTTAGAGTCCGGTTCGTGGTGAACGTGGAGGAAACCGAGCGGGTTCCGGCGAAACGCGTGCTGGGCCTGGCCGTGCCCGCGCTGGGGGTGCTGGCCGCCGAGCCGCTGTACGTGCTGGTCGACACCGCTGTGGTCGGCCACCTCGACGCGCTGTCGCTGGCCGGGCTCGCGCTCGGCGGCGTCGTGCTGGCCCAGGTGTCGAGCCAGCTGACGTTCCTGTCCTACGGCACGACGTCCCGCACCGCGCGGCTGCACGGCGCCGGCCGCCGGGCCGACGCCGTCCGCGAAGGCGTGCAGGCGACGTGGCTGGCGGTGTTCGTCGGGCTCGTCGTGCTGGCCGCGGGGCAGCTGCTGGCCTGGCCGATCGCGCGGGTGCTGTCGGGCAGCGACGAGATCGCTTCGGCCGCTGTCTCGTGGCTGCGGATCGCGTTGTTCGGGGCGCCGCTGATCCTGGTCACCATGGCCGGCAACGGCTGGATGCGCGGGGTGCAGGACGCCGCGAAGCCGTTGCGGTACGTGCTGGCAGGCAACGGGATCTCGGCCGTGCTGTGCCCGGTCCTCGTCTATTGGGCGGGGCTGGGGCTGGAGGGTTCGGCGATCGCGAACGTCGCCGCGCAGGTGATCTCGGCGGGGCTGTTCTTCGCGGCGCTGGCGCGCGAGAAGGTCGGGCTGCGGCCGGACTTCAAGGTGATGCGCGCCCAGCTCGGCCTCGGCCGCGACCTGGTGCTGCGCAGCCTGGCGTTCCAGGCGTGCTTCATCTCGGCGGCGGCCGTCGCGGCCCGGACGTCCACCGAGGCGGTCGGCGCGCACCAGGTGGTGCTGCAGCTGTGGACGTTCCTCGCGCTGGTGCTGGACTCGGTGGCGATCGCGGCCCAGTCGCTGGTGGGGGCGGCGCTGGGGGCGAACTCGGCCCGGCAGGCGCGCGGCGTCGCGTCGCAGATCACCGGGTACGGGCTGCTGATGGGCTGCTTCCTGGGGGTGCTGTTCGCGGCGCTGTCGTGGGTGCTGCCGCACGCGTTCACGTCCGACCCGGGCGTGCTGGCGGAGATCCCGCACGCGTGGTGGTTCTTCGTGGCCCTGCAGCCGATCGCCGGCGTGGTCTTCGCCCTCGACGGCGTCCTGCTGGGCGCGGGCGACGCGGCCTTCCTCCGCAACGCGACCCTCGGCAGCGCGGCCCTCGGCTTCCTCCCGCTGATCTGGGCGTCCCTCGGCTTCGGCTGGGGTCTCACGGGCATCTGGACCGGCCTTTCCCTGTTCATGGTCCTCCGCCTGGCCGCGGTCCTGGTCCGCTGGCGCTCCGGAAACTGGGCGATAACCGGCGCCACCCGCCCCGCCTGACGTGCGCCGAAAGGCATCACGCGTGTCTGGAGGGGCATCACCCGTGATCCGGCGGGCATCACCCCGATGCCCCTCCCATCACGCGTGATGCCCGCTCAATCACGCTTGATGCCCCTTCAATCACGGGTGAAGCCCCGCTGAGCACGGGTGATGGGGGTTACCTGTGGGGAAAACCACCCGGGTCGTGGCTATGGTTTGTGGTTGCTTAGGCGATACAAGTACCAGGGACGGCAGCGTGGGCGTCCTGTGCCCCGAACTCGCCCAACCCTGGAGGAACTCGTGCCCGCCACCGGCCGTGCCACCGCCCGGTCCTGGCTGATCTGGCTCGCCGCCGTCACCGTCTACCTGCTCGCCGTCTTCCACCGGACGTCCTTCGGCGTCGCCGGGCTGCAGGCCGCCGAACGCTTCGGCGTCGGCGCGGCCGCGCTCGGCACCTTCACCGTCCTGCAGGTCGGCGTGTACGCCGCGATGCAGATCCCGACCGGCGTCCTGGTCGACCGCTACGGCCCCCGCCGCGTCCTCACCGTCGCCGTGCTGGTCCTCGGCGCCGGTCAGCTCCTGCTCGGCGTCGCCGGCTCCTACGGCGTCGGCCTGCTCGCGCGCGGTGTGCTCGGCCTCGGCGACGCCCTCACCTTCGTCAGCGTCCTGCGCCTGGTCGCGGCCCACTTCCCGGGCCGCCAGTACGCGCTTTTGACGTCGTTCACCGCGGCCGTCGGCTACATCGGCAACCTCGCCGCCACCGTCCCGCTCGCCCTGGTCCTCGACGGCGCCGGCTGGACGCCCACCTTCCTCGCGGTCGGCGCCGTCACCGTCCTCTACACCGTCGTCGTGGCCCTGCGGGTCCGCGACGTCCCGGCCGGCGAACAGCCGCCCGTCCGCGAGCGGGTCCGCCCCCGCGAGCTGGGCCACCAGGTCGCCGAAGCCTGGCGGACGCCGGGGACGCGCCTGGGCTTCTGGGTCCACTTCAGCACGATGTTCGCCCCGAACGCCCTGACGCTGCTGTGGGGCGTCCCCTGGCTGGTCCAGGGCCAAGGCCAGGCGAAGGCGACGGCGAGCGCGCTGCTCACCGTCTTCGTCTTCGGCTCGATGGCGGGCGGCCCGTTCCTCGGTGGCCTGATCGGCCGCCGCCCGTCGCTGCGGATGCCGCTGGTCGGGGGCTACATCGGCGGGGCCGCGCTGGTCTGGGCGGTGCTGCTGGGCTGGCCGGGCCAGGTGCCCGTGCCGGTGCTGGTGCCCGCGTTCGCCTTCCTCGCCCTCGGCGGCCCGGCGTCGATGATCGGCTTCGCCCTCGCCCGCGACTACAACCCGCTCAGCCGCGTCGGCACGGCGACCGGCGTGGTCAACGTCGGCGGCTTCGTGGCGACGACGATCGCCGCGCTCGCGGTCGGCGTCCTCCTGCAGCAGACCGGCGGGAACTTCCGGCTGTCGCTGCTGGCGCTGGTCGCGGTGCTGGCCTTCGGCACGGTCCGGATGCTCGTGTGGTGGCGCCGGACCCGGACCCACCTGTTCCTCGCCGAAGCCCGCGGCGAGGAGCTGCCGGTCCGCATCACCCGCCGCCGCTGGGACGCGGCTCTCCCGGAGACGCCGATCGTCGCCGCCTGACCGGCGCCTGCAGCAGCTCCGGCGCCACCGCGAACCCACGCCGCTCGTAGGCGGGCACGGCCCGCGGCGACGAGTGCACGGTGACCCGCTCCAGCCCCAGCTCCGCGGCGAGCCGCAGGACGCCGTCGATCAGCCGCCCGCCGAGGCCGCCGTCCCGCGCTTCCGGCACGACGTACACGCTCTGCAGGTCCCCGGCGGCTCGCGACGGCGCCGCGGGCGTCGGCACGCGCGGGGTGATCGCCAGGAACGCCATCCCGAGCACCCGGCCGTCGCGCACCAGGACGAGGCAGCGGTGGCCGGCCGCGTTCTCCCGTGCCCAGGCGGCGAACTCCCGCACGAACACCGCGCGGCCCGCGTCGGCCAGGCCGTCCCGCTCGGCCACCCAGCGCCACCGGAGCTCGGCGACCTCTTCCAGCTCGGCGGGCCGGGCGGCCCGGACTTCGATCTCCGTCACGCCTCCATCGTGGCCCGGCGCGGCGGCCTGATCGATCCACGACAAGCGGCCGCTAGGGTTTGCCGCGTGTCGAGCTCGAAACCGCCCCGCCGTCCCGCCCCGCCTCCCGGCCTCCTCATCGTCGACAAGCCCGCCGGCATGACGTCGCACGACGTCGTCGCCCGCGCCCGCCGGATCATGGGCACCCGCAAGGTCGGGCACGCCGGCACGCTCGACCCGATGGCGACCGGCGTGCTCGTGCTCGGCATCGAGCGCGCCACCAAGCTGCTCGGCCACCTGGCCCTGGACCGCAAGACCTACCTGGCCACCCTCAGCCTCGGCAGCAGCACCACCACCGACGACGCCGAAGGCGAAGTCCTCACCACGGCGGACACGAGCCGGACCACGGACGCGGACATCGCGAGCGGCGTCGAGAAGCTCACCGGCGACATCCAGCAGGTGCCCAGCGCGGTCAGCGCCGTCAAGATCGACGGCAAGCGCGCCTACGCCCGCGTCCGCGCCGGCGAGGACGTCGTCATCCCGGCCCGCCCGGTCACCGTCTACCGCTTCGACGTCCTCGCCGTCCGGCACGAAGAGGACCACGTCGAGGTCGACGCCGTCGTCGAGTGCTCCTCCGGCACCTACGTTCGCGCGCTGGCCCGCGACCTGGGCGCGGACCTCGGCGTCGGCGGCCACCTGAAGGCCCTCCGGCGCACCACCGTCGGCCCCTTCACCCTGGCCAGGGCCCGGACCCTCGACCAGCTGGAAGAACAGCCCGAATTGAGCCTCGACCTCGACGCCGCCGTCGCTGCCGCGTTCCCGCGCCGCGACCTCGACGCCGCCACGGCGAAGGCGGTCCGCCACGGCCAGCGCATCCCGGCGGCCGGCGTCGAGGGCACCTACGGGCTCTTCGGCCCCGACGGCCGGGTGCTCGCCCTGGCCGCCGACGAACAGGGCGTGTCCCGCGCGGTTGTCGTGTTGCTGCCCGCCTAGGGTGGGCTCGAGAGACGGGAGTCTGACGTGCTTCGGTGGCGTGGGCTGGGGGATCTTCCCGGCAGCTGGGGCCGGTGCGTGGTCACCATCGGCGTGTTCGACGGTGTCCACCGCGGACACCAGGAGCTGATCAGCCGGACGGTGGCGGCGGCGGCCGAGCGCGGCCTGCCGAGCGTCATGCTGACGTTCGACCCGCACCCGTCGGAGGTGCTGCGCCCGGGCAGCCACCCGGCACAGCTGACGACGTTGCGGCGCAAGGCGGAAATCGTCGAGAGCCTCGGCATCGACGTCTTCTGCGTGCTGCCGTTCACCCTCGAGCTGTCCCGGCTGCTGCCGGAGGAGTTCGTGCACGAGGTGCTGGTCGACCGGCTGCACGCGGCCGCGGTGATCGTCGGCGACAACTTCACCTTCGGCGCCAAGGCGGCCGGCGACGTCGAGCTGCTGCGCACCCTCGGCCGCCGGTTCGGCTTCGCCGCGTTCGGCGCCGAGCTGCAGGGCAAGGAACTGTCCGAAGAGGACCAGTCGGCCATCACCTTCTCCAGCACCTACGTCCGGTCGTGCATCGACGCCGGTGACGTGGTCGCCGCCGCCGAGGCGCTCGGCCGCCCGCACCGCCTGGAGGGCATCGTCGTCCGCGGCGACGGCCGGGGCCACGAGCTCGGCTACCCGACGGCGAACCTGTCGACCCCGCGCTTCGCCGCCGTCCCGGCCGACGGCGTCTACAGCGCGTGGTTCACCCGTTCGGCTGACCCGACGCGCCGGCTGCGTGCCGCGGTCTCGGTGGGTACCAACCCGACGTTCTCCGGGCGCGAGCGGACCGTCGAGGCCTTCGTCCTCGACGTCGACGAGGACTTCTACGGCCAGCACGTGGCCATCGACTTCGTGGCGCGGCTGCGCGACCAGGTGCGGTTCGCCGACTCCGCCGGGCTGGTCGCGCAGATCGACGAGGACGTCGTCGCCACCCGCAAGGCACTCCCCGACGGGGACGAATAGGGGATTCCGCGTCCATCCCCGTGACAGCGATGGCAAGATGCTCACGGACGGTGTGCGCGAAGCGGGGTTAGGGGAGCGGGACTGGTGGAGGACCACAAGATCGTCCAGCGGAACATCGCGTTGCAGCGCGAGTGGTACGGGGAGCCGCTCGGCGACCGCGTGCGCCGGCTCGTCGTCGCGTTCGACGTTTCGCAGGCTTTCCTGGCCGAGGTCCTCGGGATCAGCGCCCCCATGCTCAGCCAGGTGATGAGCGGGCGGCGGGCGAAGATCGGCAACCCGGTCGTGCTGGCCAGGATGATCATGCTCGAACGCAAGATCCTGGTGCCCGAGGTCGCCGCCGGCAACCGCGAAGCGATGCTGGCCGCGATGGAGGACGTCCGCGACTCCCGCCCCACCGTCGGCCGCGACAACATCCCGGTGGTCAACGAAGACCAGAAGGTCCTCGCCTACCTGCGCGACCTGGCCGAGGACGAGGACCTCGGCGAGGCCGCCAAGCGCCTCGACGACGAGTTCCCGGCCATCGCCGACCTGCTCCGCCGGGCGGGCAACGGCGCCTGATGCCGGTCCTGTTCAGCGCGCTCCTCCCACCGGACGACGTCGTCCAGTCGGTCACCGAGGCCCTCGGTGAGACAGACAGCCTCCGCTGGGAACCACCCGAGCGCTGGCACGTCACCCTCGCCTACTACGGGCCGGACGACGTCGAAACCCGCGCCGCCTGGCTGGGGGAGCGGCTGGCCGGGCGCGGGGGCGTCGACGTCCGGCTGGAAAAGGCGGCGACGTTCCCCGGGGTGCTGTGGTTGACTGTCGCCGGACCGGAGCTGACGCCGCTCGCGCGGGCCGCGGGCGCCGGCGCCGAACCGAGGCCCTACCGGGCCCACCTGACGCTCGCGCGGTTCCCCCGGGAAGAACCGGGGCTCGCCGCGCGTTGGACCAAGAAGCTCGCCGGTTTCACGAGCCGGCGCTGGCGCGCGACGGAAGTGGCGCTGATGACCAGTGAGCGCGAGCCGGGTGGTCCCCGCTACCGGGTGGCCCGCGCCTTCGAGCTGGACCGCGCCTGAACAGCCTGTTCAGCGGGCTGGTAACCTCAACGACCGGGTCCGGCTGCAGTCCGTGGCGGCCGTGACCGTCTTCCCGGCGTGTATCCACGTCCGGGGCCGCACGGCACTGATTATTTCGAGGAGCAACACAAGTGGCGCTGTCCACCGAAGAGAAGAAGTCGATCCTGGCCGAGTACGGCGTGCACGACTCGGACACCGGATCCCCCGAGGCCCAGGTGGCGCTGCTCACCAAGCGCATCGTCGGCCTCACCGAGCACCTCAAGGCTCACAAGCACGACCACCACTCGCGTCGCGGGCTCCTGCTGCTGGTCGGCCGTCGCCGCCGGCTGCTGAACTACGTGATGAAGGTGGACATCGAGCGTTACCGTGCGCTGATCCAGCGCCTCGGCCTGCGCCGATAGCTTTACCCGAGGGGGAGTGACCACGCGGTCGCTCCCCCTCGCCACAGAACACGGCGCGAGCGCGCACGAGGGTCCGTCCGCCGGTCCTCGGTAGTGGCTTCCGGGAAGCGTCCCGGGGGCTTCGATCGAAGACCGGCCTCATTCCTCGAGCGTCCTCAGGCGAAACGGGTCCCAGGGTGGGAGACTCGCGCCAGTAGAAGGAACCAAAGAGGAGAAGCATCTATGACCGACTCCACCGGAGTCACCGTGCACGAGACCGAAGCCGTCATCGACAACGGCCGGTTCGGCACCCGCACCGTCCGCTTCGAGACGGGCCGGCTGGCCCGGCAGGCCGCCGGCGCCGTCGTCGCGTACCTCGACGAAGAGACCATGCTGCTCTCGGCGACGACCGCGTCGAAGCACCCGAAGGAGCACTTCGACTTCTTCCCGCTGACCGTCGACGTCGAAGAGCGCATGTACGCCGCGGGCCGCATCCCGGGCGCGTTCTTCCGCCGCGAGGGCCGCCCGTCGACCGACGCGATCCTCACCGCCCGCCTGATCGACCGGCCGCTGCGCCCGTCGTTCGCCGACGGTCTCCGCAACGAGATCCAGGTCGTCATCACCGTCCAGAGCCTCAACCCGGACGACCCGTACGACGTGCTGGCGATCAACGCCGCGTCGGCGTCGACCCAGATCGCCGGCCTGCCGTTCTCGGGCCCGGTCGGCGGCGTGCGCGTCGCCCTGATCGAAGACCAGTGGGTCGCGTTCCCGACCTGGACCCAGCTCGAGAAGGCGACCTTCAACATGGTCGTCGCGGGCCGCATCGTCGGTGACGACGTCGCGATCATGATGGTCGAGGCCGAGGGCACCGAGCACACGCTCGACCTGATCGCCGCCGGCGGCAAGGCGCCCGACGAGACCTCGGTCGCCGAGGGCCTCGAGGCCGCCAAGCCGTTCATCAAGGTGCTGTGCGAGGCGCAGCAGCGCCTGGCCGCCGACGCCGCCAAGCCGACCGGCGAGTTCCCGGTCTACCCGGCCTACCAGCCGGACGTCTACGACGCCGTCGCCGCCATCGCGACCGACGACCTGGCCCGCGCGCTGCAGATCGCCGGCAAGCAGGACCGCGACGCCGCGACCGACGAGGTCAAGGCCGCCGTCCTGGAGAAGGTCGGCCTGGGCGAGGGCGAGGCCTTCGAGGGCCGCGACAAGGAGATCGGCGGGGCGTTCAAGGCCCTGACCAAGAAGATCATGCGCCAGCGCGTCCTCACGGAGAAGATCCGGATGGACGGCCGTGGCCTCACCGACATCCGGTCGCTCGCGGCCGAGGTCGCCGTGATCCCGCGGGCGCACGGCTCGGCGCTGTTCGAGCGCGGCGAAACCCAGATCCTGGGCGTCACCACGCTGAACATGCTGCGCATGGAGCAGCAGATCGACTCGCTCTCCCCGGAGACGACGAAGCGCTACCTGCACCACTACAACTTCCCGCCCTTCTCCACCGGGGAGACCGGCCGCGTCGGTTCGCCGAAGCGCCGCGAGATCGGCCACGGCATGCTCGCCGAGCGCGCCCTCGTGCCGGTGCTGCCGAAGCGCGACGAGTTCCCGTACGCGATCCGCCAGGTCTCCGAGGCGCTGGGCTCCAACGGCTCGACGTCGATGGGCTCGGTCTGCGCGTCCACCATGGCGCTGTACAACGCCGGCGTGCCGCTGAAGGCGCCGGTCGCGGGCATCGCGATGGGCCTGGTTTCCGACGAGGTCGACGGCGAGACCCGCTACGTCGCGCTGACCGACATCCTCGGTGCCGAGGACGCCCTCGGCGACATGGACTTCAAGGTCGCCGGCACCAAGGACATCATCACCGCGCTGCAGCTCGACACGAAGCTCGACGGCATCCCGTCGGAGGTCCTCGCGGCCGCGCTGAAGCAGGCGAAGGACGCCCGCAACACCATCCTCGAGGTCATCGCCGAGGCGATCGACGGCCCGGACGAGATGAGCCCGTTCGCGCCGCGCGTCACCTCCGTGAAGATCCCGGTCGACAAGATCGGCGAGGTCATCGGCCCGAAGGGCAAGATGATCAACTCGATCACCGAGGAGACCGGCGCCGACATCTCCATCGAGGACGACGGCACGATCTACGTGGGCGCGGCCGACGGCCCGTCGGCGGAGGCGGCGATCGACAAGATCAACGCCATCGCCAACCCGCAGCTGCCCAAGGTCGGCGAGCGCTTCCTCGGCACCGTGGTGAAGACGGCCGCGTTCGGCGCGTTCGTCTCGCTGCTGCCGGGCAAGGACGGCCTGGTGCACATCTCGAAGCTGGGCAACGGCAAGCGGATCGCCAAGGTCGAGGACGTGGTCAACGTGGGCGACAAGCTCCGCGTCGAGATCGCCGACATCGACAACCGCGGCAAGATCAGCCTGATCGTCGTCAAGGAAGACGAGGCCGCCAAGCCCGCCGAGGGTGACGAGAAGAAGGCCGACGCCGACAAGGCCGACGCCAAGTAAGCACAGCTCGTTTCTGGTTCGTGAAGGCCACCTCGGGGATGTCCCGAGGTGGCCTTCACGGCAAGGTGAGTAAGGAACCCATGGCACGGCAGGTTTCCGGGCACGAGCAGCCCGTCGGCACCACCCGCACGCTCGAGTCCACTCCGGACGGTGCGGTCGTCAAGCGCAGTGTTCTGCCCGGCGGCCTGCGCGTGATCACCGAGCACGTCCCCGCGTCGCGCTCGGCCACGGTCGGGCTGTGGGTCGGGATCGGCTCCCGCGACGAGCCGGCCGCCGTCGCCGGCGCCGCGCACTACCTCGAACACCTGCTGTTCAAGGGCACGAAGCACCGCGACGCCACGCAGATCGCCGAAGAGATCGACGCCGTCGGCGGCGAGTTCAACGCCTTCACGGCGAAGGAACACACCTGCTACTACGCGCAGGTCCTCGACGCCGACCTCCCGCTCGCGATGGACCTGGTCACCGACGTCGTGTTCGACGCCCTGTGCACCGACCGCGACATGGACATGGAGCGCAGCGTCGTCCTCGAAGAGATTTCGATGCGCGACGACGACCCCGAGGACCTGCTGCACGAGACGTTCGTGACGGCCATCCTCGGCGACCACCCGCTCGGCCGCCCGGTGCTCGGCACCGAGAAGTCGATCGTGGAGATGTCACCGGCCGCCCTGCGGAACTTCTACAAGCGCCGGTACACGCTGCCGCGGATGGTCCTCTCGGTGGCCGGGAACATCGACCACAACCAGGTGCTGCGGCTGGTCCGCAAGGCGCTCGGCGAGCGGCTGACCGGCACCGCGACGCCGATCGCGCCGCGCGAAGGCCGCGCCCGGATCAGGACCCTGCCGAAGCTGGCCCTGCACACCGACGACACCGAGCAGGCGCACGTCATGCTCGGCCTGCGTTCGCTGTCGCGCCACGACGACCGGCGCTTCGCGCTGTCGGTGCTCAACGCGGCGCTCGGCGGCGGCATGTCGTCGCGGCTGTTCCAGGAGATCCGCGAGCAGCGCGGGCTGGCCTACCAGGTGTACTCGTCGGTGGCGAGCTACGCCGACACCGGGCACCTGGCCGTGTACGCGGGCTGCCAGCCGGAGAAGCTCGGCGACGTCGCCGGCGTCATCCGCGAGGTGCTCGACAAGGTCGGCGTCGACGGCCTGACCGAAGCCGAGGTGGCCCGCGCCAAGGGCCAGCTGCGCGGCGGGCTCGTGCTGGGCCTGGAGGACACGTCGTCGCGGATGTCGCGGATCGGCAAGAACGAGCTCAACTACGGGCGCTACCTGGGCGTCGACGACACGATCGCGCGCATCGACGCGGTGACCACCGAGGACGTGTGTGCGCTCGCTCGCACTTTGTTCGCGCGGCCCGGTGGCGTCTCGGCGGCGGCGGTCGTCGGGCCGTACGCTCACGCCGACGACCTTCCTGACGACCTGCACGAGGTGATCGCTTCATGACCATCAACGTCGGTGTGCTCGGCGCGCGCGGCCGCATGGGTGCGACGGTGGTGAACGCCGTCGAAGGCGCTTCGGACATGAAGCTCGTCGCGGCGCTGGACGCGGGCGACGACTTCGCGGCGCTGGCCGACGCCCAGGTGGTCGTCGACTTCACCCACCCCGACGCCGTCATGGGCAACCTGGAGTACCTGGTCGCGCACGACATCCACGCGGTCGTCGGCACCACGGGCTTCAGCGATTCGCGCCTGGCGTCGTTGCGCGCGCTGCTGGCGCCGAAGCCGTCGCTGGGCGTGCTGATCGCGCCGAACTTCGCGCTCGGCGCGGTTCTCGCGATGCGGTTCGCGGCCCAGGCGGCGAAGTTCTACGCGTCGGCCGAGATCATCGAGCTGCACCACAACCGCAAGGCCGACGCGCCTTCGGGCACCGCCGCGCACACCGCGCGGAT
This sequence comes from Amycolatopsis sp. MtRt-6, assembly GCF_017308975.1. Lineage (GTDB taxonomy): Bacteria > Actinomycetota > Actinomycetes > Mycobacteriales > Pseudonocardiaceae > Amycolatopsis. Next base: position 180,577 of record NZ_JADWPD010000013.1, on the reverse strand, counting down.
GATCGCTTCCGCGCGCGCCGAAGCGGGCGTGACCCCGGGCCCGGACGCGACGACGGCCGAGCTGGACGGCGCCCGCGGCGCGTTGGTCGAGGAAGTCCGCGTGCACTCGGTCCGGCTGCCGGGCCTGGTCGCGCACGAGGAGATCCTGTTCGGCGGCGAGGGGGAGACCCTGACCATCCGCCACGACTCCCTCGACCGGACGTCGTTCATGCCGGGCGTGCTGCTCGGCGTGCGTGAGGTGCTGAAGCGCCCCGGCCTGACGGTCGGCCTGGAAAACGTCCTCGACCTGTGAAGGCGCGCAATGTGGCGCTGCTGCTGACGGCGGCGCTGGTCGTCTACCTGTTCCTGCTGGCGGACCGGGCGTTCGCCCTGTTCAGGACGGGGACGGGCGTGGGCATCGCGCTCGGCGCGGGCGTGCTCCTGCTGCCGGTCCTGGGTGTCTGGGTGGTCGTCGTGACCTGGCGCAACGGCCTGCAGATCCAGCGCCTGTCCCGCCGGCTGGACGCCGAGGGCGCGCTCCCGGACGTCTCGGACCTCCCGCGCCGCCCCTCGGGCCGGGTGGACCGCGAGGCGGCCGACGCGTGGTTCGAGGAGCGCCGCGCGGAGGTCGAGGCCGACCAGGACAACTGGCGGGTCTGGTACCGGCTCGCGTACGCCTACGACATCGCGGGCGACCGCCGCCGGGCGCGCGAGACGATGAAGAAAGCCGTGGAGCTGGAAGCCGCCGACCGCTGACCGCTGACCGCGGCACTAACGCACCCAACGCCACATTGGGGTGGTTTGGGGGCGGCGAGGTGGAGCGGAGAGCAGGCCGTCGGGACCGTGGGGTGGCAACTGCTCAGTGGTGCAGCCAGCCCGCAAACACCGCGGGTGACGCCGCGATCAAGCTGAAGCGGATCCACCTGCCGGCGAGCCCGGTCGTCACGAACATCACCGGCCGCATCCGCACCACGCCGGCCAGCACGCTCGTCGCCATGAACGGGGGCAGGCCGACCAGGGAGCTCACCCCGTACGTGCCGGCCATCCAGTGCGGGTGCCGGTGGCACCGCTCGCGCAGCCGGTCGAGCCACCCGCGCAGCCGCTTCGTCCGCAGCTGCCAGCGCGCCCGCCGGGGCGTCATCGGGCGCTCGCGGTGCAGCCGGTCGTGCAGCGGCTTCGGCAGCTTGATCGTGCCGCGAGCCGCCAGGTAATACAGCGACTTCCCGGCGACCTGCCCGACGGCCACCGCCGCCCCGAGCCACAGCCAGTGCAGTCCCGGCTGGCTGGCGCACAACCCGATCAAGAACACTTCGGCGCTGACCAGCGGCACGATGGCCGAACCGAACGCGACGCCCAGCGTCAGCAGGATCCAGCTCATCGTGTCACCCCCTCGCCCGAAAATCGCTCGCGTTCTTCCAAGTTATCAGCTGGAAATCTGCGCGCACTGGGGTTAACCCCCCTTTTCGGCGGGTGGTCCGCACCAGAAGATCACCTGCTCGACGGCTTCCCGTCACCCGCCGCCGGGACACTGGCGGAGTGGCCGCCGAGCAACCCCGTACGCCCGTTGACCGATTCGGTGCCCTGTGCCAGGCCGTCGTGCGCGTGCTGCCACTGGGGCTGTCGCGGATCGTGGCGCCGACGTTCCTCGGGTTCTGCCTCATCAACGGGTTCACGTTCGGTGTCGATCTCGCGCTGCTGACCGCCTTCCACGGGCTGCTCGGCTGGCCGGTGTGGCTGGCGATCACGCTGGCGTACGGCTGCGCGTTCGGGCTGAGCTTCGCGCTGAACCGGACGTTCAACTTCCATTCCCACGCGGCCGTCGGAATCCAACTGGCGCTTTACATAGTTGCGATTGCCGTCAATTACGCGGCGTTTCTGCTGGGTGTGGGCGCGGGGCTGACGGCGCTGGGCGTCGAATACCACGTCGCACGGCTGCTCGCGGGCGCGTGCGAAGGCGTGTTCATGTACGCCGTGATGCGGTGGGTGATCTTCCGGGACTCAGGTCAGGGTGAGGTCGAGCGTGCCGGTGAGCCGGACCTCGCGGAGGGTGCGCTCGCCGGTGTCGAGGGTGCGGACGGTGCCGTCGGGGTTCCAGCCGGCCCGGCGGTAGAAGCCGAGGGTGGCGTGGTCGCCCTGGGCGACCCAGGCGATGCCGCGGGACGCCCCGTCGGCCCGCAGGCCCGCGGCGGCCGTCGCGAGTAGCCGTCCGGCGTGGCCCCGGCGGCCCCAGCGCGGCTCGACGAGCAGGGTGGCGATCAGCCCGGTCGTCTCGGCGTCCTCGGGCAGGCTCCCGTCAGCCTGGGCGACCTCGTCTCCGGGCGCGCGGCCGGCCACGCAGAAGCCGACGGTGAACTCGCCCTCGGTGGCGACGTAGACGAGGCTGCCGGGGTAGTCGATGGTCTCGGTCCAGGTGCCGGCGAGGTCGGTGGCGTCCAGCTGCGCGAGGGCCTGCTTGCCGAGCAGGTCTTCGTAGGCGGCGTGCCAGGTTTCGCGCTGGATGCGGGCGATCTCCGCGGCGTCGGACAGATCGGCGGGACGGACGGCGGCGTCGCTCATAACTGGTGAAGATATCGGGGGCCCGGTTTTTGTCGGTGGTGGGTGGCACCATGAGCTCACCATGCAAACGATCAGCGTCTCGACGGCCCGGAAGACGTTCCTGGCCGCACAGGGCTTCACCGACCAGCGTCCGTCCGGCGTGCCTTCGCGGCAGCACCTGAAACGGGTACTGTCCCGGGTCCAGCTGCTGCAGCTCGACTCGGTGAACGTCGCGGTCCGCGCGCACTACATGCCGGTGTTCTCCCGGCTGGGCGCGTACGACCCGGCGTTGCTCGACGAAGCGGCGTGGGCGCACTCCGCGCGCCGGCCGCGCCTCCTGGTGGAGACGTGGGCCCACGAGGCGAGCCTGCTCCCGATCGAAGACTGGCCCTTGATCCGGTCGGGGGCCAAGCGCGACGGCTGGTGGCGGCACTACGGGGCGTTGGTCGAGAAGTCCCCGGGCCTGGTCGACGAGATCCTGTCGGTGGTGAAGGAGCTGGGCCCGATCGGCGCGGGCGGCATCGAGCGGGCCGTGGCGGCGGACGCCCAGCGCCGCGGGCCGGGCTCGTGGTGGGAGCGGTCGGAGGTCAAGCGCGTCTGCGAGTACCTGTTCGGCGCCGGCCAGCTGACCACGGGCACGCGGCGCTCCTTCGAGCGGCTCTACGACCTCACCGAGCGGGTGGTCCCCGCGGAGATCCTGGCCACGTCGGTGTCGGCGGAGGAGGGCGCGCGAGGCTTGATCTCGCGCTCGGCCCGGGCACTGGGGGTGGCGACGGAGACGGACCTGCGCGACTACTACCGCCTCGGCCCGGCGCCGGCCCGCCAGGCGGTGGCGGAGCTGGTGGAGTCGGGCGAGCTGGAGCCGGTCGCGGTCCAAGGGTGGAAGCAGGTGGCTTATCGGCACAGGGCGGCCCGGACGCCGCGGTCGGTGCCGGGCCGGGCGCTGCTGTGCCCGTTCGACCCGTTGATCTGGGAGCGGGCCCGGACGGAGCGGTTGTTCGGGTTCCACTACCGGATCGAGATCTACGTCCCGGAGCCGAAGCGGGTGTACGGCTATTACGTGTTCCCGTTCCTGCTGGACGGGTCGCTGGTGGCGCGGGTGGACCTGAAGTCCGACCGCGCGGCGGGGGTGTTGCGGGTGCAGGGCGCGTTCGCGGAGGAGGGGGCGGACGTGGCCCGGGTGCTACCGGAGCTGGCGGCGGAGCTGCGGCACATGGCCGAGTGGCTGGGGCTGCCGGGCGTGGCGGTGGGTTCCCGTGGCGACCTGGCGGCACCGCTGGCCAAGCTGGTTCGCTGACATCCGAGGGTCCGGTCCCAAGCGCCCCAATGTGGCCTTGGTTGCGTTCAACGCACCGAAGGCCACCTTGGGTGCGTTGGACGCACCGAAGGCCACCTTGGGTGCATTCATGGCCTCTCGCGGCCGGACGGAGCGGCCACCGGGGCGAGGTCGGTGCTCGGCGTCGACGCCGGGGCGAGCGTGGTCCGGTCGATCCGGGGATCCGACGAACACCCCGGCGCGAACAACCGCGACCCCGCCACCGCCCCGGCCAGCGCCGCCCCCGCCAGGGCCGCCGCCACTCGCGCCCTTCCGCGCCGTCGTGACGCCCGCACCGCCCGGACCAGCCCTGGCAGCAGCGAACCCCGCGGCACGACCGGTCCCAGCAGCTCCACCGTCGTCTCGCGCGGCACCACCGAAAGGATCCCCGGCATCCCCGCGAACGACGCCACCGCCGCCGCGCACGTCCCGCAGCACACCAGGTGCTGCTCGTACTCCCGGCGCTCCCCGGGCGACAACGCACCGAGCACGTACGCCGCGTCCCACTCGCCGTACGGATCCCTCAACGCCTCGTCAACCCCCTCTCCTGCAACGCCAGCCGCAACGCCCGCAGGCCGTAGAACAACCGGGAGCGCACCGTTCCCTCCGGCACCTCCAGCTCCACCGCCAGCTCCGCCACCGACTGGCCCATGTAGTACGCGCGGACGATCACCGTCCGGTGGTCTTCCGTCAGTTGCGTCAGCACGTCCGTGATCACCCACGCGTCCAGCGCCGAATCGATCGGGTCCGAACGCGACACGTCCGGCAGGTCCGGCGACCGCACCTCCCGGCGCGAACGCGCGCTCCGGCGCTCGTCGATCACCACGTTGCGCGCCACCGTGAACAGCCACGCGCGCGACGCCGGCTCGCCCTGCTCCAGGATCTCCGGGCTGTTCCACAGCCGCAGCAACGATTCCTGGACGACGTCCTGGGCGAGCTGGTCGTCGCCGGTCAGGCGCAGGGCGTACCGCCACAGCGCGGGTGCGTGCTCGTCGTGCAGCGCCTGGAGCAGCGCCGTGTGCGTCTCGTTGATGGCGCACCACCCGATCAGCGGGCGGTCCTGCTGCCGAACACCGGTTCTCGTTTGCCGAGGAACGCGCTGGTGCCTTCGCGCATGTCGGGACTCGTGAACGCCGACCGGAACGCCGACAGCTCCAGCTCCAGGCCGTCGTCCACGGTGCGGCCGCGGCTCGCGTTCACCGCCTGCTTGGCCAGCGCCACCGCGTCGCGCGAATTCCGCGACACCGCCGTGATCGTCGCGCGGGCCCCGGCGAGCATGGCTTCGCGGCTGTCGAACAGCTCGGACACCAGCCCGATCCGCTGCGCCTCCGCCGCGTCCACGTGCCGGCCGGTGAAGATCAGCTCGCGGGCCCGGCCGGGACCCACCTGGCGGCGCAGCCGGACGCAGCCCCCGAACCCAGGGATCAGGCCGAGCAGGACCTCCGGCTGGCCGAACACCGCCTTGGGTGTCGCGTAGACGAAGTCGCACGCCAGCGCGAGTTCGCAGCCGCCGCCGAGCGCGTAGCCGTCCACGCAGGCGATCACCGGCACCGGCAGCCGTTCCAGCGCCCGGGTGACCTCCTGGCCGAGCGCCCCGAAGCGCGCTCCCTCCTCGGGATCCAGCGCCGCCATCTCGCGGATGTCGGCCCCCGCGACGAACGCCGGCCCCGGCGCGCCGGTGAGGACGACGCCTGCGACCGCCGGGTTCCCGCCCAGCGACGAGCACGCGTCGAGCAGCTCGGTGAGCACCTGGGACGACAGCGCGTTGCGCGCCCGCGGCCGGTCCACGGTCACGGTCGCCACGGGCGCCTGCAGGTCGACTACGACGGTCCGGTCCATGCCTGTCTCCCTCACGAGTCCCAGATCGCGCCGAAGGCCGGAATCCCGCGGGCTTCCAGCGCCTCGACGACGTGCCACGTTGTCTTCTTGTTCGAAATGCAGATCACTGCTTCCGCGTCGAAGTCCCGGTGCGCGCTCAGGGCCAGTTCGACCAGATCGGGTTTGCCGGCGCTGTCGGTGTCCCACACGACGGCGTCCGGCTGGACGGCGAGGATTTCGTCGACGAGCTCGTCGCCGTAGGTGCGGCGGGGGTGGCGGGTCGACCACACGAGCCGCGCGGGGGTCTCCCCGGACAGCAGGTGCGGCAGGCACGGGCCGATCCCGCTGCCGGTCGCCACCCAGACCACCCGGCGGAACAGCTTGTCGATGTTGCCCACCCCGGCGGTCGGGATGCCCTTCACCCACAGGTGCGACGGCAGGTCGTCGATCAGGGCACCGGTCCAGTCGCCGGCCCGGGACACCGTCAGCCGGAACCCGGTGCGCCCGGGCGCGGGCACGTTCGCGAAGGAATGCCACTCCAGCAACGGGTTCCGGCTCAGCGCCGTCGACGAACCAGCGAACGGCGTGACGCCGTAGTCGAACGACAGGAGCGCCACGTGCGGCGACGGCCGGGTGATCCGCACCGGCACCCGCCGCAGCCGCAGCCACGGCAGCGCCACGCTCGTGACGACGACCAGCAGCACCCAGAACGGACCGGAGCCCACGAAGCCCGGCCCGGCCAGCAGGACCGAGTGGACGGTGAACAGCACCAGCAGCGACCAGCCGCCGAACCGGTGCGAGCGCTCGAACAGGTCGTGCCGCCGGGCCCGCAGCGGCGGCAGCGCGAGCACGATCACGACGGTGAGGACCACCGCGATCGCCCAGGTGGTCAGCAGCAGCGGCGCCGGCGCGCCGCGGGCGGTGAGCACGCCGGTGAGCACGAAGAACCAGACGGTGGCGCAGAGCGTGCCGCCGACGTGCAGCCCGCCGAAGTGGTAGACCTTGCCCAGCGTCCAGCGCAGCCGCAGCGAACGCCGCAGCGGCGCGGCGGTGGCCAGCCGGAACAGCAGGTTGATCACCAGCTGCTGGCGGATCAGCACGGCCAGGGTCAGGTTTCCGAGCACGAGCCACGTCAGGACGCCGGGGTCGAGCGGGCCGGCCGTGGCGGCGACGGCGTTGCCGGCGACCACGGCGGCGGCCAGCCGGTTGTGGTGGGTCCACGGCCGCTTCTTCAGCCGGGCCCGCACGGACTCCGCGGTGGCGGGCAGCGTCGCGGTCATGCCACCGTCTCCGCGGGCTCGCGACTGTCCAAACGCGACAGCAGGGCACGCCGGTCGACCTTGCCCCGCTCGGTGAGCGGCAGGTGATCCACCGGCACGATCATCGCAGGCACGCTGTAGTACGGCAGCGCGGCTTCCGCCGAACGGCGGATAAGCTCCGGCTCGGCCGTCGAGGGCGTCACGAAGCCGACGAGCCCGCCTTCGTACAGCAGGGTGGTGGCCCGTTCGCAGCCCGGCGCCCGCTCCAGCGTCGCGGTGACCGCGTCCAGCTCGACGCGGAAGCCGCGCACCTTGACCTGGTCGTCGGTCCGCCCGTGGTGCTCCAGCTGGCCGTCGGCGGTCCACCGGACGAGGTCCCGGGTGCGGAACATCCGGTGCGCGCCGCCGAGAAAGGGGTCCGGCCGGTAGCGCTCGGCGGTGAGGACGTCGTTGCCGGCGTACCCCGCGGTGACGCACGCGCCGCCCGCCCACATCTCCCCGACGTGGCCGATCGGGCACGGTCTCAGCTCGTCGTCGAGCACGTACACCGTGGTGTTCGGCACCGGGCGGCCGATGGTCAGCTTGCCGAGCCGGGGGTCGTAGCACTGCACGGTGTTGACGATGGTCACTTCGGTGGGGCCGCAGGCGTTGTGGAAGCGCGCCCGCCGCGACCAGGCGTCGGCCAGCGCGACCGGGCACCGTTCGCCCGCCACGGCGACGGTCCGCACCCGCGGGCAGGCGCCCGGGTCTATTGTGGACAGTACGCCCGGGGTGGCGATGACGACGTCGGCCTCGCGGGCGGTCTCTTCGATGTCCCGGCCGCGGATCAGCAGGCAGCCGCCGTGGGCGAGCGTGCCGAGGATTTCCCAGGCAGCCATGTCGAAGGCGATGTTCAGCAGCTGCGCCACGCGGTCGCCGGGCCGGATGCCGAGCGAGCCCGGCGCGGTCAGCAGGACGTTGGCGAGGTTCGCGTGGGTGACCTGCACGCCGTTGGGCCGTCCGGTCGTCCCGGACGTGAAGATCACCATCGCGGTACCGCCGCCGGTCACGAAGGGAGCTTCGTGGTCCGGGTGCCCGCCGTCGACGGCGACGACCCGGCCGAGGCCCGCGGGCAGCGCGGCGGCGTGTTCCCGCGTGGTCAGGACGATGTCGATGCCCGCGGTCGCCACGATGTGCCGCAGCTGTGACGCGGGGGCGATCCGGACGTCCTGCGGCACGTACGCCGCACCCGCGCGGAGCACCGCGAGGATGCCGACCACCATCGGGATCGACCGGGTGAGGAACAGTCCCACGTGGTCACCGGGTCGCACGCCGAGCCCGGCAAGGGTGGCGGCGAGCGCGGCCGACCGGCGATCGAGTTCGGCATAGCTGAGTGATTCCCCCAAGTGCCGCACGGCCGGTGCGTCCGGACGGGCTCGTGCTTGCGCCAAAACGGCGTCGTGAATGCGGTGGAACGGGACTTCGGCGGGATTTCCGGTGCCGAACCGCTGGAACAGCCCGCGGTCGGCGGTGGTCAGGCCCCGCAGCGAGGCGGGGTGGATCATCGCGGTCACTCGGTCACCTTTCGCCGGGTCGGCGCGGTCAACCGATGGGAACGAGACAGCCTCGCGATCTGTTCAAAGCGAAGTCGAAAAATCCTCGTGTAATCGGATGAAACGGAATTTCGATGGATTCATCAATCTTTCGCCGGATTTCGATGGAGCGCTTTCTCTGGTATTTCGCGCGAACGGGCCGTCCCCGGCGACCCCCTGCCGGGAACGGCCCGTCCTTCCCCCTTGCTCAGCCCGCTCTTCGGGGGCTCCGGGTGGCGGAGCCCCCGGCCCGGGCCGGAGGCCCGGTTGTTTCAGCCCGCCGCGCGTGTCACCACGGCGTTGCCGGTGCCCGTGCGGGCGCGGACCTTCAGCTTCACGCCGCCCTCGGGGGCGGTGTCGGCGACGTCCAGCTCGCTGGAGACGCGGCCGCCGCTGGAGGTCAGGTCGACCTCGGCGGTCGTCCCGCCGCGGATGCCGATCCGGACCTCGCCGGAGCCGGTGATCAGGTCGAGCGTGCCCGACGCGGCGTCGGCCACCGAGAGGTCGCCGCTGCCGGTGCGGGCCATCACCTCGCCGGAGACCGCGCCCAGCCAGACGTCGCCGGTGCCGGTGGCCAGCGTCGCGGACCCCGTGATCGACGACGCCTCGACGTGGCCGCTGCCGCTGCGCAGCTGCAGCCCGCCCAGCGTCGGGCCGAGCTTGACGGCGCCGCTGCCGGTGCGGATGGTGGCCGAGCCGTCGGCGCGGTCGAGCTTCACCTCGCCGGAGCCGGTCAGCAGGTCGACGCGGCCGGCCGAGCCGGTCACCGTGACGTCCGCCGCGCCCGCCCGGACCTCGACGTGCGAGCCCGCCGGCGCGTGCACCTTCACCGAAAGCGCGACGTTGCGCAGCTGCCACGCCTTCGGTGCCTGGACGACCAGGCGGTTGCCGAGCTTCTCGATCCGGCTCTGGTGCACCGCCTCGGCGGGGGAGGCGCCGGGGTCGACGCCCAGCTGGTCGCCGAAGCGCTCGCCGACCCAGGACAGCAGGCTGTTGACCCCCGCCACCCACGGCTGCTGCTCGCCCTGGTCGTGCCGCAGCTCGACGCGTGCGCCGGAGTCGCCATCGAGGACGACCTCGACGCGGCCGATCGTGACGCTGACGTCGAGTTCCAGCGGGACGTCGGTCTCGAACTCGTCGATCCGGACCAGTTCGTCGTTGGGCTCTTCGGCCGGTGTGGTCTGTTCTTCGCTCATCGTCTCGTCCCCTCAGCCTTCGACCCAGCCGTGCAGGTGCGATCCGCTCCCGCCGCTCTTGCCGTGGTGCTTCTGGCCGCCGCTCTTGCCGCCGCCGTGTCCCAGCGCGCCCTGGACCGCCTGCGAAACGAACGTGTTCAGCGAAACGCCCTGGGCCGCGGCCGCGCGTTCGGCCTGCCCCTTGATCTGCTCGACCAGCCGGAGGGTGATCCGGCTGATGTCACCGCCGTCGATCGGTGGTGGCGGTGTGGTGTCACGTGGTGTCTCGCGTGCCGTCGTCTCCTCGGCGGTGCCGGTGACGACGACGCGGACGTCCCGGCCGTCGAGCCGGACGTCGACGACCTGGCCCGGCAGTGCGGCCGTGACCTCGGCGGCGAGGTCGGCGAGGGCGTTCATCAGGGTCAGGCGGACGGCGGGCTCGAGCGCGGAGGACAGCAGCGCGGCCGCCCGCCGGGTGTGCTCGTCCCCGGCGGCAGCCGTGTTCGCGAGGTCCTCGCGAAGGTTGGCGATGTACGGCGTCAGGTCCATGACATCACTATGACGTCATTGGTGACATCAGTCAAGGTGGCGGTGGTGTCACGTGTCCCCCGGGAGTGACGGCCCTCACGCCGTTAGGCTGCGCGGGAGCCGGAGAAGGAGTGCTGACGTGACCGCAACCGTGTCACCCAGAGTGCAGCTGATCGCGAAGACCGAGTTCTTTCCGCCACCGGATGTGCCGTGGTCGACCGACGCCGACGGCGGCGAAGCGCTCGCCGAGTTCGCCGGCCGCGCCTGCTACCAGTCGTGGCAGAAGCCGAACCCGGCCACCGCGACCAACGCCGGCTACCTCGAGCACATCATCGACGTCGGCCACCTGTCGGTGCTGGAGCACGGTTCGGTGACCTTCTACATCACCGGCATCTCCCGGTCGCTGACCCACGAGCTGATCCGGCACCGCCACTTCTCCTACTCCCAGCTCTCGCAGCGGTACGTGCCGGAACGCGACGCCGAGTTCGTCGAGCCGGCGGTGATCGCGAACGACCCGGTGCTGCACGAGAAGTTCGTCGCCGCGACGCGGGCGAGCGTCGACGCCTACACCGAGCTGCTGGCCGGGCTCGAGGAGAAGTTCGCCGACGTCCCGGGCGCGACGCTGCGCCGCAAGCAGGCCCGCCAGGCCGCGCGCGCGGTGCTGCCGAACGCGACCGAGACGCGGATCGTCGTGACCGGCAACTACCGCGCCTGGCGGCACTTCGTCGCGATGCGCGCGACCGAGCACGCCGACGTCGAAATCCGCGAGCTGGCCGTGGAGTGCCTGCGGCAGCTGCAGAAGGCCGCGGCGAACGTGTTCGCGGACTTCACCATCTCGACGTTGCCCGACGGCACGGAAATCGCCACGAGCCCGAAGGTGCTGGAAGGCTGATGAAGCGACTCGCGATCGATGTCCGGCCCGGCGAGTACGCCGTCGTGCGGCTGCCCGCGGACGCCGCGGTGCCCGCCGAGCTGTTCGAGCCCGGCGAAGCGTTCGTGTCGGTGACGCGGACGCCCGAAGAGCTGTCCGTCATCTGCCCGGCGGGCCGCGCGCCCGGCGGGGCCACCGCGGCCGAGGACGGCTGGCGGCTGCTGTCGGTCCGCGGCCCGCTGGAGTTCACGCTGACCGGCATCATCGCGGCGCTGGCCTCGGAGCTGGCCGCGGCCGGGGTGGCGCTGTTCTCGATGTCGACGTACGACACCGACCACGTCCTGGTCCGGGCCGGCGACCTCGACCACGCGGTCGCGGCGCTGCGCGAGTCCGGCCACGAGGTCGCGCACGCCTGACTTTTCGCGGCCGTTTCGCTGGGTATCCGGGGACCGGGGTGGGCGCAGTCACCCTTGAAAAAGAAAGTTCGGCATGCCTAAACTTCGGTTTAGGGTCCCCGACATCCGGTTTTCGAGAGGTGGCGTCATGGCTGTGACCGAGGCTGTCCGGCCGAGACTGGCGACGCGCCTGCGCACGGGGTCGGCCCTGCTCGGGCCGGCGTTCGTCGCCGCAATCGCCTACGTCGACCCCGGGAACGTCGCCTCCAACATCAGCGCCGGCGCCCGCTACGGCTACCTGCTGGTCTGGGTGATCGTCGCGGCGAACCTGATGGCGGTGCTGGTGCAGTACCTGTCGGCCAAGCTCGGCCTGGTCAGCGGGATGTCGCTGCCGGAGGCGCTGCGCGGCCGCCTGTCCCGGCCGGCCCGGCTGGCCTACTGGGCGCAGGCGGAGATCGTCGCCATCGCGACCGACCTGGCCGAGGTGGTCGGCGGCGCGATCGCGCTCAACCTGCTGTTCGACCTGCCGCTCATCGTGGGCGGCGTGATCACCGGGGCGGTGTCGCTGACGCTGCTGGCGGTCCAGGACCGCGGCGGTCAGCGGACGTTCGAGCGGGTGATCACCGGCCTGCTGCTGGTGATCGCGGTGGGCTTCCTGGCGAGCCTGTTCGTCGAGCCGCCGTCGGCCGCGTCGACGTTGGGTGGCCTGGTCCCGAAGTTCGACGGCGCGGGCAGCATCCTCATCGCGGCGGCGATGCTCGGCGCGACGGTGATGCCGCACGCGGTCTACCTGCATTCGGGCCTGGCCCGCGACCGCCACGGCCGCCCGGAAGGCATCCGGCGCCGGCGCCTGCTGCGCGCCACGCGGGTCGACGTCGGCCTGGCGATGCTGCTGGCGGGCGCGGTGAACCTGGGCATGCTCCTGCTCGCGGCGACGAACCTGCAGGGGCAGGAGGGCGTGGACAGCATCGAGGGTGCCCACGGCGCGGTGGCGTCGGCGCTCGGCCCGGGCATCGCGCTGATGTTCGCGATCGGCCTGCTGGCGTCGGGCCTGGCCTCGACGTCGGTGGGCGCGTACGCGGGCGCGATGATCATGCAGGGGTTGCTGCACAAGCGGATTCCGCTGGTGCTGCGCCGCCTGGTGACGCTGACCCCGGCGATCCTGGTGCTGGCACTGGGCGCCGACCCGAGCGCGGCGCTGGTGGTGTCGCAGGTGGTGCTGTCGTTCGGGATCCCGTTCGCGCTGGTGCCGTTGATCAGGTTGACGGCGGACCGGTCGCTGATGGGCGAGGACACGAACCGCCGCGCGACCACGGTGGCGGCCTCGGTGATCGCGGCGGTCATCATCACGCTGAACCTGGTCCTGATCTACCTCACCTTCGCCGGCTGACGTCACTTCTCCACCGGGGGAGAACCTCGCCCGGTCACGAATTCCGCGGAACCCGCAGCCTCCCGCGACGGTCCGACTAGCATCTGCGCGACCGCCGCCCGAAGGAGCACCGTGACCGACGAACAGACCCGCCCCTATCCGCCGCAGGCGCCCGTCACGCCTGGTCAGCGGGTTGTCGCCGGCCGCTACCTGCTCCTGGGCGAACTCGGCCGCGGCGGGATGGGCGTCGTGTGGCGGGCGCAGGACCAGGTCATCGGGCGGCAGGTCGCCGTCAAGGAACTGCGGCTGCCCGACGCCGAGTCCGCCGCCGTCTTCTCCGAACGCGCGCTCCGCGAAGTGCGCACCGGGGGCCGGCTCAACGACCCCGCGATCGTCACCGTCTACGACGTCGTCACCGACGGTGGGACCACCTTCATCGTCATGGAGCTCGTCGAAGCGCCCAGCCTCGCCGACCTCGTGCGGCAGCGGGGCCCGATGCCCGCCGCGCAAGCCGCGCAGCTGGGGGAGCGGGTGCTCGCCGCGCTGCAGGCCGCTCACGCCGCCGGGATCGTGCATCGGGACGTCAAGCCGGCGAACATCCTCGTCGCGCCGGACGGCCGCGTGAAGCTCACCGACTTCGGCATCGCCCACGCCGTCGACGACCCGCGGCTGACCACCAGCGGCATGATCGTCGGCTCGCCCGCCTTCATGGCGCCGGAACGCGTCGAAGGCCGCGAAGCGATGCCCGCCTCCGACCTGTGGTCGCTCGGCGCGACGCTGTTCTTCGCCGTCGAAGGCACGATCCCGTTCGAGCGCGCGACCACCGCCGCGACGCTGCACGCGATCATGACCGAGGTCCCGTACCTCACCCGCGGCCAGGGCCCGATCGCCGCGGCCATCCTCGGCCTGCTCGTCGCCAACCCCGACGCGCGGCTGACCGCCGCCCAGGCCCAGAACCTGCTGACCACGGCGCAGGGCATGCGGCCCACCCCGCCGCACGGCACCGCGATGCTCGGCGCCCCCGCGCCACAGCCGCCGGCGAAAACCCACCGTGCGCTGTGGCTCACCGCCGCCGCGGTGCTGGTCGTGGCGGCCCTGATCGGCGGCTTCTTCGCGGGCAAGGCCTACGAGACGCCTGCCGTCGACCCGCAGAAGCAGCCGACCATGACCTACGGCGTCGGCGGGCAGATCCGCACCGACATCGCCGACTACTACCGCTGCTACAACGGGCCCGTCCAGGATGGCGCGATCATCAGCAGGAAAGACAACAACACCGAGTGCGACAAGAGCCACACGCTGGAGGTCTACGAGATCGGGAACCTGCACTCGGTGGAGAACTGGAGCTCCGGCGACGCCAAGGTCGCGGCCTACCCCGGCCTGCCCGCCGTGACGGCCGGTGCCGAAGCGGCGTGCGCGACCGCGTTCCGGTCGTCGATCGTGCCCGAGCAGAACCGGGCGGACTTGACCTACCGCGCGCTCGTGCCCACCGAAACCGAGTGGCGCCGGACCCCGGCGGAGCCCGGTGAAGACCCCAGCCGCGAGTTCTACTGCCTGCTCGCCCGGGCCGACGGCGGCCCGATCACCGCCCCGATCGTGACCAAGGTCAAGTAGAAGTTCCGCGACGAGCGGCCGGCCCCGGGAAATTCTCCTGGTGACCAGGTCGACGCGGTTTTCGCCGGACCCTCGGGGTACCTTCTCACCATGTCCAACCCACCTACCGCAGCGCCCGGACGGCCGTTCGGGCGCGTGCTCACCGCGATGGCCACCCCGTTCGACGCCGACGGCGCGCTGGACCTGAAGCGGGCGCAGGAGCTGGCCGAGCACCTCGTGGAGCTGGGGAACGACGGCCTCGTGGTCAACGGCACCACCGGCGAGAGCCCGACCACGAGCGACGCGGAAAAGCAGGACCTGATCCGCGCCGTGGTCGAGGCCGTCGGCGACCGCGCGACCGTCGTGGCCGGCGCGGGCACCAACAACACCGCGCACAGCGTCGAGCAGGCCAAGCAGGCCGAAGCGGCGGGGGCGCACGGCCTGCTGGTCGTCACCCCGTACTACTCGCGGCCCAGCCAGGCCGGGCTGTTCGCGCACTTCACCACCGTCGCCGACAGCACCGGCCTGCCCGTGCTGCTCTACGACATCCCGCCGCGCTCGGTCGTCCCGATCGAGGTCGACACGCTGCTGCGGCTGGCCGAGCACCCGCGGATCGTCGCGGTCAAGGACGCCAAGGGCGACCTCATCGCCGGCTCCGAGGTCATCGCCAACACCCACCTCGCCTACTACTCCGGCGACGACGGCCTCAACCTGCCGTGGATCTCCGTCGGCGGCGTCGGCTGCGTGAGTGTGATCGGTCACGTCGTCGCGGGCCGGATCCGCGCCATGATCGACGCCTACGAGACCGGCGACACCTCCACCGCGCGCACCAACCACCGCGCCATGCTTCCCGTGCTGCGCGCGATGTCGCGGGTCGGCGGGGTCGCCTTCAGCAAGGCGGCGCTGCGGCTGCGCGGCTTCGACATCGGCGACCCGCGGCTGCCGATCGTCGCGCCGACCGCCGACCAGACGGCCCTGATCGCCGCTGATCTTGCCCAGGGCGGCGTGCCGCTGGGCGACACGGCGGCCCAGGACTGGCATGGTGAGCGGGTGGCACAAGCAGATTCGCGAGCGGCCTACGTGGCACCGACCTCGCACACCAGCGTTGGGACCCTGCCTCGGTGAGCTCACTTCCCCCCGGTCCAGGCCCCACCAACGCCCCGCCCGCACTGCCCGAGGGAGCCCTGCGCGTCGTCGCGCTGGGCGGCATCGGCGAGGTCGGGCGCAACATGACCGTCTTCGAGTTCGGCGGCCGCCTGCTCATCGTCGACTGCGGGGTGCTCTTCCCCGAGGACGACCAGCCCGGCGTCGACCTGATCCTGCCCGACTTCCGCGCGATCGAGGACCGTCTCGACGACATCGACGGCCTGGTGCTCACCCACGGGCACGAAGACCACATCGGTGCCGTCCCGTTCCTCCTGCGCCTGCGGCCGGACCTGCCGATCTACGGCTCGAAGTTCACCAACGCCCTGCTCGCGGCCAAGGCCAAGGAGCACCGGCAGCGGCCGAACCTGATCCAGGTCCGCGAGGGCGAGCGCCGCGACGTCGGCGTCTTCAACCTCGAGTTCTTCGCGGTCAACCACTCCATCCCGGACGCCCTCGCGGTCGCGATCCGCACCCCGGCGGGCGTGGTCCTGCACACCGGCGACATCAAGCTCGACCAGCTCCCGCTCGACGGGCGCCTCACCGACCTGGCCGGGTTCTCCCGGCTCGGCGACGAGGGCGTCGACCTGTTCTGCGTCGACTCGACCAACGCCGAGGTGCCCGGGTTCGTCATGCCCGAGCGCGACATCGGCCCGGTGCTCGACGACGTCGTCCGCAAGGTCGACCAGCGCGTCATCGTGGCCTGCTTCGCCAGCCACGTGCACCGCGTCCAGCAGGTGCTCGACGCCGCCGAGCGGCACGGCCGCCGGATCGCCTTCGTCGGCCGGTCGATGGTCCGGAACATGGGGATCGCGGCCGACCTGGGCCTGCTGAACGTCCCGGACGGCCTGCTCGTCGACCTCGACCAGGCGAGCAACCTGCCCGAGAGCAAGGTCCTGTTCGTCTCCACGGGGTCGCAGGGCGAGCCGCTCTCGGCGCTGTCACGGATGGCGCGCGGCGAGCACCGGCAGATCTCGATCCGCGCCGGCGACACCGTCGTGCTGGCCAGCTCGATGATCCCGGGCAACGAGACAGCGGTGTTCGGCGTGGTCAATGGCCTGACCCGGCTCGGCGCGAACGTCGTCCACCAGGGCAACGCCAAGGTCCACGTGTCCGGGCACGCGTCGGCGGGGGAGCTGCTCTACCTGTACAACGCGGTGCGCCCGAGCAACGTGATGCCGGTGCACGGCGAGTGGAAGCACCTGCGCGCCAACGGCGAGCTGGCGATCCGCACCGGCGTGGCGCCGGAGAACGTGGTGATCGCCGAGGACGGCGTGGTCGTCGACCTCGTGGACGGCAAGGCGTCCCGCACCGGCCGCGTCGAGGTCGGGCACGTGTACGTCGACGGCCTGTCGGTCGGCGACGTCGGCGAGTCGACGCTCTCGGACCGGCTGGTCCTCGGCGAGGGCGGGTTCATCTCGATCAGCGTCGCGGTGGACTCCAGCACCGGCCGCGCGGTCAGCAGCCCCACGGTGTCCGGCCGCGGCTTCTCCGACGACCCGAAGGCGCTGGCCGCCGTCGTGCCGCTGGTGGAGATGGAGCTGGCGCGCACGGAGGCCGAGGGCATCACGGACACGCACCGGATCGCCCAGGCGGTCCGCCGGGTGGTGGGCCGCTGGGTGGCCGACACCTACCGCCGCCGCCCGATGATCGTCCCGACGGTCATCCCGGTCTAGCCGGCCCCAACCGCCCCAATGTGGCCTTGGGTGCGTTGGACGCACCGAAGGCCACCTTGGGTGCGTTGGACGCACCGAAGGCCACCTTGGGTGCGTTGAGCGCACCGAAGGCCACATTGGGTGCGTTGGACGCACCGAAGGCCACATTGGGTGCGTTGAGCGCACCGAAGGCCACATTGGGTGCGTTGGACGCACCGAAGGCCACATTGGGTGCGTTGAGCGCACCGAAGGCCACATTGGGTGCGTTGGACGCACCGAAGGCCACATTGGGTGCGTTGGACGCACCGAAGGCCACATTGGGTGCGTTGGACGCACCGAAGGCCACATTGGGTGCGTTGGACGCACCGAAGGCCACATTGGGGCGCTTGGCCAAGCTGAGCCGAGCCGGCGCCTCTTCCGGAGATGAGATCGCCCGGCTGTTAGGCCGTCCGGCCCACGAGACGCCGCTTTGCCGCGGGATAACCTTGATCCCACCCCGCCTCGCGCAGAGAGGCCGCGCCGATGGGACGTCATTCGGACGGTAGACGACGCCGGCTGCTCGTGCCCGCCCTCGCGACCGCCCTCGTGCTCGTCGCCGGCGCCGCCGCGTGGGCGACCGTGCAGACCGTGCGTGCCCGGCCCGCGTGCGAGCAGCCCGCCAAAGTCCTCGTCACCGCGTCGGCGGACATCGCGCCCGCGCTGTCTCTCGTCGCGCGCGGCCTCGACCTGCAGTGCGGCAGCGTCGAGGTCCAGACGCGGGAAGCGACGCAGGCCGCCGAGCGGCTGGCCCTCTCGGACGGCAGCCCGCGGCCGCAGGTCTGGGTGCCCGACTCCACGCTCGCGCTGCGCCGCGCCCACCAGCTCGGCGCCAAGGACGTCCCGGAAACCGGCGCGTCGGTGGCGAGCTCGCCGGTGGTGCTCGCCGTCGCCGCGGACGTCGCCAAGGGCATCGGCTGGCCCGACCGCGCGCCCACCTGGGCCGAGGTGCTGGCCGCGCCGGGTGTCGTCCCGGGCATGCCCGACCCCGCGCGCGACGCGGTCGGCGCGGTGGCGCTGCTCGGCCTGCGGGACAGCGTCAAGGCGGCGCCCGAGCCCTCGGCCGCGTACGTGGCGACACTGCGGCGCTTCTCGGCCAACACGCTCGGCGCCGAGACGGACCTGATGGCCCGGCTGCCGGGGGCGAGCGACGGCGGTGGCACGGCCGCGGTGACGGCGTTCCCGGCGTCGGAGAACTCCTTGCTGCGCCACAACATCGAGGACTCGAAGTCGCCGCTGGTCGCCGTCTACTCGACGGCCGTGCCCACGTTGGACTACCCGTTCGCGGAGCTGGGCGGGATCACGCCGGAGCAGCGCCCGATCGTCGCGGCGCTGCGCGAGGCGGTCCTCGGCGACGCGGGCGCCGAAGCGATCTCGAAGACCGGCCTGCGCGCGGCGGGCGGCCAGGCGCTGCGCGAGCACACCGACGACCCGAGGGTGACGCCGCAGGGCATCCGGGCCGCGAACCTCCCGCCCGCGCCCGCCGTCGACGAGCTGCTCAACCAGTGGGCCGGCATCAACCTCAGCGCGCGGGTCCAGGTGCTGATCGACGTGTCGGGCTCGATGAACGCGCAGGTCCCCGGGACCGGGCTGGACCGCATGCAGGTGACGATGCAGGCGGCGGCGAAGGCGATGCACCTGTTCAAGCCGGCGACCCAGCTGCGGATGCTGGCGTTTTCGACCCGCTTGGACGGCGACAAGGACTACCGCGAGCTGCTGCCGATGGCCTCGGTCTCCCAGCACCTGGCGACGGGCGCGCTGGACAAGCTCGCCCGGGTGAAGGCCACCGCGGACGGCGGCACGGGGCTGTACGACAGCGTGCTGGACACCTACCGCACGGCCCGGCGCGAGTGGGAACCCGGCCGGCTGAACCTGGTGATCGTGATGACGGACGGCCGCAACGAGGACCCGCGCGGCATTTCCCGGCCGGAGGTGCTGGCCGAGCTGGGCAAGCTGCAGGACCCCCGCCGCCCGATCCCGCTGATCGGCGTCGGCATCGGCCCGGACGCGGACCAGGCGGAGCTGGCCCAGCTGACGGCGGCGACGGGCGGCCAGACGTTCGTGGCCCCGGACCCGGCGAAGATCACGGACGTGTTTTTCGGGGCGCTGTCCCGGATCGCCGGCGGATGAGGGCGTAGACGCCCAGGATCACCGCCAGGCTGATCAAGCTGAGGTACAGCTGCGCCCGCGCGTCGGAGTCCACGAACAACATCGACGCCACCACGACCAGCGTCAGGACCAGTGTCACCCAGCTCAGCCACGGGTAGCCCCACATCCGCAGCTTCAGTTTCTCCGGCTCCGACGCCTCCAGGCGCCGCCGCATGCGGATCTGGGAGCCGCAGATGATCGCGTACACGAACAGGGCCACCGCGCCCGCCGAATTGATGATGAAGTAGAAGATCTTGTCCGGGGACACGTAGCTCATCACCACCGCCACGTACCCGACCGACGTCGACGCCAGGATCGCCTTCCACGGCACGCCGCGCGCGTTCGTGTCCGCGATCCAGGCCGGGGCCCAGCCGTGGCGCCGCAGGGCGAACAGCATGCGGGATGCCGTGTACAGCCCCGAATTCAGCACCGACAACGCCGCCGTGAGCACCACCGCCGACACGATCGTCGACGCCGCCGGGACGCCGAAGCGGCCGAACGCCGCCGCGAATGGGCTCGTCTCGCTCGGGATGTCGCGCCACGGCGTGATCATCACCAGCAGTGCCACCGAGCCGACGTAGAACACGATCACGCGCCAGACGATCGTCGAGGTCGCCTTGCGGACCGCCGTCTCCGGCTGGTCGGACTCCGCCGCGGCGATCGTGACGATCTCCGCGCCGAAGTACGAGAAGATCACGATGACCACGCCGTGCACCACCGAAAACGGCCCGTTCGCGACGAAGCCGTCGAGGCCGATGTTGCCCACCGAGAAATGCGCGTCCGGCCAGAGCCCGAGCACGAACAGCGTGCCCAGCACCAGGAAGACGACGATGGTGGCGACCTTGATCGACGCCAGCCAGAACTCCGTCTCGCCGAAGGAGCGCGCCGACGCGAGGTTCGTCGCCGTCAGCAGCAGCATCAGCGCCAGCGAGAACACCCACTGCGGCACGTCGGGAATCCAGGTCTGCAGGATCTTCGCGCCCGCGACGGCTTCGAACGCGACCACGCCGACCCAGAAGTACCAGTACAGCCAGCCGATGGTGAAGCCCGCCCAGCCGCCGAGCGAGTCGCGCGCGTACTCCATGAACGAACCGAGCGCGGGCGCCGCGGTCGCCATCTCGCCGAGCATCCGCATCACCAGCACGACGAGCAGCCCGCCGATGGCGTAGGACAGCACCGCGGCCGGGCCGACGGTGTGGATCACCGCGCCGCTGCCGATGAACAGGCTGGCGCCGATGATGCCGCCGAGGGCGATCATCCGGACGTGCCGCTGCCGCAGATCGGGCCGCAGCCCGGACTTCGTCGCCAAGGTGCTTCCTCCCCGGGTGGACGTCGATCGCGGAATTCTCCCACCGGTGATCGACCCGGTGCAGAAGTTGCGCAACGTCAAGTGGTGAGGATCTCCGAGTTCCGCTGCACGATGTACGCGCCGCTGAGCAGGATCGCCGACCCGAGCAGCTGCGGCCAGGCGAGCTGCTCGCCGAGCAGCACCCACGCCGCGGTCGTCGTGATCACCGGTTCGACCAGCCCGAGCACGCTCGCCACCGACGCGGGCAGGTGCCGCAGCGCCGAAATGCCGCAGGCGTACGCGAGGACGGTCGCCACCAGCACCAGCAAGGTCAGCAGCAGCCACACCGGCGGGTGCCAGGCCCCGAATTCGACGTCCGCGCCGAGCAGCCCGGCCGGCCACGTCCACGGCGGCGCGACGAAGCTGATCGCGACCGCGCCGATCACCATGCCCCAGGTGACCAGGCCCAGGGGCTCGACGCCGGCCACCGCGCGTTCGCCGAGCAGGAAGTAGGCCGCCGAGCACAGCGCGGCACCGAAGCCGGCGAGCAGGCCGAGCCCGTCCAGGGTCACGCCTTCCCAGACCTGGGCGACGAGCGCGAGGCCGGTCATGGCCAGCGTGATGCCGCCCCAGACTGCCCGCGGCAGCCGGTGCCGCCGGACGAACCGCACCCACAGCGCGATGAGCACGGGCGAGACGAACTCCAGCAGGATCGCGATCCCGACCGGGATCCGGCCCGCGGCGACGAAGTAGAGCAGCTGCACGCCGGCCACCCCGAGCAGGCCGTACCCGGTCAGGACCGGCAGGTCCGCCCGTCGCACCCGCAGCTTCCGCGGCGCCACCAGCGCGACGACGGCGAGCAGCACGAGCCCGGCCAGCGCGATCCGCGCGGCGGCCACCTGCTGCGGGGTGACGCCGGCGGACATCGTGGCCTTGCCGAGGGTGCCGGAGGTGCTGAAGAACAGCGCGGCGAGCAGCACGTAGGTGGTTCCCCGGCCGCGGTGGGCGACCCGGGGTGGCGCGAGGACGGGGAGTTCGGTGGTCACCGTCGGGACTGTAGGTGATCCCGACGTCACCGCCGAAGTGATTTTCCCGGTTATCCGGCCTGGCCGATGGGCCCTGTTTCGTTACGTTCGCGCCGCAACCGGGCGCGGCGGCGGGCGTCTTCCGAAATGCCTTTGAAACCCCGCGATCGATCCGGAGGGGAAAACAATGCGAAGATCCTTTGCCGCCGCAGGTGTGGCTGCCGGTTGCGTACTGCTGTCACCGGCCGTGGCTTCGGCCGACGAGGCGTACCCGGGCAATCCGACGTCAATGAAGGTCACGGTGTCGGGAAATGCGGTGACCATCACGGGTACGTGTGCCACGGCCGACGTCAAGGCCGAAGCCGCTTACGACTTCTACCGTGGGCAGCGGCCGGTTCAACAGGGTGTCATGAAGCAGAACGGAAACAAGCACTCCATCACGTTCACCGGGGTGCAGCCGGGTGTCTGGTACGCCACCATGTCCTGCCTCGAAGGTGGTACCGGCAGCTGGTGGCGGAAGTTCACCGTCGGGGAACCCGGCACACCGACGCCCACCAAGCCGACGCCGACCAAGCCCACGCCGAAGCCCACCAAGCCGAAGCCCGCGCCGCAGGTCGCGGTGAAGCCGCAGGGTGCGCCGCAGACCGGCGGCGGCCCGGCCGAGAACGAATCCACCGCCCCGGCGCTCGTCGCGGCCGGCGCGATCCTGCTCGTGGGTGCGGGTGGCGCCGTGGTCCTGCGCCGCCGGGCCTCGGCCAGGCGCTGAACCGATGTCCGGGTGCCACTCGCGGGTGGCACCCTCGGTCACTCGGCGCGCTTCAGCCCGGTGGCGACGTGCGTGGTGATGGTGGCCAGCCGCCGGCCCT
Source organism: Amycolatopsis sp. MtRt-6 (assembly GCF_017308975.1). Lineage (GTDB taxonomy): Bacteria > Actinomycetota > Actinomycetes > Mycobacteriales > Pseudonocardiaceae > Amycolatopsis. Next base: position 158,011 of record NZ_JADWPD010000013.1, on the reverse strand, counting down.
GCAGGCGCAGGGCGTCGAGCGCGACGTCGTCCGGGGCCGCCGACCTGCGGGACACGAACGAGCCGCCGTACGGGTTGCCGGACTCCATCAGGTGCGGGTCGGTGTAGCCGAGCGGGACGACGATCGCGCCCCAGTGGTAGAAGACGTTGTTGATGGCCAGCAGGGTCGACTCGAGGCCGCCGTGCGCGGTGGACGCCGTCGTGAACGACGTGGCGACCTTGTCCGCCAGCTTTCCCTGCGCCCACAAGCCACCCGTGCTGTCCAAAAAGGACTTAAGCTGGGCGGCCGGCCCACCGAACCGGGTCGGGCTGCCGGCGGCGAGCCCGTCGGCCCACTCGAGGTCGCCGAGCGTGACGAGCTCGTGGTGCGGCCCGGCGGCCACCCGGGCCTGCCAGCGCGGGTTCCGCGCGATGGCGTCGGCGGGCACGGTTTCCGGCACGGTCCGCACCCGCACGTCGGCCCCGGTCTCCCGCGCGCCCGCGGCGAGCGACTCGGCGAGGGCGGCGGTGTTCCCGGTCGAGCTGTAGTAGACGACGAGTATCCGTGTGCTCACGTCCGCCGACTCTAGGGTGCGCGGCAGTGCGTCCCAGGATGCGGACTTCAGCAGCCCTGCCGGCCGCTGGAGATCGCGTAGTACTGCCCGCCCCAGTAGATCCAGCCGACCGCGGCCACGCAGCGGTTCGCCGTGCCGGTGACCCCTCGGGGGCCTGCGTGGTACTTGTAGACGCCGCGGTCCGGGCTCGAGGACCGGTCGGCGGTGCACGGCAGGCCTTCGCCGCTGGTTTCGACGCAGCGCTCGATCACCACGTAGGTCTCCGCCGCCACGCCGTAGGCGGCGCCGCGGTGGTAGAAGCAGGCGCTGTTGGTCCCGCCGTCGGCGCTGTTGTAGTAGATCGTCAGCTCGCCGAGCCCCGAGGCGCCGCTGCTGTTGTCGTAGGTCTTCGTCCCCGAGCACGACACCGCGGCGCTCGCCGGTGCCGCCGTGACGGCTCCGGTGGTCAGCACGACGCCGAGCACGGCGAGAACCGAGCCCACGGTCTTCGCGATCCTTCGCATGGCAGCCTGCCCCTCTGTGTCACCGACGAGAACGCGGCAGCCACGCCGGTGGCGGACAGCGGGTTGAGCCCCTGGCCGGAACTACACCCGATCGGCTCAGGAGCCGGACGCCGGCTTCCACGGGCTGACCGTGTCGGTCGGCCGCGTCGGGTCGTGGAAGCGGGGCCGGTCGGGCTCGTCGCGGCGCAGTGGGACCAGGCCGTCGGTGATCGCCTGCATGATCTTCGCGTGCGCGCGCACCCCGGCGCCCGGCCGCTCCGGCTCGATGTCCGACAGGTCCACCGGGTCGCCGAAGTGCACGCGGAACCGCGGGCGGCGCAGCGGCGCGCTCAGCCCCGAGCGGGCCAGGGGGACCAGGTCCGCCGGGCCGTTGACCGTCTCGGTGCCCCAGTACACGGCCTCGTGCGCGCCCCACTGGCTGATCGGGATCACCGGCACCCCCGCCGCGAGCGCCAGCCGCGCCGCGCCGGTCTTGCCGCGCTCCGGCCACAGGCCCGGGTCGTGGCTGATGCGGCCCTCCGGGTAGACGATGATCGGCTCGCGGGTCGTCCGCATCGCCTCGACGGCCTCCGCGAACTGCCCGACGGCGGTCCCGGCGTGCTTGCGGTCGACCCGCAGGTGCCCGCTGACCCGCAGCGCCGGCCCGATCACGGGGGCGTCCAGGATGCCGCCGGCCAGCATGAACCGCGGGTTGATGCCGATCCGCTTGCACGCCGCCATCAGCACGAACGCGTCGAACACGCCGATGTGGTTCGCCGCCATCAGCAGCGGGCGCCCGCGCAGCTGCGCGGGCACCCGGCCGGTGACCGTCAGCCGCCCGACCAGGTTCACCAGCCCACGGTCGATGTTCAGCATGGTCCGCCAGATGGCGGGAGCACGGCGGGGCGGTTCGTCGGTGCGCAGCGCGAGCATGCGCAGAGCATGGCAGACGCCGATTTCACCCGTTTGCGCACTGGCGGATCGGTTCACCCGGATGGCCGCTCAAGCGCGGATGTGAGGCAGAAGTTCACCGTGGGCCGAGAGTGGCGCACGGGACGAACGGCGACGGCCGGTTACCGTTGAGGGCATGGCTGGGTCGGCGACGAGGAAGAGAAGCACGGGAAGCGGCGCGAAGGGGGCAGCGGCGCGTAAGCCGCGTACACCCGCGAAGCCTCGTACGTCGTCCGCTCGCAAGCCCGCGCCACGCGCACGCCGCAAGACGCCCGGGATCTTCGGGAAGGGCGTCCGCGGTACCTGGAACCTGCTGGCCAAGGGCCTGGGCACGCTGGCCAGGACCGTCGGCCGCACCCGCGAGCTGGAGCCGGAACACCGCCGCGACGGGCTCGCGCTGGGCCTGATCGGCCTGGGCATCGTCGCGGCCGTCGGCGTCTGGTGGCGCGCGGCCGGGCCGATCGGCACCGGCGTCGAGATCGCCACCCGGACCGTCCTCGGCGCCGGGGCCGTCACGCTCCCGCTGGTGCTCGTCGTGGTCGCCGTCGCGCTGATGCGGTCCGAGCCGCACCCGGAGACGCGGCCGCGGATGGTCGTCGGCACGATCATGGTCGTCCTGTCCGTGCTCGGGATGCTGCACATCTTCACCGCGCTGCCGGAGACCAACGACGGCCGGATGTACGCCGGCGGCATCGTCGGCGCCTTCTCGGGCGGCCTGCTCACCATGGGCGTCACCACCTGGGTCGCCGTGCCGCTGCTGATCCTCGCGCTGTTCTTCGGCGTGCTCGTGTTCACCGGCACGCCGGTCCGCCAGATCCCGCAGCGGCTGCGGAACTGGGGCCTCGACGAGGAGGAGATCGCCGAAGCCGAAGCGCAGCGTTCGGGCTTCGCGACCGACGAAGAGAAGGTCACCGACGCCGACCCGAAGTCCGCGCGGCTGCGCAAGCCGTCCCGGCGTCGCCAGGCCAGCGAAGCCGCCCCCGAGCAGCTGGACATCGACGCGATGCTGGCCGAGGCGCCGACGCCGATCAAGCCGCCCAAGGCCGCGCCCAAGCCCGTCGAGGTGCCCGAAAAGAAGCCGAAGAAGGCCGTGGAACCGCCGCTCGCGGTCACCCGCACGGTCGAGGGCGACTACCAGCTCCCGCCGCCCGACCTGCTGAAGCTCGGCGACGCGCCGAAGTCCCGCAGCAAAGCCAACGACGCCATGATCGAGGCGATCACCGGCGTGCTGGAGCAGTTCAACGTCGACGCGCAGGTCACCGGCTTCACCCGCGGCCCGACGGTCACGCGCTACGAGGTCGAGCTCGGCCCGGGCGTCAAGGTCGAGAAGATCACCGCGCTGACCAAGAACATCGCGTACGCGGTGGCCACCGACAACGTCCGCCTGCTGGCGCCGATCCCGGGCAAGTCCGCGGTCGGCATCGAGGTGCCGAACTCCGACCGCGAGATGGTCCGCCTGGGTGACGTCCTGCGGGCGCCGTCCACGGTCAAGGACAACCACCCGATGGTGATCGGCCTCGGCAAGGACATCGAGGGCCACTTCGTCACCGCGAACCTGACGAAGATGCCGCACCTGCTGGTCGCGGGTTCGACCGGTTCCGGTAAGTCGAGCTTCGTCAACTCGATGCTGGTGTCGCTGCTCGCGCGCTCGACGCCGGACGAGTGCCGGATGATCCTGATCGACCCGAAGATGGTCGAGCTGACGCCGTACGAGGGCATCCCGCACCTGATCACGCCCATCATCACCCAGCCGAAGAAGGCGGCCGCCGCGCTGGCCTGGCTGGTAGAGGAGATGGAGCAGCGCTACCAGGACATGCAGGTCAACAAGGTCCGGCACATCGACGACTACAACAAGAAGGTGCGTTCGGGCGAGATCACCGCGCCGCCGGGCTCCGAGCGCGAGTACCGGCCGTACCCGTACATCATGGCGATCGTCGACGAGCTCGCCGACCTGATGATGACCGCCCCCCGCGACGTCGAGGACGCGATCGTCCGCATCACCCAGAAGGCCCGCGCCGCGGGTATCCACCTGGTCCTGGCGACGCAGCGGCCGTCGGTCGACGTCGTGACCGGCCTGATCAAGACCAACGTGCCCTCGCGGCTGGCGTTCGCGACGTCGTCGCTGACGGACTCGCGGGTGATCCTGGACCAGCCGGGCGCGGAGAAGCTGATCGGCATGGGCGACGCGCTGTACCTGCCGATGGGCGCGGGCAAGCCGGTCCGCATCCAGGGCGCGTTCGTCGGCGACGAGGAGATCGCCGCGGTCGTCAACTACGCGAAGGAGCAGGCGCAGCCGGAGTACCAGGACGGTGTGACGGCGGCCAAGGCGGGCGAGAAGAAGGAGATCGACCCGGACATCGGGGACGACCTGGACGTCCTGCTCCAGGCGGCGGAGCTGATCGTGACCTCCCAGTTCGGCTCGACGTCGATGCTGCAGCGCAAGCTGCGGGTGGGCTTCGCGAAGGCGGGGCGCCTGATGGACCTGCTGGAGAGCCGCGGGGTGGTGGGCCCGTCGGAGGGCTCGAAGGCCCGGGACGTGCTGATCAAGCCGGAGGAGCTGGAGTCGGTGCTGTTCATGATCCGCGGCGGCGGCCCGGTCGACGCGGCCGCGGGCGACGAGGACGAATAGCCGTGCAACCCCCGCCCGTGCCCCTTCCGTCCTGACCACGTGGACCTACAGCGATTCGTAGCCGGACTGTTCGCCTTCGCCGTCGTCGCGGCGGGCGCCGGGAGCTCGGTCGCCGCCGCGCTGCCCGCCGCCGGGCCGGCGTCGCCGAGCACCGTCAGCACCCCCGCCGGGCACGACGTCACCCTGCGGCTCGGGCAGGAGGCCGCCGTGCAGGGTAAGGACCTGACCGTGCGCTACCTGCGGGTGGTCGCCGACTCGCGGTGCCGGCCCGGGATGCAGTGCTTCTGGCAGGGGGAGGCCACCCTCGCCTTCCTCCTGAAGGAGCCCGGCCGCGGCGAGAGCACCACGGCCGAGCTGCACAGCGGCCCGCGCACCGGCCCGCGGGCGACGTCGTTCGCCGCCAGCCGGGTCGAACTCGTCTCCGTCAGCGAGGACGGTGGGGAGGCCACCGTGCGGATCAGCTGAGCGGCGTGCCCCAGTGGTCGAGGTAGGCCACTTCGGACAGCGGGCTGCGCGCGGCCGGCTTGAAGTCCGGCACCGTCGTGTACGCCACCGGCAGCAGCCCGGCCTGCGTGTGGCCCTCCGGGATGCCGAGGATCTCCGCGGCTTCGGCTTCCCGCGCCAGGTGGTACGTCGTCAGCGTCGAGCCCAGCCCGCGCGAGCGCAGCGCCAGCTGGAAGTTCCACACCGCCGGGAAGATGCCGCCGTAGAAGGCCGCGTCGACCGCGTTGTCCCCGGCCGGGCGGCCGGCCAGGACCGGGATCACGAACACCGGGACCCGGTCGATCACTTCGAGGAGGTGCCGCCCGGACGCCAGCATCCGCGACGGCGCCGCGCTCGCCCGCTCCGCCAGGTAGGCCTCACCCACCTCGCGGAAGAGCACCGAAAGCCGGTCCTTCACGTCCTGGTCGCGCACCACGAGCCAGCGCCAGGCCTGGACGTTGCCGGGCGTCGGCGCCTGCAGCGCCAGGTTCAGGCACTCGTCGAGGACCTCGGGTTCCACCGGCCGGTCGAGGTCGAGCTTGCGGCGCACCGCGCGGGTCGTGCTGAGCAGGTGATCGATCTCCATGATCACCATTGTGGCGCCACCCGCGCGGTTCGCGGCTCAGCCGCCGAACTTGCGGACCGCCTGGTAGTACGTCCAGGCCGCGCCCTTGCACGCCACGTTGGACCCGCAGACGCTCTTCAGGTCCGTGTAGAGGTTGTCGTCGATCTTCAGCCGGTTGGCGTCGGTGAACCGGCCCTGCTTCTTGTAGTTGCGGTAACCGAAGTCGTGCCGGTGGCAGCCGGGCAGGAACTGGAAGCCGAACGGGGTGTCCGGCGACCAGGAGCAGCCGTCCGACGACCAGTCCAGCTGGCCGGAGTACGGCGCCTGGTTCCGGATCGTTTCGAACTTCGACAGGGACGTCGAGAAGAGGTACTGGTCGGTGACCGCCGGGATGTCGACGGCGGCCGCGGTGCCGGTGCCCAGCAGGGCGCCCGCGCCGACAGAAACGGCCACCGTGACGGTGGCCCCCAGGTTCCGCAGTGTCGTGCGCATCAATGGTTTCCTTGCCGATCGGGGGACAAGTGCCCGATCAGCTTCGGGCAGCGCCGTGGCGCGCGTCACCGCCCGAAAGGAGGTTGTGGGGCCACATTCACCCCTGAATCCGGCCGGCTTAGGGGTTGTGTTCAGAGCTCGAGCAGCATGCGGGAGTTGCCCAGGGTGTTCGGCTTGACGTAGGGCAGGTCGAGGAACTCCGCGACACCGGTGTCGTGCGAGCGCCGCATCTCCTCGTACACCTCGTGCGACACCGGAGTGCCGTCGATTTCCACGAACCCGTGCCCGGCGAAGAAGCTCGTCTCGAAGGTCAGCACGAACAGCCGTTTGAGACCCAGCTCACGTGCCTCGTCGACCAGCCGGGCGACCAGCACCCGCCCGACGCCCTGGCCGCGGACGGCCTTGTCGACGACGACGGTCCGCAGCTCGGCGATGTCCTCCCAGAGCACGTGCAGCGCGGCCGCGCCGACGACGTCGTCACCCACTTCGGCGACCCAGAACTCCTGGACGTCCTCGTACAGCGTGACCAGGTCCTTTTCCAGGAGCACGCGGCCGGCGTCCGAGTCGACCAGGGCCTTGATCTTGCGGACGTCGGCGATCCGGGCGCGGCGGACGGTCGGGCGGGGCGAGTCGGATGGCACGATCGTCCACCCTGCCACATCGCTTGGCGCGCGCGGTGACACGACCGGGCTACGCCGTCGTCGGGCCGCCCGGGCCCGGCGGCTACCCTGAACGTCGTGCCTTCCCCTGCCACGGACCCAGCCGCCACCCGACGCGTCTCCCTGCTGACCCTGGGCTGCGCCCGCAACGAGGTCGACTCGGAGGAGCTGGCGGGCCGGCTCGCGGCCGGCGGCTGGGAGCTGGCGGCCGATCCCGAGGAGTCCGACGTCGTGGTGGTCAACACCTGCGGCTTCGTCGAATCGGCCAAAAAGGACTCCGTCGACACGCTGCTCGCCGCGTCCGACACGGGCAAGAAGGTCGTCGCCGTCGGCTGCATGGCCGAGCGCTACGGGCACGAGCTCGCCGACAGCCTCCCGGAGGCCGACGCGGTGCTGGGCTTCGACCACTACGCCGACCTCTCGGCCCGGCTCGACGACGTCGTCGCCGGCCGCAAGATCGCTTCGCACACGCCGGGCGACCGCCGCAAGCTGCTGCCGATCAGCCCGGTCGAGCGGCCCGCCGCCGCGGCGGCCGTCGAGGTCCCGGGGCACGCGCAGCACGGCTGGGGCCCGCGGGTGCTGCGCACGCGCCTCGACGACTCGCCGGTGGCCGCGCTGAAGATCGCCTCCGGCTGCGACCGGCGCTGCTCGTTCTGCGCGATCCCGTCGTTCCGCGGCTCGTTCGTCTCGCGGCAGCCCGACGAGGTCGTCGCCGAAGCGATGTGGCTGGCCGAAAACGGCGTCAAGGAGCTGTTCCTGGTCAGCGAGAACTCGACGTCCTACGGCAAGGACTTCGGCCGCGACGGCGCCACCGCGCTGGAGCGGCTGCTGCCGCGCCTGGCGGAGCTCGACGGCATCGAGCGCGTCCGCGTCTCCTACCTGCAGCCGGCCGAGACGCGCCCGCAGCTGGTCAAGGCCATCGCGACCACGCCGGGTGTCGCCGAGTACTTCGACCTTTCCTTCCAGCACTCCAGCGAGCAGGTGCTGCGCCGGATGCGCCGGTTCGGCTCGACCGACTCCTTCCTGGCGCTGTGCGAGCAGATCCGCGAGTACGCGCCCGAGGCGGGCATCCGGACCAACGTGATCGTCGGGTTCCCCGGCGAGACCGAGCACGACCTGAGCGAGCTCGAGCGGTTCCTGACCGGCGCGCGCCTCGACGCCGTGGGCGTCTTCGGCTACTCCGACGAGGACGGCACCGAGGCCGAGACCTTCGACGGCAAGCTCGACCCCGAGGTGGTCGCCGAGCGCGTCACGCGGATCTCCGCGCTGGTCGAGGAGCTGACCGCGCAGCGCGCCGAGGACCGGATCGGCACGTTCGTCGACGTCCTGGTGGAGCTGGACGACGACGGCGAGCTCACCGGCCGCGCTGCGCACCAGGCGCCGGAGGTCGACGGCGAGTGCGTCATCCTCGACGCGCCGGAGAAGACCGAGGTCGGCGACTTCCTGCGCTGCGAGGTCGTCGACTCGGCGGGCGTGGACCTCATCGTCCGCGCGGTACCGGACGCCGACCGGTGAGTGCGCTCCCCAGCGACGCCGCCGACGAGGGCCTGACGCGCGACGCCCCCGCCCAGGTCCCGGAGCCGACCCCGGTCCCGACGCTCAACGTCGCGAACCTCCTGACGCTCTCGCGGCTGGTCCTGGTGCCGCTGTTCGTGATCGCGCTGTTCGTCGGCGACGGCCACGACACGACCTGGCGCGCGATCGCGACCGGGCTGTTCGCGATCGCCTCGGCCACCGACCAGCTCGACGGCTGGGTGGCCCGCAAGTACGGCCTGATCACCGACTTCGGCAAGATCGCCGACCCGATCGCGGACAAGGCGCTCACCGGCGCCGCGCTGGTCGGGCTGAGCGTGCTGGGCGAGCTCGGCTGGTGGGTCACGATCGTCATCGCGGTCCGGGAGATCGGCGTCACACTGCTGCGGTTCTGGGTGATCCGGCACGGCGTGATCCCCGCCAGCCGGGGCGGCAAGGCGAAGACGATGGCGCAGATCGCGGCGATCGTGGCGTACCTGCTGCCGCTGCCGGTCGAGGCGGACCCGGTGCGGTGGGCGCTGATGGGGCTGGCGCTGGTGCTGACCGTGGTGACCGGCGTCGACTACCTCGTCCGCGCGGTGCGGCTGCGGGCAGCCGGGCGCCGGGTCACCGGGAGCTGAAGGTGGACGAGAAAGCCCTGGTCGCGGCCCTGACCGCGCGGGGTGAGACCGTCGCCGCGGCCGAGTCGCTGACCGCCGGGCTGGTCTGCGCCACCCTGGCGCGCGTGCCCGGGGCGAGCGCGGTGCTGCGCGGCGGGCTGGTCGTCTACGCCACCGAGCTGAAGGCGGCCCTGGCCGGCGTCTCTCCGGAGTTGCTGGCCGGGCACGGCGCCGTCCACCCCGAGGTCGCGGCCCAGCTGGCCGAGGGCGCCCGCGACCGCTGCGGCGCCACCTGGGGCCTCGGGCTCACCGGCGTGGCCGGGCCGTCGGCGCAGGACGGCGTCGAACCGGGCACCGTGCACGTCGGGCTTGCCGGGCCGGGAACGCGTACAGTCCGTAGCCTGGCCTTGGCAGGCGATCGCGACTTGATCAGGACCGAGTCGGTCTTGGCCGCGTTTGCCCTGCTCGGGGAACATCTGGCGTGAAACACGCGTTCGCCCTTGGCGTACGTGCACACCAACTCCTGCGCCCGGGGCACCGCTCTGGGTAACGTAGGGGGTACTTGTTCGGAAGGGAGGCGCGTGATGACCGTGCTGTTGCGTGAGGCGATCGGTGATCGGCTCCGTCATGCCCGCACCAACCAGCGTCGTACGCTGCGCGACATCTCCCGCGCCGCCAGGGTCAGCCTCGGCTACCTCTCGGAGGTGGAGCGGGGCCAGAAAGAGGCGTCGAGCGAGCTGCTCGCGTCCATCTGCCAGGCCCTGGACCTTCCGCTCGGCGAGCTGCTGCACAACGTGGCGGCGGACGTTTCGGCCCTCGACAACGTCGAGGTCGCACCGGTCGACGAGCGGATCGTGGAGGGCGCACCCCGGGAGAAGCGGGGCGCCGAGGCGTCGGCCGCCGGCATCGAAGGCGGCCGCCTGATGTCCGAACTGATCGGCAACGACCTCGCCGACCTGCGGGTTTCCCCGGCACCGCGGATGAACACGACGTTGCGCACGACGATCGGCCAGCCCAAGCTGGCCTCCACGATCGCGGCGTAGTCACGGATCGGACACGACGACGGCCCCGGGCAACCCGCCCGGGGCCGTTCGCGTTGCCTACTCGGGGTGATCAGGGCGATCCCTGAATTCCGCCGGGTCGCCTGGAACGGAAGTGGCCGACCTGACACGATGGAACCCGACGCCGGGGTTGGTGCGTTGGACAAGCAGCAGGGGAGCGACGCCCCACACCCCGAGTACCTAGGCCCGTGGGACGCAAGAAGGCAGGCGGAGGAGATGGCCAACCCGTTCGTGAAGTTCTGGAAGTACATGATGGCGGCGTTCTCGTCGAAGATCGACGAGCACGCCGACCCGAAGGTACAGATCCAGCAGGCCATCGAGGAGGCGCAGCGCAACCACCAGGCGCTGACGCAGCAGGCCGCCTCCGTGATCGGCAACCAGCGGCAGCTGGAGATGAAGCTCAACCGGCAGCTCGGCGACGTCGAGAAGCTGCAGGCTTCCACCCGGCAGGCACTCGTCCTCGCGGACGAAGCCCGCAGCAAGGGTGACGAGCAGAAGGCCGTCGAGTTCGAGAACGCCGCGGAGAGCTTCGCGACGCAGCTCGTCACGGCCGAGCAGAACATCGAGGACCTGAAGACGCTGCACGACCAGTCGCTGCAGGCCGCGGCCCAGGCGAAGCAGGCCGTCGAGCGCAACTCGCAGATGCTGCAGCAGAAGCTGGCCGAGCGCACCAAGCTGCTCTCGCAGCTGGAGCAGGCGAAGATGCAGGAGCAGGTCTCCGCCTCGCTCAACCAGATGAGCCAGCTGGCCGCGCCGGGCAACACGCCGTCGCTGGAAGAGGTCCGCGACAAGATCGAGAAGCGCTACACCACGGCTCTCGGCCAGGCGGAGCTCGCCCAGAACTCGGTCCAGGGGCGCATGATGGAGGTCCAGGCCTCCACCACGCAGCTGGCCGGCCACTCGCGGCTCGAGCAGATCCGCTCGTCGATGCGCGGCGAGTCGGTCGCGCAGGTCACCGACGGCGGCAAGACGGCTCAGGCGCCGACCAGCCAGTCCGACATCCAGCGCGAGATCCAGGCGCGCGTGCAGGCCGAGCAGGGCAAGAACCCGGCCTGACGCCGGTAAACCCGTTCGAAGGGGGCGAGCACCATGGCGCAGCAGGGCAGGCGGCGTGACTTCGGCGAGCTGAGCGCGAAGCTGGAGAAGCACATCGAGAAGCTGCCCGACTACGCGGTGCGCGCCCAGGAAAAGCTCCAAAAGGTGCAGAAGTACTTCCCGCCGGCCGACCAGGCCGGCGGGAAGCCCGCACGCCCCAACCCCTTGCAACGGCCGCCGGCCCGGCGGCCCGACATGACGGCCTCGCTGTCGTCCATGGCGAGCCAGGTCCCGGCGTTCGCCGAGGCCAGGGCCAAGTGGGACCGCTGGAACCACCCGGCCGCGAAGCTCGAACGCCGCAAGCGCCGGACGTCCCGCGCCCTGACGCTGTGGATCATCCTGACGATCCTGTGCGGCGTCGTCACCCTGGCAGCCGCGCTGGGCTGGATCAGCCCGACCGGCGTGGCGATGATGCCGCAGGCGATCACGTCGTTCGCCGGAGTCGTCATCTTCGGCACGTTCAGCGTCCGCTCCGGCATGAAGCTGCGCGAACTGAAGCGCACCCCGATCCCGGCGGCCCCGGCCGGACCGCCGCCGCTGCCGCCCGCCCGCTCGGCGGCCCGCGAGCCGATGGAACGGCTCGCCGAGTGCGAAGCCTCGCTGAGCGAGCTGCTGCGCCAGCTTTCGGTGCCGTCCTCGGTGGGCACGCCGCCGGTCTCGGAGGTCTCCGTCGCGGACGCCCGCCAGACGGCGACCGAAGCGGCCGCGGCCCTCCGCGGCCTGGCGGCCCGCATCCAGGCGATCGAGCGCGGCCGCGACTCGGCCCCCGCCCGCGAGCAGGCCGCCCTCGACGCGGCGGTCCGCAAGCTCCGCGAACAGCTCGAAGACGGCCTCGAGGGCTACCGCGGCCTGGTGGCAGCAGCCGGCCACACGGTCGCGGCCGCCGACGACGGCCTGGTCACGTCCAAGCAGGCCCTCACCGACGCCACCGACCGCCTGGCCGGCCTGGCCATGGCCCTCCGCGAGCTCTCCTGACCCGCTCCCGCCGTGACGGAACGGGCATCACGCGTGTTCCAAGCGGCATCTCGCGTGATCCCACGGGCATTACCGTGATGCCCGCCCAGACACGCGTGATGCCTTTCCCGACACGCGTCGGCAGACCGAAATCCGCGAGTTCCGGCTTCGATCACGGCGGATCCGACTTCGATCACGCGGGTTTCGGGTTCCATCACGCGGATTCGGGCTTCGCTGGGCCATTGGGATTTCAAACTCGGCCGTTCGGGTGCCGCCGTCCGGGGGTATCGGCTCGTCGTCACCCGGCGTGCGTGATCGTGCGTTTCACCCTGGCGTCGCGCCCTGTTCACCTCCCGGTGCCGAAACCCGCGCGTAATCGGAAACTGATGGCTACGGAAACGTCCGCGCCCTAACGTTTCTGTCATGCATGCCGAGGTGTCACTCGCCGGGAGGCCCGCCGTGGACTGAGGTTCGACGGCGCCGACCGTACACAGTGGACTTTCTCGACCGCCGAGGAAAGGACGCCCCGTGAACACGCTCCCGCCGGACCCGGACCCCGTGCCGATCACCCCGCCCACCGCCTCCCAGCGCGTCATCGCGGCCTTCGAACGCCTCACCGAAGCCGGCCGTCCCGAACTCTGGACCACCCTCCGCGCCGTCGAAGACGTCCTCGTCGACGCCAAGGCCGTCGACGAACGTGTCAAAGCCGGTGAAGACCTCCCGCTGGCCGGCACGGTCATCGCCGTCCAGGACCTGATCGACGTCGCCGGGCAGCCGTCCGGGCACGCCGTCCCGGAGACCAGCGCCCCGGTCGTCGGCCGGCTCACCGGCGCCGGTGCCGTCGTGCTCGGCAAGACCGGCGCCGCCCCGCTCTCCGGCGCCTGGGACCGCACCAAGGCCGGCGGCAACGGCGCGGCGGTCGCCGTCGCGCTCGGCGTCGTCGACCTGGCGCTGAGCACCGGGGGCGCGGTCCCGGCCGCGCTGAACGCCGTCGCCGCGGTGAAACCGACGCGTGGCCTGCTGCCCGCCGCCGACGACGTCTCCGTGTACGCGAACGGCCTGGTCCCGGCCCACCGCGCGCTCACCCTGATGACCGGCGGCGACCGGACCTGGCCCGCCGACGTCCGCCTCGGCGCGGGCGAGCACCCGCGGATCGCCTACCCCACCGACCTGCCGCTCGGCGAGGCGGCGAGCCTCGCGCTCGCCACCGTCGTCGCCCGGCTGCGGGCGGCAGGTGCCGTGCTCACCCCGATCTCCCTGCCCGAACGCGGTTTCGACGGCTTCGACGCCCTCATCGTGCCGACCGTGCCGGAGCACCCGGGGATCGCCGAAGCACTGGCCGACCCGGCCGGCGTGGGCCACCGCCTGGCGTCCTGCACGGCCTTCGCGAACCTCCTCGACCTGGCCGCGGTCACCGTCCCGGTGCTGCCGGGCGACCGCCGCCCGTTCGGGATCACCTTCCTGACGCGGGCGTTCGAGGACCAGATCGCCCTCGACCTGGCGACCGTCTGCACGGACGAGCCGATGACGCCCTACCCGGAGCCCGGCGAGGACGTCGTCGTGTTCGGCGCGCACCTGCGTGGCCAGCCGCTCAACGCCGACCTCGTCGAGCTCGGCGCCCGCTTCTCCGGGCCGGTCCGGACCACCGAGGGCTACCGGCTGGTGCTCCTGGACACCGAACCCCCGCAGCCGGGTGTCGTCGAGGGCAGCGCCACGCTCGACGGCGAACGCTGGCGCCTGTCCCCGGCCGCGTTCGAACGGTTCGCGGCGACGCTGAAGGAGCCGTTCGTGCTCGACCGCGTCGTGCTGGACGACGGCACCGCACCGCTGGCCGTCCGGTGCCTCGCCGCGGAGGGGCCCGGTCTGGACCGCTACGAGTCGTGGCGTGGGTACGTCCGGTTCGCCTCTACCGCCGGGCCACGAGACCCCGGCTGACGCGGCGCACCAAGCCCGGCCCGTGCAGCGCGAAGCCCGTGTAGAGCTGCACGAGCGACGCGCCGGCGTCGACGAGCCGGATGGCGTCGTCCGGGCCCATGATCCCGCCGACGCCGATGATCGGCAGGCTCCCGCCGGTGTGGTCGTGCACGAAGCGCACGACCTCGGCCGCGCGGGTGGTCAGCGGCCGGCCGGACAGTCCTCCCGCCTGTCCGGCCAGGCCGCTTTCCGCGGCCGCGACGCCGTCGCGTGCCAACGTCGTGTTCGTGGCGATGATCCCGGCGACGCCGTGCTCGAGCGCGACTTCCAGCAGCTCGGCCAGGGCGTCGCCGGTCAGGTCGGGTGCGACCTTCACCAGCACCGGCGTCGGTGTGCCGCCGCCGGCCAGCTCGGCCGACGTCGAACGCAGCTCCCCGAGCAGCTCGGCCAGCGCGGTGCGGTCCTGCAGCTGCCGCAGCCCCGGCGTGTTCGGCGAGCTGACGTTGATCGCGAAGTAGTCCGCGTACGGGTGCAGCGCGCGCAGCGAGAACCGGTAGTCCTCGACGGCGTCCTCGAGCGGCGTCACCTTCGACTTGCCGATGCTGATCCCCAGCGGCACACCCGGTTTCCCGTCGCGGGCGAGCTTCGCCGCGAGCGCCGAAGCGCCGTCGTTGTTGAAGCCCATGCGGTTGATGATCGCGTCGCTGGCGGGCAGGCTGAACAGCCGCGGTTTCGGGTTGCCCGGCTGGGCCAGCCGCGTCACGGTGCCGACCTCGACGAACCCGAAGCCCAGCGCGGCCCACGCCGGCAGCGCGCGGCCGTTCTTGTCCATCCCGGCGGCCAGCCCGACGCGGTTGGGGAACCGCAGGCCCAGCACGGTCGCCGGATCGTCGACGCGGAAGACGCCGGGGACGCCGCGGGGCGCGAGCTTGCCGAGCCGCGCGAGGACGGCGATCGTGCGCTCGTGCACCAGCTCGGGGTCGTGGGAGGACAGCCGGTACAGCGCCGGGCGGACGATCTTGTCGAAGAGCACGCCCCTATGCTGCCAAATCGCCCGGCAGCCGCTACCCGAGCGTCACTCCGGCGTGAAAGCGACCACTAATCGCGGTCCTTCCACTCGTCCTCGAGCATCGCGTAGATCAGCTCGTCGGTCCACTCGCCCTTGACGATCTCGTTCTCCCGCAGGTGCGCCTCCCGGCGCATGCCGAGGCGTTCCATCAGCGCGGCGGACGCGGTGTTCCGGCCGTCGCAGCGGCCGATGATGCGGTGCAGGCCCAGGTCCTCGAAGCCGAGCCGCAGCAGCTCGGTGGCCGCTTCGGCGGCGAGGCCCTTGCCGTGGTGGTCGGGGTGGAAGACGAACCCGATCTCGCCCTGGCGGTGTTCGCTGCTGAGCCACTCGAGGTTCAGGTCGCCGATCAGCTGGCCGGTCGCGGCCAGCTCGACCGCCACGGCCAGGAACTGCCCTTCCTTGGTCAACGTCGAGCTGTGCACGCGCTTCGCGAGCGCGGCGGCCGACTCGGCGCGGCTGCGCGGACCCCAGTACAGGTAGCGGGCGACGTCGGCGCGGGACTGGAAGGAGTTCAACGCGTCGAGGTCGCCGGGCGTGAACGGGCGCAGGATCAGCCGGGCCGTGGTGATCGGGTAGTCGGGCCTGAGCATGCGTCCAGGCTAGCGAGCCTCAGCCGTCCGGGGGACAGGACAGGGAAACGCTGATCGCCGGACGGTCGTCTTGCTACGCCGGGTGGCACGGCCTACTCGAATGAGCGACATAAAGGGACCCCCGGGGCTGCTCTCAAGCGCCGTCAAACGCCTGAGCCCGAGCCGGACTGGTGCTCGGGAACCCCGGGGGCACGGTGACTGCCTGGTATTCGCTATCAGGCACCACGTGAAGCAGGCGATGAGCCGAAGGTGGCTCGGTTGTATCGCTGCTCAAAGTCCTTCACGTGCCATCCGCTAGCGGACAGCCACCTCACGAGTCCTGTTGGAATACAACTTAGGACCACCTCCTTTCTCGTGTACTGCCACGCTAGGTGAAGTCGGCGGTGCCGTGCAACGTCATTTCGTTGATCTCACTCCGCAGACGTGCTTTCCGCCGCTCGTCGAGGAAGGAGGCGTCGACGGCGTTCTCCGCGAGCCGGGCCAGCTCGGCCGTGGTGAGGCCGAGAGTCTCGGCGACGGCGACGTACTCGCCGGTGAGCGTGGCGCCGAACATCGGCGGGTCGTCGGTGTTGAGCGTCACGACGACGCCGTGGTCGAGCATGCGCCGCACCGGGTGCGCCGCGATGTCCGGGACCTGGCCGGTCCGCACGTTCGACGTCGGGCACACCTCGAGCGGGATCCGGTGCGCCGCAAGGTGTTCGAGCAGTGCCGGGTCGGCCGCGCAGCTCGTGCCGTGGCCGATCCGCTCGGCGCCGAGGTCGTGCACCGCGGACCAGATCGTGGCCGGCCCGGTCGTCTCGCCGGCGTGCGGGACGCTGTGCAGCCCGGCTTCCCGCGCCCGCGTGAAGAACGGCTCGAACTGCGCCCGTCCGACGCCGAGTTCCGGGCCGCCGAGCCCGAACGAGACCAGGCCCTCGGGACGTTCGCGCAGCGCGAACACGAGCGTCTCCCGCCCGGCCCGGATGCCCTTTTCGCCCGGAATGTCGAAACACCAGGCCAGTTCCACGCCCAGTTCGGCGGCGCGGGCCCGGCCGGTTTCGAGCCCGGCCAGCAGGTCGTCGCCGGACATGCCGTCGAGCAGGTGGTTGTACGGGGTCACGGTGACTTCGGCGTAGCGGCAGTTGTGCGCGGCGAGGTCCTTCGCCAGCCCCGTGACGAGCGTGTGGATGTCGTGGCGGTCGCGCACGAGCGAGGTGACCGCGAGGTACACGGTGAGGAAGTGGGCGAAGTCGCGGAAGGTGAAGAACTCCGCGAGCTCGCGTTCGCCGGTGGGGACCCCGGCGGCCGGGCGGCGCCGGGCCAGCTCCAG
Source organism: Amycolatopsis sp. MtRt-6 (assembly GCF_017308975.1). Classification (GTDB taxonomy): domain Bacteria; phylum Actinomycetota; class Actinomycetes; order Mycobacteriales; family Pseudonocardiaceae; genus Amycolatopsis. The sequence continues at coordinate 141,073 of NZ_JADWPD010000013.1, read as the reverse complement.
CACGGTCGGCAGGCTCGCCGAGCCGACCAGGTGGACGTGCAGTTCGACCTTGGGCAGGGCGTGCGCGAACGCGCGCAGCGCCTGCCCGGTCAGGATTCCGGGCATGACTGAGCTCCCTGAGTGTTCGGATGAGGTGACGGAAGGAGCGCGCGCGGCTCAGGGAGCGAGGTCGCCGCGTTCGGTGTCGGCTCCGTAGAGCGGGAGCTTGAACGTCGTCACGGGCGCCAGCTTACTGCGCCGGGTACGGTCCTGTCTGGTCCTTCGGGCAGAACCACGTCGGCCGCCGCTGGAGGTCGTGGCCCTGCGTGCGCACCAGGAGCTTGCCGCCGCAGCGGAAGCAGCCCTGGCGGGTGCGCTCGTACACCCAGTTCTTGCGGTTGCGGTCGAGGTGGCCGGTGGTGCTCTGGTCGAAGCGCCCGGCGAGGGCGTTGGCCAGCAACAGCTTGCGGGCCAGCGCGACCGTGCGTCCCGCGTCCACTTCGGACACCGGCGTCCACGGCGTCACCCCGAGCAGGAAGGCTATTTCGCACTTGTAGAGGTTCCCGACGCCGGCCAGCACGCGCTGGTCGAGCAGGGCGAGCCCGAGTTCGCGGGCCGGGTCGGCGGTCAGGTTCGCGGTTGCCTGCTGCCGGTGCTCGTCCGTCCACTGTGGATCCAGCAGGTCGGGGCCGAGGTGCGCGACGAGGTCGTGTTCCTTGCCCGTGGCCACGAGTTTCAGGTCGTGGACGCGGAAGCCGATCACCTGGACGCCGGCCGCGGTGAAGATCACGCGGGCGTGGTGGCCGGGCCGGCGCCACTTCGCGCCGGCCGGGTAGACGTCCCACATCCCGTCCATCATCAGGTGCGAATGCAGCGTCAGGTCGCCGGAGAAGCGGGTGAACAGGTGCTTGCCCACCGTTCCGACGCCGAGCACCGCGCGCCCGGCGAGGTCCACAGTGGCCAGCTGGGGCACGCGGAACTCCCCGCGCAGCAGGGTTTTCCCGGCCAGTGCGCGATCGAACCGCTTCCCGACGAGGAACACGGTGTCACCTTCGGGCACGGCTCACCCCGCGGATTCGGACACCTCGGCCGGGGCCTCGGGGGTTTCCGGGGCCGGGCCCTCGGGCCAGTCCGGCCCCTCGGCCTCCTCACCGGCGATGCGGTGCCGGCCCGCCCGGTTGGAACGCAGGATCTTCGCCAGCACCATGTTGAACGTCAGCGCGATCTCCTGGGCACCCGGCGAGTGCCACTCGTGGATCGGGCTGCACGCGCCCTGGGCCTGCTGCACCGCGAGCCGGTCGGTGATCGCCGTCGGCATCACCAGCGAGCCGAAGTTCTCGCGCAGCTCGGCGATCCGGAACTGGTGCTCGTAGGAGCGCACCCGCAGCTTGTTCACCAGCACGCCGATCGGTCGCAGCTCCGGGTTGAGCTCCTTGCGGATCTTCTCGATCGCCTCCAGGGCGCGGTGCGCGCCGGCCACGGCGTACATCGTCGGCTCGGTGACGATCAGCGCGCTGTCGGCCGCGACCAGCGCCGACTTCGTCAGCCGGCCCAGCGACGGCGGGCAGTCGAGGATCACCAGCTCGTACGGCGTTTCGCGCAGCGGCGTGCGGTGCAGCTCGTCGAGCGCGCGCGAGAAGTTCGCCAGGCGTTCGCTGTCGGCCTCCGGGTCGTTGAGCAGCTCCAGCTCTTCGGCGCCGACGAGGACGTCGACGTCCTCGCTCCAGACGCTCGGGGCGATCGCGGTTTCCAGCATCTCCCGGGTGGGGGTCTCGAGCACGTCCGCGAGGGTGGCGTCGGTGTAGGGCGGGTCGAGCGAGGTGGTGGCGTTGCCCTGCGGGTCGAGGTCGACCACCAGCGTCCGCGTGCCCCTACGCAAGGCGGCGGACGCGATACCGAGAGCGACCGTCGTCTTGCCGACGCCTCCCTTGAGGCTGAGTACGGCGACCGTGTGCACGTTCACCAGCCTACGGGTGCGGGCCGGAGGCGCTGCCGGGCAAGGGCCGTTCACTCGAAGGGAGGAGGCCGGGAGCCGGGCGGGGGCGCGCACTACCCTGTGCGGCATGAAGACGGAGACCGTGGCCGCCCGGGGTTCGGGCGCCGTCCGCCGGGTGCTCGAAGCCGAGATCGAGGCCGCCCGCGCCCGGGGCACCGAGCAGCCCCGCGTCGTCGACGTGGGCGGCGGCAGCGGCGGCTGGGCGGTGCCGTTCGCGGCGGCGGGCTGCCGGGTGACGGTCGTCGAGCCGAGCCCGAACGCGCTGGCCACGCTGCAGCGGCGGGCCGAGGAGGAGGGCGTCTCCGAGCTGATCACGGTGATCGCGGACGACTCCGACGCGCTCGGCCGGTACGTCCCGGCGGGTTCGGCCGACCTGGTCCTGGCGCACGGGCTGCTGGAGATCGTCGACGACCCGGCCGTGGTGCTCACGGCGCTGGCCACGGCGGTCGCGCCCGGCGGCGCGGTGTCGGTGCTGGTGGCGAACCGGCACGCCGCGGTGTTCCACCGCGCGCTCGCGGGCCGGGTCGGCGAGGCGCGGCGGCTGCTCGAGAGCGCCGACGGGGTCATCCCGGGCGACACGGTGCTGCGCCGGTTTTCCGCCGCCGGGCTGCGTGCCGGCCTGGAGGCGGCCGGCCTGGAAGTCACGCTGCTGCAGGGCGATCGGGTGATCTCGGACCTGGTGTCCGGCGACGTCCGTGACGACGAGCTGGCGGAGTTCGAGCAGGTCGCGGCGGGGACGCCGGCGCTGCGGGACGTCGCGGGACGGCTGCACGCGCTGGCACGCCCGGCCTGACCTGGCCTTTCCCCGGTCGTCCGAAACTGGCAGTGACAACTGGGGCTTCGCCCCAGGTCGGGGGCTCCGCCACCCGAACCCCCGAAAAACTGTCGGTGGTGCCCGGTAGCGTCCTCGGCGTGGGACGAAATGCCGAACTGCCGGGCGGAATGGGCCGGTTCCGCGTCCGGCCGGGTGAGCCGGTGCCGGACGACACCGGGTGCGGGCTGCTGCACGTCGACATGGACGCGTTCTTCGTGTCGGTCGAGCTGCGGACCCGGCCCGAGCTGGCGGACAAGCCGGTCGTCGTGTCCGGGGGCGGGCCGCGGGCGGTGGTGGCCGCGGCGAACTACCCGGCGCGGAAGTTCGGCGTGCGCTCGGCCATGCCGTTCTCGACGGCGAAGCGGCTGTGCCCGCACCTGATCAACATCCCGCCGACGTCGGGGCTCTACGGCTCGGTGTCCCGCGGTGTCATGGGCATCTTCCGCGAGCTGACGCCGCTGGTCGAGCCGCTCAGTCTCGATGAGGCGTTCCTGGACGTCAGCGGGGCGTTGCGGCGGCTGGGCGCGACGCCGGCTTCGCTGGGTGCGGAGATCCGCTCGCGGGTCGCGGCCGAGCACGGGATCACCTGCTCGGTGGGGGTGGCGAAGGTCAAGTTCGTTGCGAAGCTGGCTTCGGGCATGGCGAAGCCGGACGGCATGGTCGTGGTGCCGGCGGCGGAGACGCTGGCGTTCCTGCACCCGCTGCCGGTGTCGGCGCTGTGGGGCGTCGGCGCGCGCACCGAGGAGCACCTGCGGCGCCTGGGCCTGGCCACGATCGCCGACGTCGCCGCGTTCCCGCCGGAGCGGCTGAAGAAGTCGTTGGGTGTCGCGGTGGGCGAGCACCTGTACCGGCTCGCGCACGGCGTGGACGAGCGGTCGGTGGTGGTCGATTCGCCGGAGAAGTCGATCGGCGCGGAGCACACCTTCGACGTCGACCTGTACGACCGGGCTTCGCTCGGGTTGGAGCTGCTTCGCTTGTCGGAGCGGGTGGGGGCGACGCTGCGGGAGCGGGGCGTGCGCGGCCGGACGGTGTCGATCAAGGTGCGGTTCGCGGACTTCCGGACGATCACCCGCGCTCGCACGCTGGTCTCGGCGACGGACGTGGCGCGCGAGATCCACGCGGTGGCCGTGGCGCTGCTCACCGAGCACGCGCCGACCGGGGCAGTGCGGCTGATCGGCGTCCGCGTCGAAGGGCTCGACACGGGGGAGGCGGGGGAGCAGCTGGTGTTCGACTCACCGGCCCCGCGCTGGCGGGACGCGGAGGTGGCGGCCGACGTCGCGCGGTCGAAGTTCGGGTCGGCGGCGGTGCGGCCGGCGTCGTTGCTGGGGCCGAAGGAGGGGTGACGGCACGGGCGGTGATGTTCGACCGGGCGGGGTTCCCCCACAACGGCGAGCGGGCGGCAATATGGTCACAATCTGTGACGGTGACCGTCCGCAACGCCCGCCCGGCTTGATTTAGCCCAATTCGATCCCTTCTGGATGCGGGATCGGGTAGTCGTGCGGGCGCGGGCCTCGTATCCTGGACAGTGCCACCCCGCCTGGGGTTGGCTGTTGGGTCCAGGACGTTGCGCGGCCCGGCGCCCGCGACAGCTGTGCCGGAGGAGGAAAGATGCCACTCTCCGAGCATGAGCAGCGGCTGCTCGATCAGATCGAGCGCGAGCTCTATGCCGAGGACCCCAAGTTCGCATCCACGGTGCGTGGCACCCGGTTGCGTCGCCCCGCTCGCCGACGGCGTATTCAGGGCATCGCCCTGTTCGTAGTGGGCGTGGCCCTGCTGGTGCTGGGCGTGGTGGTGCCGCAGTTCCGGGTGGCCGACATCCCGCTGATCAGCGTGCTCGGGTTCCTCGTGATGTTCTTCGGAGTCATGTTGGCCGTCACATCGATTCGGCACGGCGCCGACGGAGACGGCAAGGGCGGTGGGCAAGGACCGGGCGGCAAGCAAGCAGGCCGCCGGAGTTCCTTCACCCAGAGGATGGAAGAGCGCTTCCGCCAGCGCTTCGAGGAGCAGTAGCGCCGCAAGACGACGAGATCCGCGTCCCGCCGAACGGAGGGACGCGGATCTTCTTGTGTGCTCATCCACCCGGCCAACCCTGGCGGGGCGGCAGTGACAGCGGGTGACCCCCACACGGGTGACCTGCGGTCCCCAACTCCCGAACGCTCAGCCCGCGGACCGCGTGACCAACCCCGAACCGGCGTGATCAGGCCCGTAACTCACGTGATCGAGCCCGGAACTCACGTGATTGAGGGGGCATTTCACGTGATTGGAGGGGCATCTCGCGTGTCTGGAGGGGCATCTCGCGTGTCTGGAGGGGCAACACGCGTGTCTGGAGGGGCGACACGCGTGTCTGGAGGGGCATCACGCTGATGCCCGGCTGATCACGCGAGATGCCCCTCCAATCACATGTGATGCCTCTCCAAGCACACGTGATGCCCCTTTGCGCACGGGCCCGTGCGGGGCGGGTGGGTCAGGTGCGGTTGCGGAAGACCGAGCGGGGGAAGAGCTTGCCCTTCCACGAGAGTGGCGCGTTGCGGCGCAGGCTCCGCCGCAGTCCGTCGAAGGCCGGCGGGAGATCCGGCCGAGGCGCGTCGTCCTCGCCGTACCAGGACCGCTCCAGCACGCCGATGACCGTCCGGAGGTCTTCGCGGCCTTCGTCGTCGAGGTGGTGCTTCGCCGCCAGCTTCTGCCCCGCCACGCGGACCGTGTCGCTGCTCGGGATCGGCAACCCGCGGTCCGCGCACTCCGCGCGCAGTTCCGCCCATGCCGCGTCGGCCGCGCCCGGTTGCTGCTGGACGATGCGCTGCAGCCGGCGGCGGCGGACCACCTCGCGGACCATGGCCGGGCCGGCCACCACGAGCAGCAGCACCACGACCAGCACGCCGAGCCACCAGGCCACGGTCGCCGCCAGCAGGCCGAGCGCCGTGATCCACAGCCCCACCGCCAGCAGCGGCAGCCAGCCGGCCAGCGCCCGGGGCCGGGACGGCGTCGCCGTGGGGGCCGGTGCCGGGGCCCGCACGAGCAGCGCGCCCTCGCTCCGGTCACCCGGCGACGGCCCGGACTGCGGAACGGTTTCCCGCGACGCGGATTTCCGCGCGTTCGCGCGCTCGCGGTCGAGCATCCGGCGCAGCAGCGCCGCGACGAACAGCGCCCCCGCGCCCAGCGCGGCGAGCAGCAGGGCGAGGTTGAACAGCCATTCGTCGCTGCCCGGGGCGTCCTTGGGCGTCTGCGACGGGAGGTTCTGCTCGTTGTCGCGCGGGACGCCGGTCGGCGCCGCGCTCGATTGGACCGTGCTCGGCGCCACCTGGGTGTCGTCCGGCTGGTTGCCGTTCTGCGGGCCGGCCTGCAGGTACGGCGGGGTGATGCCGCGGCCGTCGGACAGCGGCGTCGGGTCGAACGTCACCCAGCCCTTGTCGCCGAAGTACGCCTCGACCCACGCGTGCGCGTCCTGGGTGCTGATCGAGAGATAGTCGTTGACCTGCACGCCCGGGGTGAAGCCGATCGCCACCCGCGACGGGATGCCCGCCACCCGCAGCATCACGCCCATCGCCGAGGCGAACTGCTCGCAGAAGCCGCGCTTGCCGTTGAGGATGAAGTCGGCGAGCACGTCGGGCTCTTCCGACGTCGTGGTCTTCGTGTCGTAGACGAACCCGTTCTGCGCCGTGAAGTAGCGCCAGATCGCCGAAGCCCGGTCGAAGTCGTTGGACGCGCCGGCGATCAGCTGCTCGGTCTTCACGCGGACGCGCTCGTCGACCTGGTCGAGCTGCGTGTAGCGCGGCGGCAGGTCATTGACCCGCGGGGTCACGCGCAGCTCCGCGGCCGTCGGTTCCTTCAGCGACGCGTACTCGGTGTACGCCGGCGGCGCTTCGCTGCGAGTCGTGAACACAGTGCCGCTGACCTGGTCGTAGAGGTAGCCGTTGCCGGCGCCGTCGATCACGCGCGGCGCGCCGTACACCGGCAGCCAGTTGTCCCGCCAGCTCGTCGGTTCGACGTCGATGCGGCGCGCGGTGCCGGTGCCGTCGTCACCCGGGGCGGGCGGGAGCTGCGGCCCGACCGGGACGCCCTGCTGCGAGCGGCCTTCGTCGTGCAGGCCCCAGCCTTTGTTGGGGTAATAGGTGTCGAGCGTCATCGCGCGCATCAGGCGCCGGTCGGTGCCGAGGCCGCGGACCTTGAACAGCTCGCGGTTGGCGCCCTGGTCGAGCATGCCGCGCAGCTCGGTGAACGGCTGGATGCCGAAGCCGCCGGAGCCCGAGCCGGCGCCGCTTCCCTTGCCGCCGAACGGCATGCTCCCGACGGTGCCGACCCACGTGATCGCCCCGCCCGTCAGCCCGAGCACGATCGCCGCGCTGACGACCGCGACCGGCGCGGACAGCACGCCCGGCTTGCCGCTGCGCCCCGGTGCCTCCCGGGTGCGCCAGCGCCGGTGCCGGTGGTTGCCGTCGACGGCCAGCAGCCCGGCGAACGCGGCCGCGCCGAGCAGGAACGTCCACCACGGCAGCATTTCGTCGCTCAACGCGGCCGGCACGGCGTAGACGCAGAGCAGCACGAGCCCGGTTGCCGCGGGAGCCGCGGCGGCCACGGCGAGCGTGTCGACGAGGACGGCGACCAGCCCGATCAGGATGGTGACGAGACACAGGATCGGCTGGCTGCCCTCGACGGGCGGCAGCCCGACGCGGATCTGCTCGGCGGCGGCCGTCAGCGTGGCGCCGATCTCGGAAAACGCTTCCGGGCCGGGGATGATCTGCAGGATGCCGTGCGTGGTGAAGGCGCCGGTGATGAGGAAGAGCAGGACGAGCAGCTGCCCGAGGCCGACCAGGATGGTCGGCACCTGCAGCGAGCGGAGCGCCAGCCCGGCGGCACCGATCAGCAGGACGGCGACGAACAGGTAGCCGAACCAGGCCAGCCCGGCGACGACGCTGCTGACGGAGGTCGCCGCGCAGAGGGTGGCGACCCCGGCGGCGACGGGGGCGAGAACGCTGCTGCGCCAGGCGGAAAGCGGACGTTCCGGCCGGGACGCGGGCCGCTCGAACTTGCGCGGCGGTGCGGCGGTGCTCATCGCGGACCCCCGGAGAAGGTGCTGGGGCGGGTGACGGTGCGGCGGGGTGCGGTGCTGGCCGGTGTGCCGTGGCGCGCGCTGCTGCGGCGAGGTGTGGTGCGGGGCGTCGCCGACTCGCCGATCGACCTGCCCTGGCGCGCGCCGCCGTGGCGAGGTTCGGTGCCGTTCATCGCGGGCCACCGATCAGGGTGCCCCGGCGGGCTCCGCTGCGGCACAGCTCGGCCCACACCTGGGGCATCGGTGACCCCGGCCCCGCGACGATCACGCCCCAGCCGGCCGCGCGCAGCAGTGCCGCCGAGTCCTCCGTTGCCGCCGCTCGCTGCTCCGGGGCCGTTACCCCCGCCGACCACGTCGGCGTGTCCAGCAGGACCGCCAGGCTCCTGATCCCGCGTGGGCGGTACTGGGTCAGCTCGTGCACCGCCTCCGTGCTCACCGTGCCGAGCACCGCGATCAGCTCCTGGCCCTCGGCCGGGTCGCCGGCCAGCGTGATGTCGCGCTGGTGCGCCGGCTGCAGCGCCGCCAGCGCGTCGAGCACCACGTGGTCGTAGTGGTCGCCGCCGTCGCCCGGGGTGTCGGCCAGCGTGACGCCGTGCTCGCTCACCAGCCGGACGCGGTGGCCGGACCGGCGCAGGTGCAGCGCGGCCGACGCGGCGAACGACACCGCCCACTCCAGGCTCGCGGCCGGGCCGCTGCCGTGGTGGGCGGCCGCCCGGTGGTCGAGCAGCACCGTCGTGCCGCCGCGCCACGGGCGCTCCTCGACGCGCACCATGATCTCGTCGCGGCGGGCCGTCGAGCGCCAGTGCACCTTCCGCAGGTCGTCGCCCTGGCGGTACTGGCGGACGATCACGTCGGCCTCGCCCTGCCCGGCGTGCAGCCGGACCGTGCCGTCGTCGCCGACGCCGATGCCCGCGCCGCTCGGCAGGCCCCACAGCGGGACCACGCGGGGCACCACGACCAGCCGCGAGTGCCCGATCAGCTCGCGCTCGAACTCGCACAGCCCGAACGGGTCGGTGATCGTCGCGCGCAGCGGGCCGACCTGCTGGATCCCGCGCAGCACCGGCTGCAGCGGGTAGCGCAGGGCGACGCGCCGGTCGTGCGGAAGCCGTTCGACGACGAACCGCGGCCGCGAGCCCAGCGCGTACGGCACGCCGTCTTCGAGGAGGATCTCGCCGGCGGGCAGCCGCCCGCTGCGCCACAGCTCCAGCTGCACCTCGCCGTTGCCGCCGACCGCGACCCGTTGCGGGCGCAGCGCGCGGGTGGCGCCGATGCGCAGCCGGGTCGCCGAGATGAAGACGGCGACCAGCAGCGGCAGCGCCACCACGAAGATCGCGACCCGCAGCAGATCGCGCTCGTCGAGCACGAACGAGCACACCGCGGCGGCGATCCCCGCGGCCAGGAGGCAGCGGCCGCGGGTGGTCAGGCCGGACAGGGCACGCAGCATGCCGTTCTCTTCCCCTTCGGCGGAAAGCTAGGGCCGGGTGCCCTGCGGCACCGGCACCCGGTGCAGCACCGCGCGCACGACGTCGGTGGCCGACCGGCGGGCGGCGTGGGCCTCCGTGGTCAGCACCAGGCGGTGCGCGAGGACCGGGACCGCCACCGTGTGCAGGTCGTCCGGCACGACGTAGTCGCGGCCCGACAGCGCGGCCTGCGCCCGCGCCGCGCGGACCAGGTGCAGCGTGGCCCGCGGGGACGCGCCGAGCCGGATCTCCGGGACGCCCCGGGTGGCGGCGACGACGTCGACGGCGTAGCGGCGGACCTCCGGCGCGATGTGCACGCCGCGGACCGTCTCGATCAGCCGGTGCACGGTCTCGCCGTCGGACACCGGCTGCAGGTCTTCGAGGGGGTTGTGGCCGGCGTGCTCGTCGACCATGGCCAGCTCGGCCTGCTGGTCGGGGTAGCCGATGGAGACGCGGGCGGTGAACCGGTCGCGCTGGGCCTCGGGGAGGGCGTAGGTGCCTTCCATCTCGATCGGGTTCTGGGTCGCGATGACCATGAACGGCTGCTCGAGGCGGTACGTCGAGGTGTCGACGGTGACCTGGTGCTCTTCCATGCACTCCAGCAGCGCGGACTGCGTCTTCGGCGAGGCGCGGTTGATCTCGTCGCCCACCACGATGTTCGCGAACACCGGGCCGGGGCGGAAGTCGAACTCGCCGGACTGGCGGTTGTAGATGGAGACGCCGGTGACGTCGCTCGGCAGCAGGTCGGGGGTGAACTGGATGCGGCTGACCGTGCAGTCGATCGACCGGGCGAGGGCCTTGGCCAGCGACGTCTTCCCGACGCCGGGCACGTCTTCGACCAGCAGGTGGCCCTCGGCGAGCAGGGTGACCAGCGCGATCCGGATGACGTCGGGCTTGCCGACCAGCACGCGCTCCACGTTCGCGGCGATCCGGCGCGCGGTGTCGTGCAGTTCGTCCAGCGGCACTCTGCCGGGGTGACCGTGGACCCGGCCGTTGCCCGCGGGCTCCGCCGGGTAAGGCGGCCGCCCGGATGCCTGCTCGCCCGATCCGGGCGCGGCAGACTGGATTCTCGACGTCACTCGACCTCCTGGTGGCGCATGGCCGCGCGCATTGTGCGCACCGCCGGGCCGAACGGCCCCCTCGCTGCTGTCCGCGCGCAGCGACCAGCCTTCCACCCAGTGTGTCAAACCCGGGCGAACCGGGGGCTGGAACCCCGCGATGACGCTGCGCAAGCAGGGACGATACCTCGAAAGGGTGAGTCTTCACCCGATTCTGGGTGCTCCCGCTGACGCCCTGCTCTGTCGTATGCTGCGGTTCGAGGTCGCCCGGCTACGGAGAGGCGTAACCGCTTATGAGCGAGCTGCGAACCCAGCTGCCGTTCGACGTGCGCGGTTTCGCGGTCGCGCCCGAGCTGGCCACGGACGCCTACGCGAAGCTCGGCCAGCTGCAGGACGTCGTGGGCGAGATGGTCCGCGAGGCCAAGGTGCTGGGGCGGAGCGTGCCGCTGGGCGGCGGGTACGCGGGCGAGATCGGCGAGTTCATGGCGGAGTACGGCATCGGCGGGCAGGGCTCGGCGGTGCAGCAGCTGACCGCGTTCGGCAAGGAGCTGGAGACGCTCAAGCGGCGGATCGGCGACGCGCTGGCGAAGTACCAGCACGCGGACGAGCAGGCGGCCGAAGGCGTGGACTGCACCGGTGGGTGAGCTGGTGCGTGCCGAGCGGACGGCCTCGCGAAGCCGCGCGGTGGGGGAGCCGGCAGTGCCGCGATCCCTCGGGTCGCCGACGCGGGGTCTTCTCCTCGCACCCTCCCTCCTTGTTCTTGCCGCGTGCGGGCAGCAGAGCACCCCGCCGGCCGCCGTCGGGCACACCTCCGCGCAGGCCTCCGCTCCCGCCTTGCCACCGCCGTCCGCTTCGCCCACCGGCCTCGCCGACCTCTGCACCCTGCTGTCCCCGCAGGACCGCTCGACCGCCGGCATCACCGTGCTCGGCAAGTCCAAGGACATCGCCGGCGCGCGGGCCTGCGACTGGACCGTGCCCGGCACCTTCGGCGTCACCGTCACCTTCGACGAAAAACACGGCCTCGCCGACCTCGACGTCACCAAGAAGAACGTCACCAAGACGACGGTCGGCACCCACCCGGCGCTGAAGGTCGCCGACAAGAAGGCCGCCGACGGCACCTGCGCCGTGCTGCTCGGCGTCGGCGACGGCGCCAGCCTGCAGATCGACGTCAGCAACTCCGGCTTCTCGGACACCCCGCTCGCGTGCCGTCGCGCGGGCACGGTGGCCGAGCTCGTCGAACCCAAGCTGCCCTGACCAGGAGGTGCGCCGTGCCCGAACCACCCGTGCCCACCGCGCGGTACGAGGCCTACAGCCACGAAGCGATGGCCGCGGAGGTCGAGCGCGGCAACGACCCGGTCGCCGCGGGCGAGGCGGGCGCGCGCTGGGACGGGCTGGCGAAACGGCTGCAGGAGTCCACCGCCGATGTCGCCGCGCTGGTCGCCTCGTCCGACGAGCACTGGCGTGGCCAGGCGGGGGACGCGGCGCGCGCGGCGCTGGGCCGGGCCGCGCAGTGGCTGTCGCACTCCGCCGCCGTCTCGGCGTCGGTCGGGCAGGCGGTCGGCGCGCAGGCGGAGGCCGCGGCGCGGGCGCGGGCCGACATGCCGCCGCCGGTGACCTACGACCCGGCGGCGATGATCCGCGACGCCGCGTCCAGCGGGAACGTGTTCGTCCTGGCCGGGCTGGCCGCGGAGATGGCCGTCCGCCGCGCCGAAGCCGAGGCCGCGCGGCAGAAGGCGATCGACGTCCTCCGGACGCGGGACACCGCGCTGCGCGGGCACGTGCCGGCCGAGACGTTCCCCGCCCCGCCGGCGCTGGGGCGGGCTTGATCCGGGTTTCGGCGTCGGCGTTCGACATCCTCTGGACCGACCTCGGCCACGACCGCCCGCCGGAACCGCTGAGCGTCCGCAGCGTCGGCGTGACCGATGCCGAGCGCGCCGAGGTGCGCAAGGCCGTCTACGACAACCTGGCTTCGCGGGGCCTCTATGACGGGTCCCGGCTGGAGCCGGCGCTGGCGTCGCGGCTGGAACTGCTCGCGGACGCGGACGTGTTCGTCGCGTGCGAAGCGCTGGCCGACATGACGGCGGCGACGCCGTTCCGCGCGGTGACCGCGGCCCGCGGCCGCCGCGGGGTGCTGGCGACCCAGCCGGAGCAGACGATCGGCCTCGACTCCATCCACGAGGGAGAGCTGGGCACGGCGATCGTCGACGTCCTGCCGGAGCTGTCGGCCGGCCCCGGCTACGGCATCAGCCTCCCGGCGTCGACGCTCTCGGGGTCGCCGGACGCCGCGTCGGGGACGACGGCGGCGCAGCTCGAAGAGGTCCGGGCGATCCAGGCGCGGCCGGTGTACGCGGCGGGGCAGTTCAGCGTGAGCCGCCGGTCGGGGTCGGGGCAGTTGGCGCGCGTCGGTGGCTTGACGTGGTTCGACACCGACGTCGGCGCGTACTGCGCGACGAAGACCCCGGGCCGGGGTGGGCAGGAGTGGGTGACGGTCAGCCCGGTCGACAGCACCCGCCTCGCGGCCCGCGTCACGGCCCTCCTCACCCCGGAAGACTGAGCCCCGAGAGGCATCACGTGTGTCCGGAAGGGCATCTCGCGTGATTGAGGGGGCATCTCGCGTGATTGGAGAGGCATCACGCGTGATGGGGAGGTCGACACGGCTCGGCCGGGTGATGCCCCGCGAATCACGGGTGATGCCCCGCGAATCACGCGTGATGCCCCCTCAATCACGGGTGATGCCCGGCTGGGCACGGGCTCCCCGCTGGGCTCCACCTTGGTTCCCCACTCCGGCCCACATTGGTTCCCCACTTCGGGCCACCTTCGGCCCCACCTCGGAGCGGGAGGGTTCTTTCGCGGCCGTTATGCGGACGCTTGGGCTACAGCTGAGGTTGCTCCGGCCCCCGGTGCGGGGGATCTTGGCCACCGTCCCCCACCACGCCCCCCACCAGGCCCCACGCGGCTGACCTGCGCAAACGGAACACACGACGGAGTGGTCTGCCCTTTTGTCGCGTTGACTGTGGTGAAAAGTGGGGTACGGTGGTGGCCAGTGGGGCGGAAGGGAAGCCCCGTGGCCGTCCGGGGTGGTTCGCCACCGTGGACGGTAGGGAGGTGGAGGCCGTGTTCCTCGGCACCCACACCCCGAAGCTGGACGACAAAGGGCGGCTCGCGCTGCCTGCGAAGTTCCGTGACGCCTTGGCGGGTGGGCTGATGGTCACCAAGGGGCAGGACCACTGCCTCTTCGTCTTCCCCCGCGCCGAGTTCGAGCAGATGGCGCGCAAGGTCGCCGAGGCCCCGTTCACGAACGAGGCGGTTCGGGCCTACCAGCGCTACCTGTTCGCCGGCACGGACGAGCAACGTCCGGACGGCCAGGGGCGCATCACCATCGCGCCCGAGCTCCGCCGCTACGCGGGGCTCAGCAAGGAGTGCGTGGTGATCGGGGCGATCACCAGGCTGGAAATCTGGGACGCCCAAGCGTGGCAGGCGTACCTGGAGGAGCACGAAGACAGCTACGCGAAGGCTCGAGAGGAAGTACTGCCGGGCGTCTTCTAGGCGTGCGGTCGCGGTGCACCTTCGTCGTCGGGGGACGAAGAGGTTCGCCGCCCGCGCGAGGAGGGGAAGCCCACCCGGATGCCGTGAGGCCTCTGTCCGCTCAACAGCCCTGGTGCACCTTCCCCGGTACCAGGTCCGCAGCGGGCGGACAGGGACCTGACGGCATCCGCCATATTTCCCCCGGGCCGATCGGGCGAGAAAGGGGGAGGGAACGATGACCGAGCACGTCCCGGTGCTGCTCGACCGGATCGTCGAGCTGTTCACTCCCGTGTTCGCCGACCGCGACGGCGTTCTCGTGGACGCCACGGTCGGCCTCGGCGGGCATTCCGACGCCCTCCTGGCGGCGTTCCCGCGGCTGCGGCTCGTCGCGCTGGACCGTGACCCCGCCGCGCTGGAGAAGTCACGAGAACGCCTGGCGCGCCACGGCGATCGCGTCAACTTCGTCCACACCGTCTACGACGGGCTCCCGGAAGCCCTCGAAAGCGTGGGCCTGAGCCACGCCGACGGCATCCTGTTCGACCTCGGCGTCTCGTCGATGCAGCTGGACCGCGCCGAGCGCGGGTTCGCCTACGCCAAGGACTCGCCGCTGGACATGCGGATGGACCCGACCACCGGGTTCACCGCCGCCGACGTGCTCAACACCTACGCGCCCGGCGAGCTCGTCCGCATCCTGCGGGACTACGGCGAGGAACGCTTCGCGCAGCGGATCGTCAAGAGCGTCGTCAAAGCCCGCGAGCAGGAGCCCTTCACGAACAGCGGGCGCCTGGTCGAGCTGCTCTACGACGCCGTCCCGGCCGCCACCCGGCGCACCGGCGGGCACCCGGCCAAGCGCACGTTCCAGGCGCTGCGGATCGAGGTCAACGGCGAGCTGGAGGTGCTCCGCCGCGCCATGCCGGCGGCCCTGGGTGCCCTGAAAGTCGGCGGCCGGATCGTCGTCGAGTCGTACCAGTCCCTCGAAGACCGGCTGGTGAAGCAGGCGCTGGCCGAGCTCGCGAAGTCCCGCACCCCGGAAGGGCTCCCGGTGGAGCTGCCGGGCCACGGACCGGAGCTGAAGCTCCTGACGCGCGGCGCCGAGAAGGCCGGCGAAGAGGAGATCGAACGGAACCCGCGGGCCGCCTCGGTGCGGCTGCGGGCCGCAGAGAGGATCGGAGAGCCGCGATGACCGCTCCCGCGAAGTCCTCCCGCCGCCGGGCCGCGCCGGCGACGCGGGGTCGCACCGAGGCCGCCCGCACCTCGACGGACGCCGTCGAGCCGGACCAGCAGACGACGCAGGCCGCGCCCCGGCGGGGTTCGCGTGGCCGCACGTCCGCGGCCGAGCGCGCCTACGCGCGCCGCGCCCAGCGTGCCGACCTGCTCAAGGAGCGCGAGGCGCGCCCGGAGCCGAAGGCCCGGCCCGCCGAGACGGCGGAAAAGCCGAAGTTCAAGCTGAAGTCGCTGCTGCCGAAGTCGCGCGCGTCGTTCGTGCTGATGATGATGGCGCTGCTGGCCGCCGGCGTGGCGACCACGCTCTGGCTGACCACGCAGGCGATCGCCGACTCCTACCGGCTCGAACAGCTGCGCACCACCAACGCGAATCTCGCCGAGCAGAAGGAACAGCTGCAGCGCGACGTCGCCAAGGCGGAGTCGCCCGCTTCGCTGGCCCCCGCGGCCCAGCAGCTCGGCATGGTGCCCGGTGGGGACCCGGCGCGGATCGTCGTCGGTCCCGACGGGAAGACCTCGCTCGTCGGCGAGCCCAAGAAGGCCCAGGCGGACGCCCCGGTGGTGCCGGTCGCGCCGCCGGCCGCGCCCGCCGCGGGCACGCAGTCGCAGCAGGGCGCGCCGATCGAGGGCGACCAGCCCGCCGTGCCCGCCGAAGAGCAGCCGCCCGCCCAGCCGGGAGGCGGCCAGTGATGGCTTCCGGCCGCAGCCAGGTCCGGGCGCGCGCCGCGGGCAGCGCGCGGCGGACGTACGCCGCCGGCACCCGCAGCGCGGCCGCGCGCCGCGGCAACGGCGGGCACCGCAGCCGGTTCTCCGCCGTGCGGCTGCTGCTGGTCGCCGTGCTCATCGTCGCCGGCGTGAAACTGGTGCAGGTGCAGTGGTTCGACGCCGCGGCGCTGTCCGCGGCGGCCGAACGCCAGCGCACCCAGACCATCGACATCCCCGCCCAGCGCGGGTCCATTGTGGACCGCAACGGCGCGAAGCTGGCGTTCAGCGTCGAGGTGCGCACGCTCTCGGTGAACCTCAAGGCGCTGCGCAAGAGCATGGACGACTACGCCGCGAAGAACCCCGGCACCAAGAAGACGTTCGACAGCGAGACCGCCGGGGCCGCCAAGTACATCGCCGGCAAGCTGCCCGCCATGGTCACCGAGCAGCAGCTGCTCGACCTGTTCCACAAGCAGGCGTCCTTCACCTACCTGGTGAACAACGTCGAGCCGTCCGTCGCCGCCGACATCGTCAAGCACTTCGCGTGGATCGGCGTCGAGAAGCGCGCGCTGCGGGAGTACCCGGGCGGCAGCCTGGCGGCGAACATCGTCGGCGCCGCGAACTGGCGTTCCGACGACCCGGACGTGTCCAAGCACAACCTGCACGGCCTCGTCGGGCTGGAGCTGCTGCGCGACAACGACCTGGCGGGGACGCCGGGCCGGATGATGGTCAACACCAAGAACGGCAGCGACAACGTCGTCATCCCGGGCACCGAGCGCGACCTGCAGGCCGCCGTCCCCGGCTCGGACCTCGAACTGACCATCGACTCCGACCTGCAGTACGAGGTGCAGCGGCAGCTGGCGGACTACGTCCAGCAGTCGCACGCCAAGGGCGGGCAGGCCGTCGTCATGGACGCCAAGACCGGCGAGGTCTACGCGCTGGCCAACGACAAGACGTTCGACCCCAACGACCAGCGCACCTGGACCACCGACGACCTGGCCAACCCGGCGGTCACCACGCCGTTCGAACCCGGGTCGGTCAACAAGATCGTCACCGCCACCGGGGCGATCGACTACGGCATCGCGACGCCGGAGTCGACGCTGCAGGTGCCCGGGGCGCTGCAGATCGCCGACAAGACCGTGCACGACGCCTGGACCCACGGCACGCAGACGTTCACCACCACCGGCGTGTTCGCGAAGTCGTCCAACATCGGCACCCTGTTGCTGGCGCAGAAGATCGGAGAGGAGCGCTACGCGGAGCTGCTCAAGAAGTTCGGGCTCGGCCAGCGCACCGGCGTCGGCCTGCCCGGCGAGAGCGCGGGCGTGGTGCCCGCGCGCAGTCAGTGGTCCGCGACCACGTTCGGCAACCTGCCGATCGGGCAGGGCCTGTCGATGACCATCCTGCAGATGGCGGGGATGTACCAGACGATCGCGAACGACGGCCTGCGCGTCGAACCCCGGATCGTCAAGGCGAAGGTGAACCCGGACGGCACGACCGTGCCGGAGCCGGCGCCGAAGACGGTGCAGGTGGTCAGCCCGCAGACGGCGAAGACGGTGCGCGACATGATGCGCGCGGTCGCGCAGAAGGGCAAGGGCCAGCAGAGCGGCACCGCGCCCACCGCGGCCGTCGAGGGCTACCAGATCTCCGGCAAGACCGGCACCGGCCAGCAGGTCGACCCGCGGACGAAGGCCTACAGCGACCACCTCTACAACATCACCTTCGCCGGCATCCTGCCCGCCGACCACCCGCGGTTCGTGGTCGGCATCCGGCTCGACGCGCCCGACACGACGTTGCCGGTGGGGCACTCCGCCGGCCCGCTGTTCCACAGCATCGCGTCATACCTGACGCAGCGGTACCAGATCCCGCTGTCGGACGGCCCTTCGCCGCAGGTCCCGCTCGTCATCCAGTGACCACAATGCGTCAAAGCCCCCTCACTGACAACGTGAGGGGGCTTTGCCGTGCGCAGCGTCCACATCGGTCCGCCGGGGTGAACTCCTTGCGCCGCAACGAAGTGCGGACGCCCGCTTAGCACATGTGCCCGGCCCGCACGCAATCGCCGTACCGCGTGCGGGTGCCGAAACCGCCCGCCGGTAGCCTCTTGGCCGTGTCCGTGTCCTCGTCCAGTTCCCAGGTGCCGGAAAGCCCGGTAAAAGCGGTCCCCGCGCCGCCCCGCCCGGCGCGCATCGACCCGGTCCCGCTGGCGACGCTGCTCGCCAGGGCGGACGCCCGGCTGATCGCCGGCTCGCCCGACGCCGCCGAGCTCACCGTCACCGGCACCACGCTGCGTGCCCAGCACGTGCTGCCCGGCGACCTCTTCGCCGCCCTCCCGGGCGCCCGCGCCCACGGCGCCGACTTCAGCGACCAGGCGGTCGCGGCCGGGGCGGTCGCCGTCCTCACCGACGCCGCCGGCGCCGAGCGGCCCGCCCTGCGCGACGCCGGCGTCCCGATCCTGGTCCACGCCGACCCGCGCGCCGCCCTCGGCGAGATCGCCGCCTGGATCTACGGCGAGCCGTCCCTGAAGCTGTCCGTCCTCGGCGTCACCGGCACCTCCGGCAAGACCACGACGTCCTACCTGGTCGACGCCGGGCTGCAGGCCGCCGGCCTCACCACCGGCCTGATCGGCACGGTGGAGACCCGGATCGCCGGCGAACGCCTGGTCAGCGGGTTCACCACGCCGGAGGCGCCGGACCTGCAGGCGCTGCTCGCGGTGATGCTCGAGCGCGGCGTCACGCACGTGCCGATGGAGGTCTCCAGCCACGCGCTCGCGCTGGGCCGGGTCAACGGCACCCGGTTCGCGGTCGGCGCCTTCACCAACCTCTCCCAGGACCACCTGGACTTCCACAAGGACATGCAGGAGTACTTCGCCGCGAAGTCCCTGCTGTTCGACGGCCGCGCCACCAGCGAGGTCGTCGTGGTCGACAGCGCGTGGGGTCAGGCCCTGCTCACGCCGCAGACGATCACCGTGTCGACGGATCCCAGCACCGAGGCCGCCTGGAAGGCCACCGACCTGGAGGCCACCCCGCAGGGCGAGCAGACGTTCACCCTGCACGGCCCGGACGGCGTCCGCGCCGCCGCCCGGATCCCGCTGCCCGGCGAGTTCAATGTCGCCAACGCCGTGCTGGCGGCCGCGATCCTGAGCACCGCGGGCGTGTCGCTCGACCACATCGTCACCGGGCTCGCCCAGGTCCAGGTGCCGGGCCGGATGGAGCGCGTCTACGTCGGCCAGGAGTTCACCGCCGTCGTCGACTACGCCCACAAGCCGGCCGCGGTCGCCCAGGGCCTCGACGCCCTGCGGGCCCGCACCGAGGGCCGGATCATCACCGTGCTCGGCTGCGGCGGCGACCGGGACACCGCCAAGCGCCCGATGATGGGCGAGGCCGCGGCCCGCCGCAGCGACGTCCTGATCGTCACCGACGACAACCCGCGTTCCGAGGACCCGGCGGCGATCCGCGCCGCCATGCTGGCCGGCGCCCGCGCGGTCGGGCCCGCCGAGGGCGGCGAGATCGTCGAGATCGGCGACCGCCGCGAGGCCATCGCGCACGCCGTGGCGCTCGCCGGGCCGGGCGACATCGTCTTCCTCGCCGGCAAGGGGCACGAATCCGGCCAGGAGGCCGGCGGTGTCGTGCACCCGTTCTCCGACCGCGACGAGCTGGCCGCGGCCATCCGCAACAAACTCGAGGTGAGTGTGTGATCGTGCTCAGCCTGGCCGAGATCGCCGGCGTCGTCGGCGGCCGGCTGCACCGCGCCGATCCGGGTGCGCAGGTGAGCGGCACCGTGGAGTTCGACACCCGGAAGCTCACCCCCGGCGGCCTGTTCGTCGCCCTGCCGGGGGAAAAGGTCGACGGCCACGACTTCGCCGCGCAGGCCGTCGAGGCCGGTGCCGTGGCCGTGCTGGCCGCCCGCGAGGTCGACGCGCCCGCGATCGTCGTCCCGCCGCTGCCGGCGGGGGAGGCGCACGCGCGGTCGGTCGCGCTGACCGGCGACAAGGACGGTTCCGGCGCCGCGGTCCTGGCCGCGCTGGCCAAGCTCGCCCGGTACGTCGTGCAGCGCCTGGCCGAGGGCGAGCTGACCGTCGTCGGCGTCACCGGCTCCTCCGGCAAGACCTCGACCAAGGACGTCATCGCCCAGCTGCTCGAGCCGCTCGGCCCGACGATCGCGCCGCCCGGGTCGTTCAACAACGAGCTGGGCCACCCCTGGACGGCGCTGCGGGCCGACGCGGACACCAGGCACCTGGTGCTGGAGCTGTCCGCGCGCGGTCCGGGCCACATCGCCCACCTCGCCGAGATCGCGCCGCCGAAGATCGGCGTCGTGCTCAACGTCGGCAGCGCGCACGTCGGCGAGTTCGGCTCGCGCGAAGGCATCGCGAAGACCAAGGGCGAGCTGGTCGAGGCCCTGCCCGCCGACGGCGTCGCGGTGCTCAACCTCGACGACCCGCTGGTCGCGGCCATGGCGAGCCGCACGAAGGCCCGGGTGGTCTTCGTCGGCGAGAGCGCGTCCGCGCAGGTCCGCGCGGAGAACATCACGCTCGACGACGAAGCCCGCGCGTCCTTCCGGCTGGTCACCCCGGCCGGCGAGGCCGACGTCAAGCTGCCGCTGCACGGCGAGCACCACGTCGGCAACGCGCTGTCGGCCGCGGCGGTCGCGCTGGAGCTGGGCGTGCGTCCCGCGGACATCGCCACCCGGCTCTCCGGTCTCGAACGGCGGTCCGCGCGGCGCATGGAGGTCGTCACGCGCGAAGACGGCGTGACGATCCTCAACGACTCGTTCAACGCCAACCCCGAGTCGATGCGGGCCGGCCTGAAGGCCCTCGCGGCGATGACACGGGAGACCGGCCGCCGCTCCTGGGCCGTGCTCGGCGTGATGGCCGAGCTCGGCGCCGACGCGGTCACCGCCCACGACGAGATCGGCAGGCTCGTCGTCCGGCTCAACATCGCCAAGCTCGTCGTCATCGGCCCCGAGGCCGCGGCCATGCACCAGGGCGCGCACCAGGAAGGCTCCTGGGGCGAGGAATCCACTTTGGTACCCGACGTCGAGGCCGCCGTCGCCGTGCTGCATGATCAGCTCCGCCCCGGGGACGTGGTGCTGGTGAAGGCCTCCAAGGCCGCCGGCCTCTGGCGGGTCGCCGAGGCCCTGCTCGAACCCCGGGAAACCGACAACTCCGAGAATCGCTCGAACGGTGGTGACGCGTGATCAGCATCCTGATCGCGGCCGCGGCGGGCCTGCTGATCTCCATCCTGCTCACGCCCTACCTGATCCGGGTCTTCTCCCGGCAGGGCTTCGGCCAGGAGATCCGTGAGGAAGGCCCCCAAGGACACAAGTCCAAGCGCGGTACCCCGACCATGGGCGGTGTCGCGATCATCATCGCGATGGTCGTCGGGTACTTCGCCGCGCACCTGATCAACTGGATGTTCAACTCCCGCAGCGGCGCGCCGACGGCCTCCGGGCTGCTCGTCCTGATGCTCGCGGTGGGCCTGGGGATCGTCGGGTTCCTCGACGACTTCATCAAGATCCGCAAGCAGCGGAACCTCGGGCTGAACAAGACCGCGAAGCTGGTCGGGCAGCTCGTGGTCACCATCGCCTTCGCGGTGCTGGTGCTGAACTTCCCGAACGAGCACGGCATCACGCCGGCGTCGGAGAGCCTCTCCTACGTCCGCGACCTCGCGCTGATCACCTTCCCGTCGGTGATCTTCGTGATCTTCTGCTACATCGTGATCTCCGGCTGGTCGAACGCGGTGAACTTCACCGACGGCCTCGACGGCCTGGCCGGCGGCGCGGCGGCGATGGTGCTGGCCACCTACGTCGTCATCTCGTTCTGGCAGGAGCGGCTGTCGTGCTCGAACGCGCCGGCGCCCGCCTGCTACGACGTCCGCGACCCGCTGGACCTGGCCGTGGTCGCCGCCGCGGCGACCGGCGCCTGCGTCGGGTTCCTCTGGTGGAACGCGGCCCCGGCGAAGATCTTCATGGGCGACACCGGCTCGCTGGCCCTCGGCGGCCTGGTCGCCGGCCTCTCCATGACGACCCGCACCGAGCTGCTCGCCATCGTCATCGGCGGCCTGTTCATGGTCGAGATGATCTCGGTGGTCGCGCAGATCGCGGTGTTCCGCACGACCCGGCGCCGGCTGTTCCGGATGGCGCCGTTCCACCACCACTTCGAGCTCGCCGGCTGGGCCGAAACCACGGTGATCATCCGGTTCTGGCTGCTCTCGGCGATCTGCTGCATGTTCGGGCTCGGCCTGTTCTACAGCGAGCAGCTCGGTCTCGGGGGCTGATCTTGGACATCGCCGGTCGTCACGTTCTCGTCGCCGGAGCCGGCGTCACGGGCAAGTCCGTGGTGCCGGTGCTGGTCGAGCTGGGTGCGCGCGTCACCGTCACCGACGGCAACGCCGAGCGCCTGGCCGAGCTCGACGGCCTCGGCGCCGAGCTGGTGCCGGGCCTGACCGAGCCGCCGGAAGGAACGGCACTCGTCGTCACCAGCCCCGGCTGGCGGCCGACGTCGCCGCTGCTCGTGGCCGCGGCCGAAGCCGGGGTCGAGGTCATCGGCGACGTCGAACTGGCCTGGCGGGTCGGGCAGCTGCGCGAGCACCCGCCGTCCTGGCTGGTCGTGACCGGCACCAACGGCAAGACGACCACCGCGGGCATGCTCGAATCGATCCTCAAGGCGGCCGGCGCCAACGCCGTGGCCTGCGGGAACATCGGGTACGCGGCGCTCGACGCGGTCCGCGCCGGCCACGACGTGCTGGCTGTCGAGCTGTCGAGCTTCCAGCTGCACTGGTCGTCGACGCTGGCCCCGGACGCCGCCGCGGTGCTCAACCTGGCCGAGGACCACATCGACTGGCACGGCTCGATGGCCGAGTACGCGGCCGCGAAGGGCCGGGTCTACGCCCGCGCCAAGGTCGCCGTGCACAACGCCGACGACGACTGGTCCACCCGGATCGCCGCCGAGCACGCGCCCGAGAGCGCCCGCCGCGTCGGCTTCCAGCTCGACACCCCGCGCGCCGGCGAACTGGGCGTGGTCGAAGACCTGCTGGTCGACCGCGCCTTCGTCGCCGACCCGGCGAACAGCGCCGAAGAGCTCGCGACGCTGTCGGACGTCCGCCCGGCGGGTCCGCACAACGTCGCGAACGCCCTCGCCGCGGCCGCGCTGGCCCGCGCGCACGGCGTCTCCCCGGAGGCCGTGCTGAAGGGCCTGCGCGAGTACCAGCCGGCCCCGCACCGGGCCGTCGAGGTCGCCGAGGTCGGCGGGGTGCGGTACGTCAACGACTCGAAGGCGACCAACCCGCACGCGGCCGCCGGCTCCCTGCGCGCGCACGCGAGCATCGTCTGGATCGCCGGGGGCCAGCTCAAGGGCGCCTCGGTCGACGAGCTGGTGCGCAGCATCGCCGGCCGCCTCCGCGGAGTCGTGCTCCTCGGCGTCGATTCACCCGTGATCGCCGCCGCGGTTGCGCGACACGCGCCGGATGTCCCGGTGAACAGCCTCCGTCCGGGTGACGATGAACCCATGACTGCGGCGGTGAGTGCGGCCAGCGCGATGGCCCGACCCGGTGACGTGGTGCTGCTGGCACCCGCCGCGGCGTCGTTGGACATGTTCTCGAGCTACGGCGAGCGCGGCGACGCGTTCGCCGCGGCCGTGCGTGTCCTCCGCGACGACGCAGCGGGGGAGCCGAGTGCCGACAGCTGACCCGAAGCCCAAGCCCGAACCCCCGCCGAAGCGGCCGCGCCGCGAGCGCAAGGAAAGCGGCTTCGTCGCCGTCCGGACCGCGCTGACCGCGTGGCTCTCCCGGCCGCTCGCGTCGTTCCACCTGGTGCTCGCCCTCACCGGCGTGCTCACCGTCATCGGCATCGTCATGGTGCTCTCGGCGTCCTCGGTCGCCTCCTACAACCCGAAGACCGGCAGCGGCGTCTACTCGCTGTTCGTCAAGCACCTGGTCTTCGTCGCGCTCGGCTCGGTGGTGTTCTGGCTGGGCCTGCGGGTCAAGCTGGAGCGGATCCGGCGGATGTCGGCCACCGCGACGGTGATCTGCCTGATCCTGCTGGTGCTGGTGCTCACCCCGCTGGGCTCGGAGGTCAACGGCTCGCAGGGCTGGTTCAAGATCGGCGAGTTCACCTTCCAGCCGGTCGAGGCCGCGAAGGTCGCGCTGGCCTTCTGGGGCGCGCACATCCTGGTGATCAAGTACAACGTGATCCACCAGTGGCGGCACCTGCTGGTACCGGTGGTGCCGATCGCGCTGCTGATGTTCGCCCTGGTCATGCTGCAGCCCGACCTCGGCGGCACGGTCACCCTGGCCGTGGTGCTGCTGGCGCTGCTGTGGTTCGCCGGCGCGCCGAAACGGCTGTTCGGCGTGATCCTCGCCGGCGGCCTGGCCGGCGTGCTCGTGCTCGCCGTCATCGCGCCCTACCGGCTCGCCCGGGTCATGTCGTTCCTGTCGCCGGACGCCGACGTCACCGCCGAGGGCTTCCAGGCCAACCAGGCGAAGCTCGCGCTGGCCGACGGCGGGTTCCTCGGCAAGGGTCTCGGCCAGGGCACGTCCAACTGGGGCTACCTGCCGAACGTGCAGAACGACTTCATCTTCGCCCTGATCGGCGAGGAGCTCGGGCTGATCGGCTGCGTCGTCGTGCTCGCCCTGTTCGGCGGGGTCGCGATCGTCGGCCTGCGGATCGCCACCCGCAACATCGACCCGTGGATCCGGATCGTCTCCGGCACGCTCACGGTGTTCCTCGTGGCCCAGGCCGGCATCAACATCGGCTACGTCGTCGGCCTGCTGCCGGTCACCGGCGTCACGCTGCCGCTCATCTCCTACGGCGGCACCTCGCTGGTGATCACCATGCTCATCATGGGCGTGCTGGCGAACGCCGCCCGGCACGAACCGGAGGCGGTGGCCGCGCTGCGCACACAGGGGCCGGGTAAATTCGGGCGTCTGCTGCGGCTGCCCGCGCCCGACCCGTACCGCCCGCCCGCCACGCGCAAGGCGGCGGGGCGAAGTGGGGCGAAGGCGGCCAGGCCGGCGCCCCGTGCGGCCCGGCCCGCCCCGGCACAGGAACGACGCAGGTCGGTCCGCGAACCGGTGCGCCGCAGCGCGGCACGGACGAGCACGGCCACGTCTCGCGGCGGGGCCGCGCGGACAACAGCGAGCCGTGGTACCCGGAGTACCGCGAACCGGAGAGGTCATAGGTGAGTAAGCCCGTCAAGGGAGCCGAGCGATCAGCCGCGGGCAAGGCGCCCGTGGTGGTGGTCGCCGGAGGTGGCACCGCAGGACACATCGAACCCGCCCTCGCCCTGGCCGACGCCGTCATGCGGCTGCGCCCGGACGCGAAGGTCGTCGCCCTCGGCACCGAGCGCGGCCTGGAGAACAAGCTGGTCCCGGCCCGCGGCTACCCCCTCGAGCTGATCCCGCCGGTCCCGCTGCCGCGCAAGCCGACGCCGGAGCTGGTCAAGCTGCCGCTGAAGGTCCGCGACTCGGTGCGCAAGACCCGCGAGGTCCTCGACCGCGTCGGCGCGGACGTCGTCGTCGGCTTCGGCGGGTACGTCGCCCTGCCCGCCTACCTGGCCGCGCGCGGGCGCGTCCCGATCGTCGTGCACGAGGCCAACAAGTCGGCCGGCCTGGCGAACAAGGTCGGCGCCCGGTTCGCCGCGCGGGTCGCCGTCGCCGTCCCGGGCACGCCGCTGCCGAAGGCCGAGGTCGTCGGGATCCCGCTGCGGCGGTCGATCACGGCGCTCGACCGGGCCGCGCTGCGGGCCGAGGCGCGCGAGTTCTTCGGGCTGGACCCGGACGCGCCGACGCTGCTGGTCTTCGGCGGCTCGCAGGGCGCGCAGTCGATCAACGCGGCCGTGTCCGGCGCGGCGAAGGACCTGGCGGACGCCGGCGTCGGCGTGCTGCACGCGCACGGGCCGAAGAACACGCTGGTCGTGCAGGAGTTCCCGGGCAAGCCGGCGTACGTGCCGGTGCCGTACCTGGAGCGGATGGACCTGGCCTACGCCGCGGCCGACGTCGCGATCTGCCGCTCGGGCGCGATGACCGTCGCCGAGGTGACCTCGGTCGGGCTGCCCGCGGTGTTCGTCCCGCTGCCGATCGGCAACGGCGAGCAGGCCACCAACGGCCGGCCCGCCGTCGACGCCGGGGCCGCGCTGATGATCGACGACGCCGACCTGAGCCCGGCCAAGGTCGCCGAACTCGTCGTCCCGCTGGTCACCGACGCCGACCGCGTTGCGAAGATGGGCGCGGCGGCGGTCGGCATGGGCCACCGCGAGGCCGACGAAACCCTCGCCCGGATCGTTCTGGAGGCCGCCCGTGCTTGAGTTGCCTGAAGAGCTGCGCCGGGCGCACCTGATCGGGATCGGCGGGGCCGGCATGTCCGGCATCGCGCGGATCCTGCTGGCCCGGGGCGCGTTCGTGTCCGGCTCGGACGCCAAGGAGTCGCGCGCGCTGCTGTCGCTGCGTGCCCAGGGCGCGGAGCTGTTCGTCGGCCAGGCCGCGTCGAACATCGCGGCGCTTGCGGAGCCGCCGTCCGCGGTGGTCGTCTCGACGGCGATCAAGGAGACGAACCCGGAGCTGGCCGCGGCGCGTGCGGCGGGCATCCCGGTGCTGCACCGGGCCCAGGCGCTGGCCGGGCTGATGGAAGGCCACCGGGTCGCCTGCATCGCGGGCACGCACGGCAAGACGTCGACGACGTCGATGCTCACCGTGGCGCTGCAGCACTGCCGGCTCGACCCGTCGTTCGCCATCGGCGGTGACCTCAACGAGTCCGGCGCCAACGCCCACCACGGCGAGGGTGGCGTCTTCGTCGCCGAAGCCGACGAGAGCGACGGGTCGTTCCTGACCTACTCGCCGTCGGTCGCGGTCGTGACGAACGTCGAGCCGGACCACCTGGACCACCACGGCACGGCCGAGGCTTACACGAAGGTGTTCACCGAGTTCGTCGGCCGGATCGTGCCGGGCGGGCTGCTCATCGTCTGTGCCGACGACGAGGGCGCGGACGCATTGGGCGACGAGGCCGCCGAGCGCGGTGTCAGGGTGCGGCGGTACGGCCGCCGGGCCGGCGGTGCCGACGATGCCGGGATCAGGTCCTACCAGGCGCTGCCGGACGGCGGGATCGTCCAGCTCTCGCTGCGGGGCGAGCTGATCGACGTCAAGGTCGCGGTGCCGGGCGTGCACATGGCGCTCAACGCGGTCGCGGCCCTGCTGGCCGGGATCGAGCTCGGGGCGCCGGTCGAAGGCCTGGTGGAAGGGCTCGGGGCGTTCGGCGGCGTCCGGCGTCGCTTCGAGTTCAAGGGCCGGGCCGGCGACGTCCGCGTCTACGACGACTACGCCCACCACCCGACCGAGGTGGCCGCGCAGCTGCGCGCGGTGCGGACGGCGGCCGGGTCCGGCCGGGTGATCGTCGTGTTCCAGCCGCACCTGTACTCGCGGACCAAGACGTTCTCGACGGAGTTCGCGGAGGCGTTGTCGCTGGCCGACGAGGTCGTGGTGCTGGACGTCTACGGCGCGCGCGAGGAACCCGTACCGGGCGTCACCGGCGCGCTGATCGCCGACAAGGTGACGGCGTCGGTGCACTACGAGCCGGCGTTCGACGTCGCGGCGCCGCTGGCGGCCGGGCTGGCCAAGCCCGGCGACCTCGTCGTGACCATGGGCGCGGGCGACGTCACGCAGCTGGGTCCGGAGATCCTCGCCGAGCTGGACAAGCGCTGAAGCCATGAGTCCGACCAGGGAACGCCGCCGTCCGTCTTCCGCTTCCGGCGGCGCGGAAGACGTGCCGGATCGCGCTTCCCTGGCCCGGCAACGCCGGGGACGGCGCTCCGAGGAGGAGCGCCGCCGGACCCGCGTCGCCGCGCGGCCGTCGCCGCGCAACCGGCCCACCCGGCAGGTGGAGATCCGCCGCCGGTGGGTCGCGCTGCTTTCGGTGCTCACCGTGGTGGCCCTGGTCTACCTGCTGTTCTTCAGCTCGATGCTGGGCGTGCGGGACGTCGCGGTCAACGGGGCCCGCACGGTGCCCGCCGACCAGATCCGCGCGGTGGCGGCGGTCCCGGCGGAGAAGCCGATGCTGCGGCTGAGCACCGACGAGATCCGCGACCGGGTGGCGGCGATGCCGGGCATCGCGACGGTCGAGGTGTCCCGCTCGTGGCCGAACACGGTCGAGATCACGGTGACCGAGCGGACGGCGATCGCGTTCTTCGACAGCGGCCCGGGCGGCGACGGCGTCCACCTGGTCGACGGCGGCGGCGTGGTGTTCAAGACGATCCCGGCCCGGCCACCGGGCCTGCCGGAGCTCAAGCTGCCGAAGGTCTCGGCCGACGACCCGGTGACCCGCGCGGTGACGGCGGTGCTCGGGGTGATCCCGGAGCAGCTGCTCAAGCAGGTCACGACGGCGACGGCGAAGACGCCGGCGAGCGTGGAGTTCACGCTGGCCAACGGGAAGATCGTCCGCTGGGGGACCGCCGAGCAGACGGACCGCAAGGCCAAGGTCCTGGCGGCCCTGCTGACGCAGGACGGCAAGATCTACGACGTCGCGGCACCGGAACTGCCGACCATCACCTCCTGAAGTTTCGTTTTCCCGTGCACCCGGGTTCTCGTATGGCGTACGATCCCGTACGGCATACGAGAACAAGGAGGTTGCTCATGACGATCCTGGTGACGGGCGCGACCGGCAGCGTCGGCCGGTTGGTGGTCGACGAACTCGTCGCGGCGGGCGTGCCCGTGCGGGCGCTGACCGTCGACCCGGAACGCGCGCAGCTGCCGGCCGAAGCGGAGGTGGTCGTCGGGTCGCTGGCGAGGCCGTCGACACTGCCCGTGGCGCTCAAGGACGTCTCCGCGGTCTACCTGGCCCCGATGGCGCGGACTGTCCGGCGGTTCTGCGAGCTCGCCGCGGCGGCCGGCGTCGAGCGGGTCGTCGCGTTGTCGGGCAGCAGCGTCGGGGACGAGCACGAGGGGTCCAGTGGCCACGAGTACGCCGCCGTCGAGGCCGCCGTCCGGGACGCCGGGTTCGCCTGGACCTTCCTGCGGCCCGGCATGTTCATGAACAACACGCTCGACTGGGCGCCCATGGTCCAGGCGGGCGAGGTGGCGATGGCCTACGGCGACGCGACGGCGACCCCCATCGACCTCCGCGACATCGCCGCGGTGGCCGCCCGGGTGCTGACGACCGAAGGGCACATCGGCGCCACTTATGTCCTCAGTGGACCGGAGGCGATCAGCCAGCGGCGGCAGGTCGAAACCCTGGCGTCGGTGCTGGGCAGGGAAATCCGGTTCCGCGAGCTGACGCCGGACGAGCAGCGTGCGCGGTGGATCGCCTACGGCGTCCCGGAAGACGCCGTCGGCTGGCTGCTCGAAGGCTTCGAAGAATCCCTGCGGTACCCGCAGGTGCCGACCGGCGTCGTCGAGGAACTGCTGGGCCGGCCGGGAACGACGTACGCCGAGTGGGTCGAGGCGAATCGGGCAGTCTTCGCATAAAGGGGATTGCCTCCGCGGGCGGGGTGGCGATACGTTGCGTAGCAGTGTCGATGCGAACCGCATGGGGTTGACTATGGTCAAGGCACGCTGCGCGGCGGTTCTCGCCGCGCTCACGCTCACCGCGCCGCTCGTCGTCGCACCCTCGGCCGCCGGCGCGGCACCGAACGCGGTCGTGGTCTGGGACCTCAACGCGCAGACAGCCATCTGGGACGTCGCGCACCAGGCGCCGCCGCAGATCGCCGGGCGCGGGTTCGCGATGGTCAGCGGGGCGGTCTACGACGCGGTGAACGCGATCGAGGGCACACCGTACGAGCCCTACCTCGTCGCCCCGCGAGCCGGCGGCCGGGAGTCGGTGGACGCCGCCGTCGGCACGGCCGCCTACCGCGTGCTGGACGCCATTTTCCCGGAACAGCGCGAAAGGCTGCGCGTCCAGTACGACGAGTGGCTCGCCGGCCTCCCGGACGGGCCGGCGAAGCGCGGCGGCATCCGAGTCGGTGCCCAGGCCGCCGCCGCGATGATCGCCGACCGGCGGGACGACGGCGCCTTCGACCCCCGCCCCTGGACGGTCGGCACCGAGCCGGGGCAGTACCGCCCGACCCCGCCGGCGTTCGAGAACACCGGCGCCTGGGTGGGGTTCCTGAAGCCGTTCGCCGTTCCGGACGCGACGATGTTCCGGACGCCGGGGCCGCCGGCCGTCACGAGCCGCGCGTACGCCCGCGATGTCGAAGAGGTCAAGCGGCTCGGCTCGGCGACGAGCACCGCCCGCACCGCGGACCAGACCGAGGCGGCGCTGTGGTGGCACGACCGGCGCTCCGTCAGCTGGGAGATGAAGCGCGACCTCGCGCGCACGCAGAAGCTCGGCGTCCTGGAAACCGCGCGGTTCTACGCCTTGGCGGACTTCGCCGGCACGGACGGCGCGATCGCCTGCGCGAACGACAAGGAGTTCTGGCACTTCTGGCGGCCGGTCACCGCCATCCGGGAGGCCGGCACCGACGGAAACCCGGCCACCGAACCGGATCCCGGCTGGACGCCGCTGGTGGTCACCCCGCCGAACCCCGACTACCCGTCCGGTCACACCTGCCGCACGGCGGCGCAGATGACGGCCTACGCGCACTTCTTCGGCCGGGACAAGGTTCCCTTCAGCGCGTACAGCGTCGACAGCGGCACCACCCGGCACTTCGGCAGCTTCTCGCAGGCCACGGCCGAGGTGGTCGGCGCCCGCGTCTGGGCCGGCATCCACTTCCGCTCCGCCGACGTCGACGGCACGACGCTCGGCACGGGCGTGGGCAAGTACATCACGAGGCACTACTTCAAGCCGCGTCACTGAACCTAGACGCGCGTGCGGGTCATCCCGGCCAGGCCGAGCAGCGGCAGCACGCCGGCGAACACGACGACCGCCGTCCAGCCGCCCAGGTGGTAGGCGATCGACCCGGCCTGGGAACCGATGGCGCCGCCGATGAAGAACGTGCCCAGGTACACGCTGTTGACGCGGGCGCGGGCCGACGGGTCGAGCTGGTAGATCACGTGCTGGCCGGTCACCAGTGTCGCCTGGACCGCCGTGTCGACGGCGATCGCGGCGATCGCCAGCAGGATCACGCTGTGCGCCCCGAAGCCGGCCAGCGCGAACGCCGCCGCGCAGAGCACGAACGCGCCCGCGGTGAGCTTGCGGCCGTGTCCGTGGTCCGACCAGCGGCCGGCCAGCGGCGCCACCGCGGCGCCGGCCGCGCCCGCCAGGGCGAACAGGCCCACGCCCAGCTGGGAATAGTTGAACGGCGGTGCCGTGAGGACGAACGCGATGGTCGTCCAGAACGCGCTGAAGGCGCCGAACATCGCCGACTGGTAGAGGGCGCGGTGGCGCAGTGCCGGGTGTTTCCGCACCATCGCGAAGGTGGAGCGGAGCAGCTCGCCGTAGCGGACGCCGGTCTTCGGTGCGCGGCGCGGCAGGATGAAGCGCAGCACCACGGCGAGCGCGGCCATCGCGCCGGCCGAGATCAGGAACACCACGCGCCAGCCGGTCACCTCGGCGAGCAGGCTGGCGACCACGCGGGAGAGCAGGATCCCGAACAGCAGCCCGCTGACGACCTTGCCGACGATCCGGCCGCGGATGGCGTCGGGTGAGAGGTCGGCGGCGAACGGGATGAGGATCTGCACGACGACCGACGCCGCCCCGACCGCCAGCGAGGCGATGAGCAGCACGGCGAACCCGGGTGCGACGCCGGTGACGACCAGCCCGGCGCAGGCGACGGCGAGCAGCGTCGCGACGAGCCCGCGGTTTTCGAGCCGGTCGCCGAGCGGGACGAGCAGGAGCATCCCGGCGGCGTACCCGATCTGGGTGGCGGTGACGACCCCGCCGGCGGCGGCCTCCCCGACCCCGAAGGTGTGCCGCAGCTCGGCGAGCAGCGGCTGGGCGTAGTAGAGGTTGGCGACGGTCAGTCCACAGGAGACGGCCAGCAGCAGCACGAGCCAGCCGGGCGGGGCCTTCTGCTCGGTCTCGGTCATGCGCGCGCCCCCTCGGGATTGTCACCGGATTGGAACCGGTTTGATCGGTTCCCGACGGTACCAGTCAAACCGGTTCCGGCGTACTGTGACGCGTATGACGGACAGATTCCGCTCGGGAGCCGGCCGCCTGTGCCTCGACTTCATCCGGACGCTGCGGTACCGGGCGACACCGTCGGAGACGGAGGAGCTGCCGGACGCGGCGGCCTGGGGCGCGTGGATCGACCGGTTCGGCCCGTTCGCGACGCCGGTCCGCCCGGCGTCGGCCGACGACGCTCGCGCGGTCCGCGAGGCGATCCACGAGCTGTTGACGACGTCGGTGCGCCCCTCGACGCGGCAGCGGCTGAACCGGTTCGCGGCGTCGCCGGTCCCGGCGCCTTCGCTCACGCCGTCGGGCGAACTGCGCTGGCAGGCTGAGGATCCCGCGTCGGCGATGCTGGCCTTGCTGGCCCGCGACGCGCTGGATCTGGTGACGTCGCCGGAGTTCGCGCGGGTGCGGCGGTGCGCGGGACCGCGGTGCGGGGCACTGTTCCTGGACACGTCCCGCCCGGGCACGCGGCGGTGGTGCTCGATGGGCGTGTGCGGGAACCAGGCGAAGAAGTCGACTTATCGAGCCAAGGATTCCGCGGTGCGGTGATCACTGCTCCCCGGCCAGCGCGGAGGCGATGAGCGCGACCGCCGCGTCCTCGTCGTCGCCCAAGCGCCGCAAGGCGTCCCGGGCGGTCGTTCCCGGCAGCTCGGCGAGGGCCTGGGCCACGCGGATCCGCACCGCCGGCGCCCCGGTGAGCTCCTCGGTCAGTGCCCGCACGATGCGTTCGCCGAGTTCGGCGTCCGCCGCCAGCGTCCCCAGCACTTCCGCCGCTTCGACGTCGTTGGTGCCCTCGATCACCATGCCGACGAGGACCGGGACGGCGGCCGTCGTGCCGCGGTTGCCGGCGGCGAGGGCGGCGTGGCGGCGGACCGCCGGGTCCGCGTCCTCGAGCGCGCCGGTGAGCACCGCGGTCGCCTCGTCGCCGGGCAGCTCGGCGATCGCCTGCACGGCGCGCCGCCGGACGTCGACGTCGGCCGAACGCAGCCCGGCCGTCAGGCCGGCCAGGCCGTCGGCGCCCGCGCGGGCCAGTGCCCAGCGCAGGGCTCCGGCGACGTTCGGGTTCGCCTCGCTCAGGACCGCCTTGGCGAGCAGCGGGACGTCCTCGACCGGCGCCAGGGCCGCCCGCTGCCGGCGTGAGGGATCGGGGGAGTCGAGCCCGTGCAGGAGCTCGACGACGTGCAGGACGCTGTCCCAGCCGGCCGGCTCCGAGGCGTCGATCGCGCGGAGCCGCTCGAGGAGCTCCTGCTCCCGCTTCAGCCGGTCCTCGGTCCGCCGGATGAGGTCACCGACCAAAGTGGACGGTGTGAAGGCCGGATCCGCCAGCGCCTGGCCGATCTGCCGCAGCGACATGCCGAGCGACCGCAGGCCTTCGACGTGGAAGATCCGGCGGATGTCCGCTTCGGAGTATTCGCGGTAGCCGCCGACGGTCCGGCCGGTCGGCCGCACCAGCCCGAGGGAGTCGTAGTGCCGCAGCATCCGCGTGCTCACCCCGGACCGGCGGGCCACCTCCCCGATCAGCACGCGGCGGCGTCCGGTCCGAGCGCGACGATCCGCTTCGCCTCGTCGACGGCCAGGTCGAACGCGCTGTCCGGGTCGCGCAGCAACTGTTCGGTGGCGCGGGCGTGCGCCCGCACCGCCGGGTCGGGGCTCGCGAGGCCCGGCCGCAGGGCCGGCTCGGCGACGTCGCCGAGCGCGACGAGGGCCCGGCTGAGGCTCAGCTGCACGTCCCGGTCGCCGCGGCCGAGCTGGTGCGCCAGGTCCGCGGCCAGCTCCGGGTGGTCCCCGGGCGGGGCGAGGACGACGGCGGCCCGCCACGCGCTGCGCGCGACCTCGTCGTCGGGGTCGTGCAGCAGGGCCCGGGTGATCGCCTGCCATGTCGTCCGGTCGCCGATCTTGGACAGCGTGTGCAGTGCCTGGCTGCGGGCCTGCGCCCGGCCGGAACCCAGCTCCGCGACGAGCCGGGGCACGGTGACCTCCGCCGGGAGGCGGGTCAGGGCCCAGGTCAGCATGTCGCGCACGAAGAAGTCCGGCTCGACCGCGCACCGGTCCACGAGCGCGCCGGCGAGCGCGGGGTCGGGCCGGGTGCCCGCGGCGAGCGCCGCCGCCAGGCGCCTCGACGAGTTCCCGGCGCCCAGTGCGTCGAGCAGGTGTGTGTCCGTTGCGTGGTTCATGGTGACCACCTCCTCCCCGCAGTGAAGACCTTGTCACAGTGTCAAGGTCAAGCGCAGGCCGGCGCGAACGCCTCACCAGGTGACGGGCAGCTCGTGGACGCCGTAGGCGGACATGTCGTGGCGGAACCGGACGTCCTCCAGCGGGATCGCCAGGCGCAGCGTCGGCAGCCGCCGCAGCAGGGCGGGCAGCGCGAGCTGGAGTTCTGCCCGCGCCAGTGACTGGCCGAGGCACTGGTGGACGCCGTGGCCGAAGGCGATGTGGCCGCGGGTGACGCGGCCGATGTCGAAGGTGTCGGGTGCCTCGAGCAGCTCGGGGTCCCGGTTGGCGGCCGGCAGGTTGATCGTCAGGAGGTCCCCGGCCCTGACCGGCTGCCCGCCGATGGTCATGTCCTCGGCGGCCACGCGCAGGATCATGTCCTGGGCGATGGAGAGGTAGCGCAGCAGCTCCTCGACGGCGGTGGCGATCACCGCGGGGTCGTCGGTCTCCCGGATCCGGTCGGCCGCGGCTGGGTTCCGCAGGAGGGCCAGCGTCGCCAGGCCGATCATGTTGGCGGTGGTTTCGTGCCCGGCGAACAGCAGGATCATGCCGTTCATGGCGACGTCCTGCGGCGCGAGCTCGCCGGTGGCGACGCGGTCGGCGAGCAGCCTGCTGATCAGGTCGTCGCCCGGCTCCCGCTGCTTGCGCTCCACCAGCTCGGCCAGGTACCCGAACAGCGCGGCGCCGGCGGCGCCCTTCTCCTCGGCGGAGGCCTCCGCGCGGTTCATCGTGGTGCTGTGGGCCTGGAAGAACTCGTGGTCGGCGTACGGCACGCCGAGCAGCACCGAGATGACCAGCGACGGGATCGGCAGCGCGTAGTCGCGCACGAGGTCCGCGGGCGGCCCCTGGGCGATCATCGCGTCGAGGAACCGGTCGGCCAGGTCCTGGATGTGCGGGCGCATCGCGGTGACGCGCTTGACGGTGAACTCGCCGGTGAGCATGCGGCGCAGCCGGGCGTGGTCCGGGTCGTCCATCCGCGGGAAGGCGTGCGGCCGTCCCTGCCCGGCGCCCGGGTTCAGCTCCGGGAACCGGCGGGCGTCGGCGCTGACCCGGGGATCGGCCAGTACGGCCCGGACGTCGGCGTACCGGCTCACGACCCAGGCCGTGGCGCCGTTCCACAGCGTGGCCCGCTGCAGGCCCTCGGCCCGCCGCCAGTCCGCGTACGCGGCGGGCGGGTCGAACGGGCAGCTTGGGGACCGGGTTCCGGGGTAGACCGGAAGCGGGGTGCTCATGATTCCTCCCTGGTGGTGGCCGTGGTGGTGGCCGTCCTGATGTGCCGCGCGATGAGCGCGTAGTTCGTGCGGGCCTGGTCGATGTCGTTCATGTCGTAGGCGTGGTCGGCCCGCGGGACGTCGTGGTGCTCGCGCAGCGCACCGGCCGCGCGCAGCCGCCGCGCGTACCGCAGGCCTTCGGCGTGGAGCCGGTCGTACTCCGGGGTGATGACCAGCGCGGGGGCGATGCCGGTGAGGTCCGCGGTGTCGGCCGGGCCGGCGGGGGAGGCCAGGCGGTCGGCGCGTGCGGCGCGGTCGGGGACGTAGGCGTTGTCGAAGATCTCGCCCATCCAGGGCCGCAGCAGTGGTTTCGGGATCGCCGCGGGCTTGCCGGCGGCCGGGACGGTGAGGTCGAGCGGTGGGTAGTGCAGGACCTGCAGGGCGATGGCCGGGCCGCCGTGTTCGAGCGCCAGCCGCGCCACGGCCGCGGCGATCCCGCCGCCGGCGCTCTGGCCCCCGACCGTCAGCCGGGTGCCGTCCCAGCCCTGTTCGCCGCCGTGCGCCGCCACCCACCGGACGACGTCGAACGCCTGGTGCGGCGGCGCGGGGAACCGGTGCCGCGGGGCGACCGCGTAGTCGACGTTCACCACGGCCACGCCGGCTTCGGCGGCCAGGTACCGGCACAGCGGGTCGTCGAGTTCGATGCCGCGCATGACGTACCCGCCGCCGTGGAAGTTGACGTGCGCCGGCGGGTTCGCGGCCGGCCCGGCGGGGCGGTAGACGACCGCGCGGGCCGGGCCGACGGCGGTGGGGACGGCGATTTCCCGGGTGTCGCCGGGGAACTCCGGGAACTTCGCCTCGGCACGCCGTCTGAGCACGACGGAGCCGAGCGGGTGCAGTCCCTGCATGACCCGGGCCAGCGTCGCCGCCACCGGCGGCGCGCCCAGAACCGACATGACAGCCTCCCTGATCTTGGAAGGCCAGCCTATCCGACAACTGATGGATAACCAACATCTGTCGGAAACTATAGGATGCGCGGGTGCCCGCACCGCCAGTCGATCCCCGCACCCGGCGCTCGCGCGCGGCCTTGGAAGCCGCCCTGCGCGAGCTGATCGTGGACCGGGACCTGCCGCAGATATCGATCTCCGACGTCACCAAGCGCGCCGGCGTCAACCGCTCGACGTTCTACGAGCACTACACCGACCTGGCGGAGCTGGCCGCGTGCGCGTGCACCGCCCTGTTCGACGAGCTGGTGGCGACGGCCCCGCTGGCCGGCGGCAGTTCCGTCGCCAACCCGCTGCCCCGGCTGTTCACGCACGTCGCGGAGAACGCGCACCTCTACCGCACCCTGCTCGGCGACGGCGGCAGTGCCCGGGTGATCAACTACCTGCTGGAGCGGATCACGACGGCGACCCACGTGAAGCGTGGTTTCGCCGAGGGCGAGGAAGATCCGGCGGCGGCGTTCATCGCGGGAGCCGTGCTGGGTACGGTCATCGACTGGTTGCGTCGTGGGTGTCCCGGTACGCCCGAGCGGATGGGTGCGGCGATCTGGCCCCACATGCTGGCGGTCACCTCGGTGCCGGACCCGGTCGAGGGCGTGGACGGCTGACGCGGGTCAGGCCGGGCGCCGGTCCAGTTCCGCGGCGCCGAAGGAGACGTTGAAGCGGTCGCACCAGAGGCTCACGCTGGTGTAGGCGCTCAGGTCGGTGCCGGCGGGCAGCGGGTAGTTCTGGTTTCCCTTGTTCCCCTTGAGCTTGCCCGCGTCGAGGTACTTGCCGTCGTCGAACAGGTCCCAGCCGTCCTTGCCCGGTTTCACCGGTGCGTCGGAGAGCCAGACGCGCACGTCGGGGCCGCTGCTGGTGGCGAGGTTCTCCAGGCGCAGCACGAGTGACCCGTCGGCCGCCCGGATGACCCGGACCGTCCCGGTGGTCCGGTGCTCGTGGCTGATCAGGCTGCCGCTCGCGACTTCGGCCGGCGCGGCCGGTGTGGCGGACGGCGACGTCGGCGTGGCGGACGGCGAGGTCGGCGACGTGGCAGACGGCGTGGCGGACGGCGACGGCGCGGCGGCCACCGGCGCGGCGGCGGGCAGATCCTCCTGCACGGTCTCGTCGACCACCAGCTGCCACGGCTGGAACCAGTACAGACCGGCCGCCACGGCGACCAGGCCGGTCACCGTGATGGCCAGGATCCAGCGCCGGGTTCGGTTCATCTCGTTTTCCTCCGTTGTCGCCCTCTGGGGGGGGTCCATTCAACGGGACGAAACGCCCACCGGCACCGGCCGCGCGGGTTACCGATTCCTAACGTGCGCCGCGCTGGGCGCGTTCGAGCAGCCGGGCCGTCGCCCGCCGGGGCTCGGTGAACGGGTCCAGGTCGCTGCCCGCGCCGGCGCCGGGTTCCAGCTTCCAGCCGGCGATCTTGGCCGCCACCCGGCTGAGCCGCTCGTCGCCCGGGGGGACGTCGATCTGCAGGTGTGACTCCTTGACCGGGCTCAGGTCGCCGCCCCACCGCACGACGCCTTCGCACTCGGCGAGGATGTCGCGGATGACGACGAGCTCCTGGGGGAAGAAGCCGCCCGCGGCACCGCGAGGGTAGGCGGACTGCCGGATCGTGATGGCCGTCCCGGAGAGGTGGTTGCTCTCGTACCCGGCCGCCGCCGCGCGGTCGGTCGTGTGCCCGGTGATGTCGCCGGGCGCGAGGGAACCGCCCAGTTCGTAGCAGAACCGCCGGGCGCAGTGCAGCAGCGTGGTGGCGACGTCGCCGGGGAGCACCGCCACCGCGAGGTCGGTGCCCTCCACCGGGAACGACGGCACCTCGGGCACCACGGGCCAGCCGTTGAGGCTGACGTCGCCGGACCAGCCGGGTTCCGCGGCGTCCGCGAAGGTGGTGCCGAGGAGCCCGGCCACGCCGAGCGCGCCGGTCACGCCGAGGCCGCCGGCCAGCACGCTCCGCCGGGACAAGGTCGTCATTCGCTCGCTCCCGCCGTCACCGACGCGACGCCGGGGTCGCTCCCGGGCCGGTAGGTGTTCTTGTCGATCTGGACGCGGCCGTCGCCGTCGCCCACCCAAAGCGTCTGGACCTGGTTGAACGCCCAGTTCTCCGGGAGCGGGAAGCC
This sequence comes from Amycolatopsis sp. MtRt-6, assembly GCF_017308975.1. Classification (GTDB taxonomy): domain Bacteria; phylum Actinomycetota; class Actinomycetes; order Mycobacteriales; family Pseudonocardiaceae; genus Amycolatopsis. Next base: position 102,711 of record NZ_JADWPD010000013.1, on the reverse strand, counting down.
CTTGTTCCCGGCGTAGCCGGTGGACATCCCGGCGACGAACGAGTAGCAGGCGTGCGTGCGCGCGCTGACCTGGGCGCAGACGTCGCGGGCGCCGTAGACCCCGTGGCGGTAGCGGTGCCCGGCCGCGGCCAGCCCGGCGACGACGCCTTCGAAGTAGGGCACGACGTTGCTGTCCACGTCGGCGCGGGTCGCGTCGAAGTCGACGGCGAAGTAGATCACCGTGCCGGGCGGGAAGCCGTACCCGGCGGCGGCCTGGTGGGCGTCCGCGGCGTCCTGCCGCCCCTGCTCGCGGGTGAAGTAGCCCAGGCTGTCGCCGGCGTACTGGGAGATCGGGAACACCTTGAGCCCGCTGTCGAAGATGACCTGCAGCTCGCCCGGCTTGATCTTCTTGTCCAGCTTGCTCTCCGGCCGCTGGTCGAGGTAGCGCCCGACGAATCGGTAACCGGCGTCGTGGAGCGCCTTGGCGCGGGCGGGCGTGACCGTGGTGGCGCAGTCGCAGGCGGCGCCCGGGCCGTCCGGGTCCCCGTTGGACGCCATGAGCAGGGCCCAGGTCGGGAAGTCGCCCTTCCCGGTGACCTCCAGCGCGGCGAACTCCTGGAACCGCCTGGTCGCGGCGGCGATCGCCGAGCCGAACACGCCGGTGAAGGAGCCGTGGCCGTTCATGACCAGGCCCGCCGTGTAGAGCCGGGTCCAGACGCCGGTGTCGCCCTCGGCGACCGTGTGGGTCTTGAGCCCGGCCCGGGTCGCCGGGCCGAACGTACCGGTGGCGTTGTCGTCGGTCATGCCCAGCTCGAACTGGATGGCGTAGGACACGGCCGTGACGAGGTCACGGGACACCAGGCCGTCGGTGGCGCCGACGAAGAAGTCGCGGCGCGCGGGGTACTGCCCGTTGAGCCACTGCTGGAGCGCGCGGACCTGCCGGTCGCCGCCGCGGGCGAGCCGGTGGGAATCCAGGGACAGCAGGGCTTTCAGCAGTTTGGGCGAGAACGAGCCGTCCGCGGGGGCGGTGGCACCGGTGTCGGCGGTGAACGCCGTGATCGCCGCGTCGGTGGACCTGCCGAAGCTGCCGTCGAGTGCCGCGATGTCGTAGCCCCGGCAGATCAGTCCCGATTGGACGATCCGGACGAGGTTCGGCGCCGGGTCGTCGCGCCGCACGCCGCCGCGCTGGTCCAGTGCGGCCAGCGTCGACGGGCCGAAGTTGTCGGCGAGCGTGGTGATCCCGAGCTCGTGCTGCAGCGCGCGGATCAGCGCGAAGGTCGTGGACCGGCCGGGAACGCCGTCTTCCGGACATTTCTCGTACCCGGCGACGGCACGGTAGGTGGCGTTGAGCCACTGCTGTACAGAAAGGACAGTGCTGGTCATGGCGTCCGTGACGCTATCGATGCCCGCCGGCCGGCGCACGGCGAAACCGGGGGTTTTCCGCGAAACGCGGAACGGCTTTCGCGCCGTCGCGGGAGTCCGCGCAGCCGAAGACCTCGGGGCGGAAAACCGGGTCAGCCGCCGGCTTCGAACCGGCCGGTGAGCATGGCGGTCGCGAGCTCGACCCGCGACTGGTAGCCGGTGCGGGTGAACAGCCGGGACAGCCGGCCTTCGACGCTCTTGCCGCTCGCGCCCAGCACCACCGCGATCTGCTTGTTGGTGAGGCCTTCGCAGACCAGGACCGCGAGTAGACGCTCGTTCTCGGCGACGGTGGCCTGCCGTCCGGGGACCGGGATCCCCTGCCGCTGCATCTTCTTCCGCAGCCGGGACCGGCGGATGAGCGCGTCGATCGAGCCGTACCGCTCGTAGGCGAGGGACAGCGTCTCGGGGCCGGCGACGCCGTAGCGGGCGAGCCGCTCCCAGCCGAGGGCCTGTTCGAACGGCTGTCCGCGGCGGTCGAGCAGGTGGAGCGCCGCGGCGGCCGCGCGCGTGTCCGACTCGACGAAGGCCCGCAGGGTGAGGTGGTGGATCTCGGCGGACCCGGTGCCCAGCCGCGTGGCGGCCCGCTCCAGCCGGCGCAGGTACTCCGGCAGCAGGTGCGCGTCGATCCCGCGGGAGACGGCGAGGTCGGCGAGGGCGATCCACAGGGCGTCGGTGTGCACGACGACGCCTTCTTCGTCGGCGCGGTCCAACGCGGCCCGGAGGACGGACCGGGACCGTTCGAAGTCGGCGAACACCGCGTCGAGCCACGCCTCGGGCAGCGCGAGTGCGTGCGGGAAGGCGGGGTGCCGGGCCTGGGCGGTGGCGAGCAGTTCGCGGGCGCGGACGAGCTTTCCCCTGGCCATCTGCACCAGTGCGGCCAGCTGGAACATCGTGCTTTGCGGGGCGTCGCAGCCGTGCGGCGAGCTCGTGGCGATGCTCTTGCAGGCCAGTTCCAGCGCCAGGTCGAACTCGCCCCGGTGGAACGCCGTGGCCATCTGCGCCGGGACGGACACCGGCACGGGCACCCGCGGGGTCGCGGCCAGGAGGCGTTCCGCCGTTTCGGCTTCACCGAGGACCAGCAGCGCTTCGGTGCGGCTCAGCACCTCGGCGACCGCGGCCGGCCCGCCCTCGGCGGCGCGGGCGGGCAGAGTGGCGACGTCGCGCCGGAACTCGCCGCTGTGCCCCAGCCAGAGGTCGGCGATCGGGCCGAGGTAGCCGATGTGCCGGGCGATGACCTCGGCGCCGGGCGCCTGACGCAGCCGCTGGAGCAGGTCGTGGGTCTCCCGCCAGCGGCCGAGCAGGAAGAGCGCGAACGCGCGGCAGGCACCGCGTTCGGCCGGGCCACCGGACCAGGGCCAGAGCTCGCCCCGCGCGATCCGCGCGAGCGTGCCGAGGTCCTCGGCCCCGAAGAGGGTCATCATGTGGATGAACAGCGCGTCCACCCGCTCTTCCTCGGTGAACCCCGCCGGCAGGGTTTCGACGACCAGGGTCGAGGACTCCAGCGCGAGGTGGGCGCACCCGTGGAAGAGGCAGACGAGGGTGTGCCGGTAGAGGAGCCGGCTCCGCTCGGCGGGATCGACGGTGAGGCCGGCCGCGGCGCGGAGCCAGGCGATGGTCTCGAAACTCGGGGCACTCGCCGTGCGCTCGGCGTGCTTCAGCAGCTCTTCACGCGCGCGGACGGGGTCGATCAGCTTGCCGGCGTAGGCGATCTGGTCCGGGAGGTAACCGGGATCGGCGCACCGCGCGGCGCCCCGCCACAGCGCTTCGACGGCGATCTTCGCCAGCAGCCGCCGCTCGTACGGCCCGAGCGCGGCCCGCAGCGCGGCGCCGACCAGGGGGATCCGGAAGCGCCATTCGGCCGCGACCCGGTGGTGGTGCAGCGCGCCGGCGTCGCGCAGCCGGGCAAGCAGGTCCTGAGCGTCTGCTTCGGACACTCCCACCGCGGTCGCGAGCAGGGCCGGCAGCGCCTCGCCCAGCGGACCGAGCACCGCCACGGCCTTCGCGGCGCGCCAAGTTTCCTCGCCCAGCCGCCGGAGCCGGCGGACGACCTCGTCGGACTCGCTCAACCGCGGGTAACCGTGCCCGGGCCGGAGAAAGGCGTGCTTGTCGACCAGGCGGATCATGTCGTGTTCGTCGGCGATGCGGCCGGCCTCCGCGGCCGCGGCCGGCCAGCCGCGGCTGAGCGCCCGGTGGCGGGTCAGCAGCGCCGGTTCGGGCTTGGCGTCGAGCACGGTGGTCAGCTCGGCCTCGAACTGCGCCCGGGACAGGGGACGCACGACCGCGAGGCGGGCGAGGCCGTCGTCGCGCAACCGGGCGAAGACCCGGCCGATCTCCGGCCGCGCCGCGGCGGCGACCGGGAGCGAAACGGTGGCCACGCAGGCCGTGCCCGGGCCGGCGAGCTGCCGGACGGCCGCCTCCAGCGCGCCGAAGGCCGCCGGCCGCAGGAGGTGGACGTCCTTGAGACAGAGGACGCTGCCCGGCCGGCACCGCAGCACGGCGGGGGCGGGGAGCGGGAGCTCGGTCACGTCCGGGTCGAAGGCGACGGTGAAGGTCGCGCCGCCGCCGTCCGGCGTCTCGTGCCACCGCCGGCAGACCGCCGCCGCCACGGGGTCGCCTTCGAAGCCCGCCGGCCCGGCGACCACGGTCAGCCAGGCACGACCGGGCCGCCGCATCGCCTCGACGATTTCGGCGGCCAGACGTTCTTGCGCGGGAAAAGGTCTTACCTGGTGCACGGCGGCTCTTACGGCTCTGCGGCTCTTACGGTCGGGGGAGGGCTGTGTGAACGATACGGGTTCTTCCGGGTGCCGATGAACCGGCACCGTTTCGAATTATTTTCATATTCGGTGCCGGTCCGGACGGGAGTGTCCCTTCGGGACGGTGTCCGTGCGAGAATGGCGAGGTGCCGGAAAGGGCGGGGATGCGGGTTTCCGGGGAGTTCGCCGGCCGGGACGCCGAGTTGCGGGTTCTCGACGGCTGCGTGGAGACGGCCGGCCTGGTGCTCGTCCGAGCCGGCGCCGGCGCCGGGAAAACCGCCCTGCTACGCGAATTCCGGAAACGCGCGAGAAGCCGCGGGGCCCACGTCATCGCCTTCGGCTGCGGCGACGTCCCGGAATGGGACGACTTCGGCACGGTGCCGGTGATGGCGGCCGTCCGCGCCGAATTGCCGAAGATCGGTGACGCGCGCGTCGCGGCCGCGGTGGCGGCGGTGGCCCGGGGCAGTACGCCGGAAACGTATTCTTCCGCACCGGCGCGGGCGGCATTGTTCGCCGACCTGGTCCGGTTCTTCTTCGCCCTGCGCGGCGACGGCGCGGTCGTCGTCCTCGCCGACGACGTCCACACCGCGCCACGGCCCGAAGCGATCATCGAGGCGGCGTACCAGGCCGGGTGCGCGGTGGTGGCCGCCTGCCGCACGGACGCGGGCGGCGGGCCGGCGCGGCTGAGCGCGATGGCCCGGCGGATCCTCGACCTGCCCCCGCTGCCGGCGGACGAGACGGCGAGCCTGCTCGAGGCACTGGCGGGCGGACGGCTGGACGACGCCGTGGCGCCGGCCGTCTTCACCGCGCTCGGCTCGCTCGCCGGCAACGCGGGGACGCTGTCGGCCGTCTTCGGCGAGCTCGTCCGGGACGGCCGGTTCGCCGAGGTGCTGGGCCACCGGTGCCTGGCCGATCCGGACCGGCCGATCGCGCTGCCGTCCGGCCACCCGCTGGTCCGCCACGTGACGAGGTTCGGCGAGCTCGGGGCCGAGCTGGTCGCACTGGCGCACCGAAGCGACTTGTTCGGCGTCGACGACCTGCCTGCATTCGCGGCCGCCACCGGCCGCGACCTGGACAGGTGCGGTCGCGCGGTCGACGACCTGGTCGTCGCCGGCGCACTGGACCACGACGAATACGGGAGGTTGAGCGTGCCGTGCCCGGCGCTGGTGCCCGCCGTGGTGCGGGCGTGCCCGGTGGACCTGCCTGCGGTGCACCGGGCCATCGCCGAGCACCTGCTGCGGGCCGGGCCGGGTGGGGTAGCCGGGGCCGAGCCTGCCGGGGTTGCCGGGCAGGTAGCGGCGGCCGAGCCTGCCGGGGTTGCCGAGCACGTCTCCCCGGCCGAGTCGGCCGTCGTCGCGGAGCACGTCGCCCTGGCCGAGCCTGCCGGGCACATCGCCCCGGCCGAGCCGGCCATCGTCGCCGAGCACGTCGCGCTGGCCGGGCCGGCCCTGCCGCCGAACCCCGCTCTCGTGGCGTTGCTCGAGCGGGAGGCCGACCGGGTGGGCCGGCACGACCCGGCGACGGCGGCGCGCTGCCACCGCGCGGCCCTGCGGCACTGCGAGCCCGGCTCGGCCACGCACAGCCGGGTCCTGAGCACCGCGCTGCGGCTGCTCATCCGGACCGGCGACTACCGGTGTCTCGGGGACGTGGTCGCCGAAGCGGTGGCCGCGGGTTTCGCCGAAGGCGTGCGGTACGAGCTGGCCGTCTCGGCCGCGCTCGTCGCGGTGCACCTGGGTGGTCCGGTGCCCGAGCCGGTCCGGAGCGCGCTCGCGGTTGAGGCGTCCGGCCGGGCGGCCCTGGACTTCGCCGCGGCGTTCGGCGCGGGGAGTTACGCGCTCGCAGGGGAGGCCGCCTTCGGTGCCTTCCGTGGTGAACCCGTCGGCGCGGACTGGGCGCGCGGGCTCGAGCAGGCGGGCGACCAGCACGACATCCTCAGCCTGAACCGGCTGCTGGTCGGGCCCGGGTACGGCGAGCCGAAGAGCGGCCCGATGGCCGTTTTCGGCCGGCTGACCCGGAATTTCACGCGTGGCGAGTGGGCCGGCATCCCCTCCGACGCCCGGCGGCTGGAGCTCACCGGCGGAATCCCGTCCCCACTCCGGCAGTTCACCAGGGTGATCGCCGCCGAGATCCATGCGTCGTGGGGCGAGCCGGACCGGGCGGCACAGTGGCTGGCGAAGGTCAGTGCGGACTTCCCGTTCCGGGCGATCCGCACCTGGGTCGAGATCGGCATCGCCTACCGGGCGGGCGACTGGGACCGGGCCCGTGAACGGGGCTGGGCCGCGTACCCGGACATCGTCGGCGACCCGGTCCACCCCGGCGACCTGGTGGGGCTGCGGTGGTTCCTCGTCCGGATGGGCTACCTGGAGAAGCAGGCGGGCAACGTCGGGAAGCTGCAGGTGCTCTGCCGCGACGCGAAGCGGCTGCACGCCCGCCACCCCGGCGTGACCCTGGGGATCGCCGAGCTGATCCTGCGCGGCCTGGCCGAGAACGATCGCGCGGCCGCGGCCGAAGCCGTGGACGTCCTGCGCCGGCACGGGAACCGGCCCGAGCTGATGCGCGCGCTGATCACGGTGGCTTTCCTCGCCGAGGACCCGCGCCCGTGGTACCACGAGGCGTACGAAATAGCCGAGCAGCTGGGTGGCGAATGGCTGCGGACGAGCGTCACGGCGTCGATGAAGGAAAGCGGTGTCGCGGCGCCGTCCCGCCGGTCCGGGGTGGTGGCGTTGACCGGCGACGAGGAACGGATCATCGGGCTGATCCAGCAGGGCCTGACCAACCGTCAGATCGCGGCGGCGGTGCGGGTGAGCGAGAAGACGGTCGAGAGCCACCTGACCAAGCTGTTCGCGAAGACCGGCTGCCGGTCACGGCTGGACCTGGCGACCGCCAGTCTGGACGGCCGGCTGGTTTTCACGCCGGTTCCCTGAGCGGTGGCGGCGTCACGGCCACGTCGATTCCGCGGGCCCGCAGTGCTTTTACGAAGTCGTCGTCGGTCACCAGTGTCCAGGCCACCGGGAGCTTCGCCGCCGTCGGCCCCCTCCCGAGGGCCGCCCACACCCGATCCGGCGCGAGACCCCCGCCGTACCGACTGGATGGTATGTTGACCGCGTGATCGAAGCGGCGCGCCGGACCTGGCGACTCCTCGAGCCCTACCACGGGATGATCTACTTCGCCCCCGAAGCCGCGGCCGCCTACGCGGAACTCGGTCTCACCGGCCGCGCCGGCTACTTCGCGTCGCGGTCGGCGGCGCTCGGCGCGGTCCCGGCTCCGGTCGTCGTCGCGACCTTCTACAACTTCAACCCGGCCCTCGTCCACGCGTCGATCACCGAGGCCTGGTCCACCACCGACCCGGCGGCCGTCCTGGCCGCGCGGTACGCGGCGGCCGACCGGGCGTTGCGCGCCGTCCTGGGCGAGGCGATCGATTCGCCGGAGATGCGTCAGGCCGCGGCCCTCTCGCGCGCGGCCGCCGAGACGGTCGCCGGGGACGTCACCGGCCGCCCGCTCTTCGCCGCCCACGCGGCACTGGCGTGGCCCACCGAGCCGCACCTGGTGCTGTGGCACGCGCAGACCCTGCTCCGGGAATACCGCGGCGACGCGCACATCGCCGCCCTGCTGACGGCGGGGTTGAGCGGCATCGAAGCCCTCGTCACCCACGCGGCGTCCGGCGCCGTCCCCGCCGAGACCCTGCGCACATCCCGGTCGTGGTCCGAAGAGGACTGGAACTCCGCCGTCGCCGCCCTCCGCGAGCGGGACTGGCTCACCGGCGACGCCGCCCCCACGTTCACGTCCACGGGCGCGGCCCGCCGGGCGGAGCTCGAGAAGGCGACCGACGAGAACAGCACGGCCCCCTACGCGCACATCGGCGAGCCCGCCTGCGTCGAGCTGCAGGAGCTGGTCCGCCCGTTCAGCCGGGCGCTCGTCGAGAAGCTCATGCCCTGGGCGGCCGCGAAGCAGTAGTCCCCGGTTGCCGGTGACGGGCATCTGCCTGAGCTGTCCTTTGTGGACCGGTTCGGCTACCACCGGTAGGTGCGGCGCAGGGCGGCCTTCACGACCTTCCCGGTCTCGTTGCGGGGCAGCTCGCCGACGAACACGACGTCGCGGGGCACCGCGAACCGGGCGAGGCGGTGCCGCACGTGGGAGCGGACCGTGTCGGCGTCGAGCTCCGCGCCGGTGGCGAGCACCAGGTACGCCGCGAGGCGCTGCCCGTACTTCGTGTCGGGCACGCCGACCACGGCGGCCTCCCGGACAGCGTCGAGTGTCAGGAGGACTTCTTCGACGGCCGCCGGTGCCACGTTTTCGCCGCCGGACACGACCATCTCGTCCGCTCGGCCCTCGACGAACAGCCGGCCGTTGGCGTCGAGGTAGCCGCGGTCGCCGGTGTCCATGAGCCCGTCGCGGACGGCCGGCTGTGCCCCGTCGGTGTAGCCGTCGAACAGCATCTTGTTGCCGACGTGGAGCCGTCCGGTCGCGCCCGGTGGCACCGGGGTGCCCGTGTCGTCGAGGATCCGGACCCGCGTGCCGATCGGCGGCCTGCCCGCCGTGCTGCGCGCCGCCCGCAGGTCGGCGGGGGTGGCGATCGCCGCCCACGACACCTCGGTCGAGCCGTAGAGGTTGTAGAGGATGTCGCCGAAGGCGTCCATGAACTCCTCGGCCAGCCGGCCCGGCAGGGCGGCGCCGGAGCTGGCGACCACCCGCAGCGACGACAGGTCGTAGCGGGCCCGGACGTGTTCGGGGACGTCCAGCAGGCGCCGCAGCATGGTCGGCACCGCGAACAACGCCGTGCACCGGTACTTCTCGACCAGCCGCAGCGTCGCTTCCGCGTCGAAACGCCGGCGCAGCACCAGGCTCGCCCGCAGCGCCATGCCGAGCTGGAGCGCGGCGAGGCCCCAGGTGTGGAACAACGGGGCGGCGACCAGGATGCGTGCTTCGGCGCGCAACGGGATCACCGACAGGACGGCGGCGGCGTCCGCGGGACCGCGCGGCGTGGGCCGGCGGGCGCCCTTGGGCAGGCCGGACGTGCCCGAGGTGAGGACGACGATCCGGCCCGGGCTGCCCGGCGGCGTGATCCGGCCGGCCGGCGACGTGCCGATCAGCTCTTCCGTGGTGGGGCCGGGCTCTTCGCCGGACGACCAGGTGCTGACGCGCGGAACGGCGGACGGCAGGTGCCGGGCGAACTCGTCGTCGGCCAGGACGAGCGCGGGCCGGTGCCGCCCCGCGAAATCGGCCACGGAGGCCGGCGCCAGGCCGGTGTTCATCAGCAGCACGTCCGCGCCGAGCTTGCCGCACGCGATCATCGCCTCGACCATCGCGTTGTGGTTGCGGCACATCAGGAGTACCCGCGACTCGTCGTCGACGCCGTACCGCCGGAGCGCGGTCGCCAGCCGGGTGGTGCGCTCGTCGAGCTCGCCGAACCGCAGGCAGGACCGCTCGTCGCACAGCACGAGCGAGCCCGGCGCCCGGCGTGCCCCGGACTCGAACCCGCCCGCGAGGGTCGGTCCCCAGCGGCTCACGGCCTTCAGCTGCCGCAGCATCCCGGCGGGCTGGGCGGGGGTGAGCACCCCGGCCTTGACGAGGGACCGCCCGATTTCGAGCCGCGACCGGTGCGGCGGGAGCACGTCCGCGGCCGGGACGCCACCGACGTGGTCGCTCACGGCCGCGATCGCGTCGACGATCCGCCGCCGGATCTCCGACGTCCCCGGCGCCGGGGTGCCGAGCAGCGCGAGCCAGACGGTGACCGCGCAGCCGCCGGGGACCGGGCGCAGCGTGACGGACAGCCGGTGGTGCCGCGCCTCCACGCTCGCCCAGGCCAGCTGCTCGCGGGCGCGGTGGGTCATGATCTCCACGACGTCCTCGCCGCCACCGGCGAGGTACCGGTACCGCGTGCCCCGTCCCCGCCCCGTCGCCAGCCGCTCGCACCAGGTGATTCCCCGGACAAATCGCGAATAAAATTCAAGTTTTTCGACGACCGCCCACATTTCGGCCGGCGTTCGCGGCACGGTGACGTTGACCTCGATGAATTCCGGATCCATTTACACCTTCTGTGCGGAGAGGAGCCGCAGCATAGGGTGCACCGCTCTCGTGGCAGCGCCGGAACTCGGGAGTAGCCGGAAATTCCGAAGAACGCGGAAGAAAATCCGCCGCCGATCCCACTAGTGGATGTGCGAACCCCCGTTGATGTCGGCGCCGATGACGGGCTGAACCCCGCACCCGCGGCTCACGACCGCGGCGCGACCGTGAACTCCAGCGCCCAGCGGCCGTCCGTCACCGGGGCCGCGCCGCGGAAGGAGAGCCCGCAGCCGGTGGCCAGCTCGGTCAGCTCCTCGACCGTCCTTTCCTTGCTGCCGAAGCACATCAGCATGAACAGGTCGATCGCGGTGCCGGCGCCGTGGCCCCGCACCGGCTCGATCAGCACGACGGACGCGTCCGGCGCGGCGGCCTCGCGGCAGCGGACCAGGATCTTGCGCGCGTGCTCGTCGTCCCAGTCGTGGAGGATGTCGGACAGCAGGTAGGCGTCGGCCCCCGGCGGCAGCGGGTCGAAGAAGCTGCCGGGCACGGCGCTCGCCCGGCCGGCGAACCCCGCGGCCGTCAGCCGTCCGGCGGCGGCCGCGGCCGTGGGCGGCAGGTCGAGGATCCGGCCGCGGACGCCCGGGTGGGCCCGCAGGATCTCGACGAGCAGCGGTCCGTCGCCGCCACCCACGTCGAGGATTTCGGGGAACCGGCTCCAGTCGAAGTTCCGGGCGATCAGCGGCGCGTGCGCCCGGAACCGCCAGTTCATCTGGGCGTCGAACGACTTCCGCAGTTTCGGCGAGGCGTCGAGGTCGGCCCAGAAATCGCGGCCGTACCGGTGCGGGTACGCGGGCGCGCCGCCGGTCATCACTTCGAGGAGATCGACGAACGCGAGCTCGGCCCGGCCTCCGGCACAGGTGATGTCGAGCAGCGGCTTGACCCCCTCGGGCGCGTCTTCCCGCAGCTGGGCGCCGAGATCCGTCGGCCGGTAGCGGCCGGATTCCGCGTCCAGCGCGAAAACTTCGGCTGTCACCAGGTGATCGAGCAGCCGGCGCAACGCCGCGGCCGACGTCCCGGTGAGGGACGCGAGCCGGTTCGCCGTCGCGCCCTCCGCACCCGCGTGGTCCGCCAGCCCGAGCGTCGCGGCCACCCGGACGGCCATCGGGGTGGCCAGATCGGCCAGGGACATGATCGATCGGTTCATCCCGCCAGGCTAGCCACTGCGCAGGCTCGCGGGGCCGGTCGTGCTGCGCCGCACCAGATCCGTGGGCAGGTACACGTCGTCCGGTTTCGGGTCGCCGCGCAGCTGGGTGAAGAGGAGCTCCGCCGCCAGCTGTCCTTTGTAGACCATGGGTTGCCGGATGGTGGTCAGGCCGCGGGGCGCGGCTTCGGGGGCGTCGTCGAACCCGATCACCGACAGGTCTCCGGGCACCCGCAGCCCGCGCTCGGCCGCCGCGTCCAGCACGGCGCGCGCCATCGTGTCCGACGTCGCCACGACCGCCGTCACGTCGTGGCCGGCCAGGAGGCTGTGCGCGGCCGCGACGCCCGCGGTGAGGTCGAACCCGCCGACCTCCACCAGGGGGATCCGCTCGAAGTCCAGGTCGGCGGCTTCGCAGGCCTCCTGGTAGCCGGTGATCCGCTCGCGCACCACGCGTTCGGCGCACCGGGCGCGCCGCTCCGCGTCGACCATTCCGTGCCGGCCGTCCGGCACCAGGCGTTCGGCGATGATCCCGAGCCGGCGGTGCCCCAGGTCGAGCAGGTGCTCGACCTGCCACCGGCCGGCCTCCCGGTCGGCGATGCCGACGAGCGGGACGCCCGGCAGGTGCGGCGCGTCGACCACGACCATCGGGATGTCCCGCGCCCGGAGGGTCAGCAGGGCGGGGTGGTCGTCGGGCAGGCTGTGCACGATCACGCCGTCCACCAGGCCGCGCAGCGCGGCCTGGTCGCCGCCGTCGTGGGGGAGCGGCAGCAGGGTGAGGCCCAGGTCGTCGAAGCGCCGCGTCCGCACGATGCCCTCGAGGAGACACCGCGTGGAGGGGTCGGTGAAGGCGTACTCGAGGGTGTCCATCAGCATCACGCCGATCGCCCCGCTGCGCCCGGAGCGGAGGCTGACGCCGACGGCGTTGGGTCCGGCGTACCCGAGCCGGGCGGCGGTCGCCATGATGGCCCGGCGCTGGCCCGCCGAGAGCTTCTCCGGCCGGCTGTAGGCGTAGGACACCGCGGCCTGCGAAACACCCGCGGCCCGGGCGACGTCCTTCATCGTGACCATCGGCCAGTCTCCTCGATTCGGTTCCGCAGGTGGACGGGGGCTTGACGGGACTGTGTACTCTCTGTATCAGGTTATTCGTATCACCAACTACCCAGCGAAGTCGAGGAGAGTCCAGCGTGACCGAGTTCGAGCGTGACGCGCACGCGGTGCTGCTGCCGGTCGCCGGCGAGCTGACGGCCGAGCTCTGGCTCCGTGACCTGGTGCGACGCGGTACGCGGGCGGTCCTGATCGGGGAGACCCGCGACGAGTACGTCGCCCAGGCGATGACGTCCGAGCGGCGTGCCGGCGAGTCGGCCGCGGACTTCGCGGCGTTCGTCGCCGAACTGGACGCCGTCGCCGCCGAACCGCTCGTGTTCGCGGTCGACCAGGAGCCGTGGGGCATCGCCCGGTTGCACGACCTGGTGCCCGCCTTCCCGGACGCCGGGACCCTGGCCGGGCTGCCCGGCGAGGAGATCGCGGCGGCCGCGGCCGCCGTCGCGCGCGCCGCCCGCGCGCTGGGCGTGACGGTGTTCCTCTCGCCGGTGCTCGACGTCCTTTCCGGCGAGAACCCGTGGCTGACCGGCCGGACGCTGCCCTTCGGCCACGACGAGGCCGGCCGGATCGGGGCCGCGTTCGTGACGGGCGTCCAGAGCGCGGGGGTGCTGGCGGTGGCCAAGCACTTCCCCGGCCACCCGGAACTCGCCCTGGACCCCGCGGAGCACGACACGGCCGTGGACAAGTCGGTCCCGGTGAACCTCGAACCGTTCCGGCGGGTCGTGGCGGCCGGCGTGGGCGCGGTCATGACCGGGCCGGTGGTGGTGCCGTCGATCGACCCGGCCGAGCCCGCGTCGACCTCGGCGGCGACGGTGGAGCTGCTGCGCCGCGAGCTCGGGTTCACCGGCCTCGTCGTCAGCGACGACCTGGACACCCCGGCCACCACCCGGGGGCGTTCCGAGCTGGAGACCGTCATGGCGGCGCTCGACGCGGGCGCGGACCTGCTCCTGCTGCCCGGCGGCCCGGGACTCGCCGGGATCGCCGCCCGGATCGCCGGCCGGGCGCACACCGACGAGCGGTTCGCCGCCCGGCTCGCCGAGGCCGCGGCGCGGGTCCGGCGCGCGGCCGGCGGCGGACGTGACCGCGGGTAGCGCTCCGGTGGAACGGAGATGACATGCTGCAGGATTTCGTCGACGGTGGCCCGGGCCCGCGACCTCGTCGAAGGCCGCGCTGTCCCCCGGAGGTGCGGGCCGCCGGGTACCTGATCGCCGTGGTCGGCTTCGGCGACGCCGAGGGCGACTGTCCCGAGCCGGCCGAGGCCGCCGGGCCGGGTGTGCCGGCGGCCCGGCTGGACCACGGTGTGGTGCTGCTCGTCCCGGGCCCCGACGAGGCTCGCACCCGGCAGGTCATCCGGCGCCTGACGTCCTGTGTGGACGGTCGTGGCCGGCTGGTCGCGGGCCCACCGCCCGGCGGACGGCATTCCCGTCAGGTGCGTCGGCCCGGCGCGGGGGACTTGGCACTTCTGCTCCGCCGCGCGGGCCGATATCGTTATCGATGGGAGCGCTCCCAGCCGACCGGACTGTCGCCGACCGGAAGGAGCCAGGTGATGATGAGAAAGGTCGTGGTGGCGGTAGCCGCCGCGCTCCTCGTGCTGGGTTCGGGAGGGATCGCCGCGAGCGAACCGATGCGGACCGAAGCCGCGTCGGCGGGCTGTGGCAAGGCCCCGACGCTGACGAGCGGCACGCGGACGATCCAGACCAGCGGCAAGAGCCGCAACTACATCCTGCGGATCCCCGACGGCTACGACCGGACCCGCCCCTACCGGTTGATCTTCGGCTTCCACTGGCTGGGCGGTTCGTCCACCGACGTCGACACGGGCCGGACCGTGCAGACCGGGGCCTGGGCGTACTACGGCCTGCAGCGGCTGGCGAACAACAGTGCCATCTTCGTGGCGCCCCAGGGGTTCAACAACGGCTGGGCGAACTCCGGCGGCGAGGACGTGACCTTCACCGACGACATCATCCGGCAGGTCCAGGGTGACCTCTGCGTCGACACGACCCAGCTGTTCTCCGTGGGCTTCAGCTACGGCGCCGCGATGAGCTACTCGCTGGCGTGTTCCCGCCCGACGGTGTTCCGGGCGGTGGCCATCCAGTCCGGCGGTGTGCTCAGCGGGTGCAACGGCGGCACCCAGCCCGTCGCGTACCTCGGCGTGCACGGCCTCCGGGACAACGTGCTGAACATCTCGGGCGGCCGGTCGATGCGGGACCGGTTCGTGCGCAACAACGGCTGTACCGCGCAGAACCCACCCGAGCCGGCGCAGGGCAGCCTCACGCACCGGGTGACGAGCTACGCGGGCTGCCGGGCCGGGTACCCGGTGCAGTGGGCCGCGTTCGACGAGGGACACATCGCCGCCCCGCAGGACGGCGCGACCGGCGACAGCGGGTCGCGGACCTGGGTGCCGGCGCTGGTGTGGCAGTTCTTCTCGCAGTTCGGCTCCACCACTCCGCCGGACGACCCGCCGCCGGGAACCTGCCGGGTCGGCGTCGCGGTCAGCGCGTGGAACACCGGTCTGACCGAGAACATCACGATCACGAACACCGGCTCGGCCGCGGTCAAGGGCTGGTCTCTGGTGTTCACCCTGCCCGGCGGCCAGACCATCACGTCCGGCTGGAGCGCCGGCTACGCACCGCTGTCCGGTCAGGTGACGGCGAGCAACGTCGCCTACAACGCCGAGATCGCGCCCGGTGCGTCGACCACGATCGGCTTCCAGGCCAACCACACCGGCAACACCGCGGCACCCACGTCGTTCACCCTCAACGGCGCGGCCTGCACCCTCGCGTGAGGGTCACCGGGTGCCCGGGAACGGACCGCCGTTCCCGGGCACCCGTCAGAGGTTGACGGAAGCCGGCCAGCTGATCGACCGCCTACTCGAACAGATGCCGATGGGCCTGGCTCCAGGCGAGCCTGTTCGTCAACTCCACCAGAAGACCCTCGGCGACCCAGTCGGCCTGGGGCTGACATCCCGCACCGGCCAGCCGCCGGACCTGCTCGACGCCGTCCCGCTGGACCTCGAGCACGGCATCGACCAGTCCGGCGGTGGACGTCAGGCCGTACACACCGGCGAACAGCTCCAAGCGGTGCCGCCGGTCGGGCGGATGGGGATAACGCAGACTCCGAAGGCACTCCGCGTCGTCTCGGAAGGGAGCGACGTACTCCAATGCGTAGGCGACGTCGTGGAGCCGCGTGCCAGGACGGGCGTAGTCCCAATCAAGGATTCCCACCGGCTGTTCGCCTTGCCAGACGACGTTCCACGGGCCGAAGTCGCCGTGGCAGATCAGCTCGTGGCCACCCGTGCCGCTTTCGCCGGTGAACCACCTGAGCTCATCGGCCGGCCGGAAACCGGCCACCGCGTCGTGGTAGTCCCGCAGCAACCGGGCGAACCTCGTCAGGCCGGCGTCGTCGGCCACCTTGGCCCAGCCCTGTGGTCCGGACTCGCCCTCCAGATACGTGAGAACCTCGCAGCCGTCCTCGTCGACGCCCAGCACCCGAGGTGCGGACGGGAAGCCCACGGCCGCCAGGTGCCGCAGCAGGGCATGGACTGCCGGCGACCACGGATAGGTGGGCCTGCGGACGGTGTCGCCGACGCGGACAACACGCCGATGCGGCTGGTCCTGCAACACGTCATCACCGGTCACGCACGGGAACCCTACCCGCGGCCACCAGCGGCTCCCAGTGATTTCTCCGCGCCGACGGGGCTCGAGGTGAGAACCCGCAGTCCCAGCGGGGTGATGGTGTGCGTCGCGGCCCGCTCGTGCCGGTGGGTCGTGATAAGCCCCGCGGCCCGCAGGACGCCCGTGTGGTGGCTGATGGTCGCCGGCGCGACGCCGACGAGTTTCGACAGACCGGTGGTAGTGCTGCCGCTCACGACCGCACGCAGGATTGTCGCCCTGGTGGCGCCCAGCAACGCACTCAAATTGCCATCGTCGCAGTGCCCGGCGGCCAGCAGCCGTGTTCCGGCCGCGATCGGGAACACCAGAATGGGGCGCAGCCGGGGATCTGCCAGGGCAACGGGGTGGAGCGCGCAGAAGTAGGAGGGAGCCAGCACCAGCCCGCGGCCACCGAGGTACAGATCGCGATCGAGCGGGTAGTCGATCGTGAGAATGGGTGGCTCCCATGTCGCAGCGGGGCTGAACCACCGCAGCAACCCTTCGGGCCCAGCCCGCAAGTAGCGTTGGGCGCCGTCTGCCCATTCTTTCTGCAGCCCGCCGTCGATGGTCTGGAGCTTCGGCTCGATCAGGGACCGGAAATACACCCGCAGCGCTTGTCGCAAATGGCGGAGGGCCGGCACCTTTCCGGCGGCGAGTTCGTTCAGCCAGTTCGCCGCCGCACCATCGGCCGGCCGGAGCCGGCCGACCTCACGCGTCCGGCGGGCGGACGGTGCCGACAGAACCGCGTCGACAGCCGCGTCGATGTCGGCGGTGTCCAAGGCCGGCGTGAGGAAATCCGGGAAGTACGTGGCGTGGGGGGCCACGGTCATCAGGGTCAGCACCGCTGAGCGGAGCACGCTGTCGCGGCTCACGCGGTCGCGGACCCGGCGCCGCCAGGGATCGAAGCACGCCCCCTCTTTCGTGTGCTGGAGGAGCTGGACGCTGCTGACGATCTCCCACATGAGATCCATTTCGAGTTTCAGCCGGGTTCGAGCGAGATCGAGATCGGTGAAGTGGATGCGCAACTGCGGCACGAGTGCCCCTCCCCAAGGACTCCGCGGTTACCGGAAAACGACGCTTAGACCGTACTCGAAACGACGGCGCCCACCCAACGTTTCCGGGCAAACTTCCGTCCTGTCCACTTCTTGGCTGGAGGTCATGATGTTGTTTCGTCGTAGTGCAAACAGAGATCGCGGAGCACGGCGCAAGCGGCTGAGCCGGACAGGACTCCGATCGGCCCTCGCCGCCCTCGCAGCGACGATGGTGATGGTCGTGGCTCCTGGTGTCGCCCATGCCGAGCTGAACCTGAGCGCCAGCCAGTCCTACGGCTACGCCGGCGCCGGGATCGACTTCACCGGCCCCAGTAGCTTCTACGTCTACGACCTCGTCGTCGCGGATTGGGGATGCGACGCCGAGGCGCCGTATGCGCAGTTCTTCTACCGCCTCGGTTCGTCAACGCACCGCTGGGACTACACGCCGACGAAGCGGTACGACCACTCGGGGTGCGACTCGGGTGACTTCACCACCTACACCAACCTGAGCTTCTCACTGAGCGGGGACACGATCGCCGATATGGGTCTGGTCATCTGCAAGTCGTCTGGCTGCCACCTGGGCAACGTCGTGCACAACCCGTACGTCGGCGGCTGACGGCGAAGACGGTGTCCGGCTCGCTCCAGAACGAGGTGGGCCGGACACCGTCGTCGGTGCAGAAGAACAGCGCTCCCACGACAATCCCGCCGAAGCCGAGCAGGTTGGTGAGCATCGGCAGCGCGGCCGGTTCGTCGAGCGCGTCCAGCGCGACCAGGCGGATGATCGACGGCGTGGCGATCGACGCCCCGAGCACGGCCAGCCCGAACCACGTCAGCTTCCACCGCAGGCGCCGGGCGGGGCTGAACACCCGCACCCGCAGCCGGCTTTCACACGAGCCGCAGGTCACCGTGGCTTCGACGAGGCCGGTGGCGGGCCACGAAACCGGGATGTCGCTCAGCGAGGACCGGATGGTGGTCGTGGCCATGACGACGTACTCGCGGTGTCGTTCGCTGTGGACGCAGGCCGGCCGCACCCGCGGATACTCGCCTGTCTCGGTCACTGCTCCCTCACGGCTTCCGGTGCTGCGCGATGTTTCGGCAGTGTGGGGCGGGATCCCGGGGACCGGTCCCCGCCCGTGCGCCCCAGGCTCGGCGCATGCGGATCGAGGGTGCGCCGGTCGTCGCCGGGCGGAGCAGGATCGGCTTCGGCGCCGCGCTCGCCCGGGCGGTGCGGCTGAGCTTCCGGTTCCGGGGCCGGGCCTCGCGGCCGGAGTTCTGGTACTTCTTCCTGGCCTACGTGCCGTTGGTGCTGACGCTCGGGTACGTCGAGAACGTCGTGGACCAGGATTGGTTCTACACGCTCGGCACCGTGCTGTACCTGCCGTGGCTGGTGCCGTTCGTCAGCGTCGGGGTCCGGCGGCTGCACGACACCGGGCGGTCCGGCTGGTGGTGCGTCGGCGTCATCTCCTGCGTCGGCTGGATCGTCCTGACCGTCTTCTGGAGCGGACGGGGCAAGCCGGAGGAGAACCGGTACGGCCCGCCACCAGGATGACACGTTTCGTACACTGCTCGGGTGAGCGAGGGGCGAGTCGTGGCCGGCCGTTACCGGCTGGAGGAGGAGCTCGGCCGGGGTGGGATGGGCGTCGTCTGGCGGGCGGTCGACCTCGAGCTCGGCAGGCAGGTGACGCTCAAACGCGCGCTGGGTGAGGACGCCGGGCAGATCCGGCGTGAGGCGCGGATCGGGGCCGGGCTGCTGCACGCGAACGTCGTCACCGTGTTCGACACGGTCACCGACGGGGACGCCCAATGGCTGGTCACCGAGTACCTGGCCGCGCGGAGCCTCGAGGAGCTCGTCGACGACGGCGGGCCGCTGCCGGAGGACCGGGTCCGGCGGATCGGCGCGCAGCTCGCCGCGGCGCTCGCGGACATGCACTCGCGCGGCATCGTCCACCGCGACGTCAAGCCGGGCAACGTCCTGGTGACCGCGGACGACGTCGCCAAGCTGACCGACCTGGGCATCGCCCGCTGGACCGAGGTCACCCGCACCGGTGGCGCGCAGCTCACCGGCACGCTCGGGTACGTCGCGCCGGAGGTGGCCGACGGCGCCGAAGCCGGCCCCGCCTCGGACGTCTTCTCCCTCGGTGCCACCCTCTACGCCGCGATCGAAGGCCGCTCGCCGTGGGGCTCGGGTGAGGACGGCCCGTTCGCGCAGATGCGCCGCGCCGCCGCCGGACGGCCCGCGCCCGCCGAGCGCGCCGGGCGGTTCGCGCCGGTGCCCGCCGCGCTCATGGCCCGGCACCCGGCCGACCGGCCCGGCGCCGCCGAAGTGGTCACGCTGCTCGCGGCGGAGGTGCCCGTGCCCCGGCCGCGTCGCCGGCTGCGCCGCCGGCTGCTCGCCGGGGCCGCGGTGGCGGCGGTGGCCGCGCTGGTCGCCGGGTTCGTCATCGCCCAGCCGCTGTGGACCACCACCGGCAGCGTCCCGGCCGCGGCGAACACCCTCGGCGCCGACCCGGCCGCGACGGACCCGTGCGCGGCGATCTCGCTCAACTCGCTCACCGGGTTCGGGGAGCCGTTCGTGGACCCGGAGGTGCTGAACTTCGGCAGCTGTGTGGTCACCACGACGCTGCCCAACGAGGCCGGGCAGGTGCAGACCCGGCTCGACCTGACCGGCCCGCTGCGGTACCCGCCCCGGCCGCCGGTGCCCGGCAAGATGGGCGAAATCGAGTACCCCGAGATACGGGACGGCTCCTGCGAGCGGGCCATCTCGCTGGCCGACGCCAACCGGATCGTCGTCACCTCACGCGCCATCGAAGGCGCCCAGGACGCGCCGGTGTGCTCCTACTCGGACTCGGTGCTCTCCGGTGTGCTGACCGCGCTCGCCAACGGGCCGCTGCCGCGGCGTGCCCCGCTTCCGGAGGGGTCGCTGGCGCACGTCGAAGCCTGTGGCTTGCTCGACGACGCTTCGACGACCGGTGTGCTGGGCCGGGTCACCCGACCGGACCGCGGGTTCGGCGGCTGGGGCTGCACCTGGGAGCACGCCCCGCGCACGATCACCGTCGAGTACAGCCGGGAATGGCCGATCGAAGAGGACGACGAGGTGCCGGGCGACCGGATCCGCGTCGGCAACCGCAGCGCTGTCGTGGCGCCGGTGCCGGGCGGGAACCCGGAGTGCGCCGTGAAGGTCGTCCACCACTCCTACACCCCGGCCTTGCCGGTGCTGCGCGGCACCCCGCCGAGCCGGGACGAGGTCGCCACCGTGACGGTCGAAGACACCCGGGCGGCCGACGGGAACGCGCTGTGCGTGCCCGCCCGCTCCCTGGCGGAGGTCCTCGTCCGGCGGCTGCCGTGAGCCGGGGACCGGTCCCCGGCGGCTCCGGCTAGAAAGAGCGGGACCGGAGGAGGCAGGACGGAAATGGCGAGACCGGGACGGATCGACGTGGTGCACCTCGCCACGGCCGGTCCGACGGCCGAGGGGGCCGCCGGACCGGGGCCGCGGATCCGACGTGCCGGCGAGCGGAGGCCGTGGTGACCACCGGACGCCTGGACCCGCACCGCCAGCACAGTCTTCGCCACGGCGTCGCCGGCGTCGTACCGGGCACGTTGAGCGCGCTCACCGTCACCGGCGGCGTGGCGGTACCGCCGTCGCCCGGCAGCCGGGTGACCTTCGGGCGCAACCGGCTGGAGGTGGACGTCTGCGTCGGCGAGGAAGACCTGCGGATCAGCCGGCTCCACGGGCAGCTCGTGCGCGAGCGGGACCGCTGGTGGCTGAGCAACACCGGTCGCTCGCCGATCCGGCTGTCCGACAGCGTCCTGCTGCACCGTGACGCCGAACCGCTGCCGCTGGCCGCCGGCTACACCGCGCTGTTCCTGCGCGGCACCCGGGAGCACGTGCTGGAGCTGCTCGTCTCCGACGGCGACACCGATCTCGTCACGCGCCGCCCCACGCACCCGACAGCACCGCCGAAACGCTGGCGGCTGTCGGCGGAGGAGCACCTCGTGCTGGCGGTGCTCGGGCAGCGTTACCTCGGCTACGACCCCCAGCCGCTGCCGCTCTCCCGGCAGCAGGCGGCCGCCGAGCTCGCCGAACGGCGGCCGCGCGAGAACTGGACGGCCAAGCGCGTCGAGCACCTCGTTTCCCGGGTCCGGCAACGGCTTTCCGACGCCGGGGTACATGGGCTGCGCCGGGAGGAGGTGGGGGAGCCGGTGGGGCTGACCCTGACCGTGAACCTCCTTCGCGAGCTGGTGCTGTCCACGACGCTGGTGCCGATGGACCTGGAATGGCTCGAGCTCCCCGATCCACCGCTGTAGCCGGGACGACGGCGGCCACGGTTCGCGACCTGCTCGGCGGCGGCCGCCGGCCGACCGGGCGACCCGCGCCTACCGCACCGCCTTGCGGCTGGCCCCACCCGGCCAGGACGAGCGGTACGACGAGCTCGTGGACCGGCTGGTGGCCGGCGTCCACGAGCTGATCGAGAGGGAGGACTTCGCCGAGGCCGCCCGGCAGCTGCAGCAGGTCCTCGACCACGGCGGGGACGCCCGGAACCGGACGGTGCCGGCCGACCTGCGTGCCACGCTCCTCGGCGTGACGCGCCGGCACTTCGGCGACCTCGTGCGCGGTGGCGGCGCCCGGCGGGACGTCCACCGGGCGTGGAGCCGGGTCGAGGAGGCGGCGGCAGAACCCGCCCCGGCGGCCGCCCTCGCCGAGGCCTGCGAGGCCGGGGGTGACGCGGCCGGCGCGGCCGCGCTGTACGACCGCGTCGGGCAGCCGGAGCGGGCCCGGGCTGGGACCGGTCCCCGCGCCGGTGAACTAGAAAGCAGGCATGCAGCGGTCCACGAAGCGGAAGCCACGGCACCGCACTCCGCCGAAAAAGCGGAAGCGGCCTCCTGCCGCCGAGGCGCAACCGGCGGGGAAGACGGTGGTCCATCCGCTGCCGGGGTCCCGCGACCCCGCCGCGCTCCCGGAGCTGTGCCGAAGCCTGACCAGCGCGGTGCACCTACTGAGAACCGGCCACGACCCCCGCTTGCTGAAAGCGTTCCTGGAGGGCCGCCGGGTGGCCTTCGGCCTCCTCGCACCGTGGTGGCGCCGGGTGTTCCAGGCGCCGCGCGCCACGTACCTGCGAGCACTGCCCCCGGCGCTGGCCGCACTGGACGGCGAGCTGGAGCGCCGCCGGGCGATCGACATCCGCCGGCGCGAATCACAGGCAGGCCGGGACCCGGTACCCAGTCCCTGCCTGACCGGGGACAGGTGCGAGAACTGCTCGTCCCGCACCGGAAGCCTGCGCGCCGTTGTCGAGGACTGCGCGATCGGCGTCCCGCTGGGGTTGCGCGTGGCGTGCGCGACGCTGTGCCGGGACTGCAGCGCCATACCGTTCGCGAAAATGTTCGGCCCGGCGGAAATATCCCGCCGTGTCGTGGCGCACAAGACCCACTGATCGTCAGCGGGGCCGCGGTCGGCCCGTCAGAACCGGTGGCTGGTGTGGGTGAACTCCACAGTGGACAGCATCGACGTCTCCGAGGGGTTCGTCCGCTGCCGGCCGAAGACCAGGACCTTCGCCGGTTCGACGGCGAAGACCGCGACGTCGTCGTGGTCGCCTTGCCGGAATCCGTTGTCGGTCGCCTCGTAAACCCAGCTGCCGTCCCACTTCCGCGACCACGCCGCGGCGAGCTGCTCGAGCGTCGGGCGGTCCGTGACGCGGCGGGCCACGCCCTCGACGACCACGTCGAGGGCGTCGTCCCAGGCGTTGCGGCCCGTGGTCAGCACGACGTTCGGGTTCGCCGTGAGGTTGCGGTACTTCTACTCGGTGGCGCCGGTGCTGAAGTGGACCGCCCCGTCCAGCCACACCGCGACCAGCGGCGTCACGTGCGGCCGGCCGTCGGCGCGGACGGTCGTGAGCCAGCTGATCTGGGCCTCTTCCAGCGCCCGTGTGGTTTCGGCCCAGCCGGTGGCCTGGGTGCCGGGATCGCTGAACCGTTCGTCGAGCCGGGTTTCCATCGTCACTCCGTTCGGTCGGCCACGGAGGCCGCGTAGGCGGCATCGAGGCGCTCGGCGACGGTCGGTCCGTCCGGCGCCTGTCCGCGGCGGGTGCCGAGGTGAGTTTCGCGCAGTTCGTCCATGAAGGCTTCCCACAGCGGGGGACCGCCGGCGGTCAGCACCTCCGCGCGGGCCGCGTAGGCGTCGGCCACGGGCAGGTGCCGCACTCCCCAGGCGCTGAGCTGCACGAGTACCGGGACGAGGTCGATCGCGCGTTCGGTCAGGCTGTAGATGACCTTCTGCTTGTGCGACGTGTCCCCGGCCCGGGTGAGCAGCCCGTGCTCGACGAGCACGGCCAGCCGGTCGGCCAGCACGTTCGACGAGATCCGTTCCGCACCGCCGAGCAACTCCCGGAAGTGCCGCGCCCCGCCGAAGACGACGTCACGCAGGACGAGCAGCGTCCACCGGTCGCCGAAGATCTCCAGCGACAGGTTGATCGGACACCGCGACCGGGCTTCCTTCACCGCTTTCACCTCGAAACTGGTTGCGTTACGAGAGCAGTAGTACCCCGGACCGGCGGGTACCAAACCGGGAGCCGGCCGTCGCCCTTGCCTTCGGTGGTGGACGACGGGCGACGCCTGGTGATCCGGCGAAGTGAAGGCGGAAACTGATTATCATATAAGGTGAAAATCTCGGCGCGAGGCCGTGTGCACCATGCAGCAGCAACAGCGAAGGTCTGGAGCGATGCAAGTGCCCGAACCAGCGACATTTCAACGGCGCCTGCACGCTCTGGCCGGAAACATCGAGGAATTCATCCGGGGTAAGCCGGACGTCGTTCGCCTCGCTCTGGTGTGTTTGCTCGCCGAGGGACATTTGCTGATCGAGGACGTGCCGGGGGTGGCCAAGACGTCGCTGGCCAAGGCGATCGCGAGGTCCATCGCCGGTGCGGAGGTGCGGCGGATCCAGTTCACCCCCGACCTGTTGCCGACCGATGTGACCGGTGTGCAGGTCTACGACCAGGCGAGGGGGACCTTCGAGTTCCGGCAGGGGCCGGTGTTCGCCAACATCCTGCTCGGCGACGAAATCAACCGGGCCTCACCGAAGACGCAGTCGGCGTTGCTGGAGGTGATGGCTGAGCACCAGGTGACGGTGGATGGTGTGGCGCACGCGGTGCCGCACCCGTTCCTCTGCATCGCGACCCAGAATCCCGTTGAGCACCAGGGTACTTACGCGTTGCCGGAGGCTCAGCTCGACCGGTTCCTGATGCGGGTCACCATCGGCTACCCGGAGGAGCTGGGCGACGAGGTGGCGATCATCGCGGACGGGGTCGCCAGGCGCAGCCCGGAGGAGCTGAAGCCGGTGATCGAGCTGGACCAGCTGCGCGCGATGATCAGCGACCTGCGTCAGCTCCACGTTTCCGCGAAGCTGCAAGCCTACGTCGCCACGATCACCCGGGCGACCCGAAAACATCCCGACGTACGCCTCGGCGTCAGCCCCAGGGGCAGCATCGCACTGGCCAACGCGGCCCAGTCCTACGCGGGGTCGATGGGGCGGGCGTTCGTCACGGCCGACGACGTGAAGGCCGTTGCCGTGCCGGTGCTGGCCCACCGGCTGCTGCTGACCTCGGAGGCCAGGTTCCAGAAGCGGACAGCCGAGGCGATCGTCACGGAAATCCTCCACGGCGTCCCGGTTCCCCGTGAGCCGGAACAGCGGGCGCGCTCGTGATCACCCGGGCGGGCGCCGTGGTCGCCGGGGCTGCCGTGGTGCTGCTGCTCGCCGGGATGCGGGCCGACTACCCCGAGCTGGTCATGCTGGGTCTGGCCGGCGTCGCGGCGCTGGTGGTGGCGGGGGTGTGGATGCTCACGCGGCCGAGGCTGGCCGCGGTGCGGGAGGTCAGCCCGAGCCGGGTACAGGTGGGGACTTCCGCCTACGGGGTGATGACCGTGGCGAACACAGGGAGGCGACGCAGTCCTCCTTCGCTGGTGGTCGAGACCGTCGCCGGCCGCCGTGTCACCGTGCCGCTGCCGAGCCTGGCCGCGGGGGACGAGTTCGAAACGGTGTACCCGCTGCCGACCGGTCGTCGTGGCCGGTACGTCATCCCCGCGCTGACGCTCGGCCACACCGATCCCTTGCGGTTGTTCCAGGTCGAACGCGCCGGGAGCGGTGAGTCGGTGCTGTACGTGCACCCAAGGGTGCACCGCATCGCCCCGGTGCCCGTCAGTGGGCCTCGTGAGGTGGAAGGAGCGACGTCCGCCGGTTCGCCGCAGGGTGGCGTCGCCTTCCACGGCCTGCGCGGCTACCAGCCCGGCGACGACTGGCGGCGTATCCACTGGAAGTCCACGGCGCGGAACGGCACGCTCATGGTCCGGCACAACGCCGTCCCGGACGAGCCACGCCAGCTGATCATCCTCGACACCAGCGCGAAGCCCTACGACAACGAGTCGTTCGAGGAGGCGGTGCAGGTGGCCGCGTCGGTGTGTGTGGCGGCGGGCCGGTCGAACTTCCCCCTCGCCTGCCGCATCACGGCGAACCCGGCCGAGGGGGACGGATCCGGGGACAGCGAGGTGACCTCCGCGCTGGATCTCCTGGCCGGTGCACAGCGGTCCACCGAGGATCGTGGCCTGCCGGCGCTCACCGACCTCGTCCGCGACGCGGTCGCCACCGGAGAGTGTGCCGCTCTCACGATCGTCACCGGACGCGCCGACCCGGGGCAGCCGGCGATCCTCGCCGCGATGCGCCGGGACTTTCCCACCGTCACGCTCGTCCGGATCGGACGAACGGAGCCGAGTTCGCCGTCCGCCGTGGCCGGCGTCTTCACCGTCGACGCACGCACCAGCACGGAGTTCGCGGTCAGATGGAACCGGCTGTTCCCGCTGTGAGCCGGGAGAAGCCGAAATCGGTGGCGCCGTACCGGCTCACCGAGGTCCTCCTGTGTGCGGCGGCGACAGCGGCGGGTGGCCTGCTGTACGGCCGGTTCTTCGCCGGTACGGAATACCTGCCACCGGTGTGTGCCGCGGTGCTGACCGGGACCGCGGCCGCCGCGGTGGCCGGGGTGCGGCGCTGGCGGACGCACTCCACTCTGCTGGTGGCGATCGGCGGCTTCGTCCTCCTGGCCGGCTACGGCGTTTTCCGCAGCACCATCGAACACGGCCTGCCGACCCGGCAGACCGCGGCGGAGATCGCGCGGGGTGTGCTCGGCGGCTGGACGCGGATGCTGGCCGTGGCGCCACCGGCCGACCCGAGTGGCGACCTGCTGATCACGCCGGTTCTGATCACCTGGGCGACGGCGTTCACGGCGAGCACGCTCGTCCTGCGCACCCGGATGGCGTTCGCGCCGGTGTTGCCTGCTCTGCTGGCGTTCGCCACCGCACTGCTGTTCGTCGGCAGGCAACCCGGTGTCCAGGTCTCCGCGACCGCGCTGTTCCTGGGGGCCGCACTGGCACTGGTGTTGCTGCGCGCCGGCCGGACGGGCGGCGAACCGAGCCGGGTGACAGCCGGCAGGCTCGCGTTCGGTGCGCCGGTCGTCGTGGTGGTGGTCCTGTCGGGTGTGCTCGGCGGGCTGTACCTGCCGCTGGCCTCCGGTGCGCACCGCTTCGAGCTCCGTGCGCTGCTGCCGCCGCCCGTGCGGGTCACCGACATGCTCACCCCGCTGGCAGGGCTCAAGGGGCAGTTGCGTGCGGAACCACCCCGCAGCCTGTTCACCGTCCGGATCGCCGGCGGCACCCGGGTCGACCGGATCAGCGTCGCTGCCCTCGACGAGTTCGACGGCGTGTCGTGGACCTCGGCGGACCGCTTCCTGGTCGCCGGCCACCACCTTGCCACGGACCCGGCGCTGACCAGGTCGCGGACGGTGTCCGCGCGGTTCGAGGTCAAGGATCTCGACGGGCCGTTCCTGCCCGTGGCCGGCCGGCCGGCCCGGCTCGACATCGCCAACGACGCCGGGAATCCGATCGGCTTCAGCACTGCTTCCGGCGTTCTCGTCAGCACTGTGCCGGCACTGCACGGGCTCGGCTACGACCTCGTGGGGGAGGTCGCCGAGCGAGATGACGGCCTCCTGCGGGCGTCGCCGAGTGCCGCCCCGGAGTACACGGCTCTGCCCGGCGGCCTGCCGCCGGTGCTGGAGGCGTTGGCCCGGCAGCTCACGGCGACCGAGACCACGCCGTACGGCAAGCTGGTGGCGATCGAGGAGCACCTGCGTGGCCTGCCGTACCAACTGGACGCGCAACCAGGACATTCCTATGCCGCGCTGACCCGGCTCCTGACCGGAAGCGGCGAAGGCTATGCGGAGCAACACGCCTCCGCGTTCGCGGTACTCGCCCGCGCCGCGGGTTTCCCGGCCAGGGTCGTCGTCGGCTACCGGCTCGGCGACAGCTCGACCGGCACCCACACCGTGACCACCCGCGACGCCCACGCGTGGGCGGAGGTGCGCTTCGACGGCTACGGCTGGGTGGCGTTCGAACCCACCGGCACGCCGGCCGGTTCGAGTGAGCCGCCGGACGACCCGGCAGCCGCGGAGAAACTGCCGGACCCGCCGGCGGTGACGCCGCTTCCCGCGGCGGACCGGCAGAACACACCCGTCCGACCGGGAAGTGACCGGCATGGTGTGCTGGGTTACGCGGCGCTCGTGACCGGTGTGGCGATGGTGGTGGCCGTGCTCGTGGTGACGTGGATCCTGGCGATGAAGGCACGCCGGCGCCGGCGGCACCGCCACGCGCCCGGCAACGCGGCGCGGGTGGCGGGTGCCTGGCAGGAGGCCGTCGACCGGCTGACCGAACGCGGCATTCCGATGCCGGCGTCGCTGACGGCCGAGGAGGTGGCGGACCGCGCCACTCGGGTGCTGGGTGCGGCCGCTGACCCGTTGGTGCGGCTGGCGCCACTGGTCACGGCAGCTGTCTACGCACCGGGGGAGCCGGACGACCACGCTGTCGAACAGGCATGGCAGCTGGAGTCGGAACTGCGACGCCGGCTGTACCCGGCGCGTCTCTCGTGGCGCAGGCTCAGAGCCGGTGTCGATCCCCGGCCGCTCATCGCCGGTGGGCGCGAGGGCAGGGGGAGTCGTCGAGGTGACCGGGGAAACAAGGTGATCACATGAAGTCTCCGTTCAGCACCGCTTCGCGGTGGCCGCGAGTGGCGACGGGGATCGTCGTGGCCGGCACGATGGTGGCCGGGATCGTCGTCGGCCGGGACGACCCGCACGACGTCCTACCGGGTGTGCGGCTGCACGCCGGGGTGGCCTGGGTGGCGTCCAACGAGGTGGGGCAGCTGACCCTGCTGGACGGAGCTTCGGCCGAAGTGGCAGCCGGGGTCCAGGTCGACCAGCCGGGGACTGCGCTGTACGCCGCCCAGGAGGGGGCGACCGGGTATGCCCTCAACCGCGCCCGGGGGTCGGTCGTCCGGGTCGACGGTGCGACTCTGGAGCCTTCCCGTTCGACGTCACCGGTGGCGCAGAGCGGTGATCAGCTCGCCGTGTTCCCGACGCCGCACGCGTTCTACGCGCTCGACACGCAGCGCGGCCTGCTCGCCAAAGCAGATCCGAAAACGATGGAGAGCCAGGGAAAACCGTATCCGCTCGGCGTCAAGGCCGCACAGGACGGGGCCGTCATCGACGCCGAAGGACGTTTCTGGGTACTGGACGAACACACCGGTGACCTGGTCTGGTTCGACGGCGAAAGCCGGCACTCGCGAGCCCACGCGGCCACACCCGGCGAGAGCCGGCTCGCCATCGTGGCCGGCCGGCCGGTACTGCTGGACCCCGGACGTCGCACGATGGCACTGCTCGATCCGGAGACCGATGCGGTCGAGCAGGCCGTCGCGGTGGACCTGCGGGCAGGCGACACCGTTGCGGTGACCGGATCCGCTGAGCAGCACAGGCTGCTGATCTCGGTGAGTTCGAGGGGACTGTTCCTGAGCTGTGCCTTCGACTCCGGCTCGTGCGCGAAACCCGTCTCGCTGGGCGACGGCCCTTCGACGCTGGGGCAGGCGGTCGAGGTCGGAAACCGGGCCGCGGTACCGGACTACTCGACCGGCGAGGTCTCGATCATCGACCTCACGACGTCGCGAGTGGTCGCGCGACCGCGGCTGTTCGACCGTCCGGTGCGGTTCGACCTGCTGACCCGCGACGGCGTGATCTTCTACAACGACCCCGGCAGCGAGCAGGCCGGCGTCATCGACCCCGAAGGCGGGGTACGACCCATCGTCAAGTACCGGTCCGGACAGCACCTGCCGGGGGAAGCACCCACCGAGGCCGTCTCCGGGCCGGACGGTGACACGTCGCCCGGGGAAGTCGCCGGTGACACCCGTCCCGGCCCCCGGCCGGCGAGCTCGGTGTCCATTTCGGTCAGCCCACGGGATCGCGGAGTGGTCGGTGAGGAGTTCGAATTCGCCGCCCTCGCCACCGGTGGCTCCGGCATCGCCGGCGCCCGGTGGACTTTCGGCGACGGCTCCGGGGCCACGGGCAGCAAGGTGCGGTACCGGTGGAACCGGCCTGGAAGCTATCAGGTAAGCGTCACGGCACGGCTGCGTCAGGGGCAGGTCACCACCGCGACCGTCCGGGTTGTGGTCGAGGATCCGAGCGCCCCGCCCCGCATCGCCCGGATCAGCGTGGAGCCGGAGGCGCCTCGGGCCGGCCGGCGGGTGTCGTTCGGTGCGGACCTGACCGGTGGCCCGCCACGGCGTACGGAGTGGACGGTGACCGGTGACCGGGGTACCGAGACCACGTCGAGCGCGCCGCGGTTCGGGTACACGTTCACCGCGCCGGGGGAGTACACCGTGACCCTCACCGTGAGCGCCGGCGCCGCGTCGGACCGGCGGACCAGGCGGTTCACCGTGTCGCCCGGACTGCACGAGGTGAGGTGCGGGGACACCGTCACCGCCGACTCCATCGTGACGCAGGACCTTGTCTGTCCCGGAGCCGGCCTCACGATCGCCGCCGGCAACGTCGTCCTCGACCTGGGTGGTCACACCATCTCCACGGACCGGCCCACGGAGGACGCGAAGGGGATCGTGATCGGAACGGGGAGGGCGATCAGGAACATCACCGTGCGCAACGGCTCGATCAGCCGGTATCCGACGGGTATCGCCATGACCGATGTGGGGGCCGTGACCGTCGAGAACGTCGCGGTGTCGGCCAGTATGGCCGGTACCGGCCCGTGGGCGATCGTGGGTGAGCGGGCGAGTGAGGTGAGACTGCGCAGCGTTGCCGTGTCGGCGTTCCATCCGTTCGACTTCAGTCACAACTCGTCCGTCGTCATGACGAGGTCGATCATCTCGGGGGACACGGGGAGAGGCGTGGCACGCTGCCGGCACGACAGTACGTGCGTCGTGGAGGGTGGTTCCATTCACGTGTATTCCGTTGGCTGCCCCAACGATGACCCCGAGCGGACCAGCTCATCAGTGAGTATCGTCGGAAGCGACGACGTAAGCGTCGCCTACCTCGGTCCTTACTGTACGACCGTCACGGTGCGGGACAGCAAGATAAACCTTCTCTTTGACGCAAGTGCGACGAACACCTATTTATCGGGCAATACCATAAGTCAGGACGAATCGCTTGCATTGTGGAATTCTTTCACTATTGTCGAAAACGTGTTCACCGGAGGAGGGTCGAGTGGAATACATGTGTTTTCGGGGAAAGGGGTCGTGTCAGGAAACAGTTTTGTGCGGAAGCAGGGAAACGGTGTACTGGTGCGAGCTATCGGCGACGATGTTCCGGTAGGTCCGCTTGACATTTCCGGCAACGTGTTCGAGGGCAACGGAACCGGTGGTGACGAGTGGACGGGGCTGGATGGTATTCGTGTCGAAAGCGCCGGTCCCGGCAGCATCATCAAGGTGGCCGGAAACCACACCAGGAACAATGCCAGGTACGGCATCAACGCCGAGCCCGGACTCGTGGTGGACGAAGGAGGCAACAGGACGTCGGGCGATCCTCTCGGTTGCCGTGGTGTCGTCTGCCTTCCCGGCTGACCTGTGCCATCACGGAGTGGCCGAACACGGCGCCGTGGGATCGGCTCCGGTGGGCAGGAGGTCGCTTTCCTGCGACGTGTACCCACGGTTGTTGATGCGGCAGAGGTGCTCCATCCAGTGCCGCGGGTCCATGTCCATGGTCAGCAGCCCCTGCCGGGACGGTGCCACCAGCGTGTTGTCGTGTATCAACCACTTCGTCGGCGCCCCTGGTGCCCGGAGGGTCGCGATCTGGCTGCGCACGCCGTCGTCCCAGACGTGCAGATCGCCGCTCGATGCGGTGAGCAGTTTGCCGTCACCCGTGAAGGCCACCGCTGACTGGTCGCCGGGTACCGGCATGGGCTGGTCACGGATGTCCGCCCGCTCCGGGTGCCAGAACTCGAGCCGGCCGGAAGCCTGGTAGTGCACCGCGACCCGCGATCTTGCCGGGTCGGCGAGGATGGCCGGCGCCCCGGTTCCCGAGCCGCCTTGGAACTGCCGGACGGCCGAGCTGCTGTTCAGGTCCCACAGCTCGACGTCGGCGGTCGTGGAGACCAGCACCTGTTCGGGACGGACAGGCCAGCGAACCGCCGTGGGACGCCGTTCGCCACTGGGGTCATCCTCGATGAAGAAGCCGTAAGATGCGGGGATCTCCCCCGCGAGCTGCTCGCCGGTGCTGATTCGCCATGTCGTGAGACCGCGGTCGTGCAGCACCGCCACCTTGTCGCCGGGCAGGGGGACGATGGAGGTGCTCGCGTCGCGAAGCTGGGGTTTTCCGAGGTGGATCGTGCGTACCACGCTCAGGTCGGAGGCCAGCAGCACCGTCAGCTCTCCCGAGTTGCCGGTCGCGAGCAGCGTCTTCCCGTCAAGGCTGAAGGCGATCTTCGGATTCGTCCCCAGCCGCAGCGTGCCGGCGGCGGTGCCCGCGATGCGCCGCCGTGTGTTCGTGTCCACCGCGTAGATCCCGAAGTCCGGTTTCTCGTTGGTCAGTGCCACCAGCACCCGGCCATCCGGGCTGAGTGCGGTGGCGGCGAGTTCCTGCGAGAAGGCCGCCAAGGTGGCGTCGTCGACCGGGGTCGGTGCCGCAGTGCGCAGCAGTGTTCCCTTCGCGAGGACGAAGACCGTCGGTGGACCCGATCCGGATGCGTTGGGGAGCACGAGTATCGGTTGCGTGCGGTGGCCGGCCAGAGTGTTCACCTGGTGCTGTGGGGGGTCCGGCGGGACGTCCAGCAGGAAAGACTGGCCGGTGTGCAGATCGGCGAGGGTGAGCCGCCGCAAGGAGTCCTCGGCGGACCGGCTGCCGGTCAGCGCGTACCTGCCGCTGAGATCGGTGAGCCAGCCGGTGTCCGGCTCGGGGCAGTCGAACACGGGCGCGGTGAGTTCCGGCTCCCCGGTGGCGCGGTCGAGGACCGTGAGGTGGTGGGGCGTGCCGTCCTGGCAGCCGACGAACAGGCCGTCCGGTGTGACGAACCCGGCGGCGGTCTCGCCGAGGACGGCGCCAGTCGCCAGATCACGCAGGACGGAGTGCCGAGTTCGGCCGGCGCGGTCCTCCTCGAACCACGCACGCTTGCCGTCCGGCTCGACTCGCCGCACGTAGCCGGTCGTTACCGAGGGTTCCGGGCTGACGTGGCCGGCAATCTGCCGGCGCAACGGCACGTCCCACACCTCGACGAGGTTGGCGGCCTCCGGGCTGTCCAGGTGGCTGTTGGGCTGCAGCGTGACGACGAAGACCTTCCCGTCCGGGGAGAACCGCGCGCTGCGTATCGAGTATTTCACGAGGACGTCGGTTTCGTCGGGGCGCAACGGGAGCGGGCCGGTGTGCTGGTCGATGTCCCAGAGCGTGACCCCGTTGCGTTCGCTCGCGACGGCGAGCCACCGGCCGTCCGCACTCAGCAGCAATCCCCGCTGTTGGGGGATGGTGGCCACGAACCAGCGTAGCGGCGCCGGGCCGAACAGGCCGGTCCACACAGTGACCTTCCCGTCCTCCTCGGCGATGGCGGTCACCCGGCCGTCCTCGGTGCTGGCGGCCACCTTGACGGTGCCGGACCAGAACCCCGGCCGGATCTCGTCGACCGCCGCGTACCCGACGTACTGTCGCAGCAGCGCCGCATAGGCCTCCGGCCTGGCCGGGTCGTGGCGCCAGGCCGCCTGTGCGAACTGCAGCGCGGTCAGCGGCTCGGTGTCCACGCGGCGCTGCGCGTCCTGCCCGAGGGAAATCGCGGCCGCACGGCGCAGCTGGTCTTCGAGCTGCCGGTTGCGGCTGACGGCGACCACGGCGAACGCGGCCGCCGTCAACGCGAGCACGCTGATCAGAGCCGTGACCACCCGCCAGCCGAGCACACTCCGGCGCCGGCGGACACGGCTGGCGACGATGTAGTCCCGTTCCTCGCCCGTGAGGCCGGGAGGGTACTGGGCCAGCCAGTCTTCGGCTGTGGTCAGGGGGACGCCACGCAGCAGTGCGCTGGGATCCCGGCCGGACTGCCGCCACTGCCGCAGCGCGGTCCTGAGCTGTTCCTGCCAGGACCGGAAATCCTGTGCCGCGACAAGCCACTCGTGGAGTTGCCGCCATTGCTGGACGAGGGCTTCGTGTGCCAGTGAGACGACTTCCGGCTCGTCGGGGTCGTGCCGGAGCACCACCAGGTGGTGTTTCGCGAGTGTCCTGGCCATTTCCCGTGACTCGGCGTCGAGCTGGTCGAGCCGGACGGGGGTGAGGGTGAAGGTGCCGTGCTCCGCCGGTTTGGCCAGCTGCACCAGGAGCCGCTCGGCGATCTTCTGTTCGTCCGGCAGCAGCTGCCGGGCGTGGAACTCCTGTGCGTAGGAGGCCAGGGCCCCAGCCACACCGCCCTGGTCGTCGTAGGCGCGGTGGGTCAGCGTTCCGCCTTGCGCGGACTCCCACAGCCGCGTCAACGTGAGCTCCACCAGCGGGAGCTGAGCGGGGGCGTCCGTGGCGTCCGCGATGATCCGGTCGGCCAGACCCGGTTCGAAGGACACCAGGTTCGTGGGTCCCACGACGGCCGCGCGAAGCTCGGCCGGCCCCATCCTGGGCAGCGGGACGGTGTGCGGCATCGAGACGACGTCAGCGGAGAGACCGGTGAACACCGCCCGCAGTGCGGGTGTCCCCGCCGGTCGGGGTGGGGCCGCGCGCAGCAGGTCGGCCACGAGGTCGAGCATGCCCCGCGCGGCCTCGGGGGCCGCCGCGTCGAGTTCCTCGAACTGGTCGACGACCAGCACCCAGTGCCCCACCGATTCGACGATCGAGTCCGCGAGCAGCGGGATGTCCCTGTTCGTGAGGTCGTCCCTCACGATCGGTGCCACGGCGTTGGTCAGGAGTTCGAACGGCTCGGTGTCGGCGGTCGGCCGGAGCACGGTCACCGCGATGTCCTGTTCGCGCAGTGCCGGGAGGAGGCCGGCGCGCACGAGTGACGACTTCCCGCTGCCCGACGCCCCGGTGACCATGACCATGGTGTGTTGTTCGAGCAGTGTTTCGAGCTGGCGGATCTGCGGATCGCGGCCCCAGAAGAACTTGGCGTCCTTTTCCCGAAAAGGTCGCAGCCCGCGGTAAGGACATTCGGGTCGTGCTGTGCGGTGTAGTTCCGGGTCCGGTGCCGGCAGGGATTCCGTGCGCCCGCCGTGTTCGTCGAGCAGCGTGATGAGCGCGGTGGCGTGGATGCTCCGGGTGGACGAGTAGCGGTGGTGCGCCAGGTCGGCCGGCGGTGTGAGCGCGGTGGCGGGCAGGTCGAGATAGTCCGCGTAGGCGGCCGACGCGCGGAGGAACTCGGCGCGCCGTTCGGTCACGGTGGGGGCCAGCGGGCCGAGCACGAGCTCGTCGAGAGCACGGAACAGACTGCTGACGCGGTCGTTGGTGTGGGTGCGCAACCGGCTCAGCCATTCCCCGGTCTCCCGGCTGAGCAGCAGCAACCGTGCCGGCGGTGCGGTGGTGGCACGCTCCATCAGCGCGGCGGCCAGTGCGTGGATCTCCTCGAACCGGGCCTCGGCGTTGTCGACGACCACCAGCAGCGGACTGCCGATCTTGCCGAGGTTGGTCAGGTCGGCGATGGCGGCGTTGTCGTGGACCAGCCCGGCGACCCAGCCGTAGCCGGCCATGTCCTGGCACAGCTCCTGGGCGAGGCGCGTCTTACCCTGCCCGGCCGGTCCGGTGATCAGCTGTGCGGACACGGGTTTCGGGGTGCCGAGCCACCCGGTCAGCTCGGCGAGCTCGCTGCGGCGGCCGGTGAAGGGCGCGATCCGGTACTCGGGGCGCAACCACGCGGTGGGTTCCAGGTTCCGGCTCGGCTCCGGGAAAGTGATGAAGACCCGGTCGAAGAGGAGATCGGGAACCAGGTCGGCGAGCTCTTCCACCAGCCTGGCGAGGTCCCGTGCGTCGTTCCGGTGACTCAGCCGCAGGAACTGGCAGCGCGCGAGCGGGGCGATGTCGGCGGGGAGCTCGGCTTCGGTCAGGGCGATCGCGTGGTCGAGGAACACCGGAATGACCCGCAGGCCGTGGCGGAACGCCTCGGCGATCTCACGGTGGACCCAGTCGTCGGGTGCCTCGAGCTCACGACGGCGTTGCCGTTCGGTGACGAACTGCCAGCGTGATCCGATGATGGCCAGCAGGACGTCGGACTGTGCCAGGCGTTCCAGGATCTTCTTGGCGAAGTCTTCGCCGGGACGAATCGACCTGCTGGCCAGGAACACGTGTTCCGTCCCGAACCGCGAGGAGAGCACCCTGGTGATGAGTGTGGCCGCGAACTCGCCGTCTCCGGTGCGGTAGTTGATGAAGACCCCGCCCACATGATCTCCCACGAACACCATTGCGTGATGGATCGGTCGCCGAAGGTACCGAGGCTCGCAGTGATGTCCGAGGATGGCAAGGGGTTGCTCGGCCGAATGGCCCTGTGCCGGGTGGTGGGCGGGCGTTACAGGGCCGGTGTGCGGAGTGTTCGGCTCAGCCGGGGATACACGTCTCGTACCGAGTGGTGGGTGCGCCAGCGGCCGAGGGACTGGGCCAGGCGCCGCAGGTCGTGGCGGACCGTCGCGGAGTCGACCAGGACGGCGGCGTCGAGGACCTGCTGGCTGAGGGTGCTGGCGTGTTCGACCTCGCCGGCGGCGAGGTGGGCCAGTGCCCGGCGGGCACCGAAGCGGGCGTAGGCGCGGCGAGCGGTGTCGGGCAGAACGAGCAACTGCTCGTCGAGGATGTCCGCCGCCTGTTGGGGCCGGCCGAGGTCGTGCAGGCACCAACCGGTCACCAGGGCGCTCAGGCTGGCGCCCGCGACCGACGCCGAACCCATCACCGGGCCGTCCGGTGCGGTGGTCTCCGGGTTGTCCAGGAGTTCCGCCGCTCGGTCGAGTGCCCGCCGGCACGGGTCGTAGTCGCAGGCCAGCGCGTGGCCCTGGGCTTCGCGCAGGGCGGCGAGGCCGCGAACGCGTCGTGACATCCGAGGATCGGCCTGCGCCTGCCTGGCCAGGTCGATGGTGCCCGCGGCGTCGTCGCGGTAGAGCGTGATCAGCGCCTGCCGGATCAAGGCGTAGGTGGCCAGTTCCCGGTCACCGGCGGCGGTGCCCGTTTCCACCGCGATGCGGGTCCACCACAACGCGGCCCGGTCGTCGCCGGCTTCCTGGGCCATCCAGCCGGCGTACTCCGCGTAGCGGGCGGCGAGCCGGAGCAGTTCTTCCCGTGCGGGGGAGGAAGCGGCGTTCGCCATCCCGCGCAGGGTGTGGGTCTGGGCGATCACGGTGGGCAGCACCACGCTGGGGCTGGTGGTCTGACCCAGCTGCCGGATCTGCTCGAACAACGCGCGGAAGGTCGCGACCGTGGCGCCGTGCTCGGCCGCGGCCGCGACGCCCTGACCGCCGAGGCTCAGCCCGAACAACGAGGCGGCACCGGTCGCCAGCGCGTCGCGCCGAGCCATGGGTACCAGCCAGCTCGATCCGTCCGGGGCCATGCTCATCACCCACATTTCGCCACCGTGCTCGGCCGCGACAACCGTCGATGGGCTGTCGGGCGGGGATTTGCCGGCCAGGGCTACCAGTCGCCCGCCGGCTTCGAGGACCGCGTCGCAGCGCCGGGCCAGATCGCTGCCCGGCAGCTTGGTCCCGGTCTCGATCTTGCCGAGATGGCCCTTGCTGTAGTGCACTCGTTTGGCCAGTGTCGCCAGCGACCATCCCGCTGCCGTCCGGCGGCGCCGCAGTTCCGCGCCAAAGGCGTCCGGCTGTTCAGCCATGTGCACCCCCGGTGCCATCGACTGGTGAGAAACAAGTGCCAGGCTAGTGGCCGAGGACGCCGATGGCCTAGCCCCGGGGCCTGGCCCGGACATCGGCGACCGAATCCGGGCCTGTCCTTGTCGCTGCATGTCACTCAGTCTGGGCCGGCACATCGCCCGATTCCCAGGCGTCGCCCGGCGCCGGCAGGACAGGCGACGGCCACCCCCTTGGACCGCGCAACCGATCGGGCCCAAGGTGGAACCACAGCGCGACGGGTTCCATGGCCAGGTGTCCCGTCGAATCTGGGGGCAAGGGGGAGACGGCGGCGGGGCACGGCATCGCGTCGTGGCCCCGCCGCCACTCGTGAACGTCGGCTGTCAATCGCCGAAATTGGCGAAGTGCGCTGACGAGAGGGGGACACCGAGAACGCCGGCGACGTTTCATGTGCACTCTGTGCGCGGAATTAAATCGAGGGAATGGGGATGAAAATGTCAACGGGTTTCACGTCCGGGAAAGCTGCGAAGGTGGCGTCGGTCGCATCGTTCGCGCTGCTCATGTCCGTGGGGGTCGTCTCGACCGCACAGGCCGCGCCGAGCCGGCCGGCGGCCGTGGCGGCCGACTGTGAACGAGCCGGTGGCGGCGACTGGTGCCACGGCTCCGGGATCAGCGGCCTCAAGAAGTCGTGCCACTCCAACTACAACCACCCGAACAACTACCACAGTTCGACCGCGGCTCTCGGAGCTGCGGTCGACAAGAGGTACGCCAACGCCGGCTCCTGGTCCAAAGCCTATGTCACGAACGGCTTCAAGTGGACCTGCAACACCTGGTACAACCAGAACGCGTGATTCTGCTCTGACGCATTGGGAATGATCGAGTGAAGCGGGTGCCGGGTTTCGGTGAGCGCCGGATCCGGCACCCGCGGCGGCCCGCTCGACGAGAGTGATCACAGATGAGACTGACTTTGTGCCTCCTCTTCGCGGGAGTCATGCTTGCCATCCCGGTGGTGGTTCTCCTCGGCAAGGTCCTCGAGCGGGAATCGGAAGGCGAAACCGCCGCGTATCGCCTCGGAGCCGAGTTCGTCTGGCCCGAGAGTCCACGCGCCGACGATCCCGGCGTGGCGCTGCGCATCCTCACCGAGGCGGCCACGGTGACCAACGCCGCCGTGCTGCGTACCACCGTGACCACGTCACCCTCGGAACGGAAGCACATCACGCATTACGTTCTGCTCGGTCGGGACCGGACGGCCCTGACCGACGAATTCACGTTGAGCGAGGGGCGCTGGCTGACCGCGGCCGAATCGCGCGGCGGTCCGGTGACCGTTTCCTCGGCGCGCGCCGGAGAAGCGGGCAACGTGGGTGTGCCGTCGGTCCTCGGCGACCGGTACGACCTCACGTTCGCACCATTGCGCCAAGCCTTCGACGCCTTGCCGGCCGCCGGCCGGTACGTGGTCGAGACTCCCGACCGCGCCGCCACGGAACGCTTCCTCGCCATCGTCCACCAGCGACTGGCCGAGGCGGGGGTCGCCGGCCTGACGACCGCGGATCTGACGCCGGATCCGAGCCGAGCGCCGGCCGAAAAGCGGGCGAGCCTGAATACCCTGACGGCCCTCCTCGCCGTCGCGGCAACCTTGATCATCGTCTTCATCCTCCTGCGTGAGGGGAAGCGCATCGGCGTGCTGCGGTTGCTCGGCCACCCCGCGACGCGTATCTGGTACGAAGTCGTGGGGCGAGTGCAGGCCGCGTCGATCCTCGGCGGGCTGGTCGCCTGCTCGGCCATCGTTCTCGCCGTTCCCGGTGTCGACCCGGTGTTCTTGCGTTCCCTCGCCGGCACGGTGATCCCGGTGACGGCGGCCGGATTCGCCGCAACGCTGGGTGTCGGGCTGATCGTCGTCAATCGTGTGCAAGTCCCGGACCTCGTCAAAGGAAGCCTGCAGTGAACGATCGAACGCGGCACAGCACGCCCCGGAGCCGTTCGTCCGCCGGCTTGGCCACCGCGGTGCTCGCGGTCGTGAAAGCCGTGAGCGGAGCGGTGGTGGCCGTCCTGGCCGTCTTGGCGTGGCAGCAGTTCGCCGATCTGGAGAATCAGCGGGAACAAATCGCGCCTTGGGAGAAGGTCCAAGGCTATGGAATCTTCTACCCCCGGCTCATCGGGAACGACCAGCAGGAGTTCGAAACCGGGGGCAACGCCTCGTCGGTCGCGGAGGCGCGTGACCTCTATCCCGTACTCGACCGCGCGGGAGCGATCTTCATCGACGCCGCGAACTACGAGCCCGGCGCGCCTCCGGACCCCACGTCACGCTGGCCGGCGCCGCCGATCC
Source organism: Amycolatopsis sp. MtRt-6 (assembly GCF_017308975.1). Lineage (GTDB taxonomy): Bacteria > Actinomycetota > Actinomycetes > Mycobacteriales > Pseudonocardiaceae > Amycolatopsis. The sequence goes on along the minus strand of NZ_JADWPD010000013.1, from coordinate 63,153 downwards.
AGGTGAACACCAATTACCTTGAGCAGTACCCCATCCTGGACGAATCCCGGAAAGTCGTCGACATCGAAGATGACGAACGGGCCTGGGTGGTCGCCGTGCCCGAGCAGTTCAAGGCGCGCGAGGCGCAGATCAGAAAACTGCTGCGGGAAACGCGCACCGGGGGATCGGGGATCACCGGCGCGGTGCAGGCGGAAGAGCGGATAACCGGCGAACGGCCGCCGGAATGGTTCACCGATCAGCAGGTCCGGATCATCTGGACGGCCGCCGGGCAAAAGGTGTTCAGCTTCGATCCCCGGGTCAACCCCGGGGACGGGAACCGGATCACGGACCCCGTCATCCAGATCATGACGCCGTCGAACAGCCTGACAGTGGACCGGCTCAACTCCATCACCGGCGGGTTGAACACCGGGTTGAAGGTCCGCGTCGACGAAGACCCCGCGGCCGTCCTGAACGGGCTCGCCCCGAAGTTGCAGGAACTCAAGCTCGCCGACAATCTCCAGCACCTCGTGAGCGTGCACGAGGCCCTGACCACGCAGGTCAACGACGTTCACAGTGGCATCACCGAGGTCACGGTGTTCGGGGGCGCGGCCTTGTTCGTCATGGTGACGCTGACGGCGACGATCACGATCATCGGCTCCGACCGGCTGCGCGGAAGACTGGCCGTGCGCAGATTCCACGGCGTCGGTTTCGCTCGAACCTACCGGGAACTGCTTCTGACGCTGGGCGGGACCTGGCTCGGGCAAACCCTCCTCGCCGGTCTCGCACTCGTCGTACTGGCAACGAGCACCGACTCGATGCCCGGCGATCAAGCGAGCTCGTTCGACCAGGCACCGGCACTGGTGGCCGTGGCCGTCGTGACTTTGGTGATCGAGGCTCTGGTCGTCGTCGTAACCGTCCTCACGGTGGAGCGCCGAAACGCAAGTAGGCGATTGAAGGAGCTGTGACAGTGGAATTCGCCTGTGAACTCCTGGGAGTCCGGAAAAGCTACGGCGACCGGCCGGTCTTGACGGATCTCGATCTCCGGGTCGGGAAGGGGGAGTTCGTCGTCCTCACCGGCGCGAGCGGAACGGGGAAGTCCACCGTCCTCAACCTCATCGGACTGCTGGACGCCCCGGATTCCGGCAAGGTCCGCATCCTCGGCGAGGAAGCCCCAAGGCCCCGAACCCGGGCGGCGAACCTCCATCGCCGGTATCGGCTGGGGTACCTGTTCCAGAACTTCGCCCTCATCGACAACGAGTCGGTGGCGCACAACCTCCGTGTCGCACTCACCTATGCGGAGCGCGGAACACCGAAGCGGGAACGCATCGCCGAAGCGCTCGCCCGGGTGGGAATGCCGGGAGCGGAGGATCGCAAGATCTTCTCATTGTCCGGCGGCGAGCAGCAGCGCATTGCCGTGGCTCGCCTGTTGCTGAAGCCGTGCGACATAGTCCTGGCCGACGAGCCGACGGGCTCCCTCGATGCGGAGAACCGCGAAGTCATTCTCGACCTGCTGGGGAAACTCAACGAGTCCGGCAAGACCATCATCATCGCGACGCACGACGACGCTGTGGCCGACCGCTGTTCTCGCGTGGTGGACCTTTCCGGGCACCTCACCCGCCGGCGTGCTGTGGTCCGGGAACACCCGGTGGTCCGGTGACCGCTCGCTGGAGCGAAAACCAGACCGGAATTCCAAGCGTCAACCGATTTCGGGCACGAGCCCACCGTGGCGAGCACCCGAACGGTGGGGTGGCGGAGATGTCGGTGCGAGCACAGCGGGGCACCGGCTGCCTCGAAGCCGTATCGGCGGGTGTTCGTGCGACGGTCCGTACGGATCGAGGCCGGCAGCGGTCCTGGTTCACCCGTCAGCGGACCCGGATCTCGGCGATGTCGAGCGGGCTCCCGCCGTACCACGAGCCCCCGAACTCCAGGCTGTTGCTGGCCGAGGCAACCTCACGAGGTGTCGTCGAGGTGGTTTCTCATGACGTCGGATGAGCGGATGGCCTTCCGGCATACTTTGATCGACCGATGTCTTGATCCGTGGTTCGCGGGACCGTGGCCGCATGACGGTGAACGAGATCGACAAGACCTTCGCGGACCGACCGGCCGAGCCGCCGGACGCCCACGACCAGTGGAACTTCGCGGTGCGTCGCGAGACGCCGACGCAGCGGCTGGACCGCAACTACGCCGAGATCCTGCAGGAAGTGCGGGTGGCGCAGACCGGCGTGCAGCTGCTGCTCGCCTTCCTGCTCACCGTCGCCTTCACGCCGCGCTTCGCGACGCTGACCGAGTTCGAACGGCGCGTCTACGTGGCCGCGCTCGTGCTCGGGGCCGCCGCCACCGCGCTGCTGATCGCGCCGGCGGCCTTTCACCGGCTCGTCTACCAGCGGCGGCTCAAGCGGCAGCTCGTGCTCGCGTCCAGCCGGTTCGCCTTGTGCGGGCTGACCCTGCTCATGCTCTCCATCGGCTCCGCGCTCCTGCTGATCCTCAGCGTCACCCTCGGGCCCGCGCTCGCCGCGTGGTTCACCGCCGGCGCGCTCGGCTGGTTCGCGCTGTGGTGGTTCGTCGTCCCGCTGTGGAGCCGGATGCGCCACTCCGGAGACCGCTAACCCGACGCCGGGTTCCGGGTCGCTTCGCGGGCGATGTCGATGCGGGAGTGCGCCCCGAGCTTGGCCAGGATGTGCGAGACGTGGGTGGCGACCGTGCGGGGCGACAGGAACAACCGTGTCGCGATCTGCGGGTTCGACAGGCCTTCCAGCACGAGGCCGGCGATCTTGGTCTCCGTCGGTGTGAGGCTTTCCCAGCCGTGCGTGGCCTGGCGGTGCTTCACCGTCGGGCCACGCCGGATGCCGAACGTCCGGAAACGGGCGCGCAGCCGCGCCACGTCCCAGTGCGCGCCCAAGCTGCCGTACAGGTCCAGCGTGCGGGTGAAGGCGGCCCGCGCCGAGCCGCGGTCGCCGGCTTCGGCGAACGCGATCGCGGCGGCTTCCTGGGCCTTGGCGCGGGGGAGGGGACGGCCCGCGTCGCGGTAGCCGTCCGCGGCGCGCAGCAAGGTCGCCGCGTCCCGCTCGGTCATGCCGTGGCAGTAACGGCCGAGTGCCCGGCGGTGCGGGACGTCCGCCCCGGCCGTGATCGCGCGGACCCGGGCGCCGACCGCGGCCGCGGTGGCGGTGTCACCGAGTTCCACGGCCAGCCGGACGGCGTCACCGAGCAGGCCCTCTCCTTCGTCTTCGCTCGTGAGCGCGGCGGTCAGCGCGGCGAGTGCCCGGTCCGGTTCGCCGCCCTGCTCGAAGGCGAGGCTGCGCGCGAGGACCAGTGATTCCACGACCCGGCCGCCGATCCGGTCCGCGCACGGTGCCGCCGCGTCCAGGTGCCGCTGTGCCGCCGCCGTTTCGCCACGGTGGAAGTGAATGATCGCGGCGACGCCGTGGTCGCAGCACGCCACGCTCGGATCCTTGAGCTCGTCCGGGACGACGTCGACCTCCGCGACGGCGTCGTCCCACCGGCCGTTGCCCAGCAGCAGCTGCCCGAGCGCGCTCTGCGCCTGAGCCAGCCGCACCACGCTGCCGGCGCGGTCCGCGCGTTCGCGGGCCCGTTCGGCGGCGGCGAGCGCGTCGGGGTAGCGGTCGAGCGCGCCGAAGGTGACGGCCTGGTTGACGCGCAGCAGCAGGCCGAGGTCGGTGAGCGCGGGATCGTCCGAAGCGGTGGCCATCGCGCGCTCGAACAGCGGCAGCGCCGCGGTCCACTCGCCGCGCATCATCGCCACCAGGCTGAGCACGTGCAGGGCCCACCCGGTCGCCCAGTGGTCGTCGCCGGCATCGGCCAGCGCGGCGGTGGCGACCCGTGCGGCGGTGTCGACTTCGCCGAGGTCGCGATGCGTCCGGGCGGTGAGCACGAGCAGCCGTGCCCGGTGCCGGGCGGGCAGGTCCGGTGCGGTCGCGGCCTGGTTGAGCTCGGCGAGGGATTCGGCGGAGCGCCCGGTCATCGCCCGGCACTGCGTCACCGTGGTGTGCAGGTCGACGCGCAGTTCCGGATCGGCGGCCCGCGGCAGGGCGCGGACGGCGACGCGTTCGGCTTCGGCGAAGTCGCCCACCCGGTACAACGCGTCGGCCAGCCGGCAGCCCAACGCCGGGGTCGCGGCGTGGTCGTCCCGCACCGCGTGGCGCAGGAGCGCGACCGCGACTTCGGGGGCCTGGCCGATCAGCGGGACGGCCGCGCCGAGCAGCCAGCCGACGACCCAGCGCGGTACCGGCTCGCCGTCGTCTTCGCCGGACACCGTGGGCAGCAGCTGGCGGGCGACCCGCACGACCGGGGCACCGGCGTCGGCCAGTGCCCGCGCCGCGGCGCGATGCCAGACGACCCGGACCCCCGCGGGGAGCTCTTCGTACAGGGCCTGGCGGATCAGGGGATGCCGGAACGCCAGGTCGTCGCCGGCCGCCACCAGCACGCCGGCCGCCCGCGCTTCGTCGAGCGCGGCCAGGAGAACGGCCAGTTCGGTCTCGGCCACGATCGTCAGGTCCGCGACCGAGAAGCCGACGCCGAGCAGCGCAGCGGCCCGCAGCACGGTGCGCGTCCGCTCCGGCAGGAAGCCGAGCCGGTCGGCGATCGCCTCCGGCAGCGAGTCGGGGGTGGGCCCGCCGGTCAGCTCCGCGATTCCCGCCTCGTCGACGGCCAGCCCGGCGCCGCGGGTCAGGGCGTCGAGCAGTTCGGTGAGGTACAACGGGTTTCCCGCGGCGCCGTCGGCCAGCCGTGCCAGCCGGTCGCCCGGTTTGCCACCGGCCAGCTTCGCGACGAGGTCGAGCGCCGCCGGTTCGGTGAGCCGGCCGACACGCAGCCGCTCGGCGGGGCCGACGATCCGCCGCAGCGCGCGCAGGTCGTCGCGGCGGGGCACCGGGCGCAGCACGCCGATCAGGAGCAGGGGCAGCTGCCGGACCGAGCGGGCGAGCCTGCCCCACACCGCCACAGTCGCGCGGTCGGCCCACTGCAGCTCGTCGACCACCAGCACCACCGGGCCGGCCTGGCAGAGCTCGTCGACCAGGGTCAGCAGCTGTTCGGCGGCCGCCGCGGCGAGATCCGTTCCCGTGCCCCGCGCGGTGTCGCCGCGCAGGAGCCCGGCGATGGCTCCCCGCCGGGGATCCGGCGCGGACCCGGTGATCCGCAGCGCGTCCAGCAGGGGGAGCAGGGGCAGCGCCTGGCCCAGTTCGTCGCCGGCGCCCCGGAAGACCTGGCAGCCGGACCGGGTGGCGACCGCGCACGCGGCCCGGACGAGGGTGGACTTGCCGATGCCCGGCTCGCCGTCCACCAGGACCGCCCGCCCGCGGCCGGCGGCCACGTCGCGCACCCAGCTCGCCAGCCGGGACAGCTCACCGTCCCGGCCGATCAGGAGGTCGACACCGTCCGTGAGCGGTTGCACACACTCGATAATAGAAGAAGAACAGTTGCTGAACAAGAGGTGTACTGAGTATTGCCGCGCGACTGTTCGGAAACCCGCTGTTCCGATTCTCGAAATTTGCGGTTCGGCCATTGTTCGAAAATCCGCCCGGGCATGATTTGGCCGCCTGGCGTTGGCGGGTCCTTAACCATCCGTTGTCGGCCGGTTGTGCCGGGCCTGGGAGCGTCTGCCGGGCACGGAAGTCAGTTTCGTCCCGATTGACCACCGGAGGAATGATGTCGGTTCGCCGAGCGGTCGCCGCGGTCGCCTTGACCCTCTTCGCGGCTGGTGTCCTGGGAACTTCCGCGACCTTCGCCGTCGCCGCCGAGAGCGCGGCGCCTGCCGCCGTCCTCGCCGAGATGGGCTACAACGGCGTGTCGCCCGATGAAATGGGCTACAACTAAGGGCTGTCCGGTCCTGCGGCCGCGGTGGGAAGAACATTCCGGCCGCGGCCGTCCCGTTGTTGCGGAGAATTGACTGTAACGAACGAACCGGCTCGATAGACTTCCCGGGCGAAACGTCCGCTTCTCGCGGCGGAATCCCCTCCGGAGGTCCGATTCGGTGACGACCGAGAGCCCCACCCTCGAAGAGCCGCACCTCACCGTCCGGCCCCGCCCCTCGGCCTTCTTCCTGCGGCGCCGGTTCCTGCGGTCGTTCGGCCCGGTCCTGGGCCTGGCGGTCGCCGGGCTGGTCACGCTGCTGCTGTCGGGCAACGTCCTCGTCCCGTTCGAACGGACCCTGGAACTGGCCGGCAAGATGGGCTCCAAGGCGGACTTCTTCGCGGACGCGCAGGTCCAGGAACTCCTGATGCGCCACCGCATCCGGGTCCACGTCACGCGCACGGGCTCCCGGGACGCCGCGATCCACGACCTCGACAAGTACGACTTCGCGTTCCTCTCCGGCGAACCCGCGGCCGGCCTCGTCCGCACGGCGCGGGCCGACAAGCTGGGCGGCACCGTCCGGCAGCCCTTCACCAGCCCGATCGTGCTCGCCACCTACCGCCCGTACGCCGAAGCGCTGCTGCGCAAGGGCATCGCGTCCGCGCCGCCGGGAGCCGGCGAGCCGCTCTACTACACCCTGGACACCGAGAAGCTCGTGCAGGCCATGAAGGCCGGCGCCACCTGGAACTCGCTCGGCATCGACGGGGTGAACAACAGCAACCTGGTGCTCGCCCAGACCTCGAACGTCTGCGACTCCAACTCGGGCGCGACCTACCTGACGCTGATCGCCTACCTGGAGAACGGCAGGCAGGTCCCGCTGGCCGACCCGGCCCCGGCGGGCGGACCGGCCGGCCCGGCGACGTTGCGCAACGCGCACGAGCTGGCCAACCGGGTCAAGCCGCTGCTGAACCGGCAGGGCTTCGCCTCGGCCGACCTCTCGGAGTCGTACTGGAACCTCGCCGAGGGCGACAAGCCGATCGTGGTGATCTACGAGCACCAGTACCTCGAACAGCAGCTGCGGATCAAGGCCGCGACCGGCCGCCCGGACCCCGACCACGTGCTGCTGTACCCGAAGGACAACATCCTGACGAAACCGCAGTTCGTGCCCCTGCGGCCGGAGGCGGAACGGCTCGGCGAGCTGATCACCTTCGACCCGGACCTGCAACGCCGGGCGATGGAGCTCGGCTTCGGCGTCGCCACCCCGGCGGGCAGCAACAAGAGCGGGCGGCTGTACGGCTTCCTCGCCGAACAGGGGCTGCCGACCCCGCAGCAGGCCGACAACGACAGCACCACGCCGCTGCCGGCGAACCCGGTCCTGGAAGAAATGATCAAGACCGTCGGTGACTGCCCGTGAAGCGGCTCGTCGCGGTGCTGCTGGCCGCGGTCCTGACGGCGACCGCCTGCACCGGCGGCTCGGGCGGGCAACGGCTGAGCGTGCTGGCCAGCTCCGAGCTCGCCGACCTCGGGCCGATCCTCGACGACCTGCGCGCGGACACCGGGATCCGGCTGGACCTCGACCTGCGGGGCACCGTCGACGCCGGGACCGCGCTCACCCCCGGGCAGTACCACCACGACCTCGCCTGGCTGTCCACCGACCGGTACTTCCAGCTGAAGCTGCGCAAGTCCGGCTTCACCGGCGAACGCCCGGCCGCCACGCGGATCATGCTCTCGCCCATCGTCATCGGCGTGAAGCCGCCGGTCGCCAGCGCATTGCGCAGCCGGCACGCGGACGTGTCCTGGGCGGACTTCGCCGACGCCGCCGCGGCGGGCACGTTGCGGTTCGCCATGGCCGACCCGGCCCGATCGGCGAGTGGGTTGTCCGCGCTGGTCGGCGTCGCGACCGCGGCCGCGGGTACCGGCGCCGCGCTGCGGCCGCAGGACGTCGCCTGCGACCGGCTGCGGGGGTTCCGCGCCGGGCAGTCGCTCACCGCGAACAGCTCCGGTGCGCTGGCCGACCTCTTCACCGCCCACCAGACCGACGTCGACGCCGTGATCGGCTACGAGTCCACGCTGCTGTCGCTCAACGCGAGCGGGAAGCTCGCCGCGCCGCTGGAGCTGATCTACCCGCGGGACGGGATCATGCAGTCGGAGTACCCGCTGCTGTTGCTTGACCCCGGCAAGCGCGGCGCGTACGAGCGGGTCACGGACTGGCTGAAGCGGCCGGACACCCAGCGGAAGATCATGGAACGCACGCTCCGCCGTCCGGCCACCGAAGGGGTGCCGCTCGAACCACGCCTGCCGAAGAGCGTCGGCACCGCGCTGTACTTCCCCGACGACCAGGACGTCGTCGACAAGCTGCTCGCCTACTACGCGGACCCGCGGGGCCGCACGCCCGGCCGCGTCGTCTTCGTGCTCGACTTCTCCGGTTCGATGCGGGGCGGCCGGATCACCGCGCTGCGCACGGCGTTCGACGCGCTGACCGGCGCCGGCACGGCGGAGTTCGAGCGGTTCCACCGCGGCGAGAAGGTCACGATGATCCGCTTCGGCGGCCGGGTCCTCGCCGAGCGCGACTTCGCCGTCGAGGGGCCCGCCGACCTCGCGGCCGTGCGCGGCTTCCTGGACACCGAAGAATTCGACAGCGCCACGGCGGTCTGGTCGGCGTTGGCGCACGCCTACGACAAGGCGGCGGAGTTCGCGAAGACCGAGCCGGTGTCGATCGTGCTGATGACCGACGGCGAGAACAACGCGGGCCTGCGCGTGGACGAGTTCCTGCGTCGTCCTGTGCCACCCGGGGTGCACACCTACGCCGTGCGGTTCGGCGAGGCGGACCCGGCCGAACTCGGCCGGGTCGCCGCGGCGACCGGTGGCCGGCTGGCCGACGCCACGGCGACGTCCCTGCTCGACGCCTTCAAGGAGACCCGTGGCTGCCGATGACAGCTCCCGCTACTGGAGCACCTGGGGAATCTGGTGGGGCGTGTGGATCCTGACGCTGCTGCTCGTGCTGGCCGCCGCGGCGATCCTCATCCGGCACTGGCGCCGCGCGCATGGCAGGCAGGGGACCGGGCCGATCAGCGGGATCGCGTTCTACCTGCACCACAACTCGGTGATGGGCCTCTACCAGCAGGACCGCTACAGCGACGCGCTGGAGAAGGAGATCGAAAAGCGCACCAGCCGCGGCCGGTCGATCAGCGGGAAGATCAAGTTCCCGGCCGGCGAAGGCGCCGGGGAGCAGAAGAAGACCGAAGAGGTCTTCAGCCGGTACATCGAACGCGCCGAGCCGATCACCGTCATCGGCATGGTCATGGAAGTGCTGGAGAAGCGCGACGACATCGTGTACGTCAACCTCGTCAAGCGCGAACTGGTGCAGAACAAGGCCCTGGTCACCGCGCTCGGCTGGGCCGACGGGCCGGACAGCACGCGGCTGCGCACGGCACGGCTGCGCGGCCTGGACGCGTTCGTGTCGATGAAAGGCCTGTTCCGCAGGGTCCGCTCCGACGAACCCGGCTACACGACCTTCATCGCCGCCTACGGAGACCCGGCCGACCCCCTCGCCGGGCCGCGGGTGCGCTTCCGGTGCGGCATCCGCGGGTTCCGCGACGCCGACGAGGTCCCGGAGGGCACCTTCCACGCCCAGTGCCTCGGCCGCGTCGAGGACTGGGACCCGCACCGCGGGGAGCTCATCGTGCACCCCATCGCGATCTTCAAGTAGCCGCCAGCGACGCCCGGACCGCCCGCTCGACCAGGATGGGCAGGAAGGCGTGGATGCGGGCGCCGTCGAACCGCGCGCGCTCGCGATCGACCAGCGCGTGCAGCCGGGCGCGGGTGACGTTCGCGTAGTCCCGGTCCAAGCGTTCCTCGAGCTGGGCGAGGTGGACGTCGAGCTGCTCCGAGGCCATGGTGTCCAACGTGCTCATCGCTCACCTTCCGGTCGGCCGTGGTACGGACAACATGCCCCATGAGACGACCGTGAGGTGAACCCGAGGTGAACAGAAAGAATTCAAGCGCTGTTCGAAGACTCCGGTACCCGTCGGCGGCGGCGCCGGACGAACAGCGCGACGACGAGCCCGGCGAAGACCGCGACGATTGCCGCCAGTGTCCAAGGCAGCGCCCACGAGTGCGCCGCGGTGTCGGTGACCGACTGGGCCGGGCAGGAGGGCGTCAGCATCAAGACCGTGAGTGCCGCGGACCCCGGCCGGTTCACCGAGAGCATCGACGAGGCCCTGCGGCTGCGCCCCGGCCTGATCATCGGCGCCGGCAAGGACCTCGTCGACGCGCCGGCCCTGGTGACGGCCAGCCACCTCGACCGCCGGCCCGCGCGGCGGCGGCCGTCCGCGCCGGGGTGGCAAGCGTCCTCAGCGATCTGACCGGAATCGTCATCCGCCTCGGCTGATGCCCTCCGCACGGAGCCCAAGGTGAGCCTGTCGCTGGAAGTTCACCGGATCGGCACGTTTCCGGTCTCCTTCCGGCGAATTGCGGCAGTCACCATTCCGGTGCCCGTACGAGACGAGGAGGTTCCGTGCCCGCTTCCCTGCTTTCCCGGACCGCGCAGCGGCTCGCCGTGACGGTCACCGCGGTGGCTGCCACACTCGGTGTCTGCGCCACAGCCGCCGAGGCCACCGTGTACAGCTCCTGCACGCAAACCCGCTGCGCGGATGCCCGCTCGGCCAACACGACCTGGCAGAGCAAGGGCTACCCCGGCACGCGCGGCTGGTACGACTGGCCCGGCGGCAAGTGCAACTACGCGGGCGGCACCTACCAGAACCGCGAGGGCGAGCTACCGGCCGGCCATTCGTTCCGCGAGTTCGACGTGTACCCGCGCACATGCGGCGCGGCCCGCGACGCCTACCGGATCGTCGTCGACCTGACAACCGGCGTGGTGTGGTTCTCGCCCAACCACTACACGGACTTCTACAAGATCTGAGCCCGCCGAGGTCAAGGCCGTGCTCCGGCGCTCGCGGGTTCGTTCGCCGAGCACGGCCTGCCCTGTGCAGAGCTCACACGTCCCGAAGATCGGCTGCCGGACATCACCCGGCGCGGTTTGCTGCGGGTCTCCCGGTGAGATTCCGGCGGCAATCACACCAATCGCCTTGCCCGACGGACTGGTATCGGTGCGAGTCGAGCGCGTCGGCTGGTCAAGATCGTTCGTGCGGGGTGCCGGGTGGAGATTCGTGGTGGCCCGGTTGACGGAGAGACCACATGTGACGTGCAGGGTGGTGCTGCGGCCGGTGCCGTCTGAGGCCTGCTTTGGGACAGCACCGGGCTATTGCTGGGTTCTCGCTCATCGGCGCACCTCGGTGTGGGCACTTGCGGTCCGGCTGAAGTCGATGACGCACGAATCCGCGGCACCAGTGTGCCTGTCCACATGAGATTCGTGCACGGGCGCCGCCGAAGTGGCGACGCCCGCGGAGTTCACGTCGGCGAGCCGTAGCTCACGAGGTAATTGTGAGTGTCGGCGGTGGCGGGTCGCGTAGGTACCACTTCAGGACACCGCCCTTGTTGCGGACGACGCCGATCCCGTCGCCGCCGCCTGGGCCAGGCTTGGACTTCAGCCTGGCGTAAGTCGCGCCGGGCGGCTCGTCGCGTTCTCCCTTGGCCCTGTCCTCGAGCTACTGCACTGCCTCGGAGCCCCTCGGTCGTGGCCTCGTCGGCCATCGCTCAGCAGTCGAGGCGAACGGTTTCGTTGAACAGGTCGGAGAACTTGTACCAGACACCGCCCGGCCAGTCGGGTGCCCAGCTGCGGACGCCCTTGCAACCGCTGGGGATGTACACGCCGTCGGTGTCCCTGAAGTACTTCGTCGACGTCTCGCCGGGCCGGAGGAACGCACCTGACGCGTTCTCCGGTGGCCAGTTGTTGATGATCCACAGATCACCGTCGGACGAGCTGGAGTTCTTGATGGTGCCGCAGGCCGGGCCGGTGCACTCCACGGTGTCCGCCACCGGTGCCGCGGATGCCGGCGCCGAGAACATGACGACGGCCGCGGGAACGGCGACCGCGACGACGGCCGCGCACCTCGCCGGCTTGTGCCTGAATCCTGTGATCATTCTTTCCTCCGAAACCCTCAGAACCCGGGGCGCTGCACGTTCTCGGCTTTTCCGGGCGCCTGGACAGTGATCTTCATGTATCGCGCGCTCCAGGCGGTGTTGTGCGGCCCGTCCTGGAAGTAGCCGTAGTAGTTGCAGCCGAGACCGTCTCCGTACGCGGGGAACCAGCCCTGGGTCGGGTACTGCCACGAGCTGCCGTTGCTGAAGGCGGCGACCACCTGGGCGCGCACGATGTTGGTCTCCGCAGGCTCGTCCTCGATGTCACAGACGCGGAAATCGCCTTCGACCCAGGGGCCGATGCTGTCCTTGTAGGCGGTGAAGCAGCCGTAGAGGTACCCACGCTGGATATCGCGGAAGCTGACCGGCACGTTCACGCAGGTCGTGGCCAGAGCCTGTGCCGCACCACTTTGCCTGTCGCCCGGGCCGGTGGCCGCCGCGGCAGACGGAGCCGTTCCCGCGATCAGGCTTGCCATGGCCGCCAGCGCGACAACGGAAACCGCCGGTTTCTTCGTCATCATGGTGATTCACTACTCCTGAGGGTGATCGGTGAAGGACCCGGTGCACACGGTGCTGCGGTAGATCGGGGTGGCCCAGTACGACAGGCACGCCCGCATCGGGTGGTTGACGTTGTGGGCGCCGGTGGACCTGACAGCTGTCTGAGCGTCGGTGGCCGCTGTCGACGCCGGGCACTTCTCCCATGGACTCGTCGCGGTGTTCTTCCACTCGACCCAGATCGAGTCACCTCGTTGCACGCCGGTGCCTCCCGCCCCGGTCAGGAAGGCGTAGCTGTAGTCGCTGCTCCTGATGTTGACCAGCTGCAGCTTGACGGTTCGCGGCCCGTTGTGCCCGATGTCCTGAGAGAGCTCGAGGATTGCCGCGGTGAATATTCCAGGAGACCTGCACGAAACGGCGGCGGCCGGGCTCGCCGTGACGAGGAAGGCTCCGGCGGTCATTCCCAGGACCGCGAAGAACGCCGTGATCTTCTTTCTTGACAAGGTGATTCCTCCCCAAAATCGGTCCCGCACCGTGCGGGATGCCGCATGTCTAGCGCGGAAACGTTGTGCGGTATCGGCTCCTGGACACCGCACAAACAACACCGCACAATGGGCACGGGGAAGGGGAGGGGGGAACGACGGTGCCTCGGCCTGAGCGTCCGTTGAATGCCGGTGACGGTCCGGTCGCGGGGTTCGCAGCACAGCTGCGGCAGCTTCGCCAGCGCGCCGGCGGTCCGGGCTACCGGGAGCTGGCGAGGCGGGCGCACTACTCGCCGACAACCCTCGCGGAGGCCGCGCGCGGTGAGCGGTTCCCCAGCCTCGCCGTGACCGTGGCCTATGTCCGGGCGTGCGGTGGCGCGGCCGACGAGTGGAAAGCCCGCTGGCATGCGGTGTCCGCGGAGCTGGCTGCCCTCCGCGCGCCGGCTGCCGACGACGATGAGTCCGCGCCGTATCTGGGACTCAGCACGTTCCAGGCCGAGGACGCCGACCGCTTCTTCGGCCGGGAGCAGCTCGTCGCCGAGTTGGCGGCCAGGGTGTCGAACCAGCCGTTCACAGCCGTGTTCGGCGCGTCCGGTGTCGGCAAGTCGTCCTTGCTCCGCGCCGGGCTGGGGCCGCGGCTTTCCCACGTCGTCGTCATGACTCCAGGTCCCGACCCGGTCGAGGCGTGCGCGAGCTGGCTCACACGGACATCCGGCGAACCGCTGGACGCCGTCCGCGCGGAGATCACGGCGGACCCGCACGGTCTGCACCGGATGGTGCGCAAATCCTTGCCGGAAGCCGGCGACGAGTTCGTCGTCATCGTCGACCAGTTCGAGGAAGTCTTCACCCTCTGCCGGGACGAGACCGTCCGAGCCGCGTTCATCGCGATGCTGACGGCCGTCACGCGTGAGCCGTTCGGCCCGGTGCGGGTGGTGCTCGGCGTACGTGCGGACTTCCTCGCCCGGTGCGCCGAGCATTCCGATCTCGTCGCGGCACTGCGGGACGCCCAGGTGCTCGTCGGTCCTCTGAGCCCGGAGGAACTGCGGCAGGTCATCGTCAACCCGGCCCGTGAGAACGGCTATGTGCTGGAGGGTGCTTTGGTGACCGCGATGGTCGCGGAAGCGACCGGGCAGGCGGGTGCTCTCCCACTTGTCTCCCACGCACTGTTGCAGACGTGGCGGCGCAGACGCGGGAACACCCTCACTCTGGCGGGCTACCAGGCGGCCGGCGGCATCGACGGCGCCCTCGCCGCCACCGCGGAGCGGACCTACGCGGCACTCGCCGACGACCAGCAACGTGCTGCCAAGGACTTGTTCCTCCGGCTGACGGCATTCGGCGAAGAGGGCCCGCACACCCGGCGCCGGATCGCGCGCGCCGAACTGGAACCTTCCGCCGACCCGCTCCTCGACGTTCTCGCCAGGGAACGCCTGATCACCATCGCCGAGTCCACAGTGGACCTGGCGCACGAGGCGCTCATTCGTGCCTGGCCGCGGCTCGGCGGCTGGCTCGTGGACGACCGCGACGGACTCCGGGTGCACCGCCAGCTCACCGAAGCAGCGCGCGGCTGGACGGAACTCGACCGGGACGACGGTGCCCTCTACCGCGGTGCCCGCCTCGCCATCGCCAGGGAGTGGGCCGCCGACCACCGCCCGGACCTCACCTCCGTCGAGCGCGAGTTCCTCGACACGAGCGGCAGGCACGCGGACGCCGCAGCGGCGGAGGCGGCCCGGCGGGCGCGGGTGCTGCACCGCCTGACCGCCGGGCTCTCGATCCTGCTGGTGATCGCCGTCGGCCTCAGCTTCGTCGCCTGGCAGCAGCGAAGGGACGCGGTCGCGATGCACCGGATCGCCGTGTCCCGGCAGGTCGCCGGTCAGGCCGTGGCGATGCGGACGTCCCAGCCGGATATGTCGAAACTGCTGAGCACGGCGGCTTTCCGGATGTCACCGACAATGGAGGCACACGGTGCCGTGCTGAGCACCGCGGCAGCGGAGACCTACCAGTCCGAACTCCTGGGACACACCGACGCGATCTCCGAGGCCGTGTTCAGTGGCAACGGCACTGTGCTCGCCACGGTCAGCCGCGACCAGACCCTGGCCTTGTGGGACGTCACCAGGCGAGAGCTCATCGCCAGGTTGACAGGGCACGACACCTGGCTGCGAGCCGTCGCGCTGAGTCCGGACGGCCGGTACGCGATCACCGGCGGGGACGACGCCACCGCCGTCGTGTGGAACCTCGATCGGCGCACGAAGATGTCATCCCTGACCGGACATCGCGACCGGATTCGCGCGATCGTGTTCAGCCCGGACGGCCGTACCCTGGTCACCGCCGACGATTCCGGCACGATCCTGTTCTGGGAGACCGGAACCTGGACGCCGACGGCCACCGCGACCGTCTCCGGCGGGCGGGTCAGGGCGATGTCCGTCACCCCCGACGGCCGGACACTCGTGATCGCGGTCGAGGACGGGCACGCCCACTTCTGGGACCTGCCGGGCAGGACGGCGCGGTTCACCATCGCGGCGCACTCCGCGCCGATCGCGGATCTGGCCATCAGCCCGGACGGCGAGTTCCTCGCCACCGTGAGCTACGACCGGACCGTGGGTCTGTGGCGGCCTTCCGACGGAGGCGCCGTCGCCCGCATGACCGGGCACAGCAACGAGGTCAGAGCCGTCGCCTTCACCCCGGAGGGCCGATCGGTGGTTTCCACGGGAATCGACCACACGGTCATGGTGTGGGACATCCGCATGCGGGTCGCGCGGGCTCGGATGACCGGGCTCACGCACAACGTGTACGCGCTGGCGGTCCATCCTCGCACCGGCCAGGTCGCGAGCGTGGGAGAAGACCGCAAGATCGTGTTGTGGGACCTGGCCCGGCCGACGTTGTTCCTGGCCGGTGAACCCAACGACGTCGGCGACGTCAGCTACAGCCCTGACGGGCGCGTGCTGGCAACCGCAGGCGGCTCGCAGGCCATGCTGTGGGATGCACAGACCCGATCGCCGCTCGCCGTCGTGCCCGGTGCGGTGGACACGGTGGCGTTCAGCGCGGACAGCCGGTACCTGGCGGCATCCGGCGGTAACCGGTCGACGGTCGACATATGGGACACGCGGAGGATGACCCGCGTGGCCGAGCTCACCGGTCACCGGGACGCCGTGCTCGACCTGGAGTTCAGCGCCGGCGGCGCTGTGCTGGCGTCCAGTTCGATCGACCGGACCGTCATGCTGTGGGACACCAAGCGGTGGATCAGGACGGCGGAGCTGCTTGGCCACACCGGCGCTGTCAACGGTGTGACCTTCAGCCCGGACGGCCGGACACTGGCGACCGCGGGGCACGACGAGCTGGTGATGCTGTGGGACGTGCGGAACGCCAGGCACCTCGTGACCCTGATTGGCCACCAGAGCTGGGTGAGAAACGTCAGGTTCAGCCCCGACGGCCGCGTCCTCGCCTCCTCGAGCATCGACCGGACTGTTCGGCTGTGGAACGTGGCCGAGCGCAGACCGATCGCGACCCTGACCGGTCACGCCGACGCGGCGACCGGCATCGACTTCAGCCGCAACGGCCGGCTACTCGCCTTCACCAGCGAGGACCAGACTGTGTCACTGTGGGACGTTGAGAAAGGCGCCTCCGTAGCCAGGCTGAGCGGGCACACCGAACCAGCGGCCGCAGTCACGTTCAGCCCGGACAGCGGCACGCTGGCCTCCGTCGGCCGCGACCACACAGCGATCCTGTGGTCGACTCGTACCGAGGAGGCCGCTGCGCGCGTGTGCTCGGCCCTCGGCCGGGACCTGACCACCGCGGAATGGCAACGCTTCATCCCGGACATCGAACCGTTCCCGGTCTGCCCACTGTCCCGCTGACGCCCATCCCCGCCGCTTCTCGAACTGCCCGGCGGACCCGATCCGTGAGGGCCGCTCGGCGTGCCAAGCACGCAGCGTAGCGGCAAACCTTCGGTTACACCCGGCTGCCCGGATGGGCAGGCGCGGTCAGCTCAGCCGGGTGAAGACGAGGGTGGCCTCGCGGCCGCGGTCACCTGTTCGGCGAACTGGCCGGCGAGGCACGCGAGCAGGCGTCCATGTGCATGCGGGTTGAGGCCGGCCGTGCTCGCACCCGGACCAGCGTGCAGGTCGCGGGCGGATCGTGCGCCAGCGCGAACCCGAGAGGTTCCTGACCGAGCTGAGCGCGATCCGCCAGCACGACGCCGACGTCGACGACCTGCTCACCGGGAAGGGAGCGTCATCATGATCGAGGCGTTGCTATGGGGAGCCGGGCTCGGCGTCGGCTTGTGGGCGCTCGTGGTTTATGTGTTCCCGCCGCGGCCGCCGCTGCGGGCCCTGGTCGACCGGCTGCACTCGGCGCCAGCGCCGCCGCCGATCCTCACCGCGGAATCCGACGGTTGGGCGCTGCGGGTGGGCCGCCCGTTCGTCAAGCCGCTGGCTGCCCTCGGGTTGCCCAACAGCAAGCTACGCAACGACCTCGCGGTCACCGGTAAGGGCATCGAGCACCACCTGGCCGAGAAGGCGTCTCTGGCGCTGGCCGGGTTGCTGCTGCCGACCGTGATGCAGGTGCTGCTCGTCGGCGAGGACGGGTAGATCCGGACGCGGCTGTCGAGGCCGGAGGTCCGCAGCGGGCCGAGGACCGCGCGGACGGCGGAGACGATGCCGATCCGGCGGCGCTCGGCGCAGGCGCGGCTCACCGCGCCCTCGAGTGCTCGCACGCCTGCCGCCCCGAAGTACCGCTTGCTCCGCCTGTCGCGACGGCGGGCGGGAAATGACCTTCAGCTTTGCCGGTCGTCCCATTGCCTGCGTCGATCCCGGTTTCAGGTCGGCTTCGCGGAAGGATCGCCGACCATGGCTGGCAAGGAAGCCGGTGCTAGGACCACTCGTCCGGCGCGTTCGATGTGGTGAGCGCATCAGCGCGCCGACGGTCGACGACGGCGTCCGACCGGTGCGTCTCCGCTTTGCGGTGGTGTTCCGCTCCGGTGGCACCGCCCGGGTGAGCAGCGCGCTCGTGTGCTTCGGCAGAGCGTGCGCGCGGCTTCTTCGCGCTGCCGGGAATCATCCGAAGCCGGGAAGGCCCGCGACGGCTCGTCGTCTTCGACGTCGCCGTTCTCGTCGCGGTGGGCCAGCGCGTGCCGCCAATGCCTGGCGGCCTCGGCGCGCCCGGCGGCACGCCGCCCGGCTTCCGCCGCGGCCGCGCCAGGGTCGTTCGGAACGTCCACCCACCCGTGTTCCCACCGCCCGGCTCCCGTGCCGAGCCTCGCTCACGATCCCGCGGCCGCGCGGACCTCCTCCAGCACCCGGCGCAGCGGCTGCCCGGTGGCGGCCGCGGCGGCCTTCACCTCCTCGTACTCCGGCTGCGCGGTCACGACGACTCCGTCGAGGTACCCGCGCTTCACGCTCACCGGGCGCCCGCGGTAGTCCACGGTCACGCTGTCGCGCGGCAGCGACCGCCGTTCGATGGGGGACAGGCGCACGCCCAGGGTCGACGTGTGGGCGAACACCGCCGCGCAGATGCCGTCGACGCGGTCGTCCGCCGCCAGTGCCGTCAGGACCATGCCCGGCCGGCCCTTCGGGGCGGTCACCGGCGTGCACCACGCGTCGGCCGCGCCCGCGGTGCGCAGGGCCGCCAGGACGTCGGGCCACAGCCGGGGATCGAGGTCGTCCACCGTCGTCTCGACGACGGTCATCTTCGCGCGCACCCACGTCCGGTCCGGCTCCGCGGCCGACCCGACGACCACCCGGACGATGTTCGCGTGCCCCGGCGGATCGGCCGTTCCCGCGCCGACGCCGACGCCGACCGGGACGCAGGCCGGCATCGGGCCGTACGCGTCCGCCAGCGTGACGAGCAGCGCGGCCCCCGTCGGTGTGCACAGCTCCCGTGCGGCGGGGTGTGCGGCGACCGGTGCGCCCGCCGCGGTGAGCAGCGAGAGCACCGCCGGTGGCGGCACGGTGAGCCGGCCGTGCGCCGCGGTCACCGTGCCGCCGCCGACGGCGATCGGCGACACCGTCACGGTCGCCTCGAGCAGGCCCAGCGCCTGCAGGCCGAGCGCACAGCCCACGATGTCGACGATCGCGTCGAGCGCGCCGACTTCGTGGAAGTGCACGTGGTCCCGCTCGATGCCGTGCACGGCGGCTTCCGCGTCGGCCAGCGTGTCGAACACCCGGGTGGCGAAGCGTTGCGCGGCACCGGGCAGCGCGGCGGACGCGATCAGGTCGAGGATCTCCGGGAGGTGGCGGGCGTGCCGCGTCTCGGGCGCCTCGACCACGACCTGCCGCGCCCGAAGCCCGTGCCGCCGCACCACCTGTTCGGTCAGCCGGACACCCTCGACGCGGAGCCGGGCCAGGCCGTCGACGATTTCGGCGAAGTCCGCGCCCGCGTCGACCAGCGCGGCCAGCAGCATGTCGCCGGCGCAGCCGTTCCCGGCGTCGATCCACGCGACGGTCACGACGCCACCGACTGCCGCGCGACGCGGGCGGCGGCGACGCCCGCGCCGAAGCCGTTGTCGATGTTGACCGTCACCACGCCGGGGGCGCAGCTGTTCAGCATGGTCAGGAACGCGGTCAGGCCGTCGAGGTGCCAGCCGTAGCCGACGCTCGTGGGCACGGCGATCAGCGGCGTGCCGCACAGTCCACCGAGGACGGTGGGCAGCGCCGCCTCCATCCCGGCGATCGCCACCACGGCGTCGGCGCCGGCGATCCGGTCGCGTTCGGCCAGCAGGCGGTGCAGCCCGGCCACGCCGACGTCGACGACGAGATCCGGCTCCGCGCCGAACACGGCCACCGTCGTGGCGCATTCGCGGGCGACGGGCAGGTCCGACGTTCCCGCGCAGACCACGGCCACCCGGCCGCGCGGTGCCGGTACGGGCCCGAGCGTCACCGTCCGGCCGGCGTCGTCGACGCCGGCTTCCGGCAGGCGTTCCCGGCACAGCGCCCGCGCTTGCTCCCCGACCCGCGTGGCGAGCACCGCGCGGCCGGGATGGGCCTCGTGCAGCCGCGCCAGCGCGGCCGTGATCTGCTCCGGCGTCTTTCCCGCGCCGAACACCACTTCCGGATCGCCCGTGCGGGCGGCCCGGTCGAGATCCAATCGCGCGAAGCCCAGATCGGCGGTCGCCGCCGTAACCCCAGTCGTTACCACCTTCGAGACGTTAGCGTTCCGGCGCGCCGTATGTAAACTGTTTCGGGGGTGCCGTACGAATCCGGGAATGGAGTCGACCTGTGGTGATCGGCTCGTCACGCGCAAGGCACATCGAGTGGGGGAAAAAGTGCTGTTATTCAGCCGCAGAATGATCATCGCGAACGCGCGACCAGCGGAGAAAGAGTAATGGGCGCCGGAATCGAAGATCGGCTGCTGGGCCGGGTCCGCGAGCTCGGGAGCGTCGCGGTCGCGTTCTCCGGCGGCGTCGACTCGGCGCTCGTGCTGGCCGCGGCCGCGCGGGCCCTGCCGGCCGGCCGCGCACTCGCGGTGATCGCCGACTCACCCAGCCTCGCACGGGCGGAACTCGGCGCCGCGCGGGGGATCGCGGCCGGTCTCGGCGTCGAACTGGCCGAGGTCGCGACCGCCGAGCTGGCCGTGCCCGGGTACCGGGACAACGCCGGCGACCGCTGCTACTTCTGCAAGCAGGCGGTGCTCGGCGCGGTCGGCGACCTCGCGCTCCGGCGCGGGTTCGCGCACGTCGCGACCGGGACGCACGCCGACGACCACCGCGCCCTGCACCGCCCTGGCCTGCGCGCGGCCCGTGAACTGGACGTCGTCGAGCCGCTGGCCGAAGCTGGGCTGGGCAAGGGCGACGTTCGTGCGCTGGCGGCCGCGTGGTCGCTGGCCGTCGCCGACAAGCCGTCGACGCCGTGCCTGGCGTCACGTATCTCCGTGGGGGTCCCCGTCTCTTTAGGAAGGTTGGGACTGGTGGAACGCGCCGAGATCGCGGTGGGCGCGCGGCTGGCCGAAGCGGGGATCCGCCCTCGTGACCTGCGCGTCCGCTTGCTCGGTGCCGGCTTTCGGGTGGAGGTGGATGGTCCTGCGCACGCGGCCGTCGAAGCGCGGCCGGGGCTCGCGGCCGCGGTCGTCGGCGAGCTCGGTGGTCTGGGCCTGAGCGGCCCGGGTGTGGTCGCGGCCTATCGTGCGCCCGCACTCGCGCCGCCGCCATAGGCGCTATTCGCCCGCGCATTCGGAGTAGTCATTTGTGCCGACACCGAACGCCAAGGGAAAGTCGGCCGACCGAATCCGCAGCTATCGTGTTGGATCCGTTCATCGACCCATGGTTGTGATTCGGGTGCGGTCCGTGTCGATCATTCAACGGGATACCGTGCCGAAAACGCCGTGTCGATTATTACGTATCGCCGAATGCTTTCTTCGGCTAAGTTTTCCGGTTCAGCGTGCGCTGCCGCGTACGGTGGCCGCACGCGTACGGTGGGGGAGGATCGGATGTACTTCGAGTTGCTCGGCACCCTGCGGGTCCAGCGCGACGGCGAGCGGGTGGACCTCGGCGGCCCGCGCCAGCAGCGGCTCCTGGTGATGCTGCTGCTCAGTGCGAACAAGGTGGTCGGCGCCGACCGCTTGCTGGAGGCCATGTGGGACGGTGAGCCGCCGGTGACGGCGCGAAGACAGCTGCACAATGCCGTCGCCGCGCTGAGACGCAGCTTCGGGACCGCCAAGCACCTCGTCGTCAAGGACGGTCCCGGCTACCGCATCACCGTCGACCCGCACGGCGTCGACGCGCACCGGTTCACCGCGATGGTCGCGTCGGCCTCCGCGGCGGCGGCCGCCGGGCGCGCCGCCGCGGCCGTCGAGCTCTTGGAGGCGGCGCTCGCGCTCTGGAACGGGCCTGCGCTGTCCGGACTGGACAATCCCGTGTTCGAGATCGCCGCCGCGCGGTTCGAGGAGAACCGGCTGACCGCGACCGAACGGCTCGCCGCGCTGCGCCTGGACGGCGGGGAGGCGTCGGCGCTCGTGCCGCAGCTGGGCGAGCTCGTCTCGCGGCACCCGCTGCGGGAAGAGTCCCGCAAGCTGCTGATGCTGGCCCTGCACCGGTGCGGGCGCACGGCCGACGCGCTCAACGCCTACGAACAGGGCCGCCGGATGCTGCGCGACGAGCTGGGCGTCGACCCGGGCGCGAGCATCCGCGAGCTGTACGAGCGGATCCTGCGCGACGACCTGCCGAAGCGGCGGCCCGAGCCCGCCCCGGGCCGGTCGTTCCTGCCGTACGACACCGCGCACTTCACCGGCCGCGCCGAGGAGCTGCGGTCCCTGTCGGTACACCGGTCGGCGGGAACCGCGCTGAGCATTCTGGCCATCGACGGCATGCCCGGCGTCGGCAAGACGACACTGGCCGTCCGGCTCGCCCACCAGCTGGCGCACCGGTTCCCGGACGGACACCTCTACCTCGACCTGCACGGGCACACGGCCGGCCGGGAGCCGCTCGAACCGGACGCGGCGCTGGAGCGGCTGCTGCTGGACTTCGGGCTCGCGCCGGACCGGATCCCCGGCGGCTGCGGCCAGCGCGCGGCGCGCTGGCGCGCGGAACTCGCCGAGCGGCGGGTCCTCGTGGTGCTGGACAACGCCCTCGACGCCCGGCAGGTCCGGCCGCTGCTGCCCGGCACGGGAAAGGCGCAGGTGATCGTCACCAGCCGCCGCCGGCTGGCCGGCCTCGACGGGGTGACGGCCCGTTCGCTGGACGTGTTCGGTCCGCCCGACGCGGCGGCGCTGTTCACCCGGATCGCCGGCGTGGACCGCACGGCGGGCCGGCCGGACGCGGTCGCGGAAGTGGTGGCGCTCTGCGGGTACCTGCCCCTGGCGGTCGCGATCGCGGCGTGCCGGTTCCACAACCGGCCGGCGTGGTCCCTCGACGACCTGGTGTTCCGGCTGCGCGACCGCGTCACGCGCCTGGCCGAGCTGAGCCTGGAGGACCGCAGCGTGGCGTCGCGGCTCGAGGTGTCCTACGGGAGGCTGCCGGCCGGGCAGCGCCGGCTGTTCCGGGTCCTGGGCACGACCACGCGCCCGGGCGAGGAGTTCGACGCCGCCGATGCGGCGCGGCTGATGGGCCGGCCGGTGCCGGAGGCGGAGCGGTCGCTGGAGGCGCTGTTCGACGCCCACCTGCTGCGCCAGCGGGCGGCGGGGCGCTACCACTTCCACGACCTGGTCCAAGAACACGCGCGGACGAAGGTGGACGAACCGGAGCTGGGCGACGGGCTGCTGACCACGTTCGGCCGGACCACGCTGGCCGCGGTCGGCGACCTGGAGTGCAGCATCGGCTGAACCGCTTGGGCCACAACGATCCGTCCGTAGCCGACCGGCTCCGGACGGTTTTCTTTTGCCCGCCGGTGACCGGGTGAACGCGCTGTGCGACTCCGATATCCGTTGTCCCGCAACGCCGTCTTCGCTGATGCAGCACTGATGCGTCGCCGATGGACGGACCCGGCAGCCTCGGTGGCGGAGTCGAAAGCCCGCGGTCCCGCAGCAGAAAGTGATGCCATGGAGTTCACGCACAAGACCGTCCTGAGCCCGGAACTGCGGGCACAGGTCCTCGCCGACCCCAGCATCGGCGGCGGGAACCTGCTGCCCGCCATGCTCGAGCTCAACCCCTGCCCGGACGAGCCCTTCATCCATTCGCTCACGCCGATCCCTTACACCGACGGGGAAACGAAGCACTGGTTCAGCCTCCGCGACCTCGACCACCTCGTGCAGAGCTGGTCGGTCTGGTACCTCGAACGGGGGGTGCGGCCGCACGACCGGGTCGCCGTCTTCCCGCCCGACTCCATCCAGTACTTCCTGCACCTTTCGGCGCTCGCGCAGATCGGCGCGATCTCCATGCTCATCAACAGCAACGCGAAGCGTGACAGTGCCGCCGCTCTGATCGAGCGCAGCGGCGCCACCGGCCTCTACACCGACGCCGAGCGGCTCGCCCGGATCGCCCCGGACCTCGACCGGCTGAACCTGAAGTGGGTCCACACCGACCAGTCCGGGCCGCCGTCGGCCGTGCTGCCGGACGCGGACCGCTTCCGGCACCACCCGGACGACCCCGTGGGCCTCATGCACTCCTCCGGCACCACCGGCCTTCCGAAGCCCGTCATCCACACCCACAAGACCATTTTGGACGGTCCGAAGTGGCGTGCGGTGAACTACAAGGAAGAGCCGGACGCGCTCATCCTGAACGCGCTTCCGCAGTCGCACCAGGGTTGTGTGTCCTTCAACGCATACGCCGTGTTGGGCGGGCAGCCGATGGTCGTCCACCGGGACGTCTCCGGCGCCGAGCTGGCCGAAGCCGTCGAGACGCACCAGCCAACCATGGTGATGGCCTTCGGCCACGCCTACCCGGAGCTCGCGGCGATCGAGACGCCGAAGGGCGCGCTCGACTCGGTGAACATCTGGGTGTCCATGGCGGACGCCATCCACGAGCGGCACCTGAAGAACATCCTCGGGCGGCGGTCGCCGGAGCTGCCGCCGGCCGCGTTCCTGGACCGGCTCGGCACCACCGAGCTGGGCTGGGGCGTGCTCATGCAGCCGCGAACCCTCGCCACCGAGCGCAACGACCGCTGCGTCGGCAAGTCGGTCGGGTTCGCCGAAGTCGCGATCGTGCGGGAGAACGGGACGCTCGCCGAGCCGTACGAGTACGGCTTCCTCGGCGCGAAGCCGCCGTCGATGACCGTGGGCTACTGGGGCAACCAGGACACCTACTACCGCAGCAAGCTCGCCGGCTACTGGCTGACCGGCGACGTCGCCTACCGCGACGAAGAGGGCAACTTCTACCAGGTCGACCGCGCGGTCGACGTCGTGCACACGGCCGCCGGGCCCGGTTACTCGGTGCTGATGGAGGAGCTCATCCTCAACGAGGTCGCCGGCATCGAGGACTGCACCGTCGTGGCGGGCGGCCACGACGGGGAACAGGTGGCCGTGGCCGTCGTGACGGGCCGGGACGTGGACGCGGAGAAGGTGCTGTTCGCGGCCAACGAAGCCCTGCGGGCCAACGGGAAACCCGAACTGTCCGTCGTCGAGGTCGCCACCGGCGGCGACGACTTCCCGCTCGGCGTGACCGGGAAGTCGCTCAAGCGCTTCCTGCGCGACAAGTACAAGGACCTCGCCGTCCACGTCCGGGACCGCCGGGGCAAAAACCTCGCGACGAGCGACGCGCTCGCGTGACCACCGGAGAAGAGACAATCGCCGTGATTCAGCAAGACCAACTGCTCGTGTTCGACGAGACCGTGACCCGCGCCCGGGTCGACGGCTGGCTGCGGTACCTGGAGTCCGCCGGCATGTCGACGCAAGTGTACCGCCTCGGCGCGAGCCACGTCCTCCCGGTGTCCGGAGTGGACAACCCCGAGCTGCTCGCCGCGGCGGCGGACCTGCCGTCGCCGACCCGGCGCGTGCCGCGGGGCGGCGAGGCGTGGCTGGGCCGCCGGGAGCTGCGCCCGGCCGGGACCGAGGTCACCCTCGGGCCGACGACGATCGGGGACGGCTCGGTGGCGGTGATCGCCGGACCGTGTGCGGTCGAGACGCCGGAGCAGATGCTGGCCACGGCGGAAATCGTCGCGGAGCACGGCGCCGTCGCGTTGCGGGGCGGGGTCTTCAAGCCGCGGACGTCACCGCATTCGTTCCAGGGCCTCGGGTTCGGCGGGCTCGAGCTGCTCGTGGAGGCGCGGAAGCAGACCGGCTTGCCGTTCGTCACCGAGGTCGTCGACGCGGAACACGTCAAGCGGCTGGCCGAGGTGGTGGACGGCTTCCAGATCGGCGCGCGGAACATGCAGAACTTCGCGCTGCTGAGCGCGGTGGGCCAGAGCGGCCTGCCGGTGGTGCTCAAGCGCGGGTTCGGCTGCACCGTCGAGGAGACGCTCGCCGCCGGGGAGTACCTGCTGCTCGAAGGCAACGACCAGGTGGTGCTGTGCGAGCGCGGCATCCGCACGTTCGAGCCGTCGTCGCGGTTCACGCTCGACCTGACGGCGGTGGCGCTGTGGAAGCAGCGCACCCACCTGCCGGTCATCGTGGACCCGAGCCACTCGGGCGGACGGCCGGAGCTGGTGGAGCCGCTGTCGCTCGCCGCGGTCGCGGCCGGGGCGGACGCGTTGCTGATCGACGTCCACGTCCGGCCGGAAGAGGCCCTGTGCGACGCGAAGCAGGCGCTGCGGCCGGAGCAGTTCGCCGGGTTGACGACCCGGCTCGCCGGCGTCGCGGCCGGGCTCGGCCGGAGCCTGCAGAGACGCTGACCAAGTCACCAGTACGGGAGTGGGAGACAGTGTTCGGGGAGACGTCGGAGATCGCGGTGGTCGGGCTCGGCCCGCGCGGGTTGTCGGTCGCGGAACGGTTGAGCGCCAACGCCGGCGCGCTCGTGCCACCCGGCCACCGGCTCGTGGTGCACCTCGTCGACCCGCGGCTGGCCGACGGCGGCCAGGTGTGGCGCAGCACGCAGGACCGCCTGCTGCTGATGAACACCGTCGCCGGCCAGGTGACCATGTTCGTCGACGAGACGGTCGACTGCGCGGGCCCGGTCGTGCGCGGTCCCAGCCTGTACGAGTGGGCGCGGTCGATCGCGCTGCTCGGCAGCCCGGACGTGCCGGACGCCGTCCGGGCCGAAGCCGAGGCGCTCGGCCCGGACGACTACCCGTCACGGGCGTTCTACGGCAACTACCTGCGCTGGACGCGGCGGCGGATCGCGCGCACCGCGCCGCCCGCGTTGCGGTTCGTGGCCCACCAGGCGCGGGCGGCCGACGTCCGGGACGGCCGCGCCGGCCGCCAGGACGTCGTGCTGGACGACGGCACGATCCTCGCCGGTCTGGCCGCCGTCGTGCTCGCGCTGGGGCACCAGCCGCACGAGCTCACCCCGGCCGAAGCGGAGCTGAGCCGGTACGCCGGACGCCACGGCCTGCGCTACTTCGGGCCGGGCAACCCGGCCGACGAGCCGACGGACGACGTGCCCGCGGGGGAGCCGGTGCTCCTGCGCGGGATGGGCCTGAACTTCTTCGACCACCTGGCCCTGCTCACGCTCGGACGCGGCGGCCGGTTCACCCGCGAGCCGGGCGGCGCGCTGGCGTACGTGCCCTCCGGTCGGGAACCGCGGCTGGTCGCCGGGTCGCGGCGCGGTGTCCCGTACCAGGCGCGCGCCCGCAACGAGAAGGGCGCGTCGGGCCGGCACGAACCGCGGTTCCTCACACCCGCGGTGATCGGGCGGCTGGCCGGCGGCGCCGACTTCCGCCGTGATGTCTGGCCGCTGATCGACCAGGAGGTGCGCACGGTCTTCTACGCGGCCGTGGCGCGGGAGCAGGGATGTGCTTGTTACGCCGAGGAGTTCACCGAGGCGTTCGCGGCGGCCGGGCCCGCAGAGGTGTCCGCGGATCCCCTGGTGGTGCGGGAAACCGAGGCCCAGCGGATCGTGCTGGCCAAGTTCGGCATCGAGCGGACCTGGGACTGGAGGGGGGTCGCGGCGCCGTACTCGGCCGCCGACGTCGCCTCGACGGCAGCGTTCCGCACTTGGCTTCGGTCCTATGTGGACAGCGAACTGGCCGAGGCGCGCACGGGCAACGTGACCGGCCCGCTCAAGGCGGCGACGGACGTCCTGCGCGATCTGCGCAACGAGATCCGCATGGTCGTCGACCACGGCGGGATCTCCGGCGCCTCCTACCGCGACGACCTGCGGCGCTGGTACATGCCGCTCAACGCGTACCTGTCGATCGGGCCGCCGGCCGAACGCGTCGAGCAGTTCGGCGCGCTGCTGGACGCGGGCGTGCTCGAAGTGCTCGGCCCGGACCTGCGGATCGAAGGCACCGGCGGCCGGTTCGCCGCGTGGTCCGCCGCGTGCCCCGACGTCGTCATCCACGCGAAGACGCTGATCGAGGCGCGCCTGCCGGACACCGACCTGCGGCACACGACGGACCCGCTGCTGCGGACGTTGCTCGCCCGCGGGGAGTGCCGCCCGTACCGCATCGGCGAGTTCGAGACGGGCGGGCTGGCGGTCACGCGGCGGCCGTACCACGTCGTGGACGCGGGAGGCCGGCCCCACCCGCGGCGGTTCGCGTTCGGGGTACCGACCGAGGCGGTGCACTGGGTGACCGCGGCGGGCATCCGGCCGGGCGTCAACTCGGTGATCCTCGGCGACTCGGATGCCATCGCGCGGTCGTGCCTGGGGATCGCGCTGGAACACGACGACCTGGGGAGGACTGCATGAGCGAGCTGCTCGCTCCCGCGTGGGCCGCGACCGGTGCCGGCGCGCTCGTCGACGACCACGCGCTGCTGACCGCGATGCTCGACGTCGAGGTCGCCCTCGCCGAAGCCCAAGCCGAGCTGGGCGTGCTCCCCGAGGAGGCGGCGAAGGCCATCCGAGCGGTGACCGTGGCCGACCTCGACCCGGACGCGATCGCCGCCGGCGTGCGGGAGACGGCGAACCCCGTGGTCGCCTTCGTCGCCGGGCTCACCGCCGCGGTCGATCCGGCCGCCGCCGAGTACGTCCACCGCGGCAGCACCAGCCAAGACATCCTGGACACCGCCCTGATGCTGCTCTGCGCCAGCACCTTCGAGCGCGTCGAAGGCGATCTGCTGGCGACCGCCGCGAGCCTGGCGGACCAGGTCCGGACGCACCGGGACACGCCGATGGCCGGGCGCACCCTGACCCAGCACGCCGTGCCGGTCACCTTCGGGCTCAAGGCGGCGACCTGGCTGCACGGCGTCCTCGACGCCGTCGAGCGGGTGCGCCGGGCGCGCGCGGCCCTGCCGGTGTCGATCGGCGGCGCGGCGGGCACCCTCGCCGCGTACGAACAGTACGGACCCGGTGCGCTCGCCCTGCCCGACCGGGTGGCGGAGAAGCTCGGCCTGGCCCCGCAGGCCCTGCCCTGGCACGGGATCCGGACGCCGATCGCCGACGTCGCGTCGGCGCTGCTCGGCACCACGGGCGCGCTCGGCAAGATCGCCGCGGACGTCCTCGTGCTGTCGCGCACCGAAATCGGCGAGGTCAGCGAAGAGCGGGCGCCGGGCCGCGGGGCGTCCTCGGCCATGCCGCAGAAGCACAACCCGGTGTTCGCGACGCTCGTGGCGACCGCGGCCCGGCAGCTGCCGCCGCTCGCCGTCGTCCTCTTCCAGTCGATGACGGCCGAGGACGAACGGTCCTCGGGCGGCTGGCACGCCGAGTGGCAGCCGCTGCGGGACGCCCTGCGCGGCACGGCCGGCGCCGCCGCGAACGCCGTCCGCATGGCCGAGACGCTGCAGGTGCACCCCGAGGTGATGGCGGCGAACCTGCGGCTCACCCGCGGCGCGATCGTCTCCGAACGCGTCAACGCTTTCCTGGCCCCGAAGCTCGGCAAGGCCGCGGCCAAGCGCCTGCTGGCCGAGGCGGCCGCCGAAGCCGAGCGCACCGGGGCGGACCTGGCCGGCGTGCTCGGCGCGGACGTGCCCCCGGGCCTGCTGGACCCGGCGAGCTACACCGGCCTCGCCGGCCCCCTGGCCGACCGGGCCCTGGCCCGCTTCGAACGCGAGGAGTTCTGATGACCACCCTGGAGTTCGCGCCCGAGCGCGTCGAGCCGATGCTCGCCGAGCAGCGCGAAGAACTGCTCCGCATGCCCGGGTTCGGCTCGCTCTACTCCGACCACATGGTGACCGCGCGGTGGACCGCCGGCCGCGGCTGGCACGACGCCCGGACCGGGCCGCTGGCCGCGTTCACCCTGCACCCGGCCACCATGGCGCTCCACTACGGACAGACCGTCTTCGAAGGGCTGAAGGCGTTCTGGCGCCCGGCCGGGCAGCGCGTGCTCTTCCGGCCCCGCGACCACGCCGCCCGGTTCGCGCGCTCGGCCCGCCGGATGGCCATGCCCGAGCTGGCGGAGGCCGACTTCGTCGCAGGCGTCGAGGCGCTGCTGCGGGTCGACGGTGCCTGGGTGCCGAGCGCCCGCGGCCACAGCTTCTACCTGCGGCCGTTCCTGATCGCCGCCGAGACGCACCTGTCCAACCGGCCCGCCGAGGAATACCTGTTCGCCGTCATCGGCAGCCCCGCCCGGCCCGCCGCGGCCGAGCCGGCGCCGATCCGGCTCTGGGCGTCCCCCGAATACGTCCGCGCGGCCGACGGCGGGACGGGCACGATCAAGTGCGGCGGCAACTACGGCGGGTCGTACATCGCGCAGCGCGAGGCCGCGGCGCACGGGTGTGACCAGGTCGTCTGGCTGGACGCGCGCGAGCGCCGGTACGTCGAAGAGGTCGGCGGCTCGAACCTGTTCTTCGTGGAGGGCGACCGGCTCGTCACCCCGCCGCTGAGCGGAACGCTGCTGGCCGGCATCACCCGGGACTCGATCCTGCGGCTGGCCGGGCGGCTCGGCCTGACCGTCGCGGAGGAACCGGTCACCCTCGACGGCTGGGAGCGCGGCTGCCGCGAGGGGCGCATCACCGAGACGTTCGCGTGCGGCACCGCGCGGGCCGTCGCGCCGGTCGGGCACGCCGTCACCCCCGAGCGCGAGTGGGCGATCGGCGACGGCACCACGGGCCCGGTCACCCGCCGCCTGCTGAACGCGCTGCTGGACGTCCAGTACGGCCAGGCACCCGACGAGTTCGGCTGGCTGCACGCCGTCACCCCGGAGTGAAAGGAATCCCGTGTCCCCCAGAGTCGACTTCTACTTCGACCCGGCCTGCCCGTTCGCCTGGATCACCTCGCGGTGGATCCTCGAGGTGGAACGCCACCGCGACCTCACCCTGCGGTTCCGGGTGATGAGCCTCGGCGTGCTCAACGAGGAACGCGAGCTCGAGCCGTGGTACCGCGAGTTCTGCGACCGCTCGTGGGGCCCGGTCCGCGTCTGCGTCGCGGCTGCCCAGTACCACGGCGAGGAGGTGCTGCGCGACCTCTACACCGCGCTGGGCACCCGGATCCACAACGGGCGGAACAAGGACTTCCACGAAGTGGTCGCCCAGGCGCTGGCCGAGGTCGGCCTGCCGGCTTCCCTCGCCGACGCGATGGAGCGCACGGACCACGACGAGGCCCTGCGCAAGAGCCACGCCGAGGCGCTGGCGCCGGTCGGTGCGGACCTCGGCACGCCGGCGATCCACGTCGACGGCACGGGCTTCTTCGGCCCGGTGCTCAACGCCATCCCGCGCGGCGAAGAGGCGCTGAACCTCTTCGACGGCGTCGTCGCGCTTTCCCGCAACCCCCACTTCTTCGAGCTGAAGCGCGCCCGGACGCCGGGCCTGGACTACGAATGAGGGAACGGACATGAGACGCATCGGGTTCGTCGAGTCGAACCGGTCCGGGTCCGGGTTCGACGCCCTGCGGGCGGCCCGCGGGCTGGGGCTGCACGTCACCTTCTTCAGCTGCGGCCTGGACCGCTACCACGCGACGCCGGGCGGCACCGAGGTGCTCGAAACGTGCGTCGACGAGGTCGTGGCCTGTCCGACCCACGAGCTGGAACCGCTGCTGGAGGCGGTGAAGGCGGTCGACGCCGCGAAGCCGCTCGACGCGCTGCTCTCGGTGGCCGAGTACGAGGTCATCCAGGCCGCCGAGGCAGCTCGTCAGCTCGGCCTGCCCGGCCCCGACCCGGCCGCCGTCCGGATCGCCCGCGACAAGGCCGCGCAACGGCGGCGGTGGGTCGAGCGCGGGGTGCCCGTGCCGGAGTTCCGCGTCGTCACGACGACCGGGCAGGCCGCACGGGCCGCCGAGGAGATCGGGTTTCCGTGCGTGGTCAAGGCGGTCGACGAGACCAGCGGTGCGCACGTCGTCCGCTGCACCACGCCGGACGAGGTCGCCGCGACCTTCACCGCGATCCGGTCCGCCACGACCAACCGCCGTGGTCAGGCCCGCTCGCCCGAGGTGCTCGTCGAAGAATGCCTCGTCGGGTTCGAGGTCAGCGTGGAGGTCCTGGCCGAGGCCGGGGCCGTCCGCGTGCTCGGGGTGACCGACAAGATCCTCGGCGGGCGCAACCGGTTCATCGAGCTCGGGCACAGCTTCCCGACGGCGCTGCCGGACGCGGTCCGGTGCGAGCTGGAGTCGGCCGCCCTGGCCGCGACGACGGCTGTGGGCTTCGACCTCGGCATCGCGCACGTCGAAATCAAGTACACCGGCGCGGGCCCGAAGCTCGTCGAGATCAACCCGCGCCCGGCGGGCGACCGGATCACCGAGCTGATGGACCACAGCTTCGGGCAGTCCACGATGGAGCTGCTGATCCGCCAGTACCTTGGCGAGTCCGTCGGCGACGCCGGCCTCGAACCGCGGGGTGGCGCGGCGATCCGTTATCTCACCGCCGATCCCGGCGTCGTGACGGAGGTGACCGGCCTGGGCATCGCCGCCGCGCTGCCCGGGGTCCGCGAGGCCGTCGTGTCCGTCGCGCCCGGTGGGCGGGTGGATCCGTTGCGGGTGAACGAAGACCGGGTCGGTCACGTCCTGGCGACGGCCGGTGACGCCTACCTGGCGGGCCGGATCGCCGAAGCCGCCGCCCAGCAGATCGTCGTCGGCACCCGCGCCGATGCGTCGCCGATGGTCCGCTGATGGCCGCGTCGGCGAGGCTGGATCACTCCGAGCCCGGACAGGAGCAGACATGCCCAACCTCGTGATGGTCATGCCGTACAAGGCATACCTCGGCAAGGCGCGGGCGGAGGGCTTCCGGATCACCGCGATCTGGGACCCGGCCGAGGCCGCGCGGCTGTTCGGTGCGGACGCCCCCGAATACCTGAAGGAGGTCGAGAGCCTCGCCGAGAGCCTGTGGCTGGTCGACTTCACCGACCGCGCGGCCTACGCCGAAGCGATCCGCGCGGCCGTCCGGGACACCGGTGCCCGCCACGTCTGGCACGTCGGCAGCGAGGAGAGCATGCAGCTCGCCTACGAGGTCGCCGACGAACTCGGCGTGGCGGTCAATTCGCCGCGCTCGGTGTTCCTGCTCAACGACAAGCTCGCCATGCGCACCCTGTTGCGCGACAAGGGCATCTCGACCGTCCGGTTCGCCGTCGCGGACCGCTGGCAGGACATCGAACCCCTGCTGGTGAACTTTTCCCTGCCCGTCGTGGTGAAGCCGGCCGCGCTGTCGGCCAGCCGGGGGACGCGGCTGCTCACCGACCCCGCCGATCTCCCCGCGTGGGGCGACGAGCTGGCCGCACTGGCCTACTCCGGGCCGCTGCTGGTCGAGGAGTACCTGCGCGGACCCGAGTTCAGCGTCGAGACGATGACCGTGCGCGGCGAGCACCACGTCCTCGGCGTGACGCGCAAGCTGCTCGGCCCGCTGCCGCACTTCGTCGAGCGCGGCCACCTCTTCGGCGAGCCGGAGACGGCCGGGACGCGGGCCGCCGCCGCGCTCGCGGTCGAGCTGCTCGACGCCGTCGGCTACCAGTGCGGGCCGACGCACACCGAGGTGATCCTCACCTCGGACGGCCCGCGGATCGTGGAGTCCCAGGCGCGGCTGGGCGGGGACAAGATCCCGGACATCATCGGGCACGCGCGCGGCTTCGACGTCAAGCGGGCGATGTTCGCCGCGCTCGCCGGGCGGACGTCGCTGCCGGAGCCGGGCGGCCTGGTCGGGCACATCGCGTACTTCTCCTTCCCCACGGGGGTGCTGTGGTCGGTGACCGGGCTCGGCGAAGCCCGCGCACTGGACTACGTGGACACCCTCAGTTTCCCGTTCGTCCCCGGTGACGTCCTGCCGGAGACGGTCAGCTCGAAGACCCGGCACGGGTTCGTCATCCTCACCGGCTCCGCGACCGCGGCGGAGGCCCAAGCCCGCGCGGACCACGTCCGCGCCCTGATCGAAGTGGAAGTCCGATGAGGGCCTTCTTCGCCCTGCACCGCAACGTCCGGGTCCGGATCGGCCTCGCGTTCGTGCACAAGCTGATCGACGCGATGATCCTCACCTTCATCGCGATCTACCTCGCCGCGCACGTCGGCGTCGCGGTCGCCGGCGCGCTGATCCTGGTGTTCGCCGCGTTCGCCGTGGTCGGCATGCTCGCCGGCGGGCACCTGTCCGAACGCTGGGGACGCCGTCCCGTGCTCGTCATCGGCGACGTCGTCGGGACCGGGTTCCTCGCGCTGATGGCGGTCGCCTACTACTCCGGCTGGGGCGCGCTCGCCGTCTACTTCAGCTACGCCGTCGTGAAGTTCGGGACGAACCTCGCGCTGCCCGCCAACGACGCGACGATCATCGACGTGACGCCGCCGGAGGAGCGCAAGTTCGTCTACACGGTCAACTACTGGGTCATCAACCTCGCACTCGGCACCGGGGCGCTGCTCGGTGCGTTCCTGTACAGCGCCCACTTCGGCGCGGTGATCCTCGGCGGCGCGATCGGCATGGCGTTCGCCCTCACCGTCACCGTCACGCTGGTGGCGGAGACCAAGCCGGAGACCCCCCGGCCGGCCACCAAGCTCACCGGGGTCGCCCAGTTCGTCCAGGGCTACCGGGTGGTGCTGGCCGACTCGACGTTCCGCCGGCTGATCATCGCCGCCACGCTGATCCTGACCCTCGAAGGGCAGCTCAGCACGGCGATCGGGATCCGGCTGGCGACGGACTTCCCGGTGCAGCCCGTGTTCCCGTTCGGCGAAGTCACCGGCGTGGAGATGCTCGGGGTGCTCAAGGCGGTCAACACCGTGCTGGTCGTCGCGTTCGCGCTGGTCGTCAACACGCTCCTGAAGCGGATGCCCGACCGCGCCCGGCTCTACGCCGGCATCGCGCTGTACGCGGGCGGGTTCGCGGTCCTCGCCGTCACCGACGACGCGTGGCTGCTGCTCGTCGCCGTCGTGGTGCTGACCGCCGGTGAGCTGATGAACCTGCCGGTGCAGCAGGCCCTGCTGGCCGAGCTGGCCCCGGACGACGGCCGGCCGCGCTACCTGGCCGCGTACTACCTGCACATCCGGTTCGGCCAGATCGTCAACTCGATCCTGATCAGCCTGAGCGCGATCGTCAGCACGCAGGGCATGGCCGGGATCTACCTGCTCTTCGGCGTCGTGATCATCCTCCAGTACCGCGTGATCCTGGCCCGCCGCGAGACGCCCGTCGCGGTCTCCGCCTGAACCCCTGGAAGGTAACCATGTCGGCACGGTCCGATCGGATCACCGAGTCCTACCTCGCCGCGTGCGCGGAACCGGACAGCCCGTTGCGCCACGCCCGGGCGAGCCTGGAGCTGTCGGAGACCAAACGGCTCTCCTGGCCCCGGTTGCTGCCGCGGCCGGTCGTGGTCGACGAGGCGGAGTACCGCGCGTTCGGCCGGGACCTCGTCACCGTCTACGAGCTCGTCGGCGGCCTGCCGCGGCGGCTCTTCGGCGGCGACTTCGACCGCTTCCGCCGCTCGCTCGGCATCGACGACCGGCACGCGGCACTGATGACCCGGCTGCTGGGCGAGGAACCCCCGCCGCTGTACGGCCGCGCCGACGTCTACTACGACGGCACGGCGTTCAAGCTGCTGGAGTACAACATCGGCAGCGCGCTCGGCGGCCTGGACATGGTGGGCACGCTGCCCAAGGCGTACCTGCGGGTCCCGGCGGTCGCCGAGTTCGCCGCCGAGCACGGCCTCGGGTTCCTGGACATGGGCTCCGACCTCGCCGGGGCGCTGCGCACCGCGGGCAAGTCGATCGGCGCCGGCGAGCCGGTGGTCGCGATCGTCGAAGGCCCCGGCGGCATGACGACCTACGGCCACCAGCGGCGCGCGATCGCCGAACTGCTGGAGGAAAACGAAGTCGTCTGCCGGGTCGGGGAGATCGGCGACCTGGAGTTCCGGTCGGGCAAGCCGTACCTCGACGGTACGGGCGTCGACGTCATCCTGCGCTACTACGGCCTCGAGGAAATGCTGGCGCACCCGGACTGCGACGCGCTGCTGGAACCGGTGTTCCGCGCGCACGAGAACGGCCAGGTCGTCGTCTGGACCCCGACGAACGTGTTCAGCAACAAGGGAACGCTCGCGATGCTGTCCGAGTTCCTGGACGCCTTCGAGCCGGCCGAGCGGGCGGCGATCGAGCGCGTGCTGCCGTGGTGCCGGATGCTCGGCCGCCCCGGCGCCGGCCCGGACGCCGGCCGCATCGAGGAGTGCCTCGAGCGGCAGGAGCAGCTGGTGTTCAAGCCGACCGGCCTCTACGGCGGCCAAGGCGTCGTCATCGGCCAGGAGGTCGACGCGGCGACCTGGCGGGAAACCCTGGAAGCCGGTTCGCGGACCGGGTCGCTCGTCCAGGAGATCGTGCGGCCCAACCTGGAGACGGTGATCGACCCGGACACCGGCGAGCGCACCGAGTGGTACGCGCTGTGGGCGGCGTTCATGACGCCGACGGGGCTGTCGGGCGGCGGCGTGCGCGCGATCCCGCCCGGCGGCACCACCGTCATCACGATGATCAACAACCCGGACGTCCGCAACACCTGTCTCTTCACCTGCTGAGCAAGGAGAACCCCGGTGCCCCGATTCGTCGACCTCACACACGGCTTCTACGACGGAATGCCGTCCTACCCCGCCGACTGGTTCCCGAAGTTCGTCAGCGAACGCTCGATGACACCGGAGACCGACCCGTACGGCACCAAGCGCACGTTCTCCTACCTGCACGTGTTCCCGCACAACGGGACGCACATGGAGTACAAGCTGCACTTCTTCCCCGGCACCGAAGGCATCGACGAGGTTCCCCTCGAGACGCTGATCGGCCGGGCCTGCGTCGCCGACCTGTCCTACAAAGGCGAACTGGACGAAGTGACCGGCGAAGACCTCGAGAAGACGCTGCGGCCCGTGTGGCAGCCCGGCGACCGGCTCCTCATCCGCACCGACTACCTGCGGCACAACTGGGGCCGGCCCGACTACTGGGACCGCCCGCCCTACCTGACGCCGTCGGCCGCGCGGTGGGCCATCGACAACGGCGCCGTCCTCATCGGCTTCGACTGCCTCACCGAACGGCCCGGCGACGCGGAATCCCCGGTGCACCACGCGCTGCTCGCCGCCGGCATCCCGCTGCTGGAGTACGTGACCAACATGCACGAGCTGACCCGGCCGGTCGTCCAGCTGATCGCGTTGCCGACCAAGGTGGCGGGCGCCGAGGCCGCCCCGGCGCGCGTCATCGCGGTGGAGGACACCGATGACTGAGGCGGTCGCCCTCACGGCCGTCGGTGGCGACACCGACGTGCCGGCGGGCCTGGACCGGCTGCTCGCCCTGCTCGGCGGCCCGCTGTCCGGGCTGCCGGCCGGCGCGGAGGTGCTGATCAAGCCGAACCTGTTCCAGACGGCGCCCGGGTTCCACGTGCGGCCGGCGCTGCTGGCCGCGATCGCCCGCGTGGTCGCCGAGCACGGGGCACGCCCGGTGATCGCCGAGCGCACGCACGCCATCTACGAGATCCTGCGCGACCACGAGGCCGCGAAGTACGCCCGGGTCGTCAGCTTCGACGACCTGCCGTTGCGCATCACCGGCATCCCGGAGGCGACGTCGCTGCGGGTGCCGATCGCCGTCCCCGAGGTGATCCTGGACTGCGACTACTTCATCGGAGTCCCGCAGCTGCGCACGCACGCGAGCGTCGTCTACTCGAACGCGATGAAGAACCTGGTGGGGCTGCTGCCCGGGTACACGACCCGGATCGTGCACATGGCGGGCGTCGACGAGTCCACCGTGGACCTGAACCTGATGCGCCCGCAGGACCTGGTGGTGTGCGACGGGACCACGGTGATCGAGGGCAACTACCCGATGGACGGGCAGGCGCGGGAGGTCGGCTTCCTGGCCGCGAGCCGCAACGCCGTCGCGCTCGACGTCGCCGTCGGGACGCTGGCCGGCTTCGACCCGGACAGCGTCGCCTACCTGCGGGACGCGCACGAGCGGGGCATGGGACCGCTTTCCCTGGACGACATCGAGCTGCTCGGGACCCCGCTCGAGGACCTGGCGTTCGACATGGTGAAGGCGCCGGTCGAGATCGTCGTGCCGCGCGAGGGGATCCACGTCTACGCCGAACACGCCTGCCCGGCGTGCAGCCGGTTCGTCGCCGGGGCGATGAAAGCGCTGGCCGGGGAACTGTGCGAGTGGGACGGGGAAATGACGATCATCTCCGGGCCGCAGGTCTCGCACCCGCCCCTGCGCGGGGAGGTCGTCCTCGTCGGCAACTGCCTGTACGAAAGCCGGGACCTGGGCATCTTCGTCGAAGGCTGCCCGCCGCGGGCGATCCAGCTCGCCGCGTTCCGCTACGCCATGGGCAAGCCCGTCGGCGCCCACGAGCGGACGCAGTTCCGGGTGCCGGCGGGCGCACGATGATCGCGTCCGAGCTGTCACCCGGAACCCGGCTGCACCGCCACGTCGTCCCGCTCGTGTCCACGGTGGACCCGGTGGCGGCCGCCGCGGCGTTGCGCCCGGCGGGGCGCGTCATGCTCACCGCCGGGCCGGGCGGCCGGGACGCGGTGCTGGCCGCGGGCGAGCTCGCCGTCCTTTCCCACCCCGGTGGCGAAGGGCCCGCGCCGCTCACCGCGGCGGTGGACCTGCTGGGCGGGCTGGACCTGCCGCCGGACACGACCGACGCCGAGGCGGCCTGGTACGGCTTCCTGGCCTACGACGCCGCGCGCGACTTCGAGCGGCTGCCCAGCCGCCACCCGTCGGGCGGCCGGCCGGTGTACGAGTTCTTCCTGCCCGAGGTGCTGGTCACCGAGGGGCGGGTGATCGGCCGCGGCACGACCCCCGCGGCCGCGCGCAAGGCGGCCGAGCAGGTCGCCCGGACGCTCGACCGGCTGGTCGTGACCCCGCTCGGGGCCATCGCGGTGGGCGCCGGGACGTTCGGCTTCGGCTACGACGAGTACGCCGACGCCGTGCGGCGCGCGCAGCGGCACATCCTCGACGGTGACGTCTTCCAGCTCGTCCTGTCCAACCCCTGGACCGCACCGGCCACTGTGGACGGATTGCGGGTTTACCACCGGCTGACGGAGATCAACCCGTCGCCGTACCACTTCTGGTACGGCGGCCCCGAGTTCGAGGCCGTCGGCGCCTCGCCGGAGCCGTGCCTGACGCTCTCGGGCGGCCGGGCGCTGATCCGCCCGCTGGCCGGCACCCGGCCGCGGGGCCGCGACGGCCACGCCGACCGGCTCGCCGAGGACGACCTGCGCTCGTCGGTGAAGGAGCTGGCCGAGCACCGGATGCTGGTCGACCTCGCCCGCAACGACCTCGGCCGGGTCTGCCGCCCCGGCAGCGTGTCGGTGGAGCGGCTGCTGGCCGTCGAGCGGTACTCGCACGTCATGCACCTGACCTCGGATGTCTGGGGCGAGCCGTCGGGGGACCGCGATACCGCCGAGCTGATCCGGGCGACGTTCCCGGCGGGGACCATGACCGGGACGCCGAAGGTGCGCGCGATGGAGATCATCGACGCCTTGGAGCCGGCCCGGCGCTGGCTGTACTCGGGTGCGGTCGGCTCGTTCGGGGTGTCCCATGTGGACCTCTACCTGACCATCCGCAGCATGGTGTGGTGCGACGGCGAAATCCGGCTCCAGGCCGGCGGCGGCATCGTCCACGACTCCGACCCGGCCGAGGAGTACGCGGAGTGCCTCGCGAAGCTCGGGTCCGGCGCCCGGGCCCTCGGCGTGACGGTGGAAGGGGCGGCGGCATGATCTGCGTGCTCGACAACTACGACTCGTTCGTCTACAACCTGGTGCAGTACCTGGGAGACCTCGGCGCGAAGTGCGAGGTCTACCGCAACGACGAGGTCTCGGTGGCCGACGTCGCCGCGCTCGGGCCGGAGCTGGTGCTGATCTCACCCGGCCCCGGCGCCCCGGCGGACGCGGGCATCTCGGTGGACCTGGTCCGCGGCCTGGCCGGGCGGGTACCGATCCTCGGGGTGTGCCTGGGCCACCAGGCGATCGGCGCGGCGTTCGGTGCCCGCATCGTGCACGCGGCCGAGCCGATGCACGGCAAGTGCGCACCCCTGACCCACGACGGCAGCGGTGTCTTCGCGGGCCTGCGTAGCCCGCTCACGGTGGCGAGGTACCACTCCCTGGTGATCGACCCGGCTTCGCTGCCGGACGACCTGGTCGTCACGGCCTGGTCGCCGGCGGGGGAGGTGATGGGCGTCCGGCACCGCGAGCTCCCGATCGAAGGCGTGCAGTTCCACCCGGAGTCGCTGTTCACCGAGGAGGGCGTGGCGATGGTCGCGAACGCGATGCGCTCGCGGGCCCTCGTGCGCGGGTGAGCAAGCCGGTGCACCTGTTACTCGCGGGTGTCCAGGACGACGCGGAAGCGTGCGTTGCCCGACATCATCCGTTCGTAGGCCTTCGGCGCCTCCGACAGCGGCATGATCTCGTTGCGGCTGCGGATTCCTCGGTCGTGGGCCAGCCGGACGCTGTCCTCGTTCTCGATGGCGGATCCGGTGAGGGCGCCGGCCACCGCGTGGGTGCCGAAGATCAGGTCCGGGGTGCGGATTTCGATCGGGTCGGGTGCGGCGCCGACGACGAGCAGCTGTCCTCGGGTGCCGAGCCCGGCCACGAGCGGTGACATCGACGCGCCGCTGGCCGCCGTCGCGATGATCGCCGCTGCGCCGCCGAGCCGGGTGAGCTCCTGGCCGGGTGGTGCTGTCGATGTACTCGTCGGCCCCGAGTTCCGCGGCCAGTCCGGCTTTTCCGGTGCCGCGGGCGATGGCCGAGACGCGGTGGCCGAGTGTTTGGCGTACTGGATGCCGAGGTGGCCGAGACCGCCGATGCCTTGGACGGCGACGAGCGATCCGGGCCGGGCGTCGGCGGTGAGCAGCGCGCGGTAGACGGTGAGCCCGGCGCACAGCAGCGGTGCGACGTCGAGGGGCTGGGCGCCGTCGGGGATGCGGACCAGGCCGGTGGCGCGGGCGTAGGCGACTTCGGCGTAACCGCCGTCGGTGGTAGTGCCGGTCCAGGGCTGGTCGGTGCAGTTGACGAAGCCGCCGCGGCGGCACCGGCCGAGGATGTTCGCGGCCACGACCCGGTCCTGGTACTCGCCGACGTGGGTCAGGTTCCACTGCCCGGTGACGTCGCCGACGGCCCACAGCCCGTCGCCGGCGGCCATGCGGTCGTCGACCGGGATCCCGCGCGGGTTCGCGTCGACGGCCGACGGTGTCGAGCCCGATGCCATCGACGCGCGGCCGCCGCCCGGTGGCGGCCAGCAGCCGGTCGGCGCGCAGCTGGGTGCCGTCGGGGAAGTCGAGGACGTACTCGTCGCTCTCGCGCCGCGCTCGCGTGCCGGCCGAGGTGGAGGGTGATGCCGTCGGCGCGCAGGGCGTCGCCGAGCGCTTCACCGAGCGCGCGGGGTTCGCGGGGGAGCACCCGGTCGGCGCCGTCGACGAGCGTCACTTCGGCGCCGAGGCGGGTGAACGCCTCGGACAGCTCGACCCCGGTCGGGCCCGCACCGGGGACGAGGAGCCGGCGCGGGATCTCGGTGGCGCCGGTCGCCTCGCGGTTCGTCCACAGTCCCGGCAGCTCGCGCAGGCCGGGCACCGGCGGGATCACGGGTGCGGAGCCGGTCGCGACGACGACGTGGCCGGCGGTGCAGGCCTGGCCGCCGACGGCGACCGTGTGCGGCCCGGCCAGCCGGCCTTCGCCGCGCAGGACCGTGATGCCGGCGCTGTCCGCCCACGCCTGCTGGCGGGAGGACGCCATCCTCGCCGCGGTCAACCACGTGTATGCCGAGTACCTGTTCGGCCACCGCCGCATCGACCTGCTCACCCCGCAGCTGGATCAGGCCGACGATCGGGAACGCACCGAACGGCGCGAGCGTCGGGCGCGGCTGGAGAAGCGAGCTGCGGACTTCGCGCGCAAGCAGAGCAACATCCTCAGCCAAGCCGAAGACGCCGACCCCACTGATCCCTTCACCCAGGGCCTGAAGGACCGCTACAACGCGATCGGGGCCGAACGGCAGCTCCTCCTGGACCAGATCGCCCAACTCGATCAAGACGATCAGGAATCACCGGCGACAGCCACCCGCGAGGACCTCGACGTTCTCGACCTGCTGCCGCACCTGGCAGTCAACCTTCACCGCGCGCCAGCCGAACTCCAGGTCCGGCTCTACGAGCTCACGAAACTCCGAGTCAACATCGACCACGAAACGGACCACGCCATGATCGACATCACACTGCCCGGCGACAGGATCGAGGAGGTGGCCACCGCCGCAGCGGACGCAGAAGTCGTCCGGATGGCGAAACCGCAGGTCGACGCTGGTGTGATTGCTGCGGGTGCCCCCGGCGCGATTCACGCAGCAACCTCACGGGGTCAAAGGTGCCGTGAGCTGCAGATTTGC
Source organism: Amycolatopsis sp. MtRt-6 (assembly GCF_017308975.1). GTDB lineage: Bacteria > Actinomycetota > Actinomycetes > Mycobacteriales > Pseudonocardiaceae > Amycolatopsis. Next base: position 21,240 of record NZ_JADWPD010000013.1, on the reverse strand, counting down.
GGTTCGGTTGAGGTCGAGCGACGTCGTCGAGGGGGATCGTCGTGACGTCGTGGAGGGCAGACAGTGAAAAGCTGTCACTCTGGGTGCAGTGCGTGTGTACGAGCTTGGTGGCGTTGGGTGCGGCGTACGCGTCGTATCGGCACGGACGTGACTTCGCCCTGCGCTTCGGCGCTGATGCGGCGACAGCCGCGATCTGGCCGTTGATCGTGGACGGCCTGCTGACGACGGCGACGGTCGAGCTGTGGAAGCAGAGCGAAGGCCGCCGGTGGGCAGCATGGACGGCGTTCGTGTTCGGTATCTCGCTCTCGTTGTGCGCGAACATCGGCTCGGCTCCGCGGCTAACGGTGTTCTCGATCGTGGTAGCAGCTTGCCCGCCCCTTGCTCTGCTGTTGGCGGTGGAGTTGCTGAACCGGGCCCTGAAACGCCATCGCGGTAGCAGCCAGCAGTCAGATGAAGGCCCGCAGGATCGTGACCGGCGTGAGCTCGTCGACCGCCCACGGCTGGCAGCTTGCTCCACCGACACGCATCCGGAGCGGACCGTGCCGTGCGAGAAGTCTGCTGAGGAGCTGATGTGGGCGTACTACGTCGAGGAGCAAGCGGCGGGTCGAACCCCGACCGGTGCGGATCTTGATCGAGTCGCCGGAACGAACAACTACGGGCGGCGGGTCCTGCGGCGGTGGCGTGCTGGTGGGCACGGCCCCGACGGACGCATAGCGTCGCGGCCCACGGCTAGACAGCGCCGGTCTGTTCTGACAGAGGAGCCCGTGGACGAGCGACGAGCAGAAGTGCTGCAACCTGCTGGCTAAGATTCACATTCGAGGCGAGTCGGATGGTGCCGGCTGGTGTCGGACAAGGTCGTCCTCCTCGGCTGCCAGGTTCTTGCGGTGTCACCCTGTGTCGCGGTCTGTCGCCGCATCTGAGCGCCTCGGGCTCTTAGCAGGTTGACGTTGAGGCGTAGTCCGGGTCTGGGCGGGCGCCGAGCGAGCCCAGTGGCAGCGCCTCGGTGCTCGCAGATAGGTCAACCGGACCAGCTAGCGTTCGCTGTCGGCCAAGCGGTGGCGGACAATTGACGTCCGGGCCAGTCGGAGGCCCGACGACAAGGCGGCCGCGACGCCGAGGTATACGCCGACAACTATGTCGACGACACTGAGTAACTCGCGCGCAATCGAATGGCGGGAGCCGATCAGCGTGAGCACTATAAGAGTTATCGTCCCGATTACCACAAGTCCCATGCGGCCATATTGGCGAATGTAAGCCACTCGAGATCCGTGCTTGTTAAATTGGGCTGCTGTCAACCATGCCACGACGGGTCCTGTGGCCAATGATAAGATGGACAAAGTCACGTTGATGTCGCCGTTGTCGAGCTGGCTCGCCTGCTCGGCACTGATTCCGGTCGCGATGAGGATCGCGCCGCAAACCACGGTCAACAGGAGGGCGATGCAGTAGATTGCGAGGGGCCAGACGAGGAACGTTCGGATCCGGGATGGGCGTTCGAGAGCCGGTATCTGAGGGGACCGATTAACTGTGTCGATCGATACGGACACGATAGCACTCGTGTCCACGCAGTTGACGTGCACGTTATAGCCATCATCGGCTCCGCAGCGGAATCCTTCGGCGGCGACTGTGTTGAGTGATGATCCGTCGAATGGCCACAGGTCGAAGCTGCGGGTCAGTTCGTCGCTCTTCAATTTTGTCGTCCAACTCAACTCGGCGACCCCGAAGTGGATGAATGTGCGCTTCGTGCTAAGGAATCGCCATGGCTCTCGTACCGAACGTTCCAGGCGGTACCAGTCGCTGGCTGACAACGCGTCGCCACTCGAAAGTCGGGAAGCCTGTTCGGTAAGTAGTATGGTCATTTCCTGGAGATAGCGGTTTATGATAGCTCCGCCGCCCCATGTCAAGGGCTCGTTGTCCACAGTTACTGTCCGCGTCAATGCGTTGCCAACGGATCGGGGAGCAGCGCCTAGGTGGACGAACGCGGTATCATCGACTATCGCGGTCGCCGCGATGCTTACCGAGGCGGTTCGTTCGACCATTTGCCGAGAAATATCGAATTGCAGTCGATCGGTGATATGGGTCTGGCCTCGGTCGCCCATCACCAACTGGAGTAGTTTCACTGTGCTTTCACTCAGTGCGACACCGGCCGTGAACCTGTCCGACTCGGGGCTGGGCAGTTGTAAACTGTTCGAGCTGCCGAGCAGGCCCGCAGTGGGCAGCGGGACCATTTCAAGTTGCACGGTTTCCCGGGTGCGTCTCGGGCGGACAAAGTCCCAACGTTGGGGCTCGAGGCCGTTGTCCAGCATGAAATCGGAACGTCGCCGTGGCCGCATTGCTAACGAATCGGGAAGGTTGGCCAGGACGTTGGCGGCGCCGGCCGAGTGGCGAGGCCTGCCAGCGGCGAGCCATCGCCTAGCCGGTAGGGCGTAAGTGCTCAGTGTCGTGGCCAAAGACGATCGGGAGGCTGTGTCGTTCATGAGAGCACGGAGGGCCGGCGCGATTTCGAGTTCGCCGTAGATGGCCATCCCTGCAACTGTCGCCTGGCTGACTGTGCTCAGTCTTTCTCTAACTATCCAGCTAAGAAATTCTTCCGGCTCAAGTACCTCAAGGCCGACGCGCTCGGTGAGCAATAGATGTGTGAGATCCTGCGGGACTCTCGGAAAGCGATTGGCGATGGCGTCTAGGAGTGACGCGTCCAGTTCTGGTCTCACATAGAAGTCGTCCGTCAGGGGGTCTTGCGTAAAGACCATCTCAATGTATCGAGCAAAACGAGTATCATTGAACTGGCCGTTCGAGTATCGGATAGCTTCGGTGGGCGAGAAGCGTTTCAAGAGAATGAGACGGGCGAGTGTGGGGCCTAGTCGATCGAGTAGCTTCCCCGCTGGGAATTCGAACCTGATGTTGTTCATGGTGCTCCCAGTGAGTGGGATTCATGTTGCCAATCAGGGTTCTCGAAGAGCGTCATGAGATAGGTTCTCACCATACCGGCGCATCCATTTTCGCTCAGAGAATGCAGCATCCGTGCATTGGTCTCACTGACACGGAGATCGAGTTGGCGCCCCCATAGCTGAACGGCCTCCCAGTCCAGCTTGGGTACGTTGTACTGAATAGGACGCATGCCGCCCAGCGGTTTGTCTGGCGCGGCGTCGGTGTCGCAGGCCAGCATAATGCGCAGGTTTCCTAGCGTACCCAATCGCTGGGCGAGGTCGCCGATGAAGCTTCGTAAAAAGGCTCGGCGTCGCCCCGGTGGTCGACAACTACAAATACTTCTCTGCTTACGGCAATGATATCGGAGATAAGTAGAGAAACTCGGGCACCTGCGTCGACTTCTTCTTTTCTTGTGCTATCCGAGCGCCCGCGTCGCCAACGTTGGTTGCGGACTTTCAGATTGGAGTGGTTCAGTGAAGAGTTTGCGATAACAATCTGGGTGCGAGTTGATTGCAGTAGTATGCGACTTGGGATCAATTCGTCTTTGGTGGCACAACTGAGTGCGCGACTCACGAGCTGGTCCTCGATCGCAGTTTCTCTTGCATCGATTTCCAAGGTTAATCCTCGATATTTCAAGGATCTCAAAGTCTCGGCGTGAATGGTTGACTTGCCAGACGATTGTGGTCCGGTGAGTATGGTATACGGGTCGGCTTCCAAGTCGTGGTTTGCCAGCTCATCGAGTAACTGAACGAAATTGAAAACGCTGTTCAGTCTCATCGAATATCAGTCGAGGAATCCGTGAAATCACTGCCCTCGATGTCCACCTCGGATCCGCGGATCTTATGTCTGGTTCGGAGGTTTATAGAATCACGCATCTTGAACTTGGTGCGCTTCCGCCGTGGGCCTCTGCGGTGAGTTCGCTGTTCTCGCCGTCGCTGCGAACGGAGATCCGATGGATCATCTTTGTTCCGAAGGCGATCAGCAGGAAAGCTGCCACGACGATGACGATGATCAGCCACGGCTCCACTCGCAAACCTCCATCTGCGCACTCGTTCGCCCTCTAGTCGTAGTGGGTGGCCACGAGCGTTACGCCCACTCTGGGGACGCGAGGCAGCGACGACGTCGCTGCCTCGCGATCGGAGGCGGGGCTGCCGCCCTGGCGATCAGCTTGTTTCGAGAACCTCCTGTGCGGCGCAGCCATGGACTGCCCGCGGGCTGTGGCGTCACGAGTTCTGCGTGTGACGCAGCCCGCAGTCCGTCAAGGAGTGCTGCTAGGACGTAGCGTCTGGCGGCCTCCTCGACCGTGTCGCGGTCGGGCTTCGAGTCGATTTCGCCGTTCTGGGATCGGCGGCGGCAGCTCTGGGCCTTGGTTGGTGCCGCGGAGGGCACGGGCGCGGTGCTCGGTGCCGTTGATCGTGATGGCTCGGCCGCCCGGAGCGCGGAGCCGCGGGAGTCCGACGAGCCCGGCCGGCCACCCGAGTGCCTCGGCCATCGAGCCCGGGGTAGGAGGGCCGGGTCGCCCTCGGCCTGTATAACGCCCTTCACGAGACGGTGATGGATCGGCGTCGGGAGCGCGGCAGTACCGGACGCTTCGCCACGAGACCGCGCGGGAGCGGCTCTGTGGGATACCGAATCCTCGACGAGAGGAGTCCGGGGTCGAAGGAGTAGCTCTCGCGGCGGAGCGCGTCAGCGACGGCCTCCCAGGCCGGGGAGCACGGTGGCGGCCTGCTCGAGTGCGACCAACTGGGCCGGGGCGCTAGGGTCGAGGGGCGCAGGAATCATCGGCGCGGTTCCGTTCAGAACCCGACGGCTCGAAAAGGCCTGTGAGCTGCAAATTTCCGGTGTAGTCGGTGTCGAACGGCGTCGGCGAGGTGGTTCCTCGTGACGTGGTTGAGGCCGGAGAGTGAGATGCTGTCACTCTGGGTTCAGAGTGCGTGTACGACCCTGGTGGCGCTGGGTGCGGCGTATGCGTCGTATCGGCATGGTCGTGACACTGCGCTGCGCTTCGGTGCTGATGCGGCGACAGCTGCGATTTGGCCGTTGATCGGGGACGGCTTGTTGACGACGGCGACGGTCGAGTTGTGGAAGCAGAGCGAGGGGCGGCGGTGGGCCGCGTGGGTGGCGTTCGGTTTTGGCATCTCGCTGCCGTTGTGCGCGAACATCGGCTCGGCGCCTCGGCTGACGGTGCTCTCGATCGTGGTGGCGGCTTGCTCGCCAGTTGCCCTGCTCCTGGCGGTGGAGTTGCTGAAGCGGCATCGCGGTAGCAGTCAGCATCTAGACGAAGGCCCGCAGGAGCACGGCGAGCGTGAGCTGGCCGACTGCTCACTGCCAGCAGGTTGCTATGCCGACCTGCCTCCGGAGTTGACCGTGCCGCGCGAGAAGTCTGCTGAGAAGCTGATGTGGGTGTACTACGTCAAGGAGCAAGCGGCGGGTCGCACGCCGACCGGCGGATCTTGATCGTTTCGCTGGTACGAATAACTACGGGCGGCGGGTCCTGCGGCGGTGGCGTGCTAGCGGTCACGGCCCTAACGGATGCGCAACTTTGTGGCCGGCGGCCGGACAACGCAGGTCCGTCCTGTCGGAGGAGACGGTGGAGAAGGAACGAACAGAGGAACTGCAACCCGCCGGTTAAAGGCTCCGTCCGGATGTGTCGGACGGCGTCGAATGATGTCGGACAAAGTCGTTTCCTCGGTGGTCGGGTCGCGGCGATGTCGGCTTGTATCGCCGTCTACTGGCGCGTACGTGCGCTCTCGGGCTTCCCCCTCGGGCTCGCAACTGCCGGATTGTGTCGTCCGGTCCGGGCTGCGTGTGACGACCCAGCTCATACGAGGACAGGCGCTTCTCGAGGTGGCCTGACGGGCTCGAAGGGCACGCAGTTGCGGCCGTGACGTTGTTCGGGTGTGGCTTGCTCAAGACGTTGCTCTACCCGTCCGGAGCGGCTGCACCGGTCTGCTCGCCCTGATCGCAGCGAAAGCCGCTCGCCGCTGCGGAGACTACTCGATCCCCGTCGCGGTGTCGCCGCCGGGAGTGAGACCGAAGCGGAGCATCGCGTCCGCTTCGGCTGCGCGGCCGACACCCCGGAGCACTTCCGCGAGCCGCACCAGAGCCGGGGTGTCACCGCACTCCACGGCTCGGCGCAGCCACCGCTCCGCTTCGGCGTCCTGGCCGCGCTCCACCAGGAGTTCGGCCAAGCGGCGGACCGCGAGCTCGCTGCCGTTCTCGGCGCGCTCACGCCAACGCGCGAGCGCTTCAGGTGTCTCACACGCACGCTGGCGCCAGGTCTCGGCCTGCCGGGGGAGTCCGACGTCGGCCAATGCGTGGCTCAGCAGCCACATCGCTTCTACGTCACCGGTTTCCGCGCGGGGAAGCCACTCTTCGGCGCGGCCCCCGCTGCGGGCTTGGTGGGCGATCCCGGGGTCCAAGCCGACAAAGAAGCCACCTGCCCGAGACGCGTTGTGCCAGGCTGACAAATCAGCTTCGACGGATCGGCGGGCCCAGCTCAACGCCATCGCGGTGTCCTCTTCTGCGTCGGCTTCGTCGGCGAACAGTCGCAGTGCGGCCGGGACTCCCGCGTCGGCCGCTCGGTCCTGCCAGACCTTCGCTTCGTCGAAGCGGCCGGCGCCGCGCAAGGTCTCGGCGAGCCGAGACATCGCGAGCAGGCTGCCGTGCTCCGCGGCGGAAGCCAGCCATTCCGCGGGCTCGTCGCCGCTGTCGGCGACGAGTTCGGCGACCGCCATCGCGTCGCCACGGGCGGCCGCCCACTCCCGCCACTGCCTCGCTTCGTCGCGCCGTTGTCCCTGAGCAAGCAGGTCAGCGAGCACCCGGGCGGCGTGCGTGTCGCCGGCTTCGGCCAATGGCTGCCAGAGCCGGACCGCCTCTTCGAGACGGTTGCACCGCCCGAGCCACAACGTGAGGTCGTGGATCCAGAAGGCCGTCCGGTCGCTCGCTCGGAGTGCGTGCTCGAGCCAGGCAAGCGCTTCATCCGTCCGTGCAGCCTTCTTGAGTTCACGGAGGGCCCACCATGTCGGCAGGGTTGCCCAGGGGCCGTCCGGGAGCACGGTCTTCCCCCACAGGAGTACGGCTTCCGCGGTCCGGCCCTCAGCATGGAGAAGGGCGCCGAGGCGGCTGGCGGCCGTGAGGTCGCCGGACGTGGAGGCACGGCGGAGCCACGTTTCCGCTTCATCCGTCCGGTCGAGCTGGACCAGCGCGTTGGCGAGGGCGAGCTGTGCGGCCGGATCGCCTCGGTCCGCGTCGGCCTGCCACGAGGCGGCAGCGCCCGACCAGTCACCTCGTTTGCCGAGTAGCTCCGCCGCTCGTACTCGGACCCGGCGATCCGGTGACCGGGCTGCCTCGCGCACCACCGCGCCGATCTCGTCGTGACGACCGTCCTCGGCCAGCAGACTCAGCAGGCGCTCGAGCACCGTTTCGTGTTCTTCGGACGCCAAGTCCGCTGCGAGGGTTTCGCGGAGCGAAGAGACGGCCTCGTCGACTCGGCCGGCTTCTTCGAGCAGGTCGGCGATCTCGCAGGCCGCCGTCGCCACGTCCCCGCACGATCGCCAGACGTCGATTGAGGCGTCGGTCTCCCCGCGATCGGCCAGCAGCCGAGCCAGCAATGCACATTCGAGGGAGACATCGTCTTCGGCGTCCGCGCGCCCGATCGCCATGGCGAGAACCTTCTCCGCCGTGTCGGAATCACCGTCTTCGTCATACCAAACGGCCAAGTTGTATGGCGCTCTGATACTGCCGGCGTCCGCGGCGCGCGCGAGCCAGCGATACGCGTCCTGCTTCCGGTCCGCTGCGCGGAGCTCGTCCGCGAGGTACTCCATCGACGCGGGATCGCCACCTTCGGCGGCGAGCGTGAACGCGGTGATCTTCGCGTCGTCGCTGGACGCTTCCAGGAGGTCGGCAAGGCGATCGGCGGCATCGAAGCTGCCCTGCCCTGCCGCGCGGCGGTAGAACTCACCGGCCAGGCCGTACAGACCTCGCTCTACGGCCTGCTTTCCCAGCGCCTCGAGGTGCCGCTGGTGGTGCGCGTGATTGCGCAACACGTCCCAGACAGGGCCGGGAATCGGCAGGTGAGCGCGGGTCGTGTGACCGTGTTGAGCGAGGAAGTCGTGCAGCGCGTAGTGGTCGGCTGGGCCAGTGCCGGGCCGGTGCCGTTCGGCGGCGAACGCGGAGATGCCGAAGTCGTTCGGCGTGCGGGCCTCAAGGAGGGCCCGGGGGAGTCTGCCGTCTTCGGTCACACGTTCCGCTGGCGAGAGGTAGGCGACGGCGGCCTCCCTAAGGAACTCCTCATCGATCAGGCCTGGCACACCGAGCCGGTTCGCGTCCATCGCGGCTGTCACGAGCGCTCGCCAGAAGCTGTCGGCAGCCGCAGCGCCGTCGTAGCGATCGGTGAGGTCGCGGCCGCCCGCGAGAACCTGGATGACGCGTCCCCGATACGACGTCTTCCGAGCGCGGACCAGTCGGGGATCGGTCTGCTTGGCGAGGTGCCCGGCAGCGACCGGATCGCTGAAATCCGTCGCGACATCGATGCGCACTGCTTCCTCGAGCAGGAGGTCTCGCAGCCGTGGCGATTCGGTGGCTCCGCGACGAGTGAACCGATCCCACTGCCCGGCTCGCCACATCGACCCAAGGACCACCACCGGCTCGGCCGAGTCGAGCACGCGGAGCAGCGCGTCGACGACTTCGTCCCGGCCACCGTCCAAGTAGTGCTGCGTTTCGTTGAGCCACAGGACCGACCGCGCCGTGACCGTGCGTGACGCGCGCACCAGGTCGGCCGGGCCCGTGGGCCGCACGATCGGCCACGTCGGTAAGCAGGCCCGCACGGCTTCGAGCATCGCTCGCGTCTTGCCCGTGCAGGACTCACCGACCAGCACCGCGAACAACGGCTGCTCCAGGTTGCTCAGAAGGCCGCGAAGCCGTCGGTCGTGCGGGCGTTCAACATACGGCGTCAGGTCGGGCAAGCCATCGGCGCCGGCGATGGAAATCGCCCGGTGCACCCCGAGCCGGCTCGGCCGCCATCGCTCGACCGAGTGAAGGCGGGCTTGCGCCGTCACGTCCTTGGCTGCCCGGAACAACCGCTCGGCGGTGTCCTGCTCGTCCGTGCCGCCGCCAAGGGCGCGGGCGAGATCGCGGGCTTGCTCCACCGAGACCGGCAGTGCTGTGCCTTTCAGCAGTTTCGAGACCCGGACGTGGTCGAGAAGCATCGCGGCGCCGATCTGCCGGAGCGACTTCGCACCGTTCTCGTCGCGGACGCGTTGGAAGAACGTTGTCAGATGGTCACCCGGCGCTTGCTCGTCCGCCGACCGGGCCATCACTGCCTCCCCGCGTTGTCCAGCTGTCCGGCCTCGAGGCCTTCGCTGTCGATATTGCTCCTGGCCAGGCCGCTACGCCAGCCAGACAACTCACGGACAACGGTGGACAACACCGCTAGCGGCAAGATCCGCGGTTGCCTGGTCGCCGTCACAGTCCACGCGAGCTGCCAAGGAGCCTCATCGATGTCCACTTTCGCCGAAGTCCTCGCTGCGGTTCCGATCCCGATCGTGGTCGCGGCAGCCCTCCGCCGTGCCACGGACGCCGTCGTCGTTGTCCTGGCCTCGCTCACAGTGCTCTTCGGCCGTGACGAGCGCCGGTCGCGGCGCTCCCTCGCCGTCCTTCGGCTTGTGCGCAAGAGGGGCGGCTAAGCGCCGCTGCGCGAGCGCTGAAACGAGCGGGGCGCAGAAAAGTATAGTTCGACACGAGGTGGAAGTCGAAGGCGTGCGCGACGCTGTGTTCGTCGACGGCCACATCGGTGAATCGCCGGGAAATTCCACTGCGGATCGAGCGGCGGCCAGGCTGGACCGTCCAGCTCCGGTTCTTCACCAGGCGCGATTCGGGAAGGGTTCTCCCAACCCGCTCAGCAGCGCTCGGTTCTGGCCCACCCTTCCTCGCGATTCTGGCGCCATTTCTGGAGCTGTTGGCCGCCGGTGATCCTGACCAGGCACGTTACGCAACCCTGTTCCTGGTCGTGCGGGTGGTATCCGACCGATGTCGGGCGTCGATCCGGGGTGGTTGCGTGCCGATTCAACTGCGGGCAAGCCACGACGGGTGGTGTTAAGTGCTGCTGCGGCACCCGCTTGGGTTAACACGCCCGGTAATGTGCACTCAACGTCACCCAAAGGTGTGGACAACGATACATGAGCAACGAGGTCGCCTCGCCGACGCGGGCCACAGTTCTGTCGGCCGAGAGTGGAGCCGTGCCGATTACCGGTGGCACCAAGCTGCGCCCGGCTTCCGGCTTGGGCGCCTCGCACCGGACGCTCATCGGCGGGTCGCGAACCGTGCTTACAGGGCTCAGCATCCAGTGTTGTAGCCCTGCAGCGGCGGTAGCCGAAGCAACCTGAGGGTGGTCGGGTCGAGCAGATCTTTGCCTTCGCTCACCTGGTGCCGCTGCAACGCGGCGTGAGCTTCAACCCGGACCGTGGGGTCGGTGTGCCGGCTCAAAGCCAACGTGAACTCGGGAATCGCGAGCATCCTGGCGACGGTGGTGCTCCGCAGGGGGTGGTGAAACCAGGCCGGATCGAGCTTGTCGACGGCGACTTGCGACATGTCCGCGCGGAGGGCGAGGCCGAACAAGACGTCGACCCGTGGAGCCGTGCGGTCCGGCGATTGTCCCGGCGGCTTCGATGAGGTGGCCGGGCACCAGGTCGTGAAGAGCTTCGGCGAGGCGTCCGACGCCCCAGTTCCGGTGTGGATCGCGAACGCAGTCGGCTGCCAGCGTGTCGACGGTCCACTGCACCGGGGATTCGCAGCACGGAGCGGTGGTGCCAGCGACGGTCAGGAACGTCGTTCGCCTGCCGAGGCATTCGAGGTCGATGCCGTGCCCTGGGTCGACGGCCAGCGCGGGTATCCAGCCGACCCCGCACCGGTCGATGTGGATGGCGTGCTGGCGCAGAGCCGCCAGCGCGCGACGGGCTGGGTCGCCGGCGAGCAGCTCCGGTGGAGTGCACGGTGGTATCTGCTGCAACAGCCACAGCGCTCGGCGCGAGACGTGAGCGCCGCACGGGGTGTCGCGCAAAGCACGGCCAGCTTCGAGCACGGCTTCGAGGTGTTCGTGAGTGTGGATCGGATGGGCGCGGGGAGCTTCCTCGCTGAATTCCCCGGGAACCCGGCTCGCAGCAATGGGAAAGGATCCGTCGGCGTGCGGGGCCAGGAGATCCGCGAGCTCGATACCCGTGGCCCATTCCCGTTCGATCGTCCGGATCGCCCTGGGCGAGGTGGACAGGAGGTCGCGAGGATGGTGTGCGGGATCTTCGCGGTGGCCGTGCAGGGCGGTGACGGGCCACGGGAGGCAGGACAGGACCCAGGCGAGCATGGTGTCGTCTAGGTCGGCGCTGTCCACCGCTTCGACCGCGGCCCGCAGGTGGTGGCGGGTGGGTTTGCGCGCGTAGTCGATTGCTGATCGCAGCCAGCTCCATCCCCTGCCGGTGGCCAATCTGTTGGTGCTGCTCGTCGAGATATGACGCCAACCGTCGGCTGGCATCCAATCTAGGTCGGTCGTGGTGGGCCCGGGCTCGAGCGGCAGCTGCTCCTGGAGAGTTTCCGCGCGCCCGAATCGCGCGAGGGTGTTGAGCACGAGTGATGCCGCACCATCGTCCAAGCGCTGCATCGAGCCGGTGAATGGTCGATCCAGCGTCGTGACGGCGTGGATGAGCTCCGCCAGCGGAATTTGCAGGAGGTCGGTGGCTAGGCGCCGGACGATCAGCCGCAGATCGGCCGCCAAGGCCTGCAGCACGTACTCCTGGCGGACGGCGAGCTGCGTACCGGCGAGGTGGCTGCTCAGGATGACATCAGCCTCGTGATCATCGACAAGGCTGCCTTGGACGAACAGCGAATACAGCGCGGTCAGGCGTCGCGACGGTTCAGCGCTGTGGAGGACGTCAACGGCCGCGGCACGGATACCGGCGCGAAGGTCGGCGCGTGCTGCCAGCTCGAGGAGTGTCTTGACCGCGAGGCTGTCGGTGCGATCGAACAGCCCGTGAGCAATGGAGAGCAGGTGATTGCGGTAGCGGGGCTGGCTGTAGGCGACGCCATCGGCGAGCAAAGTCGCGGCCAGCTCAGCGCCCGCCCTGGTGGTCCGGCCGCCGAGAACGCCGGGCTGGACTGCATCGGCGAGGATTTCCCCGGTCGCTGGATCCACCCACGCCGCAGGCGCCGAGGAGGCGACGTCGGTGCTGTCGAGGTCGTGGCAGAACGTGATGATCAGGTCACGCGAGGACCGGCGGCGGGTGAACACCAGCCCGCAGGCGAGGGACAGCGTGTTCCGCCAATGGGAGCTTCCGGCGATGACGGCCAGCCGAGGTAGCAAGAGGTGGTCCGGCCCGTCCAGGAGAGCGCGGGCGGCGCAGTACTCCTGCAGCGAGCGCAGTTCGAAGGCGACTGAGTCCGCAGTGGCGCCCACCAGGAACACCAGGCGTTCGGTGGTGGTGTCGCGCAGCCGGCTCGCGAGTTCGGTCGTTTCTTCTGGCGTGAATCCTTCGTCGGCGAGGATTTCCCACAGCAGCCGGACCACAGTGCTGAGTGCGATCTGCGATCCAGTGGTGGCGCCCACCGCGCCGCGGGCCTGGAGGAGCAGCCCGATCTGGTTGTGGAGAGCGTCGATGACGTGACGGTGTTCGCGCAGCAGCCGGCTGGTCGTGAGGTTCTTCCCGAGTTCCCGGCGGTAGATGGTGTCGTAGTACTCGCTGAAGAGGCCGGCCCGATCCGTCGGCGCTTCCCCGATCTGGGAGAGCAGCATCGTCATGATGGTCACCTGCAGCGGGGACCGCATCAGCCACGTGGTGGCGGGGCTGGTTTCGGCCAAGGCGGCTCGGACTCGCTTGAGCAGGCTCGCTCCGCCGGCCGGGTCGGCGTTGTAGCGAGCTTCGACCAGCCGCGTGGCGTAGCGCTCCGCGACGGGCGCCGGGAGGGGTTGCAGGCGGAGGTGGTGGAACAGACCAGGCCCGAACTCGTCGTTGTACCCCTGGGGCCGGGTGGTGGCCACGAGCAGTACGTCGGCGCCGGCCGAAGCGATTTCGACCCGGAAGTCGGTGATCGCCTTGAGCACCTGGTCCCGGATGGCCGGGGCGGACACTTCATCGAGCCCGTCAAACACGACGCACCACGGCGTGGCGTGCAGCCAGCTTCGAAGATCGTGCGCATCGACCGTTCCGGGGCGGTGGTAGTCAGCGAGGCGGTTCGCGGCGAAGTCGAAGATGCTGGTGGCGGCCCCGTCCGTGAGCGCGTCGCCGAAGGCGGCGAGCGGGATGTGCAGGGGCCACCGCTGCGCTCGCACCGGCGGAAGGTTTTCCGCGTCTGCCGTGGTCATCAGCGCTCGCACCGCCGCACCCAGTTCGGGCATGGCGCGGGCGATGGGCAACCCGGCGAGCAGGTGAGCCCGGTAGAGCTGGCAGAGGAACTGCCCGATGGTGCTCTTGCCCTGTCCAGGACCACCGACCACTACCCACTGCGAGGGGTTGTGTCGGTTCGAAGCGGAATCACCCGACAGCACGAGGTTGCCGGCTGCGAGCAGAATGCCCAGTGCCGGGGTCTCGACGGTGCCTTGCGCGTCGACCAAGTCACGGAGCAGCTGTTCGTCCAGGGTCAAGTTCTCAAGATCGCTCTCATCGGCCAGCGGGGCAGTTGTTCCCCAGGGACTCAGCAGGGCGTCGAGCGCTACCTCCCCGGCGGCCGCCTCGACCTCGGCTTCGGTACCAGCTACGTCGGGTACCAGTTGCGGCTGCTCGTCATGGTCGGCCGGGACTTGGTCGTGGGAGGTCAGCCAGACCGTACGAGTCTGGTCGAGCGTGTGCGCGAGAGCGGGCATATCCACGAAGACCGAAGCCAGCGGCACGGCGTGCTCGCCGCCGTCGCCGGCTTCGTCCAGCCGGGCCGAGCGCCGGGCGAGCAGCTCCTTGCTGATCGCCGCGGGCAGCGCTTCGGCAATGCCCTCGCCGGGCGAGCCGAACCGCTCCAGTGCCGCTGTCAGGACGTCGCTGGCTGTCACCCAGGCGGAATACGTCCGGCGCACCTGAGGATGCGCGTCGAGCAGCGCATCGATCGTCTCGCCGTCCCAGACCAGGAAACCACGCATGCCGAGTGCTTGCCGGAATTCTTCGAGCTCGCGGTCGACCCGGTCGAGACCCCCTGAGCCGGGGACCGCGGTCAGCCGCACGTTCGTCACGAGCAGGTACAGTTCCGGCTTCCGGCTCCGGCGCTTGCCTTGCCGCCATGGGGTGAGCTCACCGCGGATTTCGTCGATGAGCCAGCTCGCATCGACCCGGCGCACGCCGGTGCTCGCTTTGTGCTTGACCTGCACGACGCCGTAACCCGACCACGCTGAACCGTGTGAACTCAGTGGCACCGGCCCGTCGAACGTCGCGTCCCGGCCGCCGTCCGGGCCAGGACCCATCGCCCGGACGCCCGGCCCCAGCGCGGCACTGCACAACGCCTGCGCCATCCGCTGGAAAACGTGCGGTCCACACCGGTCGAGGTCATAACCCACCGGGTCAGTATTCCAGACCACGACGACGAGCAGGTCGATGCTCGGCGACGCACTACGTCGTGACCGTCTCGCGGTCTCAAGACTTTGGCGATACAGGTTGTCAAGTCGCCTGAACTGGTGATCGCTGCAGCGGGTTGCGGGAGTTTATTCCGGGCAGTGACGTTGGGTCGGTTTTGCCCTCCTTCCGTCATGAAACTGCCTCGCGGACAGCCGCGGCCGGAAAGGACGGATATAGTCCTGTTCACGATAATCATCGGACTGATATTGTCACCGAAGTTGGAAAGATCCTCACGGTCGCGGCGTATCGCCGGAGACTACGCCAGACGCGCGACCGTGCGAAGCCGCCTCGGCCCTGGCGCGGCCGATCGACTGCCCGGCGTCAGTCTCTGGCGAGCCAGGAAATCTCGGGAAAGCAGTTCTGTGCACGCGGTGGCGCCGTGGCGACCAGCTTGACCTCACGCACTCCTCGAAGCGGGACGTCCAGGTCGATCGACGGCCCCGCTTGCCCGAAGTGTCCGCTGCGCCAGGGAACGCCGTCCAAGGTGATCTCCCAGCGGGACTTCAGATCGCAGAGTGACCCCGAGCTGAGCGTGCTGCGGAATGTGTCATCGTCCGTCGTGGTGAAGGTGGTGCTGAAGCTTTCGGTGAACCAGTGGAAGTTGCCGTCCTCGCTGCAGCTCGCGGCCTGACACGGCCGTCGATCGGGCTTTTCTCCGGAGGAATATTCGATCGGCAAGCTGGTGGCAGCCTGCTAGATCAGCGTCGCTGCGACGGCCACGATGACGGTGGCTGCGCCGATGATGCCGCCGTAGCGCAGGTTTCTGCGGCGGTTTTCCGCGTGCGCCCGCTTGGCACGCTTCGCCGCTTCGACGCGCTTTTCGGACTTTTCGATCTTGGCGATGGCTTCACCGATTTGAATGGCGGTGTTCGCCGGATTGCCGAGCAAGTGCACGTGGAACAAGCCGTCGTAGATGGCCGTGAACTGCCTGCCCTCGCAGGAGAAGGTCGTCTCGATGCGTTCCTTGGTCGCCCCCGCATTCCACCTCTCGGGTGTTGCCGGATGGTGGACGGGGGTGATGTCGGTGAGGGCGAGGTCCAGCTTGTCCGCCCAATCGCCGAGCAGCATGCGGGAGCGCTCGTGCATCTCGATTACCCGGACTTCGGTGTCGTCGGACTTCTCCCGCTTGCTCCGGTCCGCCGCCGCCTTGCTGCGCTCCCAGAGGTTCCTGTCGCCGCCATCGGTCTCCGTCACGGGGACTGGGTCGCGGCGTGAACGCCATTCGTTACGACGGAGACCTTGAAGACCTGAGAGCGGCTCCTCGGGAGCGGGACCATGCGCAGTTCGCGCGCCGTCTGCCCCGCCCGAGGCGTTCCGGGACCGCGGACGTCGTCACCGCGCTCGGCTCCGGAAATGGCCCCCTTCACCGATGAAGGTGGCCACCACCCGGACAGCGTCGCGAAGACGTTCCTGCCGCAGCTTCGTCCAAATCCGCTTCAGGACGATCACCGAGTGCAGCTATCCCGCGGCAGCGAGGTCGGCTATCTCGCCCATGCCACCGCGCGGCGACGTCCGGGCGTGGTTGACGAGAGCGGGCCGGAAACGGCGCTGACCCGGGTGCGACCAGGACACTAACTGTCTCATCGGCGCCTTTGTCTCGCTGACCACAAACAAGATCGTCCGATGCTACATCGCCTCACGCACGAAAGCCGCACTCGCTGTCAGCGCGCCGCGTAATGCTGTTGCGCTCAGTAACCTGCACGGTGCGCGTGCCGACGGCGTCGGAACGCGCGGCGCCAAGGTGCTGCTGGACTTCGCGGCCGAGATGGACGAGCAAGAGGGCGGGGACATCCGCTGGCGAGGTACCTACATCGCCGCTTAGCAGCACATTCACGACGTCCGGTACGAGCCTGATCGCCGGACCCGGCGATCAGGCTGCGGTGCTCCTCGTACGCTCCGCAGGAATGAGCCGGAGCAGGCCGAAGGCGAGTGACCCGACGTGCGCGTCGTCGTCGAAGGGTTCATTGTGACAGTCTGATTCGAACTCACACGGCTTGACCTGGGTAAACACGTCCGCTGAGTCGCTGCTTCGACGGGAAATACGGCGCTGACCTGGGAAATCTCGGTGCCCCCGGCGCGATTCACGCAGCAACCTCACGGGGTCAAAGGTGCCGTGAGCTGCAGATTTGCGGTTCGGTTGAGATCGATCGACGTCGTCGAGGTGGCACCTCGTGACGTCGTTGAAGTCGGACAGTGAGCAGGCGTCACTGTGGGTGCAATGTGTGTGTACGACCTTGGTCGCGTTGGGCGCGGCCTATGCGTCGTACCGGCATGGTCGCGAGTTCGCGTTGCGCTTCGGTGCTGATGAGTCGACCGCGGCGATCTGGCCACTGATCGTCGATGGTCTGCTGACGACGGCGACGGTGGAGCTGTGGAAGCCGAACGATGGCCGGCGTGGCGGTGGACGGTGGGCGGCTTGGACGGCTTTCGGGTTCGGTATCTCGCTGTCGTTGTGCGCGAACATTGGATCCGCGCCGCGGTTGACGGTGTTCTCGATCGTGGTCGCGGCTTGCCCGCCACTGGCTCTGCTGCTGGCTGTCGAGTTGCTCAACAGGGCGCTGAAGCGGCACCGAAACGGCAAGCAGCGGGCCGATTCTGACCCCAATGAGGCGGGCCAGATCGCTGTCCTATCCGAGCGTTCACCTGTACTTGCTCCGGTCAATACTGGGACTTTGTCTTCGCCCGCGGAATCTGCTGAAGAGCGGATGTGGGCGTTTTACGTCGCGGAACGGGCTGCGGGGCGGACTCCGACCGGAGCTGACCTTGATCGGGTTGCCGGGACGAACAACTACGGACGTCGCGTCCTGCGGCGCTGGCGTACGGCCGGTCGCTGTGATGATGAGTGCGATGTGATGTTCACTGAAGTCGACCCGCAGCAGCTCGTCGGAGGCGGCGATGCCCTGTCACGAGATAGCCAGAAGGAACTGCAACCCGCTGGTTAGGAGTGGTGCTCTTGACCTCCTGGCGGGTATCGAGGGATGCGGGACGAGGTTGAACGATGCGCTCATGCGACGGTCTCGCGAGACTGGCTCCGAGAACTCCATCGTCGTTGCCGAACGAGTAGCCAAGCGCCCGAGATGGAGGCAGGTGACGAGACTTTTGACGGCGTGTCTCGGTATCCCAGCCGAGCACGGAGAACTCTGAGCCAATGACGAGCAACGGATGTTGAGTGGTGGTGGTTGCACGCACAGCTGCGGGCATCGGATTCTCTGGGAGTTGAGGGCCGAGCAAATCCGCCAGTCAGGCCGCTGTGGGCACGTTGTAGCCATCGACGCAGCGATGTCCGAGCGATCGCCTTCTCGGTTTGATGTCCTGGTGTTCGTTGTGTAGTCGGCGACATCCAACCGGTTCTAGGCGCTATTGACAACGACGACTTCCGCGCCTGCGCGCTCGAGCTTGGCCTTGACGCTTTGCGCCTGCGCATGGCTGACGTGATTGAGCAGTGGCCGTGGCGTCGATTCGACGAACTCCTTCGCCTCCCGGAGCCCGAGTCCGTCCACGCACTCGCGGACGAGCTTGATCACTTCGATCTTTCTCCGACCGGGGTTAGCGAGGATGACTTCGAAGTTGTCGGTGTTATTGATTGGGCTTTGCTGCTCTTGGAACTCGTCGAGGTTCACGGCGGCGATCACGGCGGCGATGTCTGGCTCCGCGGACATGGACAGTGCGGTGAGTTGCTGGCTCGGGCCGGTCGTCTTTACCCGGAGTTCATCGCTCGCGTCGTTAACGATCGCCGCCGCGTCGGCGACGTCCCATTGGACGCCGTCCAGCGATTCTCGGGAGAATCGAGCGGCGAGAATCGCTTCGGCATGTATCTGTCCGTAGGCGTCGGGTGCGGTATTGCGTACCGCGATGATGCGCTGGCTGCGCAGCCCCGGTGCGACCGCGAACGCCTCTCTGACGGTCGTCAGAACGTAGCCGCAGACCATCAGCTTGTAGAGGTCGGCAAGCTCGCGCTTGGTCAGCTTCTTCAATGAGAGGTTCCCCGCGGCCGTCGTTGTGGGACGACGCTCGGGTACTGCGGACGTGTTCGGCACCAGGACGACGATGGAAGCTTCACCTGCTTCCACTCCGATCGGCGCAGCGGCCGCATCGTTGTCCTCAAAGGCCTCGGCCAGCGTGCCGAGGACGATGTCTGGATCGTTGTCGAGCAACCGTTGCCAGAGCCCGTCGAGTTCGGCCTGCCACTGCTCGTGGAGTAGGCGGTTCTCCTCGCGAAGGGCAGCCAGTTCGGCCTGTGCGGCCTGCCCAGCCGTTGCCTTGGCCTGCCGGCGTGCTGTCCGCGCGAACACGCTGATGCCCGACAAGCTGGCCTTTCGATGTTTGGCGAGGATCGTGTGTTCGTCCGGTGCCGCCGGCTGCGGAGCGGCCGGACGTTGAGCTTCGGGGAATTCGGGTCGATGCAGCGCGAGAATGGCTTGCAGTGCCGACGCCAGCGCTTCGGCTTGTTGGGCTTTGACCGCGGCGGCGAGCGACCTGGAGGACGATGCCGTGGAAGGTCTGCGGGAGGGTGTCCGACGACTGGTACCGAGCGATGTGTAGAACCCCACTGGGCCGACGCCGGTCGAGAAGCCCGCGCGGCCGCCGCCGACGTGGACTCGCGCGGCGCGTGGTCCGACACTGGCACGCAGCCCTCGGCTCGAGGCTCTGATCCGCACGCCAGGAGCTAGCTTGACAGAGAAACCCATTTGTACCTCGCTGATTGTGTGGTTGCCGGCTACACAACCGTCGCGGAGACGGCCGGCAGGTCAGTGTCGCGGGCCAACTGCCGACTGGAACGCCACTCCTGCGCTTCGGGCTCCTCGACGTAGTCGACGAGGTTGTCCTTCAAACCCATGTCTTCGAGGATCGTGAGGATCTCGGACGGGGTGGCGTAGAAGAACTCACGCCTGAGATTGACCCGGTTGACACGCCGATCGGCGAGGTGCTGGTGCAGCCGCGTTTCCAAGCTCACCGCGTCGGCGTCGAAGATCTTGGCGTGGACATCGAACCTGAACGGAACCGAGGCGTCTCCCAGTTCGCGTACGCGCTCGAGAGGATCGAGCCGCCGGGTCAATCCGATCTTGACGACACCGTCGCCGAAGGATCCGACGTTGGAGATCACGTAGACCCACCCGGTGCGGATGTTCGCTTCGCGCTCCTCGACGCCTCTGATCGCGTCACCGATCTCGTCCAGTTTCGCCCGTGCCGCCCCGGCCTGCTGCTCGTCACCGGACTCGGCCCACTTCTGCAGGGCGTTGCGCCAATGTGCCTCTTCCTTCGCCAGTCTCGCCTTTTCGCGCTCGAACTCCCGTTGAGCCTGCTGCTCGTCCCGTTGGCGCTCCCGTTCGGCTCGGATGCGTTCCTTTTCCTCTTCGACCTTCGCGAGGTGGTCGGCGGTGAGTTCGAGTTCTTCGAGGCGCAGTCTGTGATAGCTGGGGGAGATGTTGATGTTCATGGTCTTGCCCAGGCGGGAGATGACCTCGCGGGTCTTGGTCAGACGGTCCTTGGCGGAGTCGAGGCGGTAGGGGCGCATGGACCTCACGCAGTTGTCTGCTTCGGCATTGTAGGCGCGCAGCATCAGCTTGGAGAAGTCTCGGACCATGCGCTGGCCTTCGACGGCGGAGCCGTTAACCGTCCAGTCGGTGCTCGCGGTGATCGCGTGGTTGTTCTTGGCGGAGATCTTGATGGAGTCCTTCAGGCGCTGCAGCGCTGCCTTGTAGGCCACAGCGTCGGCGAGCCGGTGCCGGAACTCGTAAATGCCGGCCTCCTGCAGCAGCGTGATCTCCTCAGTCACGACGATCTGGCTGCGCAGTGAGTCAAGTTTCTTCGCTGCCTCCTCGATCTGCTGTCGGACCGCAGCCAGTTCCGTCTCGGCGTCCACCCGGCTCTGCGCCTGGGCGTCACGTTGCTTCTGCGCTTCCTGCTGGAGGCCGGCGAGAGTTCGGCGCATTTGCCGGACTTCCCGCTCCGCCTCCAGCGCGTCCTTGCCTCGGAGCTCGGCGTACCGGGCGTCGAGACTCGCCAGTTTCGCGCTCAACGAAGCGTTGTGTGCACTAAGTTCACGAACTTGGGATTCCGCCTGTTGAAACTTGGCGGTCTCCGCGCTGAGCTCGGCCTCGAGCTCTCGAACCCGTTTCCGTGAGCCGAACAGTCCGGGCTTGCTCGACGCCGCGGGACCAGGCGACGCTTGGGCTGGTGCTGCTTGGGGCTGCGGCTCAGGCTCGAGTGTCCACAGCTGCCAGAATTTCGGCGGTGCGGGCCAGTCGGCTGGTGGCTGCCAACCGGGCGGAGGTGTCCATCCGGAGGGAACGGCCGGCCAATTCGGTGGCGGATTGAACCTGTATGCCATGCCGCGTCCCTCCCGCTGTTAACGATCACAGCAGGAGTCGCGGCTTCGCCAACCTGCGTTACACGGCTCTAAAGCCACGCGTCAACGACCTGTAACTTGCCCTGACTACCTGCTGGACCGAGCGCAGGCAGGCGATAGCTCATTGGGAACCACGAAGCCGCCGGCACCGCTGTGGCTGGAGCTGTCGCGGATCGCGGCAATGGGGTCTGCCCAGACTTCGGTTGACACCGGAGCTGACTGTTTCTCAGGCCGCCACTGCGGGGGTGTAGATGGTCGGGTCTGCCCAGACTTCGGTTGACACCGGAGCTGACTGTTTCTCAGGCCGCCACTGCGGGGGTGTAGATGGTCTCAAACTCGACTGGGGTGAGCTTGCCCAGCCCCCGTTGGCGGCGTTTGCGGTGG
>NZ_JADWPD010000012.1:180408-258319 GCF_017308975.1 Amycolatopsis sp. MtRt-6 | reverse complement strand
CCACCGCAAACGCCGCCAACGGGGGCTGGGCAAGCTCACCCCAGTCGAGTTTGAGACCATCTACACCCCCGCAGTGGCGGCCTGAGAAACAGTCAGCTCCGGTGTCAACCGAAGTCTGGGCAGACCCCCAGACGCTCGAGGACGTCTCGGCCCGGCTGTGGCGGCTGTGTGATGGCAAGTGGGTGCACATCTCGATCACCGGCCGGACACCCTGCGGGATTCCAGTCCTGGTGTTCGGCGTGGTCCGGTTCGAGCCGAGCACCTTCCCCGACCTCCCGGCCGGGGCGAAGCAGGACACGCCCGTCTACCTGCTGCGTGGCTGGTCCTCGCCTGGGGAGGTGGCGGCCTGATGAGTGAGACACGCGCCGAGAGGATGCGGGCACCGCTGGCTGCTGACGTGATCCGGGCGACGGCGGAGAAGCACGGGGTCTGCGTCCGGCCGTTCACGATGGAGGTCGGCGACACCACCACCGGCGAACTCCGCTACATCCCGGTGCCGTGCGGGTCCACTGTGGAGTCGGTGTGTCTGCCATGTGCTCGGAAGGCGAAGGCGCTTCGGCAGGCCCAGTGCCGTGAGGGCTGGCACCTGGCCGAAGAACCCACCCTCACCGCCGCTCCGCCCTCGGACGATCACAAGGAGCTGCTGACCTACCGCGCCGACCTGGTGGCGGCTTACCGGGAGGTCGTCGACCACGACCAGGCGGAGGCCGAGGAACTGCGGGAGGAGGTCGCCGGGGTCGATGCGGAACTTCGGCAACTCGGGATCCGGGGCCGGCTGCCTGCCCTCGACCTGCCGACCAAGCGGGCGGTGAAGCGCTCGACCAAGCGGCGGCAGGATGCTCCGAACCTGCCTCGGCGGAAGGTCGCGAAGACGACGGTCGGGCGGGAGTACGCGGGGAAGTTCCGGCCGTCCATGTTCGTGACGCTGACCTGCGACACCTACGGCCCGGTCCGTGGTGACGGCTCGCCGGTCGACCCAAGTCGATATGACTACCGGCGGGCGGCACGGGACGCGGTGCACTTCTCCGCGCTGGTGGACCGGTGGTGGCAGAATCTGCGCCGGATCGTCGGCTGGGACGCGCAGTACTTCGCCACGGTCGAGCCCCAACGTCGGGCCGCTCCGCACCTGCACGCGGCCATCCGGGGCTCGGTACCGCACGACGTGATTCGCCAGGTCACCGAAGCCACCTACCATCAGGTCTGGTGGCCGTCCCATGACGAGATCGTCTACACCGACCGGCGCCCGGTTTGGGACGGCCCCGAACACGGGTTCGTCGACCCGGAGACGCGTCAGCCGCTGACCCGGTGGGACGACGCGGTGGAGGCCGTGGAGCATCCGGCGCACGTCGTGCGGTTCGGGCGTCAGGTGCACTCGAAGGGCATCCTCGGCGGCACAGAAGAGGCCGGCCGCCACATCGGCTACCTGACCAAGTACCTCACCAAGTCCACGGGTGAGGTGGTCGAGGCGGACTGCGCGGCGCAGGCCGATCACCACGACCGGCTACACGCCGAGCTGTCGGTCACACCCTGTTCGCCGCGCTGCGCGGTTTGGCTGCTCTACGGCGTCCAGCCCAAGGGTGTCACGGGCAAGACCACGCCGGGGCACTGCAAGGGCCGGGCTCACCGGCGGAGCACGCTCGGGCTGCCCGGCCGCCGGGTCCTCGTGTCGCGGAAGTGGTCGGGCAAGACGCTCGTGGACCACAAGGCCGACCGGCAGGCCTTCGTGCTCCAGGCGCTCGCAGCGGTCGGGATCGAGAAGCCGGAGGCCAACCGATCACAGCAAGTCTGGCGCAAGGTCCAGCCCGGAGACCCGCAGGTCCCGCCCCGGCCACACCTGGTGATGCGGGCGATCGCGGAACGGATCACGTGGAAGGCCGAGTACGACCGGGCCCTACTGGCGGCTGGGAGACCTCCAGAAACTTCGGCAACTGGACTCGCGGCCTGATCAAGGGGGAGCAATGAACAACGTCAGCAACATCGATCGGCTCTGGACTGTCGAGGACGTCTCCGACTACCTCGGCGTCCCGGTGAAGACGCTCTACCAGTGGAAATGGCGCGGCGAGGGCCCGCCGGTCAAGAAGATCGGCCGGCACCTGCGCTATGACCCGGCCAAGCTGCGCGCCTGGGTCGACGCGGAGGCGGCCTGATGGGGCACATCCAAGATCGGTGGTATCGCCCCGCGCGGGATGCGGTGACCGGGAAGGTCATCCTCAACGCGCGGGGCAAGCCCGTCATGGAACGGTCCGAGCTGTACGGCATCGGGCTGCGATACAAGGTCCGCTACCTCGACCCGGACAACAACGAACGCTCGAAGTCGTTCGCGGACAAGCAGAAGAAGCGCGCTGAGGACTTCCTCATCGGCGTCGAGTCCGACAAGCGCGAAGACAAGTACATCGATCCGCGGGCCTCGATGACGACGTTTCGCCAGCAGGCGGAGAGCTGGTTAAAGAGCCAGTCCCCGGACCCGGGCACGCGGTCGACCATCCTCAGTCGGCTCGAAAGCCAGATCTACCCGGTCTTTGAGACCAAGAAGGTCGGGCAGATCAAACCGGCGACCATTCGTGACTGGGTCGGCTCGATGGAAGAGCGGAAGCTCTCGGACAACTACCAGGCCGTCTTGTTCAACACCGTCTCCGGCGTGATGGATTCAGCCGTGGACGATCGCCGGATTCGCGAGAACCCGTGCCACGCGAAGACCGTGCGGCGACCGGTCGCGAGCAGCCCGCCGATCGTCGTTTGGCCGGAGGAACGTGTTCAGGCTGTGCGGTCTGGGCTGGTGGAGCGGTTCAAGATCGCGGTTCCGCTCGGCGCTGGCTTCGGCCTGCGGCAGGGCGAGATTCTGGGCTTCTCGCCGGACGACGTCGACCGGACGGCTATGACCGTTCGGATTCGTCGGCAGATCAAGACGGTTCGGGGCGTGATGATGTTCGCGCTGCCCAAGCGGGGCAAGGAGCGAACCATCCCGCTGTCGGCCGCCATGCTGGCCGAGATCGACGACCATGAGGACCGGTTCCCGTCCGTGGCTGTCACGCTGCCCTGGCAGAGCGCGGACGGCGATCCGGTGACGGCACGGCTGCTGATGACCGGGGAAGGTGGCCGGCTGTACTCCGGAGACCTGTTCACGAAGGTCGTCTGGCACGGAGCGTTCCGGGCAGCCGGGATCAAGTACCGAGGTCGCGGGGACGGGATGCACGCGCTCCGCCACTTCTACGCGTCGACGCTCCTGGCCCGTGCGGTGTCGATCACGGAGCTGGCCGACTACCTTGGCCACGCGGACCCGGGGTTCACGCTCCGGACGTACACGCACCTCGTCCCGTCGAGCCACCAGCGAGCGCGGGAGGCCGTCGACGCGGTGTTCGGACGGCCTGCCCTCGATGACGGCCTGGAAGCGGCCTGATCATGAAACCGGTCCTCGCCGACGCGAAAGCCGCCCGGTCGCACAGCCCCGAGAAGGGCAAGCGGCCGGGCGGCTTTCCGTTACGTCACAACTACTTCAGCTCGGCCGAGGTCTTCCCGAGGATCCGTCGAGCGACGATCAGCTGCTGAATCTGCTGCGTCCCTTCGAAGATGTCCAGGATCTTCGCGTCCCGAGCCCACTTCTCCAGCAGCGACTCCTCGCTGTACGCCCCGGTCAGCTCGACGCACTTCAGCGCGATCTCCACCACCGAACGCCCCGCCTTGGCCTTCGCCATCGACGCCTGCAGCGAGTTCGGCTGACGGTTGTCCGCCATCCAAGCCGACTCGAGCGTCAGCAGATACGCCGACTCGTAGTCAGCCTCGAGCCGGAGGAACTCCGCCGCGGCCGCGTGCTGGCTGTTCGCCGGCCGGTCGTAATCGATCGTCACACCAGCGGCCGTGAGGATCCGGCGCGTCTCGTCGAGGGCCGCGCGGGCCACGCCGATCGCCATCGCCGCCACCAGGGGCCGGGTGTTGTCGAACGTCTGCATGACGCCCGCGAAACCCTTTTTCGTGTCGATCTCCGGGGTGCCCAGGAGGTTCTCGCGCGGCACGCGGCAGTTCTCGAAGCGCAGCACCGCCGTGTCGGACGCGCGGATGCCGAGCTTGTGCTCGGTGCGCACCACCTCGAAGCCCGGCGTGCCCTTCTCGACCACGAACGACTTGATCGCCGCGCGGCCCTTGGACTTGTCCAGCGTCGCCCACACGACCACCGCGTCCGCGCGCTCGCCCGACGTCACGAAGATCTTCTCGCCGTTGAGGACGTAGTGGTCGCCGTCGAGGCGGGCGGTCGTGCTGACCGCCGCCGAGTCCGAGCCGAAGCCCGGCTCGGTGATCGCCATCGCCGCCCACATGCCGGAAAAGCGCTCCAGCTGCTCGTCCGTGGCCACCGAGCTGATCGCCGCGTTGCCCAGGCCCTGCCGCGGCATCGACAGCAGCAGGCCGACGTCGCCCCAGCACATCTCGATCGTGCCGAGAACGACGTTCAGGTTGGCGCCGTTGCGGTTGCCCTTCTCTTCCTTCTCGGAAGCGGACCGCCGGACGCCGGCCGCGCCCGCGCCGCCTTCGCCGGAGGAGTTGAGGCCGTCCAGCAGCGCCGCGAACATGTCGAGCTCGGTCGGGTACGTGTGTTCCGCGCGGTCGTACTTGCGCGAGATCGGCCGGAACACCTCGGCCGCGGCCTGGTACGCCTGGTTGATCAGCGCGCCGGCCTTCTTGGGGACTTCCAGGTTGATCATGATCCAAAGCCTTTCCGAAGCCTAGAGAAGGACGGCGCCTTCCATGACGCCGATGGCGCGCAGGTCCCGGTACCAGCGCTCGACCGGGTGCTCCTTGACGAAGCCGTGCCCGCCGAGCAACTGCACGCCCGCGCTGCCGATCTGCATGCCCTTGTCCACGGCCAGCTTCCGCGCCAGCGCCACCTCGCGGGCGTAGGGCTTGCCCTGCTCGGCCCGCGCCGCGGCGCGCAGCGTGACCAGCCGCAGGCCTTCCAGCTCGATCGCGATGTCGGCGACGGAGAAGGCCACCGCCTGCCGGTGGCTGATCGGCTCGCCGAACGCCACCCGCTCGTTGACGTAGGGGACGACGTAGTCGAGGACGGCCTTCGCGGTGCCGGCGGCCAGCGCCGCCCAGCCCAGCCGCGACAGCCGGACGACCTCGGCGAAGACGTCCGCTTTCCCGCCGCCGAGCAGCGCGCCCGCGGGCAGGTTGACGTGTTCGAGGTGCAGCTTGCCGGTCGCGGCGCCGCGCAGGCCCATCGCCGGCTCGGCCTCGATGGACACCCCGGCGTTCGACGACTCGACGAGGAACAGCGCCGGGCCGCGGCCTTCGAGGTCGGCGGAGACGACGAACAGCTCCGCCTGCGTCGCCCGCGGAACCAGCGTCTTGACGCCGTCGAGCTGGTAGCCCTTCGGGGTGCGTCGCGCTTTCGTCGCGGGCTTGAAGGGGTCGTAGAGCGCTTTCTGCTCCTGCAGCGCCAGCGCGGCGGCCGGGACGTGCTCGCCGGTGAACGCGGGCAGGTAGTCGGCCTGCTGCTGCTCATCGCCCCAGCTGACGAGCGCGGTGCTCACGGCGGAGGGCGCCAGCACGGCGACGGCCAGGCCGAGGTCACCGTGGGCAAGCGCTTCCGCGACGAGCGCGTTGGTGACGACCGAGCGTTCCGTGCCGACACCGCCGAGCTCCTCGGGGATGCCGACGAGGGTGATGCCCAGCTCGGCGGCCCGGCTCAGCAGGCCCTCGGGCGCCTCGAGCTTGGCATCGGCGTCCGCGGCGGCGGGCCGCAGCTGCTCGGCGGCGAACTCGGTCACCGTTTCGACGATGAGCTGCTGGTCTTCGGTCGGCGTGAGGTCGAACAGCCCGGAGTCGGCGGCCGGCGTGAGCCGAGCGGGCTTGCCCAGCTTCCGCACCGACTTGAACGACCGGGTAGCCGCGCCGGCGACGCGGAAGCCGTTGCGTGTCCCCGCGCTGATCAGGCCTTCAAGGGGCTTGCGCAGCCCGGCCCGATCGACGACCTTGCTCCCGGCCAGCCGGGTCAGCGCGGACAGGCCCCAGCCCATCGCGTCCCGTTTCCTTGGCGCAGCCATGTGGCCCTCCATCCCGTTACCTACTCGCGAGTAGGTTAACCCGGGAGCCGGGATAGCGCCAGTGCGGGTTCCCTGGGAGTGGCCGCTGTCCGGTTTCGTGGGTGCGGGGGTGGTTCCGCCAGCAGGCCGTCGTCGAAGACCGGGGTTGGCCACCCACACCCAGGCCGGCCTTCAGCGCGTCAAGAAATCTGGTCGTCCAGGAACTCGTCCAAGTACCGCCAAGTCGTCCCCCGAGCTTTACGACCGGTCAGGACGCCCAAGTGCCCACCCGGCGCCGTCTTGAAGCGGACCTCCGGGGCCTTGTCCAGCAGCTCCACCACGCGCTCCACCGACGGCCGTGGCGCGATCGTGTCGTTCTCGCCCGCCACCACCATCGTCGGTACTCGGACCGAGGACAGCGAAATGATCCGGCCGTTCAGGTCCACTTTGCCCTCCGCCAGGTCGTTCGTGCGGAACAGGCGGTGGTACAGCTGGCCGAACGTGCGGCCCGGGTACGCGTACATGTTGCTCATGAAGTGGTCGACCGCCTCGATCTGGGCCAGATAGTCGCGGTCGTCGAGATTCTTCAAAATCGCCAACGGCTTGGTGATTTCCTTGCTGATGCCCGTTGCGCGGAACACTCGGCTGACCAAATAGGACGGTGCGCCGCCGAATGCCCGGTAGATCGGGGTCAGGAGGTGGCCGTTCGTCAGGTCCACCAACGGGCGGAACGGGGCCACGATCGGGATGGCCGTGAAGTCCACCGGCGAGCCGATCGCCGTGATCGACGCTATCGGGAGGTTCGGCTGGTCCGCGTTCACCAGCAGCGAGAAGATCCCGCCCAGCGACCACGACACCAGGTGCACGTCCTGGCCGCCGGCGTCCGCGCTCACGCGCCGGATCGCTCGGGGCAGCACCTCGTCGATCCAGTGCTCGATGCCCAGGCGGCGGTCCGAAAACGCCACCATGCCGTAGTCGACCAGGTACGTGTTGCGGCCGCGGTCGATCAGGTGCTCGATGAGGCTGCAGCCGCGGCGGAGGTCGAAGCAGATCGCCGGGGCTGCCAGCGGGGGCACCAGGAGGATCGGGGGCCCGGACACCGTCCCGCCGCTGTGGGTCATCCGGTACAGCGAACGGTTGGGGCCCTGGTCGATCAGCACCCGCGGCATCGGGCGCAGGTCGGCGACGCCGCCGTGCAGCACCTTGCCGACCACGTTCGACGCCGCGGCAGCCAGCCTCGCGGGTGGTGAAAACATCTTCCCGAGCCTCCTGAAGAACGATCCGGAGGCAATCTTGCCGGGCCGGGCGGGCGGACTCAACAGCGCCACCCCCGCGAGCACGTCCAATTCGGACAGTCGCTAGTCCGTCCGAGTTACGCCGGGGCCGCTGTCCGCGGCCCGAGCTTCGTACGCCGCGCGTGCCGGGGAATGGGCTGCTGAAGCCAAAAGCCGGTCTGCCTTCAACGCCCGCGCGAACGCTTCGCCCGCCCGCCTCGGCAGCAGCCGCGTGAGCTTGCCCATAGTGCCCAGCGAGCGGGGGACAAAAACGTCGAAACGAGGTTTGCGCAAGGTGGATACGATGGCGTCGGCCACATCTTCCGGTCGCACGGACTTGAACATCTTCGCCTCGGCGAGGCCGCTCGCGAGCTCCGTCCGCACTATGCCGGGCATCACGCACGAAACGCGCACACCACTGCCGCGCAGTTCCAGGTGCACCGCCTCGGACAACCCGACGACGGCGTGCTTGGTGGCGCAGTAGGTCGCCGCCCCGGGGAAGCCGGCCTTGCCCGCGAAGGAGGCGACGTTCACGATGTGCCCGCTGCGCCGCGGCCGCATCCGCCGCACCGCCTCGCGCGTGCCGTGGATGACGGCGTGCAGGTTGATTTCCAGCTGACGTCGGGTCGTCGCGTCGCTCTCCTCGGCGAGGTCGCCGAGCGGCATGATGCCGGCGTTGTTGATCAGCACGTCGATCCGGCCGTGCCGGCGTTCGACCTCGTCGAGGAACCCGGTGAACCCGCTGATGTCGGTGACGTCCAGCGGCAGCGCGTCGGCGCCCAGTTCGCCGGCGGTCTTCTCGGCCCGGACGTGGTCGAGGTCGCCGATCACCACCTGCGCGCCCCGGCGGGCCAGTGCCGACGCGGTCGCCGCGCCGATCCCCTGCCCGCCGCCGGTGATGACGACGACCTTGCCCGCGAGCTCCTCGGCCATGGCGACTCCTTCGTCTGTTGGCGCTGCGTCAACAGTGTCACCCCGGCCGCCGGATCCCGCTACCCCACGCGTTGCTCCAGCACCTGCCCGACCCACTCCTCGACGTTGAACCGGACGGTCGGCTTGAAGCCCTGGCTCTCGTAGTAGCGCTGGAGATCGCCGTCGCCGCCGGCCCAGCAGTCGACGCGCACGAGGTCGATGCCGCGCCGCCGGGCCTCGTCGAGCGCGTACTCGATGAGGCGCGCGCCGACGCCGTGGCCGGTGAACCGCCGCGACGTGATCAGCAGCCGGATGTACAGCTCGCGCTCCTCGACCGGCGGCACGTGCACGTCGTGTTCCTCGGAGACGATCAGCGCGCCGGCGGGCTGGCCGTCGATCATCGCGATCCGCAGTCCCGGATCGGCCGCCATGCCCTTGACCCGCTCGACGCGTTTCGGGACGCCGCTCCACGGCTCGGTTCCCCACTGCTTCGAGCTGCCGCGGGCGACCAGCCATTCGACGGCCTCGTCGAAGAAGCCCAGCAGCGTGTCAGCGTCCCCGGAATCACCCGATCGGATGACGATGTTGTCCATACTCCCTGTCTACCGCACGGTGAGCACGCGCGGGCCGTCTTCGGTGATCGCGATGGTGTGCTCGACGTGCGCGGCCCGGGTGCCGTCGGCGGTCAGGATCGACCAGCCGTCCTCGGCGTACCGGTAGGTGTCGCCGCCGCGGGTGAGCATCGGCTCGATCGCCAGCGCGAGCCCCGGCTTCAGGCGCATTCCGCGCCCCGCGCGGCCTTCGTTCGGCAGGTGCGGATCCTCGTGCATCGCCCGGCCGATCCCGTGGCCGCCGTGGTCCTCGACCATGCCGTAGCCCGACGCCCGGCCGGCTGCACCGATCGCGTACGAGATGTCGCCGAGCTTCGCGCCGGGCTGGGCGGCGGCGATCCCGGCGGCCAGTGCCCGCTCGGTCGCCTCGATCAGCGCGAGGTCGGCCGGGTCGGCGTTCCCGACGACGAAGCTGATCGCGGCGTCGCCGTTCCAGCCGTCGACGATCGCGCCGCAGTCGACGCTGACGAGGTCGCCGTCCTGGATGCGGTACGCCGTCGGGATTCCGTGCACGACGACATCGTTGACACTGATGCAGAGGACGTTCGGGTAGGGCGTCGGCGCCGACCGCGGCTGGTAGTGCAGGAACGACGGCTTCGCGCCGGCCTCACTGATGACGTGAGCGGCGACTTCGTCCAGCTCGAGCAGGGAGACGCCGATCGCGGCAGCCTCCTTGACCGCGTGCAGGGTGTTCGCCACCACTCGCCCGGCTTCACGCATGACCGCCAGCTCGGACTCCGTTTTGATCTCGACCATGACGATAACTATACCGGTATAGTTATCGTCGTCCAGTCCGGGCGCTCAGCCGACCCCGAGGTGGCGCGAGATCAGCATCTTCTGGACCTCGCTCGTCCCTTCACCGATCTCCAGGATCTTCGCGTCGCGGTAGAAGCGGCTGACCGGGAACTCGTTCATGAACCCGTAGCCGCCGAAGATCTGGGTGGCGTCGCGGGCGTTGTCCATCGCCGCGTTGGAGGCCACCAGCTTGGCGATCGACGCCTCCTTCTTGAACGGCTCGCCGCGCAGCATCTTGGACGCCGCCTGGTAGTAGGCCAGGCGCGCGGTGTGCGTGCGGACCTCCATGTCGGCGATCTTGAACTGGATCGCCTGGTACTCGCCGATCCGCTTGCCGAAGGCGACGCGGTCCTTGACGTACTTGAGAGACTCGTCCACGCAGCCCTGCGCGAGACCCACCGACAGCGCGGCGATCGCGATGCGGCCCTCGTCCAAAATGGACAGGAACTGCGCGTACCCGCGGCCCCGCACGCCGACCAGGTTCTCCGCTGGGACGCGGACGTCCGAAAAGGACAATTCATGGGTGTCCGAGCAGTTCCAGCCGACCTTCGAGTACTTCGGCGCCACCTCGAAGCCCGGCGTGCCGGACGGGATGATGATCGCCGAGATCTCCTTGCGGCCGTTCTCCATCACGTCCGTCACCGCCGTCACCGTGACCAGCTTGGTGATGTCCGTGCCCGAGTTCGTGATGAACGCCTTGCTGCCGTTGACGACCCACTCGTCACCGTCCAACGAGGCGCGCGTGCGCGTCGCGCCCGCGTCCGAGCCGCCGCCCGGCTCGGTCAGGCCGAAGCCGCCCAACGCGGTGCCCTCGCACAGCGAAGGCAGCCACTTCTCCTTCTGCTCCTGCGTGCCGAAGCGGTAGATCGGCATCGCGCCGAGGGAAACGCCGGCCTCCAGGGTGATCGCGACCGACGAGTCGACCCGCGCCAGCTCCTCCAAGGCCAGGCACAGCGCGAAGTAGTCGCCGCCCATGCCGCCGAACTCCTCGGGGAACGGCAGGCCGAACAGCCCCATCTCGCCCATCTTCGCGACGATCGCGTACGGGAACTCCTCCTTCTCGTACAGCTCGCCGATCACCGGCGCGACCTCGGCGTGCGCGAAGTCCTCGACGGTCTTGCGGAGGGCCTCGTACTCCTCGTCCAGGCGGAAGTCGATCACTGCTGCTCCTCGTGGGGCGTAACAATGGCAAGGGTTTCGTCCAGCGCGACCTGTTGGCCGGCCCGCACGGGGAGCTCACTGACGACGCCGTCGATCGGCGCGGTGACCGTGTGCTCCATCTTCATCGCCTCGACGACCAGCAGCGGCGTCCCGGCCTTCACGACGTCACCGGCCGCGACCTTGACCACGAGCACCGTGCCCGGCATCGGGCTGGTGACCGGTCCGGCGCCGGCGGCTTCGCCCCGCGACGAGAGCACGAACTCCTGGTCGCCGAAGGGAAAGCTCAAACCGTCCCGGGCCAGCCAGACCGTCCGGCCGGGACCGCAGGCCTGGCGGTAGCGGTGGAAGCCGCCGGCGTGCCGGATCTCCAGGACGTCGCCGTCGCGCCGGGCGGACACGTGCACCGGCGAAGCGTCGTCGACGAACACCGTTGCCGACGACGGCGTGCCCTGCACCCGGACCACCGCGCGGGCGGTGCCGGACTTCAGCCGGAACGTCACCCCGCCGGAGCCGCCCATGCGCCAGCCGTCCGGCACGTCCCACGGGTCGACCACGGGCCCCGGCGGCTGCAGCTCCAGGAAGCGGTCGATCGCCGCCGCCACGAAGAACTCGGGCGGGACGTCGGACGAGACCAGTTCGGCCAGCCGCCGGTCGACCAGCTCGGTGTCGAGCCGCCCGGCCCGGACGTCGGCGTCGGCCAGCAGCCCGCGCAGGAACGCGGTGTTCGTGCCGACACCCAGCAGCGCCGTGTCCGCCAGCGCCAGGTCGAGCCGGTGCAGCGCCGCCGCGCGGTCCGGGCCCCAGGCGATGACCTTGGCCAGCATCGGGTCGTAGTTCGAGCCGACCACCGCGCCCGGCGTCATCCACGAGTCGACGCGGACGCCGTCGCCGGCCGGCTCGTGCACCGCCAGCACCGTCCCGCCGGTCGGGATGAAGCCACGGGCCGGGTCTTCGGCGTACACACGGGCTTCGACGGCGTGGCCGTTCAACACGACGTCGTCCTGCGCCACGGTGAGGTGCTCGCCGGCCGCCACCCGGACCTGCCACTCGACCAGGTCGAGGCCGGTGACCAGCTCGGTGACCGGGTGCTCGACCTGCAGCCGGGTGTTCATCTCCATGAAGAAGAACTCGTCCGGGTTCTTCGCCGACATGATGAACTCGACGGTCCCGGCGCCGACGTAGCCGACCGAGCGCGCGGCCTCGACCGCCGCCGAGCCCATCTTCTCGCGGGTCGCGGGGTCCAGCAGCACCGACGGCGCTTCCTCGATGATCTTCTGGTGCCGCCGCTGCAGGCTGCACTCGCGCTCGCCGAGGTGGATGACGTTCCCGTGCGTGTCGGCCAGCACCTGGATCTCGATGTGCCGCGGGGTCGTGACGAACCGCTCCAGCAGCAGCGTGTCGTCGCCGAAGGACCCCTTGGCCTCGCGCCGTGCCGACTCGATCGCGGCGTCCAGCTCCTCGGGACCGTGCACCAGCCGCATGCCTTTGCCGCCACCACCCGCGGACGGCTTGAGCAGCAGCGGATACCCGACTTCCGCCGCCGCCGAGGCGAAGCCGCCGGGCGGGATGTCCACATCGGACGCACCGGGGACGACCGGGACACCGGCCTTCGACACGGTCGCCTTGGCACGGATCTTGTCGCCCATGGCGTCGATCGCCGCCACCGGCGGGCCGATGAACACGAGCCCGGCTTCTTCGCAGGCGCGCGCGAACTCCGCGTTCTCCGCCAGGAAGCCGTAACCCGGGTGCACGGCCTGCGCACCCGACGACACGGCAGCGTCCACAATGGCCGGAATGGACAGGTAGCTGCGAGCGGCCTCCGCCGGCCCGATGCGCACGGCGGTGTGCGCCTCGCGGACGTGCCGTGCGTCGGCGTCCGCGTCGCTGTACACCGCGACCGCGCGGATGCCGAGGGCCCGCAGTGTGCGGATGACCCGGACCGCGATCTCGCCCCGGTTCGCGACCAACACTGAGTCGAACATGCCCCTCACATCCGGAAGACGCCGTAGTTGACCTCGGACAGCGGCGCGTTGGCCGCGGCCGAGAGGGCGAGGCCGAGCACCGTGCGGGTGTCCGCCGGGTCGATCACGCCGTCGTCCCACAGCCGCGCGGTGGAGTAGTACGGGCTGCCCTGCGCCTCGTACTGCTCGCGGATCGGGTCCTTGAACGCCTCTTCGTCCTCGGTGGACCATTCGCCGCCGCGGGCCTCGATGGCGTCGCGGCGGACCGTCGACAGCACCGACGCCGCCTGCTCGCCGCCCATCACCGAGATCCGCGCGTTCGGCCACATCCACAGGAACCGCGGCGAGTACGCCCGGCCGCACATCGAGTAGTTGCCCGCCCCGAACGAGCCACCGATGACGACAGTCAGCTTCGGCACCCGCGCGCACGCCACCGCCGTCACCATCTTGGCGCCGTGCTTGGCGATGCCGCCCGCCTCGTACGCGCGCCCGACCATGAAGCCGGTGATGTTCTGCAGGAACAGCAGCGGGATCGAGCGCTTGTCGCACAGCTCGATGAAGTGCGCGCCCTTCATCGCCGACTCGGCGAAGAGCACGCCGTTGTTCGCGATGATGCCGACCGGGTGACCGTGGATCCGGGCGAACCCGGTGACCAGCGTCGCGCCGTACTCCTTCTTGAACTCGCCGAACCGGCTGCCGTCGACGATCCGGGCGATGACCTCGCGGACGTCGTAGGGCACGCGCGGGTCGGTCGGCACGACGCCGTACAGCTCGGCCGGGTCGACGGCGGGCGCCTCGGTCGGGAGGACGTCCCAGGGCCGCGGGGCGCGCGGCCCGAGCGTCGAAACGATCGACCGGACGATCCGCAGCGCGTGCGCGTCGTCGTCGGCCAGGTGATCGGTGACGCCGGACTGGCGGGCGTGGACGTCGCCGCCGCCCAGCTCCTCGGCCGTGACGACCTCGCCGGTCGCGGCCTTCACCAGTGGCGGGCCGCCGAGGAAGATCGTGCCCTGGTTCCGGACGATCACGGCTTCGTCGCTCATCGCGGGGACGTACGCGCCGCCGGCCGTGCACGAGCCGAGCACGGCGGCGATCTGCGGAATGCCGCGCGCGGACATCGTCGCCTGGTTGTAGAAGATCCGGCCGAAGTGTTCACGATCCGGGAAGACCTCGTCCTGCCTGGGCAGGAACGCGCCGCCGGAGTCCACCAGGTAGACGCACGGCAGGTTGTTGTGCAGCGCGACCTCCTGGGCGCGCAGGTGCTTCTTGACGGTCATCGGGTAGTACGTGCCGCCCTTGACGGTGGCGTCGTTGGCGACGACCACGCATTCCCGGCCCGAGACCCGCCCGACGCCGGTGATGATCCCGGCGGACGGCGCTTCGTCGTCGTAGAGTCCGTTCGCGGCCAGCGGGGACAGCTCGAGGAACGGCGAACCCGGGTCCAGCAGCGTGTCGACGCGGTCGCGGGGCAGCAGCTTGCCGCGTTCGACGTGCCGGGTGCGCGCCTTCTCCGGCCCGCCGAGCCGGGCGGCCGCCAGGCGTTTGCGGAGGTCTTCCACCAGCTCCGCGTGGGAGGTGGCGTTGCGGGCGTAGGCCTCGCTGTCCGGGGCAGCCGTAGTCCCCAGTGCCGGCGTGTCCATGGGCTCCCTCGAAGTTAGCAGGCGTTAACCTACGCTCCGATGTTAGCGACCGCTAACGTGGGTGTCCAGTCGCCGGGTTGCAGAGAAGGCCACCCCGGCGGACCGGGGTGGCCTCCGTGGGACGCGGTCAGCCGATCGCCGCCCGCAGCGGGGCGTAGTAGCCGCCCGACTGCCCGGCCGCGGTCGGGTGGTAGGACTCGATCACCGGCCAGGTGAGGCTGTGCAGGTAGTCGTCGGCCGACGAGCAGATGTTGTGCCCGGCGAACGACGGCCGGACGTCGACGAAGGTCGCCCCCGCCGAGGCCGCCCGCGCCTGGATCACCGACGCGAGCGTGTCCGCGCCGGAGTTGATCGCGGTGCGCTTGGTGTCGCTGAGCCCGACCCAGCAGGAGCCGGGCACGGTGTAGAAGCGCGGGTAGGACAGGACGACGAGCTTGGCGCCCGGCGCCTTGGCCTTGATCGCGTTGTAGGTGTTGGTGAGCAACGGCGGCAACGTGTTGTTGACGTACGTCTTGGCCGTGTTCACGCGGTTCACGCAGTCGGAGTCGCTGCCCAGGGTGCAGGCCTGGATCACGTCCGCGAACCCGGCGTCGTTGCCGCCGACGGTCACCGTGACGAGCGTGGCCGACGACGGGATCGAGTTCGCCTGGTTGATCACGTCCCCGGTTTTCGCCCCTGAGCAGGCGAGGAACGTGAACGAGGTACCGCTGTGGGCGTTGGTCCACAGCTGCGGGTAGGCCTTGGAGCTGCGGTAACAGCTCCCGGAAGTGCCGTAGCTGCCGGCCCCGACCCCGGAGGAATAGGAGTCGCCGAGCGCGGCGTAGACGGTCCCGGCGGCGTGGGCGAGGCCCGTGACGCCGAGAGTGGAAAGGACAACGGCCCCCAGGGCCGTGCTCAACCGTAGGAGGGATCGCCGGAAATTACGGGTGGGAACAGCCATGGTCACTCCTTTGTGACAGAGCCGACCCAAATAGAACAGCAGGTGGAAGCCTGACAAGGAACCCCTGGTTACCGGCAGGTACCCACTTAGCCCACGCCGGAAGGAGGGAACGTGATCAGTCCGTCAACCGCCGTTCGCCGCAGCGCAAGGTCGGCGGCGCCACCGGACGTTAGCGCTCGCTAACCTGCCGCTCTAAACTGACCGGATGCCGGGCAACCCCACCCCTCTCGTGAACGGCGAGAAGGCGAGCAGGCGCGAACAGATCCTGTCCGCGGCCGCCGAACTGTTCGCGCACCACGGCTTCCACGGCGTCGGCATCGACGACATCGGGGCAGCCGTCGGCATCTCCGGGCCGGGGCTCTACCGGCACTTCCGCAGCAAGGACGCCATCCTCGGCGAAATGCTGAACTCGATCAGCCGCTACCTGCTCGAGGGCGGCACCGCGCGGGCCGCCCGGCCGGGTGCGCCCGACGACACGCTGACCGGCCTCGTGCGGTTCCACGTCGACTTCGCGCTCGCGCACCCCGCCTTGATCACCGTTCAGGAGCGCAACCTCGCCAACCTCACCGACGCCGACCGCAAGCAGGTGCGCGCGCTCCAGCGGCAGTACGTCGAGGTGTGGGTGCGCGTGATCCGCGACGCGGTCCCGGACCTGGGTGAACGGCAGGCGCGGTCGGCAGCACACGCCGTGTTCGGACTGATCAACTCGACCCCGTACAACCGCCATCTCGGTGACGAAGAGCTGGCCGAACTGCTCTGCCGGCTCGCGCTGGGTGCCCTTCACGCGGCCGGATGACGATCGGCCGATCAAGGTATCCCCACGAGCGCCGCGGTGGTGTTTGATGGGGCACGTGGACCCGGATTGGAGCGAGCAGGAGCGCCGGCTCGTCGAGAAGGCTCAGCGCGCGTTGACCGCGCTGAGCCTCGGTGACGACGCCGAAGCGCTGGGCGAGGTCGCGCCCTCGGCCGCCGAGCCGCAGGCCCGCGCGGACGAGACCAAGGCCCTGATGCTGCTGCTCTTCGGCGAGTGCAGCGCGATGGTGTCCACCCTCGGCGACGGCGGCAGCGCCCCGGTGAAGGTCCAGGTGTTCGACGAGGACGGCGAAGAGGTCTCGATCGACCAGGCCGACCCGCCGGTGCGGACCGCGGTCCGGACGCTGCTCGCGGAGGTCCACGGCAACACCGAAGCCGCGCAGGAGCAGGTCGAGATCGCCCTCGCCAACGCCGCCCCGGACGAGGTCGACAGCCTCGTCCTGCAGGCGCTGCGCTGGACCATCCGGCTGTCGGTGGAGTGCCTGGACCGCGACCTGCCGGTGGCGCCCTGGATCTCCGAGGCCGTCTCCGACTAGACCCAAGCGCCCCCAAGGTGGCCTTGGGTGCGTTCAACGCACCGAAGGCCACATTGGGGCGCTCGGGACTCAGCCGAGCAACTGCTTCACCAGGGCCGCGATCTGGCCGGTTTCGATGAGGAACGAATCGTGGCCGTACGGTGACGACACCACCGACGGCTCCGGCGCGCCCGGGATCCCGGCCGCGATCTCCGCCGACTGGTACAGCGGGTAGAGCCGGTCGCTGTCGACGCCGCCGATCACCGCCCGGGCCGTCACCCGGCCGAGTGCCGCCGCCACGCCGCCGCGGCCACGGCCGACGTCGTGGGTGTTCATCGACTCGGTCAGCACCAGGTAGCTGTTCGCGTCGAACCGCCGGACCAGTTTGGCCGCGTGGTGGTCCAAATAGGACTCGACGGCGAACCGGCCGCCGCGCAGGGGGTCTTCGCCGTCCTGCGACACCGGGCCGAACCGCTGGGCCAGCTCGGGCTCGCTGCGGTAGGTGACGTGCGCGATCCGCCGGGCGATGCCGAGCCCGGTCACCGGTCCCGACGGCGCCGCGTAGTAGTCGCCGCCGTGGAAGCACGGGTCGCCGCGGATCGCGTGCAGCTGCGGGGCCGCCCAGGCGATCTGCTCCGCCGACGCCCGCGCGGTCGACGCCAGCACCAGCACCGAAGCCACCCGCGCCGGGTGCGTCACCGCCCACTCCAGCGCCCGCATCCCGCCCATCGAGCCGCCGACGACGGCCGCCCACCGGGAAACGCCGAGGTGGTCGGCCAGTACCGCCTCCGCGGCCACCTGGTCCCGGACCGTCACCGCCGGGAACCGGCTGCCCCACGGCCGCCCGTCCGGCGAAAGGGACGACGGCCCGGTCGAGCCCTGGCAACCGCCCAGCACGTTCGGGACCACGACGAAGAACTCGTTCGTGTCGATGGCCTTGCCCGGCCCGATCAGCCCGTCCCACCAGCCCGCGCTCGGGTGCCCCGGCTCCGCGGGTCCGGCCGCGTGGCTGTCGCCGGTCAGCGCGTGCTCGACGAGGATCGCATTGGACGCGCCGGAGTTCGGCGTCCCCCAGGTCTCGTAGGCGAGCGTGAACGCGGGCAGCACGCCACCGGCCTC
The DNA here is from genome assembly GCF_017308975.1 of Amycolatopsis sp. MtRt-6. Taxonomy (GTDB): domain Bacteria; phylum Actinomycetota; class Actinomycetes; order Mycobacteriales; family Pseudonocardiaceae; genus Amycolatopsis. The sequence continues at coordinate 240,561 of NZ_JADWPD010000012.1, read as the reverse complement.
CAGCGCGAGCGCGCCGGGGCCGGTGACGAACTTCCGGCGGCCTGGCGGGTCACCGGCCCGCCAGGCGCCGGTGACGGTCACAGTTCCGCCTTGGCCGCCCGGAATCCGGCCTCGAGATCGGCCTTGAGGTCCTCGATCCCCTCCAGCCCGACGGCCAGCCGGACCAGTCCGGGCGTGACGCCGGTGGACAGCTGCTCCTCGGGCGTGAGCTGGCTGTGCGTGGTCGACGCCGGGTGCACGATCAGACTGCGGACGTCGCCGATGTTCACCAGCTGGCTGTGCAGCTCGGTGCCGTCGACGAACTTCCGGCCCGCCGCCACGCCGCCACGCAGGTCGAACGACAGGACCGCGCCCGCGCCGCGCGGCAGGTACTTCCGCGCGTTGGCGTGGTGCGGGCTCGACGGCAGGCCGGCGTAGTAGACCTGCTCGACCTCGTCGCGCTGCTCCAGCCACTCGGCCAGCGCCTGCGCGTTCGAGACATGCCGCTCGATGCGCAGCGACAGCGTCTCGATGCCTTGCAGGATCAGGAAGCTGTTCAGCGGCGAGATCGCCGCGCCCGTGTCACGCAGGATCTGCACGCGGGCCTTCGCCGCGTACGCGCCCGGGCCGAGCGCCTCCCAGTACTTCAAGCCGTGGTAGCTCGGGTCGGGTTCGGTGAAGCCGGGGAACCGGCCGTTGCCGAAGTCGAACGTGCCGCCGTCGACCAGCACGCCGGCCACCGTCGTCCCGTGGCCGCCGAGGTACTTCGTCGCGGAGTGCACGACGACGTCGGCGCCGTGCTCGATCGGGCGCAGCAGGTACGGCGTCGGCACGGTGTTGTCGACGACGAGCGGGACGCCGGCCTCGTGCGCGACGTCGGCGACCCCCCGGATGTCGAGGACGTTGCTGCCCGGGTTGGCCAGCGTCTCGGCGAAGAACAACTTGGTGTTCGGCCGGACGGCCGCCCGCCACTGCTCCAGGTCGTCCTGGTCGTCGACGAAGGTGACCTCGACGCCGAGCTTCGGCAGCGTGTAGTGGAAGAGGTTGTAGGTGCCGCCGTAGAGCGACGGGCTCGAGACGAAGTGGTCGCCCGCGCCGGCGAGGTTCAGGACCGCCGCCGTGGTCGCGGCCGAGCCGGACGCGAACGCCAGCGCCGCGACGCCGCCTTCGAGCGCGGCCAGCCGCTGCTCCAGCACGTCCTGGGTGGGGTTCATGATCCGCGTGTAGATGTTGCCGGGCTCGGCGAGGCTGAACAGGTCGGCGCCGTGCTGGCTGTCGCGGAAGACGTACGACGTCGTCTGGTAGATCGGCGTCGCCCGCGCCCCGGTGGCCGGATCCGGGGCGGCACCCGCGTGGATCTGCTTGGTCTCGAACGACCACGCCGAAGTCTCGGCCATCGGTTTCTCCTTGCGGTTCAACGGATTCGTGGAGGGCTGCCCGGCCCGAAGCTACTTGCGCCGAACGGCCCACCCAACCCTTCCCACCTCCTGAGAGCCGGATTATCTTGTCAGCCAAATCTCTCTGTGTCTAAGATGTTTTATAAATGAGATTCAAGGACAGGGGGTAGTCGTGACGGAGCGGGTGCAGGTGCTGGTCGCCGGGGCCGGGCTGGGCGGGCTGTCGGCCGCGTTGTTCCTGGCGCAGGCGGGGGTGGACGTGCTGGCCGTCGAGCGGCACGCGGGGACGTCGATCCACCCGCGCGCCGCCGGGCAGAACTGGCGCACGATGGAGTTGTTCCACTGGGCGGGCATCGACCGGGAAGTGCTGGCGGCGAGCCCGCGGGCGTCGCAGGGCCTGCGGATCACCGTCGCGACCAGCCTGGCCGGCCGCGTGCTGCACCGGCTCGTCCAGGACGGCAGCGAGTTCGACGTCTCGGCGTCGACGACGCTGCCCGCCGGGATGGCCGGCCAGGACGTCGTGGAGCCGATCCTGCTGGCCCACGCGGAAAAGGCGGGCGCGCGGGTGCGGTTCCGGACGGAGCTGACCGACCTGGTGCCGGACGACGACGGCGTCACCGCGACGCTGCGCCACCGCGATTCCGGCGAAGAAACCGTGGTGCGCGCGGACTACGTCGTCGCCGCCGACGGCGGCCGCAGCGGGATCCGGCAGCGGCTCGGCATCGGGACCACCGGGCCCGACGCGCTGAGCCACTGCCTCGGCGTGGTCTTCGACGCCGACCTCGGCGACCGCGTCCAGGCCGGCCTGTCCGACCTGTTCTACCTGCGGCACCCCGACTTCACCGCCGGGTTCGTGAACACCGACGTGCCGGACCGGTACGTCTTCGCGCCGGACTACCACCCGGAGCGCGGCGAGCGCCCGGAGGACTTCACCCACGACCGGCTCGTCGCGATGATCCGCGCCGCCACCGACCTGCCGGAGCTGGCCCCGCGGATCGTCTGGACCGGCTCGTGGGAAGTCGCCGCGCGGCTCGCCGACCGGTTCCGCGCCGGCCGGGTCTTCCTGGTCGGCGACGCGGCGAAGGTGACGCCGCCGACGGGCGGGATGGGCGGCAACACGGCGGTCGGCGACGCCGCGGACATCGCGTGGAAGCTCGCGGCGGTCCTGCGCGGCGAGGCCGGCGACGGGCTCCTCGACACCTACGAAGCCGAGCGGAAGCCGATCGCGCGGATGGTCGTCGACACGTCACTGCACAACATGAAGCAGCGCATGCACCCCGACCTCGACGTCTCCGGGCTGACGAGGGCCGAGGACCAGCTGGCGATCCTGCTCGGGTTCCGCTACCGCTCGACCGCGGTGCTCTCGGAGGAGCCGGACGACGGCGAGCGCGTCGAGGACGTGCACGCCCCGACCGGACGGCCCGGCTTCCGGGCGCCGGGTCTGGCGTCCACTGTGGACCTGCTCGGGCACTCGTGGGTGCTCCTGTGCGCGGGCGACGACACGCGGTGGCGGCCCGCCGCGGCCGAGCTGGGCATCCCCCTCGACTGCCACGTGATCGACGACGACGTCTTCGCGCCCCGGTACGGCCTTTCGGCGGGCGGCGCGTCGCTGGTGCGGCCCGACGGCATCGTCGCGTGGCGGTCACCGGAGCCGATCGCGGACCCGGCCGGCGAGTTGCGGCGGGTCCTGACGGCGGTGTTGTCGCGCTAGTCGCGCTGCTGCAACGCGAAGCGGTTCCCCTCGGAGTCGGTGAACATCGACCACCAGCCCCACGGCTGCTTCTCCGGCTTCGCGGGGAACTCCACACCCTTCGCCGACAGCTCCTCGTACGTCTTCTCGACGTCGTCGGCGTACAGGAAGAAGTTCGACGTCGGAAGCTGGTCGGCAGTGCTCCGGGGGCGGTCCTCGGGGGTCTCGCTGAGCACGAGGACCGTCCCGTCCGGCGCGGTCACCTCGACCCAGCGCCGCCCCTGGTCGTCGTAGGGCACGTCCGTCGTCACCGTGAAGCCGACGACCTCCGACCAGAACTCCTTGGCACGTGCCTGGTCCGCGACCCCGACCACGACCTTGCCGACTCCCTGGATGGGCATGACCCCGCCTCTCTATATATCCACCATGGATATAACCAGCTCGGAGTGTAGGCTCGGGCCATGGCCGACGGCAACCCGCTGACCCCCGCGGCGTTCCAGGTGCTCCTGGCCCTGGCCACCGGGCCGGGCGGGCGCGCGCACGGCTACGGGATCATGGGGTTCGTCGCCGAGGTCACCGGTGGCGCCGTCCAGCTGGGGCCCGGCACGCTCTACCGGACGCTGGCCCGGCTGGCCGCCGACGGCCTGGCCGAGGAGCTCCCGGGCGAGGACTCGCGTCGCCGCTACTACCGGATCACCCCGGCCGGCCGGGCGGCCGCCGCGCGGGAGACGGCCCTGCTGGCCCGGCTGGTCGCCGCGGCCGCCGACGCCGGGCTGACGGCGCGCCCGGAGTCGGCGTGAGCCGCCCGCTCGGCCTGGTGCCGCACCTGTTCGTGCGCGAGGTGGACGCCGCCGTTTCCTTCTACGCCAAGGCGTTCGGCGCGGTCGAGCTGTTCCGCACGGTGCTGCCGGACGGCACGGTGCTGTTCGTCGAGCTGGCCGTCGGCGACGCGCGGCTGCTGGTCAGCCAGGAGATCGCGGCGCTCGACGCGCTGGCGCCGTCGACGATCGGCGGCACCCCGATGCTGCTCACCCTGGAGACGGCGGACCCGGACGACCTCGCCCGCCGCGCGGTCTTCGCGGGCGCGACGGTCGAAGCACCGGTCACCGAGATGTTCTTCGGCGAGCGTTACGGCCGGGTCGTCGATCCCGACGGGCACCGCTGGGCGTTGACGACCAAGCGGGAGCAGTACACGCCGGAGGACATCGACGCGCGGAAGCCGCACAACCCGGCTCTCGGGGGTCCGGGTGGCGAAGCCCCCGGCTCGGGGCGAAGCCCCGGATGACACTGCCTGATCACCCCGCCGCTCGCGCGGCCGGCGCCGGAATGAAATAAAGCCCGGTCTTCGTTCGGCTCGCTCGCCCGCGCGCTCGGCGCGTGCCGGGCCGACCGGACCACCGGCTCGCCGTATCGGCGGCACGGAACTGCGGCTGGTCGCCCCGGCTCAGCGCCGGCCAAGCACCCAGTGGAAGGTCGCCGGCCCCTCCGGTTCCCGCATCGTGGCGGTCTCGTCCACCTCGAGCGTGAACCCGGCCGCGGCGAGCAGCCGCCGGTTTTCCGCCGGGGCGTGGCTGCTGAAGAACATCTGCGTGCCCAGCCAGCCGTCCTCGGCGCCGTTCGCCTCGCTGTACCCGAGCGCGGCGAGGAACCAGCCGCCGGGACGCAGCCAGCCGGCGATCCGCGCGAACAGCGCGCCCTGGTCCTCGCGGGGCACGTGCAGTACCGAACAGAACGCCGTCACGGCGTCGAAGCTGCCGTCCGGAAAGGACAGTGCGGTCATGTCGCCCCGCTCGAACCGCGCCCGGGACGTTCCGCCGCGCCAGCGCCAGCTGCCTCGCGGAGAGGTCGACGCCGAGCCGAGGTCGAGGACCCGGGCGCCGTCGTCGAGCCGTCCGGTCAGCGCCGCCGCGCCACGCTGTCGTAACCGCTTTCCACGATCTGCCGGGCATCGCTCACCCCGGCGACCCTACCGAGCCGTCCACAGGTTTCTCGGCGAGAATGCACTGGTGGTTTCGGTGCGCAGCGTGGTCGACCGGGTGGGTCCGACGCTGCTGCACGCGCTCCAGCTGCCCGACGACTCGCCCGCGGTCGCCGACGTCGTCATCGCCGAACCCGGCGGTGCCCTCACCCTGTCGGCAGGCGACCTCGTGCTCGGCGTCGCCACGACCGGCCCCGAAGACGCCGCCGAACTGGTGCGGCAGAGCGCCGGCCAGGGCGCGGCCGCCGTGCTGCTCAAGCCGCCGCTGGCCGCGAAGCCGGCGGTGAAGCGGGCCGCGAAGGCCAGCGGGATCGCGCTGATCCAGGTGCACGCGGCGACGTCATGGGCGCAGCTCGTCTGGCTGCTGCGGACCGTCCTCGACGCCCTCGCCGACGAGTCGGAGGACCTCGACCCGGGGTCCGGCGACCTCTTCCGGCTGGCCGACGCCGTCGCGAGCGTCGTCGACGCGCCGGTGACCATCGAGGACACCAACTCGCGCGTGCTCGCCTACTCCGCGCGCCAGGACCTGACCGACCCCGCCCGCGTCGCCACGATCATGGGCCGCCGCATCCCCGACGACGTCCTCGCGCGGTTCCGCTCGCGCGGGGTGTTCCGCGAGCTGTCCCGCGGCCGGCAGACGATCTTCGTCCCCGCCCAGCGCGACGGCACGCTGCCGCGGCTGATCGTGCCGATCCGGATGGGCGGCGAGCTGCTCGGGTCGATGTGGGCGGTGGTCGCGGGGCCGGTGTCCGACGAGCGCGCGGCCGCGTTCGCCGACGCCGCCCCGGTCGTCGCGCTGCACCTGCTGCGACGCCGCGCGCACACCGACGCGCAGCGCCGCGCGTCGGCCGAGCTGCTGCGGGCGGTGCTCGAAGGCAACGCGAACCCGCGCAAGGCGATGGCGGAGCTGGACCTGTCCGACGAGCCGCACCGTGTGGTCGTCATCGAGGTCACCGGCGGCGACGGGCGCGACGCCGAGGGCCTGCGGCTGGCCCTGCTCGAACGGATCTCCCAGGGCATCGGCAGCCGTCCGGTGGCGACCGAGCTCGCCGGGCTGCTCTACGCGGTGGTGCCGGACCGGCCGGGCCCGGGCGGCTGGGCCGAGCTGCGCCAGGCGCTGGAAGCGCAACCGGCGTCCCGGCGCGGCGGAGCCCCGCGCGCGGCGGCGGGCTCCCCCGGCGGGATCGGCGACCTCTCGGCGTCACGCGCCCAGGCCGACGAAGCACTGGGCCTGCTGCGCGCCGAGATCCTGCACGACCGCGTGATCGCGTTCGACGAAGCCTGGACGGCGTTGACGCTGCACCGCGGCGCGACGGCGGCGGCCGCGGCCCGGGTCGCCGACCTCGGCCCGCTGAGCACCCTGCGCGCGCACGACGAGTCGGGCAAGGCCGGCTACGTCGAGACGCTGTACGAGTGGCTGCGGCACCCCGGCGACCCGCGAGCGGCGGCGCGGGAGCTGCGGATCCACCCGAACACCCTGCGGTACCGGATGCGGAAGCTCCTCGAGCTGGTGCCGCTGGACCTCGACGACCCCGACGTCCGGCTGGCGCTGCTGACCCAGCTCGTCGCCGTGCGCTGGAGCTGATTGGGCCGTTCGGCGTAACACCGGACTTATGCACTACTCCGCATGGATCGCGCCGATCGTTCGGATTGTCTTTTCCAGCCGAAAGATGGTGGATTCCGAAGATCGCGTGCCGCATTTTCTCCTCACCACCCCGGGTAGCCGGGTCGTTGCAAGAGGAGTTCGCCCATGAGCAGTTCGAAGCGCTTCGGCAAGGCGGTCAAGCTGGGTGCGGTGTCCGCGCTCTCCCTGGTCGCCTTGACCATCCCGGCCGCGGGAGCCGGGAGCGCCGTCGCGGCGCCGAGCGGCGACTGCTTCACCCCCGCGCACGCCGCGGACCGCAGCAGGGACGGCCACGCCGGCACGGTGTCCCCGGCCGAGGCGGCCCGCATGGAGGCGGACATGCAGAGCAAGCTCGCCGGCAAGCGCATGGTCCGCTCCGCCCAGGCCGCGGCCGCGGTTTCGATCCCGGTGTACTTCCACGTGATCACGAGCGGTTCGGCGGGCAACATCCCGGCGGCGACGATCAGCAAGCAGATCTCGGTCCTGAACAGCGCGTACGCGTCGAGCGGCTTCAGCTTCTCGCTGGTCAGCACCGACTACACGAACAACGCGACCTGGTACAACGGGATCACCGACGGCACCTCGGCCGAGCGCAACATGAAGAACGCGCTGCGCAAGGGCGGCGCGAACGCGCTGAACATCTACACGGCCAACCTCGGCGACAGCCTGCTGGGCTGGGCGACGTTCCCCTCGAACTACAAGTCGCAGCCGAAGCTGGACGGCGTGGTCCTGCTGGACACGTCCCTCCCGGGCGGCTCGGCGACGAACTACAACGAGGGCGACACCGCAACCCACGAGGTCGGCCACTGGATGGGCCTGTACCACACGTTCCAGGGCGGCTGCTCGGGATCGGGCGACTACGTGGCGGACACCCCGGCCGAGGCCACGGCGACGTCGGGCTGCCCGGCGAACAAGGACACCTGCGCGACGGCGGGCGTGGACCCGGTGCACAACTTCATGGACTACAGCTACGACAGCTGCATGTACGAGTTCACCGCGGGCCAGAGCACCCGGATGCAGAACGCCTGGTCGGCGTACCGCGCCTGAGCCTCCGCTTCCCGCGGCGGAACCCGTGAAGGCCTTCTCCCTCCGGAGGAGGCCTTCACGGCTTTTCCGGCACCTCGTAGCTGAGGTCCTTCGCCACCAGCCGCGAAGGCCGCAGGTGCACCCAGACCGCGCCGACATCCCCGTGCAGGTACTCGCGAAACCGCGGATCCCACCGCTGTTCGTCGTCCCCCAGGTACCGCACCAGCTTCCGCCGCCCCCGCGGCACGTCGAACGGGCGCACCGAAGCATCACCGCTCGCCAGCACCTGCACAACCACCCCGGTGTCGAGCTCGCAGACATCCACCGACAACGCGATCCGAGGCCGCGAAAGAACCAGCGACGGCAAGCGTGACCACGGGCCGCTGAGGATCCAGAACGCGCCGTCCTCCCACAGGTACCAGGTCGGCCTGACCGTCGGCCCGTCCGTGGCCACCCGCGCCGTCAACGGGCGGGCAAGGAATTCGTCGATCATGTGACCAGCAACGTCTTCCCCACCGTTGCCCGCGACTCGATCGCCGCGTGGGCGTCCGCCGCCTTCTCCAGGGGGAACCGCTGGCCGATCACCGGCACCAGGTCCCCCGCCGCCGCCGCGGCCAACGCCGACTCCGTGAACGCCCGCAGCTCCGCCGGGGTCCCGATCGACCGCACCAGCGAAACTCCCCGGGCCGCGGCGTCCTCTTCGGACACTTCCGCCCACGAGCCGCCCGCCAGGCCGTACGCCGCCATCCGGCCGCCCCGGCGCAGCAGCCCGAACGCCGCCGTGCCGATCGCTCCGCCCACCCCGTCGAACACGACGTCGAGCGGGCCGACCGAAGACGTCCAGTCCGGCCGCAGGTAGTCCACCACCGCGTCCGCCCCCAGCACCCGTGCCACCTTCGCCGGCCCGCCGGCCGCGCCGATCACCGTCGCGCCCGCCGCCTTCGCGAGCTGGACCAGCAGGCTGCCGACGCCACCCGCCGCCGCCTCGACCAGGACTCGATCGCCCGGGCGCACCCTGGTCGCATGCACCAAACCGGTCGCCGTCCGGCCGTCCGCGAGCAGCGCCACCGCCGCGTCGAGCGAGAGCGCGGGCGGCACCTCGAACACCGCCGCCGCGTCCACCGCGACGCGCTCGGCGTACCCGCCGGACCCGCCCGTCGCCGTGACCACCCGCTGCCCCACCAGCCCCGGCTCCACCCCCGGGCCGACCGCGCCGATCACGCCGCCGACGCCGTTGCCGGGGATCACCGGCGGCGAAGCCCGGAACGGCCCCGGCGCCCCCGCCCGGAACTGCGTCTCGACGAACGTGATGTTCGCGAAACACACCTCCACCAGCACCTGCCCCGGCCCGGGCACCGGATCCGGCGCCTCCCCCGGGACCAGGACTTCCGGACCACCGAACTCTCTCAACCACACCGCACGCATGAGGCAACCGTGCAACTTCCAGTGAGGTCGAGGTCAAGGCATTGTTCGCGCAGCACCACGAATACTGACCAGAACTGTCCGCCCAGCACGATGACACCGCCGTCCGGGTGGTTCACCGTGAGTGGCGACACCGCACCGAATCCGGACGCAGACCGACCCAGGAGGCCGACTGTGCGTATCGCCGTTCCCCGTGAGATCAAGAAGCACGAATACCGGGTGGCGCTGACCCCGGCGGGGGTGCACGAGCTGGTCGGCCGCGGGCACGACGTCTTCGTCGAGACCGGTGCGGGCGTCGGCTCGTCCATCACCGACGAGGAGTACGTCTCCGCCGGCGCCAAGATCCTCGCGACCGCCGACGAGACCTGGGCCGAGGGCGAGCTCGTCCTCAAGGTCAAGGAGCCCATCGCCGAGGAGTACGGCCGGCTCCGGCGCGACCAGGTCCTCTTCACCTACCTGCACATCGCCGCCGACCGCCCGCTGACCGACGCGCTCCTGGCCGCCGGCACCACCGCGATCGCCTACGAGACGGTGCAGACCGCCAACGGCGCGCTGCCGCTGCTCGCCCCGATGTCGGAGGTCGCGGGTCGGCTGGCCCCGCAGGTCGGCGCGTTCTCGCTGATGAAGCCGAGCGGCGGCCGCGGTGTCCTGCCCGGCGGCATCCCCGGCGTCCACCCGGCGCGCGTCGTCGTCATCGGCGGCGGGGTCGCGGGCCTCAACGCCGCCCGCGTCGCTCTCGGCCTCGGCTCGGACGTCGAGATCCTCGACACCAACGTCGACCGCCTCCGCCAGATCGACAACGACTTCGGCGGCCGCATCCGCACGGTGACGTCGAACCGGCTGTCGGTCGAGGAGTCCGTGCTGCAGGCCGACCTGGTCATCGGCGCGGTGCTCGTCCCCGGCGCGAAGGCGCCGAAGCTGGTCTCGAACGACCTGGTCGCCCGCATGAAGCCGGGCAGCGTCCTCGTCGACATCGCGATCGACCAGGGCGGCTGCTTCGCCGACTCGCGCCCGACCACGCACGACGAGCCGACCTACACCGTGCACGAGTCGGTCTTCTACTGCGTCGCGAACATGCCGGGCGCGGTGCCCCGGACGTCGACCTACGGCCTCACGAACGTCACCCTGCCGTACGCGGTCCAGCTGGCCGAGCACGGCTGGAAGGCCGCGCTGCAGGCCGACGCCGCGCTGGCGAAGGGCCTCAACACGCACGACGGCGCCCTGACGAACGGCCCGGTCGCGGTGGCCCACGACCTGCCGCACACGCCGCTGGACACCGTCCTCGCCTGAGCCATCCCGCCCGAGCGGGCTCCTGTCGCACCGCGGCAGGGGCCCGCTCTCTTTGTGTTCATGTCGCCACGCGGTAACCAGCGCCCCGCACGGTCCGGATGGTCTCGGCCCCGAACGGGACATCGATCTTGCGCCGCAGCGCACTGACGTGCACCTCGACCAGGTTGGCAGTCGCGGAGGAGGCGAAGTCCCAGAGGTTGTCGAGCAGCTCACTCTTGGTGACGACCTGCCCCGGCCGCTGCATCAGGTAGGCAAGGAGAGCGAACTCCTTCCCGGTGAGCACGATGTCGGCCGTACCGCGCCGGCAGGTCCGCCCCGCCAGATCGAGCGCGAGATCCCCGAGCGTGAGAACACCCGCCCGGGTGGCACCCCCACGCCGGATGAGCGCGCGAAGCCGCGAGAGCAAGACGCCGTAGGAGAAGGGCTTGGGCAGAAAATCATCGGCCCCGGTATCAAGGGCCTCGATCTCGTCATCTTCCCCATCCTTGGCGGTAAGCATCAGGATGGGAGTCCGGTCCCCTTGTTCCCGCAGCCGCCGGCAGACGCGGTAGCCGTTCAGCCCGGGAAGCATGATGTCCAGCACGATGGCGGAGTAGGGATGTTCACCGGCAAGCCAGAGGGCATCCCGCCCATGGTGGGCAACATCAACGGCATACCCCTCAGCACAGAGCCCGGCCCGCAGCGCCTCAGCAAGCCGCCGTTCATCCTCAACGAGCAAGATCCGCACCGCGCCACGATGCCACACCCACCCACCGCAGCAGGCCCGAAACCGCAGCAGGAAGCCCGAAGACCCGGCAGGGCTGGAAGCCGAGCAAAAGGCACGGTGGGGTCCGGCAAGGCTGGAAGCCGAGCGAAAGAGGCACGGTGGGAGTCCGGCAGGGCTGGAACCGCAGCGAAAGGCACCGTGGGGGTCCGGGGGGCTCGGCCCCCCGGGTGAGAGGACGAAGTCGACATGAGCGGCGAAGCCGCGATGCAGAGACGAAGGGGCGACCCGCTCAACCAGCCTGGGGGTCACTGGGAGCGGGCCGCCGATACCTAGCTTAGAGGGCTTCGGCGGACTTGGCTGCACCGGGTCGGCAAGTCGCACGAATTCTTTACCAAGTTGATCTGGCCGGAGATCACGAATCCTCTGGTCAGCGGCATCGGGGCCGCCATCGGGCGGTAGCGGAAAGTGACGAAAGTCGCTCTCGGGTGTTCCGTGCGCGCGGTCGCCGCCGGTAAGGCAGGATGACGCCGCATCAGCGGGGAACGTTAGGGGACGGTATGCACGACGGCAGTGGCCGGATTGTGGTGCAGAACCTGAGCAAGCGGTTCGGCGCAGTGAACGCCGTGCAGAACCTGAGCTTCACGGTCGAACCGGGTTCGGTGACGGGGTTCCTGGGGCCGAACGGCGCCGGGAAGACGACGACATTGCGCATGTTGCTCGGGTTGGTGACACCCACTTCAGGGACGGCGACGATCAACGGCCGGCCGCACTCGCAGCTGGGGAACCCGGCGCGGGTGGTGGGCTCGGTGCTGGAGAACGAGGGCTTCCACCCGGGCCGGACGGCCCGCAACCACCTCCGGGTGTACGCGGCGGCGATCGGCGTGCCGGACCGGCGCGCCGACGAGGTGCTGGGCCTGGTGGGCCTGGGCAGCGCCGCGGACCGGAAGGCGGGCGGGTTCTCGCTCGGCATGCGGCAGCGGCTGGCGCTGGCGACGGCGCTGCTGGGCGATCCGCAGGTGCTGGTGCTCGACGAGCCGACGAACGGCCTGGACCCCGAGGGCATCCTGTGGCTGCGCAACTTCCTGCGCTCGTACGCGCGGGAGCAGCGGCGGACGGTGCTGGTGTCGAGTCACCTGCTCAACGAGGTCGAGCAGCTGATCGACCAGGTCGTCATCATCAGCCAGGGCGTCACGCGGTACTACGGCCCGCTGGAGCAGCTGCGCAAGAGCCAGCAGTCGCGGGTGCTGGTGCAGCCGGCGGACCCGTCGGCGCTGGTGAAGGCGTTGCAGGACAACGGCATCGTCGGGGTTTCGCCGACGCCGGACGGCCGGGTCGCGGTGGCCGGGTCGAGCGTGCAGCAGATCGGTGACATCGCCGCGAAGGCCGGGATCGCCGTCTACGGGATGCAGGAGGAACATGCCGACCTGGAGCGGATGTTCTTCCAGCTGACGCAGGGCCAGTACGCCGGCGCGCCGGGCCAGCCGCCGCCGGGTTACCCGCCGCAGCCGCAGTACCAGGGCCCGCCGCCCGGTTATCCGCCGCACCAGCAGCACTACCAGCCGGGCCCGCCGTCGGGTCCACAGCAGCAACAGCAGCAGCACTGGGGAGGACCGCAGCAGTGATGGGCAACCTGATCAAGGCGGAGTTCCGCAAGACGCTCTCGCTGAACACGTGGTGGGTGCTGCTGATCCCGCTGGCGCTGGTCGCGTTCTGGCTGACGTTCGTGTGGGGCAAGATCACGAACGACTTCGCGGACTACATCGGCGGTTCCGACGCTCGCGAGATCGCGGGCGCGGTCGGCCTGGACGCGAGCAAGCTGCCGGTCGGGTTGCTGGCGTTCGCGCACGGCGTGAACATCGCGCAGCTGATCCCGGGCTTGTTCGGCGTCTTCGCGCTGGCCGGCGAGTACCGCAGCAAGACGATCACGACGACGTTCCTGACGGCGCCGAACCGGGTCACCGCGCTGACCGCGAAGATGCTCACCTACGTGGGGTGGGGCGCCATCTACGGCCTGGTGAGCGCCGGTGTCTCGGCGATCGCGGTGATGGCTTCGGTCGATTCCGGGCGGTGGCCCAGCGCGGGCCAGTGGCTGGCCGCGCTCGGCGGGACGATCCTGGCCTCGGTGCTGGTGACGTTGTTCGGTATCGGGTTCGGCGCGGTGCTGCGCAACGTGCCGCTGGCCGTGGTGCTGTTCATCGTGTGGTTCCTGATCATCGAGAACGTCCTGGTCATCGCGCTCTGGGGCCCGGCCGACATCCTGGGCGGGATCCTGCCGAACGGCACCGCCAACGGGATCGTCGGCGGGATCGCGGCGGACGCGTTCGGGATCAACTCGCTCAACCTGCCGGGCGGCGTCGACCACTGGTCGGCGCTCGGCCTGCAGCTCGCGGCGGGTGCGCCGGGCGTGATCTCGTGGTGGGCGTCGGCGCTGATCTTCTTCGCGTGGACGATGCTCTTCTTCGGCCTCGGCTGGGCGGGCAACCAGAAGCGCGACATCACGTAGTTTTCCCTGTCCCGAAGGCCACCTCGAGCAGCTCGAGGTGGCCTTCGGAGCATTCGGGGAAATATTTTGTCGGTGGTGGCGCTTACTGTCACAACGTGACCACCGCACCGCCTCGCTCCCGTCAAGAGCTCCCACCCGCCGAGACGGCCGGCTGGATCCGCCGGCTGTCCGCCGCGGCGTGGGAGCACCGCGTCCTCGTCGTGCTGTCGCTGCTCGCCGCCGCGGTCGGCGTCGGCGTGCAGGCCGCGAGCCCGCTGCTGGTGCGCACGGCGGTCGACGACGCGGTGGCCGGGCACACCGGCGGCCTGCCCGGGATCGCCGCCTTCCTGGTCGCGCTGCAGCTGATCGCCTTCGGCACCGCGTTCGCGCGCCGCTACCTCGGCGGGAAGCTCGCCCTCGACGTCCAGCACGATCTGCGTCAGCGCGTCTTCAACGCCGTTTCGCGGCTGGACGGCGGCAAGCAGGACGCCCTGCGCACCGGCCAGGTCGCCTCGCGCGCGATCTCCGACCTGCAGCTGGTCACCAGCATCCTGATGCAGGTCCCGCTGTCGTTCGGCTCGGTGGTCTTCGCGCTGCTGTCGTTCGTCGCGATGCTGTGGCTGTCGCCGGTGCTGACGTTGATCGCGCTGGTCGTCACGCCGGCGGTCGGCATCATCGTGACGCGCAGCCGCAAGCGCCTGTTCCCGGCCACGTGGTCGGCCCAGCAGCGCGCGGCGGACGTCGCGCAGCAGGTCGAAGAGACCGTCACCGGTGTCCGGGTGGTCAAGGGCTTCGGCCAGGAGACGCGGGAGGTCTCGAAGCTCGAGGCGACCGCGCGCAAGCTGTTCGGGGAGCGGCTTCGCGCGGCGAAGCTCTCGGCGCTCCCGACGGCGACCACCGCCGCCCTGCCCGCCGCCGGCCAGGTCGCCGTGCTCGGCATCGGCGGCGTCCTCGCGCTGAACGGCTCCATCACGCTCGGCACGTTCCTGGCCTTCGCCACCTACCTGGCGACGTTGATCGGCCCGGCCCGGATGCTGTCCGGGCTGGTCGTGCAGGCCCAGCTGACCCGCGCCGGCGCCGAGCGGGTGTACGAGCTGATCGACGCGCAGCCGGAGGTCGTCGACGCGCCGGACGCGCGGCCGCTGCCGGCCGGGCCGCTGGGCGTGGAGCTCGACGGCGTCCGGTTCGGCTACACCCGCAGCGAACCGGTGCTCGACGGCCTTTCGGTCACCGCCCACCCGGGCGAAACCCTCGCGCTGGTCGGCACCGCGGGCTCGGGGAAGTCCACGATCTCGTTGCTGCTGCCGCGGTTCTACGACGTGCACGAGGGCGCGGTGCGGATCGGCGGCCTCGACGTCCGTGAGGTGCCGTTGCGGCAGCTGCGGCAGGCGATCGGCGTGGTGTTCGAAGAGGCGTTCCTGTTCTCCTCCTCGATCCGGGACAACATCGCCTACGGCCGGCCGGACGCGACCGAGGAGGAGATCGTCGCGGCGGCCAGGGCCGCGGAAGCCGACGGCTTCATCCGCGCGCTGCCCGACGGCTACGACACGCTGGTCGGCGAGCGCGGGCTCACGCTCTCCGGCGGGCAGCGGCAACGGCTCGGGCTGGCCAGGGCCCTGATCACCGACCCGCGGATCCTGGTCCTCGACGACGCGACGTCGGCCATCGACACCGTCACCGAGGCGGCGATCCACGACACCCTGCGCTCGGTCACCGCGACGCGGACCACCCTGCTGATCGCGCACCGGCGCTCCACCCTGGCGCTGGCCGACCGGATCGCGGTCCTCGACGAGGGCCGCGTCGTCGACGTCGGCACCGAGGCCGAGCTGATGGCGCGCTGCCCGCTGTTCCGCGAGCTGGTGGCGGGCCCGGGCGACGACGTCGAAGAGAAGCACCGCTGCGAGGGCCTGGACTGCGGCCAAGACGGTGTCACCCCGGCGCTGTGGCCGCGTGACGAGAGCCGCGACGAGGTCGACGCCCTGGCGGAAGCGGCGCGGATGCGCAGCGGCGACCCGAACAACAGCGGGTGGGTCGGCGGGGGTGGCGGGCTCGACGTGCCGCCGACACCGGAGCTGATCGAGGGCGTGCGCAAGCTCCCGGCCGCCGTCGACGAGCCACGGCTGCCGGGCGTGGACGTCACCGCGGCCGACCCGAAGTTCCGGCTGGCCGGGCTGCTGCGGCCGGTGCGCTGGCCGCTGGCCGCGGTGATCGCGCTGGTGGCGGCGGACGCGCTGGCGTCGATCGCGCTGCCGGGGCTGTACCAGTTCGGCGTCGACCACGGCGTGCGCGCGGGTGTCGAGTGGATGATCTGGCTGGCCGCCGGGATCGGGGCCGCGGTGATCGCGGCCGACTGGCTGGTGGTCTTCGCGCAGACGCGGCTGACGGCGCGGGTGGGCGAGACGGTGCTGTACGCGCTGCGCGTCCGCAGCTACGCGCACCTGCAGCGGCTCGGGCTCGACTACTACGAGCGGGAGCTGTCCGGGAAGATCATGACCCGGATGACGACGGACGTCGACGCGCTCTCGACGTTCCTGCAGACCGGCCTCGCCACCGCGGTGGTCAGCGCGCTGACACTGGCCGGGATCACCGGCGCGCTGCTGGTCACCGACGCCGGGCTGGCGCTGTACGCGCTGGCGATGGTGCCGGTGCTGGCGGTGGCCACGGTGATCTTCCGGCGGTCGGCGTCGAAGGCGTACAACGAGGCCCGCGAGCGGGTCAGCGTCGTCAACGCGGACATGCAGGAGAACGTCAGCGGGCTGCGCGTCGCGCAGGCGTACACGCGCGAAGACCGCTCCGCGGAGGCGTTCGCTTCGCGCAGCGACGACTACCGGCGCTCGCGGCTGCGGGCCCAGCGGTACGTGGCCACGTACTTCCCGCTGGTGGCGCTGCTGTCGGACCTGGCGACCACGACGGTGCTGGTGGCGGGCGCGAACCGCGTCTCGGCGGGCACGCTGTCCGCCGGCGTGCTGCTCGCGTTCCTGCTGTACCTGCAGCAGTTCTTCTCGCCGATCCAGCAGCTGTCGGCGGTGTTCGACGGCTACCAGCAGGCGAGCGTCGGCCTGAACCGGATCGGCGACCTGCTGCGCACGCCGACGTCGGTGCCGCCGGCCGAGAAGCCCGTCGCCGTGCCGCCCCGGCTGCGCGGCGAGGTCTCGTTCAAGGAGGTCGAGTTCTCCTACGCCGGCGCGGAGGCCCCGGCGCTGGCGGAGTTCTCGCTGGACGTCGCGGCCGGCGAGACGATCGCGCTGGTCGGCGCGACCGGCGCGGGCAAGTCGACGGCGGTGAAGCTGGTGGCGCGCTACTACGACGTCACCGGCGGCGAGGTCCGGATCGACGGCACGGACGTCCGCGAGTACGAGCTGGCCGGGCTCCGGCGCCGGATGGGCGTGGTCCCGCAGGAGGCGCACCTGTTCTCGGGCACGGTGGCCGACAACGTCCGCTACGGCCGCCCGTCGGCGACGGACGCGGAGGTCGAGGCGGCGGTCCGCGCGGTGGGCGCGCTCGACGGCGTGGCGGCCCTGCCGTCGGGCTTCCTGCAGCCGGTGGGCGAGCGCGGCCGGTCGCTGTCGGCGGGCCAGCGCCAGCTGGTGGCCCTGGCGAGGGCGGAGCTGGTCGACCCGGACGTCCTCCTCCTCGACGAGGCCACGGCGGCCCTCGACCCCTCGACGGAGGCGGCGGTCCTGCGCGCGACGGAGACGGTCGCCCGCCGCCGCACGACGTTCGTGGTCGCCCACCGCCTGGCCACGGCGGCCCGCGCGGACCGCATCGTGGTCCTGGACCACGGCCGCATAGTGGAAACGGGAACCCACACCGAGCTCCTGTCCGCGGGCGGCCACTACGCCCGCCTCTGGTCCCTCGGCTGACCGTGCGGAAAGAGGCATCACGCGTGATCAGGAAGGCATCACGTGTGTCTGGAGAGGCATCACCCCGATGCCCGCCCAATCACGCGTGATGCCCCTCCAATCACGCGAGATGCCTCCTTGCGCACGAAAGTTCGTGGCCGGGGCGGGCCGGCGCTGGGAGCATGGCGGGCATGTTCGAGGAGAAGCGGGTCCCCGACCGGCAGGTCCGGGCGGCGCGGACCGAGACGACCATCCGGGTCTACCTGGCCTGCTCGCCCGCCGTCGCCGATGCCGCGCTCGAGAAGCAGGCCTTCGAGGGGGGCGGGACCACGTGGTTCGTGCCGTCGTTCCGCCTGGCGGCCTACCTCAGCGGCAACGGGCGCGAGCCGGGGCACGAGCGCGTCCTGGCCCTCGACATCACCCGGGCAGGCTTCGAACAGGCCCTCGCCGGGCACGTCGAATGGGTCCCGGAGCGAGATCTCGACCACACGGCGCTGAACTTCCAAGCGGTCCGGATCGACGGCGAACCCCGCGACGAGTGGATCACCGCCATCACCGACGTCACACCCGTGATGCGCGACATCGCCGGCCTGCTGGCCACCGACCAGCTGCACCTCGCGGTCAAGCTCGTCCCCCACGAGCCGCCGTACCCGACGTCCTAAGGCAGCGCCCGCCAGGCCAACGCCCCCATTCCCGCCGCCTCGACGTCCGGGCGCGACGCCCACCGGACCGTCCCCGGCCGGACGTGGATCCCGGCCCCGACCAGCCAGTCCGGCTCGTCGGGCTCGACCCACGCCATCTCCTCGACGTCGGACGGCGACAGCCAGACCGCTGAGCACGAATCACACCGGAGCACGACCGTGCCGGACTCGGTGACCAGCGGCCGCACCAGGCCCTGGTCCCAGAACGACGGACATTCGACCAGCCACATCGTCCCAGGAGAACCCCCGCCGGTGAACGTCCACCGGCCACGGGACGAACCCGGGAAAAAGAACCCGGGAACCCTGTACCGGGTCCACTGCTTAAGGTTCCCTTAGCACATCTTGATCGAGTCAGTGACCGATACCCTAGTGCGCCACGCCTCACACAGGCCGGTTCCATCACATCGCGGTCACCGAGGGGGTTAGCCTGGTAGGCGCATCAGCGGATTCAAGATCGAGATCGAGACGGATAGAGGCGAGCCCCAGCCGTGTCCAGCAGCAGCCCTGCGTCACAGTTCGGCCCCAACGAGTGGCTGGTCGAAGAGATGTACGACCAGTTCCTCGCCGACCCTTCCTCAGTCGATGCCGCCTGGCACGACTTCTTCGCGGACTTCAAGCCGACGCAGAGCGCGCAGGCCAAGGCGGACACCGCCCGGCAGCAGGCCGACGCCAAGCCCGCCACCAACGGCCAGGCCGCCCAGCCGTCGCCCAAGGCCGTGCAGAACGCGGAGTCGGCGGCCAAGCAGGCCGCGCCCGCCAAGCCGGCCCCCGCGAAGCCGGCGGCGAAGGCGGCTCCCAAGCCGGCGGCGAAGGCCGAGCCCAAGGCCGACGCGAAGAAGGAAGAGCCGGAGTCGAAGCAGCTGCGCGGCGCCGCGGCGGCCATCGCCAAGAACATGGACGCCTCGCTGAGCGTCCCCACCGCGACCAGCGTGCGCGCGGTCCCGGCGAAGCTGATGGCGGACAACCGCATCGTCATCAACAACCACCTCAAGCGCACCCGCGGCGGCAAGATCTCCTTCACGCACCTCATCGGCTACGCCATGGTGCGGGCGCTGAAGGCCTACCCGAACATGAACCGGCACTACCAGCTGATCGACGGGAAGCCGTTCGCGGTCACGCCGGAGCACGTCAACTTCGGGCTCGCGATCGACATGAAGGGCAAGGACGGCTCGCGCAACCTCGTCGTCGCCTCGATCAAGGGCGTCGAGGACATGACGTTCCTGCAGTTCTGGCAGGCCTACGAGGAGATCGTCAAGAAGGCCCGCAACAACAAGCTCACCGCCGACGACTTCTCCGGCACCACGATCTCGCTGACCAACCCGGGCGGCATCGGCACCAACCACTCGGTGCCGCGCCTGCAGGCCGGCCAGGGCGCCATCATCGGCGTCGGCGCCATGCAGTACCCGGCCGCCTTCGAGGGCACCAGCGAGAAGACCCTGGTCGACCTCGGCATCAGCAAGATCATGACGCTGACCTCGACCTACGACCACCGCATCATCCAGGGCGCGGAGTCGGGCGAGTTCCTCAAGCGCATCCACGAGCTGCTGCTCGGCGAGGACGGCTTCTACGACGACGTCTTCACCAGCCTGCGCCTGCCGTACGAGCCGATCCGCTGGGTCGCCGACATCCCGGACGGCCCGGTCGACAAGACCGCCCGCGTCATCGAGCTGATCGACGCGTTCCGGATGCGCGGCCACCTGATGGCCGACACCGACCCGCTGAACTACCGCCAGCGCAGCCACGCCGACCTGGACGTCCTGTCCCACGGTCTCACCCTGTGGGACCTCGACCGCGAGTTCCCGGTCGGCGGCTTCGCCGGCCAGGAGCGGATGAAGCTGCGCGACATCCTGGGCGTGCTGCGCAACTCGTACTGCCGCACGGTCGGCATCGAGTACACCCACATCCTCGACCCCGAGGAGCGCCGCTGGATCCAGGAGCGCGTCGAGATCCCGCACGAGAAGCCGGACCCCGCGGTCCAGAAGTACGTGCTCTCGAAGCTGAACGCCGCCGAGGCGTTCGAGACGTTCCTGCAGACCAAGTACGTCGGCCAGAAGCGGTTCTCGCTGGAAGGCGGCGAGACGGCGATCCCGCTGCTCGACACCATCCTCGACAAGGCCGCCGAGCACGAGCTCGACGAGGTCGTCATCGGCATGCCGCACCGCGGCCGCCTCAACGTGCTGGCCAACATCGTCGGCAAGCCGATCAGCCAGATCTTCCAGGAGTTCGAGGGCAACCTCGACCCGGGCCAGGCGCACGGCTCCGGTGACGTGAAGTACCACCTCGGCGCCGAGGGCAAGTACTTCCGGATGTTCGGCGACGGCGAGACGAAGGTGTCGCTGACCGCGAACCCGTCCCACCTGGAGACGGTCGACCCGGTGCTCGAGGGCATCGTCCGCGCCAAGCAGGACATCCTCGACAAGGGCGGCGAGGGCTACACCGTCCTGCCCGTCCTGATGCACGGCGACGCGGCCTTCGCGGGCCAGGGCGTCGTCGCCGAGACGCTGAACCTGGCGCTGCTGCGCGGCTACCGCACCGGCGGCACCGTGCACGTCATCGTCAACAACCAGGTCGGCTTCACCACCGCGCCGGAGCACTCGCGCTCCTCGCAGTACGCCACCGACGTCGCGAAGATGATCGGCTCGCCGATCTTCCACGTGAACGGCGACGACCCGGAGGCCGCGCACTGGGTGGCCAAGCTGGCCGTCGAGTACCGGCAGGCGTTCCACAAGGACGTCGTCATCGACCTCATCTGCTACCGCCGCCGCGGGCACAACGAGGGCGACGACCCGTCGATGACGCAGCCGGCGATGTACGACATCATCGACACGAAGCGCTCGGTCCGGAAGACCTACACCGAGTCGCTGATCGGCCGCGGCGACATCTCCGTCGAGGAGGCCGAGGCCGCGCTGCGCGACTTCTCGAGCCAGCTGGAGCACGTCTTCAACGAGGTCCGCGAGCTGGAGAAGCACCCGGCGAAGGCCAGCCCCTCGGTCGAGGAAGAGCAGCCGATGCCCGCGAAGGTGCCGACCGCGGTCACCAACAAGGTCATCGAGCACATCGGCGACGCGTTCGTGAACGTGCCGGAGGGCTTCACCCCGCACCCGCGCGTCAAGCCGGTCATGGAGCGCCGCCACAAGATGTCGCGCGAAGGCGACATCGACTGGGCGTTCGGCGAGCTGCTGGCGTTCGGCTCCCTGGCGATGGAGGGCCGGCTGGTCCGGCTGTCCGGCCAGGACTCCCGCCGCGGCACGTTCACCCAGCGGCACTCGGTCTTCATCGACCGCAAGACCGGCCAGGAGTACGCGCCGCTGCAGAACCTGGCCGACGGCCAGGGCCGCGTGATGATCTACGACTCGGCGCTGTCGGAGTACGCGGCCGTCGGCTTCGAGTACGGCTACTCGGTGGCGAACTCCGAGGCGCTGGTGATGTGGGAAGCGCAGTTCGGCGACTTCGTCAACGGCGCCCAGACGGTCATCGACGAGTACATCTCCTCCGGCGAGGCCAAGTGGGGCCAGCGCTCGGACGTCGTGCTGCTGCTGCCGCACGGCCACGAGGGCCAGGGCCCGGACCACACGTCCGGCCGCATCGAACGCTTCCTCTCGCTGTGCGCGGAGGGCTCGATGACGGTGGCGGTCCCGTCCACCCCGGCGAACTACTTCCACCTGCTGCGCCGCCACGCCCTCGACGGCATCCAGCGCCCCCTGGTCGTCTTCACGCCGAAGTCGATGCTGCGCAACAAGGCCGCGACGTCGGGCGTCGAGGACTTCACCGGCGAGAGCCGGTTCATGTCCGTCATCGACGACGTCACGCCGGACCCGGCGAAGATCCGCAAGGTGCTGCTGACCTCCGGCAAGCTGTACTGGGAGCTGGTGGCCGAGCGGACGAAGCGCGAGGCGGACGACATCGCGATCGTGCGGATCGAGCAGTACTACCCGCTGCCGAAGAAGAAGCTGCTGGCGGCGATCGAGCGGTACACGAACGCGACGCAGGTCGCGTGGGTCCAGGAGGAGCCGGAGAACCAGGGTGCGTGGCCGTTCTTCGGCCTGAACCTGCCCCGGAAGTTCCCGGAGGTGTTCTCGAAGCTCGAGGTCGTGTCCCGCCGCCCGATGGCGGCCCCGTCGGCGGGTTCGTCGAAGGTGCACGAGGTCGAGCAGAAGGCGCTGATCGCGAAGGCGTTCGACTGATCGCTTGAAGGAAGGCCTCCCCACGGTTCTGGTTCGCCGTGGGGAGGCCTTTTCTATTCGAGGGACTCGGAAGCGGCCTTGGCCAGGCTGTGCGCGTTGCGGCGGCACCGTTCGATGTTCCGGTCGGACGTGTCGGCGGCCGTGACGATCACGGTGACGTCGACGTTGCCCTGGTAGAACCGCACCCCGCACTGCATGGTGCCGCTCTGGTCGTAGTCGACGTCCGCGGCCTTCGTGGCCTTCCCGATCTTCTCGGTGATCGGCTTGGCCCCGCGGTCCACTTCGATGTCGTAGCCCGCCTTCGCGTACCCGGGACCATCTCCCGAGCCCGGCCGGTTCGACTTCGCGAGCATCATCGACACCGTGCCGGACGACGAGCCGGACTTCATCCACGAGCAGCTGAGCTGGGACAGCTGGATCCTGTCGTCCGAGCCGCTGGCGGGTTCGGCGGGGCTGTCACTGGTCAGCGGCGGCAGGTTGTTCATCCGGCTCCCGACCTCACTGCACCGCGGCAGCGAGGAGTACTTGTCGGGTTCACCGGCCGGCGCGGTGGAGGTCGGCGCGGCGGTGGACCGCTTGTCGTCCGCGGTCAGCAGGAAGAAGGCGCCGACGCCCGCCCCGGCCAGCACGAGCACGCCGACCACCACGAGCACGACGATCAGGACGGTCTTCCCCCCGGACTTGGGCGGCGGGTAGCCGGGCTGCTGCTGGTACGGCTGGTACTGCGGATACGGGTACTGAGGTCCTTGCTGCACGGATCGGACATTAGGCCATTCGCCCGGCCTGAGCAGGCCGTTCACCCGAAATCGTCAGCGGCCTTCCGGCTCGGCGCGCGAAACCCGATTGCCGTCCCCACCCGGTTCGCGGCAAGGTGGCGCTCATGCTGATCCGCCGCGAGACGCCTGCCGACCAGGCGGCGATCCACGCCGTCCACAGTGAAGCCTTCCGGCGTGAGCCCGGCGGCACCCCGATCGAGGCGCCCCTCGTCGACGACCTTCGGGCCGAAGGCGACCTGATCAACGCCCTCTCGCTCGTGGCCGTCCACGACGGTGCCGTCGTCGGGCACGTGTGCTGCAGCCGGGCCCGCCTCGGCGACCACGCCGAGACCGCCGTCGGGCTCGGGCCGCTCGGTGTGCTGCCCGCGCACCAGACGAGCGGCGTCGGCTCGGCGCTGATGCACGCCGTCGTCGGGGCGGCCGACGCCCTCGGCTACGGCCTCGTCGTCCTGCTCGGCGAACCCGCCTACTACTCGCGGTTCGGGTTCGTCGAGGCGGCGACGCTGTCGATCGTTTCGCCGGACGCGAGCTGGGGCAAGTACTTCCAGGCCCGGACGCTGGCCGCGTACGAACCCACCCAGTCGGGCGCGTTCACCTACGCGCCGGCCCTCGCCCGCCTCTGAGCCAGGAGACAGCGCATGTACGCACCCACGACCTCGGTCGGCGTCCGGATCAACCGCGAGCAGCCGCCAGCCAAGCTGCGCGACCTGGCGCGCCAGGCCGAAGACGCGGGTCTCGACGAACTCTGGCTGGTCGAGGACTGCTTCTGGGCGGCCGGCATCGCCACGGTGGCGACGGCGCTGGCGGTGACGTCGACGATCAAGGTGGGCATCGGCGTCCTGCCGGCGGTGGCGCGCAACCCGGCGATCGCGGCGATGGAGCTCGCGGCGCTGGCGGAGCTGCACCCGGACCGGCTGATCGGCGGCTTCGGCCACGGCGTCGCGTCGTGGATGCGGCAGATCGGCGCGTACCCGGAGTCGCCGCTGGCGGCTCTGGAGGAGACGCTGCTGGCGGTCCGGCGGCTGCTGGCGGGCGAACGCGTCTCGATGGACGGCAAGCACGTCCAGCTGGACGAGGTCGAGCTGGTGTTCCCGCCGTCCTCGCCGCCCCCGCTGGTGGCGGGCGTCCGCCGCCCGAAGTCCCTGGCGGTGGCGGGCGCGACGGCGGACGGCACGATCCTGGCCGAGCCGTCCCCGCCGGAGTTCGTCCGGACGGCGTTGGCCGGCATCGCGGCGACCGGCCCGCACGCCCTGGTGACGTACAACTGGCTCGCCCTCGGCGACCGCGAGCGGGCCCGCCGGACGGTCGCGGAGTCCCTGAACCCCGGTTCGCGGGTGCAGCTCGAGGGCCTGCCGTTCGCCGGGGAGCTGCTGGCCCTGCTGGATTCGACGTCCACAGTGGACGAGGTGGCGGCCGGCCTGCGCCCGGAGTGGATCGACCGCCTGGCGATCTGCGGAGACTTGGACACCTGCGCGGCGGCAGTCCGGTCACTGCACGACGCGGGCAGCGGCTCGGTGGTGCTGCTGCCGCTGCCGGAGGAGCCGCCGGAGCAGGGCATCGAGGACGCGGGCCGCGTGGCCGCGGCGGTGCGCGGCTGACACCACCGCGGCACGGGACCGGTTGCCCACAGTCGGACCAGGGTGTGGACAACCGGGCCTACCGACGCCTGTATGCGGCCTTTTCGTCGGTCCGGGCCGATACGCTGGCCTCGGGGGGCGCCCCCGCGCGTGGGCGCCCGAGGCCGGCCCGCTCGCCACCGCCGGGGACGCCACCAGCGAGGCCATCCACGTCGCCGCGGCCGGGCAGGCCGCTCTTCGCCGCCGTGTCCGTTGCCTTCACCGTCGCGCGGATCGTCGGCACCGCCTACCTCATCCACCTCGGCGTTCAGGCCATATCGAGGTGGCCACCGGAGGCATCATCGGCCTCAAGCCGGCCCCGGACCGCTAAGCCCGCGCGAGGAAGTCCTCCGCGATGTCCAGCGGATTGCGCTTCTCCTCGGTGAACTCGACGTTGAGCCGCGTGAGTTCCGCGGTCGTCAGCGCCGCCGAAACGCGGTTCAACGCGGCCACCTCGGCCGGCGACAGCGTTCCCCGCGCCACCAGCGGCACGATGTTCTGCGCCGGGAACATGTTCTTGTCGTCCACCAGCGGCACGAACCCGTTCGCCGCGATCGTCGACGACGTGCTGAACAGGTCCGCCACCTGGACCTCACCCGACTTCAACGCCGCCACCGTCACCGGACCGCCGGTGTCCGTCGTGCGGATCTCCTTGAACTCGCAGCCGTACAGCGCCTTGATCTTGTCCTTCCAGCGGCTGCTCCACTGGCCCGGCCCGCCGAACACCAGGTCGCGGCAGCGCGGGCCAAGGTCCGAGAACGTCTTCACCCCCGACGACGCCAGCTGCGGGCCGACGACGAGCAGGTCCTTGTCCTCCGCCGGCGCCTGGTCCAGCACCTCGAACCCGGCCGGGAGCTTCTGGCGCAGCTGCGCGTAGACGTCCTGGGACGTCGTCGCGGTCGTGTCCTTGTCGAAGTACCGCAACAGGTTCCCGCTGTAGTCGGGCACCACCGACAGCGACTTGTCCTGCAGTGCCTTGACGACGACCTCGCGGCTGCCCACCGGCGGCCGCACGGTCACGTCCGAAGCACCCGCCTGCCGCAGCGCGCCGGCGTAGATCTGGGCCAGCAGCAGGCTTTCGCCGACGTCGGACGCGCCGATGATGATGTCGCCCGAAGTGCCGCCCTCGCCGCCGCCGGCCAGCGGGTTGCCACAGCCGGCGGCCAAGAGCAGGACAGCGACCGTCAGAAAACGCTTCACGCCGCCACCTTCTTCACGGCCGCCGCGAGCCGGACGCCCCGGGGCACCAGTGCCCGGTTCAGCAGCGCGAAAAGCAGGTCCAGGACGATCGCCAGCAACGTCGTCAGCAGCGCGCCCGCGATCACCTCCGAATAGTCCAAAATGGCCAGTCCGTCGAGCAGGAACCGGCCCAGGCCACCGAGTCCGACGTACGCGGCCACCGCGGCGGTCGCCACCAGCTGGAGCACGGCGTTGCGGATGCCGCCGAGCACGAGCGGCAGCGAAATCGGCACCTCGACCTGCCACAGCCGCTGCCAGCCGGTCATCCCGACGCCCTCGGCGGCGTCGACCACGCCGTGGTCGGTCGCCTGCAGCCCGGCGTACGTCCCGGCGAGGATCGGCGGCACGGCCAGCACGACGAGCCCGATGATCGTCGAGGTGACGCTCTCGGTGAACAGCAGGAACAGGAACGTGACGAGCCCCAGCGTCGGCAGCGCGCGGATGGCGTTGCCGACGCTCACCAGCGCGACGCCGCCGCGGCCGGTGTGGCCGACGAACAGGCCCAGCGGTACCGCGACGACCAGCGCGATCGCCAGCGACAACGCCGTGTAGCCGACGTGCTCGAGCAGCCGCTGCGGGATGCCGCCGGGCCCGGACCAGTGCGCCGGGTCGCCGAACCAGCGGACGAGATCGGTGATCACGGCGCCCCCACCCGGGTCCACGGCGTCAGCAGGTTGCGCGAGCCCACCAGCACCAGGTCGACGACCAGCGCCAGCAGCAGCGTCAGCACGATGCCGACCACGATCGGCGAGAAGTACTCGCGCTGGAAGCCGTCGGTGAAGAGCACACCGAGGCCGCCGGTGCCGATCAGGGCGCCGACACTGACCAGGCTGATGTTGCTGACCGCCGCGACCCGCACACCGGCCGCCAGCACCGGCACCGACAGCGGCAGCTCGACGGCGAAGAAGCGCCGCACCGGCTTGTACCCGACGGCGGTCGCCGCGGCGATCACCGGCGGCGGCACCGCGTCGAGGGCGTCGAGGACCGGCCGGACCAGCAGCGCCGTGGTGTAGATCGTCAGCGCGACGACGACGTTGACGCTGTCGAGGATCTTCGTCCCGATCAGGCCGGGGATGACGACGAACAGCGCGAGCGACGGGATCGTGTAGAGCAGGTTCGCCAGCACCATGAGCACCTGCCGCGCGGGCTGCCACCGGCACCCGAGCCAGCCCGCCGCGATCGCCAGCACGATGCCGAGGACCAGCGGGAGCAGCGCGAGGTAGACATGATCGCCCAGGTCACCGAGGATCTGGACGCGGTTGTTCGCGCTGCTCAGGTACCGGCCGAGCTCGTCGAAGAAGCTCATGACGCCTGCGGCGTGCCCTCGATGACGTCCAGGACCTGCCGCGCGACCACGGCGCCGAGTACGCGGTGTTCTTCGTCGACGACCACGCCGAGGCTGGCGGGCGACGACAGCGCCGCGTCGAGCGCGCCGCGGATCGGCGTCCCCCGCACCCAGAGGGAACCGCCGGCCACCAGGTCGTCTTCGCCCAACTCTCCGTCCACAGTGGAGTTCGGCGGCAGCCAGCCGCGCGGCTGCTTCTCGGTGTTGACCGCGAGCCGCCAGCCGTCGCTCGCCGCGACGGCCGCGCCGATCTCGACCAGCTCCAGGTCCTTGACCTCGACGCCTTCGGCGGAGAGGAACGACAGGCCGCGGTAGCCGCGGTCACGGCCGACGAACGACGCGACGAAGTCGTCCACCGGGTGCCGCAGGACGTCGGCGGGGGTGCCGTACTGGGCCAGCTTGCCGCCGACCCGCATCACCGCCACCTTGTCGCCGAGCCGGACGGCCTCGTCGATGTCGTGCGTGACGAACACGATCGTCTTGCCCAGCTGGGACTGCAGCCGCAGCAGCTCGTCCTGCAGGCCTTCGCGCACCACCGGGTCGACCGCGGAGAACGGCTCGTCCATCAACAGCACCGGCGAGTCCGCGGCGAGCGCGCGGGCGACGCCGACGCGCTGCTGCTGGCCGCCCGAGAGCTGGGCCGGGTAGCGCTTGCCGAGCTCGACCGGCAGGCCGATGATCTCGAGCAGCTCGGCGGCCCGCTTGCGTGCCTTCGCCTTGTCCCAGCCCGAAAGCAGCGGCACGGTGGCGATGTTGTCCAGCACCGTCCGATGTGGAAAGAGGCCGGCGTGCTGGATGACGTAGCCGATGCCGCGGCGCAGCAGCGCCGGGTCGCCCTCGGCGACGTCCTTGCCGTCGAGCAGCACCTGGCCGGCGGTCGGCTCCACCATCCGGTTGATCATCCGCAGCGACGTCGTCTTGCCGCAGCCGGACGGGCCGACGAACACGGTGATCGTGCCGTCTTCGACCGTGAGGTTCAGCTTGTCGACGGCGACCGTCCCATCCGGATACTGCTTGGTCACGTCGCGGAATTCGATGGTCACTGCCACTCCCCATGTCCCGGTCGCTTCCGACCGTAGCCGAGTCGGCGGTGGTTGGCACGGCGTTCCGGCAGGTGGCCAGTAGGCTCAAGGCCCGTGAACGCCCTCGACGACGTCCTCGCCGCGCACGGCGTCGGCGTCCGCCCGCTGTACCGCGTCCTCGACCTGCTGCGCACCGGCGACCACGACCTCGGCGAGCTGGTGCGGCTCTCGACCGCCCCTCGCCGCAGTGTCGAAGCCGTCCTCGCCGCCCTCGGCGACGACCTGGACCGCAGCGGCGACCGCCTGCGCATCGCCCCCGGCGTCGCGGCGTCGTACCTGCAGTACCGCGCGCCCCGCTACGCCGACCCGCTCGACGAAGCCGTCGCGACGCACGAGCTGCTGCCGAAGGTCGCCGAGTGGGTGGCCGAGGTGCCGTCGCCGCTGGCCGCGCTCGACCACGTGCAGGCCACGCCGGAGACCGTGCTGCGCCGCGCGCTCTGGCTGGACGCGCAGTACGACCTCGCCTCGGCGCGCCTGCTGTTCCTCGGCGACCACGACCTGACGTCGCCGGCCGTGCGCGCGGTCTGCCCGTCGGCGTCGCTGACGGTCGTCGACCTGGACGAGCGCGTGCTCGCCTACCTGGACGACCGCGGCGGCCGCGAGATCCGGACCGTGCACGCGGACCTGCGCGTCGGCCTGCCCCCGGCGCTGAGCGGGGGCTTCGACCTCGTGTTCAGCGATCCGCCGTACACACCCGAAGGAATGGGGCTGTTCGCGGCGCGCGGGGTGCAGGCGCTGCGCGAGCCGAGCGAGGGACGGCTGCTGCTGGCGTACGGCTACAGCCCGCGTCACCCGGCGCTGGGCGCGCAGGTGCAGCGCTCGCTGGCCACGCTCGGGCTGACGTTCGAGGCGATCCTGCCGGGCTTCAACCGCTACTTCGGGGCGCAGGCGATCGGCAGCGCGGCGGACCTGTACGTCTGCCAGCCGACGGCGAAGGCCAAGAAGATGCGCGGCGCCAAGGCGATCTACACGCACGGGCCGCAGTCGGTGGAGGCCGCCGGGACGAAGCCGGCACTGCTGGAAAAGCTGAAGGAGATCGCCGGCGCGGGTGGTCTGGCGCTGGAGTCGCGGCCGGTGGACTGGTCGATTTCCGGCCCCGAGGGCGACGCGGTCGCGATGGACCTCTCGGCCGACCCGGGCCCGTGGCTGCTGCGGACGCTGCTGGGCACGAACGCCCGGCGCCTGGCACTCCTGCTGCCGAACGCCCACCCCGACCTGGCGGACCAGGCGTCCCAGGAGGCGCTCGCGTCACTCGTCCGGGGGAAATACGCGCTGCGGTACCTGCGAAGCACGCCGGACAACCGGCACGCGGTGGTGGTCGCGGAGGCAGTGGAGCACCAGGACGAGATCCTCACCCGGGCCCACGCCCGCCTGGCGAACGTCTCCCTCGACGTCCCGTCGGATCTCACCGACCTGCGCCTGGTCGACGTCCCCCGCCATCGCCTGCCCGAGCTCCTGGGCTGAAGCGCCCCAATGTGGCCTTGGTTGCGTTGAACGCACCCAATGTGGCCTTCGGTGCGTTGAACGCACCGAAGGCCACATTGGGGCGCTTGGGTCAGTCGGTGACGCCGTCGGCTTCGGCGGCCTTCGCCACCGCGGCCGCGACCTCCGGGGCCACGCGCGGGTCGAGCGGCGACGGGACGATCCGGTCCGGGCCCAGGTCGTCCATCGCCACCGACACGATCGCCTCGGCGGCCGCCAGCTTCATGTTCTCCGTGATCGCCCGCGCGCCCGAGTCGAGCGCACCGCGGAAGACACCGGGGAACGCCAGCACGTTGTTGATCTGGTTCGGGAAGTCGCTCCGGCCGGTCGCCACGATCGACGCGTACCGCGCGGCCACCTCCGGGTGCACTTCCGGGTCCGGGTTGGACAGGGCGAACACGATGCCGCCGCCCGCCATCCTGGCCAGCAGCGACTCGTCGATCGTCGCGCCCGACAGGCCGAGGAACACGTCCGCGCCTTCCAGCGCCTCCGCCAGGCCGCCGCGCAGGCCGGCCTTGTTCGTCGACGCGGCCAGCCGCTCCTTCACCGGGTTGAGCCCCTCGCGGCCGGAGTGGATGATGCCGCGCGAGTCGAGCACCGTGACGTCGCCGATGCCCGCCTCCTGCAGGATCTTCGCGCAGGCCACGCCCGCCGCGCCGGCGCCGGAGACGACCACGCGCTGGTCGGCGATGGCCCGGTCGAGCACCAGGTTGGCGCCGCGCAGCGCGGCCAGCGTCACGATCGCCGTGCCGTGCTGGTCGTCGTGCATGACCGGGCAGTCGAGGGCTTCCTTGAGCTTGTCCTCCAGCTCGAAGCACCGCGGCGCGGAGACGTCCTCCAGGTTGACGGCCCCGAACGACGGCCGCAGCCGCACCAGCGTCTCGACGATCTCGTCGACGTCCGTCGTGTCCAGCACCAGCGGGATCGAGTCGAGCCCGCCGAAGGTCTTGAAGAGCACCGACTTGCCCTCCATGACCGGCAGGGACGCGCTCGCGCCGATGTCACCGAGGCCGAGCACCGCCGTCCCGTCGCTGACCACGACGACCAGCCGGTCCGCCCACGTGTAGCGCCGGGCCTTGGCCGCGTCCTCGGCGATCGCGCGGCTCACCTTCGCCACACCCGGGGTGTACGCGATCGAAAGGTCACGCGGGCTGGAAATCGGGCGGGTGGCCGCCACCGAGAGCTTGCCGCCCTCGTGCCCGGTGAAGATCTCTTCGTCGGTGACCGGCGCGACGGCGCCGGTGGGGTCGGTCATGGGGTTTCCTGTCGTCGTTTCCGTCATTCCCCCCGTGGGAATGACGGAACTCGCGGATCGGACTTGGGTCACTGGAATTTCTCCTGGGCATGCGGGCTGGGACCACGGTCGAGCAAGGGGAAACCGTGGGGGGTCCCGGCACGGCAGCCCAGCGCGGTAGCGCCGGCCTGTCGGCGAGGCGTCACGTCGGCCATCGGTGCCGTGGGTCTGGCGATGGCCGCGGACGCGGCGGTTCGTTCATTGTGACAGGTCCCCGGCCACCGGTGACCCCTCGGTGCGGTTGATGTCACACCGGGCCCGTTTTCCCGGCAATTCCCAAGACGTCCGTCCGGTTTTGTTGGCGCCGGTTAAGGTGATGACATGCAATTCCGCCCGCTGAGCGTCCCGGACGCCTTCGAGTTCTCCCCCCGGGCGTTCCCCGACGACCGGGGCCTGTTCGTCGCGCCGTTCCAGGAGGACGCCTTCCGCGAAGCCGTCGGCCACCCGCTGCGGCTCGGCCAGACGAACCACAGCGTGTCCCGGCGCGGCACGATCCGCGGCATCCACTTCGCCGACACCCCACCCGGCCAGGCCAAGTACATCTACTGCCCCCGCGGGTCGCTGCTGGACGTCGTCGTCGACATCCGCGCCGGGTCGCCGACCTTCGGCCAGTGGGACGCGGTCGTGCTGGACTCGCGGGAGTTCCGCGCCATGTACCTCGCCGAGGGCCTCGGCCACGGCTTCGTCGCCCTCGAGGACGACACCGTGATGGCCTACTTCTGCTCGGAGCCGTACAACCCGGCGGGCGAGCACGGCATCACACCGCTCGACCCGGCGCTCGACCTGCCCTGGCCGGCGGACATCGCGCCGATCCTCTCCGCCAAGGACCGCTCCGCGCCGACCCTGGCCGAGGCCAGGGAACAGGGCCTTCTCCCGTTGTACGCGGACTGCGTCGCCTACTACGACAAGCTGCGCTCGGCGAACTGACCCGCCGCCGGGCCCGGCTCGATCCTCGCGGGAATCCCGGGTTCTCCCTGGGGACGATCCCGGATGTCCCGGCGGCGCCACGCGGGCAGGCTCACCGCCATGAAACTTCTCGCACTGGGGGCGGCCGCGGTCGCGTTGGCACTGACACCCGGAATCGCCTCCGCCGACACGCTGCCGGCGTTCGACTTCACTGACTGCCCGGCACCGCCCGCGAACGCCGACCCCGGCACGTGGCGCTGCGAAGCCTTTGTCTCCGAAGGAAAACTGACGATCGGCCGGCAGGAGATCCCGCTCGGGGAAATGCGGCTGACGTTCAGCGAGGGCAGGGTCAACGGGCAGTACGCGCAGGTGTTCGGCACGCTGAAACACGAGCCGGTCCGCGTACCCGGCCTGGCCGGCACGACGCTCCAGCTGCGCTACGGCGGCTATTCCGACTTCGAGGGCAACGACGAGCGCCGCGGCGAGCTCGACGTCTACGCCGTGCTGTCGCACCCGTTGCTGCGCAAGGAATGCAGCGTCGGCACGGCGGCCGCGCCACTGCACACCGTCGTCCACGACGACCCGGCGCTGCCGCCGACCGTGCTTTCCCGGAACCCGCCGACGTTCCACTTCGGCGTCGTCGACCCGGACCTGGCGCTCCCGGCGACGCAGGGCTGCGGCCCGCTCGGCAAGCTCGTGGACCGGAAGCTGGGCCTGCCGTCGTCAGCCGAGTTCCACCAGGCGACGTACGTGCAGTACAAGCAGCTCTAACGCTTCTTCGGCGTCACCCAGATGGTGATCGTCCCGGTGACCACGGGCTTGCCGTTCTTGTCCGAAATGGTCACCGGGACCTCGAGGTCGAAGCCTTCGTCGCCGAACTCCGGCAGCTCGGGCAGCGCCGCCACCGCGCGCAGGCCCGTCTCGGCCTTCGCGACGTACTGGACGTTCATGCCCTTCGGCAGCCAGCGGTGCGTGGCGGGGACGGTCGCCTCGGCGAGCATGCCCATCGCGATCTCGGCGAGGTTGCAGGCGGCGATCGCGTGGAAGGTGTGGATGTGGTTGTAAACACCCCACCACTTCGGCGCGGTCACCTCGCAGCGGCCCGGACGCAGCACCCGCACGGAGGGCAGCACCGTGCGGAAGTAGGGCACGCGCAGGCAGATCGCGGCGCTGAACAGCTGTTTTCCCCCGGGCTTCCCGGCCAGCTTGCGCCACAGCGCGAACGTCGGCGTCTCGGACATGGGCGTCTCCTCGAACTAAGCTACCGTTCAGTAGCTAAGCAGACGGCCAGCCGCCGCGCAAACGGCCGGGTATGTTCGGCCGCGTGACCAACCGTCTCTTCCTCCTCCGGCACGGGCAGACCGAATGGTCGCTGAACGGGCGGCACACGGGCCGCACGGACATCCCGCTGACGCCGGCGGGCGAAGGCCAGGCACGCGCCGCGGGCGGCACCCTCCGGAGCCTGGTGGGCGGCCCGTCGCGGGTGCTGTCGAGCCCGCGCGCCCGGGCGCTGCGCACGGCGGCGCTGGCCGGGCTCCGCGTCGACGAAGTCACCGAGGACCTCGCCGAGTGGGACTACGGCGACTACGAAGGCATCACCACGCCGCAGATCCGCGAAACCGTGCCGGGCTGGACGGTCTGGAGCCACCCGAGCCCCGGCGGCGAAAGCGCTTCGGACGTCTCCGCGCGTGCGGATCGCGTGCTGGAGCGCGCCCGGCGTGCCTGCGAGGCCGGCGACGTCATCCTGGTGGGACACGGGCACTTCAGCCGCGTGCTGGTGGCCCGCTGGCTCGGCCTGCCCGCCACCGCCGGCGTCCACTTCGGGCTCGACGCGGCCGGCATCGCGGTGCTCGGCGACGAGCGCGGCGAGCCCCAGATCGAACACCTCAACCTGCTGCCCGCGGAGGACTGACGTGCCCGACGACCGCATCCGCCGGATCCGCCCTTCGGACGTCGAAGCGGCGGTCGGCCTGGCGTACGAGCTGGCGGCGTACGAGCGCGCGCCGGACGAGTGCCACCTGACGCCGGCGCAGCTGCACGAGGCGCTGTTCGGCGAATCGCCGAAGCTGTTCGGGCACGTGGCCGAAGTGGACGGCGAGATCGTCGGCTTCGCCGTCTGGTTCCTGAACTACTCGACGTGGCGCGGGGTGCACGGGATCTACCTGGAGGACCTGTACGTCCGGGAGTCCCAGCGCGGCTCGGGCCTGGGCAAGGCGCTGCTGGCGGCGTTGGCGGCGGAGTGCGTCGCGAACGGCTACGCGCGGCTGGAGTGGTCGGTGCTGGACTGGAACCCGGCGACGGAGTTCTACAAGGCCCTGGGCGCGGTCCCGATGGACGAGTGGACGGTCAACCGCCTCACCGACGCCCCGCTTCGCGCGTTGGCCGCCCAGGCTTAGTCCTCTTCGTGGCCTTCGCGCTCGGCGCGACGGCCCGCCAGCCCGCCGCGTTCGGCGGCCTCGGTCTCGGTCTCGCCTTCGCGCAGGCCCAGCGCCCAGGCCCGCGACGGCCGCCGGAACAACAGGACCAGGGCCGCGATGCCGAGCAGGGCGATCGGGACGCCCCACAGCGGCTCGCCGGACGGGCCCAGCAGGTACCAGCCGAGCCCGATCACGATCAGCGCGATCACCACGCCCGGCGAGCGCGCCCACGTCTGGCCGAGCACCAGCCCCGCCGACGCGGCCAGGAACGCCAGCGCCACCACGATGAACGTGCCCGACTCGACGAAGACGTTGTTGCCCGGCTGGGCCGGCGCGCCCAGGCCGTTCACCAGCACGACCACCCCGAACACCAGCAGGGCGAGCGACGGCACCGCGGTGACCACGCCGGCCAGCCGGACCTCACGGGGAGCGGGCGAGAGCTTCACTGCGGCGGCCTTCCGGAGCGACTTCGGCGGGTGCTTCGCGTCGGCACAGTGGACTCGACCAGGGCGGGTCACCGTGCGTGAGCTCTTTCGATCGTATGCCACCCGGTCGGCCGTTTTCCCGGGACCGCCCGGGCGTCGAAAATCAAGATGTCGTCGATGAGCGGGCGGTCGGCCCGGGTGCACTTGTCACGACGAGCGGACACTCGCACGTGAAGGAGGACCGCCCGGCACAGGGTCTCGAAGGTGCTGTTCCCCGGGGTTGCGCCCGTCACCATGCGGCGCCGGAAGGTTCTCGGGCCGCCGGAAGTCACTTACTCTGCGGTAATGCGCGCAATCCTCGTGGTGAACCCCCAGGCCACCTCGACCACCGCGGGTGGCCGGGACGTCCTGGCGCACGCGCTCGCCAGCCAGGTCAAGCTCGACGTGGTCGAGACGGACTACCGCGGCCACGCGATGGCCGTCGCGCGCTCGGCCGCGCGGGACGGCATCGACCTGGTCGTGGCACACGGCGGCGACGGCACGGTCAAC
Organism: Amycolatopsis sp. MtRt-6; assembly: GCF_017308975.1. Classification (GTDB taxonomy): domain Bacteria; phylum Actinomycetota; class Actinomycetes; order Mycobacteriales; family Pseudonocardiaceae; genus Amycolatopsis. The sequence continues at coordinate 205,109 of NZ_JADWPD010000012.1, read as the reverse complement.
GAGGTCGTCAACGGCCTGCTGGCCGACGCCGACGGTGACCCCACCCAGATCGGGCCGGTACCCGCCCTGGGCGTCGTCCCGGGCGGCTCGGCCAACGTGTTCGCGCGTGCCCTCGGCATTTCCGCGGACTCCTTCGAGGCCACCCACCAGCTGCTCAACGCGCTGGAGAACGACCGCTCGCGCCGGGTCGGGCTCGGCCTGGCCGACGGCCACTGGTTCACCTTCAACGCCGGCCTCGGCTGGGACGCCGACGTCGTCGGCCGGGTCGCCAAGCGCCGCGGCAAGCAGACCACGGCCGGCCTCTACATGCGGGCCGCCGTCCGCTCCTACTTCCGGCCGCCGTTGGGCCGGCCGGCCCTCACGATCCGCATCCCGGGCGAGGACCCGGTCGAGGCGTTGACCGCTTTCGTGTCGAACACCGATCCGTGGAGCTACCTGGGCGAGCGCGCCGTCCACCTCAACCCGGGTTGCTCGTTCGAGACGGGATTGGGTTTGTTCGCGCTGAACGGTCTGGGGTTGCCCACGGTGTTCAAGCATGTACGCCAAGCTTTGGCTACGAAGAGCAACCAGCGGGGCCGGCGTCTCGTGCGTCACGATGACCTGCCGATGATCCGCATCGACGCAGCTGAACCGGTAAACTTCCAGGTGGACGGCGACCTCGTCGGCCAGCGGACCCGAGTGGAGTTCTTCAGCGTCCCCCATGCACTCACGGTGATCGTGTGACGACGGGACCGCTGATCGCCTGCGGATAAGTACCAGGTGCCGTTCGTCGACGGAGAAGCTCCACTCAGCGCATCAGCCTTCCCTTCGGTCGGCCGTTTCAGAGAGAAACCGCAGGTCAGAGGGGTCGCTCGGCCGGGTGACCTGACTCACCGATCTGTCAGAAACCCTTGTCGAAAGCGGTGCTTCGTGAAAGCATTCACAAGCACCCAAGAACACGACCGCCATTGACGACTGTGGCGCGGCCCTCCCGCGCCATATGAAGGAGCTCACGAACATGGACTGGCGCCACGACGCGGCCTGCCGAGACGAGGACCCCGAGCTGTTCTTCCCGGTGGGAACCAGCGGTCCTGCTCTGTCGCAGGTAGCGCAGGCGAAGGCCGTGTGCCACCGCTGCACCGTCGCTTCCGACTGCCTGGCCTGGGCTCTGGCCAGCGGGCAGGACGCGGGTGTGTGGGGCGGTATGAGCGAGGACGAGCGACGCGCTCTCAAGCGCCGCCGTACGCACATTGGCACGCGTACCAACGCCTGATTTTCACCGCTTGCATCACCCGAGCCGCGAAGAAATTCACCCGGCGGGCACGCCTGTGTCCATGCCATCCGGGGTGACACCTACCCGGTTCGAGCTTAACAAGTGGGGCGAAACCACCTGGCGACGGGTGCGGTGAAACCTCACCGGGACTTCAAGTCCTCCCGCAAAGCGCTGAACGGCCCGGCACCACGCACCTGGTGCCGGGCCTTCATCGTGATGCCCCTCCAATCACACGTGATGCCCCTCCAATCACGCGAGATACCTGCCCAATCACGCGAGTCCCGCGCGCAATCACACGAGTCACGCTTCCAGTCACGCAAGTCGCGCGCTCGATCACGCGCCGAATCCGCCCCGCCCGGGCCTGCCCGTGCGGAAAAAGGCTTCACGCGTGATTGAGCGGGCATCAAGCGTGATCGAAGGGGCATCACGCGCGATTGAGTGTCGACACGGCGCGGTCAGAGACGGCGCGAGAGCGGGATGCGCAGGGCGGCTTCCGTGCCCGTCACGCGGGTCGACGACGCCTCCGTGCGCACCTTGCGCAGCGAAAGCGAGCCCCGCAGCTCGGACTCCACCAGCGTCCGCACGATCTGCAGCCCGAGGCCGTCCGAGCGCTCCAGCGAGAACCCCGACGGCAGGCCGCGCCCGTTGTCGCGGATGACGACGTCCAGCCAGCGGGCCGAGCGCTCCACGATCAGCTCGACCTTGCCCGACCGGCCCGCCGGGAAGGCGTGCTCGATCGCGTTCTGCACCAGCTCGGCCAGCACCATCACCAGCGGCGTCGCGATCTCCGCGACCACCACCCCGAACGAGCCCTTCCGCGACAGGCTGACCTGCGACTCCGCCGTCGCGACCTCGCCGACCATCGGCAGCACGTTGTCGAGCAGCTTGTCGAGGTCGACGCGCTCGTCCACCGAAATCGACAGCGCCTCGTGCACCAGCGCGATCGACGTCACCCGGCGCACGGACTCCGCCAGGGCGAGCCGTGCCTCCTCCGACGTCGTCCGCCGGGACTGCAGGCGCAGCAGCGCCGCCACCGTCTGCAGGTTGTTCTTCACCCGGTGGTGGATCTCGCGGATCGTCGCGTCCTTCGACAGCAACGCCCGGTCGCGCCGCTTCACCTCGGTGACGTCGCGGACCAGCACCAGCGCGCCCGCCGCCTGGCCGGCCGGCCGCAGCGGCAGCGCGCGGAACAGCACCACGGCGCCGCGTCGCGAGTCCGCCTCCGTGCGGCTCGACGGCTTGCCGTCGAGGGCCTCGATGATCCGGTGGGACACCTCGGTCGCGTCGAACGGGTCGCGGATCAGCGAGCGCGTCAGGGGCGCCAGCCGCGTCCCGACCAGGTCGGACTCGTGCCCCATCCGGTGGTACGCGGAGAGGCCGTTCGGGCTGGCGAACACGACCGTGCCGCTCGAATCGAGCCGGATCAGCCCGTCACCCACCCGCGGGGACGTGTGCGTGTCCGTCGCGTTGGTGCCGTTCGGCGGGAACGTGCCGTCGACGATCATCTGGCACAGGTCACCGGCGCTGCCCAGGTACGCGATCTCCAACGGCGACGGCACGCGCGGCGCCGCCAGGTTCGTCTCACGGCTCATCACGGCGATGACCTCGTCGTGGAAGCGCACCGGGATCGCCTCGCGCCGCATCGGCAGGTCGCGGTACCAGTGCGGGTCCTCCTCGCGGCAGATCCGCACTTCGCGCATGGCCTTCGCCAGCTGCGGGTGCTCCTGGACCGTGAACCGGGTGCCGACGACGTCCTCGGGGTGCGCGGTGGGCGCCGTCGTCGGCCGCGCGTGCGCGACGCAGACGAAGTCGCCGCCGTCCGGCTGCAGCTCCTCGGTCACCGGGACCCAGAGCAGGAAGTCCGCGAAGGACAGGTCGGCCAGCAACTGCCACTCCGCGACGACGGTCTGCAGGTGATCCGCCGCCTCCCCGGGGAGGCCGGTGTTGTCGGCGAGCAGTTCGGCGAGCGTGGACACGCACCCCATCCAACCAGAGCGGGACGTCATGACACACTTGAGACGTTGACCAGCTTTGACGACGAGGAGTGAACATGTCGAAGCGCGCCCGCAAGCGTCGCGACCGGAAGAAGAACGGCGCGAACCACGGCAAGAAGCCCAACGCCTGAGCGTTCGGCATGCCGAAGGCCCCCGTACCACGCGGTGCGGGGGCCTTCGTCGTGCTCAGGCGCGCTACTCGGAGCGCTGCTCGAGGGTGATCTCGGTGCGTTCCACGGTGACGCCGCCGCGGGAGGCGACGGTCTGGCGGATCGACGCGCGCAGCCGGCTCTTCAGCTCGGCCGGCGCGTGGTCGCCGCCGCACTTGCGGGCCAGCAACTGCTTGATGTGCTCGTCGATGCCGTACTCCTCGAGGCACGGCGGGCAGTCCTCGATGTGGGCGCGCAGCGCGGCGTCACGCTCGGGGCTGCACTCGCGGTCGAGCAGCAGGTAGATGTCGGCGAGCGCCTCTTCGCAGCGGACCTTGTCGGACGCGCCCTCGCACATGTCGCTCATCGCCCCGCCACCTCCTCCCGGGCACCCCGGATGAAGCCGCGCTCACGGGCCACGTCGGCGAGCAGGTCGCGCAGCTGGGCGCGGCCGCGGTGCAGGCGGGACATCACGGTGCCGATGGGCGTGTCCATGATCTCGGCGATCTCCTTGTACGCGAAGCCCTCGACATCGGCCAGGTAGACGGCCAGCCGGAACTCCTCGGGCAGCTTCTGCAGGGCGGCCTTGACGTCGGTGTCGGGCAGGTTGTCCATCGCCTCGACCTCGGCCGAACGCAGCCCGCTGGAGGTGTGGCTCTCCGCCTTGGCGATCTGCCAGTCGGTGATCTCGTCGGTGGGCGCCTGCACCGGCTGCCGCTGGCGCTTGCGGTAGCCGTTGATGTAGGTGTTGGTCAGGATGCGGTACATCCAGGCCTTGAGGTTCGTGCCGGCCTTGAAGGACGCGAAGGCGGCGTACGCCTTCAGGTAGGTCTCCTGGACCAGGTCCTCGGCATCGGCGGGGTTGCGGGTCATCCGCATCGCGGCCGAGTACAGCTGGTCGAGCAGCGGCATCGCGTCCCGCTCGAAGCGCTCGGCGCGCTCGGCCTCGGTCGCTTCTTCCGGCGCTGAGTTCTGCGTGCTCGGCAAACCGTTCCCTTCCCGCTCGGCGTCGATGCGCGTGCGCGCATACGGCGGACCCGAGTTTACGCGGGGACCGGGCACGCCGCGGTTCGCCGGTGCCTCGGGACGGCGGCGGCTGCGTGAGCGTGTGGTGGCGAGCGTTGTTGTCACGTCCCGTACAACCGATCGGGGCAACCGGGCATTCCCTAGACTTCCGCCATGGCTGGCAAGGGCACCCCGGCGACGGCGTTGCTGGTGAAGCAAAAAGTGGCGCACACGCTGCACGCTTACGACCACGACCCGCGCGCGGAGTCGTACGGGCTGGAGGCGGTCGAGGCGCTCGGCCTGGACCGGGCGCGCGTGTTCAAGACGCTGGTGGCGGAGGTGGACGGCCGCCTGGCGGTGGGCGTGGTCCCGGTCACGGGCCAGCTGGACCTGAAGGCACTGGCGGCCGCGGCGGGCGGCAAGAAGGCGAAGATGGCGGACCCCGCGGCGGCCCAGCGGGCGACGGGGTACGTGCTGGGCGGCATCTCGCCACTGGGTCACCGGAGCCGGCTACCGGTGGTGATCGACGCGTCGGCTTCGACGTTCGAGACGGTGTTCTGTTCGGCCGGCCGGCGGGGGCTGGAGGTGGAGCTGGCCCCGGCCGAGCTGATCCGGCTCACGGGTGCGGTGGTGGCCCCGATCGCGGCCTGAGTCAGGCCAGCGGCCGCAGCACGCGCGACAGCCACTCCGTCGCCGCGCGCGAGACCTTCTCCAGGTCCTTCCCCAGGTTGTGGTCGCCGTCGACCAGCACCAGCTCCTGGTGCGGTCCCGGCTTCGGCCGCCCGAACGGGTCACGTTCCCCCTGGATCACCAGCGTCGGGACCTCCACCGCGTCGAACTCCGGCTGCCGCGACTTCTCCGGCTTGCCCGGTGGGTGCTCCGGGAACGCCAGGCACAGCACCGCGACCGCTTGCCCGGCGGCAGCCGTCCGGCAGGCCACCCGGGCCCCCGACGACCGGCCGCCGAACACGAACGGGAGGCCGTCGAAGCGCTCCGACAGCTCGTCCGCCACCGTCAGCCACGCCGTGTCCAGCTGGTTCGCCGGGGCCGGCGCGCGGCGGCCCGCCACCCGGTACGGCTGCTCGACCAGTGCCACGTGCACGCCCGCCGCCTGCGCCGCGCGCGTCACCTCCACCAGGTCCTTCGCGCCGAGACCGCCGCCCGCGCCGTGGCCGAGCATGAGCACCGCCACGCCCTCCTCGGCGCAGTGCAGGTACACCCGCGCCGGGCCGTAGGCCGTCTCGATCGGGATCGCCGTCATGAGAAGAGGGTGCTCTCGTGTGCCGGATCGACCCGCTCCAGCAGCTCGGGCCCGTTGTTGCGGACGTTGTTCACCCGGCTCGAGACCGGCCGCAGCTCCAGCGAAGCCACGATGTCCTCGGGAGTCGGCACCAGCAGGTCGGTGACGTCTTCGCGGTCCGGGTCCAGCCAGCCGTCCCAGTGCGCGCGCGGCACGATCAGCGGCATCCGGTGGTGGACGTCGGTGAGCTGCCCGGCCGCGTCGGTCGTGATGATCGAGAACGTGATCAGCGGCGACGCCTCGTCGTCGTCCTTCGGCCGCCAGCTCTCCCAGATCCCGCCGAACGCGATCGACGAATCATCCCGCGCCGTCATGTAGAACGGCTCCTTCTCCTTGCCCGTGCGGCGCCACTCGAACCAGCCGTCGGCCGGCACCAGGCAGCGGCGCGACACCAGCGCGCGGCGGAAGGCGGGCTTCTCGGCGGCCGTCTCGGCGCGCGTGTTGATCATCCGCGAGCCGACCGACGGGTCCTTCGCCCAGAACGGCACCAGGCCCCACTTCATCATCCGCAGCGAGCGCTCGGCGGGCTCGTCCTCGAGGATCTGGCCGTCTTCGTCACGCGGGTGCCGCTGCACGACCGTGACCACGTTCTTCGTCGGCGCCACGTTGTGGTCGGCGCGCGCGTGACCTTCGGTGAGGTCGATCGCGTCGAACTCCTCGATCAGCTTCGCCGGATCCTTCGTGGCGGCGTAGCGCCCGCACATGACCAACCTCCTGGTGCCCGATACGTCCGGGACGCCATCGTTACACGCAGGCCAGGGCCGTGGCGAGCGACATGGGATCATTCGGGTGGGCACCGGCACACGAGAGGACGGCGGGTTTGGCGCGCAACGACTGGAGCAAGCTGGACGAGTCCGACGTCCGCGTGCGTCCGGGCAAGGGCAGCCGGCCCCGCAGCAAGCGCCGTCCCGAGCACGCCGACGCCGTCACGGCCATGGTCATCGGCAAGGACCGCGGCCGCTGGACCTGCGCGATCGACGCCGATCCGGCCCGGGTCGTCACGGCCATGCGGGCCCGCGAGCTGGGCCGGACGCCGGTGGTCGTCGGCGACCGGGTCGGCATCGTCGGGGACGTCTCCGGCAAGCCGGACACCCTCGCCCGGATCGTCCGGGTCGACGACCGCACCAGTTCCCTGCTGCGCACGGCCGACGACACCGACCCGTACGAACGGCTGGTCGTCGCGAACGCCGAGCGCCTGCTGATCGTCACCGCGCTGGCCGACCCGCCGCCGCGCACCGGCTTCATCGACCGCTGCCTCGTCGCCTGCTACGCGGGCGGCGTCGAGCCGGTCCTGTGCCTCACGAAGGCCGACCTGGCCAGCCCGGACGAGCTCCTGGCGGGCTACGCGGGCCTCGACGTCCCGGCCATCGTGACCCGCTTCGACGAGGAGCCCGAAGGCCTCGCCGAGCTGCTGAAGGACCGCGTGACGGCGCTGGTCGGACACTCCGGTGTCGGCAAGTCGACATTGGTCAACCGCCTGGTGCCGGACGCCGAGCTGGCCACCGGAGTGGTGAGCGCGGTCGGCAAGGGGCGGCACACGTCCGTCGCGGCCGTGGCACTGCCGCTGCCGGACGGCGGCTGGGTGATCGACACCCCCGGCGTGCGGTCGTTCGGGCTGGCCCACGTCACCGCGGACGACATCGTGGACGCCTTCGAGGAGTTCGCCGAAGCCGCCGAGGAGTGCCCGTCGGGCTGCGGGCACCTGGGCGCGCCCGAAGACCCGGATTGCGCGCTCGACGACGTGGTCACCGAAGGGAAGGCGAGCCCCGAGCGGCTGGCTTCGCTGCGGCGCCTGCTGGCGTCCCGCGGCGGCCACGACGTGACCCGGGCCACCGAGACCTGAGGCCGCCGGGAACCGACTGCGGATCGTCACCGTCCCACCGGTAACCATTCGCCCGTTCGGGCGATATCCCGAGTGGAAGATCCGATCCTGAGGGGAACTCAATGCGCAAGACCACCCTGGTCGCCGCGGGCGCCGCGCTGGTGCTCACGCTGACCGCGTGCAGCGGCGGCTCCACCACCGGCACGGCCCAACCAGCCGCTGCGGGCGAGCAGACCCAGGCCCAGTCGCAGGGCCTCGCTTCGCCGTTCACCGACGCGATCCAGCTGGCGTCGGCGTCGAAGCAGGGCACCGTGAAGTCCAAGTCGGCGAAATTCACCATGGAGGGCTCCGCCGCCGGTCAGAGCATGACCGCGAGCGGCGCGATGTCCATGGAAGAGACGGACACCAAGTTCTCGATGACGACCACGGCCGGCGGCGAGACCACCGAGATGCGCCTGGTCGACAAGGTCATGTACATCAAGCTGCCCGCCTCGGACCAGAAGGAGATGGGCACGGACAAGGCGTGGGCCAAGATCTCGGCCGACGGCTCCGACCCGCTCTCACAGGCGATGGGCGGCATGCTGTCGCAGTCGGCGGAGCAGAGCGACCCGAGCAAGATGCTCGACCAGATCTCCAAGACGGGCCGGATCATCTCGTCCGACCAGACCGAGCTGAACGGCGAGAAGGTCAACCACTACAAGGTGGAGCTCGACGTCGCCAAGGCCATCGACCAGTTCACCGCCCAGGTCCCGGCCGCGGCGCGCGACAAGCTCACCGACATGCTCAAGGGCAAGGACATCAAGCTCCCGGCCGAGCTGTGGCTGAACAAGGACAACCTGCCCGTGCAGGTGACCATGGACCAGGGCCCGATGATGCAGGCACTGGGCGCGCCGGGCGGCACCGACGCGAAGTTCACCATGAAGTACACCGACTGGGGCACCCAGGTCGACGTCGCGGCCCCGCCCGCCGACCAGGTCGTCGACCTCGGCGAGCTGATCAAGAAGGCCGGTCGCTGACCGGACGACGCACAGTAGCGGCGGCTCCCCCGAACGAGATCGGGGGAGCCGCTGTGTTTTTGTTGGCGCCATGCGCAAAGCCGCCGTGGTGCTGCTGTTCGCCTTGCTCGCGGGCGCCTGCTCCGACCCACCGCCGCGCCCGGCGTTCGAGGACGCGCGAGCGCTGGCCGACGCCGCCACGGCGGCCACGACGAACGGCGGCTCGGCGAAGTTCGCCACGGACGTCGCGGTCGGCTCGGTCCGGTCGAAGGGGCAGGGCCAGGCGCGGTTCGGCGCCGGTGGGACGGCCCAGGTGATGACGACGGACTTCATCGGCGAGCCGGTGGAGCTGCGGCTGGTGGCCGGGAAGCTGTACGCGAAGCTGCCGGAAGGTTCGCGCGACGAGGCGGGCAAGCCGTGGGTGGTGGTCGCGGCCGACGGTACGGATTCGTTTTCCCAGGTCCTCGGCGGCAGCCTGACGCAGCTGGCGGAGCAGAACGACCCGGCGCACACGCTGGCCGGGATCCGGACGGCGGGCACGATCGTCGCGGCCGAGCGCACGAACCTGGGCGGCGTGCCGGCCGAGCACTACCGCGTCGACCTGGAGCTGGCCCGGCTGGGCACCGACCTGCCGGCGGGGCTACCGCCGGACGCGGCGGGCCGGGTGGGCGGGAAGTTCCCGGTGGAGCTGTGGCTCGACGAAACGCACCGGCCGCTGCAGGTCGTGCTGGACCTCTCGCCGATCCTGCCGGGTTCGGAAGCCCGCATCACCACGCGTTATTCGGACTGGGGCAGCCCGGTCGACGTCCAGCCGCCGTCGGCGGGCGAGGTGGGATAGTCACCGGCTGCTCAGAGCAGCTCCAGGAAGAACGGCAGCTCCTGCGGCGCGTACCAAGCCAGCTCGTGGTCCTCCGCGTCCCCCAACGTGAACTCCGCGTCCGGGTCGCCCAGGTCCGCCGCGTCGATCACCGCCGCCGCCGCGGCCACCGCCTCCGCCGCCTCCGGGGCGTCCACGTGGATCGCCGCCACCGCCGACAGCGGGATCGGGCCGCCGATGCGGACCACCGGGGCGTCCAGGTCCGGGCGCAGCGTCACGCCCTCCACGTCCGCCGAGACCACCACCCGGCGCGGCTCACCCTTCTCCTCCGCCGCGATCAGGCGCAGCGACGCCCGGGCCGCGTCCAGCAGCGCCGCGTACTCCAGCTCCTCGTCGGACCCGCTCACGTACGCCTCGCGCAACGCCGGCGTCAGCGCGAACGCCGTGCCGCTGCGGGCACGGAACTCCCCCGATGACTCGAGGTCGCGAAGCATCGCGATGGTCGCAGGCAGATAGACCCTCACCAGTGCGCACCCTTCAGCTCTTCCAAGGACTCTTCGATCATCCCGGCGACCAGATCGACGTCGAACGCGGCCTTGCGGTCGCCGTTCAGTCCGAAGTAGACGCCGCCGTGGTACGACGTCACGCCGATCGCCAGCGCCTGGGTGCGCATCAGCGGCATCACCGGGAACATCTCGACCAGTCTGGCCTCTCCCGCGTACATCGGCACCTGGGGGCCCGGTGAATTGGTCACCATGACGTTGAAGATGCGCCCGGACAGCGATCCCGCCGCTCGCGCGCCGAGCGAATGGAGCGTAGCCGGGGCGAAGCCGCCGACCTTGAGCAGCCCGCGGGCCGCCACCGAGCGGCCCGAATCCAGGTGCTCGGCCATCGCGTGCCCGATGTGCTGCATCCGCAGGACCGGGTTCGGCTCGCCCACCGGCAGGTCCACCAGGTACGCCGCCACCTGGTTGCCGACCAGGCCCGGCGTCGAGTACCCGGGCGTCTCGGCGTCGCGGACCGCCAGCGGCACCAGCGCGCGGATCGTCGTGTTCGGCGTCAACTGGACCTCGCGCGAAAGCAGCCATTCGCGCAGCGCGCCCGTGATGGCCGCGAGGACGACGTCGTTGACCGTGCCGCCGTGTGCCGCGCGGATCTTGCGGAAGTCCTCCAGCCGCGTGCGGACCACGGCGAACACGCGACCGCCCGAGACCCGCACGTTCAGCGGCCCGGACGGCGCCGGGCTGACCAGCGTGCGCAGCGTCGACGCCACCCCGCCGAGCGTCTCGGCGAACTTGCCCGCCGCCGCGACCGCGTCGTTCGCCGCGGACCGGACGTTCTCCACGACCTCGCCCGGCCGCTGGACGCCCTCGCTGATGGCGTCCATGACCAGCTGGGCGCGGCTCGGCTCGCGGCGCGGTGTCCAGATGTCCTCGAACGGCTCCGGCTCGGCCGGCGCCGGGTCGAGGACGATCTGCCCGAGATCGATCGTGCCGACACCGTCCACAACGGACTGATGGGTCTTGGTGACCAGCGCCACCCGGTCGCCCGCCAGCCCTTCGATGAAGTACGCCTCCCAGAGCGGCCGCTCCGGCGCCAGCCGGCGCGACATCAGGCGCGCGACCAGGTCGAACAGCTGCTCGTCGCTGCCCGGCTGGGGCAGCGCCGACCGCCGGACGTGGTAGTTGAGGTCGAAGTCGACGTCGTCCACCCACACCGGCCGCGCCAGGTGGCCCGGCACCTCCAGCACGCGCTGCCGGTAGCGCGGCAGGTACGCCAGCCGCCCGCCGATGAGGTCGACCAGCTGCGAGTAGCCGAACCCGGAAGGCGGCCGCTCGAAGATCGCCACGCCGCCGACGTGCATCGGGGTCGCGTGGTCCTCGACGTAGAGGAACGAGGCGTCCAGCGCGGAAAGGCGGTCGGGCATGGGCCGATCCTTTCATGATGCGAGACTTCCGGGTGTGGGTGATGAGTCGACAATCTCGCCGAAGGACCGCTTCCTGACCGTGTACGGCCGGAAGCCGGTGCTCGAGGCACTGGCGGACGACGGCCTGCGCGTGGACAAGGTGATCCTGGCCGACACCGCCCGCGGCCCCGGCGCGGCCGAGATCCAGCGCGCGGCGAAGGCGGCCGGTGTGCCGGTGCAGCGCGCCAGCGCCCACCGGGTCAAGGTCCTCGCCGGCAACGGCAAGCAGGACCAGGGCGTGCTCGCCGACGTCGTCGCGCCGCGGATGCGAGCGCTCGCCGCGGCGCTGGCCGACCGGCGGCCGCCGTCGCGGGTGCTGCTGCTGGACGGCATCACCACACCCGCGAACGTCGGCATGATCCTGCGGACCGCGACCGCGGCCGGGCTGGACGGCGTGATCGTGCCGCGGCGCGGGGTCGCCGCGCTCGACCCGCTGGTGGTCAAGTCGTCGGCGGGGGTGGCGTTCCGCGCGCCGGTGCTGCGCTGCGGCTCGGCCCGCGAGGCAGCGGAGCTGCTCACCGAAGCCGGCTACGGGCTCTACGCGCTGGGCGCGTCGGCGCGCACCACGGTGTTCGACGTCGACCTGCCGCAGCGCGCGGCGTTCGTCCTCGGCGGCGAGACGGCCGGGGTCGGGCCGGAGGTCGGCGAGCTCGTCACGGAGTGGCTGTCGATCCCGATGCCGGGTGACGTCGAGTCGCTGAACGTCTCGGCCGCCGCCGCGGTGCTGTCGTTCGAGCTGGTCCGCCGCGCCCGCTGAGCCTTATCCCGGGAACAGCGCGGCGAGCTCGTCGAGCGTCTCGCTGACCGACCGGTGGTGCACCCCGACCATGCCCGCCTGGACGGCGCCGCGGATGTTCGTCGCGGAGTCGTCGACGACCGCGCAGTGCGTCGCGGGCAGCCCGAGCCGGTCGGCCGCGATCAGGTAGACCGCCGGGTCCGGCTTCGCCACGCCGACCTCGCCGGAAAACACCAGAGCGTCGAAATAGTCGAACATCGTGTTCTTGACCTCGTCCGACGCCCCGGGGGCGTTGGACAGCAGCGCGGTGCGGACGCCGCGCTCGCGCGCGGCCGCCAGGTAATCGTAGAACCGGCCGGCGTCGGGATCGGTGAGAACTCCGGCGAAATCGACCAATAACCCTTTCAGCACCCGGCACACCATAGCCGGGGCGGCGACGCGGTGTCTCGCAGAGCGCAACTCTGCCGGTCGGCATTACCGCATCGGCTGCCGGTAATCCACGGCTTCGGCGGTTCTCGCCCGAATCGTGCGATTCCGATGTCCTTTTCGGCCCGTTCCCACCTCCAAGCGAATGCCGAGTCAGGAGGGCAGGAAATGATCGAGGAACATCGGTTGCGGACGCTGGCCGACTTCGAGGCGCCGCGCCGGGCGAACGGCCCGGCGGAGGTGACGCCGCACGAGCACCGACGCGGCTCGCGGTGCCCGGCGCCGAGACAGCTCGAAGCGGACGAGGTGGGCCGCCTGCTGAACATGCTGCTGGAGGCGTACGACGGCCGTCGCCCGGCGGCGCAGGTCCGCGCACTGGTGGCACCGGAGGTGTACGCGGGTCTCAGCGGGCCACGCCGGACGCGGCCACGCCACCGGACGCAGACGATCCACACGTGCGCCCCGGCACCGGACGTGGTCGAGGCGTGCGCCCGGGTGGCGGCGGACGACCGGTCGTTCGCGCTGGCGGCCCGCTTCACCCGCACGCCGACGGGCTGGCGGTGCGAGCGTTTCGCGCTGTTGAAGCCACAGCAGCCGGCAAAACCGAACCGGCGGGCGGCGTGAGGTGCGACGGAGGGGGCCGCTCACCACCGACGCCTCCCGACGGCCGGCGGCCGGGGTGCTCTCGCGCTTCCGCCGCCTGGCCGAGCGGGTGGCACTGGCGGCACGCCCCGGCCCGCATACCGGCAGCCCGGAAGCGCTCGCCTCCACCGCCCGCCCGAGCGGCGATGGCACCTTCCGCGCGGCTCACCCCAACCGGCGGGGCGTCCTAACCGCCGCTCGTCACCGGGAGGGTCGACAGGCCGCGCAGGGTCGTGGTCGGGTTCCACTCCGGGGTGCCAGCCTGCGCCAGGTCCGGGCGGCGGCGGGCCAGTTCGCGGAACGCGATGCGGGCTTCCAACCGGGCCAGCGGCGCTCCCAGGCAGAAGTGGATACCCTGGCCGAACGCCAGGTGCCGGCCCGGCTCGCGGGCCGGGTCGAACGTTTCCGGGGCCGGGCCCGTTGCCGGGTCGCGGTTGGCCGCTCCGATCATGATGATCAGCTGGCTGCCCGCCGGGACCGTCAGCTCGCCCAGTGTCGTGTCGCGCAGGGCCGTGCGGGCCGTCAGCTGGGCCGGCGAGTCGTAGCGCAGCACCTCTTCCACCACCCGCGCCGCGTGCTCGCCGTCCGTGCCGAGCGGCTTCAGGCCGTCCGGGCCGCGCAGCAGCGCCAAGACCCCGTTGCCGATCAGGTTGGTCGTCGTTTCGTGGCCGGCGATCAGCAGGAGCGTCAACGTCACCAGCAGCTCGCCCTCGCTGAGCACGTCACCCGCGTCCGACACCGCGACCAGGGCCGACAGCAGGTCGTCCCCCGGCTCACGCCGCCGCTCGGCCGCCAGCGAACGGAAGTACCCGACGAACGACTGCCGGGCCTTGACCGCCGGTTCGATCGTCCCCGGGGGCTGCAGGAACTGCGGGTCCAGGGCCCGCGCCATCGCGTGCGACCATTCCGCGAACCGCTCGCGGTCGTCCAGCGGCACGCCGAGGAGCTCCGCGATCACCTCGACCGGCAACGGCTTCGCGAGAGCCGTCATCAGGTCGAACCCGGCCGGCGCGCGGTCGATGAGCGACGCGGTGATCTCCTCGATGCGCGGCGCCAGCTGCTCGACCATCCGCGGTGTGAACGCCTTCGCCACCAGCCGCCGCAGGCGGGTGTGGTCCGGCGGGTTGAGCGAGAGGAACGCCCGGACCACGCGTCCCGACTCGTCGACCGGCTGGTCCGGGAGGCGGTCCGCCGGATCCAGGTACTCGGGCTCGGGGTGCCCGAACGCCGGGTCGCGCAGCACCTGTGTGGCCTCGGCGAGGCCGCTGACCGCGAACATCCGGTCCGCCAAGGCCGCCACCGGCCGGCTCTCCCGCCACCGCCGGTAGTGCGGGTACGGGTCCGGCCGCCGCTCGGCGGCGAACAGCGCGAAGAACTCCTGCGGATCGGCCGACGTCACCGGCAACTCCCCCGTTCACGACTCCGGGGCGCGCGAACCCTGCCGCGCGCCCCGGTGGTCACACCCGTGTCAGCGACGCGGGCCCTTCTTGCCCTTCTTGGCGGCGTCGCGCTGGGCGGCGCGACGGTCGCGGCGGGTACCGCCGGTGGCGCCGCCCGCGGCCTGCGGACCGCCCTCGACGTGGGACTCGACCTCGCCGTCCTCGCCCGGGCCGGACAGCATCATGCCCGACTGCGGGCCACCGCCGCCGAGGCCCTTGCCGCGCAGCGCGGCCGGGACGGACTCGGTGTCGGTCGTCGGCGGCTGCGGCGGCGCCGGCCGCGCGTGGCGGCCCTCGGTCGCCTGGCCGTTGCCGGTCGGGACACCCGTCGGCAGCGCCGCGGCCTGCTCGGCCGGCGGTGCCTCGGCGCGCTCGACCTGCAGGTTGAACAGGAAGCCGACGGCCTCCTCCTTCAGCGAGTCGAGCATCGCGCGGAACATGTCGTAGCCCTCGCGCTGGTACTCGATCAGCGGGTCGCGCTGCGCCAGCGCCCGCATGCCGATGCCCTGCTTGAGGTAGTCCATCTCGTAGAGGTGCTCACGCCACTTGCGGTCGAGGACCGTCAGCATCACCTGGTGCTCCAGGGTCCGCATGCCCTCCGGGCCGACGAGCGCGTTGATCTCCTCTTCGCGCTGGTCGTACGCGCGGCGGGCGTCCGCGAGCAGGGCCTCGCGCAGGCCGTCGGCGTCGAGGTCGCCGTCGTCCATCAGCTCGTCCCAGGTCACGCTGACCGGGTAGAGCTGCTTCAGCGCCGCCCACAGCTTCTCGTGGTCCCAGTCCTCGGCGTAGCCGTTGGCCGTCGCACCGTCCACATAGGCGTTGACGACGTCCTCGAGCATGCCCTCGATCTGGTCGCGCAGGTTCTCGCCGGCCAGGACGCGGTGGCGCTCGGCGTAGATCACCTTGCGCTGCTCGTTCATGACCTCGTCGTACTTGAGGACGTCCTTGCGCTGCTCCATGTTGATCTGCTCGACCTGGGTCTGCGCGCTCTTGATGGCCTTGGAGACCATCTTGTGCTCGATCGGCACGTCGTCGGGCAGGCGCATGGTCGTCATGACGCGCTCGACCATGGTCGCGTTGAAGCGGCGCATGAGCTCGTCACCGAGCGACAGGTAGAAGCGGGACTCGCCCGGGTCGCCCTGCCGGCCGGACCGGCCGCGGAGCTGGTTGTCGATGCGGCGCGACTCGTGCCGCTCGGTGCCGAGCACGTAGAGCCCGCCCGCCTCGCGGACCTCCTCGCCCTCGGCCTTCGACTCGGCCTTGACCTGCTCGAGGACCTCGGGCCAGGCGGCCTCGTACTCCTCGGAGTGCTCGACCGGGTCCAGGCCGCGCTCGCGCAGCACCTGGTCGGCGATCAGGTCGGGGTTGCCGCCCAGCACGATGTCGGTACCGCGGCCCGCCATGTTCGTGGCAACCGTGACGGCGCCCTTCTGGCCGGCGCGCGCGACGATCAGCGCCTCGCGGTCGTGGTGCTTCGCGTTCAGCACCTCGTGCGGCACGCTCAGCTTCACCAGCAGCTTCGACAGGTGCTCGGACTTCTCGACGCTCGTGGTGCCGACCAGGACCGGCTGGCCCTTCTCGTGCCGCTCGGCGATGTCCTCGGCGACGGCCTCGAACTTGGCCTGCTCGGTCTTGTAGATCAGGTCCGGCTGGTCCTGGCGGATCATCGGCCGGTTCGTCGGGATCGGCACCACACCCAGCTTGTAGGTCTGGTGGAACTCCGCGGCCTCGGTCTCGGCCGTACCGGTCATGCCCGACAGCTTGTCGTAGAGCCGGAAGTAGTTCTGCAGCGTGATCGTGGCCAGCGTCTGGTTCTCGGCCTTGATCTCGACCTTTTCCTTGGCCTCGATCGCCTGGTGCATGCCCTCGTTGTAGCGGCGGCCGTGCAGGATGCGCCCGGTGAACTCGTCGACGATCATGACTTCGCCGTTGCGGACGATGTAGTCCTTGTCGCGGTGGAAGAGTTCCTTCACCTTGAGCGCGTTGTTCAGGTACCCGACCAGCGGGGTGTTCGCGGCCTCGTAGAGGTTTTCGATGCCGAGCTGGTCCTCGACGAACCGGACGCCCTTCTCGGTGACGGCGACGGTGCGCTTCCGGACGTCGACCTCGTAGTGGTACTTCGAGTTGATCAGGTTCGTCTTCTCGACGCGCTCACGCGACCCCATGGTGGTGGTGTCGATGCCCTGCATCAGCGGGGCCAGGCGCGCGAACTCGACGTACCAGCGCGACGACTGGTCGGCCGGGCCGGAGATGATCAGCGGCGTGCGGGCCTCGTCGATGAGGATCGAGTCGACCTCGTCGACGATGGCGAAGTTGTGGCCCCGCTGCACGCAGTCGTCGAGGCTCCACGCCATGTTGTCGCGGAGGTAGTCGAAGCCGAACTCGTTGTTCGTGCCGTAGGTGATGTCGGCGTTGTACTGGGTGCGCCGCACGTCCGGCTGCTGCTCCGAGAGGATGACGCCGACCTCGAGGCCGAGGAAGCGGTGGATGCGGCCCATCCACTCCGAGTCGCGCTTGGCCAGGTAGTCGTTCGTCGTGACGACGTGGACGCCCTTGCCGGGGATCGCGTTGAGATAGGCGGGCAGGACGCAGGTCAGCGTCTTGCCCTCACCGGTCTTCATTTCGGCGACCTGGCCGAGGTGCAGCGCCGCGCCGCCCATGAGCTGGACGTCGAAGTGGCGCTGGCCGAGCACCCGCTTGGCCGCTTCCCGGACGACCGCGAAGGCCTCCGGCAGCAGCTCGTCGAGGGATTCGCCGTCACCGTGCCGCTTGCGGAACTCGTCGGTCTTGGCCCGCAGCTCGGCGTCGGTCAGGTCCTTGACGTCGTCTTCGAGGGTGTTGATGTGATCGGCGATGTTGCGCAGCCGCTTCACCATCTTGCCCTCACCCGCGCGGAGCAGGCGGTTCAGCACCATCCGGTCGACCTCACTAGCTGATCATGAGCGCGCCCAGGCCGGTCCCGGGCAGGTTCTCCCGCGGTGGCGGCCGTGTTCGGCGCCACCTTCCCACCCCCATCGTAGGGAACGGTGGCCCTCGTGTGCACACGCCGTAGGTTCTGAGAACCTTATTCAGCCGTCGGCCGGCGCGAATGGCACGTAGGCGGACGGCCTGCGGTCCGTAGCGCCGGCCTGACCAGAATAAGGTTCTGACATGCGGAGGGCCCGCACGCGAGCGCGTGCGGACCCTTCGCCAGACCTCCCTTGGGCCCGGCTCAGCCGAGCCGGATCACGCCGTAGTCGAAGCCTTTCCGCCGGTAGACCACGCTGGGCCGGCCCGCGTCGGAGTCGTTGAAGAGGTAGAAGTCGTGGCCGACCAGCTCCATCTCGTAGAGAGCCTGGTCCACCGTCATGGGCTCCGCGGTGTGCTGCTTCTCGCGAACGACGCGGCCGGGCTGGTGACCCAGGTCGTCGTCGGTCCAGCTCTGCTGCTGGGGCAGGTGGAATTCTTCGGCACTCGCGAAGCCGTTCGTCTGCGGTTCGGCTTCGGGTGCGTCCAACACCGCGGTACGCGCGGCGGGACTGGCTGCGGCCGGGGATCCACCACCCGGCAGTGCCGAGGTCGCTTCGGCGACCGATTCCGGGCGGCTGCGGCCGTAGTGCACGCGCCTCCGGTCGTGTGTCCTCCGCAGCCGGTTTTCCAGCTTGGTGACTGCGGAATCGAGCGCCGCGTAGAAGTCGGCGGCACACGCTTCGGCGCGTACGGCCGGGCCTCGCCCCTTTCCGGTGATTTCGACGCGCTGGCAGCTCTTGGCCTGGCGTCGGTTGGGTTCGTGGAACAGTTCCACGTCGTACCGGATGACTTTCCTGTCGTAGCGCTCGAGCCGGGCCAGCTTTTCGCCGACAAGCGCCCGATAGTGATCGGGCACCTCCACGTTGCGGCCCTTAACGACGATGTCCATACACGACCTCCCTCGCTGAGATGACTGCGAGCTGTTGTGTTTTCACACGGCGCCGGTATTGCGGGGACGGAAGCCCGGATCGCGGGCTGAGAAGGAACTCGGAAACGGTGGACGACGTCTCGTTCCGGTGACCGAGCGCGGACTCAGCGCACCTCCGGCGCCAGGGACATGGGCTCGTCACCTCCCTGCCTGCGGGGATTGCTGATTGCGGAGCACGTTAGCTTCCTCACGCCCGTTACAACAGCCCCCGAGCCGGGGGATGTCAGGGGATGGGACTCGGTCACCCCGCGCAGTGATCGCGGAGTGGGCACCGCAAACCACCCGCTGGTCGGACGCGCCGCGGTCAACGTGTGTTCACACGGACGGCGCATCGTTGCCTCCTGGTGGACGCCGAGGGTGACGGCCCGATCTCCCGCAGCCGCCACTCCGGTGGAGTGGTGCGGCAGCCGAGTGATCGTGATCGACGCCCTCATGCCCGGACAACGGGCGCCGGTCCGTTCGCGTTCCCGGTTGATGTCACTCGTGTAGGTGACGTTCGGTTCACCCGGGTGCGGTTGCTGTTCGGGTTGGTGGGGTTTTTGGGGCTGGAGCTGGGGGTTTCTTGGGTTGGAATGGTGTTGGTGGGGTTGAGGGCGGAACCGGTACCAGGGTTTGGTTTTGGTGAGGTCGGGGTGGGTTTTCGGTGGGGTCGGGGCGGGCCGGGCGTGCTTGGCGGTTGGGTGGCGGGGGTCGCCGGGTTGAGCGAGTCTGGGCGAGGCGTACCCGGGTTGGGCTGAGCCGGAGCCCGAGCGTGCCGGGCTGGGTTTGGTGGTGAGGCGCCGGCAGCCGCCTTTCCGCTCGGCCGGCCTGCGCGCTTCGGCCGGCAGGGCCACAGTGGTTCACATGGGTCGCCCTTTCGCGGGCTCCAGCGAGCCCGGCCGGTTCAGCCGGCTGCGAGCAGGGTCAGGACGGCGGAGACCGTAAACCCCTCTGCCGCCAGGGCTCGGGTGCAGGCTGCCGCCGTGGCTCCGGTGGTGATCACGTCGTCCAGGACCACGATGCGGGTGCCTGGGGGTGGGCGCCCGGCCGCGCGGAACCTCAGGCGGCCGGCGAGGTTGGCCATGCGCTGCTCGCGGCCGAGGCCGACCGCGTCGCGGGCGCTTCCCGCCAGCTCCAACGCCGGCGCCACCACCGCCTCGATGCCTCGCGCCGCCAGGACGCCTGCTGCCGCGTCGGCCAGGCGCTCGATGTGCGGGCCGCCTCGTACTCGCGCTGCCGATGGGCGGCTGGGTGCCGGGACCAGGCAGATCGCCTTGGCCGTGGGCTGTTCCCCGGTGACCCGCCGAGCAGCAGGCTGCCCCGAGACGGCCGCCCCAGAGCCGACAGCCCGACCCGAACGCTCCCCCGAGACCGCCGCCCCCACCGGGCGCTCCCTCGCGGTCGCCGCCCCAGCCGACCGCTCCCCCGAGGCGACAGCCCGAGCCGAACCGTCACCCGAGGCGACAACCCCACCCGAGGCAACCGCCCGACCCGAACGCTCGCCCGAGACCACCCTCCCAGCCGAACGTTCCAAGGCCGCCGGCGTAGCAAGCGCCGAGCCGCGCCCACCTGCGGCACCACCCGACCCGCCACACCCCTCAACCGCCGCCAGTGGCAGCTCCGCCAGCGCCTCCGCCAGCGCCCGTCCCAAAGACGGCGCCAGATCTCGCCGCCCGCGCTCCTTGTACGCGATCAGCAACTTCCGGCCCACCCCGCGATACCTCGCCAGCGTGAACACCCGCACCAACCCCGCCGTCGGGCCGCGCACCACTTCGCGAGCCGCTCCCCACGTCCCGGAGCACCTCACGCAGCACGGCTCGCCCCGGGCTCCGCACGCGGCGCAGCGGCTGGGGATCAACAGTTCGATCAGTCTCTTCAGCACACGGACAGTGTCACGACCGGCACCGACAGTTTCGGCGCCTCAGCCGTCACTCACCCGGGTGAAAAAGATCAGCCCGGATAAAACGGGTCCGCGTCCTTCATCGTGTGGCTGTGCGGGCGCCACACCTCGCCGAGCTCCGAGGCCGTCCAGAGACCGCTCGTGTCCGCCACCACGATCGGCCGGTTGGGGGCCGCCGTCACGCCGTGGACCGTCGGGGTCAGGTTGCTGCTGTTGAACGCGTCCAGGCGCTGGCCGTCCACCGTCACGCGCACCACCGGCTGGGACGGCGACTTCGTCACCGCCACCAGGCCGTCCTGGGCCACCCAGTCCACGTCGACGACGTCCTCGAGATCGTGGGGCTGGAGGTGCCGGGGCTCGCGCAGGGACACCGAATCGCCGTTGACGACCACCGAGGCCACCCACAGCTGGCCCTTGATCACCGCCGCGACACGAGCTCCGTCGCGGGAAAACCTCAGCTCCGTGATGGCGCCCTGCTGGGTCAGGTCCGTCGCGTTGACCGTCAGGGCCGTCCAGTGGCCGTTCGGGTCGAGCACCATGCGGCCCACCGACAGCCCGTCGACCACCGTCCACACTTCGCCGGTGCCGGGGCGCCACGTCGGGCGGGTCAGGGAGCTGCCAACGAGGGTGGTCTGCGCCAGGTCGCGGCCGAGGTCGCCGATCCGCAGGCGGACCGCTCCGCCGCTGCGCTCCACCACCGCCAGGCGCTTGCCGTCGATCGACTGAGCCGCGCTGACGACGTCGTAACCGCCGTTGCCCGCCGGGCCGGCGACCGGGTTTCCGTCGCTGAGGGACCGGATCCGGCCGCCCACCGTCATCAGGCCCTGCAGGTCGACGTTGATCGACAGCGCCGCGTCGTAGGCCGGCAGGTCGTTCCGCCGCCAGTCCGGGTGGTTCGGCACGAGCGGGGCACCGTCGGCGAGGATGCGGATGCGGGCCGACGTGACGTACTGCAGGGACAGCACGATCTGCGCCGCGATCAGGTGCCGGATGTCGTCCGGCACCCCCGAGAGCCCGGTCAGCGGCACCACCAGCGTGCCGTCGTCGAGGCTCTTGACGTTCGAGTCGATCTCGACGGGCTCGCCGAGCAGGTTTTTCACCGCGCCGGCCAAGCTCGCCGACGGCCCGCTGACCAGCAGGTCCATCACCCGGCCCGGCAGCCCGGACTGCGGCTTCGCGACGACGTAGCGCCGATCCGGGACGAAGGTGGCCGACGACTCCGAATAGAAGCTCACCGGCACCGACGTGTAGTTCTCGCTGAAGTCGGACTGGGTCGCGTACAGGTCGGCGGGCGGGTCGACGATCCGCCACTGGTTGTTCGCCTGCTTGCGCACCTTCACCTGGAGCAGGGCCGGCGTGTAGTCCGGCACGAACGCGTTGTTCTGGTCCAGCGTGCCGATGTCGATCCCGCGCACGTTGACGACCTGCGTGCCCGGCTCCGGCGGCGGAGCGGTGTCGTAGACCGTGCCGAAGGTGTCCTGGATGATCGTCAGGCTGCGGCTCGGCCGCCAGTTCGCCCGGCTCTGCTCGTCGAGGTAGGCGCGAGCGGCGGCGTTGTTCTGCCCGGGCTTGAGCGTCGCCTCGACGAACGCGCGGACCAGCGACAGCGGGTCGATGTTCGGCGGCGGCTCCGGCACGACGTCGCCGACGCTCTGCCCCTGGCGCTCGCCCGGGACGACCATGGGCTGCGATTCCAGCGGCACGTTCGCGCAGCCGGCGAGCAGCACCAGGCTCAGCACCGCCGTCAGGAGCTTCGCGGCGGTCCGCCGGAAAGCGTGTGGTTTCACTGGCCGATTCCCTCACGTTCGGCGAAGATCGCCTCCGGCGCCGGCGTGACGTCGATGATCCCGAGCGGCACCTCGGTGGCGAAGCGGTCGGGCGGCGGCAGGACCAGCGGCGGGTCGCCGGCGGGCACGTCCTGGCGGCGCGGCAGCAGGAGCCGGAAGCAGGCGCCGTGGCCGGGCTCGCCCCACGCGTCGAGCTCGCCGCCGTGCAGGCGCGCGTCCTCCTGGCTGATCGCCAGGCCGAGCCCGGTGCCGCCGGTGCGCCGGTTGCGTGACGGGTCCGCGCGCCAGAACCGGTTGAACACCAGGTCCGCCTCGCCGGGACGCAGGCCGACGCCGTGGTCGCGGACCGTGATGGCGACAGCGGTTTCGTTCGCGCCGAGGGTCAGCACCACCGGCTTGCCCTCGCTGTGGTCGACGGCGTTGGCGAGCAGGTTGCGCAGGATCCGCTCGACGCGCCGGGCGTCGACCTCGGCGATCACCTCTTCGTCCGGCAGCACGAGCTCCACCGAGCTGCCCGCGTTGCCGGCTATCACCCGCACCTGCTCGACCGCGCGGGTGGCGATCGGGCGGACGTCGATGAACTCCGCCGCCAGCTCCTCGACACCGGCGTCGAGCCTGCTGATCTCCAGTAGGTCGCCGAGCAGCGCCTCGAACCGGTCGAGCTCGTCGACCAGCAGCTCGGTCGACCGCGCGAGGCCGGCCGGGAACTGCTCGCGGGACGCGTGCAGCACGTCCGCGGCCATCCGGACGGTGGTCAGCGGCGTGCGCAGCTCGTGCGAGACGTCGGAGGTGAACCGGCGCTGCAGCCCGCCGAACTCCTCGAGCTGGCGGATCTGGCGCTGGATGCTGGCGGCCATCTCGTTGTAGGACACCGCGAGCTTCGCGAGGTCGTCCTCGCCGAGCACGGCGAGCCGCTGGTCGAGGTCGCCGCCGGCGAACTGCTCGGCCGCCGCGGCGGCCTGGCGGACCGGCCGCACCACCTGCCGCGTCACCAGGTTCGTGATGCCGGCCAGCAGGAGCAGCAGCACGAGCCCGCCGACCAGCAGCGTGTTCTGGACCGTCGAAACGGTGTTCTGCTCGGTCGTCAGCGGGAACAGCAGGTACAGCTGCAGCGGGCTGGCGACGGTGTTGAGCGGGGTGCCGACGATCAGGTACGTCGTGCGCCCGCCCGCCGCGTCGGGGACGGTGTGCTCGAGCCAGCTCATCTGGTCGGCCTCGACGAACTGGCGCAGCCGCGGCGGCACGTTCTCGAACGGGCCCGCGAACTCCGGCTCGGCGCCGGACTGCTCGTGGCCGCCGCTGGCGAGCACCGGGACGAACGTGCCCGCCGCCGACCCGGCCGCGTCCTGGCTGGTCGGCGTGATCGCGATCTTCTTCAGCGCGTTCTCGAGCCGGTTCTTCAGCGCGTCGCGGCTCTCGGCGCCGAGGCCGACGAGCTCGCCGGCGGCCGTCTCCGCCGCCGCGCGGGTCTGCGCGATCGCCGCCACGCGCTTGGTGTCCAGCAGCCGTTCGGTGATCTGGTTCTGCAGCACCATGCCCAGCACGAAGACCACGGCCGAGGACAGCGCGAGCGTCGACACGGTGACGCGGAACTGCAGCGAGTGCTTCCACAGCTCGTTGAACGCGACCGCGCGACGGCGCGCGAAAACGACGACACGCCGAACCAGGCGTGCCGTCGAACGCGCGGAGGCGGGGACCCTGCTCGCCGGCTCCGTCGTCATCGGGTGATCACGGCGGGCCGGCCTTGTACCCGACACCGCGAACGGTCAACACCACCTCGGGGTGCTCCGGGTCCTTCTCCACCTTGGACCGCAACCGCTGGACGTGCACGTTCACCAGCCGGGTGTCGGCCGCGTGCCGGTAGCCCCAGACCTGCTCGAGCAGCACCTCGCGGGTGAACACCTGGCGCGGCTTGCGGGCCAGCGCCACCAGCAGGTCGAACTCCAGCGGGGTCAGCGGGATGGCCTTGCCCTCGCGGGTGACCTCGTGGCCCGGCACGTCGATCGCCAGGTCGCCGATCGTGAGCGACTCCGCGGGCTCGGCCTCGGTGCGGCGCATGCGGGCCCGGACCCGCGCGACCAGCTCCTTCGGCTTGAACGGCTTGACGACGTAGTCGTCGGCGCCGGACTCCAGGCCGAGGACGATGTCGACGGTGTCGCTCTTGGCGGTGAGCATGACGATCGGCACCCCGGACTCGGCGCGGATCGCCTTGCAGACGTCGATCCCGTTCATCCCGGGCAGCATCAGGTCGAGGAGGACGAGGTCGGGCTTCAGCTCACGCAGCGCGGGCAGCGCGCGTGAGCCGTCGGCGACCACCGCCGTGTCGAACCCCTCCCCACGGAGCACGATGGTGAGCATCTCCGCGAGGGCGGGGTCGTCGTCGACCACGAGAACACGTGCCTTCATGACCACATATTCGCACTAGTTCCGGCGCCCGCACGCACGACCCGCGTGTTTGACCACCAGAAAGATCAAGATCGCGAGGGTTCCCTGCTCCATCCGGGTGCCGGTACCGGCTGCTTTGGACGGTCCGTGGAGGCCGCGCCGGGATTCCG
>NZ_JADWPD010000012.1:51495-180398 GCF_017308975.1 Amycolatopsis sp. MtRt-6 | reverse complement strand
GTCCCCGGCCCCGGCGGGGGGCGGTCCGGGGGGGTTGTGGCGGGCGGGGGGGGCCCGCGCCGGGATTCCGGCGCGGCCTCCACGGACCTGCGGGAAGGGCTCAGGGCAACGACTGGCGAAATGCCCGGCCAGTGCGTGAAAGTTGCGCATAGTGAGACTCTGTGCCTCCTGCGCAACAATCCGGCCTTGCGGTCGCCCTCGTCAAGAGATTCGCCCACTCAGCCGATAGGAACGCCGCGAAACGGATACCGTTGCGCCATGCGGAACCAGGACTCGGGCAACGCAACTCAGAGCCAGGTGCAATCGGTCGACCGGGCCATCAGCGTGCTGGAACTGCTCGCGCGCAACGGCGAAACCGGCATCACCGAGATCGCGGGCGAACTGGGCGTCCACAAGTCGACGGCGTCGCGCCTGCTCAGCGTCCTGGAGACGAGAGGCCTGGTCGAGCAGCTCGGCGAACGCGGGAAGTACGCCATCGGGTTCGGCATCGTCCGGCTGGCCGGCGCCGCGACCGGCCGCATGGACCTCGCGAAACTGGGCCGGGCGAGCTGCCTGGCGCTGGCCGAGGAACTGGGCGAGACGGTGAACATCGCCATCGCCGACGACGGCGTCGCCATCAACATCAGCCAGGCCCGCGGGTCGGCCGCGATCACCACGCAGAACTGGACGGGCCAGCGGACGCCGCTGCACGCGACCTCGAGCGGCAAGATCCTGCTGGCGTACATGAGCGAAACCGACCGCAAGCGGGTGCTGAAGCGGAAGCTGGAGCAGTACACCCCGCGCACGACGGTCGAGCCGGACGAGCTGCTGGCCGAGCTGGACCGGGTCGTCGAAGACGGTTATGCGGCCTGCTACGAAGAACTCGAGCTCGGCATGCACGCCGTCGCCGTGCCGATCCACGGCCCGGGCGGGGACGTCATCGCCGCGATGAGCGCTTCCGGGCCGTCGTACCGGCTTTCGAAGCAGCGCGTGAAGCAGATCGTGAAGCCGATGACCGAAGCGGCGGAGGAACTTTCCGCGCAGCTGGGCTACTTCCGGGACTAGGGGTACAGCCGCGCCATCGCGCGGATCGTGGTTCCCAGGTGCGCCACCAGTTCCGCGGGTGCCAGCGCCTGCGCGTCCGCGCCGAGCCGCAGCAGCCCGGCCGCCGCGTGGGGCACGCTTTCCAGCGGGATCTTCGCGCGCTGCCAGCCTTCGGCGTCCGCCGGTTCGAGCGTGCGGGCGGCGAGCCGGGCCGCCCGCGGGCCGAGGACGTCCGGCAGGGCGGCGACTCCCTTCGCGGAAAGCCGGACGAGCGCCGTCTCGCCGTCTTCGCTCTCCTCGTAGCGTTCGACGTGCGCGCGCCAGAAACCGGCCAGGTCGAAGCCTTCGGGCCGGGTGAAGTGCTCGTCGAGGGTCCGCAGCCGCTCGATGTTGCCGACGCGGTAGGTGCGCGGCCGCGGCCCCGCGACGAGGTACCAGACCCCGGCCTTGAGGACCAGGCCGAGCGGGTGCAGCCGCCGCGTCACGACGCCGGGCGTCGGCGACCAGCGGCGGTAGCGGACTTCGACGACCTGGTCCTGCCACAGCGCTTCCGCGGCCGCGAGCAGCTGCGGCACCGGGTCCGCTTCGCGGTACCAGCCGGGCGCGTCGAGGTGGAACCGCTGCCGGATCCGCACCGAGGCGTCCCGGTACGGCGTCGGCAGCGCCGCCATCAGCTTCAGCTCCGCGGCGGCCACCTGCGCGCCCAGGCCCAGCTCGGCGGCCGGCTGCGGCAGCCCGGTGAGGAACAGGGACCCGGCCTCGCCCTCGGTCAGCCCGGTGAGCCGGGTGCGGTAGCCGTCCATCAGCTGGTAGCCGCCGTCCGGGCCGCCTTCGGCGTAGATCGGGACGCCGGCCGCCGCGAGCGCTTCGACGTCGCGGTACACCGTCCGCGCGGTCACGCCGAGCTCCGCCGCCAGCCGGGCGGCGCTCATCCGCCCCCGGTTCTGCAGCAGCAACAGCAGGGACACCAGCCGGCTCGCGCGCACCCGGCGAAGTCTGCCAGCTACCACTGACAAAAGATGTCAGTGGTAGCCCGTCAGGATCACCGCCATGAACGACTTCGACTTCTTCATCGGCTCCTGGACCGTCGTCAACCGGCGGCTCGAGTCGCTGTTCTCCGGCTGCGACACCTGGGACACCTTCGCCGGCACCACCACCTGCACGCCGCTCTTCGACGGCGGCGGCAACACCGAGGAGATCCGGTTCCCCGACCGCGGCTTCCGCGGTTTCACCCTGCGCCTGTTCGACGTCGAGCGGAAGGAATGGTCGATCTACTGGGCCAACAGCCGCACCGGACGGCTCGATCCGCCGGTGGTGGGCACCTTCACCGACGGCCGGGGCGACTTCTACGGCGACGACACCCACGAGGGCAAGCCGATCAAGGCGCACTTCATCTGGTCGGACATCACCGCCACCTCCGCGCGGTGGGAGCAGGAGTTCTCCGCCGACGGCGGCAAGACCTGGGAGAGCAACTGGGTCATGGAGTTCACCCGCGCCTGAGGGGCACCGGTTCGGGCGCTTGACACCGCGTCGCGTATGACGCACCTTGTTGCTGAAGGCGCAACGGCACGCCGCGGCGCTGTCCACTGTGGAGGCGGCATGACGCACTACGACGTGATCGTCGTCGGCCTCGGCGGGATGGGCAGCGCCGCGGCGTACCGGCTGGCGCGGCGCGGGCAGCGGGTGCTCGGCGTCGACCAGTTCGCGCCGGTGCACAACCGCGGGTCGAGCCACGGCGGTTCGCGGATCACGCGCCAGGCGTACCTCGAGGGCCCCGAGTACGTGCCGCTGCTGCTGCGGGCCCACGAGCTGTGGGACGGCCTCGAGCGCGACAGCGGGCGGCGGCTGTTCACCCGCTGCGGCGGGATCATGGTCGGCACGCCGGACTCGCGGACGATCACCGGCAGCGTGGCGTCGGCTCGCGCGTTCGGCATCCCGCACGAACTGCTGGACGCGGCGGAAATCCGGTGCCGGTTCCCGACCATGGCGCCGGCTCCCGGCGAAGTCGCGCTGTACGAGCCGGGCGCCGGACTGGTGTCGCCCGAAGGCAGCGTTGCCGCGCACCTGCAGCTCGCCGCGCGGTGCGGCGCCGAACTGCACCACGAGGAGAAGGTGTTCACCTGGAGCACCACGGCCGGCGGGGTGCGCATCGGGACGTCGCACAACTACTACACCGCCGACCGCCTGGTGCTGTGCCCCGGCGCGTGGGCCGGCGAGCTGCTGCACGGCTTCGGCGTCGCCTTCACGGTCCGGCGGCAGGTGCAGTACTGGTTCGCCCCCTCGGGCGGGATCGCGCCGTTCCGGGAACACCCCGTCTACATCTGGGAAGGCGACGGCTACACGTTCTACGGCTTCCCGGCGCACAACGCGCCCGCGGACGGCGTCAAGGTCGCGTTCCACAGCGGCGGCCGGACGTGCACGCCCGACGGCATCGACCGGGTGGTGTCCGGCGACGAGGTGCACGCGATCGCGTCCGTGGTGAAGCGGCACCTCCCGACGCTGCCCGGCGCGTTCCTCCGGGCCGCGACGTGCATGTACACCGACACCGCCGACGAGAGCTTCGTGCTGGCCCCGCACCCGGCCGAAGAGCGGGTGCTGCTCGCGTGCGGGTTCTCCGGCCACGGCTTCAAGTTCGCCCCTGTCATCGGCGAAATCCTCGCCGACCTGGTGGTGGACGGCGCCACGGCGCACCCGATCGCGCAGTTCGACCCGGCCCGGCTACTGCCCTAGCGCCCCAAGGTGGCCTTGGTTGCGTCCAACGCACCCAATGTGGCCTTCGGTGCGTTCAACGCACCGAAGGCCACATTGGGGCGCTTGAGCTGGTCAGCTCAGCAGCGTCTTCGCCAGCGCTTCGAGGTCCACACCCGAGACGCCGTCCAAGACGTGCCACGGTGCGAGCCAGCCCGACGCGGCCAGCTCGTCGTAGACGGCCGCGCACCGCCGCTGCAGGCCGTCGTCGGTCTCGAAGGCGTCGCGCTCCCGGTCCGTTTCGGTCGCCGCCCGGCGTTCGGCGCGCTCGGCCGCCACCGCCGGGGCGACGCGCAGCAGCAGGTGGGCGTCGGGCCGCGGCAGGCCGAAGCGGTCGATCTCCAGCTCCCACACCCACTTCACGACTTCGCCGGCCGCGTCCTGCCGCAGGCGCGCGGCCGCGTACGCGGCGTTGGAGGCGACGTACCGGTCGAGCAGGACGACGTCGTGGACGTCCCGCAGGGCGCGGATCTCGTCCGCGGCGCCGCTGCGGTCCAGGGCGTAGAGCATCGCCATGCCGTACACCGAATAGGCGAGGTCGCCGTGCCCGCGGTGCAGTGCTTCGCGGACGAGGTCGGCGTGCACGCTCTTGCCGTAGCGCGGGAACGCCAGCGACGCGACACTCGCGCCCTTCGCGCTCAGCTGCGCCGTCAGCCCGTCGGCGAGCGTGCGCTTGCCCGCGCCGTCGAGCCCTTCGATGACCACCAGTCGACCCACGCGGGTCAGATTAACGGTGGTGGACCGGCGGGCTCGGTGGAAGGGGATCGACGCCGCGCCCGCCGGTTCGTCTAGGCGGCGTGGCGCCGCAGGTGGAGCACGTAGCCGGCGCCGCTGACCGCGAGCACGCCGACGAGGATCAGCAGCGGCACCCAGCCGGTGTCGTGGCCGGACGGCGCCGGGCCGCCGTCGCCGCGGGGCATCACCTGGGACGTCGGGTCGTAGCCGCCGGCCTCGCCGTCGCGGGCGTAGGCCGAGCCGGGGAGCTTGTCGGCGTACCGCGCCTCGACGATCCGCTGGTAACCGTCGACCGCTTTGCCGTCGGCCAGCGACGTCACCCGGCTGCCGTCCACCGCGTACCAGGCGTCGACCTGCGGTTCGTGCAGCAACTGGGCGCCCGCGGGCAGCTTCCGGGCGTACTCGCCCTCGACGTCACCCGAGGCGATGTTGCCGACCTGCCAGGTGCCGTCCGCGCCGCGGACCGACCAGAGCGTCGCGGTCCGGCCGTCGGAGGCGCGCGCGGGGATCGCGAAGTAAGCGAAATCACCCGGCGCCGCGCCGGGTTTGCCCGCGACGAAGTCCGGCGAAAGCTCGTACACGGGGTAGGCGTCCGGCGCGATCTGCACCGAGACCGGCCCTTGGGCGCCCGGCGCCTGGGCGAAGAAGCGGACCAGGACGTCCTGGAACCCCACGGCCGCGCGGTGCGCGGCGAAGGCGTCGGCGCTGCTGATGCCGGCGGCCTGGGCCGCGCCTGACACCGGAGCCGTCATCAGCAGCGCCGCGCCGGTCAGCACGGCGAGCACGAGCGCCCGCCTGCTCATCGGGCGATCCCGGTGAGCGTGTGCGTCCAGGTGAACGACGGGTTCTGGGTGTAGTAGCCGTAGGTCGACCAGTTGTAGCGCTTGGCCGGGCCGGGATCGCCCCAGAACACCCAGTCGCCGCGGGTGTCGTAGCCGTAGAGGACGTGGACGTGACCGCCGCCCGAGCGGTAGCCGACGCGGGTTTCGACCGGCCGGTCCGCCGCGGTCTGCGTCCGGACGTCGGCGTAGGAGATGCGGCGGTCGAGGTAGCGGCCCGGCGAGCTGAAGCCGAGCCGGGCGAAGGCACGCTGCGGGTCGGCGAGCGTGCCGGGGAGGTTGGCGCAGTCGGCGCCGGTTTCGCCGTGCGCGAGCCGGCAGAACTCCGTCTGGCTGACGACGGCGCCGTGGAACGCGGCGATGGTGTTGCCCGCGCCGGCCCAGCACCACTGGTTCTTCTGCTGGAGCTGCAGGACGATCTGGTTCCGGTAGGTCGACGGCACTCCGGGCGCGGCTCCGGCAGAGGCCGGCGCGACCAGGCACAACAGCAGGCTCACGGCCAGTACGGCGTGGACCTGGCTCGACTTCACCAGCACAGATGGCCTCCTGTGGAGGAGTGGGCGAACCAGCGGTGGTCACAACGGTGAACAACGCGGTCACAAGGAGCAAGAACGCCATCCGGAGGAACGGACCGTTCCGGGGGACAACCGGAACGCGGAACGCTCACCTCAACGAGGCCAACCACCCTGAACGGGGGTCGGCACGGCCACTCTACGCTGCTACCGTGAACGTTCCGCGGTGTTCACGCCCAGCGCACACACTGGTCGGGTGAAGGGACGAGCGGTGGTACAAGACGGGAACCTCCCACTGATCATCGATGGCGC
Organism: Amycolatopsis sp. MtRt-6; assembly: GCF_017308975.1. GTDB lineage: Bacteria > Actinomycetota > Actinomycetes > Mycobacteriales > Pseudonocardiaceae > Amycolatopsis. The sequence continues at coordinate 174,229 of NZ_JADWPD010000012.1, read as the reverse complement.
CCGCACGACCCGGGCATCGGTCGCCGAACTGCCGAAAGAGCTGACCGAGGCCCTGCGCACCGGCGAGTTCCACCACGCCCTCCGGCTGGCGATCGCCTACCGCGGGCTGTCGCTGGCCCGGCTGCGCGCGCACCTCGCGCTGCGCGGGGTCCAAATCGGACAGTCGACGCTGAGTTACTGGCAACGCGGGCTGCGTCAGCCCGAGGTGCCGAAGGCGCTGCCGGCGGTCCGGGCGCTGGAATCGGTCCTCCAGCTGCCGGCGGACGCCCTGGTGGTGCTGATCGGGCCCCGGCTGGTCCGCCGCGGCCACCAGCCGGCGGCGTCGTTCCACGACCTGCGTTCCGGCGACATGGGGTCGATCGTCGAGGACCTGCTGGCCGAGCTGGGCGCGTACCCGTCGTCGAACCACTACAACGCGGACCTCGAGCTGCTGTCGGTCCACGACACGATCACGTTCGACGCGGAGCACCGCCAGGTGAGCTTGCGTACGCGGCTGGTGACGCGCGCGCGACGCCACGGGCCGGACCGGTACCTGACGGTGTACAACGGCGACCCGGGTTGCCGCATCGACGACGTCGAGCTGATCACGGACGAGGGCTGCCGGGTCGGGCGGATGCGCCGCAACCCGGACGCGGACACGATGGCGACGGAGCTGCTGTTCGACCGCAAGCTCGCCGAGGGCGACATCCACGTGTTCTGCTTCGAGGTCCGCGACGACTCGGGATCGGCGTCGCCGGGGTACTACCGGATGCTGCGGGACCGCTGCGCGAGTTACCTGGTGCAGCTGCGCTTCGACCGGAACGCGTTGCCGGCCCGGTGCACGCGGCAGGTGCGGGCCCGGGACGACGCGCTGCCGGTGGTGGCGGAGGAACTGGCGTGCGACATGGGCGGGGTGAGCAGCGCGTTCTTCAGCGACGCCGGGCCGGGGCTGGCCGGGGTCGCGGTGGAGTGGAACTGAGCCGGGTCTGATGCCCCGCTGATCACGCGTGAGGCCCGCCCAGTCACGTGTGATGCCTGGTTGCGCACGGTCGGCTCGCGGCCGGGGTGCGGCTCGCGTGATTGGCCGCGTCACTCGCGTGATTGGGCGGGCATCTCGCGTGATTGGGCGGGCATCTCGCTAGTGGCCGGGTCCGCCGCCGATGCCGATCTCGTTTCCTTCGGGGTCGCGGTAGAGCAGTTTCCGCACGCCGTTGTCGTAGGTCTCCCGCTCGGCGGGCTCGATGCCCCGCTCGGAAATCGCCGCGACGCGCTCGTCCAGATCACCGACGAACAGGACGTGCATGGCATGCCCCGTGGCCCGCTCCGGCCGTCGCTCGATGAAGACGGCCCCGTGCTCGGTGACTTCCCACAACGCCTCGGTCTCGCTCACCACGTACGTCGGCGGCGAGCCGAAGAGCTTCTCGTACCAGGCCAGCGCCCGCTCGTAGTCGAGCACGGCGATGCCTGCCATCAGGTCGACCATCACAACACCTCGAAGCCGTTCGCCTTCGCGGCATCGGCCTGACGCTCGTCGCGGGTGACAAAGGTGACCGGTCCGCCGGCGGTCAGCTCGGCCGTGGAGTGCATCGCGACGGCGATGTGGATCGCGTCGAGGGTGCGCACCGGGTAGTTCTCGGTGACCAGGCGTCGCGCGGCGGGAATCACCCGGTCCGGGTTGAACGGGATCAGCACCAGATCCCCGTCCGGGGAGGCGAGGTGATCGAAGTGCGCCATCACCGCCGCCGGGTCGGGGATCCGGCCGGTCCGCTTGGCCGCGGTCATGGCGCCGGCGAACTCGATACGGGTGAAGTCGCTGCTCAAGATCGGAGCATCACCTTCGAGCAACAGCTCGCGGAACTTATCGTGTTCCGGCTCGTCCCGCAGATAAGCGGTGACCAGCGCACTGGTGTCGACGTACAGCACGGTCACCACTCCCCTCGGGTCCAGTCGAGCGCTTCGCTCACAGCCGTGCCCCAGCCCCGGGACAGGTCTTCGATTTCATCGAGGGTCGGCACGCGAGCCGGCGGCTCCACGTGCACGACCCTGCCTTCGGCGATCATTCGCCGCTTCCACTCCGCGCGGGTTTCGGTCTTCGCCACAACGCCCCTCAACGCTTCCGTGACCAGGTCGTTCATGCTGCGCCCTTCGGCTTCCGCCAGCGCCTTCAGCCGGGCGTGCAGCTCGTCGTCGATCCTCGTGATCAACTGCTTCACCACTCAATGATAACACGTCACCCATTCGTGCTATCACTGTTTCAGGGCGCAATACAAAGGGCCGCCCCGAACACTTTCGGGGCGGCCCTGACCAGCAAGAACTCAGTACCGATAGTGCTCCGGCTTGAACGGTCCCTCGACATCGACGTCGATGTACTCGGCCTGTTCCTTGGTCAGCTTCGTCAGCTCACCGCCGAGCGCCTCCAGGTGGATCTTCGCCACCTTCTCGTCCAGCTTCTTCGGGAGGCGGAAGACCTCCTTGTCGTACTCCTCGTACTTGGTGAACAGCTCGATCTGCGCGATCACCTGGTTCGAGAAGCTGTTCGACATCACGAACGACGGGTGGCCGGTCGCGTTGCCCAGGTTCAGCAGCCGGCCCTCCGAGAGCACCAGGATGCTCTTGCCGTCCGGGAACACCCACTCGTCGACCTGGGGCTTGATGTTCACGCGGCGGATGCCCGGGTAGCGCGCGAGGCCGGCCATGTCGAGCTCGTTGTCGAAGTGGCCGATGTTGCCCAGGATCGCCTGGTGCTTCATCTTCGCCATGTGCTCGACCAGCACGACGTCCTTGTTGCCGGTCGTCGTGATGACGATGTCGGCCTCGGGCAGGGCCTTCTCCAGCGTGCGGACCTGGTAGCCGTCCATCGCCGCCTGCAGGGCGCAGATCGGGTCGATCTCCGTCACGATCACCCGCGCGCCCTGGCCGCGCAGCGACTCCGCCGCGCCCTTGCCGACGTCGCCGTACCCGCACACGACCGCGACCTTGCCGCCGATCAGCACGTCGGTGCCGCGGTTGATGCCGTCGATCAGGGAGTGGCGGATGCCGTAGCGGTTGTCGAACTTCGACTTCGTCACCGCGTCGTTGACGTTGATCGCCGGGAACAGCAGCTCGCCCGCCGCCGCGAGCTGGTACAGGCGCAGGACGCCGGTCGTGGTCTCCTCGGTGACGCCGCGGATGCCCTCGCCGATCTTCGTCCACTTGCCCGTGTCGGCCGCGACCGACGTGCGCAGCAACTCGAGGAACACGCGGAACTCGTCCGAGGTGTTCTCGTCCGGGGTCGGCACGACGCCGGACTTCTCGTACTCGGTGCCCTTGTGCACCAGCATCGTGGCGTCACCGCCGTCGTCGAGGATCATGTTCGGGCCCTCGCCGTCCCAGGTGAGCATCCGCTCGGTGCACCACCAGTACTCCTCGAGCGACTCGCCCTTCCACGCGAACACCGGGACGCCCTTGGGCTCCTCGGTCGTGCCGTGCGGGCCGACGACGACCGCCGCGGCCGCGTGGTCCTGCGTCGAGAAGATGTTGCAGGACGCCCAGCGCACCTCGGCACCCAGCGCCACCAGCGTCTCGATCAGCACCGCGGTCTGCACCGTCATGTGCAGCGAGCCCGAGACGCGCGCCCCGCGCAGCGGGTAGACCTCCGCGTATTCGCGCCGCAGCGCCATCAGTCCCGGCATCTCGTGCTCGGCGAGGCGGATCTCCTTGCGGCCGAACTCGGCGGCCTCGAGGTCGGCGACGGCGAACTCGATGCCGTTGCGGGTCTCGTGCCGCTTGGCAACGCTTTCGGGGGTCATAGTGGCGATTCCTCCAAGACTCGATGACACCCGAACACTACCGTTGTCCGCTCGACTGTCCCTAGAAGTGTTAGGAGGCCCTTACCGTGCCCATGCCCGGCCCGGACACCCGCGTCGTGGAAATCCGCGTCGCCGGGCTCGTGGGCACCAGCGGGGAAACGCTGCTCGACGCGGTTGCGACCGTCGACGTCGCCGGCGACGGACTGGGCCGCGTGATCCGCCCGGCGGACCGGCTGCGCCGCCCGGCACCCGGGCCGGTGCTGCCGGCGCTGGGCCGGTCGATCCCGCGGACCCTCGAGGGTTACCTCTGGCACGGCATGACCTCGGGCGGCGCCGCGAAGGCCACCTGGGCGCTGCTGTTCCCGTTCTCCCTGGCCAACGTCGCCTTCTGGATGCTGCCCCCGGTCCCGCCGGGCCGCCGCCTCCCGCGCGTCCTCGGCGCCGTCTGCCGCGGTCTGCTGCGCGTCGGCGCCCTGCTGCTGACGATGCTGCTGATGGGCCAGCTCGCCGCGATCGCGCTCGACCTGTTCGCCGCGCAGTGCCTCGCGCCCGGGTCCGGCTGCCTGCCGGTGATCCCCGACGCGCTCCGCGCGACGGCCGCCCGGATCGCCCTCGGCGTGCTGCCGCTGCTCGTCGTGATCTTCGTCCTGCACCGGATTTCCAGCGCCACCTGGGCGGTGCACGCCGACGGCGACCTCACCGGCGGCCCGCTGCGGATGCGGGCCGACCCCGAGACGCCGGCGCTGCGCTGCCTGCACACCGTCGCGGCGCTGGCCTCGGTCGCGCTGCTGCTGCTCGGCGGGCCGTTCCGGGTGCCGGCCGGCACGGTCGACGTCGTGGTCTGGATCATCACGCTGGCCGTGGTGCTCGCCGCGGTCGTCGCCGCCGCGATCGGCGTCGACACCGGCCGGTTCGCCCGGCCCGGCGTGCTCACCTTCGCGACCCTGCTCGTCGTCGTGGCCGCGGTCCGGCTCAGGCCGGGTGCGGGTCCGCTGCCCGGCACGAACGGCGTCGTCGAGGGCCTCGGCGCGGCCCTGGTCGCCGTCACCGTGCTGTTCGCGCTGTTCCTCGCCCCGGCTGCGCTGCTGGCCCGGCCCGGCTGGAAGCACAAGCCGCGGCGGCTGCGGCCGTGGATGGGCGGCTGGGCGGCCGCGCCGGTGCTCGCGCTCGCCGGCCTGCTCGGCGGCGGCTTCGGCGCCGGTCTCGCCGAAGCGCTCCGGCGGCTTTCCGGCGCGGAGCACCTGCGGGTGCCCGACACGTATCTGCTGGTCACGGTGCTGTGGGGCGCCGGGCTGGCGCTGGCCGCGGTGCTCGGTGTGCTGGGCTTCGCGGTCGCCGTCCCGCTGCGGCGGCTGCGGCGGGGCATCCCCGAGATCGTCGAGCTGATGGAGCACGACGAACGGCAGGAGGCGGAGGCCGCGGCGGCCTGGGCGCGGTCCGCGTGGGAACGGCGGCACCTGCACCACCTGGCGCTGGCGGTGGCGAGCGCGATGTCCGCGGGCGGCGCGGCCCTGCTGGTGCTGCGCTTCGGGTTCGGGCTGGTCCCCGGCTGGTTCGGCCCGCTGTCGGCGATCGGCGTGGTCGCGCTCGGCGCGCTGGCCGCGGGTCTACTGCGCGTGGTCTACACGGCCGCGCGCACGCCGCAGCGCAGCCGTCACCTCGGGGCGCTGGCCGACCTGGTCTGCTTCTGGCCGCGTGCGGCGCACCCGACGGTCCCGCCGTGCTACGCGCTGAAGGTCGTCCCGGAACTGGCCGCGCGGGCGCGTGAGCACCTCGCCGAACCCGGCACGCGCGTGGTGCTCTCCGGCTACAACCTCGGCAGCCTGCTCACGCTCATGGCGGCCGCCCGGCTGGCGGCCGAGCTGCCGAAGGCGGACCTCGAACGCGTCGGCCTGCTCACCGCCGGTTCGCCGTTGCAGTGGGGCTACCAGCGCGCCTTCCCCGCGTTGCTGCCGCAGGAAGCGCTGGAAAAGCTCTTCGCCGACCTCGACGGCCGCTGGCGGGCCCTGTGCCGCGGCACCGACATCTTCGGCGGCGGCGTGACGACCTGGCGGCACTCGGTCGCCGACCGGCGGCTGCACGGCGTCGGTTTCCTCCCTGGCGGCGGCTGCGGCCCGGTCTCGGCGACGACCGACGAGAACGGCGTCCTGATCCTCGGGGGCGACCACTGGCTGCCGGATCCGCTGCGCGGGCCGACCGGGCGGCACCGCTGGGCGCCGGGGGTGCTCCGGCACCAGGACTACGTCGCCGACGCCGAATGGGACCACGCCGTCGCGATGGCCGCCGGCCTCGGCAAGCCGTCCTGGGGCGAGCAGGGCTCGCTGTTCGGGGACTTCCCCCCGAAACGGTGAAGGCCCCTCGCGCGCGGAGCGAGGGGCCTTCGACCGGGGACTAGCTCAGCTTCACTCGGAAGCCTTGCGGCGGAACTTCAGCAGCGCGAGCAGGCCGCCACCGGCGGCGAGCAACAGCGCGCCGACCCAGATCAGCCAGCTGTTGTCGAAACCGGTGTTGGCCAGGCCGCCACCGGTGCCCGACTCGTTGCCCGCCGGGACGACGGCCGCGGCCGTGGTGCTGGTCGGCGAGGCCGAGGTCTCCGAGGTCGCCGGGGTGCTCGGCTTCGTGGTCTCGGTCGGCTTCGACGGCTTGGTCGGCGCCGTCGTCGTGGTGGTGGGCTCGGTCGGCTTCGTGGTCTTCGAGCCGCACAGGAACCACTTGTCGATCTTCGGCTGGGTGCCGTTGTAGTTGAACGGCGCACGCAGGTCGTTCCACGGGGCGTTCTTGTCGAGCTTCTTCTTGCCCGGCGTGTAGTCGTTGAAGCCGTCGTCGCCGCCGACGACGACGATGCGGGTGACCGTGACACCCTCGTTGACCGACTTGATGTTCAGCCGGGTGTTGTTCTTCGTCAGCTCGAAGACAACGTCCTTCTGGTCGAGGACCTTGCCGTCGGCACAGGGCGTCGGCTTGCCCGGCGTCGGGTTGGGACGGGTGTCGTCGCTGTAGCAGGCCAGTGCGGAACCAGCGGTCCCGATCAGGGCAGCGGTGGTGAGCGCCATGACCGCCACGGCGCCGCGGAAGGAACGTCTGCGCATGAGTTCTCCAGTACCGAACGGGGGAAGAACGGCAAAATCGGGGGAGCGTGGCGCCACTGCGCGTGTAATCACGCGGCTGTAATTCACCCGTCAGTGGCGCACGAAGGATCGAAAGGTATCGCACGTCACCCAGCCGCTTACACGGGGTCCCTCTTTGCACACGAATCGCAAGATCCTCTTGATCAAGTCGTAACCTCGCATTACGCAACCAAACGCAAAAAGCCCCGCCGACCTGGGCATCCAGGCGGGCGGGGCTTTTACCGCGCAAGTCAGGCTTCGGGCACCTTCTCGGGTTCTTCGGCCTGCCGCTTGCCGAGTAGCGAATGCCGGCGGCTGTACGCGAAGTACAGCACCACGCCCAGCGCCATCCAGGCGAGGAACCGCAGCCAGGTCAGCACGGTCAGGTTCAGCATCAGCCACAGGCAGGCCACGATGGCCAGGATCGGGATCAGCGGCACCAGCGGCACCTTGAACGCCCGGGGCAGCTCCGGCCGCGTCCGCCGCAGCACCAGCACGCCGGCCGAGACGAGCACGAACGCGAACAGCGTGCCGACGTTCACCATTTCTTCGAGCTTGTCCGCCGGGAAGAACCCGGCCGCGACCGCGACCAGCCCGCCGACGATGAGCGTCGCGCGCATCGGCGTGCCGTGTTCGCCAGTCTTCGCCAGGCCGCGCGGCATCAGGCCGTCACGCGACATCGCGAAGATGATCCGGACCTGGCCCAGCATAAGCACCATGACGACGGTGGTCAGGCCGGCCAGCGCGCCGAAGGAGATGATGTTGGCCGCCCAGTCGATGCCGTTCGCCGAGAACGCCGTGGCGAGGGTCTTGTGGCTGCCGTCGCCCGCCTTGGTCGCGAGGTCCTTGTACGACGTCATGCCGACGACCACGAGCGACACGGCGACGTACAGCACGGTCACGATGGCCAGCGAGCCCATGATCCCGCGCGGCACGGCCTTCTGCGGGTTCCTGGTCTCCTCCGCGGTGGTCGCGACGATGTCGAAGCCGATGAACGCGAAGAACACCAGCGAGGCGCCGGCCAGCAGGCCGAAGACGCCGAACGAGCTGCTCGCGCCGCCCGCGATCAGGGAGAACAGCGACTGGTCGACGCCGGTCTGGCCGGCCCCGCCCGTCTCGCCCGGCGGGATGTACGGCGTGTAGTTGGCGCCCTTGATGTAGAAGAGGCCGAGGATGATCACGAACAGCACCACGGCGACCTTGATCCCGGTGATCACCATGGACACCCGGGAAGACAGCTTCGTGCCGACGGCCAGCAGGACCGTCAGGATCGCCACGACGAGCAGCGCGCCCCAGTCGACGGTGACGCTCCCGATGTCGAACGTCGTCTTGGTGCCCTTGCCGAACAGGTAGCCGAGCACCGTCTCCAGGTACACCGACCAGCCCTTGGACACCGCCGCCGCGCCGACGGCGAGCTCGAGGATCAGGTCCCAGCCGATGATCCACGCCATGAACTCGCCGAAGGTGGCGTAGGAGAACGTGTACGCGCTGCCCGCGACGGGCACGGTCGACGCGAACTCCGCGTAGCACAGCGCCGCCAGCGCACAGGCGATCGCCGCGAACACGAAGGCGAGCGAAACCGACGGACCGGCGTAGTCACCCGCCGTGCGCGCGGTCAGCGTGAAGATTCCGGCGCCGATGACGACCGCGACACCGAAAACCGTGAGATCCCACGCGCTCAGGTTCCGCCGGAGCTTGGTGTCCGGCTCGTCGGTGTCCGCAATGGACTGTTCGATCGTTTTAGTGCGCCACAATCCCGTTCCGGGCACCGTTGACCTCCTGCGGCTGGCCTGCATGTATCGCGGTAGGTCACCCTATCGGGTCAGACCGGTGACGGCTTGCCGAAGGTCACGAAGTGGATCTTCGGTTATTGCGCAAGGCTGCGGTCGAGGTCCGGCTCGAGGTAGATCAGCCGGGCGACCGGCACCTTGGCGCGGACGCGGGCCTCGGCGTCGTCGATGGCCGTCGCCACCTCGGCGGTGTCGAGCCCCGGCACCAGCGCCAGCTTCGCCGCGACCAGCAGCTCGTCCGGGCCCAGGTACTGGGTGCGGATGTGGATGACGCGCTCGACCTTGCCCGCGGCGAGCTCGTCGACGATCGTCGCGAGGACGCCCTCGTTGGCACCTTCGCCGATGAGCAGGCTCTTCATCTCGATGATGAGGATGATCGCGATGACGGCGAGCAGCGCGCCGATCGCGAGGGTGCCGACGCCGTCCCAGACCGGGTCACCGGTGACGATCGACAGCCCGACGCCGAGCAGCGCGAAGACCAGGCCGAGCAGCGCGCCGGCGTCCTCGAGCAGCACGACGGGCAGCTCGGGCTCCTTGGCCTGGCGGATGAAGCCCCACCAGGTGGCGTCGCCCTTGACCTTCTTCGACTCGGTGATCGCGGTGTAGAAGCTGTAGCTCTCCAGCAGGATCGCGACGACGAGGATGACCACCGCGACGATCGGCGATTCGAGCGGCTCGGGGTGGCTGATCTTGTGGATGCCCTCGTAGATCGCGAAGGCGGCGCCGAGAGTGAAGAGCATCAGCGCGACGATGAAGGAGTAGAAGTACCGGTCGCGGCCGTAGCCGAAGGGGTGGTCCTTGTCCGCTGCCCGCTTCGACGTCTTCTGGCCGATCAGCAGCAGGCCCTGGTTCGTGGTGTCGGCCAGCGAGTGCACCGACTCGGCCAGCATCGACGACGACCCCGTGACGAGGAAGCCGACGAACTTCGCCGCCGCGATCCCGGCGTTCGCCCCGAGTGCCGCGAGAATCGCCTTGGTTCCGCCTCCAGCTGACACGACCGCTCCCCTGGTAGGTCCTGAAATGTCCGGGTGGAGCCTAGTGGGAGCGGTCCTCTCGGGTCGTCACCGGCCGGAGAATCGCTCAGGCGATGGCGGCGATGTCACCGTCCTCGAAATGGATCGCCTGGTGCAGGCGGCCACCCAAAGCGGCGGCGTAGCGGGCGAGCACCTCGAAGCCGGAGATCTGCCCCTGCTCGATCTGGGACACCCGGCCCTTCGTGACGCCCATCCGCTCGGCCAGCTGCTGCTGGGTCAGGCCGCGGCTCCGGCGGATTTCGGCGAGGCGATGCCCCTGGACCGCGGCAAGAAGCTCCTGTTTGCCAGCCTCGACCGCCGCCTCGCCACCGGCACGCTCGACGTGCGCCGCGCGGACGTCCTTCCAACGCGCATACTCCGTCATGCTCGGCCCTCCTCTGCCTGACGTTCCTTCAGATAACGGTCGTACCTGTCCTCGGCCAGCGGGATCGCTTCCCGGTACCAGGCGTTCCATTGGCCGGCCTTGTCTCCGGCGACCAGCAGGACACTGGACCGCCAAGGGTCGAAGACAAAGAGGATGCGAACGGTTCCCGGCCGCAGTTCCTTGAGATTCTGGATCTTCGAACCGACGATCGTGTCGACCAACGGCCGACCGAGCCCGGGGCCGCCTTCGGACAACGCGTCGATCGCCTGGACGACCCGGGCGTGCGTCGGGTCGTCCAGCTGCTCGATCCACTCGAGGACTTCGTCGACGACATAGATTTCCCAGTCTTGACCTGCCACCGCGCGAGTATAGCCATCACTATACCAACACGAACGGACGAACACCAGGCGCGGCCGTCCCGACCGCGGGAACGCGGTCGCCGGTTCTGTCGTACCCCTTCGCTACCGTGGTTTTTCCTGTCGGCCACTACCGGGAAGGTGACATGGCGCACTTCGCCGTGCTCGGTCCGCTCGCTGTCGAAAGCCCGCCGGGCCGGTGGGCGGTCCTGCGCGGTGAGCGGCAGCGCACGCTGCTGGCCGTGCTGCTGCTCAACGCCGGCCAGCACGTCCCCGTCGACGTGCTCGTCGAGGCGCTGTGGCCGGACGGGCCGCCCAAGTCGTACACGTCCAACCTGCACACGTATCTCTCGCGGCTGCGCGACCGCATCGAGGGTCTCCGGGTCGAGCACGGCCCGCCGGGCTACCGGCTGCACGTCGAGCCCGGGGAGCTCGACCTGCTTGTCTTCCGGGCCGCCGTCGCCGACGGGCGGCGGGCCACGGATCCGGTGGTCGCCGCGGGGCACTACCGGCGGGCGCTCGCGCTGTGGCGGGGTCCGGTGCTGGCCGGGCTGCACGTGCCACGGCTCGACGCCGACGTCGCCCGGCTGGAGTCCGAGCGGCTCGCCGTGTTCGAGGACTGCGTCGACGCCGAGCTCACCGCCGGCCGCCACGGGGAGCTCACCGGCGAGCTGCGGGCCATGATCACCGAGCACCCGCTGCGCGAACGGCTGGCCGCGCAGCTGATGATCGCGCTGCACCGGGCCGGGCAGCAGGGCAGCGCGCTGGAGGTCTACCGGCGGCTGCGGAAAACCCTGATCGAGGAACTCGGCGTCGAGCCCGGCGCGGAAGCCCGCCGGGTGCACGCGGCCGTCCTGCGCGGCGAAGACCCCGTGCCGCGGCTGCCGCCGGCGGTGTGGCCGGTGTGCCAGCTCCCGCCGGACATCGGCGACTTCACCGGCCGCGACGCCGAGCTGGCGGAGCTGACCGGCGTGCTCGGCGCGGGCAACGGCGTCCCGGTCGCGGTGCTGAGCGGCGAGCCGGGCGCGGGGAAGAGCACGCTCGCCGTGCGCGCCGCACACCGGCTGCGCGCGCGGTTCCCGGACGGCCAGCTGTACGTGCCGCTGGCGGGTCGCGAAATCGGCGAGGTGCTGGCCGACCTGCTGCGCGCGCTGGGCGTCCCCGGCCCGGCCGTGCCGGACGACGTGCGGGCCCGCGCGGCGGTGTTCCGCGGCCGGCTCACCGACCGGCGGGTGCTGGTGGTGCTCGACGACGCCGTCGACCCGGAGCACGTCCGCACGCTGCTGCCGGGCACGCCGGGCTGCGCGGTGCTCGTGACGAGCCGCCGCCGGCTGAGCGGGCTGGCCGGCGCCCACCGGCTGGCCGTCGGTCCGCTGTCCGGCGTCGACGCCGCCGAGCTGCTGCAGCGGCTCGCCGGGGCGCGGGTGACGCGGGAACGCGCCGACGCCGAGCGCATCATCACGGCGTGCGCGCGGCTGCCGCTGGCGCTGCGGATCGCGGGCAGCAGGCTGGCCATCCGCCCGCACCTGCGGCTCGGCGAGCTGGCCGACCGGCTGGAGGACGAGGTCCGCCGGCTCGACGAGCTGACCGTCAGCGACCTGGCCGTCCGCAGCAGCATCGCGCTGAGCTACGAAGGCCTGCGGCCGCCGGCGCGGCGCGCGTTCCGGCTGCTCGGCCGGTGCCGCCTCGCCGACCTGCCGTCGTGGGCCGTCACGACGTTGATCGACGACCCGGACGAGGCCGTCGAAGAGCTCGTCGAAGCGAGCTTGCTGGAGGCGCGCGGAGCGGACGAGACGGGCGAAGGCCGCTACCGGATGCACAACCTCGTCCGGCTGTACGCGGCGGAGCTCGACGACCCGGCGCCCAGCTCCGGTGTCCAGACGGTGCTGGCGGCCACGCTGGCGCTCGCCGACGCGGCGGCGGCGCGGTTGCCGCGCACGGTGCCGATGCCGTCCCCGGCCCACGAGCCGCCCGCGCAGCCGTTGCCGCGGGACCTGGTGGAGCGGCTGCTGGCGCGGCCGGACGACTGGTTCGCCGCCGAGCGGGCGAACCTGCTGCTGCTCATCGGCGTGCTGGGCCCGCGTGACGCCCTGCTGCTGCTCGACCGCCTCGGCGTCTACCTGTACCTGCACGGTCAGTACGCCGACATGCGCGCGGCGTACGAAACGGTGCTGGCGGCGGAACCACCGCTGTCGACGGTGGCCGAGGCGACGTTGACGCTGCTGCGGCACGCGCGTGGCGAGTACGCGGAGGCGGCGGTCCGCTATCGCGCGTGCGCCAAGGAGCTGGAGGCCCTCGGCGACCGGCGGACGCACGCGTGGGTGTCGGCGAACCTGGCGCACTGCTTGATCGGCCTGGGCCGCGCGGAAGAGGCCTTGGCGACGGCGGCCCACGCGCACGAACTGTTCACTGTGGACGGATCGGCGGCGGAGCTGGGCTGGGTCCGGGCCGCGGAGTCGGCGGCGTTGCTGCGGCTGGGCCGGATCGTCGAGGCCCGGGAAGTGGACGGGAAGGCCCTGGCAGCGGCCCGGTCGAGCGGAGACGCCCGGGTGATCGGCGAGGCACTGCACGGATTCGCGTGGTCATCGTTGCTGACGGGCGACGACGCCGGCGCGGTGGCGGCGATCACGGAGTCGGTCGACCTGCTGCGCGGCACGATGGCGCGCTCGGCGCTGGCGAAGTCGTTGCGCACGTTCGGAGCAATAGCGGCGGCAACGGGCGCACGCTCGGACGCGACGGCGGCGTTCGAGGAAGCCCGTTCGCTGGCGCGGGAGCTGGACGAGCGACCACGAGAGCTGTCGTGCACCCGGGCCTTGGCGGCGGCCTGGATCGGCTCGGGGCGGGCGGCCCAGGCAATCCCGGTGCTGCGAGCGTGCTTGGACGAGTTCCGATCGATGGGCGGCAGGGCGGCAACGGGGCTGACGTGGCTGGTGTTGCACCGGGCGCACGTCGCGGTGGGCGACGCGGAGGCGGCGACAGAGGCGGAAGCGGAGGCGGCGGAGCTGCTCAACCCCCGCGACGCCAGCGCGGCTGCGCTGCGGCGGGCGTTGCTCGCCCTGACCGAGCCGGCCTGAGGAGGTTCTGCGGCCGGGCGGGCCTGCCAGGCGCGCCCCTCCCCGGCTGGTCTGGCAGGCACCCCCTCACCGGCCAGGCTTGGCGAGCCCCCTCCCCGGCCTGGCTCGCCAAGCGCGCTCGCCGGCCAAGCTTGGCGGGCCGGGCTCACCAAGCCCTCCCCAGCTCGGCTCACCAAGCCACCTTCCCGGCCAGACCTGAACGGGCGCCCCCGCGCCGCCCCGGCCTGACGGGCGAGGCCTGATGGTGCTGCCCCTCACCGCACCACCTGCCTCGCCCCGCCGGCCGGGTGGGCCGCCTAGGTGGTGCTGCCCCCTCGCGGCACCACCTGCAGCCCATGGGACGCCGGGCGTATCCGACCGGCGCCACCCCCAGCGGACCCGGCGGCGCGCATCAGCGCACCAGGGTCCCCCCTTGGTGTAGATCGTGGCGGACGCCGCCACACGGAACGCACACAGAAATCCCGCGACCCCGCCCGCACCGGCACAGCCAGCCGCGCACCCACACAGTCGCCCCGCTTACCCGGACAGTCGGCCGACGCACCCGGACGGTCGGTTCGCGTGACTCGACCGTCGGTTCGGGAGCCGACCGCCCAGAGACGCAGGCCGCCCCTCCAGGCATGCGCGAGCCACCGGCCGGCCGCGTGACACGACCGGCCGGGACGGGGTTCAGGTGCGGGTCAGTCCTCGCAGGTGCCGGCCGTCGCTCGGAACAGCTGGGCACGCTCGCCGCCCACTGCCCGGACCCGGACCGGCGGGTCCGCCGCCGGCAGCCATACCGACTGGCCGCGCCTCAGCTCGACCTTCTCGCCGTCGTCCGCCGTCACCAGCAGGTCACCCGCTGTGCACAGCAAGATCTGGGGCCCGACGCTGTCGACCGATATCTCGTCGTCCTGACCGGAAGCCCACTCGACGCGGGACAGCTCGAACTCCGGCGCGTCCGTCCGGTACACCGCCATGCGGCCGCCGACGTCCCCGCACTGGACCGGCATCTCGCCGCACGCGAAGTCCACCACTCGCAGCAGCTCCGGCACGTCCACGTGCTTCGGCGTCAGACCGCACCTGAGGATGTTGTCCGAGTTCGCCAGGATCTCCACGGCCGTTCCGTGCAGGTACAGGTGCAGGTTGCCCGCCGGCAGGTAGATCGCCTCGCCCGCGCGCAGCGTCAACCGGTTCAGCAACAACGCCGCCAGCACGCCCGCGTCGCGCGGGTGCGCCTCGCCCAGCTCCAGGATCGTCCGGCACTCGACCGCGAACTCGCCGTGCTCCTGGACGTGCCGGACGCACGCGTCGAGCACCTCCGGCAGCAGCGAATCCAGCGACGGCTGCGGCAGCGTGATCCACGTCGTGAACAGCGCGCGCAGCCCGTCCGGGTCCGGCTGGGCCTCCAGCAGGCCGGTGTACTTCGCCAGCCCCGGCGTCTCGATCGCCTTCAGTAGCTTCACCGTGCGGTCCGGGGTGCGGAACCCCGCCAGCGCGTGGAACTCCGTCAGCGCGCACACCAGCTCCGGCTTCGCCGTCGGATCCGGGTAGTTCCGGTTCGGCGCGTCCCGCGGGATGCCCAGCTGCTCCTCGCGGGCGTGCCCCTCCGCGGCCTGGGCCGCCGACGGGTGCGCCTGCATCGACAGCGGCTCCTCCGCCGCGAGGATCTTCAACAGGAACGGAAGCCGCCCGCCCCACCGCTTCGCGCAGCGCTCGCCGAGCTGGGTCACCGGGTCGGCGTCCACCAGCTCGAGCAGGCTCCGCTCGGTCCCGTCGGGGCCGATGACGTGCGACGGGTCACCCGGGTGGGCACCCATCCACAGCTCGGCCTCGGGGTGCGGCGCGGGTACCGGACGGCCCAGCAGCTCGGGGATCGCCGTCCGCGATCCCCAGGCGTAGGGCCGCACCGCATTGCGCAGCAGCTCCACTGTCACCTCAACTCCACTCCTTCGGCACCGGCCAGGCCGGTGCTAGGCGGGTCTCACGCCGTCGCGGGCGCGAAGCGGCCCGCGCCGCCGATGCTGCCCGCCGCCAGCCCGAGATAGACCGCCGCCAGTTCGAACCGCAGTGCCAGCACCGCGGCCCGCACGATTTCGTCGGCCTCGATCTCCTCGGCCGGCGCGATGACGTCCGCGCCGGGCAGCAGATCCTCGGCCTGGTAGCGCGCCGCGTCCGTGGCCGGACCGGTCCGCACCGAGAGCAGCAGCACCCGGGTGGGGATGTCACCAGAGGGATCGTCCGGATCGGCGAAGATGTCACGCTCCGCGCCACCTGATTGCGCCGCCCGCCGCAATGCGGGGCGCGCCAGGGCCTGACGATAGTCCTCGACGTCGCACACCGTGGCCGCGTGGGCCGCGAACGCGTGCGCAGCGTGTTCGCCGACGGCGACCGCGACCGGGTCCAGCCCCCACAGCAGGGGCACGCGGTCGGCGACGCGCAGCGCGAGCGCCTTGGCCGGGTTCGCGAACGACTCCCGGGCCAGGTAGTCCTTTTCGGCTTCGAGGTCCAGCTGGTCGGCGAGCACCTCGACGTCGGAGATCAGCAGGCCCAGCGCGTTCGCGGTGAGCAGCCCGGCGGCCAGGCCGCGCGGGAACGCCAGCTCCGGCGGCACCGGGATGCGCGGCGCCAGCAGGATGCCCTTGCCGGCCACGGCGGCCGCCACCGGACCTTCCGACGGCGCCGAAAGCACCACCGAGGCGCCGTAGCGGGCGGCGCGCTCCAGCGAGGCGGCGAGCTCGCGGTCACCCGGGTCGTCGGTGTGCGCGAACACGACGTCCAGCGCGCCGATCCAGCTCGGCACCACCTCGGCGACGACCACGGGCACCGGGCAGGACGGCGTCAGCAGGGCCGCCAGCAGCCGTGTGAGCGTGCGGCTCACCCCGGGGCGGTCGATCAGCACGACGGCGCGGGGACGGCCCATGTCGAGCCGGTCGGACAGCTCCAGCTCCGCGGCCAGCTCGGCGGTCGCCCGCACCTGGGCGCCCGCCATCGCGGCGGCCCGGAGCAACCCCGCGCTGTCGGCCTCGGCCAGCCGCGCGGGGTCGTCGAGCAGCGTGTCGTCAAGCACTGTCGGCATCGGAATTCCCGTGTTCCCCGGGAAGGGTCGCTTCGTCCAGGAGCAGCACCGGGATGCCGTCACGGACCGGGTACACGCGACCGCACTCGGTGCACGTCAGCGCGTCGGCCTCGGGGTCGTCCGGCGCGCCCGGCCGGAGCGGGGCGTGATCGGGCGACGGGCACGCCAAGATCTCGAGGAGCTGGGCGTCGAGCGTAATGGCCATGGTTCCTCCATACCACGCGGGGGACTGTGGTGAAGAGCACTTCAGGACACAGTTCGGCCCCGGCGCGCCCTTCTCCGGGACGGTCAGTTGCGGATGATCGCGAGCACTTCGTCGACCAGCCCCTGCACGGCCTCGGCGTTCGCCGCCTCGACGTTCAGCCGCAGCAGCGGTTCGGTGTTGGACGGGCGCAGGTTGAACCAGGCGCCGCCCGGCAGCTGCACGGTCAGGCCGTCCAGCTCGTCGATCTCGACGCCGGAGCGGGTGCCGAAGGAGTCTTTGACGGCCATCATCTTCGCGACCTGGTCGTCGACCGTGGAGTTGATCTCACCCGAGGCCGCGTAGCGCGAGTACGCGCTGGTCAGCTCGCTCAGCGGGCCGCTCTGCTCGCCAAGCGCGGCGAGGACGTGCAGCGCCGCCAGCATGCCGGTGTCGGCGCGCCAGAAGTCGCGGAAGTAGTAGTGCGCGGAGTGCTCGCCGCCGAAGATGGCGCCGGTGCGGGCCATCTCGGCCTTGATGAACGAGTGCCCGACGCGGGTGCGGACCGGCTTGCCACCGTGCTCGGCGACGATCTCCGGGACGCCCTTGGACGTGATCAGGTTGTGGATGATCGTGCCGCCCGGGTCCTTGGCCAGCTCGCGGACGGCGACCAGCGCGGTGATCGCGCTCGGCGAAACCGGTTCGCCGCGCTCGTCGACGATGAAGCAGCGGTCGGCGTCGCCGTCGAAGGCGATGCCGGCGTCGGCGCCGACCTCGCGCACCTTCGCCTGCAGGTCGACGATGTTCGCCGGGTCGAGCGGGTTGGCCTCGTGGTTCGGGAAGCTGCCGTCGAGCTCGAAGTACATCGGGACGACGTCGATCGGCAGCCCGGCGAAGACGGTCGGGACGGTGTGCCCGCCCATGCCGTTGCCGGCGTCGACGACGATCTTCAGCGGCCGGCTGCCCGACAGGTCGACGAGCTTGCGCAGGTAGGCGGCGTAGTCGTCGAGGACGTCCCGCTCGGTGACCGAGCCGCGCTGGCCCTCGAACCCGGGCACGCCCTGCTCGACGGTGTCGCGGATCTCGGCGAGCCCGGTGTCCTGGCCGACGGGGGACGCGCCGGCGCGGCAGAGCTTGATGCCGTTGTACTTCGCCGGGTTGTGGCTGGCGGTGAACATCGCGCCCGGCATGTTCAGCGAGCCCGACGCGAAGTACAGCTGGTCGGTGCTGGCCAGGCCGATGCTGACGACGTCGAGCCCCTGCGAGGTGACGCCCTCGGCGAACGCGGCGGCCAGCGCCGGCGAGGAGTCGCGCATGTCGTGGCCGATCACGACCGAGGGGGCTTCCGGCTTGATGAGCAGGGCGAACGCGGCGCCGAAGTCGCGGACGAGGTCCGCGTCGAGCTGCTCGCCGACCACGCCGCGAATGTCGTAGGCCTTCACGATGCCCGAAAGGTCTGGCACGCCGTCTCCCCGCGAATAGTCGTCACTGGCGCCCGCTGCGCCGCGCGGAAAGCCTACCGGCGAGGTGAGTGGGTTACGCGTTCAGGCGCGACCGGGCAGGACCCGCAGGTGGCCGCGGCGCCCGGACGGGCCCTCCGGCTCGGGAGCGGGCGCCGGTTTGTCGGAGCGGCCGGCCTCGCGCACGGCCTCGGCCAGCGCGGTCAGCTCGTCGGCCGACGGGTCGGGCGCGGCGAAGGCACCTTCGTGCCGGACGACTTCCCAGCCCTTGGGCACGGTCAGCCGCAGCGCGTGGGCTTCGCAGAGGTCGTACGAGTGGGGTTCGGAGGCGGTGGCCAGCGGGCCGACGACGGCTGTGGAGTCGCTGTACGCATACGTCAGCGTGGCCACAGCTGGCTCGAGACAGCCAGTACGCGAACACTTCCGTACGCTCCGCACGAAACGAAACGATAGCGCGTCGCCGCAAGCCTGGAGGAGCGACACGCGCTGGGACGTGCCGACCGCATAGACTTCGGGCGTGGCGACGGCACGTGATTACCGACAGCGGCGGCGCTCGCGGCGGGACCGGCACGGCCGGGGCCTGCGCGGGACGCTGTACCCGGCGACCCTGCCCGCCGCCGCGAGCCGCGCGGAGAGGTTCGACGCACTGGTGCTGGACGCGCTGGAGCCGATCGAAGCCCGCTGGCGCCACGAGCTGACGAAGCTCGACGTGGCGGTCGACGACGTACCGGAGGTCCGCGAGAACGGCCACGCGCCGGCGGACGGCGTACTGCACGACGGCGCGGTGCCGCTGTCACGCCTGGTCCCGGCGGGCGTGGACCGCACGGGGCTGCCGACAAGAGCACGAATCGTGCTGTACCGGCGGCCACTGGAGGCGCGGGCGAAGGACCCGTCGGAGCTGGCCGAGCTGGTGCACGACGTGCTGGTGGAGCAGGTGGCGGGGTATCTCGGCGTGGAGCCGGACGTCATCGAAGGCGAGTAGCGCCCGTCCCGAGCGCCCCAATGTGGCCTTGGGTGCGTTCAACGCACCCAAGGCGGCCTTCGGTGCGTTCAACGCACCGAAGGCCACATTGGGGCGCTTGAGAGCCGGGGCCAGGGGCGGCGCCGGGCTGGGATCGCTGCGAACCGGCGGCCGGCAGCGCAACCCGGCCACAGGTCACCCGCGAACCGGCGGCTGGCGGCCGGCGGCTGGCGGCTGGCGGCCGGCGGCCACAAGGCGGCGACGCGGACCGGCGGCCGGCAACGCGAGATGACCAACGACGTCACCAGACCTCCCCCGCCCCTCATCCCAGCCTTCTCTTCAGTCGACGACCGGGTTTGTCAAGGCACGCTTTCCCGCCTTGACAAACCCGGACGGCGACTGACAATCCGAACGGAGGGGCGGGGGAGGTCGGACCCGCCGCCCAGCCGCGGCAGAAGCCTGCCGTGGCAAAAAAGATTGTCCTCGCCGGACGGGCAGGCTCCGGGATGACCACGGGGAGCGCTGTCCCCTCACGTTTGTGAGGTGGGCCGCTGGGTGGTCATCCCGCTCCTTTACTGGGTCAAGCGCCGCCGGGCCGGGACCGCCGTCAGGAGCGTGAACAGCACCGCCGCCAGCTGGGCCAGCAGGAGGAGGTTTCGCTCCGTTCCCGGGTACTCCACCGTCACCTCCGATGACGCCTGCGGCACCGACACCGCCACCTGGTGGCCCCATGCCGGCACGATCGGGACCGGCTTGCCGCCCACCGTGGCCTTCCAGCCCGGCTCCTGCTCTGCCGCCAGCACCAGCAGGCGCCCGGTTGGACCGTCGGACACCCGGACGCGCACGTCCGGCAGGTTCGCGCGGACCGGTGCCACGCCCGGCGCATTGCCCGGTGCTGCGCCGCCCGTTACCGCTGCCTTTGCCTGCTCCGGCGAGATCAAGATCACCTGGCCCGCCGGTGGCAACACGCGGAGCACCCCTCGGCCGTCGGATGTCGGGGCCGCCACCGAGAGCATGTCCTTCGCCAGTGGCAGGTACGCCTGGGGGTCCACGCCGGGTGGGAGCACCACGAACTGGACGCCAGCGGCCGCGGCCGCCGCTAGCGTGCGCTGGACCGCCGCCGCGTCGCCCTGGCCGAGCTCTGTGCGCCACGTTGCCAGGCGGGTCGCTGTGCCGGGTGTGGGGGCCAGCTCGTCGTCGCCGTGGTGCGGGAGGCGGCCGCCGATCTGGCGGGTTGCCTCCGGGGCCAGGTCGAGCAGCGACCGGCCGGACTCCGCCAGCTCAGCCGCGACCTCCGGGGCCAGTGCCGGCCGATCGCCGGCCCGCAGTGGGCCCTGTCCGCCGACGACCACCGCGCCGGCCGCCAGTGCCAGGAACACCGCCACCCCGGCCGCGGCCATCACCTTCGGCAGCCACGTCGCCGGGACGCCGGCCGGGCCACCTCGCTGCCACGATCCGAGCACGACCCACAGCAGCCCGGCGCCGATGATCAGCAGCGGCACGCCCGCGTAGCCGTGCGCCGGGGCGCCGCCCTGCAGGGGCGGCAGGGTGACCAGCCGCACCAGCACCAGCCCGCCCGCGCCCAGTGCCGCGAGCGCGAGCCCGCCGGCGGCGAGCTTCGTCGGCCGGACGACCACGGCCACCAGTGCCGCGGCGATCACCGCGACGCCGAGGGGCCAGGCGCCGGGCCCGCCCGGGTCGAGGCCGGCCAGGTCGGTGCCGGAAACCCCCGAAGCCGCGCCGCCGAGTCCCTGCACGAGCAGTTCCGGGTGCTTCAACAGCACCGTCGGCCACGGCAGCAGCAGCGCCAGCGGCAGCAGCACCACGATGCCGACCGACGCGATCCGCCGCGCCAGCCCGGTCGGCGCGGGCAGCACGACGAACCCGATCAGCAGCCCGGCGAGTGCGAGCCCGTGCGCCAGCGGCGAAAACGCGCCGAGCAGCGCGACCCCGAACGCCGACAGCGCGGAGACGTGCAGCCAGCGCGTGTCCGCGTTGACGAGCAGCCCGGCGATGCCCGCGGCCACCAGCGGCAACACCAGGTGCACCACGACGACGTCGAGCCGGCCCTGTGCCACGCCGGCGGTCGCGGCGGGCAGCAGCGCGTACGTCGCGGCGATGACTGCGCGGACCCAGCGGCGCACGCGAAGCCGCCTCGTCGCCGTGTACGCGCTCAGGGCGGCCAGGGGGATGTCGCCGATGAGGAGGATCGCCACCAGCGCGGCCGGGCCGCCGATCGGCGCGAACACCGCGCCGAGCGTGCCGAGCACCGGCAGGGTGGCCGACGCGGGCGCGCCGGTGCCGCCCGCGATCGCGTGCCACGGCGTCAGGTACGACGTCCACAGCTCCCCCAGCCCGCCGACCGGGAGCAGCTTGCCGCCGAAGAGGTCGAGGCCGAGCCGGGCGCGGTTGACGTACAGGCCGAGCGCGGTCAGCACGACCAGCAGGACGACCGGCGGCGCGAAGATCGTGGCCGCCAGGACGCGGCGCCGGTTCACCTCCACGAAGACGAGTTCGGGTTCCGGCTCTTCGGTTTCGGGCGTGTCTTCGGCCACCGGCGTTTCCGGGAGCGTGACGGCGACGAGCGTGCCCGGCCGGCGCAGCCCGGACCCGCGCGAGCTGACTCCGCGCAGCGCGCCGGCGGGCAGCGCGTCGGGGCCGACCGGACGGTTCTCGCGGGCGTCGAGCGCTTCCGGCGTCACCCACGCCGACTCGGTTTCGACGGTCTCGGGCACCCGGCCGAGGGCGACGTCGTTCTCGACGCCGCGGCGCACCAGGCCGACGACGCCGGCGCGGACGGCGTTGCGCAACCGGGTTCCGCGTCCGGTGAAGAGCCCGCGAACCGTGCCCGGCCGCGGATTCCGCCGTCGGTGGGCGCGGGCGGCGCGCAATCCGCCGCGTCCACTGAGGAGGTACGCGGCGGCGGCGAGCTCGGTCCGCGCTTCCCCGGTGCGGCGCAGCAGGAGGAAGGCCAGCGCGCGCAGCACCGTTAGCAGCGGGAGCCGGATCAGGCCGAGCCAGAAGGAAAACGGCGAGCAGTTCACCAGGAACACGCGCAGCCCGTGGGCGCGGTTGGCCGCGGACGGCGCGCCGGGGAGCGCGTCCGCGGCCCGGCGCCCGGTGGTGACGGCGCGGGCGTGCCGCACCCGCGCGAGCGGCACGGTCAGGACCACGCCGCCGGCCGCGTTCGCGCGCCAGCCGAAGTCGAGATCCTCGCGCAGCAACGGGAAATCCGGGTCGAAGCCGCCGAGGTCGTCCCAGGCGTCGCGGCGGACGAGCGAGCCGGCGCTAGGCACGGCGAGCACCTCGACCGGGTCCTCGCCGGTCGTGGCGACCTGCTGGCGGTGGCCGGAGGCGTCGGTGGAGAGGCCGGCTTCGACGATCAGCCGCGGATCGGTCCAGTCGAGGCCGAGGGCGCCGAGCACGGTGGCCGACGGTTCCTTCGTGGCGGTTTGGAGCAGCTGCTCGAGGCAGTCGGGTTCGGGTGCGCAGTCGTCGTGCAGCAGCCACAGCCAGGAACCGGGGTCGCCCCAGCGTTCGGTGGCGTGCGCGACGGCTTCGGCGACCGCCGCCGCGAAGCCGGTTTCACTCGACAGTGTGATGACCCCGGAGAGCACGGGAGAAGAATCCGGCCCGGGATCTTCGGCGGCTTCGGCGAGCAGCCGCGGGGTCGCGTCGGTGGAGCCGGTGTCCACGGCGAGCACGTGCCGGGGCCGGACGGTGCTGCGGCGCAACGCGGAAAGCGCCAGCGGCAGCCAGTTTTCGCCGTCGTGACAGACCACAATGGCCAGAACGGGCGCGGTGCGCGGGACGGGCGGCGCAGCGGTGCGGGGCAACGAACGCTCCAGATCAGGCGGCAGTCGGTGCGGCCACCCTACGGCCCCGGTGCATCACCCGATGGTGAACCCACGCCGTGTTCACCACGTGGAATCACCGGTGACGCAAAGCATCACCGGTGATTCGCACTAGACAGCTCGCTTCTTCAGCTTGCGGCGCTCCCGCTCGGACAGACCGCCCCAGATGCCGAAGCGCTCGTCGTGGGCCAGCGCGTACTCAAGGCACTCGTCCTTGACCTCGCAACCCAGGCAGATGCGCTTGGCTTCGCGGGTGGAACCGCCCTTCTCGGGGAAGAACGCCTCCGGGTCCGTCTGCGCGCACAGGGCGCGTTCCTGCCAATCCTGCTCTTCTTCGGTGGCATCGATGAGCTCGGTGAGATCTCCCAGAGCCTGCTCCGGGATCTCGCCCCAACCCATGACGTGCCCCCATTCCTTCCCATCGGCTTCCAACCGCACGTCCGCCTCCTCGCTCCCTAGCACTCCCCAGGCTGGCGGTGGTGAAACGACACTCGCCGTCCCCTCTCGGCGGCGAATGACATCACTGTGATTACACCCGTGTAGTGCGGTCAGGTCAAGCGGAGTAGCGAGTTCGGGGGACGTTCCGGCCCGATCGCGCAAGGGGACACGCCGGTAACTTCACACCGGGCATACGGAAGACTGGAGCACGTGCAGAAGTCAGCAGTGCGCCCCAGCCCGGTCTTCCTCGGCATCCTCGCGCTCACCGTCGCCGGTGGCGCCATGGCCGCGTTCGGTGACATCAACACCGTTTTCGTCCGCGACCGCGACCCGCTGCTCATCGCCGGCGTGGTGATCTTCGTCGCCGCCGGCTGGGTGGCGTCGTTGTCGCTGCACGAGTTCGGGCACGCGATGGTCGCCTACCGTGGCGGTGACTACAGCGTCGCCCACAAGGGTTACCTGACGCTGGACGTCCGGAAGTACACCGACCCCGTCCTGTCGATCGTCCTGCCGCTGATCTTCCTCATCATCGGCGGCATCCCGCTGCCGGGTGGCGCGGTCTGGATCAACCGCGGCGCGCTGCGTTCGCGCGGGACGTCGTCGTGGGTGTCGCTGGCCGGGCCGCTGAGCAACCTCGCGGTCGGCGCGGCGCTGTGCCTGGTGGTGGCGCTGGTGCCGATGGCGGGCGGGCTCGTGATCGCGATGTCGTACCTGGCGTTGCTGCAGGTGGTGACTTTCCTGCTCAACATCCTCCCGATCCCGGGCCTCGACGGCTGGGGCGCGATCGAGCCGTACCTGCCGCCGCGGGCGCGTGAGATCGGCGCGCAGGTCCGCCCGTGGGCGCCGATCGCCCTGTTCGCCCTCCTCTTCTTCTTCCGCCCGGCGAACGCCGCGCTGTGGGACGGTTCCTACGCCATCTTCAACGCGTTCGGCGGGTACGTCGACGGCGCGCGGATCGGCTTCAGCGTCTTCCAGTTCTGGAACTGAGGTTTGGACCGGGCACCGCGCGGGAAGATCAGCGGTGCTCGGTCAGCCAGACGTGCGCCCGCTTCCACACCTTCCGCAACCCCGACCGCTCCCCGAAGTAGTCCCCCGCCGCACCGACCACCGGCAGCAGGCCGACCGCCCGGTGGAACAGGTTCCCCCGCGGCCGCTTCTCCAGTTCCTCCGTGATGCCCAGCAACGCCCGCCCGAGCCGCCACAGCGTGCGGCCCGCGGCCTTCACGGTCGCCTTTCCGTGCTTCTTCTCCGACGCCGTCAGTTCCTCGGTCAGCTTCGCCGCTTCGTCCGCCTCCGCGGCTTCGTCGTGCTCCGCGTGCTTGCCCGCCGCCAGGTCCGGGTCGATGTCGCGTTCGAACAGCACCCACGCGATCAGCCGCACCCGCGTGCCGACGTCCGTCACGCCGTACTCGCCCGCGATCGCGCACAACAGCAGGCCCTGGGACGCCGCGCCGAGGGCGTCCTGGACCGGCAGGCGGTCCGCCAGCGCGCCGCCCAGCCCCGGGATCGACGTCAGCAGCGCCGTGAAGCGGCCCACGCGGTTCATCCACCAGCTCGACCGGTCGTAGCCCGTCATCCGGGCCCACGCCGCCGTGCCGGGCACCTTCACCGACGTGACGCCGTGGATCAGCTTCGCCTTCAGGCCGGACTCGACCTCGGCCAGGTCGTCCGCCGCCCGGGCCTGCAGGCCGAACGGGTCGGACTCGCGCAGGGCGTCGAGCATCGGCCCGCACGCCCGCACGAACGGCCGCAGCACCGCCACGACCTGCCGGTCGGAGATCGCCTCACCCATGTCCCGGTCTCCTTCCCACCGTGCGGCGCGGCCCGCCGCCGAGCACCATCGCGGCCGGCAGCGCGCTCGCGCCCAGCAGCAGCAACGCCCGCCAGTCCTGGATCAGCAGCCGGTCACCGCCCGGGCCCTGCAGGCCGACCCCGAACACCACGAGCACCCACACCGCCAGGGGTACCCACGAAAGCCCGGGCCGCACCAGCTTCGCGGTGGTCCACACCAGCCAGGGCGTGGTGACGGCGCCGACGAGGACCGTCACCGGCACCGGGACGACCCCGATCCGCAGCGGCAGGAAGAACATCTCCAGCAGCGCGAGCAGCACCGTGTCGACGACGAGCAGCGCGAGCAGCAGCCCCTGGTCGAGCGTCAGCCGCTCCGGCACCGTCACAGCCCGCCGAACAGGTCGTCCCCGGCACCTTCGGCCGGGCCGTGGGCGAGCACATAACAATCCCGCGCGAGGATCGGCTGGGCGATCTCGTTGGTCAGCGCGAAGTACGGGACGTCGCCGTCGACCACGGTGAGCTGTGTCGCGTGCGCGCGCAGTGCGGCCACCTTCGCGGGCAGGTACGCGGCGACGTCGAGCACCGTCGTGATCTCTTCGTCCGGCGTCGTGGGCAGCTCGTCGTCCGGCGGCACCCGGAACACCGGGTCGCCGGCACGCAGCGCGCTCAACCCGGCACGCACGGCGTCCCGCGGCGCGACCGTGTGGAAGACCCGCCGCACCGAGCGGGCCCGCGGCGCCGCCGCCATCGTGATGTCGTGGGCCCGGATGTGGTCGGGGTGGCCGTAGCCGCCGAAGGCGTCGTAGGTGACGACGACCTGGGGCTGGACCTCGTCCAGGACCTCCGCCAGCTGCGCGGCCTGCTCGTCGGCGGACCCGCCGGTGAACGCCCGCGGGTGCGCCGCCGACGGCGTGCCCGCCATGCCCGAATCGCGCCACCGGCCGAGCCCGCCCAGGTAACGGTGGCGGGACACCCCCAGTGCGGCGCACGCGGCGGCCAGCTCGGTGACGCGGTAGCCGCCCAGCTGGTCGGCGGCGTGGGCACGCAGCCCCTCCAGCTCCCCCAGGCCGGCCATCACCTCGCCCTCCTCACCCAGCGTGCAGGTCACCACGGTGACCTCGGCGCCTTCGGCGGCGTATCGTGCGATCGAGGCGCCGGTGGTGATGCTTTCGTCGTCGGGATGGGCGTGGACGAACAGCAGCCGTCGGGATACCGGGGAGATCACGGGTTGAGCGTAATTCCCGTGCTCCGACGTTCGTCGGGGACACCCTCGGTTATCCTCGCGCGAGTCGCGACCGCCGCGTCGTGACAGTCTGTACCCCCACGAAGGGCATCTGGTGAGCACTGAAGCAACTTCGGCGGACGTCGCCGGCGTGTCAGGATCGGTCCTGTCCATTTCCGACCTCAGCGTGTCGTTCCAGACCGAGGACGGCGTCGTGAACGCCGTTAAGGGCATCGGGTTCGACGTGCAGCCCGGCGAGATCGTGGCCGTGGTCGGGGAGTCCGGGTCCGGCAAGTCCGTCACGTCGATGTCGGTGCTGGGCCTGCTGCCCAAGACCAGCCGGATCGCCGGTGAGCTGCGCCTGGGCGAGCGCAACCTGGCGGATCTCAAAGAGAAGGACATGCAGAAGATCCGCGGCAATCAGGTCGCGATGATCTTCCAGGAGCCGATGACGGCGCTGAACCCGGTCTACACGGTCGGCTGGCAGCTGCGCGAGGCCCTGCGTTCGCACCTCGACATCGCCAAGGACGCCGCCGACAAGCGCGCGGTCGAGCTGCTCGACATGGTCGGCATCCCGAACCCCGAGCTGCGGTTCAAGCAGTACCCGCACCAGCTCTCGGGCGGCCTGCGCCAGCGCGTCGTCATCGCCATGGCGATCGCCTGCGACCCGAAGGTCATCATCGCCGACGAGCCGACCACGGCGCTCGACGTCACGGTGCAGGCGGAGATCCTGGGCCTGCTGCGCAAGCTGCGGGACACCCTCGACACGGCGATCGTGCTGATCACCCACGACATGGGCGTCGTCGCCGACATGGCCGACCGCGTCATCGTCATGTACCAGGGCGAGATCGTCGAAGAGGCGCCGGTGCGCGAGCTGTTCGCGTCGCCGAAGGAGGACTACACCCGGCGGCTGCTCGCCGCGGTGCCGGTGCTCGGCCAGCGCCCCGAGGGCCGTCGCCTGCTCGACGACGCGGGCATCGACGCCGACAGCACCGAGGCGGCCAAGATCGCCGAGGAGATCCGGCTGGCCGACGAAGAGCTCGAAGCCGTGATCGAGGAGGCCGCGCCGGCCCTCGAGATCAAGAACCTGGTCCTCGAGTACCCGGGCCGCCGCGGTCAGGGCAAGAACCGCGCGGTCGACGACGTCTCGCTGACCATCGCCAAGGGCGAGATCGTCGGCCTGGTGGGCGAGTCGGGTTCGGGCAAGTCGACGGTCGGCCGCTGCGCCATCCGCCTGCTCGACCCGACGGCGGGCACGGTGTCCATCGCGGGCAAGGACATCACGAAGATGTCGGCGAAGGAGCTTCGCCCGCTTCGCCGGTACTTCTCGATCGTGTTCCAGGACCCGGCGTCCACTCTGGACCCGAAGATGACGATCGGCGAGTCGATCGCCGAGCCGATGGTGCTCCACAAGGTGCTCTCCGGCAAGGAGCTGTCGGCGCGGGTGCGCTCGCTGCTCGACAAGGTCGAGCTGGGCGGGCACTACATGAACCGCTACCCGCACGAGCTGTCGGGCGGCCAGCGCCAGCGCGTGGCGATCGCCCGCGCGCTGTCGCTCGACCCGGCGCTGCTCATCGCGGACGAGCCGACGTCGGCGCTGGACGTGTCGGTGCAGGCCCGCGTGCTGGACCTGTTCCTCGACCTGCAGCAGTCGCTGCAGTTCGCCTGCCTGTTCATCAGCCACGACCTGGCGGTGGTCGACCTGCTGGCCGACCGCGTCGCGGTGATGCAGCACGGCAAGCTGGTCGAGGTCGGCACCCGCGACCAGGTGCTGCACTCGCCGCAGCAGGAGTACACGAAGCGCCTGCTCTCGGCGGCCCCGGTCGCGGACCCGGTGCTGCAGGCCGAGCGCCGCGCGGCCTGGGAGGCCGGCAAGCTGGCCCCAGTGGCCGACTGACGTTTGACCCGCTGAAGGGCCCGCACTCACACCTGGGTGCGGGCCCTTCGGCGTGTTCGGAGGGGTCTTACGCGTGTCTGGAGGGGCATCACGCGTGATCAGGCGGGCATCAGCCGACGCGGATGCGGGGGTCCAGGATGCCGTAGAGCAGGTCCGCGACCAGGTTCGCGATCACCACGCTCGCCGCGATCACCACCAGCCAGCCCATCAGCACCTGCGGGTCGTTCTTGTTGACCGCCTCCACCAGCAGCGTGCCCATGCCGTGCCAGTTGAACACCGTCTCGGTGATGATCGCGCCCGTCACCGTGGCGCCGAAGTTGACCGAAAACAGCGTCATCACCGGGATCAGCGCGTTGCGGAACGCGTGGCGCCAGATCACACGGCTGTTCGACACGCCCTTGGCGCGCGCCGTGCGCACGTAGTCGGCGCCCAGGACCTCCAGCATCGACGCCCGCTGGAACCGGCTGTACGCGGCGAACGTGATCGCCATGATGGACAGCGTCGGCAGCAGGAACGCGCCGACGTACTTCGCGAGCGCGTCACCCAGTCCGGTCGCCGAGAGGCTCTCCGGGCTCGTCGTCCGCAGCCACGGGTCGCCGAGGACGTCGGACAGGCCCAGGTCGCGGACCCAGACGTTGGCGCGGATCGCGTACCCCTTCAGGACGATCGCCACGCAGAAGATGGGCATCGAGAACATCAGGAACGCCAGCGTCGTCGCGAGGTAGTCCCAGATCGAGTACTGCCGGACGGCGGCGAGGACACCCACCAGCACGCCGAAGACCAGGGCCAGCACCGACGCCGTCAGCACCAGCTCCAGCGTCACCGTGAACGCGGCCATCACCTTCGGCTGGACCGGGGTGAACGCGTTGCCCTGCGCGATCGAGATCCCCCAGTCGCCGGTCAGGAAGTGCCCCAGCCAGCTGAAGTAGCGGGCGACGACGCTCTGGTCGAGACCCAGCTTGTGCTCGGTCTCGGCGATGGCCGAGGCGCTGATCCCGGGCTTGCTGCGGAGCTCGCCCAGCGGGTCGCCGGTGTTGGCCACCATGACGAAGCACAGGAACGTGCCGACCAGCAGGACCGGGATGGAGATGGCCAGCCGGCGGAGCACGTAGAGCACGAGATTCATCCGAAACCCCCAGGTTCGGCGATCACCCTGCGCGAAAACGAGCGCGGGGGTGACCGGAACCCGGTCACCCCCGCGTCTTGCGTTCAGGCCTTCATTCTCCGCTGGCGCGGGTCGAAGGCGTCGCGAAGACCGTCACCGATGAAGTTGATCGTCAGTGAAATCAGCACGAGCACGATGAACGGCCCGAAGAACAGCGCCGGCCGCGTCTGCAGCTGGGCGTAGTTCTCCAGGATGACGCGGCCCAGCGAAGTGTCGGGCAGCTGGACACCGAGGCCGATGAACGACAGCGCGGCTTCCGCCAGCACGGCCTGCGCGACCGCGAGGGTCGCGTTGACCGTGATGCTGCCGACCATGTTCGGCACCAGGTGCTTGAAGATGATCCGGAACGTTCCGGCGCCGGACGCGCGAGCCGCGTCGACGAACTCGCGTTGGGACAGCGACATCGCCTCGGCTCTGGTGATCCGGGCGATCTGCATCCAGCCGAACGCCGCCAGCACCAGCGCGACGATGTACCAGGAACCGCCGCCGAACACCTTGGCGAGGATGGCCGCCGCGGCGATCTGCGGGATGATCAGGAACAGGTCCGTCACCCGGGAGATCGCCGAGTCGGAGAACCCGCGCAGGTAGCCGGCGACCGCGCCGAACACGACGCCGATCACGGTGGCCAGGATCGACACCGTCAGCGCGATGAGCAGCGAGTACTGCGTGCCGCGCAGCACCTGCGACACCATGTCCTTGCCGACCTGCGTCGTGCCGAGCGGGAAGTCGCCGCTGGGCTTGGCGAACGACGGGAACGAGCTGTCCTCGTAGTTGTGCTTCCAGAAGATCGGCATCACGATGCTGATCAGCACGATCAGGAGGAGCACGCCCGACGACGCCATCGCCAGCTTGTGGTGCAGGAACTTCCGCAGTACCAGCTTGCCCTGGCTCCGCGGCTCGGGCAGTGCCTCCGGGGGGAGCGTGCCTTCGGCGGAAGCGGTTTCGCTCGCGAGAAGGGAGTTCAAGTCAGCCAACGCGAATCCTCGGGTCCAGGATGCCGTACATCAGGTCGGCGATCAGGTTGGCGACGATGACACTGCTGGCGATCACCACGAGCCAGCCCATCATCACCTGAGTGTCGTTCTTCGTGACGGCTTCGACCAGCAATGTGCCCATACCGTGCCAGTTGAACACCGTCTCGGTGATGATCGCGCCGGCCAGCACCGAGCCGAAGTTGACCGAGAACAGCGTCGACACCGGGATCAGGGCGTTGCGGAACGCGTGCCGGAAGATGACCCGGCCGTTTCCGAGGCCCTTGGCGCGCGCGGTGCGCACGTAGTCCGAGCCCATCACCTCGAGCATCGAGGCGCGCTGGAAGCGGCTGTACGCGGCGAAGCTGATCGCCATGATCGACAGGGTCGGCAGCAGGTACGCGCCGATCGTGCTGGTGATGAAGTCGCCGACGCCGTCGGTCTTCAGCTGCTCCGGGCTGGTCGTGCGCAGCCACGGGTTGCCGAGGACGTCGGACAGGCCGAGGTCGCGCACCCAGCCGTTGATCTCGATCGCGTAGCGCTTCAGCACGATCGCGACGCAGAAGATCGGCATCGAGAAGAGCAGGAACGCCAGGGTGGTCGCGAGGTAGTCGATGATCGAGTACTGCTTCACCGCGGCCAGCACGCCGACGATGATGCCGATGATCAGCGCGAGGATCTCGGCGCCGACGACCAGCTTGAGGGTGACGCCGAACGCGGCCATCACCTTGGGGGCGACCGGCGCGAGGGCGTTGCCCTGCGCGATGGAGATGCCCCAGTTCCCGGTCAGGAAGTCACCCAGCCACGTGAAGTAGCGGGGCACGATGCCCTGGTCGAGACCGAGCTTGGCGGCCGTGGCGGCCAGCGCTTCCTTGCTGATGGTCGGGTTCTGCCGCAGCTCGCCCAGCGGGTCACCGGTGCCGGCGACCATGACGAAACACAAGAAAGTCCCGACCAGCAGGACGGGAATCGATATCGCCAGACGGCGAAGGATGTAGATCACCAGGTTCAACGAACTGCTCCTCATCCGGGCCTGGTCGTCAGAAGTGCGCTGGACCGCTACCCGGTTGTCTACCGTAGTGGCGGTAACCCTACGGTCAACAGCTACTTCCGGTGGGCACCGGGGCCCGGCTTGTGGCCGGACCCCGGTGCCTCCCAGGTCATCTGGAGCGAGGGGAAGGAAGAGGCGGGGCGAGCCCTACTTCTTCGGCTCCCACTCGCCGGCGTTCCACAGGACACCGTCGTACGACTGCATGTAGACGCGGTCGATGCCCTTGAACGCCCACATGCTCGGCGTCTGGAACAGCGGCAGGGTCGCGTAGTCGTCGGCGATGGCCTTGTCGGCCTCCTGGTACTTCTGGAGCTTGACCTGCTCGTCGGTCGCCTTCACCGCGGCGGTGTAGGCCTCGTCGATCTTCGGGTCGCACAGCGCCTGGTAGTTCTGCTCACCACCGTTGTCCGGGCAGACGTAGATCGACTTCGACTCCGCCTTGAACGGCTGGGCCGACCAGCCGAACAGCGCCACGTCGTAGTCACCGGTCGAGACGCGGCCACCCTTGAGGAAGTTGGCGTCGGTCTCGTCCTTGACCTCGATGCCGGCCGCCTTGGCCTGCGAGATGATGATCTCGACGGTCTGGCTGCGGCGCGCGTTCTGGTTGTGCGTGATCTTGAACGAGGCACGCACACCGTTCTTCGCGAAGATGCCGTCGGCACCCTTGACCCAGCCGGCGTCGGTCAGCGTCTTGGCCGCCGCGTCGGCACCCAGGCCCGCCTTGCTGCTGTACAGGTCGGTGTAACCCTCTTCACCCTGGAAGAAGACGACGCTGTTCAGCGGCTCCGCGTCCGCCTGGACCTCCTTGAGCAGCTTGTCGGTGATCTCCTTGCGGTTGACCGCCTCGAAGAACGCCTTGCGCAGGTCCTTGTCGGCGAACATGCGCTTGAAGTTCAGGTCGAGGTGCTCGTAGGTCAGCTGCGGGGCCGAACCGTAGATCACGCCCTGCGCCGCGAGGCCCTTCATCGTCTGGGCCGCGGTGGCGTCCGGCTGGGTCGACGCGGCGACGTCGATCTCACCGTTCTGCAGCGCGGTCGCCATCGCCTTGGTGTCTTCCATGGCGCGGACGATGATCTTCGCCGGGCCACCCTTGCCGCCCGCCCACTGCGGGTTCTTCTCGAGGGTGACGGCCTTCTGGTTGGCGTCGAACGCGGTGATCTTGTACGGGCCCGAGGCCGGCATGATGTCCGGCTTGAAGCCCTTCCACTCGTTCGACCAGAAGTCACCGGCGGCCTTGATCTGGGCCGGGTCGCCGGTCGGGGCCAGCTTGGTGATGTCCGCGATGCCGGTCTTGGCCTCGAGGACGTGCGCGGGCATGATCGCCGGCGCGTTGAACAGGCCCTTGTAGTCGAGGTAGGGCTCGCTGTAGTCGGTGACGAAGGTCAGCGGGTCCTTGCAGGTCGCCGTCTTGATCAGCGAGTAACCGGTGGTCGACGCCGAGTTGAACGGGTTCTTGCCGTCCGGGCCCTTGGCCAGGCCGCTCTGCGACAGCCACGCCAGGTACATGTCCTTGCAGTCGTAGGCCTGGCCGTCCGACCACTTGATGTTCGGCTTGATCTTGTAGGTGACCTGCTGCGGGTCCTTCTGCGTGACGTCCCACGACTCGAAGACGTCGTTGTTCAGCAGCACCTTGTTGTTGCCGTCGAGCTTCAACGTGCCGGAGAGCACCGCGGTCAACACGTAGTTGTTGTACGAGCTGTTGGTGTCCGGGGTCTGGTTGTTGTACCCCGAGTACCCGTCGTCGATACCGATCGTGACGGTACCGTCGTACGGCTGCGTGGCCGCGAGCTTGAACAGGTCACCGGTCTCGGCCTTGCCGACAGCCATCGCCTTGACGTCGGTCGACGATCCGTTCTGGTCGGTGTTCCCCGAGCCCGAATCACCACCGCTGCAGGCGCTCAACAACAGCGAAGCGCCGGCGACGAGCGACAACGCGGAGACTGCTTTGGATCTCCTCATGAA
The DNA here is from genome assembly GCF_017308975.1 of Amycolatopsis sp. MtRt-6. Lineage (GTDB taxonomy): Bacteria > Actinomycetota > Actinomycetes > Mycobacteriales > Pseudonocardiaceae > Amycolatopsis. The sequence continues at coordinate 140,729 of NZ_JADWPD010000012.1, read as the reverse complement.
GTGTGCCCTCCTAGCACTGAGCCCTTGAATATCGGGACAAGGGCCCACACCGCTCCGGTTTGGATGGGCCGGAGCCTACGACACGCCAAGCGACACTCAACTGGCGCACTGCGGGTGCACGCTAGAAAGGAAAAGCACCGACAGTCACCAGTTCAGGGTCGATCGTGACCAAAGGGTGACTTCCAGTCGACATCCAGAAATACGACGGTTACCTCATGGATTCACAGCGTCCCACTCGAAGGCGTTGGTAAAGATCACCCGGTAGTACTGAATGCGTAGCCAACCGATTACTTCGGGCCGCGAGTCCAGTTCACCGCGGACCCGAACGGGCCCACCATCGGAGGACCGGGCGTGACGCCCGAGATGCCCGATCCGATCGCCAGGGTGTCAGCCAATTGGAACAGCGGAATCACCACGTTCTGCCGCCAAAGTTCAGGCTCAAGGGTGGTGAGCGCCTCGGTGATCTGCGTCGATCCGGACAGCGCCGCGTCGATCGACGGCTGCAGCGCCGGGTCGCAGAACCCGGCCGCGTTGCCCGGCACGACGGGCTTGGTCTTGTCGGCGCCGGCGGCCGTCTGCTCCGGCCGGCAGCCGAAGGTCGAGGCGAGCACCGACGCGGTGTCGCCGCCGACCGCCTGCGGCACGACGGCGATGTCGACCCCGACGTTGCCCGCCGAGTCGCCGGTCGGCTGCTGGACCCCGCTGACGACCGGCATGGCGAGCAGGCCGCTGAACAGGTCGCGCGGCTGCGGCGTGATCGCGTTGACCTCGATTCCCTGCGCGGCGAGCTCGTTGGTGAGCTCCTTGGCGATCGTGGCGTACGGCTCCTGGGTGCCCGGCGAGGCGATCACCAGCGAGAGCGCCTTGCCGTTCTTGCGCCAGGTGCCCGCGGTCTTGGTGTAGCCGGCCGCCTTCAGCGACTCCTCGCCCTTGGCGACGTCGGGCGCGGTGGGCGGGCCGGGCGGGATGGTCGCCGCGTAGCCCTTCACCGACGGCGCCGTCACCTGGGCGTCGGCGTGCAGGGCCGCCGACGGGCCGCCGTCGACGCCTTCGGTGATCAGCTTGGCGCGGTCGACGAAGGCGGCGATGCCGGCCCGGACCCGGGCGTCCTGCAGCGTCGCGCTGACCGGGCGCAGCAGCACGCCGGCCACCAGCGGGCGGGCCACCGTGTGCAGCTTGACGGCGGACCCGAGCTCGCCGAGCAGCTTGAGCTCGTCGCCGTTCGTCCGCGCCAGCGCGAACTGGTCGTTGCCGCTGCGCAGCGCGGCGAGCAGCGTGTTCTGGTCCGACCGGCGGAGCACGATCCGGTCGATGGCGGCGGGCTTCTCCCAGTAGCGCTCGTTGCGCTCGAGGATCACTTCGCCGCGGGCGGTGTCCAGGCTCTTGATCGAGAACGGGCCGGCGACGGCCGGGAAGTTCGAGGCGAGCGCGCCGCGCCAGCCGTCGGGCGCGTCCTTGAGCAGGTGGGCGGGCAGCAGGTCGGAGAACAGCGTCTGCCAGCCCGGGTACGGCTTGGCGAAGGTGACCTCGACGCGCTTGCCGCCTTCGCGGGACTGCAGGTCGGTGATCTGCCGGTAGCCGGCGGGCTCGATCACGCCGGGCTGGTCGCGCATCTGGGTGCGCAGGTAGTCGAAGTCCTCGGCGGCGATGGGCGCCCCGTCGGACCAGGACGCGTCGGCCCGGATGTCGTAGGCCACCACGAACGGCTGCTGCGAGATCACCTCGGCGGACTTCATCAGGTTCTTGTCGAGCTGGGTGGTGCCGTCGTCCTTCTGGCGGAACACCGACGGCAGCAGCAGCTGCGAGAGCGCGGAGGTCACCTGGGACGAGTCCGCGAGGTTGTGCGGGTTGTACCCGCCGAGCACGTCGTCGACGCCGACGACGATCTGCGACGGCGTCTTGCCGGTGCTGGACACCGGCGCGACCGAGGAGGACACGACCGGCGGTGGCGGGGTGTTGGAACACGCGGTGAGCAGCACGGCCGAGAGTGCCAGCACCGGCACCGCCTTGCGATTCACCCGCACGCCCCGTTCCTCCCAGTTGTCCCCGATCGGGTCAGCCATGCTCCCACGACCGCCTTCGCCGCCGGAACCGAGATTCCCACACCCGGATCGGGCGGCTCCGCCGCCCCAAGGTGGGCCCTCTGGGGAAGGACGCGCGGAACACCGTCCGGGTTCCCGGACCGTTCCGGAACGGCGGAACGAACACGGCCCGGACACGAAAAAGGTTCACGCCGGTGGTCGGCGCCAGGCGATGAAGCCGTCACGGCCCCTATAAAGATATAAGGAGAAGAACGGCGGAATTCGTGACGACGGGTTTCGTCCGGCAAACCCAGCGTAAGCGAACGGGCACGCAAAAACCTCCCGGCGACACGCACCGGGAGGTTTTCGCGAAGCGGAGGATCAGCCGTTGTCGCGGCTCTTGGCGCGCGAACGCTCCTTCGCGCGGGTGTTCACGTCCAGGGTGACCTTGCGGACCCGGACGACCTCGGGCGCGACCTCGACGCACTCGTCGGCCGAGCAGAACTCCAGCGCCTCTTCCAGGCCCATCTTGCGCGGGCGGGCCAGCGTCTCCATCACGTCGGCGGAGGACTGACGCATGTTGGTCAGCTTCTTCTCCTTGGTGATGTTGATGTCGAGGTCCTCGAAGCGCGGGTTCTCGCCCACGACCATGCCCTCGTACACCTCGGCGCCCGGCTCGACGAAGAACGTGCCGCGGTCGGCCAGCTGGATCATCGCGTACGCGGTGACCGGGCCCGACCGGTCGGCGACCAGGGAGCCGCTGTGCCGGGTGCGGATCTCGCCCGCCCACGGGAAGTAGCCCTCGAACACGTGGTTCGCGATGCCGGTGCCGCGGGTCTCGGTGAGGAAGTCGGTGCGGAAGCTGATCAGGCCGCGCGACGGGAGCACGTACTCCAGCTTGATCCGGCCGGTGCCGTTGCCGCTCATGTCCTCCATGCGGCCCTTGCGGGCGGCCAGGAGCTGGGTGATCGCGCCGAGGTGCTCCTCCGGCGAGTCGATGTAGAGGCGCTCGAACGGCTCGTGCAGCTTGCCGTCGATCGTGCGCAGGACCACCTGCGGCTTGCCGACGGTCAGCTCGAAGCCCTCGCGGCGCATCTGCTCGACGAGGATGGCCAGCGCCAGCTCGCCGCGGCCCTGGACCTCCCAGGTGTCGGGGCGCTCGGTCGGCAGGACGCGGATCGAGACGTTGCCGATCAGCTCCTGGTCGAGGCGGGCCTTGACCAGCCGCGCGGTGACCTTGTCGCCGCCGTTGCGCCCGGCCAGCGGCGAGGTGTTGACGCCGATGGTCATCGAGATCGCGGGCTCGTCGACGGTGATCCGGGGCAGCGCGACCGGGTTGTCGACGTCGGCGAGGGTGTCGCCGATCGTGATGTCCGGGATGCCGGCGATGGCGACGAGCTCGCCCGCGCTGGCCTCGGTCGCCGGGACGCGGGTGAGCGCCTCGGTGACCAGCAGCTCGGAGATGCGGACGTTCTGCGTGGTGCCGTCTTCGCGCATCCAGGCCACGGTCTGGCCCTTGCGCAGCTTGCCGGCGTGGATGCGGATCAGCGCGATGCGGCCGAGGAAGTTGGACGCGTCGAGGTTGGTGACCAGCGCCTGCAGCGGCGCGTCGAGGTCGGCGGCGGGCGGCGGCACGTGCCGGAGCAGCGTGTCGAACAGCGGGTCGAGGTTCTCGCTCTCGGGGATCTCGCCGTCGGCGGGCTGCTCCAGGCTGGCCTTGCCGGCGCGCGCGGAAGCGTAGACGACCGGGAGGTCGAGGATCGCGTCGTGGTCGGCGTCCTCGATGTCGCTGGCCAGCTCGAGCAGCAGGTCGTGGGTCTCCTCGACGACCTCGGCGATCCGGGCGTCCGGCCGGTCGGTCTTGTTGACCAGCAGGATCACCGGCAGGCCGGCTTCGAGGGTCTTGCGCAGCACGAACCGGGTCTGCGGGAGCGGGCCCTCGGACGCGTCGACCAGCAGGACGACGCCGTCGACCATGGCCAGGCCGCGCTCGACCTCGCCGCCGAAGTCGGCGTGGCCGGGGGTGTCGATGACGTTGATCGTCACCTGGCCCTCGGGCGTCTGGCGGTGGATCGAGGTGTTCTTCGCGAGGATCGTGATGCCCTTTTCGCGCTCCAGCTCCCCCGAGTCCATCACGCGGTCGACGACCTCGGCGCGCTCGGCGAAGGCGCCGGACTGGCGGAGCATCGCGTCCACCAGCGTGGTCTTGCCGTGGTCGACGTGGGCGACGATCGCGACGTTGCGCAGGTCGGGCCGGGTCTTACCGGTCGGCCGGCCGGTTTCGACGGTAGCGCTGGCTGCGGGCACGCGAGAACTCCTGAACTTCAAGGGTTGGATGGCCGCGCAAGCCGTTCGGCATCCCGTGACCGGCTCTGGTCACACGCGGACCTCACCCAGGATACCTGCCACCCCTCTGTGAGCGGCCCCACGCCCCCCTGGCGGTTAGGCTGACCTAACGTGGAAACCCGGTGAAGGTCACCGATCCGGAAGGTGCGTGCGCGTGGGCAAGAAGCCGAAGGACCCGCGGAAGGTCGTGCGCAAGCTGATGAAGGCCGGCAAGGTCAAGAAGAAGTGCTGCCGGTCGAAGCCGCGCTGCAAGAAGTGCCCGGTATTGGCTCTGAAGAAGGCGAAGCTGGATCTGGCCGCCTAGTGGGGGACGGCCTCGTTGACCAGCCGGAGCTCCGGCGCGGTCTTCGTCGGCGAGAACTCGATGACCTCGTACTTCGCGAGGTGCTTCACGCAGAACGGGTCGGACGCCAGGATGGCGTCGAGCTTCCCGCGGGCCATCGGCCGCGTGATGATCACGCCGCCGGTGCGCGGGTTCCGCCGCCCGGAAGCCAGGAAGTGGCCGTGCTCGTACTGCCTGTTCAGCCACTCGGCGTGGTCCGGGAGCGCGTAGTCGATTTCCTCGATCGGGGCCGTGTAGTTCAGCAGGACGACATACATGGATAGACCGTAACTCCGCTCGCGCGCATCCGCGTCCGGACGATGCGAAGTGGTGACGGATCGGGTTATAGTCGGCGCCATGCACGCGCAGACGTCCAGCTGGTGGCCGCCCACGGCGGCCGTCTAGTCCTGCGCTGAACCCAGCAGCGGCCGCCCCGGACGGGCGGCCTTTTTCGTGCCTTCTCCGGGGTGGCCCCACCTCGAGAAGGAAGTCCACGATGAGCAAGCTGTCCGGCATCACGCCCTCCGGTCACGTCCACCTCGGCAACCACCTCGGCGCGGTCCGCCGCTGGGCCCTCGAGGGCGGCGCGGACGACCTGTACTTCGTCGCCGACCTGCACGGCATGACGACCCCGCACAACCCGGCAAAACTCCGATCACTGGCCCATGAGCAGCTGGCGGTGCTGATCGCCGCCGGCATCGATCCCGAGCGGGTGTTCGTCCAGTCCGACCTGGCCCGCGAGCTGGGGGCGCTGACCTGGGTCCTGGAGTGCACCTGCAACTACGGCGAGGCGGCGCGGATGATCCAGTTCAAGGAGAAGTCCAAGGGCCAGGCCGGCGTACGGCTGTCGCTGCTGACGTACCCGGCGCTGATGGCCGCGGACATCCTGCTGCAGGGCGCGGACGAGGTGCCGGTCGGCGAGGACCAGCGGCAGCACGTGGAGCTGACGCGGACGCTGGCCAAGCGGTTCAACGGCACGTACGGCGACGTGTTCACCATCCCGCGCGCGGTGCTGCCGCCGGCCGGCGCGCGGGTGAAGGACCTGGCCGACCCGACGCGCAAGATGTCGAAGTCGACGCGGGACGAAGCGGGTGTGGTGTTCGTGCTCGACGAGCCCGACCAGATCCGCCGCAAGATCCGCCGCGCGGTCACCGACGGCGGTTCGGTGCCGGTCCACGCCCCGGAGACCCGGCCGGGGATGGCGAACCTGCTGGAGATCCTGGCCGCCTGCCGGGGCGGGTCGCCGGCGGACCTGGCGGCGGAGTTCACGTCGTACGGGGCGGTGAAGGACGCCGTCGCCGAGGCGGTGGTCGAAGAGCTGCGGCCGGTGCGCTCACGGGCGTTGGCGCTGCTCGAGGACGTCGCCGAGCTGGACCGGGTGCGGAAGGCGGGTGCCGAGCGGGCCCGCGAGCGCGGCTCGCACCGGCTCGACGCGGCCCTGCGGATGATCGGGGCTAATTGAGCAGCGCCCGGAAGGCCGGCAGCAGGATCCGGTCGGCGGGCAGCCAGTCGACGTCGTCGAGGTCGTCGGGCCCGAGCCAGCGCACGGCTCGGTGCTCGACGGCCCGCGGCTCTTCCCCCGGCGAAACGAGCGTGGCGGCGTAGATCCGCAGGACCTTCCCGCCGGGCAGGGCGACGTCCTCACCGACCCGCGCCCCGACCTCGACGACGACGTCGAGCTCCTCACTGCACTCGCGGGCCAGCGCGAAGGCCTCGGACTCCCCGTCTTCGACCCGGCCGCCGGGCAGTTCCCACTGCCCGGCGTGCTTCGGCGGCCAGGCCCGCTGCTGGGCCAGCAGCTTGCCGTCCCGCACGAGGGCGGCTCCCACGATCACAGCGTTCACAGTCCCGGAACTTACCCGGAAGCCCCACCCCCGGCCGCGCCCCGCACCGGCTCCGCCCCAAGCGCCCCAATGTGGCCTTGGTTGCGTTCAACGCACCCAATGTGGCCTTCGGTGCGTTGAACGCACCGAAGGCCACATTGGGGCGCATGTGTCCGGGGCTCGTCAGGCGGCCGGGACCGACCGCCAGACGACCACGAAACGGGCGCCGCCGTCCGGCGACTCGCCCACCTGGACCCGGCCGCCCCGGCGCCGGACCGTCTCCGCCACCATCGCCAGCCCCAACCCCGTCCCACCGGACGACCGGGCCCGGTCGTCCGCGATCCGGTAAAACCGGTCGAACACCTTCTCCCGGTGCTCCGGCGCGATCCCCGGGCCGTCGTCGTCGACCACGACCCGCACCGACGACCGCGACGCCAGCACCGATACCACGATCTGCCCGCGCGCGTAGCGGCACGCGTTGCGCAGCAGGTTGTCCAGCACCAGCTCCACCTCCGCGTGCGCCGAGGACGCCCACGCCTGCGCGACCGCCGTGCTCACCCGCGTCTCCGGCGCCCCCGCCGGCAGCCGGGCCACCGCCGAACGCACTTCGCTCACCAGCTCGACCGGCGACGCCGGCGGCACCTCCCCCGCGTCCGAGCGGGCCAGCGACAGCAGCCCGTCCAGCAACGACGACAGCCGCTCGGCCTCCGTCAGGATGTCCGACAGCGTCTCCTGCGACAGCTCGGGATCGGGGTTCGTCACCGCCACCTCGGCCTGGACCCGGATCGACGCGACCGGCGACCGCAGCTCGTGCGCCGCGTCGCCGGTGAACCTCCGCAGCCGCTCGCTGGCCTGCTCCTGCCGCTCCAGCAGCGCGTTGAACTCCTCCGCCAGCGCGCGCAGCTCGTCGTGGGAGTCCGGCAGCGCCAGCCGCGCCCCCGGCGGCAGGGACCGCACCGAGCCCCGCATGCGCGCGACCGGCCGCAGCGACAGGCGCACCACCAGCCACGTCGCGAAGCCCGCCACCAGCGCGCCGATCGCCGCGACGACCACCAGCCACACCCCGCCGTAGTGCACCGCGGCCGCGAACCCGACCAGCCCGGCCCCCGCGACGACGAGCCGCTGCGCCCCGTCCGGCGCGCTCACGACCGTGCCGAGGTACCGCGCGCCGTCGCGCTGGACCGGCTGGCCCGCCTTGAGGGCCGAGACGTCCGCAGCGGAAAGACCCGCCGGGGTGCCGCCGTCCACCGGCGTGCCCGCGATGTCCAGCACCCGCAGCGTCACCGGGGCCGAGCCGGACAGCGGACGGCCCGCGCTCACCTCGGCGCCCGCCGGGCCCAGCGCCGAGGAAAGCTCGCGGTCGACCGAGCCGATGAGCAGCGGCGAGAGGTTCGCCGCCGCCAGTGCCGCCAGCCCGAGCAGGCAGCACAGGGTGATCGTCGCGGCCAGCACGGTGATCCGGGCCTGCAGGGACCGGCCCCGCCACCACGAGATCACGGGGTGATGACCTCGTCGAGCTGCGCGTCGGAGGCGAGGTAGCCGTGCCCGCGCACGGTTCGCAGCAGCGCGCCGGCCCCGACCGCGTCGAGCTTGCGGCGGACGTACCCGACGTAGACCTCGACCAGGTTGCGGGTCACCGCCTGCTCCTCGCCCCAGACCGCGCGCAGCAGCTCGTCCTTCGTGACGACCGTGCCCGCCCGGCCGACGAGGACCTCCAGCAGCGCGAACTCCCGCGGGCTCAGCGGGACTTCTTCGTCGTGCCAGTGCACCTGCCGCAGCCCGCGGTCGACGGCCAGCGCGCCGAGCCGCAGCGTGCCGCGGCCGGACTCCGGCCCGGCCCGGCGCAGCACCGCGCGGACCTGCGCGACCAGCACCACGAACGAGAACGGCTTGACGAGGTAGCCGTCGGCGCCGAGGTCGAGGCCGTCGGCCTGGTCGATCTCGCCGTCCTTCGCCGAGACGAGCAGCACCGGCGTGGTGACGCCGTCCTTGCGCAGCCGCTCCAGCACGCGGTAGCCGGACAGGCCCGGCAGCATGATGTCGAGCAGGACGACGTCGAACGTGCCCGTGCCCGCCAGCTGCAGGCCGGTGGGCCCGTCCGCGGCGGTGACCACGTCCATGCCCTCCGCGCGCAGCCCGCGCTGCAGGGCCTTCCGCACGCCCGGTTCGTCGTCGACCACCAGCACCCGAGGTTTCACGAGTCTCATCATGGCCGGTTCGCGCAGGTCCCGCGTCGGTTCTCAGCGCGATCTCAGCCGGGGAGGGAGAACCTTCAGGGGTATCTCAGCCTCGAGAGGGAAGCGTCGGTGCCAGGGAGCCGGGCACACTCGGGCCCGGGAACACCACAGGGAGAGACGCATGAAACCGAAGACGAAGGGCATCACCGCCGCGGTCCTCGGCACCGCGCTCGGTGCCGGCGGGCTCGCGTTCGTCGCGATGCCGGCCAGCGCCGACGACAAGCCGGCGCTGCCGCCGGTGAGCGCCGAGGACCTGGTCCAGTCGGTGGTCAAGGCGAAGCCGGGCGCGTTCGACGGCACGCTGAAGGTGAGCAACGACCTGGGCCTGCCCGCGATCGGCAACGCCGTGCCGGGCGCGTCGGCGCTCAACATGGACTCGGCGCACATCTTCACCGACGGCGCCGGCAAGAGCAGGCTGGCCGTCACGCAGGGCGCGAGCCAGGAGACCGTGGTCCACGACGGCACGACCGTCTGGGACTACAGCTCCCGGACGAACACCGCGACCAAGGTGACCATCCCGGCCGACGTGGCCCAGCGGAAGGGCGCGGGCAGCGACCGGACCACCGACCCGCTGGCGGCGTCGACGGAACTGCTCGCGAAGGTCCGCGAGAGCAGCACGGTGTCGGTCGACGGCACCGCGACCGTCGCCGACCGCCCGGCCTACGAACTGGTCCTGACGCCGAAGCCGACCGAGCGGACGCTGCTGCGCGAGATCCGCGTCGCGGTCGACTCGCAGACGCGGATGCCGCTGCGGGTGTCGGTCCTGAGCAACGGCACGGCGACGCCGGCCCTCGAGGTCGCGTTCACCGAGATCGAGTTCACGCAGCAGCCGGCCGACCTGTTCACCTTCACCCCGCCGAAGGGCGCCAAGGTGGAGGAGAAGACCGCGAAGGTCGACCAGCAGACCAAGGACCTCGCCGAGCAGGCCAAGCAGGACGTCAAGGTCGTCGGCGACGGCTGGGACACCGTCGTCACCGGCAAGGTGCCGGCGGAGGCGCTGAACGCGGCGCCGAAGCAGCAGTCCGGTCGTGAAGGCCGGGGTGCCAACGCCGACCCGAAGGCGCTGCTGGAGCGGTTCGGCAAGAAGGTCAGCGGCGCGTGGGGCAGCGGCTACGTCTTCACCACGAAGGTCGGCAGCGCGGTGCTGACCGACGACGGCCGCTTCGCCGCCGGTGCGGTGCCGGAGCAGGTCCTGTTCGAAGCACTGGGTCAGAAGTGACCAGCACGACTGTGGAGTCCGGGGCGGACGTTTCTTCGGAGACGTCCGCCCCGGCGGTTCCCCTGGCCGCACGCACGCGGGGGCTTCGCAAGGTCTACGGCAGCACCGTCGCGGTGGACCACGTCGACCTCGACATCCCGCAGAGCGCCGTCGTGGGCATGCTCGGGCCGAACGGCTCGGGCAAGACGACCACCATCCGGATGCTGCTCGGCCTGGTCAGGCCGACCGAGGGCGAGGTCGAGCTGCTCGGCCGCCCGATGCCGGACGCCGCCGCGCACGCGCTGCCGGACGTCGGCGCGCTGGTCGAGGGACCGGGCTTCCACCCGTTCCTGTCCGGGCGCGACAACCTGCTGCGCTTCGCCGCGGCGGAACCGCGGCTGTCGTCGGCCGGGATCGCGCCGGCGGTCGACGCGGCGCTGGAGCGCGTCGGGCTGACCGGGGCGGCGCGACGGCGGTACAAGGGGTACTCGCTCGGCATGAAGCAGCGGCTCGGGCTCGCTTCGGCGTTGCTGGTGCCGCGGAAGATGGTCGTGCTCGACGAGCCGACCAACGGCCTCGATCCTGCTGGTACCAGGGAGATCCGCAGGATCATCGCCGAGCTGCACGCCGAGGGCGTCACCGTGCTGGTGTCGTCGCACCTGCTGGCCGAGGTCGAGGCGACCTGCACGCACGTCGCCGTCCTGCAGTCCGGCAACGTCGTCGCCCAAGGGGAGCTGGCGGAGCTGCTGGAGTCCGGGAACGCGGCCCTGCTGGTCCGCACGCCGGACGCGGACCTGGCGGTGGAAGTGCTGCGGGAGAACCGGATCGGCGCCCGGTTGACGCCGGACGGCGTCCGCGCCGACCTCACCGCGGCCGAGGCGCCGCGGGTACTGCAGGTCCTGGTGGGCGCGGGGGTCGCGGTCCACGAGGCGACGCGGGCCCGCACCGGCCTGGAAGACCTGTTCGCGCGGCTGACCGAGGGGGCGGAATGACAGCGGTCCTGGAGGCACCGGCGGCCCGCACGGGCCACGACACGGTGCCGTTGCCGCGGCTGCTGGCCGCGGAGCTGCGCTGGATCTTCCGCCGGCCGCGCACGCTGGCCGTGCTCGGGCTCCTGGCGCTGATCCCGGTGGTGATCGGCATCGGCCTGACGCTGGTCGACGAGAACCCGTCGAGCGGCGGCGGCCCGGACGACGGCGGCGGGGCCCTGCTGGCCTCGGCGGTCAACAACGCGTTCGTGCTGCCGATCGCGGCGATCGTGATGTCGTTGGCGTTGCTGCTGCCCTTGGCCTCGGCGATGGCGGGCGCGGACGCGATCGCGGGCGAGACGTCCCACGGCACGCTGCGCGGCTGGCTGATCGCGCCGGTCGGCCGGGGTCGCCTGCTGGCGGTCAAGGCGTTCGGCGTCGCGACGGTGTCGGTGGTTTCGGTGCTGGCGATGGTCGTGACGGGCGTGGTGACGGGCCTGATCATCAACGGCACGGACTCGCTGTTCACGCTGTCGGGCACGACGTTGTCCCTCGGCGGCGCGATGGCGCGGCTGCTGCTGGTGGCGGCCTGGGTGGTGCTGCAGCTGTGGGCGGTCGGCGCGGTGGCGCTGGCGATCTCCAGCTGGACCGAGCACCCGATGCTGGTGGTGGCCTCGGTCCTGGCGGGCGACATCGTGTTCACGATCCTGGGGTTCCTGACGTCGCTGGACTGGCTGCACCCGTTCCTGCTGACGCAGAACTGGTCGATGGCGCCGGCCGAGGTCCTGCAGGACCCGATGGGCACCCAGATGCTGGGCGAAGGCGCGTTGCGCGCGGCCTGCTACATCGTGATCGGGCTGTCGCTGGCCTACGCGCGGTTGTCCACCCGCGACGGCTGAGGTTCCTTCCGGACGGCGTCAACCGACCAGCGCGACGCCGTCCGGGTCGAGCTCCAGCCGCACGGCGTCCCCGGCCCGCAGGTCCGACGCCGCCGGCGCGACCGCGTCCACTGTGGACTCTTCGAGCCGCACCACCAGCCGCACGTGTTCCCGGCGGTGGACCGCGGCCACGACCTCGCCCGGTACGCCTTCGGTTGCGACGCGCAGCGCGTGCGGCCGCAACCCCAGCCGCACCGGACCGTCGCCGACGTCCGGCAGGGCCACGTCGCCGAGGGACGTGTGCACGCGCCCGGCCGCCGCGGTGCCGTCCACGAACGTCGTCACCCCGAGGAACCGGGCCACGGTGTCGTCCGCCGGGTTCCGCCACACCCGGCGGACCGCGCCCTCCTGCCGCACCTCCCCCGCGTCCAGCACCGCGACCCGGTCGGCCAGCGTGAACGCCTCCTCCTGGTCGTGCGTCACCAGCAGGGCCGTGATCTTGCTGCGCCGCAGCAGGTCCGCCAGGTCGATCGCCAGCTGTTCGCGCAGGCCGGCGTCCAAACCGGACAGTGGCTCGTCGAGCAGCAGCAGCCGCGGCTTCGGTGCCAGCGCGCGGGCCAGCGCCACCCGCTGCGCCTGCCCGCCGGACAGCTCCGTCACCCGCCGTCGCTCGAAGCCGGCGAGCCCGACCAGCTCCAGCAGCTCGGCGACGCGCGGCGCCCACTGCGCGCGGGGCACCCCGTGCATCCGCAGGCCGAACGCGATGTTCGCGGCGACGTCGCGGTGGGTGAACAGCTGGCCGTCCTGGAACACCAGGCCGAAGCCGCGCCGGTGGACCGGCACCGCGCCGAGGTCTTCGCCGTCCCAGCTCACCGAGCCGCGCGCCGACGGCTCGAGCCCGGTGATCGCGCGCAGCAGCGTCGACTTGCCCGAGCCCGACGGCCCGAGCAGCGCCAGCACCTCGCCGTCGGCGATGTCCAGCCGGGCGTCGCGGACCGCCGCGAACGTTCCGTAGTGGACGGTCAGGTCCCGTACCGACAGCGCCATCAGAACTCTCCCACCCGGCCGCGCCCGAGCCGGTCGATCAGGGCGACCGCCAGCACCGTCACGAGCATCAGCAACGCGCACGCGGCGTATGCCATCTGGTTGTTCAGCTCCCCCGGCCGCGCCATCAGCGTCGCGACCGCGACCGGCAGCGTCGACGCCGTCGGCCGGGCGAGGAAGCTCGTCGCGCCGAACTCGCCGAGCGCCACGACGAAGCCGAAGCCGGCCGCCGCGACCAGCGGCCGCAGTGTCAGCGGCAGGTCGATCTCGCGCCACACCCGCAGCGGGCTCGCCCCGAGCGTCGACGCGGCCTGCCGCAGCCGGACGTCGACCGAGCGCAGCACCGGCAGCACCATCCGCACGACCAGCGGGATGATCACCAGCGCCTGGGCCAGCGGCACCAGGTACGGCGACGTCCGCAGGTCGCCCGGCAGCGCGTCGAGCGTCACCAGGTAGCCGAACCCGACGGTCACCGCGGACACCCCGAGCGGCAGCATGAGGACGGCGTCCATCGTCTCGCCCAGGCCGCGCGCGGCTTTGGCGGGCGAGCGCCGCAGCGCGACGAGCACGACGGACGCGAGCACGCCGACGACCACCGCGAGCAGCGTCGCGTCGATGGCCACCTTCAGCGAGTTCACCGCGGCGTCCCAGCCGGACACCTGGAGCGCGCCCTTCTCGCCGGTGCTCGTCAGTGCCCGGTAGCCGGCGAGGCTCCAGCCGTCCTCAGTGGACACCGACTCGGCGAGGAGCGCGACGATCGGCGTCACCAGCAGCGCGAGCACGACGCCCGCGGCGCCGACGACCCACCACTCGCCGCCGCGGGGGCGCCGGGCCGGGACCGAGCCGATCCGGGCGCCCTCCTTGCGCCGCCGGGCCAGCCCGCCGATGACCAGCGCGGCGACCACGGCCGTGAACTGGATCAGCGAGAGCGCGGCGGCACCCGAGAGGTCGAGGAGGTCGACCGTCCGCAGGTAGATCTCGGTTTCCAGGGTCCGGTAGCGGGCGCCACCGAGGATCAGGACGACGCCGAAGCTGGTGGCGCAGAAGAGGAACACGACGGCCGCGGCGGAGGCGACCGCCGGGGCGAGCGCGGGCAGCGTCACCGACCGGAACGCCCGCCACGGCGACGCGCCGAGCGCCCGGGCGGCGTCGGTCGTGCGGGGGTCCAGCCGCGCCCACAGCCCGGCAACGGTCCGCGCGACGACGGCGACGTTGAAGAAGGCGTTGGCCAGCACGATCGGCAGCACGCCGCCGTCCGGCCAGAGGGCGCGGAACGCCAGCCCGACGACGACGGTCGGCAGCACGAACGGGACGAGCACCAGCGTCCGCGCGAGGCCGACGCCGGGCAGCCGCACCCGAGCCAGCAGGAAGGCGACCGGCAGCCCGGCGACCACCGCGACCAGCGTGGACGCGGCCGCGCTCGCGACGGTGAACCCGGCGAGCTGCCAGGTCCGCGCGTCGTTCAGGACCACTTCGAGCCCGCCCGCGGCGAACCCGCGGCCGATGATCGCGACGACCGGCCAGGCGAAGAACACCACCAGGAAGCCGATCGGGGCCAGGCCCAGCAGCGCCAGGCCGAGCCCGCGAGCGGTCCTGGGCGGGGCTAGGACTTTCTTTCGGGGGCTCCGGGTGGCGGAGCCCCCGGCCCGAGGCGGAGCCTCGGATGTCACTGCTGCACGAGCGTGCGCCATTCGCCGATCCACTTCTCGCGCCCGGCCTGCACCTGGTCCGCGGGCAGCGTCTGCGGCTTCTGCGGCAGCGGCGCGACCTGCGCCCAGCCCGCGGGCAGGTCGACACCCTGGCGGGCCGGGTAGACGTACATGTTGGCCGCGACCGTCGCCTGGAACTGCTGGGAGAGCAGGAAGTCGACGACCTTGCGCGCGTTCTCGACCTGCTTGCCGCCGGCCAGCACGCCGGCGTACTCGACCTGCCGGTAGCAGGTGTCGAGCAGCGCCTTGGTGCGCGGCTTCCCGTCGTCGCCGACCTCGGCGGCGGGCGACGACGCGTACGAGACGACGATCGGCCGCGGCCCCTTGCCGGACGAGCCCGAGAACTCCTTGGTGTAGGCCTCTTCCCAGCCGCTGACCACCTTGACGCCGTTGGCCTTCAGCTTGGTCCAGTAGTCCTTCCAGCCGGCCTCGCCGTACTTGGCGATCGTGCCGAGGAGGAACGCCAGCCCGGGTGACGCCGTCGCCGGGTCCTCGGCGACCAGGAGATCCTTGTACTTCGGGTCGGCCAGGTCGTCGTAGGTCTCCGGCGCGGGGATGCCCTTGGTGGTGAAGTAGTTCGTGTCGACGTTGACGCAGACGTCGCCGACGTCGACCGCGGACAGCCGGTGCTCGGGGTCGACGGCGTAGCGCTGCGGCCCGCGGTCGGCTTCGGGGCTGGTGTAGGGCTCGAAGACACCCTCGGCCAGCGCCCGGGAGGCGAAGGTGGAGTCGACGCCGAACGCGACGTCGCCGATCGGGTTGGCCTTCGTCAGCACGAGCTTGTTGGTCAGCGAACCGGCGTCGCCCTGCTTGAGCACGGAGACCTTGATGCCCGACTGCTTCTGGAAGGCGTCGAGCACCTCCTGCGGCGCGAGGAAGGAGTCGTGCGTCACGAGGGTGACGGTGGGCGTCTGCTGCGTGCCACCGTCGCCGTCCGACAGCGAGCACCCCGCGGCGACCACGCCGACGACGGCAATGGCCGTCGCAGCCCTGCGTTTCATCTACCCTCCTGCACTTCGCCGGACGCGGAGGGAAGCCCTCCCGTCGCCGGCATGATCCGGTCAGGTGCGAACGGTCGCGGGTGACCCGCCTCTCAGCCCGGCTGACCGGACTCCCGTGGCAAGCGTGCAGCGTAGTCCAGGACGGACGACCATGGAGACATGACGGAAATCTTGAGCGACTCCGAAGCCGATCAGCGCCTGGGCTCCGGTTGGACCCGCTCCGGCGCGGTCATCGGCCGCGAGGTGGAGCTGGCGAGCTTCCCCCAGGCGATCGAGGTGGTGAACCGGGTGGCGGAGCTGGCCGAAGCGGCCGACCACCACCCGGACATCGACATCCGCTGGCGCACGCTGACGTTCCGGCTGACGACGCATTCGGCGGGCGGCCTGACGGCGAAGGACTTCGACCTCGCCGCGCAGATCGACTCGGTACTCGCGGACCTGTGATCCTGGTTACTCTGGGTGCACTTTTGCCTGGTCCCGACGTCTCTCGGTTACCGGAACCTTCGGGAGGGAGACAAGAGATGACTCAGGCAATCGTGGTCGGTACGGCAGCGTTCGCAACGATGGTGGCGGCGGCCGGCGGGGTGCTCTGGTTCACCGCCCGCAACCGCCGTCACCTGGACAGCTGAGAGTTCGATCACAGCTGTTAACACGGGGCATGATCGGCGCGCTGATCCTGCGGAAGCATTGGTATCGCCCGTAGGGAAGCCCCATGAACAGCACTCTCACCGCCGCCCAGCGCGCCTGGATCAACGCCCTCGCCCCCGCGGTGGTGCTGATCACGATCGCGCTGCTGGGCCTCCTCGGCTGATCGCCGCTACCCCGCCGCCCGGATCTCCTCCGGCGGCGGGAACTCGGCCGGGGTCTCGTCGGCCGTGGACCAGTACTCGAGCCCCGACAGGCGGCCGTCTTCGACGAAGACGATGAGCCCGCCGTCCGGCACCTCGGCTTCGACCGCCACCCGGCTCTCCACCTGCGCTCGCGGGGTCGCTTCGGCCACCGCCAGGTCGATCGTGGGGCAGCCGCAGCCGCACCGCCCGGTCACGCGAGCCGTGGGCGCCTGGGCCCGCAGCTCCGCCGCCCCGGGGAAGTCCGCCGCGAGCAGTGTGTCCAGTGCCGTCCGTTCGTTCGGCGTCAGCGCGCGTTCCACGGTCAGTACCGGGGCATGTTCGGGATCGCCTTCTCGGCGACCCCGATGAGGTCCTCGACCTTCGCTACGTCGGCCGTCACGTCTTCGGCCGTCACCGGAGGCGCCTCCGAGGAGCGGTAGGCGACCTCGTTGCGCCGCATCCGCATCCGGTTGAAGGGACGCAGAAGCGGGCCCAGCGGCGGATCGAGCTGGGCGAGCACCGCTTCGTAGAGGGCGATGTGGCCACCACGGCTCGTCGCCCGCAGGCCCTGGTTCTGCAGGACGGCGGCCAGCGCACGCCGCGCGCCGTCGTAGGCCAGCGTGTAGGCGCCTTCCGGGTCCGGCTCCAGCAGCTGCCGCGCCGAAGCCACGTGCGTGCGGGCCCTGGCGAGCTCGGCCTCCGCGGCCTCCCGCGAAGCCGGGACGTGCTCGAGGGAGCCGCGCGCGATGAGCGCGTCGATCGTGGCGCGGCCCTGGTTCCACCGGGTCATGCTGTCTCCTGCTCGAGCGGCAGCGGGGCCAGCGGGCGTTCACGCACGCTGGTGAGGAACGGGTCGGTGCTGCTCGCCGCCCACGCCGCCGGCGAGATCCGGTGGACGTTGACTTCGCGCCCCAGCCGCCGCGACACGCCCTCGGCCAGGTCGAAGAGCTCGTCCGCATCGGGCGAGCCGACGACGAGGACATCGACGTCACCCGGCGGCGGCCCCGGTTCCCCGCTGTAGCGCGCGGCCCAGGACCCGTAGATGTAGGCCTCGCGCACGCCCGCCAGCCCGGACAGCGCCTCGGTGAGCAGGGGCAGCGGCCCGAAGGTGACGGAGATGAGCTCGGCCAGGGGCCGGTAGAGCGGGGTGTCGGTGCGGGCTCTGACGAGCCGGCTGCGGCCGACCCGCCGGTCTTCGAGGATGCCGCCGCCGACGAGCCGTTCGACCTCGCGCAGCACGGTCGTCGCCGAGACGCCGAACGCCTTGCCGAGCTCGGTGATGCTGTACTCGCGCTCCGGGTGCAGCAGGACCAGCGCGAGCAGCTCGCCCTGCATGCGGGAGCGCAGCAGGGGCAGCAGGCTCGGCGAAGCTTTCATTGGACGCAGCATATCCTGCGTCCAATGAAAACAACAGTCAGTAGTTGACGCTCACACGTTGAAGCGGAACTCGACCACGTCGCCATCCGCCATGACGTAGTCCTTGCCCTCCATGCGGACCTTGCCCGCCGACTTCGCGGCCGCCATCGAGCCGGCCTCCATCAGGTCGTCGTACGAGACGATCTCCGCCTTGATGAAGCCGCGCTCGAAGTCCGTGTGGATGACGCCTGCCGCCTGGGGGGCCGTGGCGCCCTGGGGGATCGTCCAGGCGCGGGCCTCCTTGGGGCCCGCCGTCAGGTACGTCTGCAGGCCGAGCGTGTGGAAACCCGCGCGGGCCAGGGCGTACAGGCCCGGCTCCGGCTGGCCGACCGACTCGAGCAGCTCGCGCACCGACTCCTCGTCGTCCAGCTCCAGCAGTTCCGCCTCGACCTTCGCGTCGAGGAACACCGCGTCCGCCGGCGCGACCAGCTTCGTCAGCTCCTCGCGGCGGGCCTCGTCGGTGAGCACCGATTCGTCCGCGTTGAAGACGTACAGGAACGGCTTCGTCGTGAGCAGGCTCAGCTCGCGCAGCGCCTCGAAGTCGACTTCCTTCTGCGCCTGGAACAACGTGCGCCCGGCGTCGAGGATCTCCTTCGCCTTCTGGGCGTTGTCCAGCGCGGGCTTGTTCTCCTTCTTCGTCCGCGCTTCCTTCTCCAGCCGCGGCAGCGCCTTGTCGAGGGTCTGCAGGTCGGCGAGGATCAGCTCGGTGTTGATCGTCTCGATGTCGCTCGACGGGTCGATGCGGCCGTCGACGTGCACCACGTCGGGGTCGTCGAACACGCGGATGACCTGGCAGATCGCGTTGGCCTCACGGATGTTCGCCAGGAACTTGTTGCCCAGCCCGGCACCCTCGGACGCGCCCTTCACGATGCCCGCGATGTCCACAAAGGACACCACGGCCGGGACGGTCTTCTCCGACTTGTACAGCTCGGCCAGCTTGTCCAGCCGGGGGTCCGGCAGCGGCACGACGCCTACGTTCGGCTCGATCGTCGCGAACGGGTAGTTCGCGGCGAGCACGTCGTTGCGGGTCAGCGCGTTGAACAGGGTGGACTTGCCGACGTTGGGCAGGCCGACGATACCGAGGGTGAGGCTCACGACCCCGCAGTCTACGTGCCCGCCCCGGCCCGGCCCCACGCACCCAACGCCGTGGCGGATTTCCGCCAGCGACGGCGCTGACCTGCTGGCATGCTCGAATTCATGGTCACCGAAACGCGCGCACTCTGGCGCGACGCCGAACGCTGCTACCGCGTGGTCACCGCCCGCGACTCGCGCTTCGACGGCCAGTTCATCATGGCGGTCCGCACCACCGGCATCTACTGCCGCCCGTCCTGCCCGGCGTCGACGCCGAAGGTGCAGAACGTCCGCTTCTTCCCGACGTCGGCGGCCGCGCAGGCCAACGGCTTCCGCGCCTGCCGCCGCTGCCTGCCCGACGCCGTGCCCGGCTCGCCGGACTGGAACGTGCGCGCCGACCTCGCCGCGCGGGCGATGCGCCTGATCTCCGACGGAACCGTGGAGCGCGAAGGCGTCCCGGGCCTCGCCCGGCGGCTCGGCTACTCGGACCGCCAGCTCGGCCGCGTGCTCACCGCCGAGCTGGGCGCGGGCCCGCTGGCCCTGGCCCGCGCCCACCGCGCGCATTCGGCGCGGCTGCTCATCGAGATGTCCGAGCTGCCGCTGACGGACGTCGCCTTCGCGGCGGGCTTCTCCAGCGTCCGGCAGTTCAACGAGACGATCCGCGAAGTGTTCGCGACGACGCCTTCGCAGCTTCGCGTCTCCGCGGCTTCACGACGGGGACGGCAGAGCGATGTCACCGGAACGCGGCTCAGCCTGCGGTTGCCGTTCCGCCCGCCGTTCGACGCTTCGGGGTTGCTTCGCTTCTTCGCGGAGCACGCGGTACCGGGCGTCGAGGAAGTGACGTCGGAGTCCTACGCGCGCACCCTGCGGCTCGCCCACGGCTCCGGCGTCGTCCGGCTGACGCCTTCACCCGACCACGTCCGCTGTGAACTGATGCTCACCGACCTGCGCGACCTCGGCAGCGCGGTCAGCCGGGTGCGCCGGCTGCTCGATCTCGACGCCGATCCCGCGGCGGTCACCCGCGTGCTGGGCGCGGACCCGGCGTTGGCCCTGCTGGTCGCGGCCGTGCCCGGGATCCGGGTGCCGGGCGCCGTCGACGGTGAGGAACTGCTGCTCCGCGCCCTCCTGAGCGAGGTGCCGCCCGGCGAGGAGATGCCGGGCGAGTGGGGCGTGACGCGGCTGTTCCCGACGGCGGCCCAGGTCGCGACGACCGGCCACCCCGTCGCCGCCGCGCTGGCCGAGGGACGGCTGGACGTGCACGTGGGCCGGGACGCCGCGGAACTGCGGGCGGAGCTGCTGACGTATGTCGACCTGCCGACCGCGGACCACGTGGTGATGCGGGTCCTCGGCGCCCCGGACGTGCTGCTCGCCGACGACGCGAAAGTCCGCCGCGGCGCCGAGACGCTGGGGATCTCGCCGGATTCGCTCGGCGAGCGAGCCCGCGCGTGGACGCCGTGGTGCTCCTACGCCGGGATGTACCTCCGGCGCGCGGCCGCTTCGCCCTTGTCCGCCTAGCTTCTGTTCGCCTGGCCCTGTTCGCCCTGCCACAGCACGGCTTGCGCGACGATGACCTGCTCACCGTCGTAGGTCGCCGCCGGCGAGCCGTACAGGCGGTAGCCGAGCTCCAGCATCTCGCTGACCCGGTGGCAGAACTTGGCGTCGTCCGGGCCGGTGAGCATGCGGTAGCGGGGCAGGCCGTTCGGCGGCTGGTCGGTCATGGCTTCATCTTGGCCGAGTGATCAGCCCGCGCGCACCTCCAATGTCGAGCCCGTGCGGGACTTGCGGACCCGCAGCCGGGTCGGGATCCGCTGCCGCAGCTCTTCGACGTGGGACACGAGCCCGACCACCCGCCCGCCGGCGCGCAGCTCGTCGAGGATGTTCATCACGACGTCGAGGGTTTCGGCGTCCAGCGTGCCGAAACCCTCGTCGACGAACAGCGTGTCCAGCAACGCGCCGCCGGTCTCCCCCGCGACGACGTCGGCCAGCCCCAGCGCGAGGGCCAGCGACGCGAGGAAGGACTCACCGCCGGACAGGGTCTTCGCCGGGCGGATGGTGCCGGAGTAGTCGTCGAGCACGTCGATGCCGAGCCCGCCGCGGGTGCCGCGCGCGCCGGCCGCGTCCGAGTGCACGAACGCGTACCGGCCCTGGCTCATCGTGCGCAGCCGGTGCGTGGCGGCGACGGCGACTTCTTCGAGCCGCGCGGCCAGCACATACGACCGCAGCGACATCTTCCGGCTGTTCTGCCCGCGCCCGTTGACGACGTCCGCGAGCGCGCGCAGCTCGGCGTACTCCGCTTCGGCAGGCGCGAGCCCGGCCAGCGCCTTGCGCAGCAGTCCGGCGAGCCGGGTCAGCTCCTCGTGCTGCGCGGTGGCCACCCGCAATGCCGCATACGCCGAGTCGGCCCGTGCCCGGGCCAGCTGGGCCGCGTCGGCGGCGCGGCCGACGTCCGCGACGTCGTCCGGCGAGATCCCGAACAGGTCCGGCTCGGCCAGCAGCGCCCGCGCGCCCGCCGCGGCCGCTTCGGCCTCGGCGATGCCTTGCTCCAGCTTCTCGATCTGCTCGTCCGGCAGCATCGCGGCCCGCGCCTTCTTCAGCGACGTGAACCCCTTCGCCGTGACCGCCGCCTCGACCAGCGTTTTTTGTTCGGCCACCCGATCCCGCGCGCCGGCGACCGCCGTGCGGGCGTCCGCGACCGCTTCCAGGGCCTCCGCCAGGCCGAGGAGGTGCTGCCGCCGCGCGCCGACGTCCGCGAACTCGCCGCGCCCGGCGACCAGCCGGCGTTCGCGTTCGGCCAGCCGTTCGTCCAGGGCGCGGACGTCGGTCGTGGCTTCGGTCGCCGCCTGTTCGGCCCGGCGCAGGCGTTCGGCCCGCTGCTCGGCGTCGCGTTCCAGGAGGACGACCTGCTGGCTCAGCTTCGCCTTCCCGGCGGCCTGCGCGGTCAGCGCGGCGACTGTGGCGCGGGCTTCGGCCAGCTCGGCGGTGATCGACTCGGCCGTGCGCCCGGCCAGCCGCTCGATCAGCCCGGCCAGCCGCGCCTTCGCCTCTTCCAGCGCGACGACGACCCGCTGCCGCACCGCGTCCGCCGCCTGCTCGGCTTCTTCGGCCTGACGCTCTTCGGCCGGATCGACCAGCTCGACGTCCCGGCTGGCCTTCGCCGGGTGCTCGGCCGACCCGCACACCGGGCACGGTGCGCCGTCGGCCAGCGCGGCGGCCAGCTCGGCCGCCATCCCGTCGAGCCGGCGCTCGCGCAGGTCGAGCCGGCGTTGCCGGGCGGCCTGGTGCGCGTCGACGACTTCGCGCAGCTTGGCCTCACCGCGCTGGACTTTCGCCTGGGCTTCGGGCAGCTCGGCGGCGTCGCGGGCGAAGGCACGCAACTCGTCCACCTTTGCCTTGGCGCCGTCGAGCTTCGCCTCGGCTTCCGCCGCTGCCAAGGCGTCCGCCCGCAGCTTGGCCAGCTGGCCGGGGATCGCGGCCAGCTCGCCGGTCAGTTCCTCGACCTGCTGCCGGGCCGTGACGGCGGCCAGCTTCCGGTCGTCTCGCCGCATGACGTCGAGCTCCTGCTGCTCGGCTTCGGCAAGCAGCTCCGCGACCGCCCCTGCCTCTTCGCGCGCGGTGGCCGCCCGCGCCTTCAGGTCGCCGGTCGCCCGGGTGCCTAACTCTCGCAGGCGAACGCCGCGTTCCTTCTCCGCCTGCTCGGCTTCGGCGAGTTCGGCGACCCGCCGGTCCAGCAGGTCGGCCGCTGCGGCGACGCCGGCCGCCCGCCGCGCGGCCGCCACCTCCTGCGCCCACTCCGCGCGCTGCGGCGCCTGCTCGGTGATTTCCAGGAGCCGCAGGTGCGCGGTGCGGACGCGGCGGATCTTTTCCGCGCCCGCGCGTTCTTCCTGCAGGTAGACGTCCGCGCGCTCGGCGGCCGACCGGGCCCGCTCCTCCTCGGCCGTCACTCGCTGGACGCGTTCTTCCGAGGCCGCGAGCACAGCGTCGACCCACTCGGCGACGTCCGCCTCCGGTGGCTCCTGGTGGGCCTCCTGCGCGTACCGGGCCAGCAGCTCCCGCACGTCCCGCTGCCGCGCTTCGAGCTCCCGGCCGCGCTCGGCGCGCAGCTCGGCGAACCAGCGTTCGACGTCGGCGAAGCGCTCGGTGCCGAACAGCCGCTCCAGGAGCTTCTCGCGCTCGGCGGTGTCCGAACGCAGGAAGCGGGCGAATTCGCCCTGGGGCAGGAGCACCACCTGGAAGAACTGGGCCGCCGTCATCCCGAGCAGCCGCTCGACGGTGCGCGCGACCTCCTCGATCCGGATCAGGCCTTCCGGTGGCAGCCCGGCCGGCGCGGTGCCGATCCAGCTCAGCGACACCTTGGCCTGCTGGGTGGTCGTGCCCTCGCCGCGCCGCTTCGGCCGCTGGTACTCCGGGTTGCGCACGATCTTCAGCCGGTGCCCCTGCACGGTGAGCTCCAGCGCGACCTCCGTGACCTGGTCGGGCTCGGCGAGGTCGCAGCGCAGCCGCTTGGCCTCGTTGCGGGCGCCGGGGACCACGCCGAACAGCGCGAACGCGATCGCGTCGAGCAGCGTTGTCTTGCCGGCGCCGGTTTCGCCGTGCAGGAGGAAGAGACCGTCGGCGCCGAGCACGTCGAAGTCGACCACTTCGCGTGCGCAGTACGGCCCGAAGGCTTCGACCTCCAGCCTGTGCAGCCTCATTTCGCGAGGGCCCCCCGGTCGGCCGCTTCCAGGGCGTGGAACAGGAGCCGCTCTTCGCGCTCGGTCGGCGGGGCGCCGCGGCAGTCGTCGAGGAAGCTGCGCGAGACCTCGATGTCGGACCGGCCGCGGACGGCGTCGGCGTAACGCAGCGGGGCGCCGGCGTGGCCGCCCGCGGGCTCCCACTCCAGGTGCACGGCGTACGGGAACCGCTCGCGCAGCCGCCGCATCGCGTCGACCGGGCGCACCCGGTCGGTGACCGTGACCGACAGGAAGTGGCCGAGGTAGGCGTCGTGCGCCGGGTCCCGCAGGAGGTCTTCGATTTCGCCGGTGAGCGTGGCGAGCTTTCTCGGGACCGGCAGTTCGTGGCGCCGGACCTCGGCGAGGCCGCTTTGGTCCAAGTCGACCAGCCAGACCGATTTGCGTTGGCGTGCTTCGGAAAACGAGTACGCCAGCGGGCTGCCGGAGTACCGCAGGTGCTCGGCGAGCGTCTGCGGGCCGTGGAGGTGGCCCAGTGCCACGTAGTCGACGCCGTCGAAGACCGAGCCGGGCACCTGCTCGACCCCGCCGACCGCGATCGTGCGCTCGGAGTCGGTGGGTTCGCCGCCGGTGACGAACGCGTGCGCGAGCACGACCGACCGGACGCCGGGCCGGGTTTCGAGGTCCGCGCGGATCCGGCGCATGGCCTCGGTGAGCACGCCGGTGTGGCCGCGGGCATCGGGCACGCCCAGCGCGTGGCGCGCCGGTTCCGGTTCCAGGTAAGGGATGCCGTAGACGGCGACCGGGCCGTGGGCGTCTTCGAGCAGCACCGGTTCGGCCAGCCCGCCGACGGTGGTGCGCAGGTGGAGGCCACCGGCCGCGGCGAACTCCGCGAACGCGCCGAGGCGGGGCGCCGAGTCGTGGTTTCCGGGCGTGACAACGAGTTGCGCGCCGGCCGCGCGGATCCGGGCGACGGCTTTCGTGGCGACCCGGACGGCCTCCGCCGAGGGGACCGCGCGGTCGTAGATGTCGCCTGCCACCAGGACGGCGTCGATCGCCTCGCCGGCCACGAGGTCGGCGAGGTGCCCGAGCACCGCTTCCTGTTCCGCGAGCAGGTCGGCGCCGTGGAACGTGCGCCCGACGTGCCAGTCGGAGGTGTGCAGGATTCTCACGAGGGCCAAGGTACGACCCGGGTCCGACGAAATCGCGCAGGCACGCCGCCTTCTCACTCGAACGTGTGTACTAACACGAGTGTGCAGGATCGGACACGCCCTGCGCGGAATCGATGTGTTCGCAGGTCAGCTACCCACAGCGACGGTTCGGGTGCGTTTTTTGTCGGTGGGGTCCGCCATGATGTTCCGCGAGCGCTCGGAGTTCGGACGAAGGAGGCGAAGTGGCGACAGTGCTGACCACGGCGGCGATCGTGCTGGCGGTCCTGCTGCTGTTCGCCGTCGCGCTGCTGTGGCGGCTGTACCAGGACGGGATGCGCCGGGCGGACGCGGCGGCCCGGCTGGTGGCGGCCGAGCGGGCCAAGGCGGACCAGCAGCAGCTGGCGCTGCGGCGCTACGAGGTCGCGTTCGCCTCGATCAGCGGAAGGGGTGAGCTGGGCGAGCAGGTGCTGGTCGAGACGGCACGGGCGCTGGGGCTGCGCGAGGACCTGCACTTCACCCTGCAGACGGACCTGGCCGGCGGCGGCGCGGCGAAGCCGGACATGGTGCTGCGCGTGGGCGGCGACCGCACGGTGCCGGTCGACGCAAAGGCGAGCATGGCGACGTGGTCCGAGGCGGTGGAGACGGACGACCCGGACGAGCGCCTGGACGCGTTGCGCGCGCACGTGCGGCAGATCCGGTCCCGGGCGGCGGAGCTGGCGGGCAAGGGCTACCAGCGCTGGGCGGACGCGATCTACGGCACGATCATGTTCGTCCCCTCGGACGCGGCGGTGGTCGCGGCCCTGGACACCGACCCGGAGCTCCTGCGCTGGCTGATCGACCGCCGGGTGTTCCTGTGTGGCCCGACGGGGTTCGGC
Organism: Amycolatopsis sp. MtRt-6; assembly: GCF_017308975.1. Lineage (GTDB taxonomy): Bacteria > Actinomycetota > Actinomycetes > Mycobacteriales > Pseudonocardiaceae > Amycolatopsis. The sequence continues at coordinate 115,172 of NZ_JADWPD010000012.1, read as the reverse complement.
GTCCTGGCCTCGGCGGCGTTGTTCGCGGCGAGCGACCGGACGCTGGAGGCGGACGTGGAGCAGGTCCGGGCAGGAGCGGCGGCGGCCCACCGGGCGGCGGGTGGCGCGGTGGAGGCGTTGAACCTGTCGAGCACGCACTTGCAGCGGTTCCTGTCGGCCCGCCGGCGGGAGCTGGAGGCGCTGGAGACGTTCCGGTCGACGGTGGCCCCGCTGACGGAGGCCTCGGGCAGCCCGGCGGCGGTGCCGACGGTGCGGAAGGGAGACGAGCTGGCGGCAAGCTGACACGGCAGGTCGCGGAGGCCGGGTTCCGGGCGCCGGTTCCGTCGGCGGGGCAGGTTCGGCCGGCAGGTCAGGCTGCGTGCCCGAACCGACCCTCCGGGCACGCAGCCGACCAGCCACGTACACGGACGCTCGGCCGACGAGCCGGCTGGGCCGTGCCGAGCCCGGCCACCACCGGGCGTGTCGCCGGCACCGGGCGTGCCGGCCGCGCCTGCGAGCCGCGCGCTGCGGGCGGCGGGCGGCGGTCAGCGGCGCCCGCTGCCGAGTCGTGCGAGCGGAGCGCGCCTGACCAGCGGTTATGCCCGCCGAAGCCGCGCGCCCGCCCACCGCCGATCCCCTGCGGCGAGCGCCCCTCCGACCGCCCGTCCGGGTATTCCTCCGGGCGCCGGTTGTCCTCGGCCACCTGCACGAGGGACCCTCACCACAGCGGCCCGCGGGTTGCTACCCGGTGCCACCGGTTCGTTTCCGCGGGTGGCTGTCGGCCCATGTCGGCGGCGGTGCTGGCAAGATCTTCACAACCACGAGATACGGTGTTGCCCTGTGACCGCGATTCGCGATCGCCAGAGCGATCCAGATGCCGACGACGTCCCCGTTCCGTGGGATGAGCGTCCTGTCGTCGGTTCGAGGCGGGGACTGCCCTGGTGGGCGGCGGTCCTGGTCGGCCTCGGCCTGGCGATCGTTGGCGCCTTCCTGGGCAAGCCCAACCAGAACAACATTCCGCTGGTCTTCACCGTCTGCTACATCGCCGGGGCCGTGATCGCGGTCTGCGCGGTGAAGCGCCGCGGCCTGTTCGGCCCCATGGTGATGCCGCCGCTGGTGCTGGCCGTGACCGTGCCCGGTGTGATCCTGCTGACCTCCGGGTCCGCGGGCGACGACATGCTGTCGAAGGCGCTGAGCATCGGCACCCCGCTGATCAACGGCTTCCCCACCATGGCGATCACCACCGGCATCACGCTGCTGATCGGCTTCGTCCGGATCTTCCGCGAGCGCGACCCCGACGCCCCCAAGAAGGGCAAAAAGGACGACGCGCGGCCGCGGCCGGCCGGTTCGAACCGGACCGGGCAGACCCCGCTCCCGGCCGGCGCCAAACGCGGCCGGGACGGCGAGCCGCCGCGACGTCCGCGTCCACCCGCCGACGGCGAACGCCGCCCGCCCCGGGCCGCCGCTCCCGCCGAACGCGACCCGGGCTCCCGCGGCACGCGCAAGCCTCCGCCGCCGGCCGCGCGGCGCACCCCCCGTCCGGAAAACGGCGATCCGCGCCCGCCGCGTGGTGACGCTGCTCCGCGGCGGCGGCCGCGGCCGCCCGAGGACGGCCGGGACAACCCGCCTCCTCGACGTCCGCCCGGCGGACGAGGTGCCCCGCCGCGCCGGAACCGGCCCTGGGACGACGAAGAACGCTGACCCGCCCGTGCGCCAAGGGGCATCACGCGTGATCAGAGAGGCATCACGCGTGATTGCAGGGGCGACACGGCGGCGAGCCGCGTGAAGCGACCCGCCGCCGGCGCACTCAGACCTTCCGCAGTTCCTTCGGCGGCGCGAAGGTGATCTTCTCGTTGGCCGTGGTGACCTCGTTGACGTCGCCGTAGCCGCGCTCGGCGAGCCAGGCCAGGAGGTCCATCACCAGCTCGTCCGGCACCGACGCGCCCGACGTGACACCGACCGTCGTGACGCCGTCGAGCCACGCCTCGTCGACCTCGTGCGCGAAGTCGACCAGGTACGACGCGCGCGCCCCCGCCTTCAGGGCCACCTCGACCAGGCGCTTCGAGTTGGACGAGTTCGTCGACCCGACCACCAGCACCAGGTCGCACTCCGCGGCCATCGCCTTGACCGCGACCTGGCGGTTCGTCGTCGCGTAACAGATGTCGTCGCTCGGCGGGTCCAGCAGGTTCGGGAAGCGCTCGCGGAGCTGGTCGACGCGCTCCATCGTCTCGTCGACCGACAACGTCGTCTGGGACAGCCAGATCACCTTCGACGGGTCGCGCACCTCGACCTTGTCGACGTCCTCGGCCTTGTCGACCAGCTGCACCTTGTCCGGCGCCTCACCGGCCGTGCCCTCGACCTCTTCGTGGCCCTCGTGACCGATCAGCAGGATGTCGTAGTCGTCGTTCGCGAACCGGTTGACCTCCTTGTGCACCTTCGTCACCAGGGGGCAGGTCGCGTCGATCGTGCGCAGGTTCCGCTCGGCCGCCTCCGCGTGCACCATCGGCGAAACGCCGTGGGCGGAGAACACCACGAGCGCGCCCTCGGGCACCTCGGACGTCTCGTCGACGAAGATCGCGCCGCGCTCGCGCAGCGTCTCGACCACGTGCTTGTTGTGGACGATCTCCTTGCGGACGTACACCGGCGCGCCGTAGACCTCGAGGGCCTTCTCGACGGCGATCACCGCGCGGTCGACACCGGCGCAGTAACCACGGGGCTTGGCGAGCAGCACCCGCTTGCCGGAAGCGGTTCCGGTGATCGTGGGGGTACCCGCGGGCTCGATTCCGGGACTCGCTGAACTCATGCCCCCAGGGTACGGGCAGCCCCGAGACGGTCTCGAAGTCCCTTTCGGGTGACCTTCGTCCCCCTTCCGCGCTGTGCCGGACGTCACGCACCGCGCCCTTCCGGTTGGGCAGGAGGGCCGGTCATGCGGCAGGCTGGACCCATGAAGCCATTCCCGCTCCCCCTCCGGGTCGCCGCGGGCCTCGCCGTCTCCACCGCCGAGCGGGTTCGCGAACTTCCCCGGCAGCTCGCCGGGCTCCCGGTGACCGTGGTCAGCCAGGTGCTGCAGGCCTCCATGCGGGTGCAGCAGCACGTCACCGAGCTGGCGATCAAGGGCGACAACGCCCTCTCGAGCCTGCGTCCGATCGAAGACACGCCGAGCTGGGCGACGTTCGACGAGGACGCCGAGCTGGGTGACGTCCCGCCCGCGCGGCGGAACCACGCCACGGTCGCCGACGTGCCCGAGCCGCGCTCGGAGATCAACGGGCACGTCCCGTCGGCCGCCGAGCTCGAAGCGGAACTCGGCGACCCGTGGGCCGCCGAGGAACGCGCGCTCGCCGAGGAGCACGCCGACGGCGAGAACGACAGCGAGGACGAAGCTCCGCGCAAGCCCCAGCCCGGCACGCCCGCGATCGACAAGAAGACCAAGAGCGAGACGCCCCGGACCAGCGCCGCGGGCTACGAGGGTCCCGCCGGGCTGACCGGCTACGACCAGCTCACCCTGCCGCAGCTGCGGGCCCGGCTGCGGCAGCTCTCGATCGAGCAGCTCGAGACCATCCTCGAGTACGAGCGCGCGCACGCCGACCGCTCGTCGTTCACCGGCATGCTGTCCCGCCGGATCGCCAACGCCCGCAAGGCCGAACGGGATCGCGAGAACGGCGACGGCGCGGAAGGCCAGTGACCACCGACACCGAAGCGAGCACCGCCGAAAAGCCGTGGCCGGTCCGGACCGTCGCGCGCAAGATCGGCGACTGGATCCACCGGCTCGGCGCCGTCTGGGTCGAGGGCCAGGTCACGCAGGTCAGCTCCCGGCCCAACACGCAGACCGCGTTCCTGACGCTGCGCGACCCTTCGGCGGACGTCTCGATGTCCGTCACCTGCCCGAACTGGCTGATCCGCGAGATGGAGCCGCCGCTGCGGGAGGGCGCGAGCGTGGTCGTGCACGCGAAGCCGTCGTACTTCTTCGGCCGCGGCACGATCAGCCTGCGCGCCGACCAGATCCGCGCCGTCGGCATCGGTGAGCTGCTGGCCCGGATCGAACGGCTGCGGAAGCTCCTGGCCGCCGAAGGCCTGTTCTCGCCGCAGCGCAAGCGGCCGGTTCCGTTCCTGCCGAAGGGCGTCGGGCTGATCACCGGCCGCGCGTCGGCGGCGGAGCGGGACGTCCTGGCCAACGCCCAGCGCCGGTGGCCGCACGTGCGGATCAAGGTGCTGAACACCGCCGTCCAAGGCTCGCAGGCCGTCCCGCAGGTCATGCGCGCGCTGCGGATCTTCGACGCCGACCCCGAGATCGACGTCATCGTCATCGCCCGCGGCGGCGGCAGCGTCGAGGACCTGCTGCCGTTCTCCGACGAAGCGCTCTGCCGCGCGGTGTCGGCGGCCGGCACGCCCGTCGTCAGCGCGATCGGCCACGAGCCGGACACCCCGCTGCTCGACCACGTCGCGGACCTGCGCTGCTCGACGCCGACCGACGCCGGCAAGCGCATCGTCCCGGACGTGCGCGAGGAGACCGAGCGGGTCCGGCAGATGCGCGACCGCGGGCGCCGCGCCCTGCACGGCTGGGTCGACACCCAGACGCGGCTGCTCACCCAGATCCGCAGCCGCCCGTCGCTGGCCGACCCGCTGGGCCCGGTCCAGCGGCGGCAGGACGACGTCGACGTCCACCGCGAACGCGCCCGCCGCGCCATGCTGAGCCTGCTCGCCAAGGACCAGGCCGAGATCGCGAACGCGCGGGCCCGGCTCACCGCGCTCGGGCCGGCGGCGACGCTGGCCCGCGGCTACGCGGTCGTGCAGTTCGTCGATTCCGAAGGCAACCTCCAGGTACTCCGCTCCGTCTCCGAAGTCGAGGCCGGTGCCCAGCTGCGCGTGCGCGTGGGTGACGGCGCGATCGGCGCGGTGGCGGAAGGGGATCAGGGGTGACGGCGAGGTTCCTCCCGCTCACCGTGGACGCGGCCCGGAGGCTCGGTGCGCGTCCGCTGCTCGACCAGGCGGTGCGCACCGACCGGGCCGCCGCGGAGTGCTGGACGGCCCTGCTCGCCGGCTGCGGCACCGCCGCCCGCCGTGAGCTGGCGCCGCAGCTGCGGCGGCTGTCCGAGGCGACGTCGATGCAGGTCGGCTCGCGCTGGTGGTTCGCCGAGGGCGCCGGGCACCGGCGGCGGGTGGCCGGGGCGCAGGAGAACCTCGAAGAGGCGATCGCGGAGGGTGACGGGCAGGAGTTCGCGCTGGCGTTCGTCGGGTACGACCACGCGATGGCCAGCGCGGTAGTGTGCGCGAACAGCGCCAACCCGTCAGCCCGGAAGGTCGGAGAACACCGAGCGTGAGTGAAACAACCGGCGAGGAACTCGGCTACGAGCAGGCTCGCGACCGCCTCGTCGAGGTCGTCCGGGAGCTCGAAGCCGGTGGGCTCTCCCTCGAGCAGTCGCTCGCTTTGTGGGAGAAGGGCGAGAAGCTCGCGAAGGTGTGTGAGCGCCATCTCGAAGGCGCGCGCGAGCGCATCGAGGCTGCTCTGGCGTCCGTGGAGGACGAGACCGCCGACGGTCAGTGACGTTTGCCATGCTCACGGCATCGGGAAACCGGACAGCAATCTGACAGACTGTTGACCCGCCAGTTCCACGATCCGGGAGGCAATGATGTCCGCCGCAGAGAGTCGTCGTGAAGCGCCCGACCGCAACCTCGCGATGGAGCTGGTCCGGGTCACCGAAGCCGCGGCGATGGCGGCCGGTCGCTGGGTCGGCCGCGGCGACAAGATCGGCGGGGACGGCGCGGCCGTCGACGCGATGCGCCAGCTCGTCTCGACGGTGTCGATGCGCGGGGTCGTGGTGATCGGCGAGGGCGAGAAGGACGAAGCCCCGATGCTGTTCAACGGCGAAGAGGTGGGCAACGGCGACGGACCGGACTGCGACGTCGCGGTCGACCCGGTCGACGGCACCACGCTGATGGCCAAGGGCATGCCGAACGCGCTCGCGGTGCTGGCGGTCGCCGAGCGCGGCGCGATGTTCGACCCGTCCGCGGTGTTCTACATGGAAAAGCTGGCCGTCGGCCCGGAGGCGGCGGGCAAGGTCGAGCTGGGCGCGCCGATCGCGGAGAACATCCGCCGGGTCGCCAAGGCGAAGAACAGCAGCGTCGGCGACGTCACGGTGTGCATCCTCGACCGCCCGCGCCACGAGCAGATCATCAAGGAGGTCCGCGAGGCCGGCGCGCGGATCCGCTTCATCTCCGACGGCGACGTCGCGGGCGCGATCGCCGCGGCCCGCCCGACCACCGGCGTCGACATGCTGCTGGGCATCGGCGGCACCCCCGAGGGCATCATCGCGGCCTGCGCGATGAAGTGCCTCGGCGGCGAGCTGCAGGGCCGGCTGTGGCCGAAGGACGACGCCGAGCGCGAGAAGGCCCTCGCCGCCGGGCACGACCTCGACCGGATCCTGCTCAACGACGACCTCGTGCGCGGCGACAACGTCTTCTTCTGCGCCACCGGCGTCACCGACGGCGACCTGCTGCGCGGCGTCCACTACCGCGAGGGCGGGGCGACGACGCAGTCCATCGTGATGCGGTCCAAGTCCGGGACCGTCAGAATGATCGACGGCTACCACCGGCTGAACAAGCTGCGGGCGTACTCCTCGGTCAACTTCGACGGCCACCTGGACGCGCCCGCCGACGACGTGGTGCCCCCGCTGCCGTAAAGGAGATCCGTGACCAGGCGACTGCTGGTTCTGCTGGCCCTGCTGTCTCTCCTGGTCCCGGGCACCGCCGCGGCCGCCCCCGCCATCGTCGGGGGTACGAACGCGGACCAGCCGTACCCGTTCGCGGTGTCGCTGCATTCGGCGTCCGGCAAGCTGTTCTGCGCCGGCGCGCTGATCGCGCCCACGTGGGTGGTCACGGCCGCGCACTGCGCGTTCGACAAGACCGCGCCGACGATCTCCGTGCGGTCGGGCACGAACGAAGCGGGTCAGGGCGGCGAGGTCGGCCAGGTCGCCGGGATCGTGGTGAACCCGGCGTTCAACACCCAGAGCCCGGCGGGCGACATCGCGCTGCTGCGGCTGACGGCACCGGCCGCGGCCGCGCCGATCGGGCTCGCGACGGCCGCGGCGCCGGGCACCGCGACGCGGATCCTCGGCTGGGGCCAGACGTGCCCGAAACTGAACTGCGGCGAGATCCCGACGACGTTGCAGCAGCTCGACACGCAGATCGTCGAGGGCTCGAAGTGCACGTCGGTGTTCGACGGCACGGCCGAGCTGTGCACCGACAACCCCGGCGGCAAGTCCGGAGCCTGCTTCGGCGACTCCGGCGGCCCGCAGGTCGTCCGCGAAGGCGACCACTGGCTGCTCGTCGGCGTCACCAGCCGTCCGGGCAACAACGACCCGGAATGCGCGACCGCGCCGTCGATCTACACGTCCGTCGTCGCCTACGCGCCGTGGATCGCGGAGAAGACGAAAGCCTGACCTACTCCGCGTTGCTCGAGTGGCCCGGGAACAGGTGCGCGTCCGGGTCGAGCGCGACGGCGATGTTGTTGACGGCCGTCGCGGCCTCGCCGAAGCCGGTCGCGATCAGCTTCACCTTGCCCGGGTACGCGGCGACGTCGCCGGCGGCGTAGACGCGTTCGCGCGCGGTCGCCATCGTCGAGTCGACGGCGATGGCGCGGTGGTCGATCTCCAGGCCCCAGCTCTCGATCGGGCCGAGGTCGGCGGTGAACCCGAGCGCCGCGACGACGGCGTTGGCCGGCAGCCGCTCGTCGCCGGCGCCCTTGATCGAGACGTCGACGGCTTCGAGCGAGCCGTCCGGTGCTTCGACGAACCGCGTGACCTCGGCGTCGGTGATGATCCGGGTGCCGAGCTCGCGCGCCTGCCGGACGATCGACTCGGCGGCGCGGAACTTCGCGCGCCGGTGCACCAGCGTCACGCTCGCCGCCACCGGGTGCAGCGCGAGGATCCAGTCGAACGCCGAGTCGCCGCCGCCGACGACCACGACGTGCTGGCCCGCGTGCGCCTCCAGCGAGGGGACGAAGTGGACCATGCCGCGGCCGAGCCAGCCGTCGCCGGCCGGCAGCGGGCGCGGGGTGAACTCGCCGATGCCCGCGGTGATCAGCACCGCGCGGGCGCGCAGCGGCTCGCCGCCGTCGAGGGTCAGCTCGAAGCCGTCGCCGGCCGGCTCCAGCTTTTCGGCCTTGCGCCCCAGCAGGTACTTCGGTTTGAACGGCGCGGCCTGCTGCACCAGGCCGTCGACGAGGTCGCGACCGCGGACCTCGGCGAACCCGCCGACGTCGTAGATCATCTTCTCGGGGTACATCGCGGTGACCTGGCCGCCGGGCTCGGGCAGCGAGTCGACCACCGCCATCGAGAGGCCGCGGAACCCGGCGTAGTAGGCGGCGAACAGGCCCGTGGGGCCCGCGCCGATGATCACGAGGTCGTACGTGTCGCCGGCAACATCAGTCATGCTCGCTCCAGCCAGTGGTGGATGGCGGTGATCGAGAACACATCCGATCCTAGCGTCGCGGGGCGCCGAAGGTGGGCGACGCCACCACGCGGCCGGGCGCGAACAGGGCCAGAATCGGTGTCATGGCTGATCAGGAATACCGGATCGAACACGACACGATGGGCGAGGTCCGCGTGCCTGCCGACGCGCTCTACCGCGCGCAGACCCAGCGGGCCGTGGAGAACTTCCCCATCTCCGGTCGGGGCCTGGAGCGCGCCCAGATCCGCGCGCTCGGCCTGCTCAAGGCCGCCGCCGCGCGCGTGAACCACAAGCTGGGCGTGCTCGACGCCGACGTCGCCGACGCCATCGCGGCCGCCGCCGACGAGGTCGCCGCCGGGGCCCACGACGCGCACTTCCCCATCGACGTCTTCCAGACCGGGTCCGGGACGTCGTCGAACATGAACGCCAACGAGGTCATCGCGACGCTCGCTTCGCGCGCTCTCGGCCGTGACGTGCACCCGAACGACCACGTCAACGCGTCGCAGTCGTCGAACGACACCTTCCCGACGACCATCCACGTCGCCGCGACCGAAGCCGTCACCAAGGACGTCATCCCGGCGCTGGAGTACCTCGCCGGCGCGATCGAGGTCCGCGCCGCGGAGTGGGCGGACGTCGTGAAGTCCGGCCGCACGCACCTGATGGACGCGGTGCCGATCACGCTCGGCCAGGAGGCCGGCGCGTGGGCGTCCCAGATCCGCTTCGGCGTCGAGCGGCTGAAGTCGGGCCTGCCGCGGCTGGGCGAGCTGCCGATCGGCGGCACCGCCGTGGGTTCGGGCCTGAACGCGCCGGACGGCTTCGGCGCGTCGGTCGCCGCGGAGCTCGCGACGGTCACCGGGCTGCCGCTGACCGAGGCCCGCGACCACTTCGAGGCGCAGGCGACGCAGGACAGCGTCGTCGAGACGTCCGGGCACCTGCGCACGGTCGCCGTGTCGCTCAACAAGATCGCCAACGACCTGCGCTGGCTGGGGTCCGGCCCGCGCACCGGCCTGGCCGAGCTGGCGCTGCCGGACCTGCAGCCGGGCTCGTCGATCATGCCGGGCAAGGTGAACCCGGTGATCCCGGAGGCGACGCTCCAGGTGGTCGCGCAGGTGATCGGCAACGACGCGGCGGTCGCCTTCGCCGGCGCGGCGGGCAATTTCCAGCTGAACGTCAACCTGCCGGTGATCGCCCGGAACGTCCTCGAATCGGCGCGGCTGCTCGCGGCGGTTTCGCGGCTGCTGGCGGACAAGGTGTTCGCGGGCGTCACGGTGAACACCGAACGCACGCGGACCTACGCCGAGGGGTCGCCGTCGATCGTGACGCCGTTGAACTCCTACATCGGCTACGAAGCGGCGGCCGCGGTGGCGAAGCAGGCGTTGAAGGAGCTCAAGACGATCCGCGAGGTCGTCATCGAGCGCGGGTACGTGCGCGAGGGGAAGCTCACCGAGGAGCAGCTGGACGAGGCGCTCGACGTGCTCCGCATGGCCCGCGGCGGCCGCTGACCAGGCAAAACGTCCGGCCATCCGGAAATTGTCGGTGGTTCGGGTCATGATGTCCGGGTGTTGCTGAGCGAGTTGGTCCGCGCGTCCGCCGAGCTGGCGGCGACCAGGTCCAGGAAGGCGAAGATCGCCGTCCTGGCCGCCGTGCTGCGCGCGGCGGAGGTCGCCGAGCTGCCCGCGGTGGTCGCGTACCTCACCGGGCAGACGGCGCAGGACAGGCTGGGTGCGGGCTGGCGCACCCTGGCCGCACTCGGCGCCGGCCCCGCTCCGGAGCCGGCGGTCTCGGTGCTCGAGGTGGACGCGGCACTGACGGCGGCCGCGGGCGTGGCGGCGGGCACCGGGTCGAACACGCGGCGGCAGGAGGTGCTGCGCGCGTTGTTCACCCGGCTGACGAACGACGAGCAGCAGTTCCTGTTCCGGCTGGTCACCGGTGAGCTGCGGCAGGGCGCGCTGGAAGGTGTGATGGTCGACGCCATCGCCGCCGCGGCCGAGGTGGCGGGCGAGGACGTGCGGCGGGCGTTCATGCTGTCCGGGAAGCTCGGCGTCACGGCCGTCGCGGCGCTGACCGGCGGGCAGGCGGCGCTGGCGGAGTTCCGGCTCACCCTCGGCACGCCGATCAAGCCGATGCTGGCGTCCCCGGCGGAGTCGCTGGACGAAGCCGTCGCCGAGCACGCCGAGGCGATCGTCGAGTACAAGATGGACGGTGCGCGGATCCAGGTGCACCGCCAGGGCGACGAGGTGCACGTCTGGACGCGGACGCTGCGCGAGATCACCGGCAGTGTGCGGGAACTGGTGGAACTGGTGCGGGCGCTGCCGTGCGAGTCGGTGGTACTCGACGGCGAGACGCTGGCCCTGACCGACGCCGGGCGGCCGCGGCCGTTCCAGGACACCATGAGCCGGTTCGGCAGCACCCGCGAAGAACAGGTCAAGGCACTGCTGCTGCGGCCGTACTTCTTCGACTGCCTGCACCTCGACGGCGTCGACCTGCTGGACGCGCCGTTGTCGGAGCGCAACGCGGCGCTGCGCAAGGTCGCCGGGGCGCACGTGATCCCCGGCGAGGTGGGCACTTCGCGGGCTGCTTCGGTGCTGGAGGCGGCGATGGAAGCGGGCCACGAAGGCGTCATGGTCAAGGACCTGGCGTCGCCGTACGCGGCCGGGCGGCGCGGGCGGGCGTGGCTGAAGGTCAAGCCGGTGCACACGATCGACCTGGTGGTGCTCGCGGCGGAGTGGGGCCACGGCCGGCGCACGGGCACGCTGTCGAACCTGCACCTGGGTGCCCGCGACCCGGACGGCGGCCCGCCGATCATGGTGGGCAAGACGTTCAAGGGCATGACCGACGAGCTGCTGGCGTGGCAGACGAGGACGTTCCAGGAAATCGAGACCCACCGCGACGACTGGACGGTGTACGTCCGGCCGGAGATCGTGGTGGAGATCGAGCTGGACAGCGCGCAGGTGAGCACGCGCTACCCGGGCGGCCTGGCGCTGCGGTTCGCCCGGGTGGTCCGCTACCGCCCGGACAAGGACCCGGCCGAAGCGGACACGATCGACACGGTCCGCGGCCTGCTCCACGGCGACCGGCCGGAAGGGAGCTGAAACAAGGACAAACGAAAGTCGCCGGTGCCCGCGAGCCTTCCCGGCCAAAGTGGACTGGTCCGAACCCGGGAAGCGCGTTCGACTCGCCGGCTCCCGCTGCCCCGGGGAACGTCGGCGAGAATTTCTCGCCACGGCCGACGGCCGGACCTTCCGGCTGAGCGTCATCCGTCGGTGGCGAAGCTGCCGGCCGTCGCGTACCAGCTGCCGGTCGAGCAGAAGGCGGAGTACGAGGCGTTCGTCGCGCTCCCGGACTCGCTGCTCGCGGCGTAGCCGCACGCCCGGACTCGGCACCTTCGAGGGGTCCACTGTGGAGTTACCGGCAGGTACGCTCCGGCGATGCGCAGTGAGAAGCTCACCCGTGCCTGGTTCGCGGTCACCGCGGCGGTCGCGCTGACCGGCCTCGTCACCCAGGTCGTCGCCACCGCGAGCACCCCGGGCGGGCGGGTCGCGAACCTGCTCTGCTACTTCACGATCGACTCGAACCTGCTGGTCGTCGCGACCTCGGCGCTGGTGGCGGCCGGCGCGGCGCGCGGCACGGTGTTCCGCGTGCTGTGGCTCGACGCGCTGGCGGGCATCATCGTGACGGGCATCGTCTACCAGGTCGCCCTCGCCGGCCTGCACGACCTGCACGGCCTCGCGTTCTTCGCCGACGCGGTGCTGCACAAGGCGACGCCGATCCTGTTCGTGCTCGGCTGGCTCCTGGTCGGCCCGCGCGGCGCCCTCACGTGGCGCACGGTCTGGTGGTCGCTGCTCTACCCGCTGACGTGGCTGGCGTTCACGCTCCCGCGCGGCGCGCTCACCGGCTTCTACCCGTACCCGTTCGTCGACGCGGGCGCCCTCGGCTACGGCCCGGTGGCGCTCAACTGCGTCTTCATCGGGCTCTTCTTCACCGCGCTCGCGGCGGGCGCGATCCTGTACGACCGCCGGTTCGTGCCACTAGGGTCGGGCGCATGACGGCGATCGTGCAGAACCTGGTGACTTCCGGCGTCTTCCGGCTCGACGGCGGCAGCTGGGACGTCGACAACAACGTCTGGCTCGTGGGCGACGGCGCGGAAGTGATCGTGATCGACGCGGCCCACGACGCGAAGGCGATCGAAAACGTCGTGGGCGAGCGGAAGCTGGCCGCGATCGTCTGCACCCACGCGCACAACGACCACGTCAACGCCGCCCCGGAGCTGGCCGCGGCGACCGGCGCGCCGATCCTGCTGCACCCGGACGACCGGGTCGTCTGGGACCTCACCCACCCCGACCGCGCCCCGGACGGCGACCTGGCCGACGGCCAGTCGATCACCATCGCGGGCACCGAGCTCCGCGTGATCCACACGCCGGGCCACGCCCCGGGCGCGGTGTGCCTGTACGCGGCGGAACTGGGCGTCCTGTTCACCGGCGACACCCTGTTCCACGGCGGCCCGGGAGCCACCGGCCGGTCCTATTCGGACTACCCGACGATCGTGCAGTCCATCCGCGAGAAGCTGTTCACGCTCCCCGAGGCGACGAAGGTCCACACCGGCCACGGCGAAGGCACGACGATCGCCGCCGAGAAGGCCGCCGCGGACGGCTGGGAGAAGCCCTAGGACGTGTGCTTCCGGGCCACGACGGCGAACTCCTCGATCGCCCGGTCCAGTGCGACCACGGCATCCCGGACAGCCGTCGGCAGCACGACCCGGGTGAACTCGCCCCCGTCGTCCGGCGCGTGCCGCACGTGGTGCAGGTCCATGTCCTTCCGCCGCACTTCCCGGGCCGCCTCCACGAGCTCGTCCGGCCCGCTCATCACCAGGAGCCCGAGCAGGGATCGCATCTCCGCCCGCACCGTGTAGTACTCGTCTTCGTAGGCCGCGATCCGCTCGGCGGCGGCGCCTTGGCGGTGGCTGACGTTGATGCTGACCAGGTGCTGCCGCGCCCGTGCCCCGGCTTCGATGTACTTGCCGCAGCGGTCGGCCCGGTCCTGCCGCAGCTTCGCCCGCCGCGCCGCGTTGAGCTTCAGCGGCTCGACCAGCGCACCGAGCGTCACGCCGACCAGCGACGCGACCGCCGCGATGACCGCGGCACCGAGCGCCGTCAGCACGTCAGCCGCGGCACGGCCGGCGACACCCGCACCCGCTCCTTCGCCTCTTCCGCCAGCGCGCGTGCCCACTCCTGCAGCCCGGCGACGTCGATTCCGTGCGGCGGCTCGCCGCGGAACGGCTCGATGTTCGCCGCGCCGCGTTCCAGCAGTGACACCGCTCCCACGTTGTTGCCGCGGGCCGCGTGCGTCAGGCCGACCGCCAGCTGCGCCAGGCCGCGCCACAGCTCGCGGTCCGGTCCGTCCGTGGTCTTCCACGCGTCCTCGAACACCTCGTGCGCGTGGAACGGCTTGCCGTCGTCGAGCAGCTGCTGGGCCTCCGCAAGCGTTTGCGCCGGTGTGCGCTCAATGCCTTCGGGCTGGCGCTCGACGCCGTCCGCGCCGTACGGCAGCGGGCGGCCGAGGCCGTCGCGCGGCCGTGCGTTGCGTGCCCGTCCCTCGTTGTCCCGGTCGCGGCGGCTCATACCCTGAGATCCTGCCACGGGCCCGGCAGGTAGTCTGGTGACTCGTGCGTTTCCTCGACGGCCACCGGCCCGCCCACGACCTGACCTACGACGACGTGTTCCTCCTGCCGAACCGCTCGGACGTGGAGTCCCGCTTCGACGTCGACCTCTCCACCGCGGACGGCACCGGCGCGACCATCCCGATCGTCGTCGCGAACATGACCGCCGTCGCCGGCCGCCGGATGGCCGAGACCGTCGCCCGCCGCGGTGGGCTGGTCGTCCTTCCGCAGGACGTCGATGCGGAAGCCGTCACCGAGATCGTCGGCTGGGTGAAGAGCCGCCACCCGGTCTGGGACACGCCGCTGGTGCTCACCGGCGGTGACGCGGTCGCCGACGCCCTCAACCTGGTCCACAAGCGTGCCCACGGCGCTGTCGTCGTCGTGGACGGCGAAGGCCGCCCGGTCGGCATCGTCGACGAAGCGGCCTGCGCCGGCGTCGACCGCTTCGCGCGGCTCGCCGACGTCGCCCAGCCGGCGACCGTCGCCGTTCCGCTGGACACACCGGCGCGTGCGGTCTTCGAGCAGCTGAACAGCCACGGCGCCCACCTGGCGCTCGGCCTCGACGCCGACGGCCGGCTCGCGGGCGTGCTGACCGCCGTCGGCGCGCTGCGCGCGGAGATCTACACCCCGGCCGTCGACGACGCGGGCAAGCTGCGCGTCGCCGCCGCGGTCGGCGTCAACGGCGACGTCGCGGCGAAGGCCGAGGCGGTCCTGAACGCGGGCGTCGACGTGCTGGTCGTCGACACCGCGCACGGGCACCAGGAGAAGATGATCGCCGCGCTGAAGGCCGTCCGGTCGGTGTCGCCGCAGGTCCCGGTGGTCGCCGGGAACGTGGTCACGGCCGAGGGCACGCGCGACCTGATCCAGGCCGGCGCGGACGTCGTCAAGGTCGGCGTCGGGCCGGGCGCGATGTGCACCACCCGGATGATGACCGGTGTGGGCCGCCCGCAGTTCTCCGCGGTCGCCGACTGCGCGGCCGCCGCGCGCGAGCTGGGCAAGCACGTCTGGGCCGACGGCGGGGTCCGCCACCCGCGTGACGTCGCGCTGGCGCTGGCCGCGGGCGCGTCCGCGGCGATGGTCGGCTCGTGGTTCGCCGGCACCTACGAATCCCCCGGTGACCTGCGGTTCGACGAGCAGGGCCGGCCGTACAAGGAGTCGTTCGGCATGGCGTCGAAGCGCGCGGTGGGCGCGCGGACGCGCACGGACAACTCGTTCGACCGGGCGCGGAAGGCGCTGTTCGAGGAGGGCATCTCGTCGTCGCGGATGTCGCTCGACCCGCAGCGCCCGGGGGTCGAGGACCTGCTGGACTCGATCGGCTCCGGCGTGCGCTCTTCGTGCACGTACGCGGGGGCGCGGACCCTCGAGGAGTTCCACGAGCGCGCGCTGCTGGGCGTCCAGTCGGCGGCCGGGTTCGCCGAGGGCCGCCCGCTTCCGTCGGGCTGGTGACGGCGGGCTGGTAGCAGCTCAGCCCGCGCAGCACACGTGCTCGGACCACTCCGGAACGTGCCACCAGTGCTGCTTCTCCGCCGATCGGGCCGCGGGCGCCACCTCGGTGGCCGCCCGTTGCCCCGGCCGGTCCCGGTAGGGCGCCAGCAGCTCGCCGACCGTCCGCAGCACCCCGCCGACCATCACCGTGCGGACGTTCGCGGCCGCCTTGATGTCCTGCAGCGGATTGCCACGCACGAGTGACAGATCGGCGTAGGCACCTCGCTTGAGCACCCCGATCCGGTCCGCCAGCCCCAGCCACCGCGCCGGGTTGCGGGTGGCGGTGGTGAGCGCCTCGTACGGCGTGAACCCGAAGGCGACCATGGCCCGCAGGTTCTGGTGGGTGGACACGGCCACGTTGTCCAGCGGGGAGTCCGTGCCGGTGACCACGAACCCGCCCGCCCGGTGGATCCGCAGCACCATGTCGACGTTCCCGGCGAGGACCTGGCGGAGGTAGGCGTTCTCCGGGTTGCCCACGGTGTCCGCCGTGGTCTTGAGCTGCGCGTACTCCCACGGCGGGAACAGGACCTCGGTGCGCTCGTCGGTCACGAGCGACTTGTCGTCGGCGTACAACGCCCGGGAGGTGAACAACGTCGGCGTGATCGACATCCCGGAGCGGGCGAACAACGCGACGGCGTCCTGGTACGACCGGCCGGTCCGGCTGATGGTGTGCGAATACCCGAGCCGGTTGGTGGCACCGGTGTGCTCCATCGCGTCCATGCCGATGTTCGCCGCCGGGTACAGGTAGTGCGACGACAGCGGGATGCCCGCCCGGTGCGCGGCCCGGACCACGGCCTGCTGGGAGGCCACCGGAAGCCGGACGTACGTCTTGATCATGTCGTATTCCAGCTCGACCGCACGGGACAGCTCCAGGTCCAGCTGCCCGGGCGACAGGGTCGGCCGCATGAAGTTGTAGTAGATCCGGGAGCCGTCGATGGCCTCCCCGGTGCCGAAGAACCTCGGCCCGGCGGTGTTCCCGGATTCCAGGGCCTCGCGCGTCTCCAGCATCTGGTACACCGGGTCGCCGGGCGAGCGGGTCGTGGTGATGCCGTAGGACAGCCACAGCCTGCCCTGCCGGTCACCCCACTGCCTGCCGCGCAGGTGCCAGTGGTTGTGGAGATCGATGAGCCCGGGCATGGCGGTCAGGTCGCGCGCGTCGACGGTCCCCGGCGCGTCCCGGTGCGGCCGGACGTCGGCGATCCGGCCGCCGTCGACGACGATGTCGACGTCCTTCCGCAGTGACTTGGCGACGCCGTCCCACGCCGCGCCGACGTGGATGACGGTCGGCCGCGGCGGGCGCGGCCGGGCCCACGTGAAGTCGAGCCGGATCGTGCGCGGCGCGCCGCCGGTGATCTTCTGGGCCCTGAGCTGCCCCTTCGACAGGTACACGAGCGTGTCGCTGCCCTGCCAGGCCAGTGAGTCGGTGACCTCGTGGGTGACCTGCCGCGGCGCGCCGATCAGCCGTCCGGTGCCGTCGACCGGGGCGATCCAGGCGACGCTTTCGACGGTGAACGCGAGGTACCGGCCGTCGGGTGACCACAGTGGACCGTCGTCGCCGCGGGTGGCGAGCGAGCGGAAGGGCATCGGCTCGGCGTAGCGGAGTTCCTGGGTCTTCAGGTCGACCGTGAGGATCTGGCTCGTGCCTTCGCGGTACCGCCGCGAGTACGGCTTCACCGCGGCCAGCGCGAGGACCGACCCGTCGGGCGACCAGGTCGGCCGCCCCGGCATGAACAGCGGCGGCGTCACCTGCTGGGCCGTGCCCGCGGCCACGTCGTGGATCCACGTGGCACCGTCCTGGTCGGCGTACGCCACCCGGCCGCCGTCCGGCGACCACCGCGGCGCGACCTGGGCGCCCGGCAGCTCGGTGAGGACGGTGTCCTCGCCGGTGCCGAGGTCACGTACCCACAGGTCGGCGGTGCCGAGCCGGTCGCTCGTGTAGAGCAGCTTCGTCCCGTCCGGGTGGAAGTCCGGGTCGGAGTTGAAGTAGCCGTCACCGATCAGCCGCTGTGGCCTGCCCCCGCCCGCCGCGACGACGTAGATCGCGTTCAGGGCCCGGAACGCGATCCGCTTGCCGTCCTTGGACACCACCGGGCCGGCGATGCCCCGGACCGGCTGCGGCGCGGCCGAGTCCAGGTCACGGACCCGCCGCCGGTAGTCGCGGGTCGCCGTGGACACGCGTGCTTCGAACGGGACGTCCTCGACGGCGCCGGACTCCGCGCGCCGCCGGATGTGCCCGTCGGCGGTGTAGAGCACGGCGGACCCGGACCAGTTCGCGGCGAAGCCGAAGACGTCCTCCCCCTTGGTCAGCTGCTCCTCGCCGAGCATGAGGTCCGCTTCGGCGCCGCGCAGCCGCAGGTAGCTGGGCTGCCCGCCGGGGCCGAACGCGGGGCCGTAGAACCTGTCGGTGCCGGTCGCGGTGACCAGGCGCACGCGGGCGCCGGTGGCCAGGGTGACGACGTCGATGGCGGTGTCGTTCACGGTGAAGACGATCTTCGTGCCGTCGGGCGACCACCGCGGCGACGCCTCTTCGTCGCTGGTGGACACCACCGTGCCGATCGCTCCGGAGGCGATGTCCAGCAGGTGGATGCCGTAGCTGCCGTCCCGGTCGCTGCTGAAGGCGATCTTGGTGCCGTCCGGCGAGAACGCGGGCTCCCGGTGGTCGAACCGGCCGCTGGTCAGCTGGCGGGGCGTGCCGCCCGCGACATCGATGACGTACAGGTGGAAGTTGCCGTCGCGGTACGACTGGAACGCGAGCCGGCGGCCGTCCGGCGACCAGCTGGGGAGCGTCGCGTCCTGCAGGTCGCCGGTGAGCCGCCGGGCGCGGCCGCCGGCGGCGGGCAGCACCCAGATCCCGGTGACCAGGTCGACCGCGATCCACCGGCCGTCCGGCGACAGCGCGGCGGACATGTTCGTACCCTGCCGCAGCACCACGCCGTCCGGCCCGGCGTCCGGCTGGACATCCGGCTCGGCCTCGGCGACCCCCGCCCCGGCCACGGTCAGTGCGGCGGCGGCTGCGCCACTTCGGACGAGAAGCTCACGACGAGAAAGGTTTTCCGGCCCCATCCGGCCCACTATGCCCAGCCCCGGATCGACCGGATAGCGGCCGAGCGGGTTTTTCACCGGATGTCCGGCAACGGCGGAAAGGACTGCCGGGGGCGGCGCGGACGCCGCCCCCGGGGTCCGTCAGCCGTGGTCCTCCAGCATCTCCGTGACCAGGGCGGCGATCGGCGACCGCTCCGAGCGCGTCAGCGTGACGTGCGCGAACAGCGGGTGGCCCTTGAGCTTCTCGATCACCGCCGAGACGCCGTCGTGGCGTCCGACACGCAGGTTGTCACGCTGGGCGACGTCGTGCGTGAGCACCACCCGCGACGCCGTGCCGAGCCGCGAAAGCACCGTGAGCAGGACGTTGCGCTCCAGCGACTGCGCCTCGTCGACGATCACGAACGTGTCGTGCAGCGAGCGGCCGCGGATGTGCGTCAGCGGGAGCACCTCGAGCATGCCGCGGTCGAAGACCTCGTCGAGGACGTCCTGGCTGACCAGCGCGCCGAGGGTGTCGAACACCGCCTGCGCCCACGGCTGCATCTTCTCGCTCTCGGACCCGGGCAGGTAGCCGAGGTCCTGGCCGCCGACCGCGTAGACCGGCCGGAACACCACGACCTTGCGGTGCTGGCGGCGTTCCATCACCGCCTCGAGGCCGGCGCACAGCGCGAGCGCCGACTTGCCGGTGCCGGCCCGGCCGCCCAGCGACACGATCCCGACGTCGGAGTCGAGCAGCAGGTCGAGCGCGACGCGCTGCTCGGCGCTGCGGCCGTGCAGGCCGAACGCCTCGCGGTCGCCCCGGACCAGCCGGATGCGCTTGTCCGCCGTGATCCGCCCGAGCGCGCTGGAGCTGCCCGCGAGCAGCCGCAGCCCGGTGTGGCAGGGCAGCTCGGCGAGCTCGTCCATGCCCCATTCGACGGGATCGACGGTGCTGCCGCCGAACAACGTGTCCAGCACTTCCTGCTGGACGTCGACGTCCGCCATGCCCGTCCAGCCGGACGGCGTCACTTCCTGCGCGCGGTACTCGTCCGCCTCGAGACCGACGGCCCCGGCCTTGACCCGCAGCGGGATGTCCTTCGTCACCAGCGTGACCGCCTGGTTCTCCGCCGCCAGGTTGAGCGCGCAGGCGAGGATCCGGTGGTCGTTGGAGTCGGTCCGGAACCCGGACGGGAGCACCGACGGGTCCGAGTGGTTCAGCTCCACCTGCAGCGTGCCGCCGTGGTCCCCGATGGGGAGCGGCGCGTCGAGCCTGCCGTACTGCCGGCGCAGGTCGTCGAGCATGCGCAGGGATTCCCGGGCGAACCAGCCGAGCTCCGGGTGGTGGCGCTTCGCCTCCAGTTCACTGATGACGACCAGCGGAAGCACGACGGCGTGCTCGGCGAACCGAGTGACCGCCCACGGGTCCGAAAGGAGGACCGACGTGTCGAGCACGTACATGTGCTGCTGGGATTCGGGCGAGGTCGAGGCTTTCCCCGGGCCGGAAACGGCACCGGTCGAAGAGTGGCCAGAGGCCTTACGGGGCAAACGCTGCGCAGTCACGACGGCATCTCCCTCGAGGGCGTGTGCACCTCACGCCCGCACTCGCTGGGCCGGGCACCTCCCTGGCTGGACCACTCCTCCTGACCGTGTCAGGTGGTGCGGCCACGAGGGCCGGGTGCCGGCCCCCTCGAGCGTCTCGTGGGCGGCTGAGCCGCCCCCTCGATCACCGCCACGACCAGGGCCTCCCGCGAGGACCCGCACGGAACGCGCGCCCTCACTTCGGAAGGTACCCACGAATGCGGGATCGCGCAGGGAGCCAACACGGTGATTCGCCAGATCGTCATCTCACCGTCGGTCGTCCGAAATCAACTCTGAGTGCGCTCCAGGGCGAGCGACCAGCGGATTTGCGGCGCCTAGGAGCCGAACCGGCGGTGCCGCCAGGCGTAGTCACGCATGGCACGCAGGAAGTCGACCCGGCGGAACGCGGGCCAGTACGCCTCGGTGAACCAGAACTCCGAGTGCGCGGACTGCCACAGCAGGAAGCCGGAGAGCCGCTGCTCGCCCGACGTGCGGATGATGAGGTCCGGGTCCGGCTGGCCCGAGGTGTAGAGGTGCTCGGAGATGTGGTCGACGTCGAGGATCTTCGCCAGCTCGTGAATGGACGTTCCCTCGTCGGCGTGCTGGCGCAGCAGCTTCCGCACGGCGTCGGCGATTTCCTGGCGGCCGCCGTAGCCGACCGCGATGTTGACCTCCATCCCGGTCCGCCCTTCGGTGCGGGTGGCGGCCTCGCTGAGTCGCTTTGCGACATCGGCGGGGAGCAGGTCGAGGGCGCCGACGATCCGCAGCCGCCACGGCGTTCCGGGCGCGGCCAGCTCGTCGGTGACGTCGGTGATGATCTTCAGCAGCGGCGTGAGCTCGTCCGGGTCGCGGTTGAGGTTGTCGGTGGACAGCAGCCACATGGTGACGACCTCGACGTCGGCCTCCTGGCACCAGCTCAGGAAGTCCGCGATCTTCTTCGCCCCGGCGCGGTGCCCGTCCGAAACGTCCGTAAAGCCCGCTTCCCGGGCCCAGCGGCGGTTGCCGTCGAGCATGATGGCGATGTGCCGCGGATGCCGGCCGGCGGCCTGCTGGATGAGGCGCCTGCCGTAGGCGCTGTACACGACGTCGGACAAGAACGAGCGAACACTCACGTCGAGTCAGCCTACGCACCCCGGTGTGAGGCGTGTGACTTGAGCACTACTGGAGAACCTACGCTCCCGTAACCTGGAGTGCGTGAGCCTGACGACGGAACCACCCGAGCCCGTAGTGGACCTCCGCCCCCGGCTGCGCGGGCACATCCACTTCTGGACGTTCTTCGGCGCCCTGGCCGCGGCGGCGGCGCTGATCAGCCTGGCGGCGTCCACAGTGTCCCCGGTCGCCGCGCTGGCCACGTCGGTCTACGGGCTGACGGTGCTGGGGCTGTTCGGGGTGAGCGCGCTGTACCACCGGCGGTTCTGGAGCCCGCGGGCGTACAAGTGGATGAAGCGCGCCGACCACTCGATGATCTTCCTGTTCATCGCCGGCACCTATACGCCGTTCACCTTGCTGGCCATGTCGAAGCCGACCGGGTACGTGATCCTGTCGATCGTCTGGGGCGGCGCGATCGCCGGTGTGGCGTTGAAGATGCTGTGGCCGAATGCGCCGCGGTGGCTCGGGGTGCCGATCTACATCGCCTTGGGGTGGGTCGCCGTCTTCGTGTTCCCGGAGCTGGCCACGCACGCCGGAGTCGCCGCGCTGGTGCTGCTGTGCGTCGGCGGGCTGTTCTACACGCTGGGGGCGGTGTTCTACGCCGTGAAGTGGCCGAACCACTGGCCGGACACCTTCGGGTACCACGAGTACTTCCACGCCTGCACGGTGCTGGCCGCGGTGTCGCACTACATCGCGATCTGGCTGGCCATGTACGCCTGATTTGCCCTGCCACGCCAAAAGCGCGGTCACCCACTCGGCTTCGAGTGGGTGACCGCGCTTCGGCTTGTCCGGACCGCAGTTGGCTGACGCACACTCAATCAACCACCGGCGGCTGGAACTTTTGTCAGCCCGCGGAGTTGCCGTTGCAGGCGACGTACGACGGGTTGTGGTTGACCGTCAGCAGCTCGACCGGACCGTTCCACTGCCAGGGCAGCAGGCACGCGTTGTTGAGGATGCTGATGCCGCCACCGCCGCCGGTCGAGTTGTTGTTGCAGGCTGCGTACGCCGGCGCGTGGCCCGCGTGCAGCACCTCGAAGGGACCGTTCCACTGCCACGGAGCCGCGCAGAGGTTGTCGCCGATGCTGATGCCGCCGCCCGGGTGGTGACCCTCACCGGCGGAAGCCGGCGCGGCAACAGCGAGCATGGCGCCACCGATGACTGCGGCTGCGAAGAGCGTCTTTTTCATCATGCTGACTTTGTCGGGCGTTTCACCGTCATCCTTTATCGACATCACTCGATGGTTTGGACAACATCACCCGTCTCGGCACTCAAACACCTTACGCCGCGCAGTGTCCACAGTGGTGTGCCACGGTCGGGGGTTTCAGGGTTCAGCCGAACATCCCCGGCTGGTACTCGCCCGCCGGGTTCTGGACGATCACGTTCAGCCGGTTCCACGCGTTGATCGTGGCCACCAACGCCACCAGCGCCCCGATCTGCTCCTCGTCGAAGTGCTTCCGCACCGCCGCCCAAGTCTCGTCGCTGACGCCGGTGTGCGCGTCCGCCAGGCGGGTGCCCTCCTCCGTCAGCGCCAGGGCCGCGCGCTCCGCCTCGGTGAACACCACCGCTTCGCGCCAGGCCGCCACCATCGCCAGGCGGACCGCCGTCTCGCCGGCCGCCGCCGCGTCCTTCGTGTGCATGTCCAGGCACATGCCGCAGCCGTTGATCTGGCTCGCGCGGATCTTCACCAGCTCCTGGGTCGCCTTCGGCAGCGAGGACTCCTCGACCGGGCGCGACGCCGCGATCAGGCGCTTGACGAACTTGCCGGTGACCTCGTTCTCGAACATGTTGAGCCGCGTTTCCATCGTCGTTCCCCTTCTCTCGTCTGCTTCACCCCCTTGACGACGGGCGCGACGGCGTTGTGACAGCCCCGAACGTGACGCCGATCACGTCCACACCTTCGCGTCCCCGCGACGGCCGCCGGTCACGCCGAGGGCACCCCGCTCCACCTGTGCGGCTCGCCCGGCCTGGCCCGCGGAAGACGCTTCAAACGATCACGTTCGGGGGTCCCTCACCGGGACACCACGACGGTTGCCGTGCTCGGCGGCGCGGCCGACGGTGGGCCTCACACCAGGACCCAACGCGTGGAAGGAGCACGACCGCGATGGCCAGGACCATGCAGCCCGAGGAACTCATCGACAGCGCCGTGGTCGATCCGGACGGCAACAAGCTCGGGAAGGTCGGCAACGTCTACCTCGCCGACGCGACGCACCAGCCCGAGTGGATCACCGTCAAGACCGGCCTCTTCGGCACCAAGGAAAGCTTCGTCCCGCTCTCCGGCGCGCACACGGACTCCGACGGCGTCCACGTCCAGGTCGGCAAGGACCGCGTCTCCGACGCGCCCCGCATCGACGCCGACGGGCACCTCTCGCCCGAAGAGAGCTCGCAGCTCTACCAGCACTACGGCCTGCCGGTGCCGCGCACGTCCCCCGACGGGCGGATGGGCCGCGGCAAAGCGGCCCGCGACGACCGCGCCATGACGCGCTCCGAGGAACGGCTGGACGTCGGGACCGAGCAGGTCGAGACCGGGCACGTGCGGCTGCGCAAGTACGTCGTCACCGAAGAGCAGCAGGTCACCGTGCCGGTGCGGCACGAAGAGGTGCGCGTCGAACGCGAGCCGGTCACCGGCGGTCGCGGCGGCCAGGCGGAGATCGGCGAGGCCGAGCAGGACATGGTGCTGCACGCCGAGAAACCCGTGGTGCGCAAGGAGACCGTGCCGGTCGAACGCGCGCGCCTGCGGAAGGAGACGGTCAGCGACGAGCAGACCGTGTCCGGCAAGGTCCGCAAGGAGCAGTTCGAGGTCACCGGCGACGACCGCGAGCACCGCCGGCCGTAGGCTCCCGGGCGGGTGGCCGGTCCCCGATACCGGCCACCCGCCCGGGTCACCCCCGCGTCAGGACGACAGCATCGGCGCCGCGAGGAACTGCTCCGGGATCGCGAACGCGTCCACCAGCGTCCGCGCGTGCGGGCGCAGCTCCGAGCACAAGCGGTTCACCGCCGACGTGACGGCCTTCCCGCGCGAGGCCGTCAGGCGGCCGTGGCCCAGGAACCACGCCAGGTCTTCTTCGATCGCCGACAGCGCGTACAGGTCGCAGACGCGTTCCAGCAGCGCGCGGGCGTCCGGATCGGCGCAGCGCTCCACAGCCCTCGCGAAGGCTTCCAGCACCAGGCGCTCGACGTGGACGCGGCCGGCGCGCAGCACGTGGTCCTGCGCCGAATTGAACACGCCGAACGGGTCGGACGCCGCCTTGCGCAGGCGCTTCGCCACGCCTTCTACGACGTGCTCCTCGCGATCCTCGAACAACTTCAGCTGCCACTCGCGGCGGAAGAAGACGTCCGAGTCGGACCCTTCCGTGAGCGATTCGAGCGCCTTGCGCACCGACGTCCGCTCCAGGATCGTGCTGACGACCTGGTCGGTGAAGAACCGGGCCGTCGCCAGCGGCGAGAGGTCCTCGAAGTCCTGCTTGTAGCTGGTCAGCAGGCCCTTCGCGACCAGCTGCAGCAGCACCGTGTTGTCGCCCTCGAACGTCGTGAAGACGTCGGTGTCGGCCTTCAGGCCCGGGAGGATGTTCTCCGCCAGGTAGCCCGCCCCGCCGCACGCCTCGCGCGCGGCCTGGATCGTCGCCGTCGCGTGCCACGTGTTGAGGGCCTTTAGCCCGGCCGCGCGGGACTCCAGCTCGCGCTGCTCTTCTTCCGGCGCCGCCGGGTCGATGTCGTGCAGCTTCGAGACCAGCTCTTCCTGGGCGAAGTGCAGCGCGTATGTCTTCGCCAGCGCCGGCAGCAGTTTCCGCTGGTGCCCCAGGTAGTCGAGGATGACGACCTCGTCGCCATCCGGCTTCGTGAACTGGCGCCGGTGCTCGCCGTAGCGGACGGCCAGGGCGAGCGCGCGCTGGGTCGCGCTCCCCGCGCTGCCGCCGACGCTCACCCGGCCGCGGATCAGCGTGCCCAGCATCGTGAAGAACCGGCGGCTGTCGCTTTCGATCGGGCTCGAGTACGTCCCGTCCTCGGCGACGTCACCGAATCGGTTCAGCAGGGCTTCACGCGGCACGCGGACGTTGTCGAACTCCAGCCGTCCATTGTCGACACCGTTGAGACCGGCCTTCGGCCCGCAGTCCTCAATGGACACCCCGGGCATCGGCTTGCCGTCGTCGTCGCGGATCGGGACGAGGAACGCGTGCACGCCCCGCGACTCGCCGCCGGTGATCAGCTGCGCGAAGACCGCCGCCATCCGACCGTCGCGGGCCGCGTTGCCGATGTATTCCTTCCGGGCCATGGCATCCGGGGTGTTGACGACGAACCCGCCGTCGGCGAAGGTCGCCGTGGTGCGCAGGTGCTGGACGTCGGAGCCGTGGCCGTGCTCGGTCATCGCGAAGCAGCCCAGGACGTCGAGGTCCCTGATCGCGCGCAGGTACCGCTCGTGGTGGCGCTCGGTGCCGAGCAGCTGCACGGCACCGCCGAACAGGCCCCACTGCACGCCGGCCTTGACCATCAGCGACAGGTCACCGTAGCCGAGCAGCTCGAACGACGTCACCGAGCCACCGACGTCACCACCACCGCCGTAGGCCGGATCGAAGCCCAGGCCGGGCCGGTCGGTGGCGGCGAGCGCGCGCAGCTGGTCGAGCACCTGGGCGCGGTGCGCCTCGACACCGAGGGCCACCGGGTCCCGGAATTCCGCCTCGGCCAGCTGCGCCCGGACCGCGCGGCGCAGCTCGGCCCACCGACCGTCGAGGACGGCGGTGAGCGCGTCCGGATCCACCTTCGAGGGCACTTCGGGGACGTCCACGGCAACCTCCGGAAAGGACGAACGGCAGGCTTCCTACTCGTTGGTAGTAAGCCTGCCGCAGCGTGCGCGATCCCGCAGGGTCAGATCGGCCTGCCGTTGACCGTCACGTTCGTGAAACGCTTGCCGGCGATCTTCGTGCTCGAACAGCCGGCGATCGTGAACGGCCCGAACGAGGGGACGTAGCTGCCGGTCTGGCTGTTGTAAGTGGACGTCACGTACGCGAAGTTCCGCGCGAAGGTGCCGGAAACACTGTCGAGGTTGATGTTTTCGGAGAACCCGCCACGCAGCGTGTTGGACTTCACGTACAGCGCGAACTTCGTGTCACCCCGCACGGTGAGCTTGTACGCGTAGACGTTGCGGATTCCGCCGGTCTGCTCGCTGCCGCACGTGATCGCGCCCCAGTTGCCGTTCATCACGCAGTTCACCACGACGAGGTTCTGGCACGGGATGTTCACGCGGCGCCCGTCCGCGTCGCGCCCGGCCTTGATGGCGATGTTGTCGTCGTGCGCGCCGAGCGTGCAGTTCGCGACGACGACGTGGTCGCACGATTCCGGGTCGCAGCCGTCGGTGTTGCTGCGCGCGGTGCTCGGGTCGGTGCTGACGCCGTCGACCGTGACGTTGCGGCACAGCGTCGGGTGCAGCTGCCAGAACATGGGGTTCTTCAGCGTGACGCCTTGGATCAGCACGTTTTCACAGCGGTACGGCTCGACGAACGTCGAGCGCATGGTGTGCCCCGAGCCCGGCACCACCCGCTTCTCCGGCGCGATTCCCTTGGCCACCAGCGATTCCAGGTAAGCGCGGTCGCTGCCCTTGTTCCACGACGACGTCGCCGCCGCGTCGAGCGTGCCGCCGCCGGTGAGGCCGATGTTCCTTTCCCCGTAGGCGTAGACCATCGGGGACCGGTTGACGCACTCGATGCCTTCGTAACGCGTCAGGACGTTCGGGAACTTCGCCGCGTCACCGCTGAATTTCAGGACCGCGCTCTTTTCCAGATGCAGATCGACGTTGCTCTTGAGCCGGATGGCACCGGTCAGGAAGCTGCCGCCGCCGGGCACGATCACGTGGCCGCCGCCGGCCGCGGCGCAGGCGTCGATCGCCTTCGCGATGGCCGCGGTGTTGTCGGTCTTGCCGTCGCTCTTCGCGCCGTAACCGGTGATCGGGAAACCGCGGTCGGGGAACACCGGAATCGTCGTGTTCGCGACGATGTCGTTCGCCGCCGGCCACGGGAGCGCGGGTATGTCGATGCGGGGCGCCGCCGAGGCGACGGCCGGAAGCAGCGGCACCGCCGCCGCCGCGAGCCCGCCCTTGATCAGCTGCCGCCGGGTGAACCTGCCGTCCATGGACACGTCCTTCACGCGGAAAGTCCTGGTGCGACGGCGGAACCGCGGCACGGACCGCGGGCATGACGAACTGTAGGCGTGGAAGTGCCTTCAGGTCCAGGCCGTGCCATCCGGAATCCCGGAGAAGCCACTTGCGCGATCGGCGGAAAGGCTGTCATGATCGCCGCATGTCGATTCGAAAGGGCGTGTGCGCCCTCGCGCGTTGAGCGCCTCACGGCGGCCGGACCGCCGATCCTTTGATATTTCCCGGTGGCTGAGCCACGCCTTCCGCACGGACCCCGCTGATCGGCCCGCGGCCGAAGCCGCCATCGCCCGGCTCTACGCGCTGCTCGGCGAGCCGCCGCCGCGGTTCGTGTGGGTGCCTTCCCCGCACGCCGCCGTGGCGCACTTGCCGCCGTCACCAGTGCTTTCCACGCTGCCACTGGAAGCCCGCATCGCGACCCGGGCAGCCGAGCTGCGGGCGCGCCGGCGCGGGATCCCACCCGAAGAGCGGCAGCGGATCCGCGACGGCGTCGCCGGGTTGATCCGGGCCGCGATCCCGCAGCCGCTCGGCCTGCACTGGTACGGCCAGCAGGACGCCTACTGGGTGGAGCCGGATTCGGGCGACCCGGAGCTGGAGCTGTGGGCGGTGCTGGTGCGGTCGTGCGGCTGGTGGTGGCCACGCGACGGCGTCTGCGTCGTCGCCGAGCGGCCGCTGGCGATCCGCACGGACGACTCCCGGCTGCACAGCGAGTCCGGCCCCGCGGTGGTCTACCCCGACGGCTGGGGCGTGCACGTCTGGCACGGCACGCGGGTGCCGTCGTGGGTGATCGAAAACCCCACGGCGGACCGGATCAACCGGTCGTTCAACGTCGAGGTGCGGCGGTGCGCGATCGAGCACCTGGGCTGGGCGGCGTACCTCGAGCAGGCCGGGCTGCGGGTACTGGGCCGGGCGCCGGATCCCGGAAACCCCGGCTGCGAACTGCGGCTCTACGACCTGCCACCGCAGCGGGGGCACGCGCCTTCGCGGCTGCTGCTGGCGGTGAACGGCTCGGTGGAGCGCGACGGCACCCGCCGTCGCTACGGGCTGCGCGTGCCCGCGGAATTCGACCATCCCCTTGACGCGGCCGGCTGGTCGTACGGGCTCACCGGAGCCCAGTACGCGCGCCTGCGGCGCCGGACCTGAGGTGACCAGGATGTTTCTCGAGGAATTGCTGAACCGGACCGGACTCGAGGTCCTCGCACACCTGGATCGCCAGGTGACCGTGCCGGTGATCGACGGGCCGCAGGCCCAGGGTGACCTGATCGTGCTGCCGCTGGCGTGGCTCGTGCGCCACCCCCGCGACTGGTGGGAGCTGCCCGCCGAGGGGCGGGAGCTGGTGCGCGGCGAGGCGGGCAACAACCCGCACACGCTGGTCGCGGACGCCGGCACGTGCCGGATGACGACGTGGCTGGAGGATCCCGAGCGCCTGGCGATCGCGGCGTTCGAGAACACGGCGCCGGTGTGGCTGATCCATCCGGAGCACGGGGCAACCGGGATCGCGCCCGGAGCGTGGTTCGTGCGGCGGCAGCGGGAGCTGGGCGCCGGGTTCCGGAAGCCGGTGCTGATCGCGGACTAGCGGCGGCGGGCCGCGGGGTGCCACCGAGGGGGCGGCACCGCGCGGCTCGGCCGGGGCCGGAAATTTCGGATTCTTCACGGAATGCGCGGTCTGGTCGAGGCTCCCAGTGACCGGATAAGGTCACTTACGCACATGCTTGCTGCAGCTGACTGGGGGGCTCCTGATGAGGCGCGCGCGTAGATCGGCCGTGTTCGCGGCCGCGGTCATGGTCGCGTCCGCGACGCCGGCACTGGCTCTTTCCGGCGGAACGGTGTCGGGCGACTACCCGTTCGCGGTCTGGTTGAGCATGGACGGCCGCGGCTGTTCCGGCACGCTGATCGACCCGCGCTGGGTCGTGACCGCGGCCGACTGCTTCCCGGACAACTCGCTGGGTGGTGTGCCGGCCAAGCCGATCAGCGCAAGCCTGACGGTTTCCGCCGGCTCGGGCCGGCCCGCCGGAACCGGGCCGGCCCAGGTGACGAACCTGGTGCGGCGGCCGGACCGGAACCTGATGCTGGCCCAGCTCAACGGCAGTGCCACCCTGGTTCAGCCGGTCAAGCTGGCGACCACTGCTCCGGCGGTGGGTGAGGTCCTGCGTGTCGCCGGGCTCGGCCGTAGCGCCACGGAGTGGGGTACGCCGGTCTGGCAGTCGCCGGTCATGGGCCCACCCGCTCGTAGTCACCCGTTCTCGGTGACCGCGACCAACTCGAACGAGATCTCCTTGCTCGGTGCCGACGGCGTCGACGCGTGCAAGGGTGACGGCGGCGGTCCGCAGCTCCGTGCTGCCAACGGGACGCGGGAACTGGTGGCGATCAACAGCAGGTCGTGGCAACACGGCTGCGTCGACGTGACGGAGACCCGCCAGGGCACCACCGGGACCCGGGTGGACGACCTCGGACCGTGGCTGCGGCCGATGCTCGGGTGTCTGGCCGACGGGCCGTCCGATGGCATGCCGATCCCGCCCGCCGGGGGCGTCCCTCGGTGGTATGGCTGGGATTCCCCGGACATTCCGGTGTCCGGAGCACCGGCGGTGACGTCCTGGGGCAGCGGCCGGATCGACCTGTTCACCAAGGGCGCGGACAACGTCCTCCATCACCGGACTTACCAGGACAACGCCTGGTCCGCGGCCGAATCGCTCGGTGATGGCATGGCGTCGGAGCCGTCGGTGGTCTCGTGGGCGCCCGGCCGGTTCGACGTGTTCGCTCGTGGCTACGACAATTCGTTGCAGCACAAGTGGTTCGACGGCAGCTGGCACCCGTGGGAGTCGCTCGGCGGCGGTATCCAGTACGCGCCGACGGTCGCGTCGTGGGGTCCCGGCCGGTTGGACGTCTTCGCCGTGGGCGATCAGGACGGTGCGTTGTACCACAAGGCTTTCGACGGCACTTGGCACGATTGGGAGTACCACGGCGGCAAGCTGACCGCGAGCCCGGCCGCGGCGTCGTGGGGGCCGAACCGGATCGATGTCTTCGGCCGCGGCACGGACAACGCGCTGTATCACATGGGCTGGGACAACCGCTGGTTCGACTGGGAATACCACGGCGGCTACCTCACCAGCGCGCCGACCGTGACGTCGTGGGGACCCAACCGGCTCGACGTCTTCGCGGCGGACCGGGATTCCCGGCTGCTGCATTACGGCTGGGAAGGCCAGTGGTTCAAGTTCCAGGACAACGCCGGGCGGCTGACCTCGGCGCCCGCGGCGGTCTCGTGGGGTCCCAATCGCGTCGACGTCTTCGCCGCGGGCAGGTCGAACGCGCTCTGCCACACCGTGTTCGGCTGAGGTGAGGTGGGCCGCCGCGCGCGGCTCACTGCCGATCCCGCCGCCGACGCGCGCCGCGCCGTGACGTCCGGCGATGATCCCGTCGGCTGCGGGCTCGGGCACGGGGTTGCCGCCGAGGGGCGGCAACCCCGTGGCTCAAGCCAGGTCCGGGCCCTTCGAGCGCAGGTCGTCGACCTTGCTCATCGCTTCCCGCAGCTCTCCCAGCCAGCTGTCCGCGTGCTGGCCCACCAAGCGCACCGCCCACGCCAGCGCGTCCGACCGCGATCGGGCCACGCCCGCGTCCACCAGCGTGTCCAGCACCAGGCGCTCCGGCTGGCGCAGGCGCGTCATCACCGGGGCCGAATGCGTCGTGAACAGCGCCTTCGTGCCGCCCAAGCGGGCTCCCCAGGCCACCTTGCGCTGGTAGCGGTGCTCCGCCTGCCGCGCGATCTCGATGCGCTCGTCGCGCGTCTCTTCGCGGTACCGGCTGATCCGGCCCTCCTCGGCCGCCGCTCGGGCTGCGTCGTCCGGGTACTCCTCCGTCAGCGCCGGGAGCTCGCCGACCACGATGATCTCTTCGCGGTCGACCGTGACCTCCGGTGCGCCCGTGAACCAGCCGTCGGGGAGGCGGCCGCCGAACCAGGCCGCCGCGTCGTCCGCCGGTGGGACCTCGGCCTGCTGCCAGCCTCGGCCTCCGCGCCATCCGCGTCCCATGTCATACCTCCGGGATTACATGATTACATCGCTACCGAAGCTACGCCGAAGACAGCACTTCCGACACTGCGTTCACCCAGGGCGATCAGAGGCGGGCGGCCAGCTCCTCGACGGACGTGACCGGCCGGTCGCAGACGTACCCACGGCACACGTACGCCGCCGGGGCGCCGCCCACCAGCGGGCGGTCGGCCAGCAACGGCACGCCCGGCGCGTCCGGCTCGCCGGCCAGCACGATGCCGCCGCCGTGCACTCCCCGCGCGGCCGCGCGAAGCAACTCCGGGTCGTCGCCCACCACCGCGACCTGCACCGGGCCGGCCTGCAGTGCCTCGGCCACCGACAGCCAGTGGCCGGCGAACCGCGGCACCCGCCCGGCCAGCACCCCGGCTCGCCGCAACGCCTGCTCCGCCGCGTCCCGGTAGCGGGCCGACGAAGCGTGCCCCGCCAGCGCGGACGCCGTCAGCAGCGCCCCGGCCAGCGCCGACGCGCCCGACGGGCTCGCGTTGTCGCCCGGGTCGGCCGGGCGCTGCACCAGCGTCTCGGCGTCGTCGGCCGTGTCGAAGTACGCGCCGGGGACGTCCGGGGACGCGAAGTGCGCCAGGGCCAGGTCGAGCAGCCGGGTTGCTTCGGTGAGCCACTTCGCGTCGCCGGTCGCCTGGTGCAGAGCCAGGAAGCCGTCGGCGACACAGGCGTAGTCCTCCAGCACCCCGGCGGATTCGCCGACGACGCCGTCTCGCGAACTGCGCCGCAGCCGTCCGTCGACGACGTGCACCCGCAGCAGCAACTCGGCCGCGCCGACCGCCCACTCGATCCACTGTGGACGATCCAGGGCCACGCCCGCCTCGGCGAGCGCCGTGATCGCCAGGCCGTTCCACGACGCGATCACCTTGTCGTCCCGGCCCGGCTGCGGCCGCTTCGCGCGCGCCTCCAGGAGCTTGCCGCGCAGCGGCTCCGGCAGGTCGCCGAACAGGCGCAACGTCGACGCGCCCGCCTCGAACGTGCCTTCGGGCGTGACGCCGAACAGCTCGGCGGCGGAGTCGTCACCGACCACCTCGCGCAGCTGCGCCGGCGTCCAGACGTACGTCAGGCCTTCGACGCCCTCGGTATCCGCGTCCAGCGAAGAGGCGAAGCCACCTTCGGGCGTTCGAAGGCTCTCGAAGAGGAATTCCGCCGTTCCGGTGGCGACGCGCAACGCCGTCGCCGAGCCGGTGCGCCGCCAGAGGTGCCCGTAGAAGCGCAGGAGCAACGCGTTGTCGTACAACATCTTCTCGAAGTGGGGCACGATCCACTCGGCGTCGACGGAGTAGCGCGCGAAACCGCCGGCCAGCTGGTCGTACAGGCCGCCGCGGGCCATCGCCTCGGCCGTCTTGTCCACAAGGGACAGCGCGACCGCGGAACCCGTGCGTTCGTGGTGGCGCAGCAGGAACTCCAGGACCATCGACGGCGGGAACTTCGGCGCGCGGCCGAACCCGCCGTTGACGCTGTCGGCCTCCTGCTGAAGCTTCCCGACCGCGCCGGCCAGCACGGCTTCGTCCACAACGGACTCCTGGAGCGGCCCGGTCTGCCCGGCGAGGTGGGCGACGATCTGCTTGGCGCCGTCCAGCAGCTCGTCCGGCCGCTCCTGCCACGCCTCGGTGACGGCGGCCAGCAGCTGCCGGAACGACGGCATGCCCGGCCGCGGCGACGGCGGGTAGTAGGTGCCGCAGTGGAACGGCTCGCCGCCCGGCGTCAGGAAGCAGGTCATCGGCCAGCCGCCCTGCCCGGTCATCGCCTGGGTGGCGGCCATGTACACCGCGTCGATGTCGGGGCGTTCCTCGCGGTCGACCTTGATGTTGACGAAGTTCGCGTTCATCAGCGCCGCGGTCCCGGGGTCCTCGAACGATTCGTGCGCCATGACGTGGCACCAGTGGCAGGCGGCGTAGCCGACGGAAAGCAGGATGGGCACGTTCCGCCGACTCGCCTCGGCGAGCGCCTCGGGCCCCCACGGCCACCAGTCGACCGGGTTGTCCGCGTGCTGGAGCAGGTACGGGCTGGTCGCGCTGCCGAGGCGGTTCATGCGTCCAGGGTCGCACCCGGGAAAACCGGGCGCGCGGCGGCCGTGAGAAATCTCGCGGGCCGCGGCAACCTTTCCCCGGCCGGTGGCAACCCAGGGTCGTCCGGCCACGCGGCCGGCGTCAGAGGCAGCGACCGAAAGAGAGCACCGACATGTCCCCTCGCCCACCCACGCCGTCGCCGGCGTCCCCCGGCCGTGGCCGCCAGGGACGGCATCGCGGCCGCCGGCTGTTCCAGCGCCGGGGTTTCTGGGCGGCCGTCGTCCTGTCCGTCGTGACCGGCTCCGTGGTCGTGGTCAGCACGGCCTCGGCGGGAACCGTGGACCCGAAGTCCTGGTACGTCCTGGTCAACCGCAACAGCGGCCAGGCGCTGGACGACTTCGTCCACGCCAAGGACGACGGTGCGGCGGTGGTCCAGTGGAACCGGCACGACGGGGCCAACCAGCAGTGGCGGTTCATCGACGCCGGTGACGGCTACTACCGGCTGCAGAACCGCAACTCCGGCAACGTGCTGGACGACTACCGCTGGTCGAAGACCGCCGGCTCCGCCATGGTGCAGTGGCACGACCTGAACGGGGCCAACCAGCAGTTCCGCCTCGAGAAGTCGCCGGACGGCCACGTGCGCCTGATCAACCGCTTCAGCGGCATGGCCGTCGAGGTCCAGGCCGGCTCCAGGACCGCGGGGGCCAAGGTCGCCCAGTACTGGGACTGGGGCGGCGCCAACCAGCAGTGGCAGCTGGTCCCGGCCGGGAGCGTCGGCAGCACCGCCACGCCCACCACGGCCGCCACCCCGCGCACCAGCGTGACGCCGGCGAGCCAGACCCCGAGCAGCACCCGCCCGTCGACGACGTCGGCGGCACCGACCACCGACAGCCGCGCTTCGGCGACCCGGTTCATGGGCAGCAACACGCTGCTCATCGGCGGCTCGATGGACGAAGCCTCGGCGACGGCCGCGCCGTTCGACGTCCGGTACAACTACGTCCACAGCCAGCCCGCGCCTTCGCCGGAGTACTACACGGCGGCACGCTGCAAGCCCGAGTGGTCGAGCTGGTGGGGCTGCTGGACCGGCGAAACCACCGCGCCCGGCTTCTACGTGACCCGGGGCGACCAGCAGGTGGCCCAGGCCACCTACCAGGGCAAGCCGCGCCCGCAGAAGTACCTCTGGACCTGGTACTCGCTGCGCGACCTCGGGGACGCGGCGGGCCAGGGCGACGGCCCCGGCGAGGTCGTCGCCATCAACCGGACCGACCTGCTCACCCGCTACCTGAACGACTACCGCTTCTTCCTCCAGAAGATCGGCAAGTCGCAGGACATGATCGACATCGAGCCCGACTTCTGGGGCTACGTCCGTTCCCTCGGCAGCCCACGCCAGGTTCCCGCGCAGGTCAAGGCCGCGAACCCGACGGACTGCGGCTCGCAGGAGAACAGCGCCGCCGGCCTGGCGGCCTGCCTGGTGGCGATGACGCACAAGTACGCGCCGAACGCGGGCGCGGGGCTCCACCTCACCTGCTGGGACTGGGAGACCAACGTCCAGAAGTGCGTGAAGGACTACGCGGAACTCGGCGCGAAGAACGCCGACTTCCTGGTCACCGACGTGTCGGACCGCGACGCCGGCTGGTACGCCAAGCCGGCGAACGGCGGCCGCAACACCTTCTGGACCGACCAGCAGGCCACTGCCACGCTGAAGTTCTACAAGACCATGGCCGAATCGGCGGGCAAGCCCGTGGTCCTGTGGCAGGTCCCGGTGGGCAACATGGCGCAGAACAACACCCTGAACCACTACCAGGACGACAAGGTCGACTGGTTCTTCTCGCACTTGGACCAGGTGGTGGACGCGCACGTCGCCGCCATCCTGTTCGGCCCGGGACACCAGGAACAGACCACGGTCGAGACCGACGGCGGCAACCTGATCAAGAAGACGATCGCCTACCGCAACTCGGGCGGGACACCGCTCAAGTAGCCGACCGGTGACCGCGCACCCGGAAAACCGGGCGCGCGGTCACCGGCCGCTCCGCCACACTGTGCCGGTGCTGCTGACCATCACCACGACCCGGACTCCCGCCACCGACCTGGGCTTTCTCCTGCACAAGCATCCGGAGAAGGCGCAGTCGGTCGCGCTGTCCGCCGGGACCGCGCACGTCTTCTACCCGGAGGCGTCGGCGGATCGCTGCACCGCCGCCTTGTTCGTCGAGATCGATCCCGTCGAGCTCGTCCGCAGGGGCGGGACGTCGCTGACCCAGTACGTCAACGACCGGCCGTACGCCGGGGGCTCGTACCTCGCCGTCGCGCTGCGGGCCGCGTTCACCACCGCGCTCGCCGGGCGGTGCGCCGCGCGGCCCGAGCTGGTCGACGCGCCTTTCGACCTGGAGATCCACGTGCCGTCGCTGTCCGCTCGCGGCGGGCCCGAGGTCGTGCACAAGCTGTTCGAGCCGCTCGGCTGGCGCGTTTCGGCGACGCCGATCGCGCTCGACCCGCAGTTCCCGCAGTGGGGCGACAGCCGCTATGTCGACCTGCGGCTCACCGGTGTCCAGCGGGTCGCCGACGCGCTGCGTCACCTGTACGTGCTGCTGCCCGCCCTCGACGGCGACAAGCACTACTGGGTCGGCCAGGACGAGGCCGACAAGCTGCTGCGCGCCGGCGACGGCTGGCTCGCCGCGCACCCCGAGCGGACGCTCATCACGAACCGCTACCTGGAGCGGCGCCGCCCGGTCGTCGCGTACGCGCTTTCGCGGCTGGCCGAGGCCGACGACGTCCCGGCGGAAGCCGAAGCGCTGGTCACCGAGGTCCCCGACAAGCCGGAGAGCCTCGCGTCGCAGCGCCACGGCAGCGTGCTCGCCGCGCTGCGGGCCGCGGGCGCCCGGCGCGTGCTCGACCTCGGCTGCGGCTCCGGCGCGCTGCTGCGTGTCCTCGAGAAGGAACGGTCGTTCACCGAGATCGTCGGCGTCGACGTGTCGAGCAGTGCCTTGACCATCGCGGAGAAGCGGCTGAAGGACAATTCGCGCGTCACGCTGCGGCAGTCCGCGCTCACCTACGCCGACCCGGCGCTGGCCGGGTTCGACGCCGCCGTGCTCATGGAGGTCGTCGAGCACGTCGACGCCGAGCGGCTGCCGGCGCTGGAACACGCGGTGTTCGGCGTCGCGGCGCCGCGCACCGTGCTCGTCACGACCCCCAACGCGGAGTACAACCGGCTGTTCGAGTTCCTGCCGATGGGGCATTTCCGGCACGCCGACCACCGGTTCGAATGGACGCGAGCCGAGTTCCGCGCCTGGGCGGACGGCGTCGCGACCCGGCGCGGCTACGACGTCCGATACGTGCCGATCGGACCGGAGGACCAGGAATCGGGACCGCCGACCCAGATGGCGGTCTTCACCACCCAAAAGGAGGTGGCCGCGTGAAGCTGACCGTCCCCGACATGGCGCTCGTCGTGCTCGTCGGCGCTTCCGGCTCCGGCAAGTCGACGTTCGCGCGCACGCACTTCGCGCCGACGCAGGTGCTCTCCAGCGATTTCTTCCGCGGGCTCGTCGCCGACGACGAGAACGACCAGTCGGCCTCGGCCGACGCCTTCGACGCGCTCCACTACGTCGCGGCCAAGCGGCTCGCGGCCGGGCGGACGACCGTCATCGACGCGACGAACGTCCAGCGCGCTTCGCGGGCGAGCCTGGTGAAGCTCGCGAAGGAGCACGACGTGCTACCGACGGCGATCGTGCTCGACCTGCCGCTCGGCGTCTGTGCCGCGCGCAACGCCGGGCGGCCGGACCGCGACTTCGGCGACCACGTGATCCGGCGGCAGCGCGGCGAGCTGCAGCGGTCGCTGAAGTCGCTGGAGCGCGAGGGCTTCCGGCGCGTGCACGTGCTGCGGTCGGAAGCCGAGGTGGCCGAGGCGGAGATCGTCGTCGAGCCGCTGCGCAACGACAAGCGCGACCTGACCGGGCCGTTCGACGTGATCGGCGACGTCCACGGCTGCGCGGCCGAGCTCGAGGAGCTGCTGGCCGAGCTGGGGTACGTCGACGGCGTGCACCCGGCCGGGCGGACCGCGGTGTTCGTCGGCGACCTCGTCGACCGCGGCCCGGACACTCCCGGTGTGCTGCGGCGCGTGATGGCGATGGCGTCGTCCGGCAACGCGCTCGTCGTGTGCGGGAACCACGAGCAGAAGCTGGTGCGCGCCCTGCACGGGCGGAAGGTCAACGTCGCGCACGGGCTCGCCGAGTCGCTGGCGCAGCTCGGGGCGGAGAGCGAGGAGTTCCGCCGTGAGGTCCACGAGTTCTGCGACGGGCTGATCGCGCACTACGTCCTCGACGGCGGCAAGCTCGTCGTCGCGCACGCCGGGCTGCCCGAGCGGTACCACGGGCGCGCGTCCGGGCGGGTGCGCAGCATGGCGCTCTACGGCGACACCACCGGCGAGACCGACGAGTACGGCCTGCCGGTGCGGCTGCCGTGGGCACGTGACTACCGCGGGTCGGCGATGGTGCTCTACGGGCACACGCCGACGCTGGAGGCGGAGTGGGTCAACAACACCATGTGCCTCGACACCGGCGCCGTGTTCGGCGGGAAGCTGACCGCGCTGCGCTACCCGGAGCGCGAAGTCGTCTCGGTGAAGGCCCACCGGGTCTGGTACGAGCCGGTGCGTCCGCTCGACGCCGCACGGCCGCTCGCCGGGCGTGAGCCGGCGGTGCTGGAGCTGGGCGACGTCACCGGGAAGCGGATCGTGCAGACCGCGCACCACGGCCGCGTCGGCGTCTCGGCGGAGCAGTCGGCGGCGGCACTGGAGGTGATGAGCCGGTTCGCGGTCGACCCGCGGTGGCTGGCGTACCTGCCGCCGACGATGGCGCCGTGTTCGACGTCGGCCCGTGCGGACTACCTGGAGCACCCGGAGGAGGCGTTCGCCGAGTACCGGGCGGCCGGTGTGCAGTCGGTGCTGTGCGAGGAGAAGCACATGGGCTCGCGGGCCGTCGTGCTGGTCTGCCGGGACTCCGACGTCGCGTACCGGCGCTTCGGGATCCACGGTGGCGGAGCGGTGTACACGCGGACCGGGCGCCCGTTCTTCTCGGCCGAGCAGAACGACGCGCTCCTGGCCGACGTGCGCACGGCGGCGGCCGGGCTGTTCGATTCGCTGGACTCGGGGTGGCTGCTGCTCGACGCCGAGCTGCTGCCGTGGAGCGCGAAGGCGGGTTCGCTGATCGCCGACCAGTACGCGTCGGTGGGTGCGGCCGCCCAGGCGGTGCTGCCTTCGGCGGTCTCGGCGTTGGCGACGGCGGCCGCGCGGGGCATCGACGTCTCGGAGCTGCTGGCGCGGACGGCGTCGCGGGCGTCCACAGTGGACTCCTACCGGACGGCGTACCGGCGCTACTGCTGGCCGACGTCGGGCCTGGACGGCGTGCGGCTGGCGCCGTTCCAGCTGCTGGCGTCCGAGGGCAGGGCGTACCACGACCGGCCGCACGCCTGGCACCTGTCCTTGCTGGACGGTCTCGCCGGGCCGCGCTTCCAGCGCACCCGGACGCTCGAGGTCGACCTGCTGGACGACGCGTCGATCGCCCGGGGCGTCGCGTGGTGGGAGGAGCTGACGGCGGCCGGCGGCGAGGGCATGGTCGTCAAGCCGGCGGCGAACCTGACCCGGGGAACGCGCGGGCTGGTCCAGCCCGGGGTGAAGGTGCGCGGCCGCGAGTACCTGCGGATCATCTACGGCCCGGACTACACGCTGCCGGAGAACCTGGAGCGGCTGCGCAAGCGCGGGCTGAACCGGAAGCGGATGCTCGCGCTGCGCGAATACGCGCTGGGCCTGGAGGCGTTGGAGCGGGTGGCGCGGGGCGAGCCGCTGTGGCGCGTGCACGAGTGCGTGTTCGCGGTGCTCGCGCTGGAGTCGGACCCGGTGGACCCGCGGCTGTGAAAGCGCCCCAATGTGGCCTTGGTTGCGCTCAACGCACCGAAGGCCACATTGGGTGCGCTCAACGCACCGAAGGCCACATTGGGGCGCTTGGGGCCGGCTAGTCGGACTTGGCCGAGGAGGCGCCGTTCGGCTGCTTCTTCTCCGGCTCCGCCGGCGCCTCGGCTTCGGCCGGGGGCTCGGGCTTCGGCTCCTCGGCCGGCGGGTCGTCGAAGCTGGCCGGGACGCGCTTCAGGTGCTTGGTCATCGAGCGGACCAGGAAGGCCACCGCGATGAGGAACAGGATCAGCACCAGGAAGCCGACCGGGGAGGACTTGCCGAAGTCCTCCCCCTGCCCGCCGTTGTCGCCGTTGCCCGGCTGCTGCGTCAGCACCAGGGCCGACGCGGTCACCGGAAGCGCCACGCCGGCCGGCAGCGTCAAACTCATGTGTTCACCTTCTCCTCGATGCCCGCGAACAGGTCGTCCTCCGGCAACGTGCTGTCCACCAGCGACTTGACCAGCTCGTACTCCTCGGTCGGCCAGACCTCGCGCTGCATCTCGCGCGGCACGGCGAACCAGCGGCTGGTCGGGTCGATCTGCGTGGCGTGCGCCTTCAGCGCCTCGTCCCGCACCTCGAAGTATTCACCGCACTCGACGCGGGTCGTCACCCGCTCCATCACATCGCCCCGCTCGGGGTCCCAGCTGGCCAGCCACTCGGTGTACGGCGACTCGAGGCCGGCCGACTTCATCGCCTCGTCGAACAGGAGCATCCGGGCCCGCGAGAAGCCGTGCACGTAGTACAGCTTCAGCGGCTGCCACGGCTCGCCGGCGTCGGGG
Organism: Amycolatopsis sp. MtRt-6; assembly: GCF_017308975.1. Taxonomy (GTDB): domain Bacteria; phylum Actinomycetota; class Actinomycetes; order Mycobacteriales; family Pseudonocardiaceae; genus Amycolatopsis. The sequence continues at coordinate 74,949 of NZ_JADWPD010000012.1, read as the reverse complement.
AAGCGCTCCGGGTCGGGCGCCGCGTCCCACGCCGCCATCGACACCTCGTGGGTGCGGATGTGGTCGGGGTGCGGGTAGCCGCCGTTCTCGTCGTAGGTGGTGATCACGTGCGGGCGGAACTCCCGGATCACGCGCACCAGCGCCTCGGTGGACTCCTCCAGCGGCACGACGGCGAACGACCCCTCGGGCACCGGCGGCAGCGGGTCGCCCTCCGGCAGGCCGGAGTCGACGAAGCCCAGCCAGCGCTGGCTCACGCCGAGGATCTTGGCCGCCCGGGCCATCTCCTCGCGGCGGATCTCGGTCATGTTGGCCAGCACCTCGGGCCGGTCCATGGCCGGGTTCAGGATGCTGCCGGCTTCGCCCCCGGTGCACGTGACGACCAGCACCTCGTGCCCCTCGGCGGCGTAGCGCGCCATCGTGGCGGCACCCTTGCTCGACTCGTCGTCCGGGTGCGCGTGCACCGCCATCAGGCGCAGGCGCGGGTTGGCGGTGTTCCTCAGCTCGTCGGCGTCCACCATGCTCCGAACGACTCCCCTTCTGCCCTTATTCCGCGACCCACCTGCGGGCCGCCCACCCAGCGGGCGGATACTCGTGACGTACCCGCGTCACCATTGTCCAGACGGGTACGACAAGAACGAGCAGGAGGCCCGGGTTGGCAGGCGGACCGGCGGAAACGGCAGCCCCCGTGCTGCCCGAAGGCCGGTACGGCACTGGGCGCGCGAAGACGTCCCGGCGCTGGCGGCGCTGGCTCTTCCTGGCCGTCGCCCTGCTGGTCAGCGGCCTGATCGCGTGGGTCGCCTACGTCAACCTCGGCTCGGCGCCGATCGACGCCGAGCGGATCGCGTTCAGCGAAAAGCCGGGCAACGCGATGGAAATCACCATCAACGTGACGCGGGACGACGACAATCGGCCGGGCGTGTGCGTCGTCCGCGTCCGCGACAGGACCGGCGCCGAGAGCGGCCGCAAAGAGCTCCTGATCCCCGCCGGCGTGAAGTACAGCAGGATGACCACGACGATCAAGAGCATCGGCGAACCGGTGACCGCCGACGTCTTCGGCTGCTCGTACGACATACCACGCTACCTGTCAACCCCATAGCGGCCAACGGGGTGAACCGCGCGCCCAACGCCCGGGGCGCGGGGAAATAACGGGCGTCGACCTCTCGCGCCGTGATACTCTGACCCCTCAGCACGGCCCGCGACGGGCCGTGTTTTTCCTTTATCTCAGCCACGCGGGACCGACGCCCGCGTGGGCCGGCTTGAACACGCAAGCCTGGCAGGCCCGACGAGGAGATGGTGACCGTGAGCGACACCAAGGTGACCTGGCTCACCCAGGATGCCTACGACCGGCTCAAGCACGAGCTCGACGAAATGATCGAGAATCGGCCGGTCATCGCCGCGCGCATCAACGACAGCCGCGAGGAGGGTGACCTCAAGGAAAACGGGGGTTACCACGCGGCTCGCGAGGAGCAGGGCCAGGCCGAAGCGCGCATCCGGCACCTGCAGGAGCTGCTGCGCTCGGCCAAGGTCGGCGAGGCGCCCGCGAACGACGGCACCGCCGGCCCCGGCAAGGTGCTCACCGTGCGCTACGAGGGTGACGACGAGGACGAGAAGTTCCTGCTCGCCACCCGCGAAGAAGGCGCCGAGGGCGAACTCGACGTGTACTCCCCGGAGTCGCCGCTGGGCAAGGCCCTGCTCGGCGCCAAGGAGGGCGAGTCCCGCGAGTACGAGCTGCCCAACGGCAAGGTCCAGAAGGTGACGCTCGTCAAGGCGGTTCCGTACACCGACGCCAAATAGTCCGGTTAGCGTGTCCTCCCAGGATCCACATTCTGGGAGGACACCGCCGTGAGCACCGAACCGATGTGCCAGGCCTGCGGCATGCAGTACGCCGCGGCCCGTGAGAACTGCCCGATCTGCGAGGACGAACGCCAGTACGTCCCGCGGTCGGGGCAGCAGTGGACGAACCTTTCCGCGCTCCGCTCGAGCGGGACCTACACACCGCGGATCGAGGAGCAGGGCCCCGGCATCACCGGGATCGGCTCGAACCCGGGGTTCGCGATCGGCCAGCGCGCGCTGCTGGTGCGGGCGCGCTCGGGGAACTTCCTGTGGGACTGCGCGGCGTACCTGGACGACGCGCTGGTGGCGCAGGTCCGCGACCTGGGCGGCATCACCGGCATCGCGATCAGCCACCCGCACTACTACACGACGATGGTGGAGTGGGCGCGCGCGTTCGACGTGCCGGTGTACATCCACGAAGCGGATCAGCAGTGGATCGGCCGTCCCGACCCGGCGGTGAAGCTGTGGTCCGGCACGACGCTGGACGTCGCCGACGACCTGCGGCTGATCAACCTGGGAGTGCACTTCGCGGGCGGCACGGTGCTGCACTGGCCGGACGGCGAGGAGGGCCGCGGAGCCCTGCTGTCGGGCGACATCGTGCAGGTGATCCCGGACCGGACGCACGTGGGCTTCATGTACAGCTACCCGAACCTGATCCCGGAACGCCCGCACGTCGTCCGCCGCGCGGCGGAGCTGCTGGCCGGCTACCGGTTCGAGGCGGTCTACGGCGCTTGGTGGGACGCGATCGTGCGTTCCGACGGGTCCGAGGTCGTCCAGCGGTCGGCCAAGCGGTACCTGGCCCAGGTGGTCGACGAAGACTGAGGCCTCAGCCCCGCGCGGTCCGCTCCAGCAGGGGGCGGACCCGCGGCGGCACCGGCGTCGACAACGCGATCGACGTCGACGTCCGCAGCACGTCCGGGACGCCGACGACCTCGTCGATCACCCGCTGCAGGTCGTCGTTGCCCCGGGCCACCATGCGGACGAACAGGTCGCCCTGGCCCGTCGTCGCGTGGACCTCGCACACCTCGTCGATCGCCGCCAGGGCCTCCGCCACCTCCGCGCGGCGGCCCTGCGCGATCTCCAGCACCGCGAACGCCGTCAGGCCGTAGCCCATCGCCGCCAGGTCCAGCTCCGGCGGGAAGCCGCCGAGGATGCCGCGCTCGGTCAGGCGGTCCAGGCGGGCCTGGACCGTCCCGCGCGCCACCCCGAGCCGGCGGGCGCACTCCAGCACCCCGAGGCGCGGTGAGTCGGTGAGCAACAGCAGCAGCCGCGCGTCCAGTGCGTCGAGGTTCTCCGGCATTGCTCTCTTCCCTGCGCAAGTTGTCCATGATGACCGCCGTTGTCCGATGATCACTAGGCAGATTGTCCAGCAAAAACTGTCTCCATTGCACATCTTGCCAGACAGGGCAGATCCTTCGGGTATGACCCAGACTGCCGAACCCCAGGGTGCCCTCGACGACGTCAGCTATGACCAGCTGCGTCAGCTGGTCGGGCTCGTCGACCACGACGCCTCGACCGACCCGTTCCCGGTCAAGGCCATGGACGCGGTGGTGTTCATCGCCGGCAACGCCACCCAGACCGCCTGGTACTACCAGATCGCGTTCGGGATGCAGCTCGTCGCGTACTCCGGTCCCGAAACCGGGAACTACGACCGCAAGTCCTACGTGCTGAAGTCCGGCTCGGCCCGGTTCGTCATCACCGGCGGCGTCAAGCCGGACTCGCCGCTGCTCGACCACCACCGCAAGCACGGCGACGGCGTCATCGACCTGGCGCTCGAGACCACCGACGTCGACAAGTGCGTCGAGCACGCCCGCGCGCAGGGCGCGACGATCCTCGAAGAGCCGCACGACGTCTCCGACGAGCACGGCACCGTGCGCGTCGCCGCCATCGCGACCTACGGCGAGACCCGCCACTCGCTGGTCGACCGGTCGCGCTACACCGGCGTGTACCTGCCCGGCTACGAGCCGCGCGAGAGCGCGATCAAGCGGCCCGAAGGCGCGCCGAAGCGGCTGTTCCAGGCCGTCGACCACTGCGTCGGCAACGTCGAGCTCGGCAAGATGGACTACTGGGTCGACTGGTACCACCGCGTCATGGGCTTCGTGAACATGGCGGAGTTCGTCGGCGACGACATCGCGACCGAGTACTCGGCGCTGATGAGCAAGGTCGTCTCGAACGGCAACCACCGCGTCAAGTTCCCGCTCAACGAGCCCGCCGTCGCGAAGAAGAAGTCGCAGATCGACGAGTACCTCGAGTTCTACGACGGCGCCGGCTGCCAGCACATCGCGCTGGCCACCAACGACATCATCGCCACGGTGACGGCGATGCGCGCCGCCGGCGTCGAGTTCCTCGACACGCCGGACTCCTACTACGACGACCCGGAGCTGCGTGCCCGGATCGGCAACGTCCGCGTGCCGATCGAGGTGCTCAAGGAGCACAGCATCCTGGTCGACCGCGACGAGGACGGCTACCTGCTGCAGATCTTCACCAAGCCGATCGGCGACCGGCCGACCGTGTTCTACGAGCTGATCGAGCGGCACGGCTCGCTGGGCTTCGGGAAGGGCAACTTCAAGGCGCTGTTCGAGGCGATCGAGCGGGAACAGGAGCGCCGAGGCAATCTTTAACGCCGAGGCGCCATCAGACACAGCCGCGGCAACCTCTGACAGATAGCGCGGGAGAGCCACCGTAGGAGACCTCCGGGTCCCCTATGGTGGCTTTCTGCGTGTTTCGGGAACCGCGGGCGGCCCGGATCCGTCAGTGTGGAGAAGCTCAAGAGGAGGGCCGTGATGCCGGACAGCATCGACGCCAGCGACGCGATGATCGACAACTGGACCAAGCGGCTCGAGGAGAACGCCGCCCGGTACCAGGCGCTGGCCGATCGCATGCAGGGCCAGACGGTCACCGAGCGGTCCAAGGACGGCACGGTCCAGGTGACGATCGATTCGCGCGGGCTGCTGAAGGACCTCGTCATCGCCGAAACCGCGGCCGGGAAGCGGATGGCCGAGGTGTCGGCGCAGGTGATGCACCTGGTGCAGCGGGCGCAGGCGCGGATCCCGGAGTTGCTGCAGCAGGCCATGGCCGAGACCACCGGCACGGGCGACCAGGCCGCGGCGGAGATCGTCCGCGAGGCGCAGAGCACCTTCCCGGCGCCGCCGCCCGAGGCCGAGCCGGCGTTCCCGGAGCCCGACCGCGTCCGCCGGTTCCTGCCGGAGGACGCCGAGGAGCCGCCTGCTGCGCCGCGCACCCCGCCGCCTGCTCAGCAACAGCCGCGTCGCCGCCGCCCGGCCGACGACGATGACGACGACTTCGGCGGATCGATCCTGTCCTGAGGGGGAAACCGTGGCAGACGTGGAACTCAGCACCGACCTCACGGCGCACGCGAAGCGGCTCGACGCCATCGGTGACGGGCTGCAGCAGGCCGTCGACGCGGCGAACCAGGTGAGCATGCCGACCGACGCGTACGGCATCCTCTGCCAGCCGTTCCGGATGCTGCTGGACCCGGTGGAGCAGTACGGGATCGACGCGCTCAAGGACGCCGTGCAGGCGATGACGGCGGTGTCGGGCAAGGTGCGCGAGGCCGCGGCGGCCTACCGCCGGTACGAGACGGGCGTCGCCGACGACCTGAACAAGTCCGCGGGCGGCGCGTGATGCCGGAGGGGAACCCGCTCGTCGCGCAGGCGAAGCAGGATCCGGACGGGCCGGGCGCGTTCACGGCGGGCAACGGCGACTACGGCTGGGCCGGCGGCATCGGCATCGCCGAGTCGTCGATGGACGCGTTCAACGGCATCAAGGACGGCGACTGGGTTTCCGGCGGCCTCGGGATGCTGTCGCTGGCGGGCGAGGTCGCCGGCGCGGCGATCGACCCGTTCGGGTACCTGATGTCGTCGGTGGCGTCGTTCCTGATGGAGCACATCCAGCCGTTGAAGGACATGCTGGATTCGCTGGCGGGCAACCCGCCGGTGATCCAGTCCTATGCGGACACCTGGGGCAACGTCTCGAAGGCGCTGGGCGAGCGCAAGACGGACTTCGACAACGCGGTCAAGAACGGCACGACGGGCTGGACCGGCGCGGGCGCGGACGCGTACCGCAAGTTCGCGGCGGAACACTCGGACGCGCTGTCGGGCGCGGCGACGGTGGCGGGTGCGATCAGCACGGTCACGATGATCATGGGCCAGGTCGTGTCGTTCGTCCGCGAGACGGTGCGGCAGCTGATCGCGGACCTGGTCGGCAAGCTGATCGCCTGGGTGATGGAGACGGTGTTCAGCCTCGGCTTCGGCACACCGGTGGTGGTGGCCCAGGCGTCGGCGGCGATCGCCAAGTGGGGCAAGAAGATCGGCGAGCTGCTCAAGAAGCTGACCGACACGATCCGGCAAGTGTCGCCGCTGCTGTCGAAGCTGGTGGATCTGTTCGAGAAGATCGCGAAGGTCTTCGGGAAGGTGCTGGGCAAGGTCAGCGGGCTCGACGGGCTGAAGGTCAAGGAGGGCGGGTTCGTCCGGAAGATCCCGAAGGAGGGCGGCGGGGTTCGTGCGCGCGCCCACGGGGACGGGGAATCGCCGGATGGCTCTTCCGGCGACTCGGGCGATCCCGGCCGCGCGGACGGGGATTCGCCGAGTTCCGACCCCGGCTCGCGCCGGAGCTCGGGCCGAGAGTCGGCGCACGGTGAGGACGGTGCGCCGTCGCACGCGGGTGACAGTTCGTCGGCGGGGCGGGACGGGTCGCCGGACGGGAGCCCGTCGACGGCGCGCTCGGGGGACGGCTCGCCTTCCCGCGGTGGGGATGGCTCGCCGGGCCGAGGTGGGGATGGTTCGCCGTCGCGTGGGGGTGACGGCACTCCCTCGCCTGCTCGTGGTGGGGACGGCACCGCGTCGCATGCCGGCGATGGCAGCCCCTCGCCCGCGCGGGGTGCCGACAGCACGCCGCACACCGGTCCCTCACCTGGCCGAAGTGGGGACAGCTCACCTGTTCGGGGCGCGGACAGCACCCCGCACGGCGGCGACACCAGCCCCTCACCTGCCCGAGGTGCGGACAGCACGCCGTCGCACGCCGGCGATGGCAGCCCTTCGCCCACCCGGGGTGCGGACAGCACGCCCTCACCCACCCGGGGTGCGGACAGCACACCGTCGCACGCCGGCGATGGCAGCCCTTCGCCCACCCGGGGTGCCGACAGCACGCCGCCGCACGGCGGCGACACCACTCCCTCGCCCGCTCGGGGCGGGGACAGCTCGCCGTCGCGTGGGGGCGATGGGGCTCCGGCTCCCGCGCACTCCGGCTCGTCGCCTGCCGCGCGCACGGATGGGTCCGATACGCCCAGCAGTGCCGCGCCGCCGCGGGCCGAGGGGACCTCGGCCAGTGGGACCGCGCCCGCCGCTCCGCGGACCAGTGCCGGGGCCGGTGATGCCGTGCCGTCGCCTCGGGGTGGGGGCGATGGGATTCCGCCGCAGGGTGGTGGCCAGCCGGCGATGGGTGGCATGCCGCCCGGTGGTGGGGCGCTCGGTGGGGGTGGTCTCGGCGGGAACGCTTCGCCGCGCACCGGTGGCGGGGCCGGCTGGACCGGTACCCCGGGCACGCCCGGCGCGCACGTCGACGCGCCCGGACGGCCCCGCACCGGCGGCGACCTCCCCGCCGGACGCCCCCGGACGCCCGACGCACCCGAGCCCGCCCCCGCGGCCCGCGGCTTCGGCCCCGGCACCCACGGCCCCGACACTCGCCCCGGCGGCCCCACACCCGCCCGCCCCAGCCCGCACGGCCCGGACGCCCGGCCCGGCGGCCCCCACGGCCCGGACAACAGCACTCCTGTCCGCACCGACACCCGGCCGGGCGGCCCCGACAACGGCGCCCCCAGCCACCCCGGTCCGCACGGCACCGACACCCGGCCCGGCGGCCCGCACAGCCCGGACAACGGCACCCCCGGCCCCCACGACAACAACCCCCACAACAACGGCCCCGGCCCGCACGACCCCGACCTCCCCCACCACACCGACCCCCTCGCCCCCGACGAGGTCAACGCCCGGCACGCCGAATCCACCCCCGCCGGCAGCTCCTACCACGCCGGCGATCCCGACATGGGCGACCTCCCCCACCGCGTCCAACCCGACCCCGACGGCCGCTACACCGTCGATGTCCACGTCACTCCGGACGGCCACGCCCGCATCGGGAACCGGCTCTACACCCCCGAAGAATTCGCCGATGTCCTGCGGCGGAACGGGGACTACGACGGCCGGCCCGTCCGGCTCATCGGGTGCGATGCCGGCTCGAACGACTTCGCGCACCGGCTCTCGCGGGAACTCGACACCGAGGTGCTCGCGCCCAGCAAGCCCGCCTGGACCGACTCGCACGGGCGTGTCTTCTCCTCCGGCTACGAAATCGGCCCGGACGGGAAGCTGCGGCCGCGCATTCCGCCCGATGGCGAGTGGAGCGTCCACCGTCCCGACGGCTCCACGCACGCGGCCGGTGACGGCGGCTTCGCCCCGGACACCCGGCACCACGATCCGCGCGATGTCGATGCCGGCAGCTCGCGGCACCGCGGTGACGACGACACCCGGCAGCGGCAGCAGCCCGGCGCCGGCCAGGACCCCGATGCCGTTCCCGAAGACCGGAATCCCCTTTCGCGGCAACAGGAACGGGAACTCACCGATCCGCAGCACCAGGCCGAGGTGCGGCGGAACCCGCAGCACGGCACGGACTTCACCCCGACCGGCGGGGACTCCGTTCCCGTCGGGCCGGGCAGCACGCACCCGGACGCGCCGCGGCCGCCGCGGGCCGGTGAACGCTTTCCCGGCGACCAGCCGCTTCAGCCGAACCGGTCCTACCAGGTCGTCGACGCCGACGGGACGCCGCGCGGCACCTACCACACCGATGGCACCGGCCGCGTCACGCACATCGACGCTTCGCACCCGAACGTGCCGCCGCGGATTCCCACCGGGCAGGCGGATCCGGCGTTCAAGCCGAACCCGGACTACCGCCCGAACCCGGACGTCACCCACCCGCACCCGGACACCACCTACCGCGTCGAGGTCGACGGGCACCACCAGACCTTCCACACCGACGCCGACGGCGTGCCGCACCCCTCGGTGCAGTACCACCGGCCGGACTTCGAAGGTCCCACCGTCGAAATCGGCCGCGACCACCCGGACGCGCCGGGCCCGCGGCAGTCCTTCGCCGAGGGCGGCCCGTACGAGCCGCACCGCCGGTACGACGTCACCGACTCCAACGGCGTCCACCGCGGCACCTTCCACACCGACGCGGACGGCCACGTCCGCTGGGCGGAGGTCGAGTCGGGCCGGATCGCGCGGACGAACCCGGACTGGCGAGCCATCGAAAACCTCCCGGGCAACCCCGAAGTCCACCTGCGGCAGCGGATCGACCCCGACGCCGAGGTGCCGCACGGCGTCGCGGACCCGGAGCGGTTCCGGGGCGCGCAGCAGCACGACGTCAAGCTGCCCAGCGGCAAGTCCTTTTTGGACTCCCACCCGGACCTCGAGCCGAACTCCAGGTACGTCGTGCACAGCGACTACCGCGAAGGCAACCGCAGGATCGACCAGGTGCGGTCGGTGTACTGGACCGACGAGCACGGGAACGTCGCGGTGGTCGAGACCTTCCGGCCGCACCACCCCGACCTCAACAACCCCGCTCCGAACATGGTCTACGACGTGGACGGCGGCCGGTTCACCTACCAGACCGGGCCCGAGGTCGACGGCGGCCCGGCCCAGACCGTGCACGGGCACTCGCACCAGCCCGAGCTCGCTCCGAGCGAAGAGCTCCTGCGGCGGGACGGCACGTCGCAGGGCGAGTCGGGCCGCCTGGGCGCGGGCATGGGGCTCTACGACGGCGGGCACATCGCCGGCAACCAGTTCCGCGGGCCCGGCGAGCTGGTCAACATGATGTCCCAGTGGCGGCCGCAGAACCAGGGCTGGCCGAAGCAGGCCGGGCCCGACCACTGGTACGCCTTCGAATCCGACCTCGCCGAGCACCTGCGGAAGGGCGGCAAGATCGACGGCATCGACGTGTTCCCGATGCGGCACGACGGCGATCTGGTCCCGCACACCATCCAAGTACGGTGGGTCGAGGTGGACGCGGCCGGCAACCGGAGCGTCCACATGCGCAGCTTCCCGAACACCCCGGCCGGAGCGTCCTGATGCGACCGGCCGCGGCACCAGAAAGGACCGGCACTCATGCCTCGTGACGCCTCGCAGTGGCGGGAGCAGTCGCACGAAGTGGGCAACGCCCTCGTCGACGTCGCGCCCCCCGGATGGCGGCGGATCGACCTGGTGAGCCGGGTCAACGTCGACGTCCAGGACTTCGTCCTCACCGTCCTGCTGGCCGACGGGAGCCAGGTTCCGGTCCCGGTGCCGGACCGGGTCGTGCCCGCCGTGCGCCGCATGCGCGACGCGTACTACGTGCCGGGCGAGGGCACGTGGTTCTCGATGCGCTACATGATCAACCCGCCCGGGCGCATCCAGACGCTGTTCAACCTGGACTGGGACCCGCACTGGGCGCCCTCGATCGACCCGGCGGGGTGGGTGCGCGACCTCGACGCCTACCCGCGCGACCCGGAGAACATCCAGCCGTGGCTGCGCGCGCGGCTCGCCGAGGCGGGCCGTCCGGTACCCGGAGACGTCCCGGTCGCGCGGCCGCGGCCGCCGCTGAACCCGCGGGAGCAGAACTGGTACTGGGACCAGATCGCGAACATCGTCGCGCTGTCCGTGCCGCCGGACTGGACGCAGGTGATGCTCACCTACCGGGCGATCGGCGGGTACACCGAACTGCCGGTGCTGGTGCGCCGGGCCACCGACGGCGGCCTGGCCCCGTGGGAGCCGCCGCGGGAGGTCGCCGAGCTGTTCGCCGAGCTGCGGGCCGCCATGTACGCCGAAGGCCGGGGCACCTGGTTCCAGGCCGTCGCGCACGTCTCGCTCAACTCCGCCATCGAGTACACGTACACGTGGGACGACGAGCCGGCGTGGGACGGGCCGCGGCCGGTGGCCGAGTTCGCCCGTGAGCTCGCGCGGTTCCCGCGGACCGGCAACGCGCTGCCCGGCTGGCTGGCCGAGGCGACAGGCGCCGCGATGACGCCGTCGAGCCCGGACGACCCGGAGGCGGCGGCCAAGGAAGCCCTGCGCGCGGCCGAAGACGCCGCGGCCGAGCTCGAGATCCCCGCGGCCCGCTACCGGATCGGCGAGGTCGCCGACGGCGCCTGGTGCCTGGTCCGCGAAGACGACGGGTGGGCGGTCTTCCGGGCCCGGGGCGACCAGCGGCTGGACCTCGCCACCTTCCCCACCGCCGTGGGCGCGGCCCGCTACTTCACCGGTCACCTCTACCTGGACCGGAGTGCGCTCCGCGACGAACTGCCGCCGGACGCCAAGCGCCCCACGGACCAGTGGCCCATCCAGCCCGTCGGCGGTGACGCCGGGTTGCAGATGTACGGCGGGAAACGCCTGGTCACGCTGCCGCCGGGCACCGAGCTGGACCGCTACGGCGACCCGGACGGCAACACGCTGTACGCCGCGCGGACCGAGTGGCCCCACCGGTCGGAGCCGGCGGAGGTCCAAAGCTGGGCCTACCACGTGTACCGCCTGCGCCGGCCCGTGCGGGCCGTCACCGGCACCGCCGTCCCCTGGTACGACCAGCCCGGCGGCGGCACGGCCTACGTGCTGGCGCGGCCGGTCGCCGACCTCCTGGCCGACGGGGCCGTCGAGGAGGTCCCGCAGGCGACGACCCGGCCGCCGGCGGCGGAGGACCGATGACCACCCCGCCGGTGCCGCTGGGCCCCGAGCAGCAACAGCAGCTCGTCAACCGGATCGGGCACGGGCTGGCGTCGCTGGCCCCGCCGGGCACCTGGCGGCAGGTCCGGGCCGAGTACCGCGCGGCCGGACGGCACATCGAAGCCGACGTCGTCGTCACCGGCCAGGACGGCGTGCCGCGCGCGGTCCAGCCGCCGCCGGAACTGCTCCAGCTCCTGGGCACGCTGCGCGCGGGCATGTACCGGCCGGGGGCGGGCACCTGGCTGGGCGCGGTGCTGACCGTCGACCCCGGGCAGGGCGTCGGCGCCGACTTCGGCTTCGACCGGGAGCCGCGGTGGCGGCGCACCCCGCCGCCGATCGGCTTCCAGGACGAGCTGCGGCTGTTCCCGCGCGCCGACCAGCAGGTCCCGGACTGGCTGCGGCGGCGCGCGGCCGGCCCGTCCGGCGAGGAGGGCGTCCGGACGCCGCGGATCTACGACGGCCTGGACGCCTCCGGCCGCCCGCTCGTCCGGCGGCCGCCGGTGGCCCCCGCCGAGGCCGGGCAGCTGCTCGCCTACCTGGACGCGGCACCGGTGATCCTGGCGTCCCGCAGCAACGGGCCCGACGCGTTCGCGCCGGACCGCACGGACGCCGTGCCGCTGAACTTCCGCACGGACGGCGTCTGGGCCTGGCCCGGCGCGGTCGCGTACTACCTGCGCGAGCACGGCGTGCCGCCGGACCCGGAGCTGGTCGCCCACATCCGGGCCCGGCGCTACACCGCGCCGGACGAGGTGTCCGAGGCCGCCACGGACCTGGCACTGGCCGCCATCACTCAGTGACATCCGGGGCTTCGCCCCGAGTCGGGGGCTCCGCCACCCGAACCCCCGAACAACTCAGACCACGCTGTAGCCGGCGTCCGCCAGGGCGATCTCGACCTCCTTGCAGTGCTCGGGCCCGCGGGTCTCCAGCGCGAGCACGACGTCGGCCTCGCCGAGGTCGAGGCTGCCCGAGATGCGCGAATGCTCGACGTCGAGCACGTTCGCGCCCAGCTCGCTGACGCACGACAGCACGCCGACCAGTGACCCCGGGCGGTCCGGGACCCGCAGCCGCAGCCGCAGGTAGCGGCCGCCCGCCGTCATGCCGTGCTGGATGATCTGCAGCAGGAGCACCGGGTCGACGTTGCCGCCCGAGAGGATGGCCACCACCGGGGGCTCGAACACGCCGGGGTGCTGCAGCAGCGCCGCGACCGTCGCCGCGCCGGCCGGCTCGACCACCAGCTTGCGCCGCTCCAGGCAGAGCAGCACCGCGCGGGACAGGAACTGCTCGGACACCGTCACGACGTCGTCGACCAGCGACTCGACGTGGGCGAAGCTGACCAAGCCGGGCTCGCCCACCGCGATCCCGTCGGCCATGGTCGAGGTCGTGCTCAGCCGCACCGGGGCGCCCGCCGCCAGCGACGGCGGGTACGCGGCGGCCTCCTCGGCCTGGACGCCGACGACGCGGACGTCCGGGCGCAGCGCCTTCACCGCCGACGCGACGCCGCCGACCAGCCCGCCGCCGCCGGTCGCGACCAGGATCGTCTTGACGCCCGGCACCTGCTCGAGGATCTCGAGGCCGACCGTGCCCTGGCCGGCGATGACGTCCGGGTGGTCGAAGGGGTGGATGAACACGGCGCCGGTCCGCTCGCCGAACTCGATGGCGGCCCGGAGCGTCTCCTCCAGGAGGGCGCCGTGGAGGTGGACGTCGGCGCCGTAGCCGCGGGTGGCGGCGAGCTTCGGCAGCGGGGCCCGCAGCGGCATGAAGACGGTCGACTTGGCGCCCAGCAGCGACGACGCCAGCGCGACGCCCTGCGCGTGGTTGCCGGCGCTGGCCGCGACGACGCCGCGTTCGCGTTCGGCCTCGGTCAGGCCGTGGATGCGGGTGTAGGCGCCGCGGATCTTGAACGACCCCGTCCGCTGCAGGTTTTCGCACTTCAGGTGCACTGGGCCGCCGTGGAGCCGGCGCAGGTCGCGCGCGTGCTCCATCGGCGTCACCCGGGTCACTCCTTTGAGGAGCTCCCGGGCGGCCTGGATCCGCTCGAGGGTGACGAGTTCCATGCGGCGGACTATGCCACTCAGGAACTCCACAGGTTGACCGGACCATCGGCCGGGTACCCTGGGACGCGTCAACAGGCGGTAAACAAGGAGCAACCTATGGCATCCGGGAACGACGCGAACGCCGCCCGACGGGCTCGCGCCACCCGCTCCGCCGGCCTGCTCCCGCTCGTGGTCGGGCTGGCCTCGGCCGCCGCGCTCACCGGCGCCGCGTACTTCACGGTGGACAGCGCCTCGTGCGGCGCCCCCGCCCAGTACATCCGCCACGACAGCCACGTCGAGCTGGTCGGCGGCTGCGTCGACGGCGCGAAGCTGCCGGCCACCGGCACGCCGGCGACCGGCGGTGCGGCGCACGGCAACTACAACCCCTGACCTGGTGGGTTACCCCCGTGTGCCCGGGGAACACGAAAGTGCCTTCTTCCGCAGGTCGTGCGGGTCGTCGATGATCACCGGGTGACCACCGTTTACGAGCCGGGCCGCGGTCCCGGCCCCGCCAAGCCCACCGAAGAAGCGTCGAGCCGGCTGCTGGGCGCCCACAGCCTGGGCGCGCTGGCCACGGTCAACCGAGGTGGCTTCCCGCACCTGTCCACTGTCGCCTACGCGTGGGATCCGGCGGAGCGCGTCGTGCGGATCGGGTCGACGGCGGGACGCGCGAAGGTGCGCCAGCTGGCGCGTGACCCGCACGCGTCGCTGTACGTCAGCAGCGACGACCACCTGGCCTTCGCCGTCGCGGAGGGCGTGGCCGAGGTGTCGCCGGTCAGCTCGGTGCCCGGGGACGAGACCGGCCGGGCGCTGCTCGCGATGCAGGCGCCGTTCGACGACCCCGGGGCCGAGGCCGCGTTCCTGCGGAACATGGTCGAAGACCGCCGCGTGGTGATCACGCTCCGGGTGGAACGGCTCTACGGCGGCGGTCTCGACGTGCGCTGACCAGAGCGCCCCAATGTGGCCTTCGGTGCGTCCAACGCACCCAATGTGGCCTTCGGTGCGTTGAGCGCAACCAAGGCCACATTGGGGCGCTTGGGGCTCAGCCCAGGGCGGCCAGCAGGTCGGCCACCAGGTCGCGGCCGTCCTCGATGCCGACCGAGAGGCGCAGCAGGTCGGCCGGGACCTGGAGGGTCGACCCCGCCGTGCTCGCGTGGGTCATCTTGCCCGGGTGCTCGATCAGCGACTCGATGCCGCCGAGCGACTCGGCGAGGATGAACAGCTTCGTGCGCGAAGCCACTTCCAGGGCCGCCGCTTCGCCGTCGACGTGGCTGAAGGACACCATGCCGCCGAAGCGGCGCATCTGCTTCGCCGCCGTCTCGTGGCCCGGGTGCTCCGGCAGGCCCGGGTAGTAGACCTTGGCCACCTTGGGGTGGTTGACCAGCGCCTGGACGATCTTCTCGGCGTTGTCGCTGTGCCGCTCCATGCGCAGGGCGAGGGTCTTGATGCCGCGCAGGGTCAGCCACGCGTCGAACGGCCCCGGCACCGCGCCCGCGGCGTTGCGCAGGTAGAAGAACTGCTCGCGCAGCTCGTCTTCGTTCGTGATGATCGCGCCGCCGACGACGTCGGAGTGGCCGCCGAGGTACTTCGTCGTCGAGTGCAGGACGATGTCGGCGCCCAGCGCCAGCGGGTTCTGCAGGTACGGCGTCGCGAAGGTGTTGTCGACCACCAGGCGGGCGCCGGCGTCGTGCGCGACCCCGGCCAGCGCGGCGATGTCGGCGATGCCGAGCATCGGGTTGGTCGGCGACTCGCACCAGATCAGCTTGGTCTCGGGCCGGATCGCGGCCCGCACCTCGTCGAGGTTCGCCAGGTCGGCGACGGTGTGCTCGACGCCCCACAGGCTGAGCACCTTGTCGATCAGGCGGAACGTGCCGCCGTACGCGTCGTTGCCGAGCACGAGGTGGTCACCGGGGCGGAGGGTACTGCGCAGCACCACGTCGGAGGCGGCCATGCCGGAGGCGAAGGCCAGCGCGTGCCGGGCGCCTTCCAGCGAGGCCAGCGCCTCCTCCAGCGCCGACCGGGTCGGGTTCGCGGTGCGCGAGTACTCGTAGTCGCCCTCGCGGGTCCCGCCCACGCCGTCCTGCGCGTAGGTCGAGGTCTGGTAGATCGGCACGATCACCGCGCCGGTGCGGGGGTCGGGCTGCTGACCGGCGTGGATCGCGCGCGTCTCGAAGCCCAATACGGAGTAGTCGTCCACCATTGGTTCAGCGTACGGGCCGCCTCCGACATTCCCGTCAGGTGGGATGGATCTCAGAGCCGGGTCCAGCGGCGGGTGGCCGGCAGGGCCGCCAGCACCAGCAGGGCCACAAACGGCACCGCGATGACGATCGCGCGCGGCGCATCGGGATCGATGCCCGTGGGCCCGCCCACGATGAAGAGGATGCGCTGGTGGCGGAGCGCGAGGCCGACGATCGGCGCGACCAGCCCGAGGACCGCGGCCACCAGGCACAGCACGCGGCCCGCCTCCACGCGCGCGAGCAGCGAGGTTCCGCCGAGCAGGAGGAGCAGGCCGATGACCGCGTCGGTGATCTGGCCGGGGACCAGCAGGTCCTGCTGCCCGAAGCCGTAGACGAGGCTCCACCAGAAGATGCCCGTCAGGAACCACAGGCCGCCGAGCACGGCGAGCACCCCGGCCGTGATCGCGGTCGCCGCGCCGGGCTTCGGCGGTGCTGCGACGTCCATCACCAGCTCCGCGACGAGGACGAGTAGGCACCCTGGCCGGACAGCACCGGCAGCACCGACGTGCGGTAGCGCAGGTACCGGAACGTCGGCGGCAGGAACGCCAGCACCAGCACCAGCACCGCCAGCGCGGCGAGGCCGACGCGGTCGACCATGGCGAACCCGCCGTGGGTGAACATCGCGTCGACGAAGCGGGCCGGGGGCACACCCACCGACATCGGCTCGGTCAGCAGGGCGCCGATGGCCAGGAGCGCGCCGAGGCCGAGCAGGACCGCGCCCGCCGTCGCGCGGAACAGCGTCGCCAGGGAACCGAGGAGCAGCACGAGGCCCGCGACGACGTACCCGGCCAGGTCCACCAGCACCCAGGTGGGCAACGCGCCGAGGCTGAATTCGGCGGGCATGTCGAGGAAGATCTTGACCGGCACGTACCCGGCGGCGACCGCGGCCGGAAATCCGAGCAGCGCGGCGAGGACCGCCGTTACTCCGGATGGCCGAGTCGATGAATACGAATGCGAACGCGACACCGGATATCCGTGCGGACCGGTCACAACTCCCCCATCAGCCGAGCGCGGGACGACGGCGCTCACCCTAGTGGGAATTCCCGGAAGCGGTCCCGAAAAAGAACGGAATTCGGCCGGACGGCGGAACCCAAGATCATTTTTGTACGGTAGCGGCAGAAATCCTGTCACGCGGTCACGGGCCGTGCTGATATCCACCCCATTGTCCTCTTCGGACAATTGCGAATCCCGCCATGAATGCAGCGTGCCCCGGAGCCGAATCGGCTCCGGGGCACGAAGAGGTGCGCTAGTTCACCATTGCTGCTGCTGCGGGGGCTGCCCCGGCTGGCCGAAGCCACCGCTCGGCGGGCCCTGCTGGCCCGGCGGCTGGCCCCAGCCCTGCGGCGGCTGGCCTGGCTGGCCCGGCTGGCCGTAACCCTGACCCGGCTGACCAGGCTGGCCGTACCCGCCCGGCTGTCCCGGCTGGCCGTACTCGCCCGGCTGGCCCGGCTGACCGAAGCCGCCCGGCTGGCCGTACCCACCCGGCTGCCCCGGCTGCGGGAAACCCCCGCTCGACGGGTTGGCCCCACCGGGCTGACCCGGCTGGCCGTACCCGCCCGGCTGGCCCGGCTGCGGGAACCCGCCGCTGGACGGGTTGGGCCCGCCCGGCTGACCGAAGCCGCCCGGCTGACCCGGCTGGCCGTAACCCTGACCCGGCTGGCCGTAGCCACCGGGCTGGCCCGGCTGGCCGAACCCACCCGGCTGGCCGTACCCGCCCGGAGGGCCACCGAAGCCCTGCGGCGGTCCGCCGAAGCCCTGCGGCCCGCCCGGCGCGGCACCGCCGTCGCCGAGGCCGACGAACTGCTGCGTCGCCGGGACCAGTCCGAGGACGCCGGCGATGAGGATGAGGACGCCGAGGATCAGCGGCGGCAGCCCGAGGCCGAAAGTGTCCTTTTCGGACGCGGACGCCTGCGCGAGCGTCTCGGCGTTCGGCGTCATGCCGATCTTCAGCAGCAGAGCGAAGATCGTGAGCAGCGCGCCACCCGCGACGATCGCGATCGGGACGAACTTCTTGAGCCCACCCAGCTTGCCGGCGAGCGCCAGCCCGACACCGCCGGCCAGCGCGATCAGCGAGCCCAGCAGGATCATGATCACGTAGAACCAGACCAGGCCCGGGCCGATGAGCCCGGCCGCGTCGAGCACCCGCTGGATCGCCGCCTGGTCCGGAGCGCGGTCGAAGATCGCCGAGTAGTCGCTCGCGTCGCCCATGTAGCTGAACGAGTAGATCAGCGCGACCAGGCCCAGCACGGCGACCACGCCACCGGCGATGTAGCCGAACAGGGCGTTGCCACCCCCGGCCGAGCCGCCGAACTGCGGCGGCTGGCCGCCGAAGCCGGGCTGCTGCCCGAAGCCGGGAGCGCCGAAGCCCTGCGGCGGCTGACCCGGCTGCCCCGGCTGGCCGAAGCCCTGCTGCTGCCCATAACCACCCGGCTGCTGCCCGAACCCGCCCGGCTGCTGGCCGTAACCACCGGGCTGCTGGCCGAAGGCCGCGGCCGGGTTGTCGGCCGCGCTCGGCGGCGGGGTGTACGGGATCGCCGGCGGCTGGGAGCCCGGGGGCACCAGCTGCGTCGAGTCCGCGACCGGGGCGTCGCCGCCGCCGACCGGGCTCACCATCTGGGTCGCGTTCGCGTCGACCGGCGGCATGGCCTGGGTCGCGCCCGCCCCGCCGTCACCCGGCTGGACCGGCTGGACGACCTGGGTCGGCTCCGGCGTCTCCCCGAACGGGGAACCGCCCTGGGACTGGGCGGGCTGGACGACCTGGGTCGGTTCCGGGCTGCCGAACGGGTCCTGCTGCGGCTGGGGGCCACTCGGCGGGCCCTGAGGTGGCTGGCCGCCACCCCACGGCTGGTTCGGTGGCTGCGGTGCACTCATGTGGGTCTTGAACCCCCTTGACGAGGACGCGAAAGTGTTCTACTCGCGCCCACGCTATCGGATCGCCCGGCAGGGCGCTCGTAACGCCCCTGCCGGGTCCGCCGATTAAGTCCTTCTTGAGGCTCGGTCAGCGACCGGCCAGGAAGCCCAGGAGGTCGTGCCGGGTGACGACGCCGGCCGGCTTGCCGTCGACCAGCACGAGCGCGCCGTCGGCCCCTTCGAGGGCGGTCATCGCCGCGCCCACCTGCTCGCTGCCGCCGATCGTCGGCAGCGGCGGGGACATGTGCTGCTCGAGCCGGTCGGCCAGCTGCGCCTTGCCGGTGAACAGGGCGTCGAGCAGGTCACGCTCGTTGACGGCGCCGACGACCTCGGCCGCCATCACCGGTGGCTCCGCGCTGACGACGGGCATCTGGCTCACGCCGAATTCGGAGAGGATCGCGATGGCCTCGGCGACGGTCTCGTTCGGGTGAGAGTGCACCAGATCGGGCAGCGAGCCGCTCTTCTTCGTGAGCACGTCGGCGACCGTCGCGCCCGAGGAGTCGGGCGGCAGGAAGCCGTAGGACGACATCCACGTGTCGTTGAACACCTTCGTGAGGTAGCCGCGGCCGCCGTCGGGCAGCAGCACGACCACGACGTCGTCCTCGGTGAGCCGCTCGGCGAGCTTCAGCGCGGCGGCGACGGCCATCCCGCAGGAGCCGCCGACCAGCAGGCCCTCCTCCAGCGCGAGGCGGCGGGTGACCTGGAAGGAGTCGGCGTCGGAGACCGGGATGATCTCGTCGGCGATGCCGCGGTCGTAGGTGTCCGGCCAGAAGTCCTCGCCGACACCTTCGACCAGGTACGGGCGGCCGCTGCCGCCGGAGTAGACCGAGCCCTCCGGGTCGGCGCCGACGACCTGCACGGCGCCGTCGCTGACCTCCTTGAGGTACCTGCCGGTGCCGGAGATCGTGCCGCCGGTGCCGACGCCCGCGACGAAGTGCGTGATCTTCCCGTCCGTCTGCTTCCACAGCTCGGGGCCGGTCGAGTGGTAGTGGCTCTCCGGGTTCTGCGGGTTGGCGTACTGGTTGGGCTTCCAGGCGCCCTCGATCTCGCGGACCAGGCGGTCGGAGACGTTGTAGTAGGAGTCCGGGTGCTCGGGCGGCACCGCCGTCGGGCACACCACGACGCGGGCGCCGTACGCCTTGAGCACGTTGCGCTTGTCTTCGCTGACCTTGTCCGGGCAGACGAACACGCACTGGTAGCCCTTGCGCTGGGCGACCATGGCCAGCCCGACGCCGGTGTTGCCGGACGTCGGCTCGACGATCGTGCCGCCCGGGCGCAGCTCGCCGGAAGCTTCGGCGGCCTCGATCATGCGCAGCGCGATCCGGTCCTTGACCGAGCCACCCGGGTTCAGGTACTCGACCTTGGCCAGCACGAGCGGCTTGAGCCCCTTGGCCAACGAGTTCAGCTTGACCAGCGGGGTGTTGCCCACGAGGTCTGCGATGTGCTCTGCGTACTCCACGACACCAGCCTACTGTGCCGATCGTCGCTGGTCCGACCACAGTCACGGCCGAATGGCCGTGGAGCACCGGTTACGTGCCGCCCTGGGGGGCGGCCTGCTTTTGGCCGGATCAGCAACGGGTGGCCCCGTGGCGTTGTCTACTCAGCAGGGCCTGACACCGGGCGAGCTCCGGGTGCGCGTCGGCGATGCCGGGCAGCGAGCGCGGGGCCGGGCCGCCCGGCGGGGACCTCAGGCGGCCACCAAGCCGCTCGTCCGCACCGGTACCGGCCCGAGGGCCGCTGCACGCTGAGCCGTCATCCCGTCCCGGAGGTTCCGCCCGGCGTCGATGGCCGTGCAGCCGGTCCGTAGGGACAGGGACGTCCAGTAAGCGTTCTGGACCTTCATCATCGCCAGTTCACCTCCTGCGTGGAATGGCGACTTCTTTCTCGGGTGGGACGATCCTATCGGCCCGCCGGTTGCCCGGGTTCATCCTTTCGTGTCAATTCCCGCAGGCCGTCCTCGTCGGGGCCCGGCCGTTCTTCCCAGCCCGGCGGCCAGGTCCGCGGAAACCCCTGCTTGGCCCGCGCGCCGGCGAGCCGGGCCGCCGACTTGGTGCCAAAATCGGCGGGACCAGCGAAAACGGCGCCGTTGAAGCTCTCGCGTTCGCCGCCGAAAACGGTTCCGCGGAAATCGGCACGGCCCTTGAATTCCGCCTTGTTGAAGTCGGCCTTGGTGCGGAATTCGGTGCCCCGAAACGACGTCAGTTCGAGAAACTCCGCGTCGTAGCAGGTGATCGACCGGATCGAGCAGTGCGTCAGGGTCAGCCCGACCAGCCTCGCCCCCGAGAAGTCGAGGTCGATGTCCGGCCAGAAGGCTTCGTTCGGCTGCGCCGCGGAGCTAGGCCGCAGGTGCAGCAGCAGGATCCGCTGCGCGGTCTTGCGCACCTGCAGCTCTTCGGCGTTCTTCTCGCTGTGCTTGTACGGCATCCGCAGGTAGGCACAGAGGACGTTGACGATGGTCTGCCGGTGCTCGGCGTACCCGGCGGCCAGCCGTTCCAGCGCGTAGAGACCGGCGAGGCGGACCGGGGCCTTGTCGCTGCCCAGCTGGTCGGCGGCCTTGCCGTAGATCTCGGTGACCCGGCGTTCGGTGGCGTCGTGGTCCTTCTGCACCAGGTCCAGCTCGGCCGACCGCTGCCGCCGCGCGGCGAGCAGCAGGGCGGCGGCACCCCCGGTGCCGACGACGATGTTGGCCGCGGTCCTCAGCGCGTCGAGCCGGGCCGAGTCCTCCGGGCGGCCGCCGCCCAGCAGCGTCAGCAGCGCCGCCGCGGCGACCCCGGCCACCACCAGCAGCCCGGCGCCCCACAGCACGATGGTCCTGGTCCGCAGCACCCGCTCGAGCCGGTTCCCCACAGGGTGATCCTGCCAGTCGGGGAACCCGGAATCCACGCAACAAATCCTGGCTTCGTGCGGGTGCCCGCGCAGGCGCCTCGCTGGGAGCGTCGTCCCTGCGATTCCGCCGCTCCCACCGGAGGTAGACCATGCGCACCGCAACCCGCTGGATCACCGGGATGACCGGGGCCGTGCTGGCCCTGCTCGCTCTCGGGACGACGCCGGCCAGTGCCGAGAGCACCAATTTCGACATCCCGTCCAGCATCACCAGCAGCACTCAGCCGTCGCACGCCGCACTGGAGGCGGACACCCGGCCGGCCGCCGACGCGAAGTGCGTGAACAAGTACGGGTTCCGGGCCCGGGGGGTCACGGCCGTGGGCTGGGGAGGCGGCCCCGGCCACTGGCAGGTCACCTGGCGGTGCGACAGCAACTAGGCGGCAGATCCGGAGTCCGGGGTGCCGGACAACCTCACAGCCGCTCCGGCTTTCTCCCGGCCGCCGTACCCGGCAGTATGGTGAGCAACTGCTTAGCTCGCGATACGAGGATGTGTCCCGTCATGCCTGAAGCCGTCATCGTCTCCACCGCGCGCTCCCCGATCGGGCGCGCCAACAAGGGTTCCCTGGTCGGCATGCGGCCCGACGACCTGACCGCGCAGATGGTCGCGGCGGCGCTGGCCAAGGTGCCGCAGCTCGACCCGGCCGACATCGACGACCTGATGCTCGGCTGCGGCCTGCCGGGCGGCGAGTCCGGGTTCAACATGGGCCGCGCGGTCGCCGTCGAACTGGGCTACGACCACCTGCCCGGCTGCACGATCACCCGGTACTGCTCCTCCAGCCTGCAGACCACCCGGATGGCGTTCCACGCGATCAAGGCAGGCGAGGGCGACGTCTTCATCTCGGCCGGCGTCGAGACGGTCTCGCGGTTCGGCAAGGGCAGCTCGGACTCCTGGCCCGACACGCACAACCCGCTGTTCGCCGACGCCGAGGCGCGCACGAAGGCGACCGCCGAGTCCGGCGCCGACTCGTGGACCGACCCGCGCACCACCGGTGACGTCCCGGACGTCTACATCGCGATGGGCCAGACCGCGGAGAACCTGGCGCGGCTGAAGGGCGTCACGCGCGAGGAGATGGACGAGTTCGGCGTGCGCTCGCAGAACCTGGCCGAAAAGGCCCTCGCGGACGGCTTCTGGGCCAAGGACATCACCCCGGTGACGCTGCCGGACGGCACGGTCGTCTCGAAGGACGACGGCCCCCGCGCCGGTGTCACCCTGGAAGGCGTCTCCGGCCTGAAGCCGGTGTTCCGCCCCGACGGCCGCGTCACGGCGGGCAACTGCTGCGCGCTCAACGACGGCGCGGCGGCACTGGTGATCATGTCCGACACGAAGGCGCGCGAGCTGGGCCTGACGCCGCTGGCGCGGATCGTGTCCACCGGCGTCACCGGGCTTTCGCCGGAGATCATGGGCTACGGCCCGGTCGAGGCGTCGAAGCAGGCGCTGTCGCGCGCGGGGCTGTCGATCGGCGACATCGACCTGGTCGAGATCAACGAGGCGTTCGCGGCGCAGGTCATTCCGTCCTACCAGGACCTGGGCATCGAGCTGGACCGGCTGAACGTCAACGGCGGCGCGATCGCGGTGGGCCACCCGTTCGGCATGACGGGCGCCCGGATCACGTCGACGCTGATCAATTCCCTGCAGCACCACGACAAGCAGTTCGGCCTCGAGACGATGTGCGTCGGCGGCGGCCAGGGCATGGCGCTGATCATCGAGCGCCTTTCCTGAGGCTGCCAGCGGCCCCGGTCGTGGGGGGGGGTTGTGGGGTTGTGTAGACTATATAAAAAACAACAAAAACCCCACGACCACCC
>NZ_JADWPD010000012.1:0-51485 GCF_017308975.1 Amycolatopsis sp. MtRt-6 | reverse complement strand
GGCGCTGATCATCGCGCGCCTTTCCTGAGGCTGCCAGCGGCCCCGGTCGTGAGTGGTAATTCGGGTTCTAACCCTAATTACCACTCACGACAAGCCGCGGCAGACCATCCGCCGGGGTCAGCAGACGCTGTCGGTGGGTTCCGGGTTCGCCAGCCCGAACAGCGGGCGCAGCTTGAGGCCGATCCAGGTGCCGCCGAGGGCGAACACGCCCCACAGCCAGCCGTGCAGGCTGCCGGTGGAGATGCCGCCGAGGTACGCGCCGATGTTGCAGCCGCCGGCCATCCGCGCGCCGACGCCCATGAGGACGCCGCCGAGGAGCGCGGCGACGGCCGTGCGCCACGGGATCGAGCTGTGGATCTTCCACGCGCCCGCGGCCGCGGCGGCCACCGCGGCGCCGATCATGATGCCGATGTCGGTGAGGCTGGTCTTGTCGCGCCAGATCGGGGCGGCCAGCGACGTCGCGTTCGCCTTCTGCCGCCAGAACTCCCACGTCTCCGGGTGCAGGCCGAACACCTGCAGGATCTTGGCGCCCCACAAGGCGAACGCGCTGGTAATGCCCCAGATCCCGCCGGAGACGAGGAAAACCGCGGCGGCCAGCACGCCCAGCACGACGGCGCCGGCGAGCATCGGCCAGGAGCCGCGGAAGACCCGGGCGAAGCCCCGCGCGGTCGGCACGACGTCGACCGGCGGCGGCGTCCGGCGGCGCTGCACCGTCCGGGTCGCGAGCACGATCCCGGCGAGCACGGCGATCGTGATCGCCCACGAGCCGAACCAGCCGACGTGGTCGGCGAGCAGCACGCCCTTCAGCTCGGGCCAGCCGGACAGCACCGGGTACGCCCAGGTGTAGAGCACCGAGCCGGCGACGAACCCGCCCAGCGTCAGCACGATGGCGGACTGGCCGGACCCGACGGCGAACAGCGTCCCGGACGCGCACGCGCCGCCGAGCTGCATGCCGATCGCGAAGAGCAACGCGCCGGCGAAGAGGGCGAGGCCGAGGGCGCCGGCCGTCGGCGCGGGCTTGCTGCCGAAGAGACCGCTGCCGGTGCCGGCGATCAGCGCGATGAGCGTCGCGGCGGTGCCGAGCAGCACGGTGTGGGCCCGCAGGCCCTGCCCGTTGCCGACGGCGATGAGCTGCCGCCACGCCGAGGTGAAGCCGAACCGCGAGTGGAAGAGCGCGAGCCCCAGCCCGAGGCCGAGCAGCAGCAGGACGCCGAACTTGGCGCCTTGGCTCGCCCAGACGTACCAGGTCAGGCCGGCCGCGAGCACCCCGGCAACGGCCAGCGGGACGATCCTGACGGGCTCCTCCGGCCGCGGTGCGGGCGCGGCGCAGGAGGTGGGGAAGTACTTGTCACCGATCGGGGATTGGGTCGTCGCCACCGGCTACTCCAGGCTCGGGCGGGCAGGACGACCCAAGTTAGGACGCGTGACCGGGCGGTTGCAGCCCGTCGCACAGTGTGGGACGAACGGAGCAATCCGGGTACGCGAAAGGCCCCCTCGCCGAGGCGGCGAGAGGGCCTTCGTGCAGCGACAGCTATTCGTTCGTCTTGACGCACATCGTCGTCGCCGGCTCCGGGTAGACCGCGACGCGCGTGGCGTCGGTGTCCTCGCAGACGCTCTTGTCCGCCTGGCCGGTCACGACCTTGACCAGCTCGCCGTCCTTGGTCGGGTCGGTGCAGGGGACCTTCAGGTAGCCCTTGGTCTGGGACGTGAAGTTCGCCAGGCAGTCGCCCTGCTTCGCGTTGATCATCAGGCACAGCTTGTACGAGCTGCGGCCGCTCACCGAGTACGTGTCGTAGCCCGCGCCGGTGCCGCCGGGGCAGTCCTCGGACGCCTTGTCCAGCTTCTTGGCGATCTTGACGTTCGCCTTCGGGTCGTTGCAGTCGGCCTTCGCCGGGTCGTCGCCGCCCTGGGTGAACTCGGTGATCGTGAGGCAGTCACCGGCCTGGGAAGTGGCCGGCGACTTCATGAACGAGACGATCCCGACGATGACCAGCACGACCACCACGATGGCGCCGAGGCCACCCATGATCAGGCCCTTGGCCTTCGAGCGCTTCGGCGGAGCCGGCGGCGCGGGCGGGAACCCGGGCTGGCCGCCGGGCGGGAACTGGCCGGGCGGCGGGCCGTACTGACCCGGCTGGCCCTGCGGCTGACCGTACTGGCCGGGCTGGCCGTACTGCTGCTGCGACTGGCCGCCCGGAGGCGGTCCGTAAGGATCGGGCTGACCCACCGGCTGCTGGCCCCCGGGGGCCGGAGGGGGAACGCTCACTGTGAACCTCACACATGTGAAATGAAGAACCGACCCGGACATCAAACACGCAGGGTGAGGGCGGGCCGCAGCGGGGTCCCCAAATGCACTAAATACCCACAGAAAAGGCGCCCCGCCGATTACGGAGCGCCTTCACTGCGGAACTGTGAGCCAGGTTACTCACGGAAGTACGAGAGCAACCGCAGGATCTCGAGGTACAGCCACACCAGCGTCGTCATCAGGCCGAACGCGGTGTACCAGGCCCACTTCGACGGCATGCCCTCGCGGATCATCCGGTCGGCCTGGTCGAAGTCGAGCAGGAAGCTGAACGCCGCGATACCGATGCAGACGAGGCTGAAGATGATGGCCAGCGGGCCACCGTCGCGCAGCGGGTTGAAGCCGAACGCCAGCGAGCTGATCAGGTTGAACAGCATCAGGATCGCGACACCGACGACGGCACCGACGATCCACTTGGTCAGCTTCGGCGTGACCTTCACGGCGCCGGTCTTGTAGACCACCAGCATGCCGATGAACACACCGGCGGTGCCGATGATCGCCTGCAGCGCGATGCCGGGGTAGATCGCCTCGAACACGCCGCTCAGCGCACCGAGGAACAGACCTTCGGCCGCCGAGTACGTCAGCGTCAGCGCGCCACTGGGCTTCTGCCGGAAGATGATCACCAGCGAGATGACGAGCCCGACGATGAGGCCGCCGATCATCGCGCCGACGAGGGCGCCGGAGAGCCGGCCGGTCTCGGCCAGCTGGACCTGGGCCCAGATCGCCGTGACCACCCCGACGAGCAGCGCGACGCCGAGGGACATGCCCGTCTTGAGGACGACGTCGTCGACGGTCATCGGGCGGTCGCCCTCGCCGGCAGTGGCCCGGCCCGGGTCGTACCCGGGCACGCCGCCCTGGGGTTGATTGAAGCCCACGGGGGGCCCGTACTGCCCGTAAGTCTGGGTTCCGCCGCCGGGCAGGTTGCGGAACGCCGGGTTGCTACTGGAACGCACCTGATCCTCCTGGATCTGCTGCTTTGTGAATCATCGCTGCATCGGGTTCAACGACCGCCGCGGGCGCGCGGTTCCCGTCGAGTAAAGACGACTTTACTCGACGGCAGCCCGTCTGCCTCGGACGACACGGTAAGCGACGGATGTCACGACCGTTCGGCGACAGCCACCCGAAGAGCGGTACACAGTTTCGCCCCTTGACGCAACGCTCACTTCGCGTGCTCGGATCTTCACCGAACGCGCGTCGGGGCCTTGATCAGTCGTGTGACCTGCAGAGACGCCGGGCGCTGCCGCGCGTCGAACGAAGGAGCATGGACACCATGGGGTGGTCGACACACCCGCGCGCGGGTACTCGCGCGCTCACCGGACTCGTCGCCGCGGCCCTGCTCGGCACGCTCTCCGTGACGGTCGGCGCCGCGCCGGCCGCCGCGGCCGGCCAGGAAGGCATCGGCTACGAGGTCAAGCCCGGCCAGGACATGACCCCGCGGCCGAGCCGCAATTGGCTCGGCTCGTACGTCGTCGGCGGGGAGCAGGTCTTCTGCGTGAGCTTCCAGCTCAAGGCCCCCGACACCGACGAGCGGTACGAGCCGGGTGACGAGCTGCTCACGAAGTGGGGCACGAAGCTGCCCGCCGACCAGGCGGCGAACATCTCCTACCTGCTGCTGCGCTACGGCGACACGAAGAAGCCGGCCGAAGCCGCGGCGCTCGCCCACCTGCTGCACTCGTGGACCGCCGCTCCGCGCACGGCGGCCGACCTGGCCCCGTCGCTCACCTCCGACAAGATCGGCTACGACGCGCCGTACCACCTCGACCGGCTCCCCGCGGACGCCAAGGCGGCCGTCGAGCGGCTGCGCGCCGAGGCCGAGACCGACCGTGGCCCATGGACCGCGTCGGTGACCACGCCGAAGGGCGACCAGCACCCCGGCGAGGCCGCCGAGTGGACGGTCACCGTGAAGAACGCCAAGGACAAGGGCGTCCCGGACGTCCCGGTGAAGCTGACGGCGACCGACGCCACCATCGGCGGCGAGAAGACCGGCAACGCGGCCGGGAACTCGAGCCCGCAAGCTGCCGCGAAGGACGTCACGCTCAAGACGGACGCCGACGGCACCGTGACGGTGAAGCTGACGCCGACCGGCGACCGGCCGAAGCTCGTGGCCGCGCTGTCCGCCCCGGCCGACCGGCCCTACGTACGGGTGCCGGTCGACACGAAGGTGCAGCGCGTGGTCTCCACCGGCGGCGAGCGGGAGCTGACCGCCCAGGGCGCCGTCAGCGTGGCCAAGCCCGGCAAGGTCCAGGTGACCAAGACGGACGCGAAGACCGGCCAGGGCGTCGGCGGCGCGGTCCTGCGGATCACCGGCAAGGATCGGACGTCGCCCGCGCTCGGCCAGGACGGCAAGCCGCTCACCGGGGCCGACGGCAAGCCCGCGGTCGTCACCACCGACGGCAAGACCGGCGGCGTGACGGTCGAGAACCTCCGCGCGCCGCAGGAGATCTGCGTCGTCGAGGCGAGCCCGCCGCCGGGCTACACGAACGCGTTCGACCCGCAGAACCCGCCGTCGGCCTGTGGCACCGTCAAGCCGGGCGACACCCTCGCGCTGACCGTCACGAACAAGCCGAACGACGTCCCGCGCGCGATCCCGGCCGGAGACCAGCCGGTCGCGCGGGCGCAGGGTGTCGTCGAGACGAGCTACTCGGTGCCGGGCCTGGCCGGGCTCGGCCTGCTCGTGCTGCTGGCGGCCGGGCTGTTCGGCGTCGCCGCGCGGCGGGCGTCCCGGCGGTAACGGCGTGGCGCGGCACGGCGGCGACCGGCAGGGCGAGGACTGGTTCGTCGATGAATGGCACCGCGGCGTCGGCTGGGCGGCCGTCGACGACGAGCCGTCCGATGATCACCGGGATCGGCCCGCGCCGAAGCCCGGGCGGGGCCGGCTGCTCGCCGGCTTCGCGCTCGGTGCGGCGACGGTGCTCGCGGTGCAGTACGGCCCCGCCGTGCTCGCCGCGGCGCCCGCGGCCGTCGTGACCGGCACGGCGCTGCCCGCCGCGGGTGCGGCCGCGGCACCGGCGGCGCCATCCCCGCCGCCGGCCGCCACCACACCCGCGGCACCGGCCGCGCAGACGCCGTCGTCACCGGGGCCGCCGCCGTCGTCGTCCGTGCCGCCGGCGCGGCAGCGGCCGGGCACCGTCCGGCTGCCCGGCGGCGGGACGGCGACGCTGGTGCGCGCGGACCTCGGCCCGAACGGCGAGCTGCCGGTGCCCACCGACCTCGGGCAGGCGACGTGGTGGGGCGCGTCACTCGACGCGGCGGGCGGCGCGAGCGTGTTCGCCGGCCACGTGAACTGGCGCGGCGCGACCGGGCCGTTCGCCGAGCTGTGGACCGCCAGGATCGGCGCCGAAGTGACCATTGTGGACAGTGCGGGCAAGACGTGGCGGTACCGCATTGCGCAGCTGGTCACGGTGCACAAGAGCGATCTGCCGGCCCGCGCGGACTACCTGTTCGGCCCGTCCGGCCCGCACCGCGTGGTGCTGGTGACGTGCGGCGGCCGCTGGGTCGGCGGCTCGGACGGCTACGAGGAGAACCGCGTCGTCATCGCGGACCCGGCCTAAGTTACTCGTGGGTAACATCACGTTTCGAAATGGTGGTCGCGGGCCTCGCCATGCAGCAGAATGCCCAGGGTCAGGGCTGTGGAGCGCGGAAGGTGTGAAGACAATGGCGACGTTCTTGGTGACCGGGGCGACCGGACTGATCGGGCGCCACTTCACCCGGCTGCTGCTCTCCCGCCCCGACGACGACCGCGTCGCCCTCGTGGTGCGCGCGTCCTCGCGGGCCAAGCTGGCCGCGCTGGTCGACCAGTGGCCGCACTCCGACCGCGTCACGCTCGTCACCGGCGACCTCGGCGAGCCGCTGCTCGGCGTGTCCGAAGCCGACCGGGAGCAGCTGCGCGGGAGCGTCGACCACATCGTCCACCTCGCCGCGCTCTACGACCTCACCGCCGACGACGAAGCCAGCATCAAGGCCAATGTGGACGGTACGCGGGCCGTCGTCGACCTCGCCGCGGACCTGCGCGCGGGCTGCCTGCACCACGTCTCTTCGGTGGCCGTCGCGGGCGACCACGAAGGCGTTTTCACCGAGGAGATGTTCGACGCCGGGCAGCGGCTCATCACGCCGTACCACCGGACCAAGTTCGAAGCCGAGAAGATCGTCCGCGAACAGGACCAGGTGCCGTGGCGGGTGTACCGGCCCGCCGTCGTCGTCGGGCACTCCGAGACCGGCGAAATGGACAAGATCGACGGCCCGTACTACCTCTTCCCGGCGATCAACCGGCTCGCCGGGCTGCCCGACGTGCTGCCGATCGTCGGCCCCGACCTCGGCGACACGAACATCGTGCCGGTCGACTACGTCGCCAAGGCGCTGCTGGAGCTGGTGGTCAAGCCGGGCCTCGACGGCCACGCCTTCCACCTGGTCAACCCCGAGCCGCAGCCGGTCGTCTCGGTCTACAACGCCTTCGCGCGGGCCGCGGGCGCGCCGACGATCACCGTCCAGCTGGGCGAAGGGATCTCCAAGCGGATCGTCGGGCTGGTCAAGCTGACCGAGCACATTCCCGGCGTCACCATCGCGCGCGACGCCGTCATGGAGCGGTTCGGCATCCCGCCGGTGCTGCTGGACACAATGGCGTTCCCGTCGGTGTTCTCCTCGGCCGAGACGCGCAAGGCGCTGGCCGGCACGGTCGAGGTCCCGCGGCTGGAGGAGTACGCGCCGACGCTGTGGCGCTACTGGCGCGAGCACCTCGACCCGTTCCGTGCCCGCAAGCACGGCCCGCGCGGCGAACTGGACGGCCGCCGCGTGATCATCACCGGCGCGTCGTCGGGCATCGGGCGCGCGACCGCGTTGAAGGTGGCGGCCGCGGGCGGTGTCCCGCTGCTCGTCGCGCGCCGCCAGCACGAGCTGGAGGAGGTCCGCGACGAGATCGTCGCCGCCGGCGGCACGGCGTCGGTGTACCCGGCCGACCTGACCGACGAGGACTCGGTGCACAAGGCCGTCGACGCGATGCTGGCCGAGCACGGCCGGATCGACATGCTGGTGAACAACGCCGGCCGCTCGATCCGCCGCTCGATCAAGCTGTCCTACGACCGGATGCACGACTACGAGCGCGCGATGGCGATCAACTACTTCGGCGCGGTGCGGCTGATCCTCGCGGTGCTGCCGCACATGTCGGAGCGGAAGTTCGGGCACATCGTGAACGTGTCGTCGATCGGCGTCCAGGGCATTGCGCCGCGCTTCTCGGCGTACGCGGCGTCGAAGGCGGCGCTGGACTACTTCTCGCGCATCGCGGCGACCGAGACACACGGCGACGGGATCACGTTCACCACCATCCACATGCCGCTGGTGCGCACCCCGATGATCCGGCCGACGAAGATCTACGACGCGTTCCCGACGAAGTCGCCGGAGCAGGCCGCGGACATGGTGATGAAGGCGCTCGTCGAGCGGCCGAAGCACATCGGGACGCCGGCCGGGCAGGCGATCGGGCTGGCGTACACGCTCACGCCGGGCCTCACCGACGCCGTCGCGTACCAGGGTTTCCGGATCTTCCCGGATTCGACCGCGGCGGGGGGTTCGGGCGAACTCAAGATCGGACGTGGCGAGAAACACCTCTCGCGCGCGGCGATGGCGTTGGCGCGGCTTTCCCGCGGCTTCCACTGGTGACGCTGCGTTTCGTGGGTGAGGCCGTTCCGGCGACACGGCGACACTTGTCAGTGATTCGTTAAGCCGGAAGGCGGAGGCGGCGGGTGCCCGGGTACGGTCGGGCGCATGGTTCCTGAGCGCGACCCCGCCGCAACCGCCCTCAACGGCCTTCTCCCCCTCCGGCGTGAGTACACGCAGGCCTGGCACGGCTTCGACCGCAACGAGGTCCGGCAGTACCTCGACCACGTCGAGGCCCAGCTGCGCCGGGTGCTGAGCGAACGCGACGCGGCCGCGGCGCAGGCCGCCGCCGCGACCCGCGAAGCCGAGTCCGTCCGGCAGCAGGTGGCGGCGCTGGAAGCGCGCATCGAAGAGCTCAAGAAGCCGCCGGAGCGGCTCGAGGACCTCGACGAGCGGATGCAGCGGACGGTGACGCTCGCGCAGGCCCGCGCCGACGAGATCATCAAGCGCGCCGAGGTCGCCGCGGAGAAGACGTGGGCGTCCTCGACGGAGGCGTCGACGAAGCTGCGCGAGCGGTACTCGAAGCTGGTCGCGGAGCTCGACAAGCAGGCCGACCTGCTGCACTCCGAGCACGAGAACGCGCTGGCGGAAACCCGCGCCGAGGTCCAGCGGCTGACGGTCGAGGCGGCCCAGCGGCGCGAGCTGCTGGACAACGAGGCGGAGCGGAAGCGCCGGAAGCTCGAGCGCGAGTTCGAGGCGGCCCAGGCCGCCCAGAAGGCGGCGCTGGAGAAGCACATCGCCGACCAGCGCACGGCGAGCAAGAACCAGGCGGAGCGCCGCATCGCGGAGGCGACGGCGGAGGCCAAGCGGCGTCTCGACGAGGCGACGGCGGAGGCCAAGCGGCGCCTGGACGAGGCGACGACCCAGGCGGCCCAGCGCACGACGGCGGCGAACCGCAAGGTCGAGCGGCTGGCGGAGATCCGCGAGCAGGCGCGCAAGAGCCTGGCGATGGCGGAGGACATCCTCAACCGCAGCGAGACGCAGCTGGCGACCCTGCCGGAGGAAGCGGTGATCCCGCAGGCGTCGAAGCTGGTCGGCGGCGACACGGACGTGGAGTCGGCGACCACGCCGGCCGCACCGGTGGTCCCGGTGGTGCAGCCGCCGATCCCGAAGGCGGCGGTGTCGGCACCGAAGCCCGCGCCCAAGCCGGCTCCGGCGCCCAAGCCCGCGCCTCAGGCGGCCAAGCCGGGAAACACGCCGGCGAACTCGAACGGCCCGGCGACCAAGCCGGCGAACGGCAACGGCACGAACGGCAATGGCGCGAAGCCGCTGTCGCCGACCGGGAGCAAGCCGGGCAACTGAGCAGCCCCCGTTTCCCACGCTACCGGCGACCACCGACAGTTCCGGCCCGCCGGCAGGCCACTCAAGCGCCCCAATGTGGCCTTGGTTGCGCTCAACGCACCGAAGGCCGCCTTGGGTGCGTCCAACGCACCGAAGGCCACATTGGGTGCGTTGGACGCACCGAGGGCCACATTGGGGCGCTTCTTCAGCTGCGCGCCGTTCGGGGCCAGGGGTTGGCCGCCTCCAGCTGGGCCGCCAGGCCCAGCAGCAGCGGCTCCCCGCCCGGACGTGCCACCAGCTGCACCGACGTCGGCAGCCCTGACACCGCCGACCGTCCCATCGGGACCGTGATCGCCGGGTAGCCCGCGAAGTTCCACTGGCCCGTGAAGCCCGCCAGGCGGGTCGACGGCAGTACGTTCGCCAGCCAGCCCTTCTCGTGCCAGCGGCCCGCCTTCACCGGCCAGTGCGACAGCGTCGGCGTCATCAGCACCTCATGTGTCGCGAAGAACTCCTCCGCGCGGGCCACCCACCGGTCACGCGTGGCCGGGCGGAGCAGGCCCGCCCGGGAAACCAGCCGGCCCGCGCGGATGTGGGCTCGTGTGCGGCGCTGCAACCGCGAGACGTCGAACGCACGGGCCTGCTCCGCCGGGCCCGCCAGCCAGCGGGCCGTCATGCCCAGGACCATCATCGCCGGATACCGCGGGGCCGCCGGGGACACCTCGTGGCCGTCCGCCGCCAGCAGGCCCGCCGCCGTCGAGACCGCCGCCACCAGCTCGCGAGGGACCGGACTGTGCAGCAGCGGCACCGTTGTCGACATGCCGATACGGACCGGCGCCGGCGAAGACACCGCAGCCAGCTCCGGACGAGCAGCCAGCACCGACAGCAGCAACGCCGTGTCCGCGACCGTCGTCGCCAGCGGCCCGTGCACCGACATGCCGAACCAGCCGCCTTCGGCCAGCAGGTCCGCGCCCGGCTTCAGGCCCACCAGGCCGCACATCGCCGCCGGGAGGCGGACCGAGCCCATGCCGTCCGAACCGTGGGCCAGCGGGACCAGCCCCGCCGCCACCGCCGCCGCGCTGCCGCCGGACGAGCCGCCCGCCGCATACGTCGGGTCCCAGGGGTTGCGCGCGATGCCGTCCGGGGTGTCGCTCATCGGCCAGATGCACAGCTCCGGCACCCGCGTCAGCCCGACGATCACCGCGCCCGCCGCCCGCAGCCGGGTCGCGATCACGCCGTCCGCGGCCACCCGCGCCGACGATCCCGCCAGCGAGCCGTGCGACGCGTACTCACCGGCCATTTCCGTGACGTCCTTGAGCGCGACCGGCACCCCGGCCAGCGGCAGCGACGCGAGGTCCGGCCGTGCCGCGACCTCCGCGGCTTCCTTCAGCGCCTCCTCGGCACGCACCCGCCGGAAGGCGCCGACGACGCCGTCCGCCGCCGCGATCCGGTCGAGAGCCTCCTCGGTGACCTGCACCGGATCGAGCTGCCCGGCCCGGACGGAAGCCGCGATCTCCACTGCCGTGCGCACCATGATCGGACCCTAGCCCACGGAAAGGTGACAGCGGCAAAGAAAACGTCTCAGATTGCGCCGGCTCGCAAGGCGTAGGCGACGGCGTGCGCACGATTGTTGAGCCCGCAGCGCGTCATCAGTCCGTAGAGGACGTTCTTCACGGTCCGCTCCGAGTAGCACAGCTTCGCCGCGATCTCCTCGGTCCCGAACCCCTCGGCGACCAGCCGCAGCACGTCGCACTCGCGCGCCGCCAGCCCGGAGAGCGTGAGGCCGTTCGGCTCCAGGACGTCCTTGCGCATCCGCTGCACCTGGGCCAGCAGCGCGCCCTGCAGCCGCGGCGGCAGGTTGGCCGTGCCGTCGCCCGCCGCGAGCACCGCCGTCACCAGCTCGGCGCCGCCCGTCTCGCGGCGCGGCAGGATCGCCACCACGCCGCACTCCAGCGCCGCCATCAGGTCGCTTTCGCGGAAGTGCTCGACGACCAGCACCACGTGGGACGCCTTGGCCGCGCGGATCTCGCCCAGGACGGCCTCGGTGACGTGGTCCTCCATCACCAGCAGCACGTCCGGCACGAGGTCGGTCAGCCGGACGTCGGGATGGTTGTCCAGCAGGCTCACCGCGCCGGCGTGCGTGATCGGGTCCGAGGCCAGGACACTCACTTCGACGGGCTTCATGGGGGCAGTGTGGACGGCGTGTCTTCACGCCGTCCCTATTCCGCCTTCACGCGCGTGAAGACAGCTCGCCGAACGCCGCCCGCGCCCGCTCCAGGCACCCGGGCATCCGCTCGGCCGCGCGGGCCCAGTCGCGCTTGGCCCGCAGGTATTCCTCCCGCGCTTCCGGCGTCCAGCCGGCCAGCCCCGGCTCGACCCGCGCCTCCAGGTCCGCCAGCAGTTCGCCCAGGTCCCCGGTGATGGCGCCCATCCGGTCGAGCACCAGATCGGCGAAGCTGAAGTCGAGCCGCGTCACGGCAGGCGCGGCCGCGGCATCGGGCCGCCGGTCGCCTCCAGCAGCTGCGCCAGCCGCGACAGGATGACGTCGAACTCCTGCTCCCAGTCGCTCATCGCCTGGCCGAACCGCACCGACGCCTCACCGCGCCACGACGCCTGCACCATCGCCATCTCGCTGTTGACGTCGCGAAGGCCCGACCGGGCCGCCTCGAGGGCGTGCGCGAAGCAGGCTGCGGCCCGCTGCATGTCTTCGGTCGGCATCGCGGCTCCTCTCGGGCTCCGCGAGCGTGACGCACCGGAGCGGCGGCGCGGAACCCCGCCCGCGTGCCCTTGCCCGAATGTCCGCCATCATTGCCTGCCGGTTCACGACGTCCGCGTATGCTCACGGCAGGCATCCGGCGCGTGACGATTCGTCGCGCACGAAGGGAGACCGATGTCGGCCGCGGACGGCTCCGCACCGAGACTCCAGCTGCTGGGCCCCATGAAGGCCTGGCAAGGCGACACGGAGCTCGACCTCGGTTCCGCGCACCGCCGTACGGTGCTCGCCGCACTGGCGATGCACCCGGACCGCACGGTTTCGCGCGAGGAGCTGATCGACGCCGTCTGGGGCGACGCGCCGCCGCAGAGCGCGCAGGGCTCCATCTACACCTACGTCTCCGGGCTGCGGCGCGCGCTCGAACCCGGCCGGGCCAAGGGCGAAGGCCCGCAGCTGCTCGCGTCGATCGGGTCCGGCTATTCGCTGCGCCTGGCCGCCGACGCGATCGACGTCCACCGGTTCGAAGCCCTGCGCGAGCAGGCGCACCGCAAGCACGCCGCCGGTGACCTCCGCGGGGCCCGCGAAGCCTTCGACGAAGCTTTGGCGCTCTGGCACGGCGTCCCGCTGTCCGGGCTGCCCGGGCCGTTCGCCGCCGCGCAGCGCGCCCGGCTCACCGAGCTGCGGCTGGCGACCGTCGAGCGGCGCGCCGAGGTCGTGCTGGACTCGGGCGGGCACACCGAGCTCGTCGCCGAGCTGACCGCGCTGACCCGTGAACACCCGTACCGCGAGACGTTGCGCGGGCTGCTCATGCGCGCCCTGGTCCGGGCGGGACGGCGGACCGAGGCGATCGCGGTCTACGCCGACGTCCGCGACCGGCTCGTCGAGTCCTCGGGCACCGAACCCGGCCCGGCCCTGCGGCGGCTGCACGACGAGCTGCTGGCGAAACCCGCCGCGGCACCGGAGCCGGCGCCGGTCGCGGCCGTGTCGCGGGTGCCGGCCGCGGCGCTGCCCGAGCGGGCGGAGATCTTCGTCGGCCGGGAGGCCGAACTCGACCGGCTGCACGAAGCCGTCGCCGGCCTCGGTGCCGGGACAGGGCGGTCGGTGTGGCTGGAAGGCGAGCCCGGCAGCGGGCGGACCGCGCTGCTCGCCGAAGTCCTCGCCGCGGCGCGGGATTTCCACCCGGCGTTCGCCGCCGCGGACGCGCTGGACCAGCGGTTCGCCCTCCGGCCGCTGCTCGACGCGCTGGGCGTGCACCCGCGCGCCACCGACCCGCGCCGGGCCGCACTGGCCGCGCGGCTCGCCGAGCAGTCCGGCGAGGACCCGGTCGACGGCGTGCTCGGGCTGGTCCGCGAGCTGTGCGCGGAAGCCCCGCTCGTGCTCGTCGTCGACGACCTGCAGTGGGCCGACGACACGACGCTGCGCGTCTGGCGCTACCTGAGCCGGGAGACGCGGCAGCTGCCGTTGCTGCTGGTCGGCGCCTGCCGTCCGGTACCGCGGCCGGCCGCGCTGGACGAGCTGCTTGACAACGATGACATCGCCGTCCTGACCCTGCCGCCGCTGGCCGAGGACGCCACGCACGAGCTGGCGACCGAGCTGGCCGGCGCGCCACCCGGGCCCGGGCTGCAGCGGCTGGTCTCCTACGGGGCCGGCAATCCGCGCTACGTCCGGGAAATCGTCGAGACACTGCTCGCGCAGTCGATGATCGTGCTCGACGGCGTCCACGCGCACCTGGACGGCAACTCGTGCCAGACGGTCCCGGCGCCGCTGGGCTCGCGGATCACGCAGTACCTGAGCTTCCTGTCCAGCGGCACGCGCGACGCGCTGCGGTGGGCGGCGCTGCTGGGCCGCGAGTTCTCGCCTTCGGACATCGCGGTCGCCACCGAGCGGCCGCCGACGGCGCTGGTCGGCGCGGTCGACGAGGCGATCACGTCCGGGGTGCTCGTCGAATCGGGCGACCGGCTGGCGTTCCGGCACCCGCTCGTGCGCCGCGTGCTCTACGAGAAGTCGCCTGCGGCGATGCGGGTCGCGCTGCACCGGCAGCTGGCCGAGGCCTTCGCGGCCGCGGGCGCCCCCGCCGAGCGCGTCGCCGAGCAGCTGGCCGCCGCGCCCGCGCAGGTCGACCCGTGGGTCACCGGGTGGCTGCTGGAGCACATCGGGACGGTCGCCACCGCGACCCCGCGGGTCGCGGTGGACCTGCTGCGCCACGCCGTCACGCAGGGCACGCTGCCGCCGGACGCGCGGGAGACGCTGACCGCGACCCTGGCCCGGCTGCTGTTCTGGCTCGGCCGGGAGCCGGAAGCCGAGGCGCGCTCGGTCGTCGCGCGGACGTCCGACAGCAGGCGCGCGGCCGAGATGCGCTGGATCCTGGCGTACGTCTACTACCGCCGCGGTGACTTCGCGGAGGCGACCGCCGAGCTCAAGCGGACGCTCGCCGACGCCGACGTCCCGGAGATGTGGCGGGGGCGGCACGAGTCGCTGCTGGCCACGCTGGAGAAGCTCGGCGCGGAGACGGCGCTGGCGCCGGCGGGGCTGCACCCGCTCGACGACGCCGCGCTGGCCGTGCCGAACCTCGACAGCCTCGACGACGCCGCCGAGCCGCTCGACGCCGCCCGCCGGATCGCCGCGACGCGCGCGGTGCCGGGCGAGATGCACCTGGCCGGCGCGGTGCACTACTACTGGCTGGGCCGCTGGCCGGAGGCGCTGGCCGAGCTGGACGCGGTGATCCGCGACGGCGCCGAGACGGCGTCGTACGTGCTGCGCAGCCCGGGTTCGGCGCTGCTGGTGCACGGCGTCGGCGCGCTGATCGCCGGGCACCGCGGCGAACCGGGCCAGGCGCGCACGCACCTCGACGCGGCCGACCGGCAGCGGTGGCCACCGGGCCTGGAGCCCGACGGCGGCGACTTCCTGCTGGCGGCGCGGGCGTTGCTGGCCGAGCAGGAAGACCGTCCGGAGGCCGCGCTGACGGCGTTGCTGCCGTTGCTGGAGGACAACTACCCGCCCGCGGCCCGCCACCAGTGGCTGCCCGACCTGGTGCGGCTCGCGGTGCTGCTCGGCGATCGGGACCGGGTGCGTTCGGCGTTGCGCCTGCTCGAGCCGGAGGGAGAGGTCCCGCCCGCACACGCGGCGGCGGCCGCGCACTGCCGGGGTCTCGCGACGGGGGACGCCGGGCCGGTCCTGACGGCGGCCGGGCACTACCGCGCGGCCGGCCGCGTGCTGAAGCAGGCCAAGGCGACCGAGGACGCGGCGATCCTGCTGGCGGAGGCGGGCGAGCTGGCGGAAGCACGGACGGCGTTCCGCGGCGCGTTGACGGCGTACACGGAGATGGGCGCGGTGTGGGACGTGCGGCGGGCGGAGGCCCGCATGGGGCCGTTCGGCATCCGGCGCGCCCCCGCGGCCCGGCCCCGGGCGGCCGCCGGAAGCTGAACCCCGAGCGCCCCAATGTGGCCTTCGGTGCGTTCAACGCACCCAAGGCGGCCTTCGGTGCGTTGAACGCACCCAATGTGGCCTTGGGGCGCTTGGGCGCGCAACCTCGGGAGGGGTTGTCACGTCGGTAAGGTCAGCTGAGTAGTGGTCCCTGGGGGATGGGGTCTGGGCGCGAGTCCCAGAGGGGACGGCAACGACATGCCAGGGGAAGACCCCGGCCTGCGGGTCGGTGTGCTCGGCCCGCTGCGGGCCTGGCGCGGGGCGGCCGAAATCGGCCTCGGCCCCGCTCGTCAGCGTGCCATCTTCGCGGTGCTCGCCGTCAACGCCGGCCGGCCCGTTCCGCGGGCCGAACTGATCGCCGGCGTGTGGGGCGACGCCGCCCCGGCCAGCGTCGAAGGCAGCGTCCACACCTACGTCTCCGGGCTGCGGCGGGCCCTCGAACCCGGCCGGTCACGCTGGTCGGCCGCCAGCGTCCTCGTCTCGGATCCCGCCGGGTACTCCCTCGTGCTCGGCGAAGACGCGCTCGACGCGGCCCTCTTCGAACGGCACCGCGAACGCGCGCGACGGCACCTCGAACAGGGCGATCCCGGGGCCGCCGTCACCGAACTGGACGACGCTCTCGCGCTCTGGCAGGGCGAAGCCCTCTCCGGGGTGCCCGGCGGGTTCGCCGAACGGCACCGCGAATACCTCGCCGAGCTGCGGCTGGACACCCTCGAACGGCGTGCCGAAGCCGTGCTCGCCCTCGGCGGGCACCTCGACCTCGCGCCGGAGCTCGCCGTGCTGGCCGGCGAACACCCCCTGCGGGAGTCGCTGCGGGAGTCGCTCATGCTCGCCCTCTACCGCAGCGGGCGGCCCGCCGACGCGCTCGACGTCTTCCGCGACGCCCGTGCCACGCTCGTCGCGGAACTCGGCGTCGAACCCGGCCCCGCGCTGCAGCGGCTCCAGCGGCAGATCCTCGCCCAGGACCCCGCGCTCGACGCGCCCGCGCCACCGGTCGTGGTCACCGGGCACCGGCTCTTCGGCCGCGAAACCGAACAGGCGAAGCTCGCCGAGCTCGTCGCCGGCGTCCGCGCCGGCCGGGGGCGGGCCGTCTGGATCGAAGGGGACGCCGGGATCGGCAAGTCCGCGCTGCTCACCTCCGCGCTGCCGGACGGCCTCGGGTTCCAGCGGCTCTGGGCGGCCGCCGACGAGCTGAGCACCCGGTTCCCGCTGCAGGTCGTGCTGGAGTGCCTGGCGATCGACGCGCACTCGCCCGACCCGCGGCGCGCGCGGGTGGCCAAGGAACTCGCGGGCGAAGGCCCGGCGCGGCGCAGCTGGGGCCCGGCCGACCCGGTGCTCGGCGCCGTCGACCGGCTGCTGGCCCTGGTCGACGAGCTGTGCGCGCAGTCGCCGCAGGTGCTGGTGATCGACGACCTCCAGTGGGCGGACGAAGCTTCCGTGCTGGTCTGGCACCGGCTCTGCGCGGCGACCCGCCAGCTGCCGCTGCTGCTCGTGGCCGCGACCCGCCCCGCGCCCGACCGCGCCGAGCTCGCCCAGCTGCGTCGCGGCGTCCAGGCGCGGGACGGCGTCGTCCTCGACCTCGCGCCGCTGACCGGCGAGGACGTCGGCAGGCTGATCGAAGACCAGCTCGGGGCACCGCCCGGGCCGGGGCTGCGCGAGCTGGCCGCCCGTGGTGCCGGAAACCCGTTGTACGTCAAGGAAATGGTCGACGTCCTGAAGCGGGCCGGTGCGGTGGAGGTGAGCGGCGGCCAGGCCGACGTCGACGACCCGGCGGAGTTCGAGGCCCCGCGGTCCCTGGTCGCCGCGGTCGACCGGCGGCTGGATTTTCTCACCGCGCGGACGCAGGAAGTGCTGCGCTGGGGTGCGTTGCTGGGCATGGAGTTCGCCGTCGGCGACGTCGCCGCGGTGCTCGGCAGCCGGCCGTCCGACCTGCTGGCGCCGCTGGAAGAAGCCGTCGCGGCGAACGTGCTCATCGACACCGGGACGCAGCTGGCGTTCCGGCACCCGCTGCTGCGCCAGGCGTTGTACGACCGGCTGCTGGCCGGGACGCGGGCCGCGTTGCACCGGCAGGCCGCCGAGGCGCTCGCCGGGATCGGCGCGCCGGTCAAGCGCGTGGCCGAGCAGCTGGTGGCAGCACCGGCCACAGTGGACGAATGGGTGCTGGACTGGCTCGCCGCGCACCACGCCGCCGTGTCCACCCGGGCGCCGCTCATCGCCGTCGAGCTGCTGGAACGCGCGCTGGCCGCGTGCCCCGGCACCGACCCGCGCCGGGAGACGCTGCTGGTGGCGCTGGTCAAGGTGCTGTTCCGGCTCGAACGCAGCCCGGAAGCCCTGACGCGGCAGGCACTCGACGTCGCCACCGAGCCGGACGCCGTCGAGGAGATGCGGCACGTGCTCGCGGCGCTGCTGCACCGCCGCGGCGACACCGAAGGCGCCGTCGCGACGCTCGCCGCGTGGATCGACGACCCGGCCGTGCCCGAGCTCTGGCGGGTCAAGCACCGGCAGCTGCTGGCGAACTTCCGCCGCGGCAGCCTGTCCGATTTGGACGCCGCGGAGCGGACCGCGCACGAGACCAGATCGCTCGCCGGCGGCGACCGCTACCTGACCGCGCACGCCCTGCAGTCGTTGTGGCTGGTCGATTCGGTGCGCCGCGAGCACGACCGCGCGCTCGCCCACATCGACGCGGCGATCGAGGCCGTCGGCGACGAGCACGAGCTGGCCGACCTGCACCTGGACCTGCTCGACAACCGCGTCTTCACGCTGCAGAACCTCGACCGGCTGGCCGAGGCGGGCGACGCCCTGCGCGCGGCGGGCGAAGTCGCGGCACGGCACGCGTTGCCGGTCGGGTTGCAGGTGTCCGCCGCGGTGCACCGGTACTGGGAAGGCCGCTGGGACGAGGCGCTGGTCGA
The DNA here is from genome assembly GCF_017308975.1 of Amycolatopsis sp. MtRt-6. Classification (GTDB taxonomy): domain Bacteria; phylum Actinomycetota; class Actinomycetes; order Mycobacteriales; family Pseudonocardiaceae; genus Amycolatopsis. The sequence goes on along the minus strand of NZ_JADWPD010000012.1, from coordinate 33,214 downwards.
GCTGGACACGGTCATCGAGGACGGCCCGGCGATCACGTTCTACGGCCTGCGCGAGCCGGGCCCGGCGGCGCTGCTGCTGCACGGCGTCGCGGCGCTGATCGCGGGCCGCCGCGACGACCGGGCCCAGGCGGCGGCCCACCTCGACGCGGCGGAGGAGTACGCGCCGGCCACCAGCGCCGAGCGCGAGAGCTTCGACTTCCTGCTGGTCGCCGACGCGCTGGCGGCCGAGCAGCGCGGTGACCGGGTCCGCGCGCTGGCGGTCTTGGAGCCGATCCTGAACCCGACATACGCGCAGATGATGCTGCGCCACCAGTGGCTGCCGGCGTTCGTGCGGCTGGCGATGGAGCAGGACGACGTCGCCCGCGCCCGCCGCGCCCTGGCGGTGTGCGAGGAGGAGGCGGCGAAGGAGCGACGTCCGGCACGGGCGCACGCGGCGGCGTCGTGGTGCCGCGGGCTGATCGAGGAGGACCCGGCCCCGGTGCTGGCCACGGCCGAGCACTTCCGCGCGGTCGGTCGCCGCCCGGAGCTGGCCTCGGCACTGGAGGACGCGGCGGTACTGCTGGCGCGCGCAGGCCGCCTGGACGCGGCACACGCGGCGTTCGAGGAGGCGGCCGAGCTGTACACGGCGTTGGCGGCCCGGTGGGACCTGCGGCGCGCGGAGACCCGCCTGCGCCGCCTGGGTGTCCGCCGGGGCGCGCTGTTCTCCCCGATCCGCCCGGGCCACGGCTGGGAGTCGCTGACGCCGATCGAGGTCCGCATCGCGGGGCTGGTCGCGGAGGGCCGGTCGAACCCGGACATCGCGGCCGAGCTGTCGCTGCCGCGGCGGACGGTCCAGGCCCACGTCGCGCGGCTGCTGGGCAAGCTCGAAACGCCGTCACGCTCGGGCGTCGCCGACGCCGTCCGCCGGCGCGTGTCCGGCTGACCTGGAATTGCCGGAAAACGCGGTGAGCACCGACCCGGCCGGGTCGGTGCTCACCGAACTGCTGCGAGTGCCGTGGCCAGCCTCAGCAGGGCGTGGCCGACAGCTGGATGTACCAGACCGGATCCCAGTTGACGGAGTCGCCTGTCCCCGCCCACTGGCAACGGATCAGCCTGCCGTTCTGGTCGAGAAGCCGCATGCCCGCGTTCCCGGTCTGACTGTTGACGACGGAGCCCGAGTTGCCGGTGAAGTTGTTCAGCGAATACGTGCCGTAGTTGTAGAACTGGAATTCCCAGCCACCGTTGGATCCCCAGCTCGGAGTGGCACAGGCGTAGCCGGTCGGGCAGTCGTGCACCTCGCCGACCGAGACCCAGACGCGCCGGGCCGGAGCCGGCGACGTCGACGGCTCGGCGGCCGCGACCGACGCGGATCGGGCGGCGCCACCTCCCACGGTGCCGGCAGGCGCGGCCTGCGCGGGCAGGACACCTGCTGCCAGGAAGCCCATCACGATTCCGATGACCGCCACGATCCGGCGCTGTCGAATCCTCACCATTATCCCCCTAGGTCAGTGTGAACCGGACCGTACCGGCATTCCGGACGAAGATCAAGTTCGCCGGCGAGACGCGATCGGGATCACGAATCACAGCGAGTTGGCCTTCGCGACCCGGCCGAGGAAGCGGCCCGACTCCTTGACCGTCCGCCGCTGGGTCTCGAAGTCGACGTGGATCAGGCCGAACCGCTGCGTGTACCCCATGGCCCACTCGAAGTTGTCCAGCAGCGACCAGGCGAAGTACCCGCGGACGTCGACGCCGAGCCCCAGCGCGTCGTGGACCGCGCGCAGGTGCTCCATGAAGTAGTTGACCCGGGCCGCGTCGTACACGCGGCCGTCCACCACCTTGTCCACAAAGGATGCCCCGTTCTCCGCCACCACCAGCGGCAGACCACCGGACCGAGCGGAAATCCACGTGAGCAGCGAAGTGAGCGTCGCAGGTGACTGCTCCCAGCCGAACGCCGTCAGCGGCGGCGGGGCCGGCAGGACGTCCAAGCCGCGCAGCGTCGGCAGCGGGCAGTTGCTCGGCGCCTGCGGGTCGTCGAGCGGCGTCACCCGGGCCGGGGCGTAGTAGTTCACGCCCAGCCAGTCGATCGGGGCCGCGATGACGTCCGTGTCGCCGTCGCGGACGCACTCCGCGAACCGGCCCGCGGCCGCCACCACGTCCGCTGGGTAGCCGCGGCCCAGCACCGGGTCCAGGAAGAACCGGTTGTGGATGCCGTCGAACTTCCGGGCCGCCTCCGCGTGGGCCGGTGACGAGCCGTCCGGGATCGCCGGGGCGAAGTTCAGCGCCAGGGAGACCTCGTGACCCGGCCCGGTCAGCGCCCGCGCCGCCAGGCCGTGCGCCAGCAGCAGGTGGTGGGCCGCGACCAGCGCCGTGGCGTGGTCCTGGCCGCCGGGTGCGTGCACGCCGCTGCCGTAGCCGAGGAACGCCGCGCAGAACGGCTCGTTGACCGTCGTCCACTGCCGCACGCGGTCGCCGAGCGCGGCGTGCACCACCGCCGCGTAGTCGGCGAACCGCGAAGCCGTGTCACGCGACGGCCAGCCGCCCGCGTCTTCGAGCGCCTGCGGCAGGTCCCAGTGGTAGAGCGTCAGCACCGGCAGGACGCCACGGCTCAGCAGCTCGTCGACCAGCCGGTCGTAGAAGGCGAGCCCGGCCGCGGACGTCGTCCGGCCGTCCGGCATCACCCGCGGCCACGCCACCGAAAACCGGTAGGCGTTCAGGCCCAGGTCCGCCAGCAGGCCGATGTCCTCGGGATAGCGGTGGTAGTGGTCGCAGGCGACGTCGCCGGTCGCGCCGCCGAGCACCTTGCCGTCGGCCGCCGCGAACGTGTCCCAGATGGACGGTCCGCGGCCGCCCTCGGACACCGCGCCCTCGACCTGGTAGGACGCGGTGGCCGCGCCCCACAGGAAGCCCGCCGGGAAGGTCATACCGGTGCCCCTTTCAGGATGCCCCGCACGAGGTGACGGCCCAGCAGCAGGAACAGCGCGATGACGGGCACGACGGCGACGGTCGCGCCGGTGAGCATCAGCGCGTAGTCGGTGTAGTAGCCGCTGGCCAGCTGGGACAGCGCGACCTGCACGGTCGGCGTCTCGTTGGGGTCGAGGACGACCAGCGGCCAGAAGTAGTCGTTCCAGGTGGCCATGAACGTCAGCATCGCGAGCACCGCGGCCGGCGAGCGCAGCGCGGGCACGGCCACGTGCCAGTAGGTGCGCAGGATCGAGCAGCCGTCGACGGTCGCGGCATCGACGAGGTCCGGGCTGATCGCATTCTCGCAGGCCTGGCGCATCCAGAACACGCTGAAGGCGCTGACCAGCGCCGGCACGATCACCGCTTCGAGCCGCCCGTACCAGCCGAGGTCGCCGACGACGAGGTACAGCGGGATGACGCCGAGCTGCGCCGGCACCATCGCCGAGCCGACGACCAGCAGGAACAGCGTGTTGCGGCCCGGGAAGCGCAGCCGCGCGAAGGCGAATCCGGCGAGGCTCGCCAGCACGACGTTGGACACCATGACCGTGCTCGCGACGATCAGCGAGTTGCCGATGGCCAGCCAGAAGTCGACGGTGCCGAAGACGCGCCGCACGTTCCCGGCCAGGTTCCCGCCCGGCAGCAGCAGCGGCGACGTCTCCCCGATCGCCGAGTTGTCCCGCGTGGCCACGACGAACGACCAGTACAGCGGGAACACCGACGCGCCGAGCACCCCGGTCAGCACGGCGTAGACCCAGCCGCCCGGCCGCCGCCGCGCCGTCACGCCGACCTCACGAACCGGCGCACCAGCCGGTAGTTGACCAGCGCGAACAGCGCGCAGATCACGAACATCACCCAGGTCAACGCGGCCGCGTAACCGGCGTCGAGGTGCGTGAACCCCTGCTCGTACAGGTACATCACCAGCGTCTGGAACTGACGGTCGTTGCCGCCGGTGCCGGCCGAGCCGCCGGCGTCGAACAGCTGCGGCTCGGCGAACAGCTGCAGGCCGTTGACCGTGCCGGCGATCGCGGTGAAGGCGAGCGCGGGCCGGATGCCCGGCACGGTGACCGACCAGAACGTCCGCCACCGCGAAGCGCCGTCGAGCTCCGCCGCCTCGTACAGGTCGCGGGGGACGGCCTGCATCGCGGCCAGGTAGATCAGGGCGTTGTAGCCGGTCCAGCGCCAGAGCACCATGCTCGCCACGGCGAAGTGCGACGTCCAGGTCGACGCCCGCCAGTTGACCGGCCCGGCGCCGAACCAGCCGAGGACCTCGTTGACGACGCCGTAGTCGCGGCTGAACAGCTGCCCGAACACCAGCCCGACGGCGACGACGGACACGACGTTCGGCAGCAGGACACCGGTGCGCCACCAGGTCGCGGCCCGCAGCGGCCGGTCGAGCAGCGCCGCGATGCCCAGCGCCAGCAGGAATTCCGGGACGGCGGCGAGCAGGAAGATCGAGACCGTGTTGGCGAGCGCGTTGTAGAAGTGCGGATCGGTGAGCAGGTCGCCGTAGTTGGCGAGGCCGAAGCGGCCCTGGTCGCCTTCGAGCAGGTTCCAGTCGTGCAGCGAAACCCACGCCGTGTACAGGAGCGGAAAGGCGCCGAAGACGACGAACAGGGCGAAGAAGGGCGCGACGAACAGCAGCGGCGTGACCGTGCGGTCGAGGCGGTGCTGCACGCGCGGCTACTTCAGGGCGGCTTGGGCCTGCTGGACGGCTTCCGCCCAGGCCTGCTCGACGGTGTTGGTGCCTTCCTCGACGCGGCCGAGCGCGCGGCCGAACTCGGGCCGGACGTCGGCGTCGCGCAGGCCGCGGTAGTTCGGGCGCAGCTGGTCGGCGGAAGCGGCGAAGATCCGCCCGATCGGCGCGTCACCGAAATAACTGTCGGTGTGCGCGATGACCTGCGGATCTTCGTAGACCGCGGGCTCGCTAGGCAGGATTCCGTCGGAGAGGAAGAGCTTTTTCTGCTGTTCCGGGGCGGTCAGCCAGCGGGCGAGCTCGTAGGCCTGCTTCTGGTGCTCACCCTGCTTCGGCACGGTCAGGAACGAACCGCCCTGGTTGCCGCTCTTGCCGGGCACGGTGGTGACGTCCCACTTCCCGCGGTTGGCGTCCCCGCCGGCTTCCTTGATCTGGCTGAGCATCCACGCGGGACAGGCGACGGTGGCGAAGGAACCCTGCTTGATCGCCACGTTCCACGCCTGGGTGAACGTCGTCGCCGCCGCGGTCTGCCCCTTCGCGGCGAGGCCGCCGGAGAGGAAGAAGGCGTTACGCACGCTGGGGTTGCGGTCGGCGATGAAGGAGTCGTCCCGCTGGGAGAAGTAGTTCTCCGGCGACTGGTTGAGCATCGCCGTGTAGACGGTGCCGGCGGAGTCGGCGAACTTGACACCCGGCGACTTGGCGGTGAACCGTTCGGCCGTGGCCGCGTAGGCGTTCCAGTCGGGCATCAGCTTCGCGACCTCGTCGCGGTCGGCAGGCAGGCCCGCGGCCTGGAACAGGTCGCGCCGGTAGCAGAGGGCGAGGCTGCCCATGTCCGTGCCGAGGCCCAGCACGAAGGCGCCGTCGGTGCCCTGCGCCCACTTCCACGGCACCCACTGCTTTTCCAGGTCGCGGGCGCCGTAGCCGGCCAGGTCGGCGAACTTGTCCTTCGCCTTCCGGTACTGCGGCATGTACTGCTCTTCGATCGCGACGACGTCGGCGGCGCCGTGCCCGGTGGCCAGCTGCGTCGCGAGGCCCTTGTGGTGGGTGTCGAAGTCGGTGACGCGGTTCTGCACCGTGATGTCCGGGTGCAGCTTCTCGTACTCGGCGATCAGCGGCGCGTAGCCGAACTCGCCGAAGGTCGCGATGGTGAGCTTCGTCTTCCCCTCGGCGTCACCCGGACTGCAGGCGGCGAGCGGGATCAGCGCGGCGACCACGAGCGCGGTCCGGCGGACGATCGTTCGCAACAGGCTTCCTCAGATCACACCGGCCCGCACGGCGTACGCGACCGCGTGCGGCCGGTTGCGCAGGTTGAGCCGGTTGGTCATGGCGTAGATGACGTTCTTCACGGTCCGCTCCGAGTAGCAGAGCTTGCCCGCGATCTCCGCAGTGTCCCAGCCTTCGGCCATCAGGCGAAGCACATCCACCTCGCGCGGCGTGAGTGCCGCGCCGCCGTGCTCGCCGGCAAGGGCCTCGACCTGCTCACGCAGGGGAGACGTGCGGCCCCGCGCCGCGGCGAGCACGTTCGCGGTCAGCCGGTCGAGCGCGGTCCGCGGCAGCACGGCGGAGACGTGGCAGTCGGCGAGCAGGCCGACGTGCGCGGGGTCGACGTGCCCGGCCACCAGCACGATCGCGGCCGGCGACTCGGCGGCCGCGGCCCGCAGCGCGGCGACGGCCTCGCGGTCGACCTCCCCGACGGCGAACACCAGCACGGCGGCCTCACCCCGGCGGGCGCGCGGCAGGACCAGCAGCTCGGGACGGGACTTCAGGTGGTTGATCAGCCCGGTCAGGGCGATCGGGTCGGACGCCCACGCCGCCACTCGCACCTGGTCCATCGAACCCTCCTCCGCCCACGACGATTCCTGACTGGCTCCAGTCTGCTGAGGACGCCTTCATGAATTCTCTAAGGCGCGTGACGCCATTCTTCACGCCGTGAAGTTGGGGCGTCGACTACGGTCGTGGCACACACGACCGAGTGAAGGGACCGATGAACCGCCGATTTCTCGCCGCCTCCGGGGTGGCGTTCGCCGTCGTAGCCGGGTGTTCGCTGGTCGCGGGGCTGCAACCGCGGATCGTGTCCGGGCTGGCGGTCCCCCGGACGTCCGATCGGCCGGTTCCCGTTCCGGCCGCTCCCCCGCCCGCTCCCGCCACGCCCACGTCGCGGCTCGCGCGGCCGGGCGACTGCGCGTCGCTGGTGGGCGGGCTCGACGACCGCGCGCAGGTCGCGCAGCTGGTCGTCGTGGGTGTCTCCGGCAACAACCCGGGAGCCACGGTGTCCCTGGTGCGCGACCACCAGGTCGGCGGGATCTTCGTCGGGGGTAACGCAACAGCGTTGTTGAAAGACCGCTCGCTGGCCGCCGTCCAGGCGGTGGCCAAGGTGCCGGTGGCGGTGTCGGTCGACGAAGAAGGCGGCCGCGTCCAGCGCATCGACGATCTCGACGGCGACCTGCCCTCGGCGCGGACGATGGCCGCGACGAAGTCCCCGGACCAGGTGCGCCAGCTGGCCGCCGAGCGGGGCCGCCAGCTGCGCGCCCGCGGGGTGACCGTGGACTTCGCCCCGGACACCGACGTCACGGACGCCCCGGACGACGACGTGATCGGCGACCGGTCGTTCAGCCCCGACCCGGCCCGGGTGAAGACGTACGCGAAAGCGTTTGCGGCCGGCCTGCGCGACGCCGGGATCCAGCCGGTGCTGAAGCACTTCCCCGGCCACGGCCACGGCTCGGGCGACTCCCACAAGGGCACCGTCGTCACGCCGCCGCTCGACAAGCTGCGCGCGGTCGACCTGGTGCCGTACCGGGGCATCGCCGACTACGGCCCGGTCGCGGTGATGGTCGGCCACCTCGACGTGCCGGACCTGACCGACGGCGTCCCGGCGTCCCTGTCGTCGGCCGCGTACCGGTTGCTGCGCGGCGAATTCGCGTTCGGCGGGCCGGTGGTGACCGACGACCTCGGCGCGATGAAGGCGATCACCGCGCAGTATCCGCTGCCGGAGGCGGTGCTCAAGGCGCTGCAGGCCGGCGCGGACCAGGCGCTGTGGTCGTCCGGGGGCCGCGTGGACGAGGTGCTGGACCGGCTGGTGAAGGCCGTGCAGACCGGTGAGCTGCCGAAGGCACGGGTGCAGGAGTCGGTGACGCGCGTGCTGCGGGGCAAGGGCCTCTGCTGATTTCCGCTGCCGGGCCTAGACTTTCCCGCGACGGCACCCGGACCAAGGAGCGGCATGGCGGACCTCGGCGGCACCTACCACCTCGGCGGCGAACTTCCCGTGACCCGCATGGGTTACGGCGCCATGCAGCTGGCCGGACCCGGCGTCTGGGGACCGCCGAAGGACCACGACACCGCCGTCGCCGTGCTGCGGGAGGCCGTCGAGCGCGGGGTCACCCACCTCGACACCAGCGACTACTACGGCCCCCACACCGTGAACGCCCTGATCAAGGAAGCCCTGCACCCGTATCCCGAATCACTCGTCATCGTGACGAAGGTGGGGGCGCGGCGGAGCGCGGACAAGGGCTGGCCCGCCGCGCTGTCGGCCGCGGACCTCACCGAGGCCGTGCACGACAACCTGCGGAACCTCGGCGTCGACGCGCTCGACGTCGTCAACCTGCGGCTCAGCAACGCCGCTTTCGACTACCCCGTGCCGATGTCGCTCGCCGAACCCTTCGGGGTGCTCGCCGAGCTGCGGGAGCAGGGGCTGATCCGGCACCTCGGCGTCAGCCACGTCAGCGCCGAGCAGCTCGACGAAGCGAAGGCGATCGCGCCCGTCGTCTGCGTGCAGAACCAGTACAACCTCGCCCACCGGGAGAGCGATGCCCTCGTCGACAAGTGCGCCGCGGAGGGCATCGCCTTCGTGCCGTACTTCCCGCTCGGCGGGTTCAGCCCGCTGCAGTCGGGGCTGCTCGACGACTGCGCCGCCCGGGTGGGTGCCACGCCGATGCAGGTCGCGCTCGCGTGGCTGCTGCAGCGGTCGCCGTCGATGCTGCTGATCCCCGGGACGTCGTCGCCCGCGCACCTGCGGGAGAACCTGGCCGCCGCTTCGCTCGAGCTGCCCGCGGACGTTCTCGCGGATCTGGACCGGATCGGCACCGCCTGATCGCTACGCTGAGCGCCCGGACAGGCACGAGAACGGAGAGACCGTGGCGGAGTGGGGCGATCTGGTCGCGTACATCAGGGAGTCGTACCGGGTGGTGCGCGACGAACCCGACGAAATCCGCATCCGGCTCGTGTTCGGCGACGACCCCGACACCGAACAGCGCGCGCAGATCGTGGTGATCGCCCACGAGATCCTCGACCAGCGCGAAGACTGGGTCCAGATCGCCACGCCGTTCGCCCGGCACGAGCAGGTCGACCTGCTCGAGGTGCTGACCGAGGTCGGCGACGCGATCGTGGTCGGCGGCCTCGCGGTGATGGGCGAGCACCTCGTCCTCCGCCACTCGCTGCCGCTGGTCCACCTCGACATCAACGAGTTCACCGATCCGCTGGAGCTGGTCGCCGGCGCGGCCGAGCTGCTGGAGCAGCAGTTCACCGGCCGCGACGATTACTGAGCGGCACCACCGCCACGGCGGCGGCCACGACCAGCGCCGCACCCAGGCCGAGCGCCGCCGTCACCGTGCCCGTGCCGAGGTAGAGCCCGCCGAGCAGGGCCACACCGAGGGTGCCGCCGAGCTGCTGCACCGCGTTGAGCAGTCCGGCCGCCGAGCCTGTCTCGTGCGGGCGGACGCGGTGCAGGGCCGCGGTGAAGAACGGCACCGTGAACGTCCCCATCCCGAGCCCGCACAGCGCCAGCGCCCACGGATACGCACCCGCCCCCGCCGTGAGGGCGGCGAGGACCCCCGTGAGCAGGAGGGCCAGCCCGGCGAACATCACGCGGGAGCCGAACTTCGGCACCAGCCGGGTGCCGGCGACGTACGACGACACCGCGAGCCCGGCCGAGAGCGGCAGCAGCGTCAGGCCCGCGGTGCGGACGTCGGCGCCGAGGCCGAGCTGCAGCTGCATCGGGACGACCTGCATCAGGCCGGTCATCACCGCGAAGAACAGCAGCGACCCGGCGAGCGCGGCCGGGAAGCCGCGGTTGGCGAACAGGCTCGGCTCGACCAGCGGCGCGGCCGCCCGGCGCTGCTGGAAGCCGAAGCCGGCCAGCAGCACCGCCCCGGCGGCGAGCAGGCCCCAGTCCGTCCCCGCCGGGTCGATCAGCGGGTAGACGAGCAGCCCGGCGCCGGCGACGACGAGCGCGGTGCCGGCGAGGTCGAGCCGGGGCCGGGTGGCCGCCCGGTCTTCCCGCAGCAGCCGCGCCGCGAGCAACACCGCGAGCCCGAGCGGGACGTTCACGAGGAACGCCGCCCGCCACGAGATCGCCTGCGTCAGCAGCCCACCGAGCAGCGGCCCGGTGACGGCGGACAGGCCCATCACCGGCCCGATGCCGCCCAGGGCCTTCGCGAGCTCGTCGCCGTCGAAGAGGGCGCGGATGAGGCCGATGGTCTGCGGGATGATCAGCGCGGCCGCCGCGCCCTGGACGGCCCGGGCGCCGATCAGCAGCCCGGCGTGCGGGGCGGCCGCGCAGGCGAGCGACGCGAGCACGAAGCCGGCCACGCCGAGCTTGAACACCTTGGCCCGGCCGAGGATGTCGCCGAGCCGGCCGCCGGTGATGAGGAAGGCGGCGAAGGGCAGCGTGTAGGCCGCGCTGAACCAGGGGATGTCGGCGGCCGGGCCGGGCAGCTCGGCGTGGATGGCCGGGCCGGCGACCTGCACGATGGTGGCGTCGAGCAGGTTCATGGCCTCGGCGACGAGCAGCACGGCGAGTGCGGCCCAGCGCCGCCGGTAACGCGTCTGGGTGGGCACGGGGTCTCCTTTCGTTCGCGCCCACCCTGCATCGATGATCGCTTTTCGTTCCAGATATCTCCGCCGCTTGGCAGATTTCTTCCATCCCCTGGTGTTCAATGAGGGGTATGACCACCCTGGACGCCGTCGACCGCGCGGTGGTCCACGCGCTGCACCTCGACGGCCGGGCCCCGTTCACGAAGATCGGCGACGTCCTCGGCGTCTCGACCCAGACGGTGGCGCGCCGCTACCGCCGGCTTCGGGAGGAGGCGGGGCTTCGCGTCGTGGGCCTGCCGGATCCGCAGCGGGCGGGGCAGGCGGAGTGGATGGTCCGCCTGACGGCGACACCGCACACGGCGCAGGACCTCGCGCAGGCGCTGGCCCGCCGGGCGGACACGGCGTGGATCAAGCTGACGTCGGGCGGCACGGAGATCTGCGTGAACGTCCACACCCCGGCGGCGAGCGACCACGCGTTGCTGCTGCGCGACATCCCGCGCACGGCGAGCATCACGGCGGTCTCGGCGCACCAGCTGCTGCACCGCTACTTCGGCGGCCCGACGGGGTGGCGCGGCCGGGCGAACGCGCTGGACGCGGCCCAGATCGCGGCGCTCACGCCGGTTCGTTCGGGCCCGGGCAAGCCGCTGACCAGCGACGACTCGGCGTTGCTGACCGCGCTGCAGCGCGACGGCCGCGCTGGCCTGGCCGAGCTGGCAGCGGCCACGGGCTGGTCGCCGGCGACGGTCGCGCGCCGGCTGGCCGACCTCCAGGCGGGCGGAACGGTGTTCTTCGACCTGGAGATCGACCCGGAGCTGTTCGGCGCGACCACGCAGGCACTGCTGTGGATGGCGGTGGCGCCGGCCCGGCTGGACCGGGTGGCCCGGACGCTGGCCACCCACCCGGAGCTGGCCCTGGTGGCCGCGACGACCGGGCCGGCGAACCTGGTGGCGCAGGCCCTGTGCCCGGACGCGGCCGCGCTGCACCGGTACCTGACCCAGCGACTGGGGGCGCTGGACGCGATCCGGACGCTGGAGACGGCGCCGGTGCTGCGCACGGTGAAAGCTGCCGCCTCGCGCTGAGGGCCACACCGTCCCCGCAGGTCAGGCCGAGCCGACCGCGCCCGCCGTGTCCTAAGTGGACTTCACCCGGACCAGGTGGTCGAGCATGCCCCGGACAGCCTCGAACTCCCGGACCTCCTGACGGCAGTCCGGACACGCCGAAAGGTGCCGCTCCACCCGTGCCGTCTCGGCGGCGTCGAGCAACCCCAGGCTGTACGCCCCGAGGTCGGTCCGGTCGTACCGGCCCATGGATCGCGTCTCCGTTCCGCGTCCCGCGAGGAACGCCCGCACTACCCGATGCCTCCAGAGTCCTGAGACGGACGCGCCACCGGCGAAGTTCCGCGGATTTCTACCCGAACGGCCGACAACTTCGGAAGGCGAACAGCCCATGTGAGTGACAGCCGTGGTCACGGATTTCACCCGTCCGAACACGGAAAGCTTTTGTGCCACCAACTTCGCCGATTCCGCGTCATGGCCCCCGGGCTCACCCGTCGGACTGGCGTCGGACCGGGATTTCCCGGGCTCGACCTGGGCAAGAAGGCGATCCGAAACGAGGAGAGCGATGACCGTACGGAGCCACCGGGCGGACGACGTCGTGGACGAGGTCGGGGTGTGGCTGGCCGGGGAGTTCGCGGGGCGGCTCCCCGCCTCGGAGATCGACCGCGTCGTCCGGACGACGCGGATCGACCTCGAAGGGAGCATCGCGCCGGAGGAGCTCGGGGAGATGCTCCACCGGCTGGGCCGGGCCAGGCTGCAGCGCATCCTGCACCTCGCGCCGGCCGCGCAGGTGCGGATCCCGCAAGCGCGGTGACGTGCCGGGCGGGCACGCGGCTCCCGGTGCCGCGTCGCCCGCCCGCGGCACGCCGGGGCGCCCGCGGACAGGGACGTTCGCGCACAACCCTTGCCCGCGCCCCCCGGCAATCTTGACTGGACTAGACCAATCTGCTCTAGTGACCGGTGTCACGTTCGTCTCGGCCGGATGAGCACACCCACCTTCGACGCCGGGCGCCTGCGCGCCCGGGTTCTGTCGTGGCCGAAGGAGTGAGCGAGTCTTGAGAAGACGTCTTGTCGCGGTCCTGTCCGCTGTCGCCGCCGTTGCCGGGCTCGTGTTCGGCGTGCCCGCCGTCACCGGGCACGCCGCCCAGGCGGCCGCCGCCGCGTGCAGTGCGCCGAACTGGGTCGCGGGCCAGTGGTACGACGTCGGCGCGGTCGTGCGCTACACCAACGGCGGCTACTACCGGGCCAAGAACGCGAATCCGGGCTACGACCCGGTCATCAGCACCTGGTACTGGGAGCCTTACAGCTGTGACGGCGGGGGTGGCACCACCTGCAGCCACCCGAACTGGGTGGCGGGCCAGTGGTACGACGTCGGCGCGATCGTCCGCTACACCAACGGCGGCTACTACCGCGCCAAGAACGCCAACCCGGGCTACGACCCCGTCATCAGCACCTGGTACTGGGAGCCCTACAGCTGCGGCGGCGGCACCGACCCCGGCAACCCGGGCGCGTTCGTGGTGAGCGAAGCGCAGTTCAACCAGATCTTCCCCGGCCGGAACTCCTTCTACACCTACAGCGGCCTCACCGCGGCGCTCTCGGCGTACCCCGGTTTCGCGAACACCGGTAGCGACACGGTGAAGAAGCAGGAAGCCGCGGCCTTCCTCGCCAACGTCAACCACGAGACCGGCGGCCTGGTCCACATCGTCGAGCAGAACACCGCGAACTACCCGCACTACTGCGACTGGAACCAGCCCTACGGCTGCCCCGCCGGCCAGGCCGCCTACTACGGCCGCGGCCCGATCCAGCTCAGCTGGAACTTCAACTACAAGGCCGCCGGCGACGCGCTCGGCATCGACCTGCTCGGCAACCCGTGGCAGGTGGAGCAGAACTCGGCCGTCGCGTGGAAGACCGGGCTCTGGTACTGGAACACCCAAAGCGGCCCCGGCACCATGACGCCGCACAACGCGATGGTGAACCAGCGCGGCTTCGGCGAGACCATCCGCAGCATCAACGGCTCCATCGAATGCAACGGCGGCAACCCCGCCCAGGTCGAGAGCCGCGTTTCGAAGTACCGCCAGATCACGGCGGTCCTCGGCGTCGACCCCGGCGCCAACCTGTACTGCTGAGCCGGGGGCGGGCGGGGCCGGCGCCCCGCCCGCCCGTTCAGCCGGCCAGCCGGTCCGCGATCAGCCTGATGACCGCCGCGGCGTGGTCGTTGAGGTAGAAGTGGCCGCCCGGGTACGTCTTCAGCTCGAACCCCGCCGACGTCCGCTCCGCCCACGGGCGCGCCTCGGCCTCGGTGACCTTCGGGTCGCTGTCGCCGATCAGCGCCACGATCGGGCAGCCGACGTCCGGGCCCGGCCGGTAGTGGTACAGCTCCGCGGCCTTGTAGTCGCTGCGCAGCGCCGGCATCACCAGGTTGCGGATGTCCACGTCGTCCAGCACCGCCGTGTCGGTGCCGCCGAGCCGCTTGACCTCGGCCAGCAGCGCTTCGTCGCCCTTTTCGTGGATCCGCTCGTCGCGGAACGCCGAGGGCGCCCGGCGCCCGGAGACGAACAGCGAATGCAGCCGCGTGCCCCGCGCGTCGAGCCGCCGGGCGACCTCGAACGCCAGGCTGGCGCCCATGCTGTGGCCGAAGAACGCCACCGGCCCGGTGATCTCGGGGGCGAGCACGTCCGCCAGCCGGTCGGCGAGCACGAACAGGTCGTCCACGGGGGCTTCGGTGTGCCGGTCCTGGCGGCCCGGGTACTGCACGGCCAGCACCTCCACCGCGGGCGCCAGCGCCGCCGACACGGGGTGGAAGTAGCTCGCCGAGCCCCCGGCGTGTGGGAAGCACACGAGCCGCGTCGCCGCGGCCGGCGCCGGGTGGAAGCGCCGGACCCACTGCGAAGCGTCGAGCGAAATCGTCATGGCCCCCAATCTGGCAGGCCGTTGGGCCGCCGTCGACCCCCTAACGTGCGCAGGACGGGGGCCCGGCGGGCCCCGGAGCGAGGCCCGCCGGAACCGTCACTCCGCCCGCCAGAGCGCCGGGACGGCCGGCGGTTCCCAGCCCGGCTGGGCGGTGTGCGGCTGCAGGCAGACGTACCCACGGCCGCCGTAGGTGACCCGCGTGCCCGCCGCGTACGCGGTGCCCACGGCCCAGGAGGTGCCCCCGGGCGGGGTGGATGTTGATGTGGACGTCGGCCGCGTCGACGTCGGGGTCTGCGGGACGTCGAGCACGAAGTCGAACGCGGCTTCCTTCGCGGAGCCGTTGTCCCGCACGGTCATCAGCAGCCGCGCGTCGAAGATCGTGTCGGTGTTGTTGCGCGGCTCGCCGGGGAAGTAGAGCTGCGTGGTCAGCACCGGCCGGCCGGGTGCCTGCACCTTCACGTGGATGTGCCGGGTCCGGCCCGGGTAGAGGCCCGGCACGATCGTGGACAGCGTGAACGCGCCCTGGGCGTTGGTGTACTGGTGCCCGCGGAAGGTGTAGCCGGTGTTGTCGTAGGCGCCGTTGACGTCCGCCTGCCAGAAGTCGAGCAGCGCGCGGCCGATCGGCAGGCACGCGCGGCCGAAGACGTACCCGGTCACGGTCAGCCGGGTACCCGGCGTCCCCGGGGTGACGAGGCTGGTCCGTTCGGGCGAGTTCGGCTTGAAGTACGGCCCCTCGGTCTGCGCGATCGTCGGATCGTCGTCGTCGTGGCACGCCGGGGTCAGCTCCGGCGCCGCACCGCCGGCGGCGCTGGTGCGGGCGAGAGCGGGGCCGCCGATCAGCGCGACCGGCGCGGCGACGCCCGCGGCGAGCGCGGCCTTCAGCACGGTTTTGCGGCTGAGCTTGTTCTCTTCGTCCATGCCTGCTCCTGGTGGGGTGCGGTCGGGGATCACCTCGAACGTAGGCAGCGCACCGGGCGGACGGCGATGGACTGGACCAGTCAGTCGTGGTGCTTCTCCCCGCCGCGCCGGAATCCGCCCGGGCTCAGCCCGGTCTCGCGGCGGAAGAACCGGCAGAAGTAGGCGGGATCGGCGAACCCCACCCGGCTCGCCACCTGCCGGACCGTCAGATCCGTCCGGAGCAGGAACCGTTGCGCCTCCCGGATCCGCGCCTCCCGCAACAGCTGCGCGGCCGTGCGGCCGGTCGCCGCCTTCACCGCTTCGGTGAGGTGGCCGGGCGTGACGCCGAGGCGCTCGGCGTGCGCGCGCACCGACCACAGGCCCGGTTCGGGGCGGCCGGCGAGCCGGACGAACTCCGCCGCCACCGCGCCCGCGGGCGCCGGTGCCGGCGTGCCCAGCAGCCGTCCCGCGCGCACCACCAGGACGTGCACCAGCGCCCGCAGCACCGACTCGGTGCCCTCGCCACCGCGGCGGTGCTCGTCCTCCAGGTCGGCGATCAGCCGCGTGACTCCCGCGTCGGCGTGCTCGTCCAGGTGCAGCCACGGCCGTTCGCCCAGCCGCCGCAGGAGCTCGCGGTCGGCCGGGTGGTCGAGGAGGAAGTCGTCGGTGAACAGCACGACGTGCCCGGTGAGGCCGCGGACGCCGGCCCACTGGTGCACCTGGCCCGGCGCGATGACGCCGAGGTGCGGCGGCCGCAGCGGCCAGCGCGCGGCGTCGACGACGTGCGCGCCGGTGCCGCCGGTGACGTGGACGAGCTCGTAGAACGTGTGCCGGTGCGGGAAATCCGCGCGGGACAGCGGCCCGATCGCGTCGAACGTGCCGACGGCGAACGGTGGTGCGGGCGGCGCGGGCACCTCGAGGCGGTGCAGCGGCAGCTCCCCCGGTCGCGAGGGCCGGCAGGGCGTCCCGGGCGGAACGGTCGTACCGCGCATGGCCCGGAATTCTAGATCGGTTCGCGGGCGGTTCGCCGTTTTTGCCCCGATGATCGCAATCCGATCGTCGGGTGCCGGACACAAAAAACGGGGCCGGTCCACAGTGGACCGGCCCCGTTCGGTGGTACTGGATTACGCGCGGCTGCGGCGGCGGTTCACCAGCAGCATCAGCGCGCCGCCGCCGAGCAGCAGCCCGCCGATGGCGAACGGAACCGCGGCGTCGACACCGGTGTTGGCGAGGTCGCCGCCACCGGAGGGGGCACCACCGGGCGTGCTCGGCGCGGTGGTGGCCGGGGCACCGGCCTCGGTCCAGCTGGCGGACGCCTTCGCGGCGACCTGGGTCTTCTCCGAGTCGGCGACGATCAGCGACTGCGCCGGCTTCTTCGCGTAGTTGTCCGCGACGAACAGACGGCCGGTTTCCAGCTCGCCGGTGACCTTCAGGGAGAACGAGCCGTTGCCCGGCTTGGTGCCGGCCGGGACGTCGACGAACAGCTTGCTGCCGTCCTTGACGTCGGCGGTCTTCAGCTCCTTGCCGTCCTTGTCAGTGACCTTGACGCCCTCGGGCAGGTCGGTGGTCAGCGACGTGATGTCACCCGAGGTGGCGACGTCGAACGGGCCGATCTTCGTGCCGGCCTTGCCGTCGGTCTTCGGTCCCGCGATGTTCAGCGTCGGCTTCGGCTGCGCGCCGATGCCCTTGTTCTGGTCGCCGACCAGGTAGCTGTACAGCGCGGCGACGTCGGCGTTGTCCTCGGCCGGGTTGGCCTCGGCCAGCGGCTTCTTGAGGTCGAGGTTCACGCCGTCGCTGAAGTGCCACACCGCGGCCTGCGTCGCGGCGATCGCCTCGCGCTCGGAAATGCCACCGTTGACCTTGACGCCCTGCTTGGCGAGAGCGGCTTCCACGTCGGCGAGCTTGACGCCCGGGTAGCCGTGGTGCAGCACCCAGTTGAGCTTGTCGCTGTTCTTGCTGAACGGCGAGTTGGCGGCCGGGTACTGGTTCCAGGGCCGCTCGACCATGTCGACGTCGGTGCGCATGCCGACGGTGATCTGCACGCAGTAGAGCTTGAGCGACTTGCCGTCCGACAGCTTGAAGCCGAACAGCTTGGTGATGTAGTCGTCGCCACCTTCGAGGTTGATCCGGTAGCCGACCGTGCCTGCCTCTTCGATGACGCGGCCGCGCGCGGCGCCGTCGTCCGCGAGGGCGGCGGGGGCGCCGACCATGACCGCGGCGGCCGCGGCGAGCACCGCGATCCCGCCACGCACCAGAGCTGACCTGACCTGCATAAATCTCCTATCCGAGCCCGAACCACGCCGGTAGGGCCCCGTGGGATCACAATCCCCGACCACGGCGGCCACTGATTCGGGTGAGTTGATCACCCGGTCAAGCGATACCGGAGCATACACAGACCTCACAGGGGCTACTCACGGTGCCCCCATAAACACGATTCCACTCGGAAAACCCCTGAATGGGGCACATCTTTCAGGCGCCGAAATACCCGCCGAACAGGATTTCGGCGATCTTCGTGGTGGTCTCCCGGCCGGCCGCGTCGCCGCCGGAGACGACTCGAGTGTCGTTCATCAGGGCCAGGGTGTACCGCTCGTCCGGGCCCGCGAAACCGACGGAGTTGATGATCCACGAACCGTCGTCGTTGTCATCCGACCAGCCGTTCTTGTTACCGGGTTGGGCGGCCGCCCCGGCACCCCAGACACCCCACTGCTGGTTGGGGTCCACGGTCCGCAGTTCCCGGACGAGGTAATCGCGGTGCCGGCCGGCCAGGACGTACTCGATCAGCCGGTCCAGGTCGTTGGCCGTGGTGCGGATCCAGCCCCAGTGGTGGGGGTGGCGGTCGCTGAACCGCATGTCGGTCATTCCGTAGGCCGGGAACCGCCTGCCGAATTCGGCTTCGCCGCCATAACGGGTCCACAACGTGTGGGCGGCATCGTCATCACTCGAATGGAGCATCCGGTGGATGAGGTCGCGGTCTTCGGCGGTCAGCGTGCCGGCGTGGGCGTCTTCGCGCAGCAGCAGATCGACGGCCATGGCGAGCTTCGGCGTCGAGCAGGCCCAGATCAGCGTGCCGGCGGCCGGACTGCGGTAGACGGCACCGGTCGAGCGGTCCCGGAGGACGATGCCGGTCACGCCGGGCCGGCTGTCGGCGTAGGCCTGCGCCCGGGCGATGCGCGCCCGCAGATCGGGGCCGAAGGGGTCGCTCACGGGCGGATCGTGCCGGCCGTTCCGGTCGGCGGGCCCCGGCGACGGCGCCAGCGCGAAGGCCACCAGCAGCGCGGTCAGCAGGAGCTTGCCCATGGAGGTCCCCCGGGTGCCGGAGCGGGTGCTTGCGCCCTGAAGACTCGCACGGACAGCGCGGGCGGGCGAGGCGAGCACCGCCGGCGCCGAGCGCCCCAATGTGGCCTTCGGTGCGCTCAACGCACCCAATGTGGCCTTCGGTGCGTTGGACGCAACCAAGGCCACATTGGGGCGCTTGGGCGAGCTTATGGATTGACCGTCAGGAGGTGGGCCCGGTAGCCCTCGCCGTAGGTCTTGGTCGGCGTGCCGTTGTAGTCCTCGATCAGCACGTTGCCGCCACTGCAGCCCCACGGGTTCCACGTCCAGGCGGTGTACCCGAGGTTGTGCGCGTCCAGCCAGGCCATGACCTGGTCGATGTAGTCGTGGGCGCAGCTGTTCTGCCCGATTTCCCCGGCCTGCACCGGAACCTGCGCGGCGACCGCCCCGATCTGGCTGTCCCAGCAGGACACCGTGACGCACGCGTTGAAGTTGTACGAGTGCCAGGACGCCACCAGGTTGCCCGCCGGGTCCACCGGCTTGTACGCCAGCCACTGGGTGAGGTCGTTGGTCCACGTCAGGCCGCCGGTCATGACCACGTTCTCCGCGCCGGTCGCGCGGACGGCGTCGACGAGTTCCTGCATGCCCGCCACGGGATAGCCGATGCCCGTGCACGTGCCGCCGTCGCGCAGGCACCGCCACGCGGCGGCCGCGTCGGACCAGTTGGCGGCCGCGTCCGGGTAGGGCTCGTTGAACAAGTCGAACACCACGGCGTTGTCACCCTTGAACGCGGTGGCCACCTGGCTCCAGAACGTCGGCGTGTACTGCCGGCCGGGCATCGGTTTCTGGCAGGTCGCGTTGACGTCGGCGCAGGCCGAGCTGGTCCCGGTGTACTGGCCGTGTGTCCAGTGCAGGTCGAGGATCGGGTTGATCCCGTTGGCCACCAGCAGTTTCGCGTAGTCCTTGACCGCCTGCTGGTAGGGAGCGCCACTGGGTGAGCCGGACAGGCCGAGCCAGCAGTCCTCGTTCAGCGGGATCCGCACGGCGTGGATGTTCCACGCCTTCATCGCGTCGACCGACGCCTGGTCGACCGGGCCGCTGTCCCACATGCCCTTGCCCTGCACGCAGGCGAACTCGCCGCTGGCGCGGTTGACCCCGAGCAGCCGGTGGGGCTTGCCGTCGGCGGTGAGCAGCTTGTTGCCCGAGACGTGCAACGCGGGGGCCGGCCCGGGCGGCGGTGGCGTGCTGGTCGTGGTCGTCGGTTTGGTGATCGGGGTCGTTTCCGTGGGCGGCGGCGTTCCGGTGCACGCGGCGCCGTTGACCGCGAAGTCGGTGGGCGCGGTGTTGGTGCCGCTGTAGGAGAAGTTCGCACCGGCGCTGACGGAACCGCCGGCCGGGATGGTGCCGTTCCAGCTCGCGTTGGTCACGGTGATCCGCTTGCCGGACTGCGACCACGTGCCCATCCAGCCGTTCTGGAGGGTCTGGTTCCCGGCGTAGGAGTAGGTCAGCGTCCAGCCGTCGACCGCCACGGCGCCGGCGTTGGCGATGCCGACGGTGACGCCGAAACCGCTTCCCCAGTCGTTGGCCGAGTAGGTGACGCGGCAGGCGAACGCCGCACTGGTCTCATAAGGCGCCGACACGGCCGTCGTCGAGGTGACGACGACCGCGACGGCGGCCGCGAGCCCCGCGACCGCCGGTACGGCAGGACGTTTTCCGCCTCTTCCCCACATCGGCACTCCCTTGTGCACACTCGGGTGAAGCTTCTGGGAGCGTTCCCAGCCGCCGTCCACACGTTCGCTGCCCGGTCCCCGGGTTGTCAATCACCAACGTCGGCAACGCGCTCGATTCAAGCGAACAGCGTCCGGCGGGTTCCCCCATCGAACGCAGCCGTTTCCCCCGGCCGGCCGCGGCCTCAAGCGGTCGGGTACTCGGCGAAGATCTCGCCGAGTACCCGATGTCCTTCCGCGGCTTCCGCGCCGGTCCGCGTGCAGGCGACGAGCGTCTTCCACAGCGCCCAGCCGCGGCCGCGCGCCCAGGTGCCCTCGTCGACGCGCAGGCGCGACCGGAACGCCCGGCGGCCCTCGGCGGTCAGCAGCGTCCACGCGATGGCCGTGTCACAGGACGGGTCGCCGACACCGCAGGTCCCGAAGTCGATCACGGCGGCCAGCTCGCCGCCGGCCAGCAGGAGGTTGCCCGGGGCCACGTCACCGTGGAACCAGACCTCCCGGCCGTCCCAGCGCGCGGCCAGCGCGGTCTGCCAGATTTCGCGGGCGAGATCGACGTCGATCTCGCCGTCCAGCGCCGTCAGCGCCCGCTCGGCCGAGCCTTCGTAGGTGCGCAGGGTGGCACCCCGGAACCAGTTGTGCTTGCCCGGCCGGGGCCCGTCCGCGGCGTCGACGTCCTGCAGGGCAGCCAGGAACCCGGCCAGGTCGAGGGCGAAGCGAACGGGGTCGGAAATCCGGCCCTGGCGCGCGGTTTCGCCGTCGAGCCACGGATACACCGACCACGAGAACGGGTAGTCCGCCGCGGGATTCCCTTTCGCCAGCGGAACCGGGACGGGCAGCGGCAGCGCCGGCGCCAGCACCGGAAGCCACCGGTGCTCCTTCTCGACGGCCAGCGCGTATTCGGCCGCGCTGGGCAGCCGCGCCACCATTCCGTCGCCGACGTGGAACGTGAAGTTGTCCCAGCCGCCGTGGGCCACCGGCCGGACCGGAAGATCGGCCCACTGCGGGAACTGTTCGCCGATCAGCCGGCGTGCCTGCTCGGCGTCGACATCGATGCGGCGGGGAACGGGACCGAGATCGGGTGTGCTGGTCAAGGCGCCATCCTCGCATATGCCCGCGATATGTCACGCTGTTTACGCTCCGGCCCGTGGACAGACGCCCCGGGCTCAGCGCGCGGCTGAAGCTGACCATCAGCTACGCCGGTTTCCTCGTGCTCGCCGGCGTCGTCATGCTCGCCGTGGTCCGGGGGTACCTGCTGCGGTACGTGCCCGACAACGACCAGGGCCTGCTCGGGATCGCCCCCAACCGGTTCCTCCTCGTGCGCACCTTCGCGCCCGCCGCGGCGACCGCGCTCGGCTTCCTCCTCGTGTTCGGCGTCCTCGGCGGCTGGCTCCTGGCCGGCCGGATGCTCGCCCCGCTGACCCGGATCGCGGACGCCGCCCGGCTGGCCGCGCACGGGTCGCTGGCGCACCGCGTCCGGCTGGCCGGCCCCGCCGACGAGTTCCGCGAGCTCGCCGACGTCTTCGACACGATGCTCGCCCGCCTCGAATCGCAGGTCGGCGAGCAGCAGCGGTTCGCCGCCAACGCGTCGCACGAGCTGCGCACCCCGCTGGCCATTTCGCAGGCCATCCTCGACGTCGCCGGCCAGGACCCGACCTACCCGCGGGACGCGCTCATCGACCGCCTCCGCACGGTGAACACGCGGGCGATCGACCTCACCGAGGCCCTCCTGCTGCTCGGCCGCAGCGACCGGCGGCAGTTCACCCGCGAGCCCGTCGACCTGTCCCTCATCGCCGAAGAAGCCGCCGAAACGCTGCTGTCACCGGCCGAACGGCGCGGGGTCACGCTCGCCGTCACCGGCGGGCCCGCTCACACGACCGGCTCCGCGGCGCTGCTGCTGCGCATGGCCGAGAACCTCGTCCAGAACGCGATCGTGCACAACCTCCCGGCGGGCGGCACGGTCACGGTCCACACCGAACGACGGCGCTACGCGAGCGTGCTGCGCGTCGAGAACACCGGGCGGCCGCTGCCGCCGGAGCTGGTGCCGACCCTGACCGAGCCCTTCGAACGCGGGACCGGGCGCACGCGCACCGAGGGGCACGACGGCGTCGGCCTCGGGCTGGCGATCGTGCACAGCATCGTCCGGGCCCACGACGGGATGCTGGAACTGGCACCCCGTACCGGCGGCGGCCTCGTCGCCACCGTCCGTCTCCCAGGAGCGGCCGGAAAAAGTTCGGGATCGATTCAGTAAGTTCTGCTAGCCTCGCCAACGTCTCGCGGCTCAGCGTGGCGCCGCTCCCGCTCGACGAACTCATCGAGGAGTGCAATGACTGCCATCGCCGGAGTCAAGGGCCGCGAAGTGCTGGACAGCCGGGGCAACCCGACCGTCGAGGTCGACGTCGTGCTGGCGGACGGCTCGCTCGGCCGGGCCGCGGTGCCCTCGGGCGCGTCCACCGGCACGAAGGAAGCGGTCGAGCTGCGCGACGGCGACAAGGCGCGGTTCCACGGCAAGGGCGTGCGCAAGGCCGTCGACGCGGTCAACACCGAGATCGCCGAGGCGATCGTGGGCATGGACGCCGAAGCGCAGGCGGCGGTCGACCGCGCGCTGATCGAGCTGGACGGCACCGCGAACAAGGCCCGGCTCGGCGCGAACGCCACCCTGGGCGTGTCCCTCGCCGTGGTCAAGGCGGCCGCGGCCGCCAACGGGCTGCCGCTGTACCGCTACGCCGGCGGCGTGTTCGCGCACCTGCTGCCGATGCCGATGATGAACATCATCAACGGCGGCGCGCACGCGGACAACCCGATC
Organism: Amycolatopsis sp. MtRt-6; assembly: GCF_017308975.1. Lineage (GTDB taxonomy): Bacteria > Actinomycetota > Actinomycetes > Mycobacteriales > Pseudonocardiaceae > Amycolatopsis. The sequence goes on along the minus strand of NZ_JADWPD010000012.1, from coordinate 10,108 downwards.
GACTTCCAGGAGTTCATGATCGGCCCGGTCGGGGCGACGACGTTCGCCGAGGCGGTGCGGATGGGCTCCGAGGTGTTCCACACGCTGCGCAAGTCCCTCCACGACGCCGGCCACAGCACCAACGTCGGCGACGAAGGCGGCTTCGCGCCGAACCTCAGCTCGGCCGACGAGGCGCTGGAGTTCGTGCTGCGCGCCATCGAGCAGTCCGGCTACACGCCCGGCGAAGACGTCGCGCTGCTGCTCGACCCGGCCGCGTCGGAGTTCTACACCGGCGAGGTCTACGACTACACGGGCGAAGGCCGCAAGCGCAGCGTCGAGGAGCACGTCGCCTACCTGGCCGACCTCACTGCCCGCTACCCCATCGTGTCCATTGAGGACGGTGTCGCCCAGGACGACTTCACCGGCTGGAAGCAGCTGACCGACACGATCGGCGAGCGCGTCCAGCTCGTCGGCGACGACGTCTTCTGCACCAACGTGAACCTGCTGAACGACGGCATCGAGCGCGGCATCGGGAACTCGATCCTGGTCAAGGTCAACCAGATCGGGACGCTCACCGAGACGCTGACCACCGTGGAAACCGCGCACAAGGCGGGTTACTCCGTGGTGATGTCGCACCGCTCCGGCGAAACCGAGGACACGACGATCGCCGACCTCGCGGTGGCCACCAACTGCGGCCAGATCAAGACCGGTTCGCTGTCCCGCGCCGACCGCACGGCGAAGTACAACCAGCTCATCCGCATCGAGGAGGAGCTCGGCGCCGAGGCCCGTTACGCGGGCGCGAGCACGATCAGCGGCCGCCGCTGACCACCGCGGCCCGGAGGCGCGTCCGGCGGCTCCGGGCCGGCGGTGCGGGTGGCGGGCCGCCGAGGAGGTCGCCCGCCCGCGGCCCCGCCGCCCTCGCCGAACCGGGTACACCACGGCTGGGGCGCTCGGCGGCCCGTTTCCGGCAAGGCGTTCCCCGCGTCCGGGCCCGGACGTTGTTAACCTGGGATTCACCTTCACGACCATCGGACGGGGGTAGCGGTGTCCATGCCCGGCGAACAGCAGGTACCGCGGTCGGTGGCGGAGCTGGCCGCCGATCCGGCGTGGACGGTCACCCGCACCGGGACGACCGGCCAGTGGCTCACGGCCGAGCGGGTCGTCGAGCACAACGGGCACCGCCGGCTCATCGGCCTGACCCCGATCCGCCCCGGCGCGGTGGCCCTGATGCTGTGGTCCGGCGGCGAGGTGGTCGAGCACGTGCGCGGCACCGAAGCGGAGGTCTGCGCGACCGCACACCGCTGGGCCACCGAGGTCCCGGCCGGATGAGCGAGCCCGGCCCGCACATCCACGTCGAGCGGAAGGTGCTGGAAGCGGGCCCGGAGGTCCGCAACCTGATCTCGTCGATGCTGGGCCGCACGACGGACGCCCCGAGCGTCGTCACCACCGGCTGCGGCCGCCAGGTGCCGTTCGCGATGACGTCGCCCCGGCCGGAAAGCGTCACCTGCCTCGCCTGCCGGGAGCACGCGCACCGGGAGTACACGCGGTTCGCCGAGCAGTTCGAGCGCCTGGGCCGGGGTCCGCTGCCGGGCGGGGCCGTGTCCGCGGAGCAGATCGCCGCGGCGGTGGACCGGCTCCGGGACCTGGCGAAGCGGTTCGCCGGCTGACCAGCTGCTCGGTGCGCGCCGGGCAGCCGCCGCGTCCGGTGACCGTCAGTAGCTGAACGTCGTCGCGGGCTCGTCGCCGATCCACTTCCACAGCGGGATCGTGCCGTTCAGCTCCGCGCCCGGGATCAGCTCGCCGTCGTCGAGGTGCTTGGCGTTGAAGCAGATCGGGCAGACGTAGTAGCGCCCACCGGCCGCCTCGTAGCGCTTGAACAGGTCCGCCAGCGGCGGGCAGCCGTCACACGCGGCCCCCACCGCGGTGCCGGGCAGCGAGAGCCGGACGGCCTCCTTGGTCAGGAACATCAGCGTTTCGCGCCCGGTCTCGGCGGCACCCACCGCGACCAGGAACGCGACGGTCACCTTCTCCGCGTCCTCGAGGCCCGTCGACAGGCTGATGACGGCTTTGTTCGACATGATCCGCTCCCTTCGTCGGAAACCTGGACGTTAGGAGCGGACGACGCCCGTGTCGTCGGGTGTTCGCCCGACAGATCTACAGATCGAGCGGGTCGAGCAGGCCGTTGCGCAGCGCGAACAGCGTCGCGGTCGCGCGCGACGACGCCCCGGTCTTCGTGTAGATCCGCTCGATGTGCGTGCCGGCGGTCCGGCGCGAGACCCCCAGCCGCTCGGCGACTTCGCCGGTCTGCGCGCCGCGCGAGATCAGGATCAGCACCTCGACCTCGCGCGGGGTCAGCCCGGCCGGGCCCGACACCCGGCGCCGGCCGCCGTTGCCCGCGGCGGCGAGCACGGCCTCCGCCGCGTCGCCGTCGAACCTGCCCGCCCGGACTTCGGCGCGCACCGCCGCGGCGGCCTGCTTGTCCGTCAGTGCCGCCCGGTGTGCCCGCGGCTCCAGCATCGCCCGGTACGCGCACGCCGCGGCCAGCACGCGGCCGGTCATCGGCAGGCCCGCGCCCGCCAGGCCGCGGTGGTAGCCGCTGCCGTCCATGCGTTCGTGCGCCAGCGCCGCGATCGCGCCTGGCCGGGCCAGCGCCGCGGGCCGGGCGAGGACGCGCTCGGTGTAGTACGAGCTGAGCCGCACGCGTTCCCAGTCGGTCGCCGACAGCGGCCCGGGCCGGTCGAGGACGGGCGTCGGCACCCCGTGCAGCCCGACGTCGTGCAGCAGGCCCGCGCGCCGGGTGGTGACGACGTCGGCGGCGGGCAGCCCCAGCTTCCGGGCCGCCGCGCCGGCCAGCTCGGCGACCCCGCGGGAGTGCCCGGCCCGCGAGCTGCAGCGCAGGTCGGTGAAGTCGGCCAGCGCTTCCAGTGCCGTGTCGAGCTCACCCTCCGTCAACGGGCGCCGATCGGCGGCGAGCCGGTCGCGGTGTTCGTCGCCGGCGGCGGCCAGCACGTCGGGGGCGTGCGCGAGGAACGCGTCGACGACGTCGGGGGCGAACTGACGGCCACGCCGGGCGCGCGCGACCTCGAGCGCGCCGTCGATCCCGCCGAGCCGGTGCCGGACCTCGACGACGTCGGCCAGGTGCAGCAGCCGGACGACCGGCGCGATGTCCGCGCCGCCCACGCCCGCCGGCACCCCGCGCCCGTCCCAGCGGGTGAAGAACTGCCGCAGCGCCGTCACCACGTCCGGGCCGAGCCCGAGCCGCTCGGCCAGCACCGACGTCGTCAGGCAGTGCGACTGCATGCCCCGCACGATGCGGTGGCCGCCGCTGCGCAGGATCGTGGTCACCACCCGCAGCCGGTGCCAGGCCGGCCCGCCGCGGCCGGCGTGGCTCAGGAAGAACCCGAACCCGGCCAGTCCCGCGAGGTCGACGTCGTAGCTGTCCGCGCGGAAGGCGATGTCGTCGCCGAACGTCGCGGCCACCTCCGGGGAGTCCGCGACGCAGCCGACCCAGGCGAGCATCGAGACGGGGAACAACGCCTGCCGCTGCTCCGCGGGCAGACCGGTGTGGACAGCGAGCCGGTCGGCGATGCGCCACGACCGGAGGACGTGCTCCATCGGCTGGCCCAGCCCGAGGTCCGTGGCCAGCGAGAACGCCGCCAGCAGCTCGGCCAGGCCGATCCCGGCATCCCGATCGGCGAGCTCCACCCGCGCAGCGTAGCCCCGATCGGCGGCGGCGCCGGTCAGCTCGGGACGGCGACCCCGAGCAGCGCGAGCACCGTGCCCACGGCCGCCGCGGCGAGCAGCGTCGTCACCACGCCCCGCCGCAGGGCCAGCAGCACCACGGCGGCGCCGGCCAGCACGAGGTATTGCCAGAGCTGGGTGAGGGCGAGGGCCAGCGGGACGGCCGAGCCGAAGATCGCGCCGACCGCCGCCGGGCCGGCGCCGTCGAGGAAGGCCCGGACGTTCGGGTTGCCGCGCAAGCGGTCGAAATGGCGCGCCCCGAACAGGATGAAGGCGAACGACGGTGTGAACGCCACCAGCGAAGCGAGGACACCCCCGGCGAGCCCGGCGGCGGCGTAGCCCACGACCGCGACGGTCTGCACCACCGGCCCCGGGGTGATCTGCCCGAGCGCGACCGCGTTGAGGAACTGCCCGGCGGACATCCAGTGGTAGGTGTCGACGGCGTCGGTCCGCATCAGCGGGATGATCACGAACCCGCCGCCGTAGGACAGCGCGCCGACCTTCAGCGCCACCCACGCGATCGACAGGAACACCCCGGCACCCGCGACCCCGGCGGCCAGCGACTTGACCGGCACGGCCAGCAGCGCCGGGCCCCGGCCACCCCGGTGCACGGTGAGCTCGACGGCGCCGCAGCCGAGCAGCACGAGCACCAGCCACGGCCCGACCGTGGCCGCCGCGACGGCGCCGGCGACGACGTACAGCACCCAGCGGACCCGGCTCGTCGTGGCCGCGCGCCGCCAGCCCGCCGGGACGAGCCCGACTCCGGCGTGCACCGCGACGGCCGCCACCGCGGCCCCCGCGCCGGCTCCCGCGCCACGCACCCACGTCGGCGGGGACCCGGCCAGGAACAGCGCGGCCAGCGCGAGGATGACGACCAGGCCGGGCACGATGAACGCCGCGCCGCCGGCCAGCGCGCCGGCCCGGCCGCGGACGCGCCAGGCGGCGAAGATCGCCAGCTGCGTCGACGCCGGCCCGGGCAGCAGGTTGCAGGCGGCGATCGCGTCCTCGAACTCCTGCTCCGACAACCACTTGCGCTTCTCGACGCACAACACGCGCAGGAGGGCGATGTGCGTGGGCGGGCCGCCGAAGCCGATGCACCCGATCCGGCCCCACTCCCGGAGCACGGTACCCAGGCCGGGCCGGTTGTCCTTTGTGGACAGCGACGGCTCGGGGTCCGCCGTCATCGGACGGCGTCCGTCGCCAGGAAGCCGATCCGCGTGTCCAGCTCCGCGGCCACGCGCCGGAACGCCGGGAAGCCGTCGGGGTCCCGTGCCGGGTCCGGGATGCTCCAGTGCACCACCCGGGGATGGCCGGGGAACTCCGGCGCGACCTCGCGCACCCGGTCGCACAGGCTGATCACCCACTCGAACCGGCGCTGCCGCACGGAATCCAGGTGCGTCGGCTCGTGCGTGAGGGTGATGCCGTACTCGGCCAGCGCGCGCACGGCGTGCGGGTTCAGCGGCTTCGGGTGACTGCCCGCGCTGGCCGCCTCCGCGCCGGTGCGGTGCCGCAGCAGGGCCGCGGCCATCGGGGACCGGCCGCTGTTCCCGGTGCAGAGGAACAACACGCGCGGCCGGCCCGGTTTCCGTTCGGCACCACCGGTTCCGAGCGCGGGGTGCAGCGCGGTGCCGGCCTCGGCCAGCGCGTCGGCGCAGCGCCGCAGATCGAGGTGGTAGTAGGTGTCACGGCCGTCGAAGCTGCTGCGCCGGGCGGTGACCAGCTCGGCGGTCCGCAGCTTCCGCAGGTGGTAGGAGACCAGGTTCTGCGGCTGGCCGACCGCGTCGACCAGCTCCCGCACCCGGCGGTCGCTGCGCGCGAGCTCGCACATCAGCCGCCAGCGCAGCGGGTCACTGGCCAGCCGCACGAACGGCGGCGGGGCGGAGGCGTCGGAGTCGGGCACGCGCCGAACGATACATCAACTCACCTTGATGTACCTACGTGTCAGCAGCAGTGCTCGCCCCACCAGGCTTCGCGCCCCTCCTTGACCGCCACGGCCGCGATGACCAGCGCGACCACCGGGTCGGCCCACGACCAGCCGAACCAGGCGTTGAGCAGCAGCCCGGCCAGCAGCACGCCGGACAGGTAGGTGCACAGCAGCGTCTGCTTCGAGTCGGCGACCGCGCTCGCCGAGCCGAGTTCGCGCCCGGTCCGCCGCTGGAGGTGGGACAGCAGTGGCATCACCAGCAGGGACACGGCGGCCAGCACGATCCCAATGGTGGATTCTTCGGCCGGCGCGCCACCGAACAGCGCGCGGACCGACTCGACCGTCACGTAGGCGGCCAAGGCGAAGAACGACACCGCGATGACCTTCAGCGCCGTCCGCTCGCGCGCTTCGGGGTCCTTCCCGGAGAACTGCCACGCCACGGCCGCCGCGGACGCGACCTCGATCACCGAGTCGAGCCCGAAGCCGATCAGCGCGGTGGAATCCGCGACCGTGCCCGCGGAGATGGCGATGACGGCTTCGACGACGTTGTAGGTGATGGTGGCGGCGACCAGCCACCGCACCCGGCGCGTGAGCACCGCACGCCGTCGCGGCTCGACCTCGGCGGGAGCCGCGCAGCAGCCGTCCGCGCAGGTCACCGCGGCACCTCGCATTCCTCGCGGGGCTCGACGGCCAGGACGACCTGCACGAGCTCGCCGAGGGCGCGGGCGAGGTGCGGATCGGCCAGCGCGTACCGCACCTGACGGCCTTCGTAGGTCGCGACGACCAGGCCGCAGCCTCGCAGGCAGGACAGGTGGTTCGACACGTTCGACCGCGTCAGGCCGAGCTGCTCGGCGAGCCGGGCGGGGTACTGGACGCCGTCCAGCAGCGCCACCAGGATGCGGCAGCGCGTCGGATCCGCCAGCGCGCGCCCCAGCCGGGCGAGGGCCGATTCGCGGGTCTCACAGGTCAGCATGCAGGGAATAGTACAGCACCAACTGAACCGTTTCGGCGATCAGGCGCAGTACCACTGGGTATCGAGATCCTTGATCTTCTCCACCAGCACCGACCGGCGGTGGACGGCACCGCGGTCGAGGGCGATGCGCTCCCGCAGGCTTGCCAGCAGCTGCCGTCCCTCGGGGGCCTCCTCCTCGAACAGCTCCGCCATGTGCGGGTGGTCGATGAGGTCGAAGTACTGCTTGAGCAGCACGGCGAATTCGGGATCGGGCGGGTGGGCGTCGAGCGTCTCGTCCGCCGGGCCGACGAGGTGCCGCTCCGGGTTTTCGAGCAACCAGCCGGCCAGCCGGCCGCCGGCGAACAACAGGTCGAACTCGCCGGTCACCCGAAGCCGCAGGGGCTCGGCCACCGGCCCCGCGGCCGAGCCGTACAGACCCGCGAGCACGCTGCCGTCCTCGGCACACCACCGGACGGCGGCCACGTCGGTGCCGAACGCCTTCTTGTCCGCGCGGCGTGGCAGACCCGCCACGGGCGTCACCGCCAGCCACGGAGCGAGGACGCCGGGGTCGGCGAGGTTGTCCTCGGGCAGCCGCATCGACAAGCTTTCCAGGAGCCCGGTCGCGGTGTCGAAGCGGAACTCGTCCCCCTCGGTCCACAGCCCCCACGCATTGCCGTGCGTCCGCATCAGGTAGTTCTCGTATCCGCCTGGGCCTTCGCCCGCCCAGGCGGAGACGACGAGCCCGTCCAGGGCCAGCCTGACCGGCTCGCGCAGCCGGCTGCCGGGAACCACTTCGGCCCTAGCGCCCTCGGCGAGGTACAGCACCGGTCACTTCCCTTTTTCCCACAACGTTATGGCGACAGGCAGGAACCCGCCATTGGTGTCGCGGACCTGGCCCTTCACCAGCATGTCATGGGTGATCGCCGGACCGGGGTCCGACTCCTTCCCACCGAAGATCTCTTTCCCGCTCTTGCCTTGCGGCCCGGACGGCCCGTAACTGGTGAACACCCGTCCGCGGTCGGACCCGATGCCGGTCGTGACGACGAGGTCGCCGCCCTTCCTGAACAGGAAAAACCCTTCTCGGCCCGTCGACAGGTAGATCGCGTCCGGATTGGCCAGGATTTCGATCTCGACTTCAGGGGGAATTCGGCCGTGATAGCCCCTGCCGTCCCTTCCCGTCTTACCCGTGGCGTATTTCATGACCCCGGCCTTCGCCTGCTCGCTTGTCCGCAGCGCCTGCTTCAGCGCCCTGGCGCAGTCACGATCGCTGGGGGCGGCGGCGAAGGCCGACACCCGGGCCCCGTTGGGGACGGCGCCGCCCACCACGCAGCCGGAAGCCGCCGCCAGGATTTCCGCTTCCTCCGTCAGCACCGCCTTCACCTCGGGGGCGAGGTGGGCCGACTGGAGGGCGGCGAGGGCGGGCTTGACGTCCCGGCCGGCGGCGATCGCCATCCGGAGTTCGCGGATGGTCTGCGCGGCCGCCCGGAGTTCCTCGCCCCCGATGAACAGCGACGCCGTCCACAGGCAGCCGGACACCTTGAGGTTGCCGCAGTCCCGCATGTCGGACAGGATCTGGAACACCAGGTTGGGGATGAAGTTCTCGATGAACTCCTTGGCGCTGGTGAACAGGTACCGGGCGACGTCCGCACGGGTGATGTGGATGGTGCGCTCGACCGGGAAGTCGGCGATCTCCCGGCGATCGATCTGGTCCTCGTCGACGTTCCCCGCGCAGTCCCGCACCGCGACGCCGGGCAGCTTGCAGGTGACCGCCCAGTAGAAGACGACCCCGGAGAAGTGCACCCGCATCCGCACGTCACACGACGCGTTCGGATCGCTCAGGTCCATCGCGCACTGGTCGAGCTGCTCGTAGGACGTCCGGGACAGCCCGCTGAGGTCGACCCGGACGTTGACACCGTCGATCCCGCCCGGACCGGCCTCGCCGAGCGCGGCGGTCTCGTCCCGGTTGCGCTGCTCCTGCTCGGCGCGCTTGGCCGCGTCTTCGGCTTCCTGCGCGAGGTTCCGGGCGTTGGCCGCGGCCGCCTCGGCGGCGGCCGCGTCCCGCTCGGCCCGGTCCGCGGCGTTCTTCGCGGCGTCGGCGTCGGCCGCGGCGGCGTCGGCGGCCTTGCGGGCCGAGACCGCGTCCTTTTCGGCCTCCGTCGCGGCGCTCGCCGCCGCGTCCGCGTCGGCACGGGCGTCCCGCGCGGCCACGCCCGCCAGGAAGGCGTCGTCCTGGGCCTGCTGGTCGATCGCCTTGGTGGCGTCGGCGGCCCGTTGCGTCGCCTGGGCGTCCTCGGCAGCGGCGGCGGCGGACGCCTGCGCGGCCGCGACCGACCGCTGCGCCGATTCGGAGTCGGCGGCGGCGGTGGCCGCGGACTGCGCCGCAGCCTTGGCCGACACGTCGGCGCGCAGGGCGGCGTCGGCGGCGGCACGGGCCGCGCGGGCGGCTTCGTCCGAGCGTGCCTTGGCCGCGTTGGCTTGTTGCTGGGCAAGGGTTTCCGCGGTCTGGCCGACCAGCACCGCCATGCCGGCGGAGGAGTCGGTCAGCTGGAACGGCCTGCCCAGGCGGATCGACGCGTTGGCCGCCGTCGCGGTCGCCGCGGCGGAGTCCCGCGCGGCGGTGGCCGCCTCGGCCGCGGCGAAGGCGTGCCCGGCCGTCGTGGCCGCGTCCGCCTTGGCCTGGTCGGCTTCGGCGCGCGCGGTGGCGGCGTCGGCCTTGGCCTGCGCCGACGCGGCGTCGGCCTTCGCGGCCTCGGCCTTGGCCGCCTCGACGTTGCGCGCGGCCTGGTCCGCGGCCACGATCGCGTCGGCCGCCGCGGCGTGCGCGGCCATCATGGCGGCCCGGCTGGTGGTGGCCGACGACGTGGCGGAGTCCGCGGCCGCCTCGGCCCGTGACGCTGCCCCGTCGGCCTCCGTGGCCGCGGCCCGCGCCGCCACCGCGGCCGCACCCGCCTGGTCCGCGGCCGCCTGCGCGCTCGTCGCCGCACCGGCGGCCTGGTCGGCGGCCGACCTGGCCTGGGTGGCGGCGGTCCGCGCGCCCTGCGCGGCATCGGTGCCTTCGGCTGCCGCGGCCCAGGCCTCGCACGCGGCCGCGCGGGACTGCGCGGCATCCCGCGCGTAGGCCGCGGCCACCGCGTTGTTGCGCGCCAGCGTCGCCCGGGACTCGGCGTTTTCCGCGGCCTGGCGCTTCTGCGCCGCGGTGCCGGCGGCCGCTTCGGCGTCGGCCCGCCTGGCGGCCGCCGTCTGGGCCTGGGCCTGCGCGTCGGCATCGGCTTGCCGTGCCTTGGCGCGCTGGGTCTCGGCCTCGGTCCTGGCCGCGCCGGCCTTGGCCCGCTCGGCTTCCGCGATCCCGCGCTGGGTGTGCGCGTCGGCGGCGGCGACCTGGGCGGTCTGCTGCGCGCGTTCGGCGGTCGCCCGGTCCTGGCGGGCCCGTGCCGCCGCGGCGGCGGCCTGCGCGGCCTGGGTCGCGGCGGCCGCGGCCGCCGCGTGCGCCTGGTCGGCGGCCTGCTTCGCGG